>CAYTFH010000007.1:15974-93105 GCA_964437095.1 uncultured bacterium | reverse complement strand
GCCCTGGACCACAAGGTGGATCGGTTCCGGGAGGAGCTGGGTGGCCGGCTTGACGCCTTGGGTGGGCGGGTGGACGCGGTTGACCGGAAGGTGGACCACTTCCGGGAGGAGCTCGCCGGGCGGATCGACTCTCTGGACCAGAAGGTGGACCGGTTCCGGGAAGAGCTCAGCGGCCGGATCGACGCCCTGGACCACCGGCTCTCCGAGCGCATCGACGCCCTCGACCACCGGCTTTCCGGCCGCATCGACGCCCTGGAGCAGAAGGTAGAGCGGTACCGAGACCAGTTGAGCACGCAGTTCGCGGACCTCGACGGCAAGTTGAGCCGGTGGGTGAGGTGGCTGGTGGGGATGTTCGTGGCCCTCCTCCTGGGCCAGGTCGGTTCCTTGACCGCCGTCCTGCTGCGCTGACCCGCCAGTAGCCCGGCAGGGCGTGCGGGGAGTTCCGCGGTGCAGCCGGCTGCCGAGTGCCTCGGGCCCGGGCTGCCGGGACGCACAGTGGAACGCCTGGCCGCCGGTACCGGGCCGCGGACCGCGGGTCGCTGCTCGACCAGAGCACGCGCAGGGGCCACGGCAGCTCCTGGCAACTGCCCTGGGTACGGAGGACGGCGGAGGGGCCTCGCCGGGATCAGTCGGCCCCCGTAGCGTGGACGTAGGCCCAGCCGAAGCGGCCCTTGACGCACAGGAACGCGCGGGTGATGGGGTCGTCCAGGGGGGCGGTCACCCGGACGATGCGGTTGTCCTGGACGTGCAGCTCCAGCTTGCAGCCCACCCCGCAGTACGGGCACACGGTGGTCACCACGTGCTGCCGGGACTCGTCCCAGGTCCCGGCGCGCCGCATCTCGAACTGGGTCTTGGGGACCAGCGCCTCCGTGGGACACACCGCCACACAGTTCCCGCAGAACACGCACGCACTGTCCGGGAGCGGGAGGTCGAACCCGGGGTCGATGCGGGCACCGAGCCCGCGACCCGCCGCGGAGATGGCGAAGCTGTTCTGGACCTCCTCCCCGCACGCCCGCACGCACCGGTAGCAGAGGATGCACCGGTCCAGGTCCCGCACGTAGAGGTCGTTGTCCACCTTGGGAGCACGGCGACGCTTCCCGTCCTGACGGAAGGGTTCCCACCGATCGGGTTGGGCACCGTACTCCACTGCGTAGCGCTGGACGTCCGGGGCCAGGGCGGTGTCCGCGGAGCTCTGCAGGAGCTCCACCACCATCCGCCGGCTCGCTTGGACCCGCGGCGTGTCCGTGCGGACCCGCATCCCCGGTTCTACCCTGCGGATGCACGCGGGCACCAGGGGCCGGGAGCCCTCCACCTCCACCACGCAGATGCGGCAGACCCCGATGGGCTGGAGGACCGGGGAGTAGCACAGGGTGGGTACGTCCCGGCCCGCGGCCCGCGCCGCGTCTAACAGAGTGGCTCCTTCCGGGACCTGGACCGTCTGCCCGTCCACCTCGACCGATACGAGCCGCTGCTCCGACACCGCACGTCCTCCCTAGGGGTGGGCCAGGAGCCGCAGGCTGCTCAGCACCGCGGTGGGCGCCAGCTGGCCCAGGCCGCAGATGGACGCGTCCCGCATCACCTGCGCCAGTTCCTCCAGCAGCGTCCGCAACTCCGGGTCCACCCGGCCCCGCCGGCGAAGCTCGGCCACCAGCTCCAGTTGCCGCTGCGTGCCCACCCTGCACGGCACGCACTGGCCGCAGGACTCGTCCCGGAAGAACCGGGCGATCCGCTCCACCACCGCCCACAGGTCGGTGCTGTCGTCGAACACCACCAGGGCTCCCGAGCCCAACGCCGCGCCCGCGGCCTGCAGGGTCTCCAGGGCGAGGGGCGTGTCCAGCTGGTCGGGCCCGAGGAAGGTCCCCGCAGCACCCCCACAGAGCACCGCCCGGAGGCGACGGCCGTCCGCAACCCCTCCCGCCAGGTCTTCCAGCACGACCCGAAGCGGCGTGCCGAAGGTCACCTCGTACACCCCCGGCCTGCGCACGTGGCCGCTCACGCACACCAGCTTCGTCCCCTTGGACCGCTCGGTCCCGAGGCCCGCGTACCAGGCCCCGCCCCGGGCAAGGATGGAAGGGACGCACGCCAGGGTCTCCACGTTGTTAATGGCCGTGGGCCGCCCGAACAGGCCCGCCTGGGTGGGGAACGGCGGCCGGTTGCGGGGCTCCCCGCGGAAGCCCTCGATGGAGTTGAACAGGGCGGTCTCCTCACCGCACACGTACGCGCCCGCGCCCCTGCGGACTTCCACGTCGAAGGAAAAGTCGGTGCCCAGCACCCGCTCACCTAAGTAGCCCGCGGCCCGGGCGGCTTCCACGGCTTGGACGAGGGTTCGGTACGCCTCGGGGTACTCGCCCCGGACGTACACGAAGCCGCGCTCGGCTCCCACGGCGAAGGCCGCGATGGTCATCCCCTCGATCACCGCGAAGGGGTCCTGCTCCAAGAGGACGCGGTCCTTGAAGGTCCCCGGTTCGCTTTCGTCCGCGTTGCACACCACGTAGCGGGGCGGCGCCTCGCGGGCGGTGAGGGCCCACTTCCGGCCCGTGGGGAAGGCCGCGCCGCCGCGGCCCACAAGGCCGGACCGCTCGACCTCCTGGGCCGTGGCCTCCGGACCGATGGCCAGCGCCCGGCGCAGGCCCTGGTAGCCCCCGTGGTCGCAGTACTCCTGCAGGGACGCAGGACGGATCCGGCCGCACCGGCTGAGCAGCAGCGGGGTTCCCTCACCGGTCCAGCCGAGGTGGATCGGCGGGACCGGCGCCTGCGGGCGGGGTTGCTCTCCCCCCAGCCACGCATCCACGCGCTGTTCTACCTCGCCGGCGGTGAGCCCCACCAGGACCTCCTCGCCCACCAGGGCCGCAACCCCGCGGTCGCACTGGCCCAGGCAGGGCGCGCGGCTCCAGCCCACGGCGGGAAGCGGCCTGTCCGCGGAGGACTCCGGGCGGTGGCCCGCGGCGTGGCCGGGTTCCGGGAGGGGTTCACCGAGCCGGCGGTGCAGGACTTCCGCCAGGGCGCCGGCGCCCCGTAGCATGCACGCCACGTCGTCGCAGAGGTGGACCACATGCCGCGGCCGGGGTTCCGTGGCGAGCAGGGCGTAGAAGCTCGCCACGCCGTACACCCCCGCCACGGGCAGCGCCAGCTCCCGGCAGACCGCCGCCGCGGCCGGGTAGGAGATCCAGCCCCGGGCTGCCTGCAACGCCTGCAGGGCGGGCAGCAACAGGTCCCGCCGCCCCTTGCGCTCCTCGGCGGGCAGGTGGCCCCACACCGCGTGGAGGGCCTGGAGCTCCTCCGGGGTCGGGTCGGGCACCCGTTCCAGGCGTTCCAGCTCCACACCCCACCCGCGCAGGAAAGCCGGCCCGCCGCTCACGCCGGACGGTCCTCCCGCTGTGCGCTCACAGCCGCCGCGGCCGGTACCAGGGGTTCCACCCGTACCGCGGTGGCCTTGAACTCCGCGGTGCCCGACTTGGGGTCCGCGGCGTCCACGGTGAGCAGGTTGGTGGGTGTCTTCTCCGGGAAGTGCAACGTCATGAAGCACAACCCCGGAGAGACCGCGGACGACACCCACGCCGTGGCCTCCACCGAGCCCCGCCGGGAGCGCACGCGCACCCGGTCGCCGTGGCCCACGCCCCACCGGCGCGCGTCCTCGGGGTTGAGCACCAAGAACTCCTCCTGGGGCACCGGCGTGGAGTACAGGGCCGTCTGCACCCCGGTGTTGAAGAAGTACAGCCTGCGCCCCGTGGTGAGGAGCAGGGGGTAGTCGTCGTCCACGGCGTCCACGGGCGGCTCGTAGTGGGACGGCAGGAAGGGCGCACGGGGCCCCTCCACCGGCCGCTTCCACAGGCGGGCGTGCAGGAACTGCTCGCCCGGGTGGTCCTCGCTGGGGCACGGCCACTGGATGCCGCCCAGCTCCTCCAGGCGCCGGTAGCTCATGCCCCGGTGCAAGGGCGACAGCTCCCGGACCTCGTTCCACACCGCTTCCGCGTCGGGGTAGTTCCAGTCGCGCCCCAACCGGCGGGCGAGCTGCTGGATGGTCCACAGGTCGTCCCGGGCTTCCCCCGGAGGCTTCAGGGCCTTGCGGACCCGCTGCACCCGGCGCTCGCTGTTGGTCACGGTGCCCTCCGACTCGCACCACGCGGCCGCGGCGGGGAGGACCACGTCCGCCAGCTCGCCCGTGGCCGTGAGGAACAGGTCCTGCACCACCAGGAACTCCAGCTCCTCGAACAGGCGCAGCACGCGGCCGGCGTTGGCGTCGGACCGCACGGGGTTCTCGCCGATGACGTACAAGCCCCGCAGGAGGCCACGCTCCATGGCGTCGTACATGGCAGTGAGGTGCCAGCCCGCCTTGGGCGGGATGTGGCAGTCCCACGCCCGCTCGAAGCGGGCCCGGACCTCGGGATCCTCCACGTTCTGGAAGCCCACCAGGCGGTTGGGCAGGGCCCCCATGTCCCCGCCGCCCTGCACGTTGTTCTGTCCCCGCAGGGGGTTGAGGCCCGAACCGGAGCGGCCCACGTGGCCCGTGAGCAGGGCGAGGTTGATGAGGCTGGTGACCGTGTCCACCGCGTTGTGGTGCTCGGTGATCCCCAGCGTCCAGCAGATCATGGCGCGGGGGGCGGTGGCGTACTCCCGGGCCGTGGCGGCGATCAGGTCCTTGGGGACGCCCGTGATGGCCTCCGCCCGCTCCAGGGTGTACGGCTGCACCGTTTCGCGGTACCGCTCGAAGCCTTCCGTGGCCTCCCGCACGAACTCCTCGTGGACCAACCCTTCCTCGATGATCACACGCCCCATGGCGTTGGCCAGGGCGATGTCGGTGCCGACCCGGACGGGCAGCCAACGGTGGGCGAAGGCGACACTGGAGGTGCGCCGGGGGTCCACCGCCACCAGCCGCGCGCCGTGGCGGACGCCCTTGAGGATGTGCAGGAACAGTACGGGGTGCGTCTCCCGGGCGTTGGAGCCCCACAGGAGGATGAAGTGAGTCTCCTCCATCTCCCGGTAGGAGTTGGTGCCGCCGCCCGCACCGAACACCGCCGCCAGACCGGCGACGCTGGGGGCGTGTCAGGTGCGGTTGCAGCTGTCGACGTTGTTGGAGCCCATCACCTGCCGGGCGAACTTCCCGGCCAGGTAGTTGAGCTCGTTGGTGGACTTGGAGCAGCTGAACAGGCCGAAACCCTGTCCGCCGTACCGCTCCCGGATCCGCCGCAGGCCTTCCGCGGCCCGGTCCAGGGCCTCCTCCCAGCTGGCCCGGACCAGGCGGCCGCCCTTGCGGACCAGGGGATAAGTGAGGCGCTGGTCCGGCCCCGGTAGCTGCTCCCGGCCCTGTGGCCGGAGCTTCCGGTCTCCCACGGCTGCCTCCTCCCCCGACTACGGCTGTCAGCAGCGTAACGCTTCGCCACGAGCCGGCGCAAGGGGCATCAGGAGGTTTGCGGAGGCGTGGCCGGTCCGGTGAGATGGGACGGCAGGGTCAGGAGGCCGGAGAGGCCTTGGGGACCACGGGCGGCCCCAGGGTATCCCGGTTCCGCGGGACGGGCAAGAGGCCTCATAATAGCTGGGAGGCTGGCGAATCGGAGGGGGAAGCGCATGCGCACGCGACTTCGTTCGACGTGGTGGTTGGCTGGGGTGTTGGTCGTAGCGCTGCTCGCTGCGGGCGTCCTTCCCACACACGCGCAGGGCGACGTGGCGTCGGCAGCACGGGCGGAGGGGCGCGTGGTCGTCTACGGGACCATGGCCGCGGACAACTTCGACGTCATCGCGAGGATCTTCAAGGGCCGGTACGGGGTGGAGGCCGAGTACTGGCGGGCGGCCCCCGACCGGGTCCTGGACCGCGTGCTGTCCGAGGTGCGGGCCCGACGGGTGATGTTCGACGTGGTCATCGGGCCGAGCTACGCACTCCGGCTGCTGAAACGCCAGGGCGCGTTTGCCCGCTACACGAGCCCCTCCTACGAGCTGTTCCCCCGAGCCTCGTGGGACAAGGACGGGGTGTTCTCCCCACCCTACCGCGTCACACCCGTGGGCATCGTGTACAACACCCGCGCGGTGCGGGCGGAGCAAGCTCCGCGGAGCTACTTGGACCTCACGGAGCCGCGTTGGCGGGGCCGGATCGGGATGGCGGATCCGACCCTGAGCGTCTTCAGTGCCGCCTGGCTCGTGAACCTCGGGAAGTACTTGGGGCCTCGGTGGCGGGAGTTCGTGGAGCGGCTGGCGGACAACCTCGGGGCCCTGGAAGAGTCCACGCTGACCGTGGTGAGCAAGGTGGCCGCGGGAGAACAGCCGGTGGGGATCAGCCACCTCAACTTCATGTACATCCTGGCGCGGGGCGGCGCTCCGGTGGACTACGTGCGGGTGGAGCCGATCCTGGCGGACGCGCAGCTCGCGGCGGTGGCACGGGAGGCGCCGCACCCGAACGCCGCGAGGCTGTTCGTAGATACCCTTACGTCCCGGGCCGGCCTGCTGGCCCTGGCCCGGGCGGGCGAGTTCGTCCTGGTCCCGGGGATCTACCCGCCCATCCGGGACGCTGAACGCCTGAAGGTCGTGGTCATGGAGGACCTGGACGAGGAAGCGTACGCCCGGTTCCGACAGGACTTCGGTAGCCTGTTCCGGGGCCGGCGCCGGTAACGCACCGTGGGGCGGCCGCGATGACGGGGCGGTGGCCGAGGGCCATCTTCTACGACTCGAAGGGTACGCTGTTCAACTGGGCGTGGACCTGGCGGCGGACTGCGGAGTGGATTGCGCAGCGGTGGGCACCGGAGGTGCCCGTGGACGCTTTCCTGCGGGACTGGGTGACTCTGTTCGAGGGATTGCACCGGCGGGCCGCCTTTCGCGGCTACGCGGACTTTTTCGGCGTTCTGGTACGGGACGCTCTGTCCTTCGCGTGTCGGCTGCACCGGGTCGCTGCGGACGTGGACGAAGGGATGCGGTTCCTGACGGCCCTTCAGGCACAGGTGGAGCCCTTCCCGGACGTCCCCGAGGCGCTGCGGCGCCAGAAGGAGCTGGGCGTCCAAATCCTCATTTTCTCCGACGTGGAGCGTCGGTTTCTGGACCTGTACCTGCAGAAGTTGCCCGACTTCCAGCCGGATTTCGTGGGGACCACCGAGGAGGCGCGGATTCAAAAGCCGAACCCCCGCGTGTACCGGTGGGTCCTGGGTCGCGTCGGGCTGGAGGAGCGGGACGTGCTCTACTGTGCGGGGCCTCAGTTCGACGTGCAGGGCGCCATGGCGGCGGGGATGAAAGCGGCCTGGGTCCGGCGTCGGGAGGGCCGGCTGGACATGAGCGAGGGCGACCTCCCTCCGGACTACGAGGTGGAGGATTTGCTCGAGCTGACCGATTTGGTCGCGGCCAACCTCGGGCGGAGGCTGCGCGGATGAAGGGGCCGGCGTCGTGAGGGACAGGACGGCCGGGGGTCGCCTGCCGTCCGAAGCCCGAGCCGCGCCCTTGCAGAGCGAGGCAGGTAGGGGAGAAGGACATGCGCGGTGAGGTGCGGGAGCCGAGCCGGGCGGTCCCGGTGTACGCGGAGTGCGACGTCGTGGTGCTGGGCGGCGGTCCCGCGGGAATCGCGGCCGCGGCGGCAGCGGCGCGCGCGGGCTGTTCGGTCCTCTTGATCGAGCGGTACGGCTTTCTGGGGGGCATGGGAACCGCCGCCGGGGTGACCAGCTTCTGTGGGTTCTACGCCAACGTCTACGGCGAGCATCGGCAGGTGGTGTTCGGAATCGGACAGGAGCTCCTGGAGCGGATGGCGCGGCTTGGGGGATTGAACCGGCCGCACCTTTCCCTGGGCCGACGGATCCTGGCCCAAGCGTACGACACGTCGGTGTACAAGATTGCTGCGGACGAGCTGGTGCTGTCGTCGGGGTCCGAGATTCTGTTCCACGGTCTGGGCGCGGGGGTCGTCATGGGGGCCGATGCCACGGTGGACGCACTGCTGGTGGAGACGAAGAGTGGGCGTGTGGCGGTTCGGGGGCGCGTCTTCGTGGACTGCTCCGGGGATGGCGACCTCGCAGCGTGGGCGGGGGTGCCGTACGAGAAAGGGAAAGGCCCCGGGGAGCTGCTGTACCCGACGACGATGTTTCGGGTGAATGGGGTCGACCCGGAACGGGCGGGGAGGGCGTGGGAGCGGATTCCGGCTCTTATGGAGCAAGCGGCGCGGGAGGGGCGACGGTTTCCCAGGAAGGCGCCCATCGTGCGTGCTCAGCGGAACCCGATGGAGTGGCGGGTGAACTTCACGCAGATCCGGAATCCGGATGGAAGTCCCGTGGACGGGACGGACGCGCGGCAGTTGAGCGATGCGGAGGTACAGGGGCGGCGGCAGGTGTGGGAGGTGTTCGAGTTTCTGCGGGACTGGGTGCCGGGGTTCGAGAAGTCGTACATCGTGGACATCCCGCCGCAAGTGGGGATCCGGGAGACGCGGCGGGTGATGGGGGAGTACCAGCTGACGGAAGAGGACATCTTGAACTGCGTGGAGTTTCCAGACGCGGTGGGGGTGAACGGGTGGCCGGTGGAGGACCACGTGCTGGGGACGGTGGAGATCCGGTGGCCCCGAGAGGGCTCGAGAGGGTTCAACCAGCTTCCGTACCGGATGTTGGTGCCGAAGAAAGTGGACAACCTATTGGTGGCGGGCCGGTGTGCATCCATGACGCACGGAGGGCAGTCCGCGGCGCGGGTGTCAGGGCCGTGTTTCGTGATGGGAGAAGCGGCGGGGACGGCTGCGGCGCTGGCAGTCGAAAGGGGTGTGCGGCCCCGCGACCTGCCCGTGGGGGAGTTGCAGAGAAAGTTGGAGGCGAACGGCGTATTCCTCGGCTACGGTCCGCCCCCTGGCCCCGAACCCGAGTGGACGGAGTGACCCCTTGGAGCGTGATGCTCGGGTCCCGTCGCCGAACGGTTGGGTCCGGAGAACGTTCCGAACTCCGGCGGTGAACGCCAGCTGGTGCGGCGACCCCTAGCCGGCGCGCAGGGCCCAGGGCTTCAGGAGGCCGTACAGGGTCTCGCATACGGGCACGGCCAGTCCGTGCTTGCGCGCTAGGCGGACCACGGTCCCGTGCAGAGCCTCCAGCTCCATGCGCCGGCCGTGCACGAGGTCGTGGTGGAGGGAGGAGGTAGCGTTGGGTTCGAGCCGCCGCGCGAACTGCAGGTGGCGGTCCACGGTGTCCGGGGGGAGCTGGATCCCCTCCGCGGCCGCCAGGGACTTGACCTCTTCCAGCACGCGCCGGAACAGCTCCCACGTCTCCGGGATCTCGCGCAGCTCCCCCACGGGCAGCCGGCTGGCCGCGGTCAGGCCCGCCTGGGCGCAGATGAAGGCGAACTTGTCCCACAACACCTGCCGGATGTCCGCCGACAGCTCGGCGGGGACGTCCGCCTTCTGGAACCATGCCAGGAGCCTCTCCGCGCGCGCGGTGCGCGCCCCGTCCATCTCGCCGAACACCACCCGGCCTGGACCTCCGGTATGGGCCACCACGCCGGGCGCCTGGAGGGTGGCGAACACGAAGGCGGCTCCGCCCATGACGTGCCGCCAGCCCACCACCTGGGCGATCCTGTCCGGGTTGTCCACCCCGTTCTGGAGGGTGACCACCGCCGTGTCCTCGTGCAGGAGGGGAGGCAGTAGGCGGGCGGCGGAGTCGGCGTCGTAGGACTTGACGCAGAACAGGACGTAGTCGCACGGCCCGACCTCCGAGGGGTCGGCGGTAGCCGGGCCGCGGACGTGGAAGTCGCCCAGCACGCTGCGGACCGTCAGCCCCTCCCGCCGCAGGGCCTCCAGGTGCGGCCCCCGGGCGATCCACCACACCTCCGCGCCCGCGAGGGCCAGGCGGCCTCCGAAGTACCCGCCCACGCCTCCGGCGCCCACCACCGCGACCCGGACCGGCTTCTCCTGCATGCCAGCTTCCATGGTACCGGTTCCTGGAACCGGTTCCAGGTACCAAAAGTGGCAGGTGCTGCGTTCACTCGGGTAGGAGGACCGAGGGGACGAGCGGTCAGGCGGACGCCAGGGCACGGGGAGGGGGTGAGACGCGGGGAGAGCCGACGTGCGGGAGACCAGACCCGCTCGGGCGTCGGAGGCCCGGGTGGCTACGCTGCGCCGCAGCCCTCCGCGGCGGGTGAATAACGTGGCTCGGTTGGATTGCGCTGGGGCCGGCGCGGGAAGAGAGCACCGTCTGCGCACGACGGGAGCTGCACAGCTCGTCCGGCGTGCTATCCCCGGCCTCGGCCCGTCAGCGGTTGCCGGCGAGCCAGCTGTGCTCGTCCGCGGCTGAGCCGATCCTGGGGGGTCCGGACACCGAGTCGAAGTCCTCGTCGAAGCTGAGCAGCGCGTCGAACCCGATCTCTTCCAGGTCGCCAGGATGAGCGCATCGTGGAAATTCAGGGCCCATCCCGATGCCGGCCGGACGCGTCTGTGCCGGGCGCGGCGTGCCAGGACGTTAGGACTTCATTCACCACGCGGTCCGGGTCGATGAACCGGAGCCCGCGCCCAGGCAGCGCCTCCTGGATTCCCCAAGCGGCGGCGTGCAGGGAGTCGCCGCGTCGTACAGGACCACCAGGTAGCTCGTGCCAGGGCACACCGTTCTCAAAGGCCGGTCCCCGTACCGCTCCGCGTCCTCCAGGGCATTGCCTCCCAGGGAAACGATGCAGGACATCCGGTCGAGGTGTTCAAGGGGGATCCACACGGGGGTTGGCCTCCCTGGCCTCAGGAAGAAGGCTAGCTCCCACACGATAGGCGAACATATGTGCGACCTACCATGAGACGTCGTGCACCTGCTAATATGCGAATGAGTGTCATTTCCATGAGGCTGACCCCGCAAAGGCAACGGATCCTGGCGGCGCTGGCGGCGAGCCGGTCCCACCCCAGCGCGGAAGAGCTCCTGTTGCAGGTCCGGAAGTCCCTCCCCAGGGTCAGTCTGGGGTCCATCTACCGGAACCTCCGAGTCCTCCGGGAGGCGGGCCTGGTCAGGGAGATCGTGACCGCGGAGGGCCGGAGGTACGACGCGGTGACCACCCCGCACCCCCACTTCGTGTGCGAGCGGTGCAGCCGGGTGTACGACCTGTCCGAACCCCTGCCGGCGGACGTGCTGAGCAGAGCCTTGCCGCCGGGGTTCGCAGTGAGCCAGATCCACCTGGAGCTGAGGGGGACGTGCCCGGAATGCGGAAAGGCCAAGTCCTGAACTCCTCCCGCACCGAGGAGTACCTGCGGGCGATCCTGCACCTGCGGACCCAGGGGAGGGTGACCCTCACGGCCCTGGCCCAGCGGCTGGGCGTGTCTGTGGCCTCCGTGCACGAGATGGTGGACCGCCTCCAGCGGGCGGGGCTGGTGACCTACAGCCGGATGGAGGGCGTGCGCCTGACCCCTGAGGGCAGCCGCGTGGCCTTCGGAAAGGAGCGGCGGTACCGGCTGTGCCAGCGGTTCTTGCAGGACGTGCTGGGACTGGACCCCCAGACCGCGGAACGTGAGGCGGTGCGGTTCGAACAGGGGATGACGCAGCTCGTGGAGCAGCAGATCATCCGGCTGTTCGCCCACAGCCGGCCGTCCGGAGCGAACGGGTGAGGCGGTTTTTGTCCTACGAGGAGGCCAGTGCCCGGCTTCCCGTGGTCCGGGAGGCGGTACTGGAACTGCAGGCGCTGCGGGACCGGCTCCGGTCGGTGCAGGCGGCCCTGGAGGCGAGTTCCCCGGAGGAGCGCGGGACCCTGGAACGGGAGGCCGAGGCCCTCCTGGAGGCTATGGCACAGGCCGTGCGGCGCATCGAGGAGGCGGGCGGGGAACTCAAGGACCTGGACCTGGGCCTGGTGGACTTCCTAACCCTCCGGGGCGGGGAGCCCGTGTACTACTGCTGGAGGCTGGGCGAGCCACAGATCCGGTACTGGCACGGTCTGGAGGAGGGGTACGTGGGGCGCAAGCCCATCGAGCCGACGGGTTGGAGCACCGGCCCCGTGGCGTAGTTTTTCGGCATCCGAAAATCCCACGCCGCCGGGGGTGAGGGTCCGCAAGACAGGCGGTGAGTTTCCACAACCCGCTCGTCCTGATTCTCGCGTGGGTGACCGCCGCGGGGGTCGCAGGGGTCGTCTACTTGTACTACGTGGCCGCGGGCAGAGAAACCGCGGAGCTCCGCAAGTCCTTCGGAGCGCTGTTCTTCGCCTTGGGGCTGTTCTCCCTGGGGGGGGTTCGTCCAGCTCATCTGGTCGGACTGGGCGGGCTTCCCCGTGGGTCACTACTCGGAGCTGTTCGGGACCAGCACCGGGCTGTTCTCCCTGATGCTCGTCATGGCGGGTTTTTACATGTACACGGGGTTGGACCTCCGCATGCTGGCGTGGCCGGCGGTGTTTTTGGGTCTGTACCTCCTCCAGGGTGCCCGGGCGGTGCTGGACTTCAACCTGACCCGGAACCCGTCCGTGACCTTCGTTCTGTGGTTTTCTGCGGGGCTCGCCAGCGTGGGCACGCTCCCCTTCGCGTACAGCCAGGGGAGTGGGCGGCGCAGCCTCGCCTACCTGGGCGTGGTGGTGCTGGCGGTGATGGCCCTGGCCGCCCTGGTAACGGGCGCCAACGCCTTCTACGGGCACATCGCGGAGGTGGTGCGCCAGCAGACCCGCTGATCTCCCGGGAGGCCGAGGTGCCGTGCGGCCGCGCGGCCTGGCTGCGCGCCGGGCCGCGCGGCCGTATTATGGAAGGAGCACGCGACACACCTACGCGGGAGGCGCACGTGGAAGACGTCTACGACCTCGTGGTCATCGGAGGAGGACCGGGCGGGTACGTGGGGGCCATCCGGGCCGCCCAGCTGGGCATGCGGACCGCGGTGGTGGAGCGGGACAAGCTGGGCGGGACCTGCCTGCACTACGGCTGCATCCCCACCAAGGCGCTGTTGCACGCCGCGGAGGTGGCGGAGGTGGCCCGGGCCGCGTCGCAGGTGGGCGTGCGGGTGGAGTCCGTGTCCGTGGACATGGACGCGGTGCAGCGGTACCGGGAACGGGTGGTGACCACCCTGCACCGGGGCGTGGAGTATTTGATGCGCAAGAACCGCATCGCCACCTTCGCGGGCACAGCCCGCCTGCTGGCCCGTGACCGGGTGCACGTGAGCCTCAACGACGGGTCGGAGACGGAACTGCGCACCCGGCGGGTGTTGGTGGCCACGGGGTCCCGGCCCCGCAGCCTCCCGTGGCTGGTGCTGGACGGGGAGCGGGTGTTGAGCAGCGACCACCTGCTGTTCGTCCGAGAAGTCCCCCCGCGGCTGGCCATCCTGGGCGCAGGGGTCATCGGCGTGGAGTTCGCCAGCGCCTTCGCCAGCCTCGGCAGCCAGGTGACCCTGGTGGAGATCTTACCCAGGGTCCTGCCGGGAGAGGACGAGGAGGTCAGCGCGGCGGTGGAGAAAGCCTTCAGCCGGAGGGGCGTCCGGGTGCTGACGTCTGCGACGCTGAAGTCCGTGGAACGCACGCAGGCAGGCCTGCAGCTCGTGGTGGAGAGGGACGGCAAGCAGGAGACCCTGGAGGCCGACCGGATGCTGGTGGCCGTGGGGCGCGGCCCGGTGAGCGAGGGGCTCGGGCTGCAGGAGGTGGGGGTAGAGCTGGACGGACAGGGGTTCGTGCGCACCGAGGGGCCCTACCGCACCACCGCCCCGGGGGTTTGGGCCATCGGGGACTGTATCCACGCCCAGCCTATGCTGGCCCACGTGGCTTCCGAAGAGGCCGTACGGGCGGTGGAGGACATGGCCGGCCACCCCGCAGGTCCCGTGGACTACGACGCGGTCCCCCGCTGCACGTACTCCAACCCCGAGGTGGCCTCCTTCGGGCTCACGGAGGCGCAGGCCCGGGAGCGGGGCTACGAGGTGCGGGTGGGCCGGTTCCCCTTCGCGGCCAACAGCAGGGCCGCCATCCTGGGGGAGCGGGAGGGGTTCGTGAAGGTGGTGGCGGACGCCAAACACGGGGAGATCCTGGGGATGCACCTGGTGGGCCCGAGGGTCACGGAGCTGCTGCCGGAGGGGATCTTGGGCAAGAGCGTGGAAGCGACCCTCCACGAGCTGGCCGCGGCGGTCCACGCGCACCCTACCCTCGCGGAGGCGGTCCACGAGGCCGCCCTGGACGCCCTGGGCCGTGTGGTGCACGTGTAGCGGGGAGGAGGGGAAACGTGAGCGCGAAGGAAGTGCGGGCCGAGGCGCGGCACGCGGCCCTGGGACTGTCCGACCAGGATGTGCTGCAGATGTACTACTACATGGTCCTGGCCAGGGCCCTGGACGAGCGCATGTGGCAGCTCCAGCGAGCGGGCAAGGCCATGTTCGTCATCTCCGGGCCGGGCCACGAGGGGGCACAGGTGGCGATGACCTGGCCCTTGGACCGGGAGCGCGACTGGTTCGTGCCCTACTACCGGTCCGTGGCCGCGGTGCTGGTGAAGGGCATGACCCCCACGGAGATCCTCCTGGCTGTGCTGGCCAAGGCCACCGACCCCAGCAGCGGCGGCCGCCAGATGCCCGGCCACTACGCCCACCCGAAGTACAGGATCCTGTCCACCAGCAGCCCCGTGGGCACCCAGTACCCGCACGCCACGGGGCTGGCGTACGCCGCCAAGGTCCGGCGCACCGGGGAGGTGGTGCTGGTCACCATCGGGGACGGAGGCACCAGCCAGGGCGACTGGCACGAGGCGTTGAACTTCGCGGCCATCCACAGGGTGCCGTGCCTGTTCGCGGTGGAGAACAACCGGTACGCCATCTCCGTGCCCCTGCACAAGCAGATGGCGGTGCCCAGCGTGGCCCTGAGGGCCCAGGGGTACGGCATGCCCGGGGTGAGCGTGGACGGGTGCGACGTGCTGGAGTGCTACCGCGCGGCGAAGGAGGCGTACGACCGGGCCAAGCGGGGCGAGGGCCCCACCCTTCTGGAGTTCCGGGTGGAGCGCCTGGGCTCGCACAGCAGCGACGACCAGCAGGAGCGCTACCGGCCCCGGGAGGAAATTGAGGCCGCGCGCCAGCGGGACCCCATCCCGCAGTTCGCCCAGTACCTGAGGTCCGTGGGGCTGTGGGACGACGAGCGGGAGCAGGCCCTGCGGGAACGGGTGCGGCGGGAGGTGGACGCGGCCACGGACGAGGCGGAGCGAGCTCCGGATCCCGACCCCGCCACCGCGGCCCGGCACGTGTACTACGACCCCGACCCAGACCACTCCACGGACCCCGTGTGGTGGACGGGGCGCTGAGCGGGGAGGAGCTGATGCCGGAACTGCGCTACGTGGACGCTTTGAACCGGGCCCACCACGAGGAGATGGAGCGGAACGAACGGGTGGTGGTGCTGGGGGAGGACGTAGGCCGCAAGGGCGGGGTGTTCGGGGTTACCCAGGGGCTCTTCGAGCGGTTTGGGGAGGAGCGGGTGGTGGACACCCCCCTGGCGGAGTCGTCCATCGTGGGCTGCGCCATCGGGATGGCGTGCAACGGGTTGCTGCCCATCGCCGAAATCCAGTTTGCGGACTTCATCCACCCCGCCTTCGACCAGATCGTGAGCGAGGCGGCCCGCATGCGGTACCGGTCCAACGGCGCCTTCGGGGTGCCGCTGGTGATCCGGGTGCCGTACGGGGGAGCCCACGGCACCGCCCTGTACCACTCCCAGTGTGTGGAGGCCTTCTACGCCCACGTGCCCGGGCTAAAGGTGGTGGCGCCCAGCACCCCGTACGACGCCAAGGGCATGCTCAAAGCCGCGGTGCGGGACCCGGACCCCGTGCTGTTCCTGGAGCACAAGCGCATGTACCGGCTGGTGCGGGGAGAGGTCCCGGAAGACGACTACACCGTGCCCCTCGGACCCGCGGTGGTGCGGCGGGAGGGCAGGGACCTGTCCGTGTTCACCTACGGGTGGACCCTGCACGAGGCCCTACAGGCCGCGGAGGCCGCGGCCAGAGAGGGCATCGACGTGGAGGTGGTGGACGTCCGCTGCCTGCGGCCCCTGGACAAGGACACCATCCTGGGCAGCGTGGCAAAGACCAACAAGGCCCTGGTGGTGTACGAGGACAACCGGTTCGGAGGGTTCGGGGCGGAGATTGCGGCTTTGATCGCGGAGGAGGCCTTCGAGGACCTGGACGGGCCCGTGATGCGGGTGGCCGGACCCGACGTGCCGGGGATTCCCTTCGCGAGGCCCCTGGAGCAGTGGTACTGGGTCCACCAGGGGAAGATCCTGGACGCCGTGCGCAGGCTGGCCCACTACTGAGCGCCATGGCCACCGACGTTCTGCTGCCGCAACTCGGCGAGAGCACCTACGAGGCCACCATCGGACGGTGGTTGAAGGCTCCCGGCGACCGCGTGGAGCGGTTCGAGCCTTTGGTGGAGCTCATTACCGACAAGGTGAACGTGGAGATGCCGTCCCCCGTGGCCGGCCAGCTGGTGGAGATCGTGGCCCAGGAGGGGCAGACCCTGCCCGTGGGCTCCGTCATCGCCCGGGTGGAGGAGGAGGGGGTCCGCCCCGAGGGGAAGGAGGAAGGCGTCCGCCCCGAACCCGTACCGGAGCGGCCTGCGCCGACCGCCGAAGGGCCCGCTGTCGGCCGCCTGTCGCCCCTGGTGAGCCGGCTGGTGCAGGAGCACGGGATCACCCCCGAGGAGCTGGCGCAGATCCGGGGCACGGGCACGGGAGGCCGCATCACCAAGCAGGACCTCCTGGCCTACCTGGAGCGCAGGCGCAAGCCCGCCCCAGCCGCGGAAGCTCCCGCGGCCAAGCCGGAACCCGCCGCCCTGGCCGAGCAGCGCGTCCCCCTCTCTCCCATCCGGAGGGCCATCGCGGAGCGCCTCAGCCGCGCCAAGCGGGAGGTCCCCCACGCGTACGGCGTGGTGGAGGCGGACGTGACGGACCTGGTGCGGTGGTTCGAGGGCCACCGGGAGGCGTTCCAGCGGCAGCACGGGGTGCGCCTCACGTACACCGCCCTGTTCGCTCGGGCGGCGGTGGAGGCCCTGCGGGCGTTGCCGGTGGTGAACGCCCAGTGGGCCGAGGACGCCATCGTGTTGAAGCCCCACGTGAACCTGGGGGTGGCGGTGTCCGTGGAGGAGGGGTTGCTGGTGCCCGTGATCCACCGGGCGGAGGAGAAAAGCCTGGTGGGGATCGCCCGCGAGCTGGAGGAGCTGACCCGCCGGGCCCGGGAGGGCAAACTCACCCTGGAGGACGTGCAGGGCGGGACGTTCACCCTCACCAACCCCGGGGTGTTCGGCTCCCTGTGGTCCTTGCCCATCGTGAACTACCCCCAGGCCGCCATCCTGGCCACGGACGCCATCGTCAAGCGCCCCGTGGTGCGGGACGACGCCATCGCCATCCGGGCCGTGGTCCACCTGACCCTGTCCTTCGACCACCGGGTGTTCGACGGAGCGGTGGCGGTGCAGTTCCTGAACCACGTGAAGGCGAGCCTGGAAGCCGTGGACCCGGTCACCCGTTGAACGCAGAGGAGGTCGCGCCTTGGCCGCACAACCCGCCCCGCAGCGTCCGCCCTGGCTGAAGGTCCGGCTGCCTTCCGGGCCCAACTACCGCGAGCTGGTGGCCATCATGCGGTCCCAGCGGCTGCACACGGTGTGCGAGGAGGCCCGCTGCCCCAACATCGGGGACTGCTGGGAGCGCCGGACGGCCACCTTCCTCATCCTGGGCAACGTGTGCACCCGCAACTGCTCCTACTGCGCCGTCGCCCACGGGCTGCCCACCGAGGTGGACTGGATGGAGCCCGAGCGGGTGGCCCGGGCCGTGGCCGCCATGGGGCTGCGGCACGTGGTGGTGACGTCCGTGGACCGGGACGACCTGCGGGACGGAGGGGCGTCGGTGTTCGCCCTCACCATCCGCCGCATCCGCCAGGTGCGGCCGGAGTGCAGCGTGGAGGTCCTCATCCCCGACTTCAAGGGCGACCCCGACGCCCTGCGGACGGTCCTGGACGCGGGCCCGGACATCCTCAACCACAACATCGAGACGGTGCGGTCCGTATTCAAGCGGGTGCGCGGCGGCGGCAACTACGACCGGTCCCTGGAGCTGTTGGCCCGGGTCAAGCGGTGGGGCTATCCCTGCCTCAGCAAGAGCGGGCTCATGGTGGGGCTGGGGGAGACCTTCGAGGAGGTGGTCCAGACCCTGCGGGACCTGCGGGCGGTGGGCTGCGACATCGTGACGGTGGGCCAGTACCTGAGCCCCGGCCCGGGCTACGAGCCCGTGCACCGCTACTGGCACCCGGAGGAGTTCGCGGAGCTGAAGCGCTTGGGGTTGGCCATGGGCTTCCGGCATGTGGAGTCTGGCCCGCTCGTGCGCAGCAGCTACCACGCGGACGAGCAGGTGCAGCAGGCGGTGGTGCGGTGAAGTGGGCCGTGCAGATGGGCGGCCGGTCCGTACCGGGCTGGCGGCTGGCGGCCCGGGTGCTCCTGGTGGAGCACGGCGGCGGGTGCCGCGCCTGCGCGGAGCTCGTGGAGCAGGTCCGCACGCGGGCGGAGCGGTGGGAGCGGTGGGGCGTGCGGCTTCTGGTGGTGGGGGACGGCGAAGAACGGGCGTGCTCCAACCTCCCGGGAGCAGGCCCGTGCACCGCGGACGCCCGGGAAACGGGCGGGGGGGCGGTGCTCCTGGTGGTGGACCGCCGCGGGCAGGTGGCGGGCCGCTGGGACGTGATCCACCCGGAAACACCCGACTGGCGGGAGGTGGACGAGACGGTGCGCTGGGTAGGGGTGCAGGAGCCGGAGTGCGGGACGTGCAGCGTGGAGCCGGCCTGGGAGGAAGCGGCGGAGGAGGCGGTATGGAAGTCCACGTGACCACGCAGCGGTGCGAGCTGGGCGGCCACACCCGGGAAGTCCTGGACCGGTCCGTGGCGCGGCTGCAGCGGCGGCTGCGCCACTTCCGGCCGGACCTGGTGCACCTGGAGATCCGGATGGAGCGGGCCGCGCGCAGGGAGGAGTACACGGGCAGCGCCCGCCTCTACCTGCCGGGCCGGGTGCTGTACGCCCGCCGCAACCGCTCCGCCACCCCGGAGGGCTGGCTGCGGGCGGCGTTCGACGACCTGGAAGGGCAGCTGTCCCGGTACAAGGCGAAGCTCAGGCGGGAGCACGCCCACGAGCGGCGGAGGGCCTCCCTGCCGCCGGAGGCGGTGGAGGCGTACGAGCGGGCGCTGCTGGAGGGGCGGGAGTTGCTGGACCGGGCCCTGGCCGGGGACCGGGAGGCCTTCGACCGGCTGGCCGAGGAGGACCTGCCCGCCCTGTACCGGACGGTGGAGCGGGAGCTGCTGCGCCTGGGCAGGACCGTGACGCCCGAGGCGGTGCAGGAGGCGGTGGCGGACACCCTGTCCGTGGGGTTCCGGAACCTCAGCCGAAAGCCCGCGCGGTGGACCGTGGGCGGGTGGCTGGCGTGGGTGGCCAAGCGGGTGCTCCGCATGGAGCCGGTGACGGCGAGGGCCGGCCGCCTGTAGGAGCAGATCCCGCAGTCCCCCAGGATCGCGCTGGCGGTTCTCGGGCGGGTGATGCGGCGGTCAGCCGGCCCGCGCGGCCTCCTTTTCTTTTTTCTCCATGATGCTGCTGGAGTGCCCGGGGAAGGCCTTGGCGCCGGGGTTCAGGTACGCGTAGGCGTTGTTGACCGCCGTGGCCGCCTCCCCGTAGCCGGTGGCGATGAGCTTCAGCTTGCCGGGGTAGGTGGTGATGTCGCCCGCGGCGTACACCCCGGGCAGGTTGGTCTCCATCTTCGTGTTCACCACGATGGAGTCGTCCTCGATCTGCAGCCCCCACTCCCGGATGGGGCCCAGGTTGCTGACCAGGCCGAGGAAGGCCAGTACCGCGTCCACCTCCAGGACCTCCTCCTCCTTGGTGCGGTTGTTGAAGATCACCGCCCGCTCCACCCGGTCGTTGCCTTGTAGGGCCTTGAGCTCGTAGAACAGCTTTACCTTGGCCGGGGAGCTGAGGAGCCTGCGCACGGAGTCCTCGTGGGCCCGGAACTGGTCGCGGCGGTGGATCAGGGTCAGCTCCCGGGTGATGGGGAGGAGGTTGAGGGCCCAGTCCAGGGCGCTGTCCCCGCCGCCCACCACCAGGACCCGGCGATCCCGGAAGTCCTCGCGGTTGCGGACCGCGAAGAACAACCCGCGCCCCTCGTACTGGTCCAGCTCGGGCCGGTTGTACTTCTTGGGGGTGAAGGCGCCGATCCCCGCGGAGATCAGCACCACCCGGGTGAAGTGCTCCTGGCCCGTGTGGGTCACCAGCCGGTAGTTGCCGTCCGGCAGCCGCTCCAGGACCTCCACCCGCTCGTTGAGGATCACCGTGGGGTTGTACTGCATGGCCTGCTCGATCTGGTTGCGGATGAGTTCCTTGCCCAGGATCTTGGGGAAGCCCGCCACGTCGTAGATGTACTTATCCGGGTACAGGGCGGTCACCTGGCCGCCCAGGTCCGACTGGCTGTCGATGATCTTGGTGCGCAGGGCCCGGAAGCCCGCGTAGTACGCCGCGTACAGGCCCGTGGGGCCGGCCCCGATGATGGTGATGTCGTACAGGTCCATGGCGCCTCCTCCCTGCGGTGTTCCGGGGGCATTGTAGCAGAGGGGATTCCCCGCCGCCTGTTGACCCGGGTCAGCGCGGTTTGACACCGGCGGCTGGGTCGGGTACCCTCCTAGCGGACCATGGGTGGCCTGCGGAAGCCCCGCGAGTGCATCTGTCCCCGGCGGGGGTAGCCTCCGCTCCGGGGAGTACCCCCGCGCTCACCTTCGTTGAACAGTCCGGAGGAGTCCACTCACACGTTCGGGAGAGGCGTATGGCGACGGTGCAGGCTCTGACGGAAGAACAGCTGCAGCGGTACTCCAGGCAGATCATCCTGGAGGAAGTCGGGGTGGCCGGGCAGCGCAAGCTGCTGGAGGGCCGGGTCCTGGTGGTCGGGGCCGGCGGCCTGGGCTCCCCCGCGGCCCTGTACCTGGCGGCGGCGGGAGTGGGGACCATCGGGATCGTGGACGGGGACCGGGTGGACCTCACCAACCTCCACCGCCAGATCCTGCACTTCACCCACGACATCGGCAGGCCCAAGACCCAGTCGGCCCGGCGCACCCTGGAGGACATCAACCCCGACGTCCGGGTGGTGCCCCACCACACCGTCCTCACCTCCAGCAACGCCCTGGAGATCCTTTCGCAGTACGACGTGGTGATCAACGGCAGCGACAACTTCCCCACGCGGTACCTGGTGAACGACGCGTGCGTGCTGCTCAGAAAGCCCCTGGTGGACGCCAGCATCCTGCGGTGGGAGGGGCAGGCCACCACCTTTCTGCCCGGCCGGGGCTGCTACCGCTGCCTGTTCCCCAGCCCCCCGCCGCCGGGAGCCGTGCCGTCCTGCGCGGAAGCCGGCATCGTGGGCGCGGTGGCCGGCTTCATGGGCACCCACCAGGCCCTGGAGGCCATCAAGATCCTCCTGGGGGTGGGCGAGACCCTGGCGAACCGGCTCATGCTGTTCGACGCCCTCACCGGGGAGATCCGGTTCGTGCGGTGGTCCCGGAACCCCGACTGCCCCGTGTGCGGTGACCAGCCCACCATCCGGGAGCTCATCGACTACGAGGCCTTCTGCGGGGTGCCGGCCCACGGCCGGGTTGCCGAGGCCCACGCCAAGCCCGCGGAGGTGTCCGTGGGTGAGGTGGACGCCCTCCTGGCCCAGGGGGCGGTGCTGGTGGACGTACGGGAGGCGTGGGAGGTGGCCCAGGCCCACATCGAGGGGATGCGGTGGATCCCCATGGGCGAGGTGGAAGCCCGCTCCCACGAGATCCCCAGGGACCGCACCGTGGTGGTGTACTGCGCGTCGGGACAGCGCAGCGGCAAGGTCACCCAGTGGCTTCGGGAGCGCGGCTACGACCGGGTGTTCAACCTGACGGGCGGGATCCTGGCCTGGCAGAACGCGGGCAAGCCCGTGCGCAGCGGGCTGCCGCAGCGGGAGGAGGAGCCGGCGGGCCGGCCGTAGCCCCGCTCGTTCTACCCGTCGGGTCTAGACGCCCATCACCTGGGCCACGATGCGCCGGGTCTGGGGCCCGTCCAGCTCCGCGAAGATCACGCTCTGGAAGCGCCCCAGCAGCAGCTTGCCCTCGTGGATGGGGATGGTGACGCTGTTGCCCAGCAGCAGGGACCGCAGGTGGGAGGTGGCGTTGCTGCGGTCGCAGTCGGAGTAGGCCGGGTCGTTGTGGAAGTACCGCTCCGTCTCCGCCACCAGCCGCTGGAGCAGCTCCCGGACGTCCTGCAGCAGGGCGTCCTGGAACTCGTTCAGGAACAGGGCGGTGGTGGTGTGCAGGGACTGGAGGTGCACCACCCCGTGGGTCACCTCCGCCAGGGCGGGCAGGCTCCGCACCAGGTCGGTGATGTTTCGGACCTCGAACCGCTCCCGGCTGTGGATCTGGAAGGTTTCCGTGAAGACCTTGAACAGCCCCGACGCCGCCTCAGCCGCCCGCTTCACGCTCCCTCGACCTCCCTTTCGCCGAACCCTCGCGGGGCCTGGGCGGCCCCCGGGGTGTGGACGTCGATCCCTCGGATCAGCGGGATTGTAGCACAGCCGCCCGCGCCGGCCAACCACGGGCCGGCTTTGACAGGGGCCCCGGGCACTCCTAGAATCAAGGAGGGTTTCCTGCGGGTGGGTTCGATCCGCAGACCCGGGGAGGTGGCATGATCACCCTGACGCCCACGGCGGCCGAGAAGATCCGGGAGCTGATGGCGGAGCAGCCGGGTCCGGTGTACCTGCGGCTGTTCGTCACCAAGGGAGGGTGCGAGGGGTACACGTACGGGATGGGGTTCGACGATCAGGTGCTGCCCGAAGACCAGGTGACGGAACAGCACGGGATCCGGTTGGTGGTGGACCCGCTCACCTGGCGGGTCATGGACGGCGCCCGCATCGACTACCGCCAGACGCCCTTCGGGGAGGGATTCGCGGTGCACAACTCGCGGGCGGTGGCCACGTGCGGGTGCGGGCACTCCTTCAAGACCGCGGACGACCCCGGCGAGGCGCAGCCCTGCGACGACGCCTCGCGGGCGTGAAGGGGGAGGAGGGCATGAACGAGGCGCCCTCTCAGGATCTGGACGTCCGGACGCGGGTGGAGCGCGTCCTGGAAGCCATCCGCCCGTACATCCAGGCGGACGGCGGCGACATCGAGCTGGTGGACGTGAGCGACGGGGTGGTGCAGATCCGCCTGGCCGGCGCGTGCGTGGGCTGCATGTACTCCATGATGACCCTGCAGGCCGGGGTGGAGCGGATGATCCGCGAGGAGGTCCCGGAGATCCAGGCGGTGGAGGCCGTCCCCTTCTAGCCACCTCTCCGGCGGCGTGTGCGGGGCCCCTCACGGACGGTGGGGGGCTCTTTGTTTGAAGGTACGGCCGTGACGCAGTGGACGCGGATCCTGCGCAAGGTGGACGAGTACCGGTGGGAGATCCCCCGGGACTACAAGCCTGGCATGCGGGTGCCGGGGCTGGTGTACGCGGACGAGGCCATGCTGCGGCAGATCGGCCAGGACCAGGCCCTGGAGCAGGTGGCCAACGTGGCCACCTTGCCGGGCATCGTGCGGTACTCCCTGGCCATGCCGGACATCCACTGGGGGTACGGCTTCCCCGTAGGCGGGGTGGCGGCCCTGCAGGCGGACGACGGTGTGATCTCCCCCGGTGGTGTGGGCTACGACATCAACTGCGGCGTGCGGCTGCTGCGCACAGACCTCACGGAGGACGACGTCCGGCCCAAGCTCCGGGAGCTGGTGGAGGAGCTGTTCCGCAACGTCCCCTCCGGGGTCGGGAGCACCGGGAAGGTGCGGGTGTCCCTGCGGGAGGTGGACGACGTCCTGCGGGGCGGCGCCCGGTGGGCGGTGGAGCGGGGGTTCGGCAGTCCCGCGGACCTGGACACCATCGAGGCCGGAGGGCAGCTGCGGGACGCGGACCCGGACAAGGTCAGCCAGCGGGCGAAGGAGCGCGGCAAGGACCAGATCGGCACCCTCGGTTCGGGCAACCACTTCCTCGAGGTCCAGGTGGTGGACGAGGTCTACGACCGCCGCGCCGCGGAGGTGATGGGGCTGTTCCCGGGCCAGGTGGTGGTGTTCATCCACACGGGCTCCCGCGGCCTCGGCTACCAGGTGTGCGAGGACTACCTGCGGGTGGCGGACCGCGCCCTGAAGAAGTACGGCATTCCCCTGCCCGACCGGCAGCTGGCGTGCGCGCCCTTCTCCTCCCCCGAGGGGCAGGACTACTTCCGCGCCATGTGCTGCGCCGCCAACTTCGCGTGGGCCAACCGCCAGATGATCACCCACTGGGTGCGGGAGTCCTTCACCAAGGTCCTAGGCCGGCCGCTGCGCGAGATCGGCCTGCAGGTGGTGTACGACGTGGCCCACAACATCGCCAAGCTGGAGACCTACCCCGTGGAGGGGCGGCCCGTGCGCCTGGTGGTGCACCGGAAGGGCGCCACCCGGGCCTTCCCGCCAGGCCACCCGGAGATCCCCGAGCGGTACCGGGCCATCGGGCAGCCCGTGCTGATCCCGGGGGACATGGGCCGGTACTCCTTCGTGGCCGTGGGCACGGAGCGAGCCATGGAGGAGACCTTCGGCAGCACCTGCCACGGCGCGGGCCGGGTGCGGAGCCGGAAGGCTGCGGTGCGGGAGCTGCGGGGCGTGGACATCGCGGGCGAGCTGGAGAAGCGCGGCATCCTGGTGCGGGCCCAGAACCGCGCCCTGCTGGCGGAGGAGGCGTCGGAGGCGTACAAGGACGTGGCGGACGTGGTGGAGGTATGCCACGGCGCGGGCATCTCCCGCAAGGTGGCCAAGATGCGCCCCATCGGGGTGGTGAAGGGGTAGGGGCATGCGATTCGAGCTGACGGAGTCCCAGAGGCTGGTCTACCAGGCGGTCTCGGAGTTCGCCGCCCAGCGGGTCCGGCCCCGGGCGGCCCGCTGGGACCGGGAAGGGGTCTTCCCCCACGAGATGGTGCCGGAGCTGGCGGAGCTGGGCCTGTTGGGCCTGGCCGTCCCCGAGGAGTACGGCGGCAGCGGCATGGACACCGTCTCCTCCGCCCTGGCGGTGGAGCGCATCGCGTGGGGCGACGGCTCCTTGGGACTCACGGTGGCCTCCCACAACTCCCTGTGTACGGCCCACATCCTGTTGTTCGGCAACCCCGACCAGAAGCGACGGTACCTACCGCGGCTGGCCAGGGGCGAGGTCCTGGGGGCGTGGTGTCTGACGGAGCCCCACGCGGGCAGCGACGCGGCGGCCATCCGGACCCGGGCGGAACGCCGGGGGGACCGCTACGTGCTGAACGGGACCAAGAACTTCGTCACCCAGGGCTCCGTGGCCGGGGTGTACGTGGTCCTGGCGCGCACCGGCACAGAGGGGCCGGGCGGCATCAGCGCCTTCGTGGTGGACCGGGACACTCCAGGGCTGCGGGTGGGCAAAAAGGAGGACAAGCTGGGGTTGCGGGCCTCCGACACCGCGGAGGTGGTGTTCGAGGACGTGGAAGTACCGGAGGAGAACCGCCTGGGCCAGGAGGGGGAAGGCTACCGGCAGGCCATGCGGGTCCTGGAAGGCGGCCGCATCGGCATCGGTGCCATGGCCGTGGGGATCGGGAGGGCGGCGCTGGAGGCCGCGGTGGAGTACGCCAAGAACCGGGTGGCCTTCGGGCAGCCCATCGCGCAGTTCCAGGCGGTCCAGTGGATGCTGGGGGACTCCGCGGTGGAGCTGGACGCGGCCTGGCTGCTGGTGCTGCGGGCCGCGTGGCTGGCGGACCAGGGGTTGCCCTTCCGGAAGGAGGCCAGCATGGCCAAACTGTACGCCTCGGAGGCCGCCCACCGGGCCGCGGACCGCGCCCTGCAGGTACACGGCGGCTACGGCTACATCCGGGACTACCCCGTGGAGCGCTATTATCGGGACGTGCGCCTCTGCGAGATCGGGGAGGGCACCAGCGAGATCCAGCGGCTCATCGTGGCCAAGGCGGTGCTGCAGGCTACGTGAGCGGGGAAGGAGGGATGCCTTGCGCACCACCCACATCGGGAGCTACCCGAAGATCCCCGACCTGCCCGCGCCCGGGCGGTGGCGGACGGCGGCGGAGAAGCTGCAGCGGGGCCAGATCACCCGGGAGGAGTTCCGCCGGGTGGAGGAGGAGGTGACCCTGGAGGCGCTGGCGGACCAAGTGGAAGCCGGCCTGGACATGGTCACGGACGGGCAGATCCGGTGGGAGGACGGCCAGACCTACTTCGCCCGGCGGATGACGGGGTTCTCCATCGACGGGCTGCAGCGGTGGTTCGACACCAACGTGTACTACCGGCAGCCGGTGGCGGAGGGACCCGTGGCCTGGCGCGAGCCCATCACCGTGGAGGACTACCGGTTCGCCCGCGCGCACTGCTCCAAGCCCGTCCGCCCGGTGGTCACCGGTCCGTACACCCTGGCCCGGCTCAGCCAGAACCGGTACTACGGGAGCTTTTCGGACTTCGTCCTGGCCACCAGCCGCGCCCTCAACCAGGAGCTGCGGGCCCTGGACGCGGAGCCCCCTCCCCTGGTGCAGGTGGACGAGCCCGCCATCCTGCAGCACAAGGAGGACCTGCCCCTCTTCCGAGAGGCCATGCTGGCCTTGCTGGAGGGCGTGCGGTCGCCCGTGGCCCTGTACACGTACTTCGGCGACGCGGCGGGGCTGCTGGGAGCGTTCTGCGAGCTACCGGTCCAGGTTGTGGGGCTGGACTTCGTGGCCGGGCCCCGCAACTGGGACGTCCTGGAAGCGGAAGGGTTCCCCACGGACCGCCGGTTGGGGTTCGGCGCTCTGGACGCGCGCAACACCCGGCTAGAAACCGTGGAGGAGGTCCTGCGCGCCCTCGAGCGCCTGTCCCGGGTGGTCCCCCTGGACCGGGTGGACCTGGGTCCCAGCGCGGGGCTGGAGTTCCTGCCGCGGCGCGCGGCGAAGGCGAAGCTGGCCCGCCTGGCGGAGGTCAAGCGGGCCGCCCTGGAGGTGACCCGGTGAACGGCCTGCCCCTGTTCCCCACCACCACCGTGGGGTCCTTCCCCAAGCCCCCGTACCTGCTGGAGGCCCGGCGCAAGCGGCTGCGGGGCCAGATCGAACCGGAAGAGCTCCGCCGGCTTGAGGAACAGGCCACCCGGGAGTGGATCCAGCGCCAGGAGGAGCTGGGCCTGGACATCCTCGTGGACGGGGAGATGTACCGGGGCGACATGGTGGCGTACTTCGCGGACGAGATGGAGGGGTTCGCCATCGCGGGCCTGGTGCGGTCGTACGGGAACCGCTACTACCCCAAGCCCGTGGTGGTGGGCCCCGTGGGCCGCAAGCGCCCCATCACCGTGGAGTGGTTCCGGTTCGCCCAGTCCCTCACGGGCAAACCCGTGAAGGGGATGCTCACCGGCCCGTACACCATCGCGGAGTGGTCCTTCAACGAGTACTACCCCACGCGGCGGGAGCTGGTCATGGAGCTGGCCCGGGCCATCCACGAGGAGGCGGTGGACCTGGAGCGGGCCGGGGCCCGGTTCATCCAGATCGACGAGCCCGCCATCCACACCCGTCCGGACGAGGACTTCGACCTGGCCCGGGAGGCCATGGAGGTGGTGGTGGACGGCCTCAGCGCGTACACCATCACCCACGTGTGCTACGGCGACGTCCCCCGCATCTACCCGAGGATGTTGGGCCTCCCTGTGCGCCAGATCGACCTAGCGTTGAAGAACGAGGACTTCGCCCTCCTGGAGGTGTTCCGCAAGCACCCCTTCACCAAGGACATCGGGCTCGGGGTGGTGGACGCCCACTCCCACCGGGTGGAGTCCGCAGACGAGGTGGTGGACGGGATCCGCCGGTCCCTGGAGGTGTTCGAGCCGCGCCAGGTGTACGTCTCCCCCGACTGCGGCCTGAAGACGCGCACCACCGAGGAGACCGTGGGCAAGCTGCGCTCCATGGTGGACGGGGCGCGGCGGGCCCGACAACAGCTTTCCCGGGGAGCCCGGGCCGGCTAGGAGGATGTGCCACAGACCGCCGCGGTTCAGAAGGGCGGCATAGAGATGGACAGCCCTGGCCGCCGTCGGCGGCGTCGGCCCCGCTCCCCCGCGCCCGCTCCGCAGCCCGCTGCG
The DNA here is from genome assembly GCA_964437095.1 of uncultured bacterium. GTDB lineage: Bacteria > Sysuimicrobiota > Sysuimicrobiia > Sysuimicrobiales > Sysuimicrobiaceae > Tepidifontimicrobium. The sequence continues at coordinate 65,155 of CAYTFH010000007.1, read as the reverse complement.
GCCACGGTGGCGGTGGCCCGGGGCGTGCAGGCCACGGGCCACCGGCTCCTGCGGGCGCAGCCCGCCAGCGCCTACGGCATGGCCAGCCGCCTGGAGCACCTGCCCCGATGGTCGGACCTTTGGATGCGGGCGGACACCGTGGAGCGGCGCGGCAACCGCTGGGTGCTGCGGCTGCGGGGGTTCGTGGCGGGCCTTCCCGCGGAGTCGGTGGTGCGGGCGGAGCTGGAGCCCGGCCGGTGGGTCCAGTGGCGGCAGGCCCACGGCACGTTCCTGCACTACGCCGCTTGGTTCGAGGTGGCGCCCGCGGAAGGAGGCGAAGGCACCGTGGTTCGCTACACGGTGGAGCTGGACCCGGGGGTCGCCCTCCTGGACGAGGCCAGCACCCGCCGCGTGGTGGTGCAGGAAGTGGAGCGCACCCTGGACCGCATGAAGTGGAGCGCGGAGCGGGAGCTGGTGGCGGAGGAAGTACGGCTCATGAAGGCGCGACCTTCCCAGGAATCCGGGGTGGCCGCGGAAGTGCCGGCCCAACCGCCGCAGGGCCCGCCCCGCGCGGAGGCGGCCGCATCCACGCCCTCAGAGCTGGAGGGCGCGCCGGCCGCTCTGGCGCGGCGGAAGCGCCGCCGTCGCCGCACGGGCAAGCGTCCTCAGACCCCGTGAGCTGCCCGCTAGCTCTCGGAGGTTGGCGAGACCCTTGAAGCGCGGTCCGGGTCCTTCCCGAAAACTGGCGACGCGCCTCGGGGTCCAGCTCGGGTACTGGGACGTAGCCGGTGGGCTGCGTAGGCCACCCCCGGAGGCGGTGCGGGGCGTCTGGGAGGCCTTGGACGTAGACCCGGACCAGCCGCCGGGGGCGGTGGAACCGGTAGCGGTGGCGTGGGGCGGGCGGCTGCGGATGCGGATGCGGCCTTCGGGCACCGCGGGGCGCGCGGACGTGTGGGTGCGGCAGGAGGACGGCGAGGAGCGGGCGTGGCGCCGGCTGAGCCTCCATGCCCGGGTCGGCGGCGTGTGGGAGCTCCGCCTGCCCGCCAAGCTCCCCTTCGGGGTGCACCAAGCCCGGGTGGAGCTTGAGGGCGGGTCGCACCGGTGCACGGTGATCTCCGCGCCCCGGCGTCTGCGGTACCCGCGGGGCTTGTGGGGTGTGTTCGCGCCCGTCTACGCCCTGTGGTCCTCTCCGGGGCAACCCGTGGGGGACTTCCACGACCTCCGACTCCTGGCGGAGGCGACCGCGGCTTGGGGCGGCCACGTGGTGGCCACCCTGCCCCTGCTTCCCGTATTCCCCGAGGACCCGAGTCCGTACCGGCCCGTCAGCCGCCTAGTGTGGAACGAGCTGCTGGTTCACCTCCCGGGCGTGACGCCATCAGGAAACCACCTGGTGGACTACCGGGCCGCTTCCCTCAGCAAGCGGAAGGCCCTGCAGGAGCGGAGCGGACGGCTCACTCCCGCAGAGAATCGGGAATTCCTCGCGTGGCTGGCCGACCACCCTCACGTGCAGGACTACGCCCGTTTTCGGGTTGCCTGCGAGCATCTGGGGCGGCCGTGGCGGAGGTGGCCCACGGACGCGCGGGAGGGGCGGTGGGGCTTGGACGCCAGCCTGCCCGCGGTGCGCGCCTACGCCTACGCCCAGTGGCTCGCCCACACACAGATCGAGCAGGGCTTCCGGCGGTGCGGGTTGTACCTGGACTTCCCCTTGGGCGTGCACCCGGACGGGTACGACGCGTGGCGGTACCGGCACCTGTTCGTGGAGGGGGTGTCCGTGGGAGCCCCGCCGGACCCTTTTTCTGCGGGAGGGCAGGACTGGGGGTTCGCGCCCCTGCACCCATGGCGGGTGCGCGAGGAGGGGTACGGGTACCTGCGGCGCTGCCTGGCGCACCACTTCCGGGCCTGCAGGTTGCTGCGGCTGGACCACGTGATGGCCCTCCACCGCCTGTTCTGGATCCCCCGGGGTTTCCCGACGTCCGCGGGGGTGTACGTGCGCTACCCGACCGACGAGCTGTACGCGGTGGTGCTCCTGGAGGCGTGGCGGGCAGGGGCTGCGGTGGTGGGCGAGGACCTGGGGACGGTCCCGCAGGCGGTGCGCCGCAGGCTGGACCGGCACGGCGTCCTGCGCATGTACGTCCTGGCCTTCGAGGTGCGCCCGGGCTCCGGGCCGCTTCCGCCCGGGGCCAACACCGTGGCCTCCCTGGGGACCCACGACACCGCCACCTTCGCGGGTTGGTGGTCCGGGGAGGACCTGACCCAGCTGGAAAGTCTGGGGCTGCTGGGCCCCGAGGAGGCAGCCGCGGCCAGGGCGGCTCGGGCCGCGCAGGTGGAGGCCCTGGCGCGGTTCCTGGGCGTGGGGACCGACGATCCCGCGTCAGCTTTGCGGGCGTGCGTGCGGTTTTTGGCCTCAAGTCCCGCGGCGTGCGTGGTGGTGAACCTAGAAGACCTGTGGCTGGAGCGCCACCGCCACAACGTCCCCGGGACCACGGACCAGCAGCACCCGAACTGGCGCAGGCGCTTGGCAAGGTCCGTTTCAGAGGTCCTTCGCTCCTCCGAGCTCCGGCAGGTCCTGGAGGAGCTACGGCAGGCGCGCAGTTCGGGTTGCCAAACCGGGTGGGACGTGGTACCAAGGCCGAACGGGGACGGAGAGGTTGACGAACGAGGACGCGAACCGTGACGGAGCACCGCTGGACTCCTTACGACACCTACCTGTTCCGCGAAGGCAGCCACCTGCGCCTGTACCACAAGCTGGGGGCCCACGTGACGGAAGACGGCGTGTGGTTCGCGGTGTGGGCTCCCCGGGCGCGGGACGTGTTCGTCATGGGCGACTTCAACGGCTGGGACCCCACGCGCCACCCCCTGGAACGGGTGGACGAAACGGGCGTTTGGCAGGGCGTAGTCCGCCCGGCGCGGCCCGGGCACCGGTACAAGTACCGGATCACCACCGCCTCCGGCCAGGCCCTGGACAAGGCCGACCCCTTCGCCTTCTGGTCCGAGCCTCCGCCGGGCAACGCGTCCGTGGTGTGGGACCTGCAGTACCCGTGGGGCGACGCGGACTGGATGCGCCAGCGCCGGCGGCGCAACGCCCTGGACGCCCCCGTGAGCATGTACGAGGTGCACCTGGGCTCGTGGCTGCGCGGCGAAGGAGGCCGCCACCTCACCTACCGGGAGGTGGCCGGACGCCTAGCGGAGTACGTGGGGGAACAGGGATTCACCCACGTGGAGTTCCTGCCGGTGATGGAGCACCCCTTCTACGGGTCGTGGGGCTACCAGGTCACGGGCTACTTCGCGCCCACGTGCCGGTACGGGACCCCCCAGGACTTCATGTACCTGGTGGACATCCTCCACCGGGCCGGGGTGGGCGTAATCCTGGACTGGGTTCCCTCCCACTTCGCCACCGACCCCCACGGCTTGGCCGGGTTCGACGGCAGCGCCCTGTACGAGCACCCCGACCCCCGCCGGGGCTGGCACCCGGACTGGGGGAGCGCCATCTTCGACTACGGGCGGCCGGAGGTGCGTAGCTTCCTCCTGAGCAGTGCGTTGTTCTGGCTGGACCGCTACCACGCGGACGGGCTGCGGGTGGACGCGGTGGCGTCCATCCTGTACCTGGACTACTCCCGGCCGGAGGGGGAGTGGCTGCCCAACGAGTACGGGGGGCGGGAGAACCTGGACGCCATCCGGTTCTTGCGGCGGCTCAACGAGGAGGTGTACCGGAACTTCCCGGACGTGCAGACCGTGGCGGAGGAGTCCACCGCGTGGCCCATGGTCTCCCGCCCCACGTCCCTGGGCGGCCTGGGCTTCGGGCTGAAGTGGGACATGGGGTGGATGCACGACACCCTGACGTACTTCCGCCGCGACCCCGTGTACCGCAAGTACCACCACCGCGAGCTCACCTTCCGCATGCTGTACGCCTTCACGGAGAACTTCGTCCTGGCCCTGTCCCACGACGAGGTGGTCCACGGCAAGGGTTCCCTGTGGGGCAAGATGGCGGGGGACGAGTGGCAGAAGTTCGCGCACCTGCGGCTGCTCTTGGGCTACCAGTACGCCCAGCCGGGCAAGAAGCTGCTGTTCATGGGCGGGGAGTTCGGCCAGCGGCGGGAGTGGGACCACGAGGGGAGCCTGGACTGGCACCTGCTGCAGGACGTGCGGCACGCGGGCGTCCAGCGGTGGGTGCGGGACCTCAACCGCCTGTACCGGTGGGAGCCCGCCCTGCACGAACTGGACTGCGAGCCCGCGGGGTTCGAGTGGATCGACCCCGACGACAGCGACCACAGCGTGCTCAGCTTCCTGCGCAAGAGCCGCCACGGACGCGTGGTGGCCGTGGTGTGCAACTTCACCCCCGTGCCCCGGGAGGGGTACCGGGTGGGGGTGCCCCGGGGAGGGTGGTGGAGGGAGGTGCTCAACAGCGACGCGGCCGAGTACGGCGGCAGCGGCTGGGGCAACCTGGGGGGCGTGCGGGCCGAACCGCAGCCCCACCACGGGCGGCCGTACTCCGTAAGCCTGAACCTGCCGCCCCTGGGCGTGCTGTTCTTTCGGTGGGAGGCTGAGGGGTGAGGGTCTGGCGGGGCCGGCCGTACCCCTTGGGAGCCACTTGGGACGGGCTCGGCACCAACTTCGCGCTGTACAGCGAGCACGCGGAAGGGGTGGAGCTGGTGCTGTTCCACCGGCCCGAGGACCCGCAACCTTCCCGCACCGTGGAGCTCCAGGAGCGCACCGGCCTCGTGTGGCACGGCTACCTCCCGGGCGTGGGGCCCGGCCAACTGTACGGCTACCGGGTGCATGGCCCCTACGACCCCGAGCGGGGCCACCGGTTCAACCCCCACAAGGTGCTCCTGGATCCCTACGCCAAGGCCGTGGGCCGGCCGCTCCGGTGGCACGACGCCCTGTTCGGCTACCGGGTGGGCGACCCGCGAGAGGATCTGAGCTTCGACGACCGCGACAGCGCGCCCTTCGCGCCCCTGGGAGCGGTGGTGGAGGATACCTTCGAGTGGGGCGAGGACCGGCCCCCGGCGGTGCCGTGGGAGGACACGGTGATCTACGAGACCCACGTGAAGGGCATCTCCCGGCTGCACCCCGAAGTGCCGGAAGAGCTCCGGGGCACCTACCTGGGGCTGGCCTCGGAGCCCGTGCTGGACCACCTGCGGTCCCTGGGGGTCACCACGGTGCAGCTGCTCCCCGTGCACGCCCACGTGGACGACCGCGCCCTGGTGGAGCGGGGGCTCACCAACTACTGGGGCTACAACCCTCTCGCGTACTTCGCGCCCGAGCCTGAGTACGCCCAGGGCGGGGGCCTGGCGGCGGTGCGGGAGTTCAAGGCCATGGTGCGGGCCCTGCACGCCGCGGGGTTCGAGGTGGTGGTGGACGTGGTGTACAACCACACGGGCGAGGGCAACCACCTGGGGCCCACCCTGAGCTTTCGCGGCATCGACAACGCCAGCTACTACAAGCTCAACCCCGAGGCGCCCCGCTACTACATGGACTACACGGGCACGGGCAACACGTTGGACCCGGGCAACCCGTACGTGCTGCAGCTGATCATGGACAGCCTGCGGTACTGGGTGGTGGAGATGCACGTGGACGGGTTCCGGTTCGACCTGGCCGCGGCCCTGGCCCGGGAGCTGTACGACGTGAACATGCTCAGCGCCTTCTTTAAGGTGATCCAGCAGGACCCCGTGCTGTCCCGCGTCAAGCTCATCGCGGAACCCTGGGACGTGGGGCCCGGCGGGTACCAGATCGGCAACTTCCCGTGGCGGTGGGCGGAGTGGAACGGCCGCTACCGGGACGCGGTGCGGCGGTTCTGGCGGGGCGACCCCGGCACCCTGGGGGAGTTCGCCACCCGGCTGGTGGGCAGCCCGGACCTGTACGACCGCAGCGGCCGCAAGCCCTTCGCCTCCATCAACTTCGTGACCTCCCACGACGGCTTCACCCTGGAGGACCTGGTGAGCTACAGCCGCAAGCACAACGAGGCCAACGGGGAGGGCAACCGGGACGGCGCGGAGGAGAACTACAGCACCAACTGCGGGGCGGAAGGTCCTACGGACGACCCCGAGGTGCGGGCGTGTCGGGAGCGGCTCAAGCGGGCCCTGGTGGCCACCCTCCTGCTGTCCCAGGGTGTGCCCATGCTCCTGGGCGGGGACGAGCTGTCTCGCACCCAGCAGGGGAACAACAACGCGTACTGTCAGGACAATGAGATCTCCTGGTACGCGTGGCACCTGGACGGAGAACGCCGGCGCTTCTGTGAGTTCGTCCGCCGGGTGGTGAGCTTCCGCCTGAAGCACCGCAACTTCCGCCGCCGGGAGTTCCTCCGGGGCGTGGAGGCGGGCCCCTGCCGGGACCTCACGTGGGTCCACCCTTCGGGCCGGGAGATGGCGGCGGAGGACTGGCAGGACCCGCAGCTGCGAGCCGTGGGGATGGTCCTGTGCGGGCGGGCGTTCGCGGAGCGGGACGAACGCGGCTGGCCCTTGGCGGACGAGACCTTCCTCGTGGTGTTCAACGCCGGGCAGGCGGTGCGGTTCGTGCTGTCCCGGACCGCCGGGGTGTGGAGCTGGGAGTGGGTTTGGTCCACGGTGGAGCGCGGGCGCCGCGCGGGCACCCTGGCCGCGGGCAGCGCGTGGCTCGCTCCGGCCCGCAGCGTCACCGTGTGGCGGGAGGGGCGGCCGCGGTGAAGCCCTTCGCGTGGTGGCAGCGGGAGGCCATCTACGAGGTTTACGTGCGGTCCTTCCAGGACTCCGACGGGGACGGGGTGGGGGACCTGCGGGGGTTGGCCCGGCGCCTGGAGTACCTGGCGGACCTGGGGGTGGGCGCCGTGTGGGTCACGCCCTTCTACCCTTCGCCGCAACACGACTTCGGCTACGACGTGTCCGACTACTGCGCCGTGGACCGGGCCATGGGCACCCTCGAGGACTTCGAGGGGCTGGTGGCAGAGGCGCACCGGCGCGGGTTGCGGGTGGTGGTGGACCTGGTGGCCAACCACACCAGCCACCAGCACCCGTGGTTCCTGGAGTCCCGCCGCAGCCGCGCCGACCCCAAGCGGGACTGGTACGTGTGGCGGGACCCCGGGCCCGGGGGAGGGCCGCCCAACAACTGGCTGAGCTTTTTCGGAGGGCCCGCGTGGACCCTGGACCCCGAAACCGGGCAGTACTACCTGCACCAGTTCCTGGCCCAGCAGCCGGACCTGAACTACCGGAACCCCGAGGTGCTGCGCGCCGTGGAAGACGTGGTGCGGTTCTGGCTGGACCGCGGGGCCGACGGGTTCCGCGTGGACGCCGCGTGGCTCTTGGTGGAGGACGAGCAGTTCCGGGACGAGCCCCCCAACCCCGCGTGGCGGCCGGGCATGCGGGAGCGGGACCGCCTCCTGCACGTGTACACCGAGGATCAACCGGAGACCCACGCCGTGCTGCGGCACCTGCGGGCCGTGGTGGACGGCTACCGCGACCGGGAGCCGGTGCTGCTGGGCGAGGTCTACCTGCCCTTTTCGAGGCTGGTGGCGTACTACGGGGCGCCGGAGGCGCCCGAGTGCCACCTCCCCTTCAACTTCTCCCTGGTGGACCTCCCCGCAGACCGCTGGCGCGCGGACACCCTCCGGGCCTTGGTGGACGAGTACCTCCGCGCCCTGCCGCCGTACGGGTGGCCCAGCTGGGTGTTGGGAAACCACGACCGGCCGCGGGCGGCCACCCGCCTAGGACAGGAGGGTTCCCGCCTGGCCCACATGATGCTCCTGACCTTGCCCGGCACACCCACCCTGTACTACGGGGATGAGCTCGGCATGTGCGACGGGGAAATCCCCTCCGGTCAGGTGCGCGACCTGCCGGGCTTCCGGGAGTGGGGCGGGAAGTGGTCCCGGGACGCGTGCCGTACCCCCATGCAGTGGGACTCAAGCCGCCACGCGGGGTTCACCGCGGGCGAGCCGTGGCTTCCCGCGAACCCCGACTTCACCTGGCGCAACGTGTCTTCCCAGCAGCGCGACCCCCGGTCCTTCCTGCAGATGGTGCGGCGGCTCCTGCGCCTGCGGCGGGAGTGCGGGGCGTTGTCCGCGGGAACTTACCAGGCCCTGGAGTCGCCCGCCGGGGTGTTCGCGTACCGCAGGCAGAGCGACGCAGAGGCGGTGATGGTGGCCTTGAACTTCCGCGAGGACCCCGTGGAGTTTCCCGTGGCCGGAGACGTCGTGCTGTCCACCCACCTGGACCGTGACGGGTTCGAGCGGGTTGTGGAGCTGCGTCCCAAAGAGGGAGTGGTGCTGCGCCCGTCACGGGAAGGGCACGGGTGGTAGCATGGGAGGGAAGGAGGGGAGCTGCCATGCGGTTCGGGCGGAGGGGTTCGGAGCTCACCCGGGAGCAGGTGCTGGAGGTCCTTCGGGGGGTGGAGGACCCGGAGCTGCGCCGGTCCATCGTGGAGCTGGACATGGTGCGGGACGTGCGCATCCGGGGCGGCCACGTGCAGGTGGACGCGGTGCTCACCATCAGCGGCTGCCCCTTGCGGGAGGTCATCGTGCAGTCCATCCGGGACCGCGTGGCGCGGCTGCCCGGGGTGCGGTCCGTGGACGTGCACCTGGGCGTGATGAGCCCGGACGAGCGGCAGGCCCTCATCCAAAAGCTCCGAGGCTCGGAGGCGGAAGCGCGCTCGCCGTTTTTGTCCCCCCACAGCGCGGTGCGCGTGCTGGCCGTGGCCAGCGGCAAGGGCGGGGTGGGCAAGTCCACGGTGACCGCCAACCTGGCCGTAGCCCTGGCCCAGGCGGGGAGCCGGGTGGGCGTGCTGGACGCGGACGTGTACGGGTTTTCCATCCCCCGCATGCTCGGCATCGAGGGACGGCCCACGGTCATCGACCAGATGATCATTCCCCTGGAGCGTTGGGGAGTGCGGGCGGTGTCCATGGGGATGCTGGTGGACCGGGACGAGGCGGTGGTGTGGCGGGGCCCGTTGCTGCACAAGGCCCTGGTCACGTTCATCACAGAGGTGCACTGGGGCGACATCGACACCCTGCTGCTGGACCTGCCGCCGGGGACCGGGGACGTGTCCATCACCGTGGCCCAGCAGCTGCCCAGGGCGGAGATGCTGGTGGTGACGACCCCGCAGCGGGCGGCCGTGGAGGTGGCGGCGCGGGCGGCGCGCCTGGCGGAGAAGGTCAACCTGAAGGTGACCGGGGTCATCGAGAACATGAGCTACCTGGACGGAGCAGTGCCCATGGCGGTGTTCGGCCAGGGAGGCGGGCAGGCCCTGGCCGACCGCCTGCACGTACCCTTGCTGGCCAGAATCCCCCTGGACCCGAAGATCTGCGAGGCGGGTGACGCGGGCGAGCCCGTGGTGGTCCGCTACCCCGACAGCGCAGGGGCCCGCGCCTTCCGAGAGGCCGCGCAGAGGCTGCGGGCCGCCCGGGTGTCGTGAAAAGGGGGGAGCGGGGTGCAGACCTACCTGAACTACATCGGGGGCCGGTGGCGGCCCGCGCGGTCCGGCGCCACCTTCGAGTCCGTGGACCCCGCCACGGGCGAGGTGCTGGGGGTGTGCGCGCGGTCGGGCGTGGAGGACGTGCAGGACGCGGTGGCCGCGGCCAAGGAGGCGTACCCCAAGTGGCGCAAGGTCCCTGCGCCCCGGCGGGCGGAGATCCTGTTCCGCGCCGCGGAGATCCTGGTCCGCCGCAAGGAGGAGCTGGCCCAGCTCATGACCCGGGAGATGGGGAAGATCCTGTTGGAGTCCCGGGGCGACGTGCAGGAAGCCATCGACATGACGTACTTCATCGCGGGCGAGGGCCGCCGCCTGCACGGGTACACCACCCCGAGCGAGATGCCCCACAAAGCGGCGTACTGCGTGCGGCAGCCCCTGGGCGTGGTGGGCGTCATCACCCCGTGGAACTTCCCCATGGCCATCCCGTCGTGGAAGATCGTGCCCGCCCTGGTGTGCGGCAACACCGTGGTGTTCAAGCCCGCCCCGGAGGTCCCCATCTGCGCGGTGAAGTTCGTGGAGGTCCTGGAGGAGGCCGGGCTGCCGCCTGGGGTGCTGAACCTGGTGCTGGGCGGGGATGAGGTTGGCGCAGCGCTGGTGGACCACCCAGACGTGGCGTTGATCTCCTTCACGGGGTCCACGGAGGTAGGCCTGCAGGTGGCGGAGAAGTGCGCCGCCCGCGGCAAGCGGGTGTCGTTGGAGATGGGCGGCAAGAACGCGGCCATCGTCATGGACGACGCGGACCTGGACCTGGTGGCGGATGCCCTCACGTGGAGCGCCTTCGGCACCAGCGGCCAGCGGTGTACCGCCTGCAGCCGGATCCTGGTACACCCCAAGGTGCACGGGGACGTGGCGGACATCCTCACCCACCGCGCCCGCCAGCTCCGGCTGGGCCACGGCCTGGACCCGCAGACGGACATGGGCCCCCTGGTGAGCCAAGCCCAGCTGGAGCGGGTGGAGCGCTACGTGCGCGTCGGGCAGGAAGAAGGAGCGGTGGTGCTGGTGGGCGGGGAGCGGGCCACGGGGAACGGCCTGGAGCGGGGCTACTTCTTCCGGCCCACGGTGTTCGACCGGGTGGACCCCCGCATGCGCATCGCCCAGGAGGAGATCTTCGGGCCCGTCACCGACCTCATCCGGGTGGACAGCCTGGAACAGGCGGTGGAGGTGGTGAACGGGGTCCGCTACGGCCTTTCCGCGTCCATCTTCACCCGGGACGTGAACAAGGCCATGCGGGCGGTGGAGGACATCCACACGGGCATCGTGTACGTGAACCACGGCACCATCGGCGCGGAGGTCCACCTGCCCTTCGGCGGCACCAAGTTCACGGGCAACGGCCACCGGGAGGGCGGGCTGCAGGTGCTGGACGTGTTCACCGAGTGGAAGTCGGTGTACATCGACTACAGCGGCCGGCTGCAGCGGGCCCAGATCGACCTGCAACCGGCGACCCTGGGCTAGCCGTGCGGCTTCTGTGGGCCGCGGCCGCGGTGGCGTGTTGGGCCGCGGCAGCCGCGGCCGCCCCCTTCGTGGTCACGGGTTCGCGCCTGGACCTGGACGCGGAAGGTGGCCTGCTTCGGGCCTGGCAGGTGCGGATCACCCACGGCCAGCGGGTCCTCACCGGACCGGAACTGGTCCTGGACCGCGCCGCGGGGGTGGGAGTGCTCTCGGGAGGGGTCACGGCCACGGGGCCGGAGGGGGAGCTCCGCAGCCAGGTTGCGCGGGTCCGGTTCACCCGCGGGCTGGAGCTGCTGACGGTGGAGGCGGTGGGCCAAGCGCAGCTCCTGTCAGGCGGCCGGAAGCTCGCCGCGGACCGGATGAGCCTGGACGTGCGCACCGGTGTGGCGGTGGCCTCCGGGCGGCCCGCGGTGCTGGCCGCAGAAGAGGTGACCGCTTCCGGCGGCCGGCTGGTGTACCGGTCTCGGCAGCAGCAGGCGGAGGTGCAGGATCCTGCCAGGTTCGAGACCGCACGCGTGGCCCTGCAGGGCCGCGAGGCCACCTTCCACCTGGCCACGCAGACCGCGCACTTGACGGGGCCGGTGAGCTTCCGGTTCCCCTCCGGCCGCGGGGTGGCTTCCGGGGCGGCTGCGGACTTCCGGGCCGGCCGGGTGGACCTGCAAGGCCTGGTGCGGATGCGGTGGCGGGGCAGCGTCCTGGAGGGGCGGAAGGTGGTCCTGTGGTACCGGCAGGGGCGGGTGGTGGTGGAAGGGCCGAGCCGCATCCGCGTGGAAGAGGAGGACCTGCCGCGGATTCCCTGAAAAGGAGGGCGGTCATGGAACTCGGGTACGACCGGCCACTGTACATCCTCGCCTTCGACCACCGGGGCTCGTTCCTCAAGCTGGCGGGCATCCGGGGCGAGGTGACCCCGCAGGCCGCGCAGCGGGTGTCGGACGCCAAGAGGGTGATCTACGAGGGCTTCCTGCGGGCCCTGGAGGCGGGAGCGCCCCGGGAGGCCGCGGGGATCCTGGTGGACGAGCAGTTCGGCGCGGAGATTGCCCGCGACGCCCGGCACAGGGGCGTGGTGTTCGCCATGCCCGTGGAGCGCAGCGGGCAGGACGAGTTTGACTTCGAGTACGGGGAGGCCTTCGGCGAGCACATCGAGGCCTTCGACCCCACCTTCGCCAAGGTTCTGGTGCGGTACAACCCCGAGGGCGACCGGGCGCTCAACGCCCGGCAGGTGGAGCGGCTGCGCCGCCTCTCCCAGTGGCTGCACGAGCGGGCTCGTCGGTTCCTGTTCGAGCTCCTGGTTCCGCCCACGAAAGACCAGCTGGAGGCCGTGGGGGGAGAGGAAGCCCGCTACGACCTGGAAGTCCGGCCGCGGCTGATGGTGCAGGCCATCCGGGAGCTCCAGGAGGGCGGGGTGGAGCCCGACGTGTGGAAGATCGAGGGGCTGGACCGCCGGGAGGACTGCCAGCGGGTGAGCGCGCAGGTTCGGTCCGCAGGCCGCCACCGGGTGGCGTGCGTGGTCCTGGGCCGCGGCGCGGACGAAGGCGCCGTGGTCCGGTGGCTGCAGGCCGGCGCGGGGGTCGCCGGCTACGTGGGGTTCGCCATCGGCCGCACCATCTGGTGGGACGGGGTCAAGGGCTACCTCGAAGGCACCCTCTCGCGGGAGCAGGCCGCGGGGGTGGTGAAGGCCAACTACCTGAAGATGATCCACGTGTACCGGTCCGCGGAACGGTCCGCGGTGGTGGGGTAGGGCCATGCGGGCGGTGCGGGTGTACGAGCACGGAGGTCCCGAAGTCCTGCGCCTGGAGGAGCTGCGGACGCCCGAGCCCGGACCGGGCCAGGTGCGGGTGAGGGTCCGGGCCGCGGCCATGAACCACCTGGACCTTTGGGTCCGCAAGGGGATCCCAGGGGTCCGCTTCCCGCTGCCCCTGACGCTGGGTTCGGACGGGGCGGGGGTGGTGGACGCGGTGGGGCCGGGAGTGAAGTTCGCCAAGCCGGGGGACGAGGTGGTGCTGAACCCCGGGGTTTCCTGCGGAGTTTGTGCTGCCTGCCTCCGGGGCCGTGACAACCTGTGCCGGGAGTACGGGCTGCTGGGCGAGCACCGGGACGGCACCGACGCGGAGTTCGTGGTGGTGCCGGAGGCCAACCTGGTCCGCAAGCCTGCCCACCTGAGCTTCGAGGAGGCGGCTGCCTTCCCCCTGGTGTTCCTCACGGCTTGGAACATGCTGGTCACCCACGGCAGGCTGCAGCCCGGGGAGGAGGTCCTGGTGTGGGGCGCGGGCAGTGGGGTGGGCAGCGCCGCCATCCAGATCGCCAAGGCCTTCCACGCCCGGGTGATCGCGGTGGCCGGGGAGGACTGGAAGCTGGAGCGCGCCAGGCAGCTGGGGGCCGACGAGGTGGTCAACCACCGGACCCAGAACGTCCTGGAGGAAGTCCGGCGGGTCACGGGGCGGCGGGGCGTGGACGTGGTGTTCGAACACGTGGGCCGCGCCACCTGGGACGTGAGCCTGAAGGCCCTGGCCCGGGGCGGACGGCTGGTGACCTGCGGGGCCACGTCCGGCGCGCAGGCGGAGACGGACATCCGGTACGTGTTCGGCAAGGCCCTGAGCGTGCACGGTACGTGGGTGGGCAGCAAGGGGGAGCTGTACGACCTGTTGCCCCTGGTGGAGCGCGGGGTCCTCAAACCCGTGGTGGACCGGACCTTCCCCCTGTCGGAGGTGCGGGAGGCGCACGCGTACCTGGAGACCGGGAGGCACTTCGGTAAAGTGGTACTGGTGCCGTAGCCCTGCCCTCCTCGCGCGGTTCGGTGCGCCCGCCCACGAACGGGGGCGTTTGCGAGCAGGAGCAGCACGGGCCGCCGGAGAACAACTAGGCCCTAGACACCACAGAAGGGGGGGTACGACCATGCGGGGGCGTTGGCTCGTTCCCGGACTGGCACTCCTGCTGTTGGCTCTGGCTTCTCCCACGGTGGCCCAGGCTCCCCTGCCCGCCAGCATCAAGGTGGGAGGGATCTTCGACCTGACGGGACCCACCTCCGACGTTGGGGTGGACTACTCCAAGGGATCCCTGGACCACGTCCGGTACATCAACGAGGTGATGGGCGGGATCCGGGGCAAGGTGAAGATCGACTTCGTGTGGGCGGACTACGCCTACCGCATTCCCGAGAGCCTGTCCCTGTACCGCAAGTACCGGGACGTGGACCGGGTGGTGGCCATCATCGGCTGGGGCACCAACGACACCGAGGCCCTCAAGGAACAGGTGGCCGCGGACCAGATCCCCTTCATCTCCGCCTCCTACTCGTCCCACCTGAACGACCCGTCCAAGACGCCGTACAACTTCTACCCCGTGTCCAGCTACTCCGACCAGCTGCGGGCGGTGCTGAAGTTCGCCCGGGAGCTGGCCCGCAAGGAGGGCATCGCGCGCCCCAAGTTCGTGTTCGTGTACCCCGACCACCCGTACGGCCGGGCTCCCATCCCCGCGGGCAAGGCGTACGCCCAGGAGCTGGGGTTCGAGGTCCTGCCGGACCAGATCGTGGCCCTCACGGCCCTGGAGGCCCGCTCCCAGGTGACTGCCATCCGCGACCAGGGGGCGGACTTCGCGTGGTTCGGGGGGACCACCAGCTCCGCCTCCGTGACGGTGCGGGACGCCAAGCAGGTGGGGGCCAAGGCCCGCTGGTTCGTGAACGTGTGGGGCTTCGACGAGAGCATGATCAAGCGCATCGGAGCCGCCGCGGAGGGGGTGTACGGCAGCACGCCCCACGCGTACTACGGGGAGCCGGTGCCGGGCATGCGGACCATCTTCGACGCCTACCGGCGGTTCCAGGGCAAGGAGGTGCCCAAGTTCGAGTGGGGGACCACCCAGAGCCCGTACATCGCTTCGTACATCCGGGGCTGGCTGAACGTCTACCTGCTGCGCCGAGCCCTGGAGATCGTGGTGGACAACTGGGCCACGTACGGCCGGCTGGGGCTCACGGGGGCTTCCATCCGGGGTGCCCTGGAGCTGATCCGCAACTGGGACCCCGAGGGGCTGGCCGCGCCCATCACCCTGAGCCGGGAGGATCACCGGCCCTCCACCACCACCCGCATCATGCAGATCCGGGGCGGCCGGATCCGGCCGGTGGAGACGGTGACCGTGGAGCGCAGGAAGGACTGGCTGGGCTGGTAGGGTGCTGGCGGTCAACAACGTCGAGGTAGTCTTCTGGAACACCATCCTGGTGCTGAAGGGCGTCTCCCTGCACGTGGCGCCGGGCAGCATCACGGCCCTCATCGGGGCCAACGGGGCGGGCAAGACCACCACCCTCAAGGCCATCTCAGGCCTGGTGCGGCTGGAGCGCGGCGAGGTGACCCGGGGCTCCATCGAGTTCGCGGGCCGGCGCATCGAGAATTTGCTGCCGGAGGAGGTGGGCCGCCTGGGGGTGGTGATGGTGCGGGAGGGCCGGAGGCTGTTCGAGGAGCTGACGGCGGAGGAGAACCTGACCGTGGGCACCACCCTCAACCCCCGGGGCACCCGGGAGGCCCTGGACCTGGTGTACACGTACTTCCCGCGCCTGCGGGAGCGGCGCAAGGTGCGGGCGGGCTACCTCTCCGGCGGGGAGCAGCAGATGCTGGCCATCGGCTGCGCCCTCATGGCGCGGCCGAAGCTGCTGCTGCTGGACGAGCCGAGCCTGGGCTTGGCGCCCATCGTGGCGGGGGAGATCTTCCGGCTGGTGCGGAGGCTGAACGAGGAGCAGGGGATCACCATCCTCCTGGTGGAGCAGAACGCCCGCATGGCTCTGCAGCTGGCCTCCTACGGCTACGTGATGGAGAACGGCAAGATCGTGCTGGACGGGCCCGCGGACCGGCTGCGGGAGGACGCGGACGTGCGGGAGTTCTACCTGGGCATGACCAAGTCGGGGCGGCGGCGGTTCACGGAGGTGAAGAGCTACAAGCGGCGCAAGCGCTGGCTCGCGTAGCGCGGCGCGGTCCAGCTAGTGGGGGAAGGGCCAGAGGTCCACGTAGCGCTTGAGCTTGCGGAGCAGAGTCGCCAGCCCTCCCGGCTCCCACACCAGGACCCCGATGAGGATCAGGCCGAACACGATGTCCCGCATGGAGGTGGTGGCCCGGCCCAGCGTGGGGATGGCGGCGGCCAGCAGGGGGGCTCCGATCTTGGACAGCTGGGTGAGGGCCCGCACGAAGGCCGCCCCCAGGTGCGGCCCCCACACGCTGCCGAGCCCGCCGATGACCAACATGGCCAGGTAGTCGATGGACTGGGCCAGGCTGAAGTGCTCCGCGCCGATGACGCGGTTGTAGTGGGCGAACAGGCTGCCCGCGGCACCCGCGTACGCGGCCCCCAGGGCGAAGGCTAGGGTCTTGTAGTACAGCAGGTTGACCCCCAGCACCTGGGCCGCGTAGTCGCGGTCCCGGACCGCCATCAGGGCCAGCCCCACCCGGGTGCGGGTGAGGTTGGTGGCGAACACCGCGCCCGCCACCCACACCCCTGCGGCCAGGTACCAGAACCGGGCCTCCGTGTTCACCGGCAGCCCCAACAGCTCCATGGGCGGGACCGGGGTACCGCCCATGCCGCTCACGGTCTGCACGATGAGGTACTCCACCAGGAACTGGAAGGCCAGGGTGGCGATGGCCAGGTACAGCCCCTTGATCCTCAGGGAGGGGAGGCCCACCACCGCGCCCACGGCGAAGGCCACCAGGGCGCTGGCGGGGAAGGCCACCACGAAGGGCAGCTGGAGCTGGGAGGTGACGAACCAAGAGGTGTAGGCGCCTACGGCCATGAAGGCCGCGTGGCCCAAGGAGATCTGCCCGCCGAACCCCATCACCAGGGAGAGCCCTGTGGCGCCGATGGCGAAGATGGCGATGTCGTTGAGCAGGAAGATCCACCGGCCCAGCACCCACGGCGCCGCGGCCATGCCGGCCAGGAGCAGGAGGAAGCCCCACCGGTACGCCCGGGTGTCCAGGAGGGCCATGTCCTGGGCGTAGGAGGTCTTGAAGTCGCCGCACGGCCTCGCGTACGTCATGGCCTACAGCCGCTCGATGTGCTCCGTGCCGAACAGCCCGTACGGGCGGACCATGAGGACCAGGAGGATGACCAGGTAGGCGGTCACCTCCTTGAACCCGTGCAGGGTGTGGCCGAACACGCGCACGTGGGCGTCGATGTACCCGCCCAGCACCGTCTCCACCACGCCCACCAGCAGCCCGCCGAGGATGGCGCCCGGTACGCTGTCCAGACCGCCCAGGATCACCGCGGCCAGGGCCTTGAGGCCCACCGCGGGCAGGGCGAAGTTCACCCCCAGCCACAGGCCCAAGAGGATCCCGCCCACGGCCCCCGCGGCCGCGGCGAAGGCCCACGCGTACGCGAACACGCGCTTGAGGCTTACGCCCAGGGTGGACGCGGTCAACTGCTCGTTGGCCGCGGCCCGCATGGCGATCCCCCACCGGCTGTACCGGAAGAACAGGGAGAACAGGGCCAGCAGCGCCGCCGCCGCCGCGGTACTCCAGACCCCCACCAGGGACACGGGGACCCCGGCCACCCGGACCACCGCGGCGGGGATCACGGGCGGGAAGGTCCGGGTCTCCCCGCTCCAGATGCCCACCATGATGCCCCGGATCACGTATCCCAAAGCCAGGGTGACGATGATCACGGACAGCAGGGGCTGGCCGAACAGCGGCCGCATCACCAGCCGCTCCACGCCGAACCCCAAGGCCAAAGCCGCCAGCAGGGTGACCGCCACCCCCGCGGCGAAGGCCAGGGGCAGGGGCCAGCCGCTCAGGGCCGTGGTGACCGCCACGGCCAGGTACCCGCCGAACAGCACGAGCTCCCCGTGGGCTAGGTTGAGGATCTTGGTGGACTTGTACAGGACCGTGAACCCCACCGCGATGAGGGCGTAGATGGAGCCCACCGCCAGACCCACCACCACGCCTTCGAGGACGAATTGAGGGGTCATGGCTCCGGGAGGCGGCGGATGTGCAGCACGGGGTGCAGGGTGGCCATCCGGCCGTCCTCGTACCGGACCGTGACCGTAGCCTGGAAGGACTCCGCCCCCGCGTACACCGCGTCCACCAGGTCGCGGTAGCGTTCCAGGATGTGGCGGCGGCGCAGCTTGCGGGTTCGGGTGAGTTCGTCGTCGTCGGGGTGGAACTCCTTGTACAGGGACACGAAGGCCCGCACCCGCCACCCCTGCTGCAGGCGGGCGTTGGTCTCCCGCACCAGCCTCTCCAGAAGGTCCAGCACCTCCGGCTTCTGGGACAGGTCCATGTACGAGGTGTACGCGATCCCACGGTCCTCCGCCCACTTCCCCACGTTCTGGAAGTCGATGTTGAGGATGGCCGTCAGGTAGGGCCGGCCGTCGGCCAGGACCATGGCCTGCTGGATGTACGGCGTGAACTTCAGCATGTCCTCGATGACCCGGGGAGGGACGCGAGTGCCGTCCTGCAACGTGATGATGTCGCCGCTGCGGTCGAACAGGATGATGTCCCCGCTGGGGTCCAGCACTCCCGTGTCCCCGGAGTACAGCCAGCCGTCCCGCAAAGCCTCCCGGGTCGCCTCCGGGTTCTTGTAGTAGCCCAGGAACACGGAGGGGCTGCGGGTGACGATCTCCTGCTGGTCGGTGATGCGGATCTCCGTGTTGGCGATGGGCGCCCCCATGGTCCAGAACCGCACCTGCCCGTCCCGGTGCACGCAGGAGATGCCCGCCACCTCCGTCTGGCCGTAGATCTGCTTGAGGTTCAACCCTAGGCCCCGGAAGAACCGGAAGTAGTCGGGCCCCAGGGAAGCTCCCCCGTTCCACGCCACCCGCATGCGCGCGAGGCCCACCTTGTCCAGCAGGGGCCGGTACACCGCCCACCAGCACAGCCGCCACAGCGCCCGCAGCCAGGCCGGGACGGGCTTACCCTCGGCCTCCGCGTCCACCACCCGCCCGGCCACGGACAGCGCCGCCTCGTACACCCGCCGGCGCACCGGGCCCGCGTCCAGCATGCGCACCGCCACCGTGGAGTGGATGCCCTCGTAGATGCGGGCGGGCGCGAACATGAAGTGGGGCCCGATCTCCCGCAGGTCCCGCTGGGCCGTCTCCGGCTCCTCGGGGAAGTTCACGGTGAACCCCACCAGCTGGTGCAGGGTAAAGGAGATCATCTGTTCGCCGATCCATGCGAAGGGCAGGAAGCTCACGAACTCGTCCCGGTCGGTGACGTGGGGCTCCACCGCCAGGAAGTTCTCCCCCTGGGCCAGGAGGTTGCGGTGGGACAGCATGGCCAGCTTGGGCAGGGACGTGGTACCCGAGGTCAGGCAGAAGATGGCCACGTCGTCCCCGTGCCCCTGGGCCACCTCCTGGAGGAACCGGTCGGGGTGACGGCTCAGGTACTCGCGGCCCAGGCTCTCCAGCTCGGAGAACCGGAGGAGTCGGGGGTGCTGGTACCGCCACATGCCCCGCCAGTCGTCCACCACCACCCGCTCCACCTTGGGCAGCCGGGCCTCCATGCTGAGGATCTTGTCCGTCTGCTCCTGGTCCTCGCAGAACACGAACCGGGCGTCCGTGAAGTCCACCAGCTCCGCCAGCTGGTCCGCCAGGGTGTCCTGGTACATGCCGCAGGACACCCCGCCCAGAGCCTGGGCCGCCATGGCCACGTAGTACAGCTCGGGCCGGTTGTCGCCCACCAGGGCCACCACGTCGCCCCGGCGCATGCCCAGGGCCAGCAGGCCACCCGCGCACGCCTGTACGTGCTCCAGGTACTGGCGCCACGTGATCTCCTGCCAGATGCCGAACTCCTTCTCCCGGAAGGCCACCCGGTCCCCGAACCGCTCCGCGTTGTGCAGCAGGCGCTTGGGGAAGGTGTCCAGGGCCCGCAGGGACTCCTGCACCGCCTCCGGGGGCAGGACCGCCGGGCGGTCCAGCACCGTCTGGGCGCTCACCCCGTCACCTCCTCCGCCACCCGGTGCTCCTCTCCCAGGTACGCCCGGATCACCTCGGGGTGGTTCTGGATCTCGTGGGGCGGTCCCTCCGCGATCTTCCGGCCGTAGTCCATGGCGATGAGGCGGTCGCACAGGTCCATGACCACGCCCATGTCGTGCTCGATGAGGATCATGGGAAGCCCGTGGACCTCCCGGAGCTCGAGGATGTAGCGGGCCATGTCCACCTTCTCGTCCACGGTCATGCCCGCCATGGGCTCGTCCAGCAGCAGCAACCGCGGCTCCATGGCCAGGGCCCGGCCCAGCTCCACCTTCTTCTGGATCCCGTACGGCAGCTCTGCCACCCGGGCGTCGCGGTACGCCTCGATCTCCAGGAAGTCGATGATCTCCTCCACCCGCCGGCGGTGCTCCAGCACCTCCCGCTGCGCCGGGCCCCAGTACAGCCCGCATGCCAGCAGGGAGCTGCGCATGTGCACCAGGCGTCCGGACAGGATGTTCTGCAGGACCGTCATGTGGGGGTACAGGGCGATGTTCTGGAAGGTGCGGGAGATCCCCAAGCGGGCGCGCACGTGCGGGGGCAGGTGGGTGATGTCCCGGTCGAAGTAGAGCACGCGGCCGGCCTGGGGCCGGTAAAAGCCGTTGATGCAGTTCAGCACGCTGGTCTTGCCCGCTCCGTTGGGGCCGATGATCCCCAGGAGCTCCCCCGCGTGCAAGGTGAAGGAGAGGCCGTCCACGGCCACCACCCCCGCGAACCGGAGCCCCAGCCCCCGCACGCTGAGGACCACGTCCACCAGCGGAGCGCCGCCCCCCATCTCGGGGTCACAGTACGCGGCCCGGCGCGCCTTCTCCTTCCTCTGAGCCCACCCAGCGGGCCCCGCCCTCCCAGACCTCCTTCTTCCAGATGGGGACCCGCACCTTGAGGGTGTCGATGGCGTAGCGGCCGGCCTCGAAGGCGTCCTTCCGGTGAGGCGCCGACACCGCCACGGCCACGCTGATCTCTCCTACCTCCAGACGCCCCACCCGGTGCTCCATGGCCACGCCCACCACCGGCCAGCAATCCACCACTTCCCCCGCGATGCGCTGCATCTCCGCCACCGCCATCCGCTCGTAGGCTTCGTAGTCCAAGTGCAGCACCCGGGGGCCGTGGGCGTTGTCCCGCACCGTGCCCAGGAACAGCACCACCGCTCCCGCGTGGGGGTGGCGGACCCGCTGGAGCAGCTCGTCCACCTGGATGGGCCCCTCCACCAGGGCCACGTGCACGCTCCCGCCGCTCACGGGCGGGATCAGGGTGAGCTCGTCGCCCTCCCGCAGAGGCGCGTCCGGCCCCACGTACCGGTCCCCCACCGCGAAGGCCGGACCCGGCAGCCGGGACAGGGCGGGGTACAGGGAGACCAGGCGGTGCCAGGCGTCCGCGGCCCTGGCGGAGCCGTCCACCTCCAGCTCCACCTGCGGGGACCCCACGGCTTCCCGGTACGCGGCGAACAACCTCAGGCGGACCCGCATGCGCCTCCTCCGCGGCCATTCTACCGTCTTCGCCACGCCTGCCGCACAATAGGACACGTGCGCATCCTGGACCCCTACGCCGTGCCCGGGCGCGACCGGAAGGCCCAGCTGCACTGCCACACCACGCGTTCCGACGGGAGGTGCACACCGCGGGAGGTGGCCGACCGCTACCGGGCCGCGGGCTTTAGCTTCCTCGCCCTCACCGACCACGACGCGGTCACCCACACCTTGGGACTTTCGGACTCCGAGTTCTGCGTGGTGTCCGGGGTGGAGGTCACGGTCCCGAGGCCCTTCAGGCCCCTGGGCCCCCACCTGGCCTGTCTGCTGGTGCGTTCCCTGCCCCGGGGCCGCGACCCGCGCGGGCTGCTGGCCGAGGTGGAAGAGCAGGGAGGCGTGTGCGGTCTCAACCACCCCTCCTGGACCGGCAACCTGTGGACGGCCCGGTGGACGCCCCGATGGCTGCCGGTGCTGCGGGGAGTCCGGTTCGTGGAGGTCTACAACCCCCACTCGGACCCCGACCTGGACACGCGCCTTTGGGGGCAGGCGGCCTGGCTGCACGGGCCGTACCATCCGGTGGTTCCCGTGGCCTCCGACGACTTCCACCGCCCCGGCCAGCTCGGCCGCGGCTGGGTGGTGGTTCGGTGCGCGGACGTGAGCCCCGACGGCCTGCGCGAAGCTTTGCGGGCCGGGGCGGTGTACGCCACCACCGGCCCGCAGGCGTCTTTCGGAGTCCGGGCCGGCTGCGTGCGGGTGGAAACGGACGCCCCGCTGGTCCGGTTCTTCGACGCAGCGGGGCGCCTCAAGCTGGAAACCCGCCGTGGGCTGGCCGAGTACGAACCCGACCCCGCGGACGGGTTCGTCCGCGTGGAGTGCCTGGGCCGCACCGGCGGCCGCGCGTGGTCCGCGTGCTTCTGGCTCCTGGAAACCTAGTCCTCGTTGCCCCCCTCCAGGTACCGCTGCTTGATCTGCTCCACCACCGCGGGGTCCGTGAGGGTGGTGGTGTCCCCCAGGGCACGGCCCTCCGCGATGTCCCGCAGCAGCCGGCGCATGATCTTGGCCGAGCGCGTCTTGGGTAGGTCCGCGCAGAAGAACACGTCGTCGGGCCGCGCGATGGGGCTGATCTTCTGCGCCACCCACTCCCGCAGCTCCTGCCGGAGCTGGTCGCTGGGCTCGTAGCCGGCCCGCAGGACCACGAAGGCGGAGACGGCCTGGCCTTTCTCCGAGTGGTTGCGGCCAATGGTGGCGGCCTCCGCCACCGCGGGGTGGGCCACCAGGGTGCTCTCGATCTCGATGTTGCTCAGCCGGTGGCCCGCCACGTTCACCACGTCGTCCACCCGACCCTGGATCCAGAAGTACCCGTCCTCGTCCCGCCGGGCTCCGTCCCCCGTGAAGTACTTTCCGGGGAACTTGCTCCAGTACACCTGTACGTAGCGGTCGGGGTCGCCCCAGAAGGTCCGGAGCATGGCCGGCCAGGGCCGGGTGAGGACGAGGTAGCCGCCCGCGTTGGGCGGGAGGCTGTTGCCCTGTTCGTCCACCACGTCCGCGGCGATCCCGGGGAAGGGGACGGTGGCCGAGCCGGGCTTGGTGGTAGTGATGCCCGGAAGCGGGGTGATGAGGATCATCCCGGTCTCCGTCTGCCACCACGTGTCCACGATGGGGCACCGTCCTGCCCCGATGTTCTCGTGGTACCACATCCACGCCTCGGGGTTGATGGGCTCCCCCACGGTGCCCAACAGGCGCAGGCTGGTGAGGTCGCACCTCTTGGGGTACTCCACTCCCCACTTCATGGCCGTGCGGATGAAGGTGGGGGAGGTGTAGAGGACGTTCACGCGGTACTTCTCCACGATCCGCCAGTACCGGTCCCGGTCCGGCCAGTCCGGGGCCCCCTCGTACATCACCGAGGTGGCGCCGTTGCTGAGCGGCCCGTACACGATGTAGCTGTGCCCCGTGACCCACCCGATGTCCGCGGTGCACCAGTACACGTCCTCGTCCTTCAGGTCGAACACCCACTTGGTGGTGAGGTGCACGCCCAGGAGGTAGCCGGCCGTGGTGTGGAGGACCCCCTTGGGTTTGCCGGTGGTGCCGGAGGTGTACAGGATGAACAGCGGGTGCTCGCTGTCGAGGACCTCCACGGGGCAGGTGGGTTCCGCCTGCTCCATGAGCTCGTGCCACCACACGTCCCGCCCCGGCTTCATGGAGACCTCGTTGCCCGCTCTCCGCAGCACCACCACCTTCTCCACCGAAGGACAGCTCTCCAGGGCCTGGTCCGCGAACTGCTTGAGGGGGACCACCTGCCCCCGCCGCCACGCCCCGTCCTGGGTGATGAGGACCTTGGCCTGGGCGTCCTGGATGCGGCCCGCCAGGGCGTCCGCGCTGAACCCGCCGAACACCACGCTGTGGGGCGCCCCGATGCGCGCGCAGGCCAGCATGGCGATGGGCAGCTCCGGCACCATCCCCAGGTAGATGGTGACCCGGTCGCCCTTCTGGACCCCCAGGCTCTTGAGGGCGTTACTGAACCGCTGGACCTCCCGGTGCAGGTCCAGGTACGTGAGGACCCGGCTGTCCCCCGGTTCTCCCTCCCAAACCAGGGCCGCCTTGGTCCGCCGCCAGGTCTTGGTGTGCCGGTCCACGCAGTTGTAGCAGACGTTGATCTGGCCGCCCACGAACCACTTGGCCCACGGGGCGTTCCACTCCAGGACCCGGTCCCACTTGCGGAACCACTCCAGCTCCGCCTCCGCGTGCCGGGCCCAGAAGGCCTCGAAGTCGGCCTCCGCCTCCTGGTAGACCCGCGGATCCCGCACGTTGGCCCGGGCCGCGAGCTCCGGTGGCGGCGGGAACCGCCGGGTCTCCGTCAGCAGGGCCGCAATGGTCGCCTGGGTCTGCACGGTGTCCATCCTGCCCCCTCCTCCCGAGCTAGTACAGCTGGATCGATTCGCTTAACCCGGGCGGTTCACCTGCTGAGCTCCGCCTGCAGCCGCTGCCAGGCCGCCCGGGCCTCCTCCACCGACCCCTCGTCCTCGATGGTGGTGATGTCCCCGGGGTCGCGGCCCAGGATCACGGACCGCAGGACCCTGCGCATGATCTTGCCGCTGCGGGTCTTGGGCAGCATGGAGACGAAGTTCACCTCGCCGATCACGGCCACCGGCCCCAGCTCCCGCCGGACGGTTTCCACCAGCTCCTGCCGCAGGATCGGGGAGGGCTCGTGGCCCTGCTTGAGCACCACGAAGGCAAAGATTACCTCGCCGCGCACCTCGTCCGGCCGGCCCACCACCCCCGCCTCCGCCACCGCCGCGTGCTTGAGGAAGGCGGTCTCCACCTCGATGGTGCCGATGCGGTGGGCCGCGATCTTGATGACCTCGTCCGCCCGGCCCGCGAACCACACGTACCCGTCCTCGTCCACCTGGGCCGCGTCCCCGGTGAAGTACACGTCCTGCCCGGGGATCCGCCACCAGTAGTCCTGCGCGTAGCGCTCCGGCTCGGCCCACAGGGTCGGAGTGAGGCTGGGGAAGGGCCGGCGGATCACGAGGATCCCACGGTCCCCCGGCCCGCACTCGTCCCCCTCGGGGGTCACCACCGCCACCTCCATGCCGGGCAGGGGGAGTCCCGCGGAGCCCGGCTTGATGGGCAGTTGCGCGACCCCGTAGGGGTTCCCGATCACCGGCCCTCCCGTCTCCGTCTGCCACCAGTGGTCGATCACCGGAACCCGGTCCTGCAGGACCCTCTTCTGCAGCCACTCCCACGCGGGCAGGTTGAGGACCTCGCCCGCGCACACCACCCGCTCCAGGGACGACCGGTCGAACCGCAGGGCAGGGTCTTCCCCGTACTTCATCAGCAGGCGCACCGCGGTGGGCGAGGTGAAGATCCCGGTCACCCGCAGCTCCTCCACGATGCGCCAGGGGGTGGTGGGGTCTGGGAAGTCCAGGGCTCCCTCGTAGGCCACGGTGGTGCAGCCCACCAGCAGGGGCGCGTACACGATGTAGCTGTGGCCCACTACCCACCCGATGTCGGAGGTGGACCACCACACGTCCTCGGGTTTGAGGCCGAAGCACCAGCGGCCCGCGCTGTAGATGCCCACCTGGTAGCCCCCGTGGGTGTGCACCGCGAGCTTGGGCCGGGCGGTGGTTCCGGAGGTGGCCAGGATGTAGGCGGGCTCGTTGGCTTCCATGGGCTCGAAGTCCGGGCTCTGGCCCTCGGCTAGGGCCAGGAAGCTCTGCCACGGGAGGTCCCGGCCCGCCTCCAGAGCCGCCGTGCCCGGGGCCCGCTCCAGGACCACCAGGTGCTCCACCCCACCGGGCACCTGCCGCAGGGCCTCGTCCACGATGCCCTTCAGGTCGACCTGTGCGCCCTTCCGGTACGTCACGTCCGCGGTGAACACCACCCTGGACCCGCTGGCCCGGATGCGGTCCGCCAGGGCGCCGGCTCCGAAGCCCGCGAACACCACGGAGTGCACCGCACCCATGCGTGTGCACGCCAGCATGAGGGCGATGGCCTCGGGGCAGGTGGGCATGTACAGGGTGACCCGGTCGCCCTTGCCCACGCCCAGGCCGCGCAGGGCCGCGCTCAGCCGCCGGACCAGGTGCAACAGCTGTCCGTAGGTGAGCACCCGCCGCTCGCCCCGCTCGTTGGCGTACACCAGAGCCGCGTAGCCCGCGCGCCCGGCCTCCACGTGCCGGTCCAGGGCGTTGTAGCACAGGTTGGTGAGCCCACCCTCGAACCAGCGGAAGGACGCTCCGTCCCGGCGGTACGGCCGATCCCACCGCCGTAGCCACGGCAGGGCCGCGGCCGCCCGGGCCCAGAACCCTTCCGGGTCGGCCCGGGCGGCCTCCACCATGGCCTTCACCTGCGGAGGGGTCAGGTCCAGCCCCATGCCACCCCGCAACCGCCTTAGCTCGACTCGCGGGCGTCCAGCTCCTGAGAGGCCCCGGCCACCGCGGGCACCCGCGCCAGCTCCGGCAGCCGCATGCGGTCCACGAACCGCATCACCTCCGGGCCCTCCGGCTGCGTGACCAGGGACACCACCACGGACACCACCAGGTTCACGAAGAAGGCAATGACACCCCAGCCGATGGTCCCGATGGGCTGGCCGAACAGGGACAGCGGCGGGGCCTGGAACACGCCCACGGCCAGCACGTAGGGCAGGGCCGTGGCCATGCCCGCCACCATGCCCCACACGATCCCGTAGCGGTTCAGCCGCTTCCAGAAGGTCCCCAAGACCACCGCGGGGGTGAAGCTGGCCGCGGCGAACACGAAGGCCCACCCCACCAGCAGGGCCACGTACAGGGCGAACCGCGGGTCCTGGATCGCGAGGAACGCCAGGAAGCTGGCGGCCACGGACAGGGCCATGACCAGTACCCGGGTCATCCGCACCTCCACGTGCTCGGGCACGTTGGGGTTGATGAACCGGTGGTAGATGTCCCGGGTGATGCCCGTGACCATCACCATGAGCAGGCCGTCCGCGGTACTCAGGGCCGCCGCCAGCCCGCCCACCGCCACGAAGGGCGCGACCCACCACGCGAGGTTCCACATGTCCGGCATCCCGATGACCACGATGTCCCCGTGGAAGCTCAGCTCTGCGGCCTGTAGGATGCCGTCCCCGTTGGCGTCGTTGATCTTGATGAGGCCTGTGGGCAGGAACTTGGCCACCCACGGAACGCTCTGCACCTCCGCGATGGGCTTGCCCCACAGCCCGCTGAAGGCGTACCGGGCCATGGCCGCGTACATGGGCGCGGTGCAGTACAGGAGCCCGATGAAGAACAGCGCCCAGCCCACGCTCAGCCGCGCCGCGGAGGCGGTGGGGGTGGTGTACGAGCGGATGAGGATGTGGGGCAGGCCGATGGTACCCAGCATGAGCAGCAGGGCGGACAGGATCCAGTTCAGCTGGCCCGCGGCCCCTCCCAAGGGCTTGGCGAAGGGGGTGGTCCACGGGGGGAGGCCCGCCTGGGCTTCCCGGCTCTGCAGGGCCCGGATGAGCTCCCCGTACCCGAACCAGGGTAGGGGCTTCCAGATGCCCACGATGGTCGCCACGAGGAACGCCGCGCCCAGGTATGCCACGATGAGGACGATGTACTGGGCGAACTGAGTCCACGTGATGCTCTTCCAGCCGCCGCTCGCGGCGTAGATCCCCATCCCGAACAGGGCGCCGAACACGCCGATCTGGGCGGGGATGCCCAGGAACCGGCTGAACACCACGCCCGCGCCCACCAGCTGCGCGGTGAGGTAGGTGAGGGACGTGATGAACAGCATGATCACCGCGATGACCCGCGCGGGGCCGTAGCCCCCCGCCCGGGTTTCCACCAGGTCGGGTACGGTCCACGTGTGGGACTTCCGCACGTAGGGCGCGATGAAGAAGGCGTGGATGGTGTAACCCAAGGTCCAGCCGATGATGTACGGCAGCCCGTCGTAACCCAACAAGGCGATGGCCCCCGCCATGCTGAGGAAGCTCGCGGCACTCATCCAGTCCGCGGCCGTGGCCGCGCCGTTGATCACGGGCGGGATGCGGCGCTCCGCCACGTACATGGCGTGGGCGGTGGCCCCGCGCGCCACGTATGCGATGGCGATGTACATCAGGATGGACCCGATCACCATCCAACCGGAGGCCACCTTGGGCCCGAACAGGGCCGCGGCCAGGAGGATGGTGACAATGTAGCCCAGGATGCTGGGGATCAGGATCCGGTACACGTCCGGGTGCACGCGCATGGCTCCCTCCTACGGGCGCTGGGCCCCGCTGGGGGTGGCCCCGGCGAGGCGCAGGCTCGCTTTGACATCCTCCGGCAGGCGGTCCCAGTCCTCCAGGGCCCGCGCCCGGAACTCCTCGTCAACCCGGCTCATGATCCCGTGGTACACGAAGATCATGAGCACGCCGACCCAGATGCTGATGAAGGCCGCCAGGTACCAGTGCAGGGGCATGTTGCCGAACAGCAGGACGTCGCGCCAGGCGTACGGGGCGGGGATGTGCCACCAGACGGCGATCACGGTCCACAGGACGAAGAACACGGCGGTGACCCGGACCAGCCGATTCCAGTACCAGGCCTTCTGCTCCTCGGGCAGGTGCTCCTCGGGGTGCTCCACCGGCGACGCCACGCATTTCCCCCCTTGCGCGCCAAACGGCGCCACGAAGTCTTATCGTGCTGGAGTGCAAGGAGGCCAGCCCCCGCTTCCCTGATAGGGGCTGGCTCGGTTGTTGGCAAGGTCCGCGCCGCGAAGTGCGGTCGGTTCGGGGTGGGAGGAGGACGCCCACGGGGTGAGCGCTGGGAACCCCCGCGTGACGTGGGCGAAAGACGGGGTGAACGGGGCGGTGAACTGCGGCTTTTCAGGGGTGACGGGGGAAGGAGGGTCGCACCCGTTATGGTAAACCTTGAGGTAGAGCCGCTTCGCGGGGTGAAGGGGTGCTGCGCATCGCCGCGGCCAGCGCGGGCCTGCTGACGGTCCTGGAGACCATCGTGCTGTACTCCATGCTGCGGGCGGACCCCGTTTCGCTGGCCATCTCCGTGGGGCTGTTCAACGCGGTTCTGGCGGTGGTGGTGGGGCGGCTCAGCGTGGCCGAGGTGGGGTTCCGGCGCCGGTCCGCGCTGCCCGCCATGCCCGAGCCGCTGCCCGTCCTGCGGGACGGGCTGAACCGCGACACCGCCCACCAGACCGCGGACATGTTGGCCAGGCTGGAGGGCGTGCGGGCGGTGGCGGTGGCCGACCGGGAAACGGTCCTGGCCGTGTGCGGGAGGGGGGCGGAGGAAAGCCCCGCGAGGGAGGCTGTGGAAGAGGCTGCGGCCGCGGCCAGGACCTCCGGCCGGCCCCACCGCAGGCAGACCCCGGCCGGCCTGGCGGTGGCCTACCCTCTGGCCCACCGGCGGGAGGTCCTGGGGGCACTGGCCATGGTGCTGGCTTCCGACTGCCCGGCCGTGGAGGACGTGTCCCGGTCCGCGGAGCTGTTCGCGCGGTTCTTGGCCATGCAGCTGGAGCTGGCGTACATGGACCAGCAGGCCCGCCTGGCGGCGGAAGCGGAGCTGCGGGCCCTGAGGGCCCAGATCAACCCGCACTTCTTCTTCAACACCCTGAACACCGTGGTGAGCTACCTCCGGGACGACCCGGAGATCGCCCGCAGGATCCTCCTCCGCCTTGCGGACCTGTTCCGCATGAACATGGAGCTGCAGGGCCAGATCATCCCCTTCGCGGACGAGTACCAGTACATCCGGGACTACCTGTTCATCGAGCAGGCCCGCTTCCGCGACCGGCTCCGGGTGGTGTACGACATCGACCCTCAGGTGTTGAAGGTGGGGGTGCCCGCCCTGTCGGTGCAGCCCATCGTGGAGAACGCGGTCCGGCACGGCATCGGGCCCAAGAACGGCCCTGGGACCGTGGAGATCCGGGCGCGCCTGGACCTGCTGACCCTGCGGGTGCAGATCACGGTGCGGGACGACGGGGTGGGTATGCCGGCGGAACGGGTGGCGGAGCTGCTCCGGCCCCGTCCGAGCAACGGGGACCGGCGGGCTCGGCGCGGCGTGGGGCTCGCGAACGTGGCGGAGCGCCTGCGGAGGCTGTACGGCGACGCCTACGGGCTGCAGATCGACTCCGTCCCGGGCAGGGGGACCACCGTCCACCTACGCCTGCCCATGAGGTGACGTGGACCCCATCGGCTTCGTGCGGGCCGCCCACCCCTTCGGGGACCTCACCGAGGGGGAACTGCAACAGCTGGCCGCGGCCCTGGAGGTGGTGTACGTGCCCCACGGGACCCGGGTGGTGGACGAGGCGGCCAGCGGCCAGCACGTCTACCTGGTCCGTAAGGGGCTGGTGCGGGTGCAGAAAGACGGCGTCACCGCGTTCCTGGAGGAGGCGGAGGTTTTCGGGGGTTCCACGGGGCCCTTCTGCGCGCCCCTGGAAGCCTGGGCGGAGGAGGACAGCCTCCTGTACCGCTGGCCCGCTCCCGTGGCGGAGGCCGTCCGCGCGGCCCCGGTGCTGCGGGCCGAGGTCGGCACGCGCGAGCTCGTTCCCGTGGCGCAGCTGGTGCACCGACCTCCCGTGTGGGTGTCCGCGGATTCCACCTGCGGGGAGGCGGCACGGCGGATGGCAGAGGACGGGGTGAGCTCCGTCCTGGTGGTTAGCCGGCTGCCCGCAGACGGCGGGCTGCAGGTGGGCTGGGTGGCGGGCATCCTCACCGACAGGGACCTGAGGACGAAGGTCTTGGCACGAGGCCTGGGCGCGGACGTGCCCGTGGCGCGGGTCATGAGCTCTCCCGTGCACACCGTGGACGCCGGCACGCCCACGTTTTCCGCGGTGCTGCGGATGCTAGAGCTGGGCGTCCACCACCTCCCCGTGGTGCGCGACGGGGTGGTGGTGGGGATGGTCACCGACACGGACCTCATCCGGCTCCAGGCCCACAGTCCCCTGTTTCTCCTCAAACGCCTGGAAGGCGGAGAGGTGGGGCGGTACGCGGAGGGGGTGGCCCAGACGGCTTCCGCGCTGCTGGAAGCCGGGGTGCGCCCGGAGCAGCTGTGCCGGGCCGTGGCCCACTTGCACCAGGCCCTGTACCGGCGCCTGCTGCAGGACGCCCACGGCCGGGTGGGGCCGGCGCCCGTGCCGTACGCGTGGGCGGTGTGCGGGTCGGAAGGGCGCGAGGAGCAGATCCTACCCACCGACCAGGACAACTTCCTGGTGATGGCCGAAGACGGCCACGACCCCTACTTCGTGGAGCTGGCGGGGACTGTGGCGGAGGGGCTGGCCGCGGCAGGCTTCCCCCCGTGCCCCGGCGGTTACATGGCCACCCGGTGGCGCATGTCCCTGGACCGGTGGCTCCAGTTGTTCCGCGGGTGGCTGGCGGACCCCCAGGCCGAGAACCTCCTGCACCTGCAGGTGTTCGCGGACTTCCGGCCCGTGGCGGGCACCCTGTCTTTGGAACCCCTGGAGCGGGTGGTGGAGTCCGTGAGGTCCGCTCCCCCGAGCCTCGCGCACATGGCCCGGGGCTGCACGGGCTTTTCGGTCCCCCTGGGTCCCTTCAGGACCCTGAGGGCCCGGCGGGGGAAGGTGGACCTGAAGGCGGGGCTGGTGGCTCCCGCGGTGTGTGCGGCGAGGGTCCTGGCCCTGGCGGCCGGCAGCCGAGCCCGCAACACCTTCCAGCGGCTTCGGGATGCCGCGGACGCAGGGTTCCTCGCCCAGGAGGACGCGGAAGCCGCGCAGGAGGCCTTCGCCTTCGGCCTGCGGCTGCGTCTGGCCCACCAGCTGCGGGCTCTGGCGCGCCGCCAGCGGCCCGGCAACGAGGTGGCGGTGGAGGAGCTGTCCGGGTGGGAGATCCGGCGGCTGCGGGAGTCCCTGTGGACCGTCCGGCAGCTGCAGGAGGTCCTGAGGCGGCGGTACCACCTGTACCTGTGGGGATGAAGGAGGTGGCGGTGCGGCTTCGGGTGTCCGCAGCCGCGCGGGAGGTCCTGGAGGTCCCGTGGCGGCAGGCGGTGTACTGGTGCGTGGACCTGGAGACCACGTCCCTGGACCCCCGCACGGCCAGGATCGTGGCTCTGGGTGCCGTGCCGGTGCGGGAGGGGCTGGTGCGCTACGGGGAGCTGTACGCCACCCGGGTCCAGCCGGGTGACGGTGTGGAGTGGGGCGGGGCGGAAGCCCACCACCTGCTTCCCTGCGATCTGGAGGGCGCTCCGACCGTGCAGGAGGTCCTGGGCTGGTTGGAGCCGCGGCTGCGGGAAGGGGTGCTGGTGGTGCACGGGGCCCACGTGGACCCGCCGCTGCTCAAGCGCGTCTACCGCCTGTGCCACCTGGCTCGGCCGCAGCCTCCCGTAGTGGACACCATGCGCCTGCTCCAGCACCTGGAGCACC
The DNA here is from genome assembly GCA_964437095.1 of uncultured bacterium. Taxonomy (GTDB): domain Bacteria; phylum Sysuimicrobiota; class Sysuimicrobiia; order Sysuimicrobiales; family Sysuimicrobiaceae; genus Tepidifontimicrobium. The sequence continues at coordinate 33,091 of CAYTFH010000007.1, read as the reverse complement.
GCATGCGGTGGCTGCACCATGGTGGGGTGCCCTTGGACCTCGGCCGGGCGCGGCGGTACCTGGGGCTGCCGGCCTACCCCCGGCACGACGCGGCCACCGACGCGGTGGCCACCGCGGAGCTCTTCGTGGCGCTGGCGACGCGGCTGGCCGCGCGCACCGCCACAGACCTGTGGCGGTGGGGAGGGGTTGCGTGAGGGTCCTGATCGTGGACGACGAGTACGCCGCCCGCAAGGAGCTGCGGGCGCAGCTGTCGCAGTTCCCGGACGTGGAGATCGTGGGGGAGGCGGCCACCGCGGACGAGGCCCGCAAGCTCATCGAGGCAGTCCCCTACGACGTGGTGTTCCTGGACATCGAGATGCCTGGCCGCAGCGGGCTGGAGCTGGCGAGGGACCTGGCCCGGCGGGGCGGGCCCCGCGTGGTGTTCACCACCGCCTACCCGCAGTACGCGGTGGACGCCTTCGACGTGGGGGCTTCGGGCTACCTCCTGAAGCCCTTCGACGAGGAGCGCCTGGCCAAGGTCCTGGAACGCCTGGGAGGGGCAGGAAGCGCCGCCCGGGAGCCGGACCGAGCCCCCTCGCCGTCCCGGATCCCCGCGCACCGCGAGGACGTCACGGTCCTGGTGGCGCCGGAGGAGGTGGTGTTCGCCTACGCGGAGGCCGAGCAGGTGTACCTCAAGCTGCACCGGGACCGGCTGGGCTGCCGGTTCACCCTGCGGGAGCTGGAAGCCCGCCTGCGGCCCCACGGGTTCATGCGGGTCCACCGCAGGTTTTTGGTAAACCTGGCGAGGGTGCGGGAGGTGGTGCCGTTCTTCAAGGGCAACATCGTCCTGGTGGTGGACGACACGCAACGTACGGAGATCCCCGTGAGCCGAAACCTCGCGCCCGCGGTGCGTAGGGCCCTGGGCCTGCGGGAGGAGTGAGGGCTACGAAGCCAGCCGGGCCCGGGCCACCACCCGCTCCAGAAACCACTCCTGCCGCTCCCGGGCCGTCCCGTGCAGCCGCAGCCACACCTCGTCCACGTGCAGTGGGATGCTCCGCCGGTCCAACCACGACACCCCCGCCACCGCCAGAAAGGCGAGCGGCGCGCTCACCAGGGTGGGCAGCGCGGGGCCCGCGGGCAGCCCCGCAAGCCATTGGGGGTAGGCTTCCACGACCCGCAGGAAGCTCCCCGCCAGCAGCAACACGCAGCTGCCGCCCCCCACCACCATGCCGGCCAGGGCGCCCCGCAGGGTCACCCCCTTCCACCACAGACTCAGCAGCAAAGCGGGAACCAGGCCGCTGGCGGACACGGCGAACGCCCAGCTGACCATGAGGGCGATCACCGCGGGGAAGGCCCGGAGGAACTGGACGCGGGGGAAGCTGAGTCCGATGGCCATGGCCACCACCGCCATCAGGACCAGGGCCAGCTTCGCCACCATCACCCGTACCCGCTCCGGAGCGTCGGGCCGCAGGAACTGCTCGAACACGTCGTGTCCCCACGAGGCCGCGCTGGCCAGAAGCAGGCCGCCGATGGTGGAGAACATGGCGGCGAAGGCCCCTGCGGCCACATAGCCCAGCAGGAGACCGCCGCCCAGGGTCTGCGCGAGGAAGGGCACCACCTGGTCCGGGTGCGCCAGCAACCCCTCCACCACCTGCATGGGCAGGCTCGCTCCCACCCGTTCCGCGACGCGGGGGGTCAGCGCCCGCCCCGCGATCCCCGCGGTGGTGGCGAGCCAGTAGAACACGCTGGTGAGCAGGACCACGTACACGGTGCTGCGCCGGGCGAGGGGGCCGGTGGGGTTGGTGTAGAAGCGCATCACCACGTGTGGCAGCCCCGCGGTCCCGAGGACCAGGGTCAGCAGTAGGGAGGCGTGATCCGACGGCATGTACAGGTGGCCGGGATGGTTGTACACCGCAGGACCCGGCCGGAGCTTGCTCTGCTGCGGCATCAGGACCACCACTTCCGCCTCGGGGTCCTGCAGCCGCGGCTCCACGTACCGCTTCCAGTACGCCTCGCTCATCACCGACCGCGCGCGGTCCGCCGGCGTGCGTCCCGAGGCGTCGGGGCGCAACAGGGCCGCCACCCGCCACCGCTCCGGGTTCACCAGAGGCCCCCTACTCAGGTCGCGCAGGGCCCGGGCGTAGCCGAACCCCGCGGCGAAGGCGAAGGCCACCACCAGGGCCATGGCGCTGGTCATGATCCAGAACTGCAGGGCCTGGTTCCACGTCATGCCCCGCATGCCACCCAGGGTGCTGAACACCATCATGGACACCCCGGTGACCACCACCCCGGTGGCGTACGGGCTCATGCCCAGGAGCCCTTGGCCTACCAGTAGCTCCCACACGGTGCCCGCGCCCACCATCTGGGGCGCCAGGTAGAGGAGGACGATGACCTGCACCAGGGCTACCGCCACCAAGCGGGCGGCGTTGGACTCGAAGCGCGCCGCGAAGTAGTCGGGCAGAGTGTACTCCCCGAACCGCCGCAGGGGCGAGGCGGTGAACAGGAGCAGGGGCACGAACCCGCCCGCAAAGCCCACCCCGAACCACACCCCGTCCAGCCCGGAGGCGTACACCGCACCCGCCACCCCGAGGAAGGAGGCTGCGCTGAAGTAGTCGCCGCACACCGCGGAGGCGTTGAGGAACGCGCTCACCGTCCGGCCGGCCAGGTAGAACTCCACCTTGGTGCTGGTCCGCCGGCGCACCAGCCACGACACCACCAGGGCGCTGGCCAGGACCAGCAGGGTCGTGACCAGGGCAGATGCCTGCACGATCACCGTCCTCCCGTCCCAGGCGGCCAGGGCCCCTCCAGGGCGTCCTCCCGCCACAGGGCCCGGCCGAGGAAGTCCTCGTCCAGCCGGTTGGCCCGCATGGTGTACGACGCCGCCAGGACGATGCAGAAGAGGGGGTACAGGAGGGTGGCTGCGATGAACGCAGGGGTCAGGCCTCCCCACACCGGGCTGGTGGTCCATGCCGGCCAGGCGGCCTGGACCAACGGGAGGAGCAAGGTTCCCGCAAAGAACAGGAGGGCGTGGCTCACGCTCAGCCGGCGCTGGGCCCGGAACAGAGCGTCCACCTCTTCCGGCGTGTCGAACTCCGCGTAGTTCCACAGCAGGGAGTCCAGGGCGTCGCCCGCCAGGCGCACCTCAGGGTTGGGACGGGGCTCCGTGGCCACGGTCGTCACCCCCGGGGTTCGGTGCTGGAGATTTTGGACACCCTGGGGCGGGGTTCCTACAGGCCCTGCAGGATCCTCCGGGCCATCCTTTCCGCCGCCCCCGGACCGCCCATGCGCTGCCGGCCTACCTCGCCCCGCCGCCGGCGCTCGTGTGGGTCGTCCACCAGCCGCAGGACCCACGTCGCCGCCTCCTGGGGGCCGGTGGTCGGGACCACCGCGTCGCCCAAGAGCTTGGCCTGCAGCCGGAGGAACTTCTCGGTAAACTGCACCCCTCCCCCGGGGTACGCGACCACGGGTACACCCAGCCCCGCCGCCTGCTCGTGAGCGGTCCCGGCCATGCCCACCACCACCCACGCGCAAGAGGCGGCGTCGGCGAAGTTGCGAGTGAGCCGCACCTGCAAACCGTTCACGTCCAGCCCGCCGTCCCGCAGGGTTCCACCGGACGCGGAGGCCAGGTCCCGGGGATCCACGGTGGGGGAGACCGCCACCAGGAACCGGACGTCGGGTCTAGCCAGAGCCACCGTCCGGGCCGCGGAGCACAGGGACGCGAAGTTCTGTGGGGCGTCCTGCCGGCTCCCCGGGAGCAGGAGGACCACGGGCGCGTCCGGGGGCAGCCCGAAGTCTTCGCCGGTGAGCTCCAGGCAGTCCATCATGAGGTTGCCCACGTACTCGGCGGGAAGCCCCGCACGCCGGAATCGGGCCGTGGTCACCTCGTCGCGGGGAAACGAGAGGCCCGCCAGACGCCGCACCAGGGCGAGCTCGAAGCCCCGGTGGGGGTCGTTGTACTCCGACTTGGCGGTGGGCACGTACCCCACCCTTCCCGAGGCCGCGGCCGCGGCCATCCACAGGCAGAAGGCGTCTCCCACCGCCACCACGGCTTCCTGCTGGCCGCGGCGCGCCCGCAGGGTCCTGCGCTGGACCAGGGTCAGGCGGATCCAGCCGGCCTTCAGGTCCTGCCAGGCGGCCCGCAAACCGGTCCGGAACCCGAACCCCGCGGTGGGCAGGGTCCGCCGCGGATCCAAGACGGGGACCCCGCGAGTTTCGTACGCGTGGCCGGTCCCCACGAGGGGGTAGGCGACCACCTCCGCGCCGTGGTGCCTCAGGGCGCGGCTCAACGCCGCCCCCATGAGGTCCTCGCCGTAGCCGTTGGAGACCACCAGAACCCGCGGCCTCCCCGGGATGCGACCACCGACGGCCACCGCTCCTCCCGCGCCCGTACACGCGTGCCGTGGTTTCGTGCTCAGTTTAAGACTGCCACAAGGGCAGGGTGGGTTCGGTGCGGACGCTGGACTCCCCCGTTGGGTAGGTGGTACGCTTCCGCGATGGGCGTTCCTCGGTGGAGTTCGCTGGAAGAGAGGAGCGGCCTACACCGACAGACGCCCTCGGTTCGCTTTCGCGGCGGGTTCCGTGTGGGGTAGGGTGCGCGCGGTGCCAGCGATCCACCGGAGCGCGGAACCCACCGGAGAGGGGGAAGAGCCAGGGGATGGGGCCGTTGCGTCCCCCGGTGGGCGGGCCGGATGCAAGGAACATGACGAGGAACACGGTGGCGGGTTCGCCCGTTTCCTCGGGGCGCCCCGGCGTTGACGCATACTTCGAGCGGCTCCTGCCCTTCGGACTGGTGTTGTCGCCGCCCGCGGGGGTCGCTCTCGCTGTAGGCCTTACGGTGTTGCGCCGCGCGCGGTTCGCTCGCCTCGGATCCCAACGCGAAGCCGTGCTGGTGGCCGGCGGGCTGGCCGCCCTCGGCGCCGCCTCGGCGCTGGCGTCCGTTTCCCTTTCCAGGGCGGGGCAGGGTCTGGTGGCCATGGCCGCGCTGTGGTGGCTTTGGGCGGTCGGACGCTGCGCTGTGGATGACGGTTCCGCGTTCACCACGAGGATGGAGAGGGCGACGGCGCTGGTCGGGCTGCTCGCTCTGATGGTCGCCTTCGGCCGCGTGGAGCTCCGGGTGTCTTTGCCCTTCCTGGGGTCGCTGACGCTCGCGGGGCCCGAGAACAAGGGGACGGTGCTCGGGCTGGGCGGAAACGGTCTGGGCCCCTTGCTGGTGTTCAGCGCCATGTTGGGGCTCGGGCGAGTCGCGCGCTGCTCCTCGTGGGCAGACCGAGCAGAGGGACTGGCGGTGGGGGGCGTAAACCTGGCGGCCGTCCTCGCCCTGGGTGTCCGGAACGCCCTTTGGGGAGGCGGTGTCGGGAGTGTAGCCCTGATGCTGGCGACCGGCCCGGTGGCGTTGGGGGTAACTTTGGTGGTGGCCCTGGCGCTGGTACGGGCACGGCCGGAGCTGTTGAGCCGATGGGTGGAGCTCCTGGATTGGAGCACGGAGCAGCCACGGTGGGGAGCGTGGGAGGCCGCGTGGCGCATGCTCCGGGACCGTCCGTGGCTCGGCGTGAGACCTGACCAATTCGCCTTGGTCCACCCCGCGTACGCCCTGCCGCAATCCGCTCACCTCACCGATCCCCACAACATGTATCTCAAACTGGCCTCCGAGTGGGGCGTGCCGGCGGCCCTGCTGTTCTTCGGGTGGATCCTCCGGGAACTGACCTTCGCCTGGCGGCTCCGCACCCAGAGCTACCGCTGGGCTCTAGGAGCTGGAGTCCTCGCCTTTCTGGCCATGGGGGTGTTCGACACGCCCCTCTTCACCCTCCATGTGAGTGGGCCCGTCTTGGTGGGACTGGGGGTCGCGGGAGCTCTTCCGAGGGACGGGGAGCCCGACCCATGAGGCGGGGCCGCCCGTCCGTGCTCTTCTACGCCGACCTCGCCGGTCCGTACGTGCCGCCGGACCTCCAGACCCGTCCCGTGGGAGGGAGCGAGACCGCCCTGATGAGCGTGGCCGCGGGCCTCGCCAGGGCAGGGCACCGGGTGATGGTGGTGGGGCACCCGGGCCCACGGGCCGGGGTGTACGAGGGCGTGGAGTACGTGGACGTCCGGTCCCGCGCCTGGCGGGACCTGGAGGTGGACGTGACCGTAGTCTTCCGTCAGCTGCCGCACGCGCGTCGGCGGCTCCCAGGGCAGGTGCGGCTGCTGTGGGCGCACGATCACATCGGTGTCTACCCGGAGATGCCCTCGGGCCTGCGTCGCCGGCTGTTGGAGGTGGCGTGGCGGTACATCGGCCACCGGATGTTCGGCCCCTGCCTGCCGGGTGGGGTCGTGGCCGTGAGTGAGTGGCTGGCGACGTGTTTGCGGGAGTTCGCCGGCTGGCCCGCAGAGCAAGTCCGGGTGATCCCGAACGGGGTCCATCCCGAGTTGTTCGCCGCCCCGGCAGGACAGGGCTCGCAGCACGCTCCCGAGAAGACGCGCAACCTGCGGATGGCCTACACCTCCGTCCCCGAGCGCGGTCTGGTGCTGCTCGTCCGGGAGGTCATGCCCCGCATCTGGGCTTACCTGCCCGACGTGGAGCTGCACGTGTTCAGCTACCGCCCCCTGGAACCGTACCGCCGCGTGGTGCGGCAGCTACCGCGAGGAGGGGACAAGGTCCACCTGCGGGAGGGCCTGCCGAAAGCCGAGCTGGCTACGGCCCTCCGCGCGTGCCACCTCTGGGTGTACCCCACGGATTTTCCCGAAACGTCCTGCATCGCCGCCATGGAGGCGCAGGCCGCAGGGCTGCCGGTGGTGAGCTCGCGCCGCTACGCGCTGAGGGAGACCGTGGAGGACGGCGAGACAGGCTTCCTCATCCCCGGAGAGGTAGGCTCCTCCGAGTACGTGCAGGCGTTCGCGGAGGCCTGTACCCTCTTGCTCCGGGACCACGCCCTGCGCGCGCGCATGGGGCGTCGTGCGGCCGCCCGGGTGCTGTCCCGATTCACGTGGGACCGGGTAGTGGAGCAGTGGTCGCAGTTGCTGGACGAGTTGGCCGCGGGCCACGCAAGGAGAGAACAGGTTGTCCACGCACCCTAGGGGCCGCCTGTCGGAGTCTGTGCGCCCTGCCTGCGACCGCAGGGTCGTCTACATCCTCCCCTACCTCGGGGTTGGGGGGACCGAGAAGCACGTGTTGCACTTGGTGCAGGCCATGGGGTGGGCCGAGCCGCCAGTGGTCGTGGCTCCCGACGGGGCGCTGCGCGCCGCCATGGAGGCGGCCGGGGCTCGGGTGCAGCTGTTCCGGAACCCAACCGGGCGGTGGGTGGAGGGGATTCGGTCGTTCCGCGGCGCCTTCCGGGCGGCGATGGAATGGGCGCAAGCGGGTGGCCAGATCCCGGTGGTCCACGCCCACAGTGCCGCCGAACTCTTGTGGCTGGCCCGGCGGTGGGCGCCCCGTGCGAAGTTCGTGTTCACGGACCACGGCTACTTCGGGCCGGGTGCGGGGCTGAGCTATCGTTTGGCCGCAGCCCTGCTACGCCGGAGCGATGCGGTACTGATCGTTGTGTCGTCGCAGCAACGAGCTCTGTGGACCCGCCGGTTGGGGATCCCCGAGGTGCGGGTCTGGGTCGTGCACAACGGTGTGCCGGATCCCACGACGGAGGGCAACGGGCTCCCTTCCGTTCCGCTGGCGGCGCCCGAAGGTCTGGGACGGCGGACCACCGCCGGCCCGGGTCCCCTTCCGGGCTTGGCCGGCACATCTCCCATGGTGGTGGGTGCGGTGGGCCGTCTGGAGCCGCAGAAAGGCTTCCAGTACCTCCTGGAGGCGTTCGAGCGAGTCGCCCCAGAGTTCCCCGATGCGCGGCTCCTCGTGGTCGGTCAGGGGAGCCTCCGCGAGGTGTTGTGGAAGCGGGCGCAGCAGAGCCCGAGGTTGCGGGATCGGGTGGTCTTGCCCGGGGAGGTGCCGGGGGCTGAGACGTGGATGCGTCACTTCACCGTGTACTGTCTCCCCTCTTTGGCGGAGGCGCTTCCCCTCAGCCTTCTCGAGGCCATGGCCTGGGGGTGCCCCATCGTGGCTACCGCGGTGGGAGGGGTGCCGGAAGCGTTGGGGTACGGACAGGCGGGACTCCTCGTACCTCCCCGGGACGTTCAGGCCCTGGCGGCGGCTTTGCGGCGGCTGCTGGCGGACGCAACCCTCCGGGAACGTCTGGGACGGCTGGCGCGCCAACGCTACACGGAGCACTTCACGGACGCCGCCATGGCACGAGGGGTGGCGGCGCTGTACGCGGCGCTGTGAGCGCGGCCCGTCGCGGCGGCGCGTCCCGTGCCCCGGGGTTCGGGCTGGGGGGCCGGCGCCCCTTGACTGAGCCGCTCGGGAGGCTTCCGCGGGAACCGAGCATGGGGTTTGGACGATGAGGATCGTCTTCCTCGCAAGGCAGGCCATGCCGTTCTCGCCGCACGGTCTAGACGTCGTCCCCGTGGGCGGGAGCGAGACGGCCCTGTACTACGTGGCGCGAGGCTTGGCCCAGCTGGGGCACGAGGTGGTGGTGCTGAGCCACTGCGTCGGGGGAGGAGGTCTGTTCCACGGCGTTCGGTATGTTGATCTCAGGGAGACTTCCAGCTGGCGCCGAGGGTTGTGGAGCGAGCCTGCGGACGTCCTGGTCCTGTTCCGTCGGATGCTGGACGTGAACGTGCGCTTGCCCGCACGGGTGCGGGTGTTCTGGGCGCACGACCACCAGGGGGTACAGGTGTCCGACCCCGCGTCGCTCCGCAAGTGGCTGGCGGTTACCTGGCGGCGGATCACGGGGCCCTTGTTCCATCAACGGGTCGATCGCGTCCTCGTGGTCTCCCGGTTCATGGCGGACCTGTTCGTGTGGCTGTTCCGTACACCGGAAGACAAGCTGGTGGTCATGCCGAACGGAGTGGACGTATCGCTGTTCAGCGCGCCGTGGCCTCCGAAGGAACCTCGACGGTTCGTGTACACCTCCGTCCCGGAGCGTGGGCTGGATGAGCTGCTGCGGGACATCTTCCCGGAGATCCGAAGGGCGTACCCGGACGCCACGTTGCACGTAACTTCGTACCGGTCCTTGGAGGCGTACACCCCCTTCGCTGGAGCAGGTGTTGTCCTCCGAGGGACACTCCCGCGGCGGGATCTGGCCAACCTGCTGCTGGAGAGCTCCCTCATGCTGTACCCCTCTCGGTTCGAGGAAATGGGCGCGATCGCTGTCCTCGAGAGCATGGCAGCGGGTACGCCGGCGGTCACGAGTACCTTGGGCGTGCTGGACGAACTCTGCGGGGCTGGGGGGCGGGGGGTCGCGGTGGCGGGCAGACCCGGGACGAAGGAGTTCGCGCGGAGCTTCGTCGAGGCGACGCTGAGCTTGTTGGCGGACGAGCAGCGGCTGGAGGGTATGCGCAGGGCCGCCCGGGAGTACGTACTGAGGAACCACGACTGGAACGCCATCGTGCAGAGGTGGGATCGGCTGTTGAGGGGGATGGTCTAGCCGGCGGTGCGGGACAACTCGAGCCATTCGCGCCACAGGGCGTTCACGTAGTACCTGTTCAGGGCCACCCGGGTCACCAGGTGCGCCAGGCGGTGGCTGCGCAGCCGACTCAGGAGGGCCGCCAGGTTGCGCTCGTTGATCGCCCCTCCCAGGGTGAGGAGGAAGGCCGCGGCCGCGTGCAAGGGCGTGAGCTGGGTCAAGAAGCGGCTGGCGAGACCAGGGTGCTTGCGCAGGAGCCGCACGGCCATGCGGGCCCGCTCCTCCTCCCTACGCAACAGGTCCGGTACGCTGTCCGGGGTGGCGGGGGGCTGGTAGTGGTACGCCAGGGCCCGGCGGTCGAACACCCGCCGGAGGCCCAGGCGCTGCAGCCGCAGCCCCAGGTCCACGTCCTCCCATCCGTAGTGCCGGAACTCCTCGTCGAACCCGCCCGCGGCCAGCAGGTGCTCCCTGCGCACCGAGGCGTTGGCGGTGTCCAGGAACGAGGGAGACGGATCGCGGAGCAGCGCGGGCCTCCCGAGGGGGTCGTCCAGGTGCACGGTGAGCAGGAGGGGCCCGCGGCCCACGGCCCGGTGGCACCGCTCGTGGATCTCCGCGTGCGCCCTGAGGAACCCCGGCACGGGGAACACGTCGCTGTCCACGAACACCACCACGTCGCCCGTGGCCTCCCGGATGCCCCGGTTGCGGGCGGCGGCGCGGCCCCGGTTGGCGGGCTGCCGCAGGTACCGCACGGGTAGGGTCGCCTTGAAGCGGCGGACCACGGCTTCCGTGTCGTCCGTGGACCCGTCGTCCACCACCAGCACCTCGAACCGGTCCCGCGGGAGCGTCTGTGCCGCCAGGGCCCCAAGGCACGCCCGCAGGGCCGCGCTCCGGTCGTAGGTGGGCACCACCACCGACAGCCGCACGGGGTTCACCTCGGGGCCGGTTGGGCCACCGGCTCTGGAAGCAGCTGGCCCGCGGCGAGGGTGCGGAAGAGGCCCGTGGAGCTCATGAGGCTGTCGTACGTCCCTTCCTCCACCACGCGCCCATCTGCCAGGACCACGATGCGGTGGGCCCGCCGGACCGTGCTGAGCCGGTGGGCGATGATCAGGGCCGTCCGGCCGGCCATGAGCCTCTCGATGGCTTCCTGTACTACGCCCTCGGACTCCGCGTCCAGGGAGGAAGTGGCCTCGTCCAGCACGATCATCTCGGGGTTCAGCAGCAGAGCCCGGGCGATGGCGATGCGCTGCCGCTGGCCCCCGGAGAGGGTGAGCCCGGCCTCGTCCAAAGGAGTGTCGTAGCCGTGGGGGAGCTGCCGGATGAATCCGTCCGCGTTGGCCGCCACCGCGGCCCGGACGATCTCCTCCGAAGACGCGTCGGGCTTGCCGTACGCGATGTTGTCGCGGATGGTTCCCGCGAACAGCACCGTCTCCTGGGGCACGTAGGCGATGCGGCGGCGCAGGGAGGCGGTGCGGACCTCCCGCAGGTCCACCCCGCCCACGGTGACCCGGCCGCGGGTGGGGTCGTATAACCGCAGCAGCAGGTTCACCAGGGAACTCTTGCCCGCGCCGCTGGGGCCCACCAGGGCCACGTGCTCTCCGGGCCGGATGCGCAGGTTGACCCCGCGCAGCGCCCAACGGCCCGGCTCGTAGGCCAGCCAAACGTCCTCGAACACCACCTCGCCCAAGGGCCCCTCCAGGTCCCTGGCGCCCGAGGGTTCCGCCACCACGGGCACCCGCAGGATCTCCTCCACCCGCTCCAAAGCCGCCGCCGCCTGCTTGGCGTGGCTGTACAGCCGGGTCAGGCTCACCCCGGGCTCGATGGCCATGGCCACGTAGGCGATGAACGCCACCAGCTCTCCCGCGGTCATCAACCGCGCGGCCACCAGCTGTCCTCCCACCCACAAGAACACGATGAGCCCCACCGCGGTGGCCAAGCTCATGACGGACACCTCCAGGGCCACCAGCCGGCCGATGAGGAGCTGCTCCCGGAGTAGCCGCTGGTTCTCCCACGCGAACCGCTGCTCCTCCCGCCGCTCCTGGACGAAGGCGCGCACCACGCGGGCGCCCGCGATCACGTCCCGCACCCGTGCGGCCAGCTCCGCCACCCGCTGCTGCGCCAAGCTCGAGGTCTGCTGGATCTGCGCGCCGAAGTGGCGGGCCAAAAGGGCCGTGCCGGGGAGGATGGCGAAGGTGGCAAGGGCCAACCTCCAGTCGAGGACGAACAGCATCACCACGGTCCCCAGGAGGGTGACCGCGGTGGCCACGATGTCCACCAGGCCCACCAGCAGGTGGGTGTGCACCAGCTGGGTGTCCTGCAGGGCGCGCGACATCACCTCCGCGCTGTGCCAGCCCCCGAGGCGGTCCACGGGCCACCGCAGGACTCGGGAGAAGAGCCGGTCCCGGAGGTCCGCCGTGGCGCGGTGGGCGAAGGCGAAGTTGAAGTGGATCTGGCCGTACAGGAAGGCCGACCGCAGGGCGAACACGCCCAGGCCGAGGAGCGCCAGCTGTCGCAGCAGCGCCAGGTCCCCGGTGGCGGTGATCCGGTCCACCAGGTCCCGGAACAGCAGAGGCACGCTCAGCCCGGCGGCGGTGGCGGCCAGGACGCACGACGCGGCTGCGGCCAGCAGCCCCCGGTGGGGCCAGGCGACCTCCCGCAGCAGCCTGGGGACCCTCACGACGCCAGCTCCAGGACCCTCCGCGCCAGCCGCTCGGACGCACCCCGGGTGGGCCGGAAGTGCTGCCTGAGCTGGTCCCTCATCCGTTGGAGCCTCGCCTCGTCCTGCAGCAGGGCCACCACCCTGGACGCCACCGCGGACGGCGGCGCGGCGCTCACCTCCTCCTCCACCAGGGCAAATCCCGCGGAGGCGTTCACCGGGCTCGCGTAGCGCAACCGCCGCAGCCCGCGGCGGAGCGCCCACGCCTTCACGAACCTGCCCACCCCCGGGACCCGGGCGACCCACTCCACGGTTCCTTCCAAGGGCACCCGCGACGGGTCGTACAGGGGCAGCCACACCAGCATGGGGACCGCGAGGAAACCCAGCTCCACGTTGGACGTGCCGGGCAGGGTGAGGGCGAGGGCGGTGCGGCGCACCACCTCCGTCCGCTGCCGGGGCGTCCAGGCCACGGTGACCTCGTAGCCAGCCACGGCGCGCTGGACCAGGTCCTCGAAAAGAAAGGGAGAAGGGGCCAGGGCCAGCTCCAGGTGCGGCAGCTGGGCCCGGACCTGCGCGCCCACCTGCAGCATGAGCGGAGCCAGGTCCCGGAAGATGGCGGGCCGCGAGCCCGGCAAGAGCAGCAGGGCTCGCGGCCCGCGTGACCCGTCTTCTACTGGCTCCACCGCGTCCGCCCGGAGGTCGCCCACGATCTCCACCTTGTGCGCAGGGACCCCGCGCCGCACCAGGTGGTGGGCTAACGCTTCCGTGGGGGTGGCGATGCGGGTGAAGGCCGCGTGCCTGCGCGCCACCAGGTCCCGCTCCACGTAGGCCACCGCCGGACAGCCCGCCCGGCGGCTCAGCCGCGCGGAGTACCACAGGTCCCCGCCCACGTGCACCACGCACCGGCTCGTAGGCCTCGGACCCGCCAGGGCCAGCCGCACGACCTCCGGGGGCTCGTACACCCGGTCGAAAAGGCCCGACCGGGCGGCCACCTCCGCCTCCCGGCCCGCGGCGTACTGGCACGGGGGGAGCGCGAGCTGCACGGACGCGCCCGGAGCCAGCCTGCGCAAGGCGCGGGCCAGGGGCATGGCCCACCCGGCCACCTCCCCCGGGCCGTTGGAGACCAGCAACAGCTCCACGCCGCCATTATAGGCGCCGGGCCGGTTCCCCGCCGGGCCCGCCCTCCCGCACGGGCCGAGGACGGCCGGCGCGGATATACTGGGACCCGTGCGCAGTGTGGCGTTGCTCTGTGCCGCGGTCTTGGCCGTGGGGTTGCTGCGGCCCGCTGCGGGCCAGCCCTCCCCCCTGGTGGTGGACGCGGACCGGGTGACGTACGACACCGTGGCCCGCACCGTGGAGGCCACCGGGCGGGTCCGCTTGAGCTACCGGGACCTAACCGCGTCCGCGGACTACGCCTTTGCGGACCTGACCCGCCGGGAAGTGCTCCTGCGCGGGAACGTCCGGCTGCGCCGGGGCGACCAGCGCGTGGTCGCGGAGGAGGTGCGCTACCGGCTGGACACGGAGGAAGCCGAGGCGGTGGAGGTGCGGGGCCTCGCGGAGGCCGCCTACTTCCGGGCCCGCCACGCCCGGTTGACCCCCGCCGGGGCGGTGGCCCAGGACGCCCTGGCCACCTTTTGCGACCCGGCTTCCCCGCTGTTCCACGTGACCGCCCGGCGGGCCACGGTGTTTTGGGCGGACCGGCTGGTGCTGGAGGAGGCCACCCTGTGGGTCGGCGGCACGCCGCTGTTGACCCTCCCCAGGTACGAGGTGCGGATCGACCCGGAGCGGGCGCGCCGGGACTTCCCCTCGACCGAGGCCGGGTACGACACCTTGTCCGGCTACTGGCTGGCCCTGAGCTACCCGTACCGCCTGGGGGACGTGGAAGGCCGGGTCTACGGCCGCTACAACACCGCCGCGGGCCTCGAGTTCCGCAACACCTTGACGGCGGCTCTCGGGGGAGGTCAGGCGGCGTTCACCGCGGGGACAGTCCGGGACTCGGAAGGCCGGCCCGTGGAGACGGCCGAGCTGTCGTACGCTCCGGCGCCCTGGCTCGTTCCGCCCGGCACGCGCCTCTCGACCCGAATCCTCCTGGGGCACTACCGGGAGCGGACGACCGGCGCTGAAAGTCCGAAGGCCGAAGCATCCCTGGAGCTCGGTCTTCCCCCCTTCGAGCTGGGAGGTCCCTGGTCTTTGCGTGGCTTCGCGTCCGTCCGGTACGCCGCCTACCGGGACCGGACCCTCCTGGTGCCGAACGTGTTCGCGTCCGTGGACGTGCGGCTGGACCCGCGGTCCTCCGCGTACCTTTCGTACGCGTGGACGGAAGCGTACGGTTCGACGCCCTTCCTGTTCGACGCGCCCACCCGCCAGTCCGCGGCCAGCCTGGGCTACCACTGGGCCGGCGAGGGCCTGAGCTTCGACGTGGCGGTGCAGTACGACGCCACCCCGCGGCACGCGCGTCTTTTGGCCACCGTGGACGCCAACCCGGGGGGCGGCTGGCACCTGCGGACCTTCGCCAAGTACAACGCCACCCTGGCCTCCTTCGAGGAGCTCGAGGTCCGCGTGGGCCGGACGTGCGACTGCCTGGAGGTGTCGGTGGCCTACCGGGTGCCCCAGCAGCAGCTCTGGTTCGTGGTGAACGTGGTCCCCTCACCTCGGGTTCGGGAAGCGGTCCCCGAGCCGGCCCCCTGAGCTCCGGTACAATGGTACGGTGGGCGAGGAGGTGCGCATGGTACCGCCGGGCATCTTCCGAGAGTACGACGTCCGCGGCGTGTTCGGCCAGGACCTCACCCCGGAGGTGGCGGCCCGGGTGGCTCGGGCGTTCGCGGCCTACCTGCGCCACAGGACGCCTGGCCCCGGCTTGGTGCCCGTGGTGGTGGGTCACGACAACCGGTCCTCCTCCCCCGAGCTCCACCGCGCGGTGGTGGGGGCTCTGGTGGAGTCCGGGTGCGACGTCACGGACGTGGGGCTGGTCACCACCCCCGTCTTCTACTTCGCCCGGGTCCACCTGGGCATCGACGGGGGCATCATGATCACCGCGAGCCACAACCCTCCGGAGTACAACGGGTTCAAGCTGGCCCACGGGTTCGGGACCCTGTACGGCGACCAGATCCAGGAAATCCGCCGGCTGGCGGAGGCGGGGGCGTCGGTGCAGGGCCAGGGCCGCGTGCGCGCGGCGGACGTCAAGCCCGCCTACCGCGAGGCCATCCTCGGGAGGGTGAAGCTCGGACCGCGCCGGTTGAAGGTGGTGGTGGACTGCGGTAACGGCACCACCAGCGTGGTGGCGCCGGACGTCCTGCGGGGCCTCGGGGTGGACCTATTGGAGCTGTACTGCGAGAGCGACCCCACCTTCCCGCACCACCACCCCGACCCTGTGGACCCCAAGAACTTGCAGGACTTGATCCGCAGGGTGCTGTCCGAGGGCGCGGACGTGGGCATCGGCTTCGACGGGGACGGGGACCGCATCGGCGTGGTGGACGACCGGGGACGGATCGTGTGGGGCGACGAGCTCATGATCCTGTTCTGGCGGGAGATCCTGCCCAAGTACCCCGGCGCCCGGGCCATCGTGGAGGTAAAGTGCTCCCAGGGCTTGGTGGACGAGATCCGGCGCCTGGGCGGCCGGCCGTTCTTCTACAAGACCGGCCACTCGCTCATCAAGGCCAAGATGAAGGAGATCGGCGCGGTGTTCACGGGCGAGATGTCCGGGCACATGTTCTTCGCGGACGAGTACTACGGGTTCGACGACGCCGTGTACGCGGCGGCGCGGCTGCTCCGCATCCTGTCCCACACCGACCGGCCGCTGTCCGAGTTGCTGGCGGACGTGCCCCGTTACTTCGCCACCCCTGAAGTGCGCGTGCCGTGCCCAGACGACCGCAAGTTCGCCGTGGTCGAAGAGTTGGTCCGTCGCTTCAAGGAGCGGTACGAGGTGGTGGACGTGGACGGCGCCCGGGTGCTCTTTCCCGATGGCTGGGGTCTGGTGCGCGCCAGCAACACCCAGCCGGTCCTGGTGGTGCGGGCGGAGGGGACGAGCCCCGAGGCGCTCCGGCGGATCCAGCGGGTCCTGGAGGAAGCCCTCGCCCGCTTCCCGGAAGTCGGCCCCGTGAGCTGGGGTCTAGAAGAAGCAGGGGTCGGGCGGTGAACCCCTTCCTGGAGCGGCTGCGTCGGGGCGTGCTGGTGGCGGACGGCGCCATGGGGACCATGCTGTACGCCCGCGGGGTGCCCTTCGACCGGTCCTTCGAGCTGCTGAACGTCACCGACCGCGACCTCGTGGTGAGCATCCACGTGGAGTACATCCGGGCCGGGGCCGAGCTCATCGAAACCAACACCTTCGGCGGCAACCGGTTCAAGCTGGCCGCGAAGGGGCTCGCAGACCGCGTGCGGGAGCTGAACCGGGCCGGCGCGAAGCTGGCCAAGGAAGCCCGCGACGTGGCGGGAGTCCCGGTGTTCGTGGCAGGGTCCGTGGGGCCCCTGGGCAAACCCCTCAAGCCCTTCGGGTTGGTGGAGCCGGACGAGGCCTACGACGCCTTCCGGGAGCAGGTGGAGGCGCTGGTCGAGGGCGGGGTCGACCTCGTCCTCCTGGAGACGTTTTCGGACCTGGACGAGCTGTGCGTCGCCGTGCGCGCGGCCCGGGACGCTACCGACTTGCCCGTGGTGGCCCAGATGACCTTCGAGGAGGAGGGGCAGACCGTGCGGGGCCACACCCCTGCGGAGGTGGTGCGAGCCCTGGAGCCCTTGGGCGTGGCCGCGGTGGGCGCCAACTGCAGCGTGGGCCCGCTGCCCATGGTGGACGTGGTGGCGGCCATGGTCCAGGTGGCCTCCGCGCCCGTCACCGCCATGCCCAACGCGGGCTACCCGGCCCGGGTGGAGGGCCGGTACGTGTACTCCACCCCGCCCAAGTACTTCGCGGAGCACGCCCGCCGCATGGCGGAGCTGGGCGCGCGGGTGGTGGGCGGCTGCTGTGGCACCACCCCGGAACACATCGCCGCCATCGCGGAAGCCGTCCGGGACCTCAAGCCCGCTTCGGAGCCCCGGGTGGTGGTGAGCCTGCCGCGGCGGCC
>CAYTFH010000007.1:0-15874 GCA_964437095.1 uncultured bacterium | reverse complement strand
GCGGCCGCAGGAGGGCGGGACGGAGCTCAGCCGCAAGCTGGCACGCCAGTTCGTGATCAGCGTGGAGGTGGACCCGCCGAAGGGCACCGACCCCACTAAGGACCTGTTGGGCGCGCAGCTGGTGAAGGAGCGGGGCGCGGACGCGGTCAACGTGGGCGACAGCCCCCTCGGGCGGGTCCGCATGAGTGCCTCCGCCCTGTGCGTGCTGATCCAGCAGCACGTGGGCATCGAGACCATCATCCACTTCACCACCCGCGACCGCAACCTGATGGCCCTCCAAGCCGACCTCATCGGGTTGCACGCTCTGGGAGTCCGCAACGTCCTGGCCCTCACCGGCGACCCCCCGCGCGCGGGCGACTACCCCTCGGCCACCGCGGTGTACGACACCGACTCCGTGGGCCTGGTGCGCATCCTCAAGCGGCTCAACCAGGGGGTAGACCTTGCGGGCAAGCCCGTGGGACAGCCCACCAGGTTCTGCGTCGGCGTGGCTTTCGACATGCACCCCGACACCCTGGACCGGGAGATGCGCAGGTTGGACGAAAAGGTCAGAGCGGGCGCGGACTTCATCATGACCCAGCCGGTGTTCGAGCCTGAGACGCTGGACAACTACCTGCGCCGGATGGGCAGCCCACCGGTGCCCATGCTGGTGGGCGTCCTGCCCCTGCAGTCCGGACGCCACGCGGAGTTCCTGCACCACGAAGTCCCGGGGATCCACATCCCCGACTGGGTGCGGCAGCGCATGGCTCAGGCGGGGAACCGGGGTCGGGAGGAGGGGCTGCGCCTGGCCGCGGAACTCCTGGATGCCATCGCGGACCGAGTGCACGGCGTGTACCTCATGCCGTCCTTCGGACGCTACGAGGTGGTGGCGGAGCTGGTGAGCCGGCTGCGGACCCACCCCGCCTTGGTGGGCCGGCTGCGGGGCCTGGGGTAGGCTGGAGGTCCGGTGTCGGTCCGGGAGAAGTACCGGGGCTTGCGGCCGCTACCTTCGGACTGGAGGGAGCGGCTAGAGAAGGTCGGGCAGACGTGCGCCGCGCATGGTGTGGACCTCCTCTACCTGTTCGGCTCCGCGGCACGCTGGGAAGGCTCGGGGGTCCCGGAGGACCTGGACCTGGCCTACCTACCGGGCCCTGCCTTCGAGTTCGGTCCCTTCTACGCCGAGCTGTCGCAGCTGCTGCGGACGGACAGGATGGACCTGGTGGATCTCGGGCAGGCTTCGCCCTTCCTGGCGTTCGAGGTGGTGCGCAGCGGGAAGCTCCTGTACCGCCGCGATCCTGACGTGGAGAACGCGTTCGAGTTGGGGATCCTGGGGCGTTACCGCGACGCCGCCGTCCGCCTCCGGCAGCTGGAGGCGCTGCGGAGGGAGCTCAGCCGTGGTGGTGCGTAGGGAGTCCGTCCTGGCGTCCCTGGCGGAGCTGGAAACGGTGGCGGCGGAACTCGACCGCTACCGGTCGGTGACGGCCCTGCAGCTGCGGACGGACCTGAGCCTGCGGTGGACCGTGGAACGGGGGCTTCTGGCCGGGTTGGGCCTGGTGTTCAACGTCGGGGATCACCTGCTGGCCGGAGCTTTCGGGGTCCAGGCGGAAAGCTACGAGGACAGCCTAAGGCTGCTCGCCCGGCACGGGGTCATCTCCGAGGAGCTGCGGCGCGGCTTTGAGGGCAGCGGCGGGTTCCGGAACGTGTTGGTGCATGAATACGCGCGGGTCGACCCTCAACGTGTGGCCAACATGGCAAGCCGAGCTCCGGACCTGTTCCGGCAGTTCGCGGCCCAGGTACGGGCCTGGCTAGACGCCTACGGCCAGGGGTAAGCTGGTGGCAGCCGGGAAGTTTGTGTGAAGGCCTTTTGGGATCGGGAGGGCGGGGTGGCGCTCCGGATCACCGCACCGATTCACACAGAGGAGTACCGCAAGCTGGAGGCGGACTCTCCCACCAAGCACGAGTACGTCCACGGCACCGTACGGGCTCTCGCGGGGGCCACGGACCGCCACAACCGCCTGGCGGGGCGGATCTACGCCGCCCTGTTGCCGGCCGCGGAGGAGCGGGGCTGCGAGGTCTATATCAGCGACCTGCGGGTGGTGGTGCGGGGGGTAGGAGGGGAGCTGCACTACTATCCGGACGTGATGGTGGTGTGCGAGGACGACCCGGACCCGTACGAGAAGAGCAGGCCGTGTGTGTTGGTGGAGGTGCTGTCGCCGTCCACGCGGGTGGTGGACCTGGGGGAGAAGCGGGTGGCGTACACGGGCCTGGCGAGCCTACGGGCGTACTTGGTGTTCGACCAGGACCGGCGGTGGGCGGTGGGGTACTACCGGGTGGAGAGGGGCTTCGAGGAGCGGGTGTGGGAGGGGGTGGGTCAGGTCCCGGTGCCCTGTGTAGACGGGACCCTCGACCTGGAAGGCCTGTACCGGCGGCTCTAGCGGCTCCCGAGGCGCCGCCTGCAGGATCCGGGCGTCGGTCCGGCGAAACCGCCCCCAAGACGGGGCCCAGGGACTACGCGAATCGGCTAGGCATGGGCCCGCGAGGACACTGTCCGCCGCGGGCCGTGCTGCTCACCCGAAGCGCGGCGTTCTGGTGCCCCGGCACAGCCGATGGAACTTTGTCCACCGGTGCGGGTGCCTGTAGCGGGCGAGGTACCCGAGCGGCGGGGCTGTGCCCGTCCCAGGCGTGAGGAGCTAGGCGCTTTGACCGGTCGGTCAAAGGGGTACGTCGTTCGCATTGGCGGAAGCGGGCCCTTTTTGTGGCCGGGTGGTATGCACCTGGGCCAATCATGAACCCGCGGAAGTGGCCGTTCACACGCCGCCTCGGGCTGGCGGTCGCCGCGGCCTACCTCGTGGCCTTCGCGCTAGAGCTTTTGTTGGGCGGATCCAGGCTCGATGCGGTAGGGTGGCGGGACCCATGGTTCCCCCTGAGCGCTGAGGGATTCCTGATGGGGTTGTTCGTGGGAGGGTGGCCCGGTGCGGTGCTGGCTGCTCTTCCGTTTCTCCTGACGCCGGAGACCGTGCGTTGGGTCCGGGACGCCCTGGTGGACGTCGCGCGGGGCGAGACCTTCCTGGGTACCGTGGCTCTGCTGTACGTGGTACCCTTGCTCTTGGTAATTTATGCGGCGGCAGCGGCGGGAGCGGCCACGGGATGGGTACTTTGGGGCCGAAGGAAAAGGAGCTAGATCTGGTGTTCCGTTTTCTGTTCGTCTTCTTCGCGGCGCTCGGTCTCGTATCCTCCCCCGCGCGAGCCGACAGTCCGGACTGGAAGCAGTTGATGCTCCGGTACCAGCGGGAGGTGGCGCGCAACCCGGACACCGTGGAGGGGCGCTTTTCCCTGGCGGTCGTTTACGCCCACGAGGGCCGCCTCATCGACGGATGGGAGCAGCTGAAGCGCGTGGACCAGTTGGTCGGGGGGGGAGAGCGGCCGGGGGCCGGTGGCTCGGCGCTTCATGCACGAATCGCAGGCCGTGCTGCGGCGCGATCCTAGGGACGTGTTCGCCCTGTACCGGCTGGCGTTCGCCGCGTACTTCGCCAACAGGAAGAACGTCGCTCTGGACGCACTGCAGCGGGCCGCGTCCCTAGAGCCGCAGAACCCGTGGACCATGGGCTACGTGGGCTACCTGTACGGCGAACGACAGGACGCGGATCGCGCCATCGCCTGGTGGGAGAGGGGGGTCCGGGTGGACCCGCGCAACGCAGTCCTGCACTACATGCTGGGCTTGGCGTACAGCCACAAAGGCAACATGAAACGGGCAGCGTATCACTTCGCGCTCGCCTACCGCGATCGGACGCTGTACGAGTACATCAAGGGCCAGCGCAAGCTGTGAAGGCGACGGTGTTCCTCCTCTTCGCGGTCCTGGCCCTCGCCGTAGCTCCCGGTTCGGGGCGTGCCGTGCAGATTACGGCAGCCCGGCTTGAAGCGGACGAGGACACCGGAGTCGTGGTCGCCCGTGGCCCAGCCCGGATCTCCGACGGGTCGACCGTCCTTACGGGCCAGCGGCTGGTCGTGGACCTGGGGAAGCGACGCGCGGTGGTCACGGAGGGACAGGCCCACACTCGAGAAGAGGTTCTGGAGGCTGCCCGTTTCGAGGTGAGGTTCAGTGGTTCGCGGATCACGGGCATTCGGGCGCACGGGGACGCCTCCCTCCAGAGGGGCCGGAGCGTCGTACTCGCGCAGCTGATGGAATTCCGCTTCACCGAAGGCCGGCTGGTGGCATCCGGAGAGGTGCGGGTTTTTACGCCGCCCGACGTGGTGGCTTTCGGGTCGAAGCTGACGTACGACCGGCCCACGGGGCGAGTCGCCCTCACGGGCCCGGTCCGCGTGCAGACGGGTCAGGGGGCCGTGTACGGGGCCGCCCTGGAGGGCTCACTGCCTCTGGAGGAAGCCACGGTGTACGGTGACGTGCAAATCGAGTACGTAGACCTAACCGGACGGGCCGAGACCGCGCGGGTGTTGGGCCGAGAGCAGAAGGCGGTCCTCCTGGGCGGCGTCTTTATCCAGCGAGGCCGCCAGACGCTGTGGGCGGACCGGGTGACGGTGTTTTACGCATCACGTCGGATCGTCGCCGAGGGGCTCCGGCAGCTCGTCATTGACGAGGAGTCAGGACGAAGGTGAGGGCCGCGGGGAATCAATGGGGCCGGTGTCCGGGGGAGACCTGCGCGGCCCGGACCCGGCTGGCGAACACCCCAATCCGCGAGGAGGTGATTGCGGGTGGGCGAGCGGAACTACGCAGCGGAGGATGAGATCGACATCCGGGAGCTGGCCCTGGGACTCTGGCGGAGGCGCTGGGTGATCCTCGGGTTCGCGCTTGCGACGGCCCTCGCGGCAGCGGCGGCCAGCTGGCTGGCGCTGCCCCGGCTTTACGAGGCCCAAGTTCTGCTCTTAGTGAGTCGGCCACAAATTCAAACAGTGGATCCGAACAGCCCCGCCTTCCGCACCGGAGAGCTCAACATAGTGGCGCCCCTAAATCTTGAGCTCCCCGCAGAGTCGGTCGTGGCCCTGGCGAGAGGCGACCGCGTCAGAGACGAGGTCGCTCGACGCACGGGCGTGGATAGGGAACGACTCCGCAAAGGCCTGTTCGCTCAGGCGATCCGGAACACCAATTTGGTCGCGCTGCGTGTGCGCCTGCCGGATCCGCTGGAGGCACAAAAAGTAGCTACTTCTTGGGCAGATATCGTCGTGGACCGCAGCAACGCCCTGCTTTCGGTGCGCGCGACGACGTCTCACAGCCTGTTTACCCGGCGACTGACCCTAGCGTTGACCCGGTTGCGCACGGCGGAACGAGTTTTGCGAGACTTCGACGCCACATCCAGGATTGACGAGCTGCAGGCGCGCCTGGCGAAGCTGGTCGACCAACTGGCAGCGTACGAGAATCGGCACAACGATCTGGCGGTTGCACTTACTCGCGCGCAGCAGGAGCTGGTGAGTATTGAAGCACAGATTCGGGAGGAACCGAGGACGTTCACACTTTCGAAGACGATTGCAGCAGATCCGTTCCTGCACGAGGCGCTCTCGGAAGCGTCGCGTCGCAGTTTCGTCGAGCTGAGTCGTCTAAAACTGCGGACTGAAGAGCAGAACCCCGTGTATAACGCGTTGAACCAGGCCCGTGCGAATGCGGCTGTGGCAGTCGAGGCCCTGAGGGCGGAGAAGCTTGGGGTAGAACGGGCCATCCGGGAGATCCGGGGAGAAATAGCTGAGTTGCGGACGGAACTGGCGAAGCAAATGTTGATGCGGACGCGCTTGGTGCGAGAGGTGGACAACGCAAGGAAGGTCTACGACGCGCTGTTCCAGCGAAGCGAGGAGGCGCGGGTGGCCGTGGCAACACAGGCTGGGATGGTGCAGGTGGCACTTCCCGCAGCGCGTCCGGAGCAACCGGTCTCTCCCCGACCCGCCCTGAACGCGGCCGTGGCGGGGACCTTGGCTTTTTTGCCGCGGTGTTCGGAGTCGTGGTCCGCGACGCTTGGGCTGCTGCACCCGGGCCCGAGCGGGCGGCGGGCGAGGCGGTTCCGGAGACCCGCTAACTGAGGCAGGAGATGAAGGCGCTGGTCCTCGCGGGCGGAAGGGGGACCCGGCTGCGGCCCCTCACGTACACCATGGCCAAGCAGCTCATCCCCGTGGCCAACGTCCCCATCCTCCACTACGTCATGCGGCACGTGGAGGAGGCCGGAATCCACGACGTGGGCGTCATCCTTTCCCCGGAGACGGGAGACCAGGTGCGTAGCTCCCTGGAGACCGCCGGGTTCGCGCTGAACTTCACCTACATCCTACAGGAGGAGCCCCTCGGCCTCGCGCACGCGGTGAAAGTCGCGCGTCCCTTCCTGGCAGACGACCCCTTCGTCATGTACCTGGGTGACAACCTCATTGGCCAGGGGATCCGCCACCTGGTGGAGCAGTTCCAGGACCGCGAGGCCGACGCCCTCATCCTGCTCAAGGAAGTGAGTGACCCGCGCCGGTTCGGCGTCGCCGAGCTGGACGGCACCGGGCGGGTGCTGCGGCTCGTGGAGAAACCGCAGGAGCCGCCCAGCAACCTGGCCTTGGTGGGGGTGTACGTCTTCAGCCCCTCGATCCACGAGGTGGTGGACGAGATCAAGCCCTCGTGGCGCGGGGAGCTGGAGATCACCGACGCCATCCAGCGCCTCGTGGACAAGGGACGCCGCGTGCACTCCGCCGTGCTGGACACCTGGTGGCTCGACACCGGGAAGAAGGACGACCTCCTGGAGGCGAACCGTGTGGTGCTGGACGAATGGGTCCGGCGCGAGGTGGCGGGGTCCGTGGACCAGGAGAGCAAGGTCGTGGGGCGGGTGCGGGTTGAGCCGGGCGCGCGGGTAGTCCGAAGCGAGATCCGGGGGCCGGTGGTGGTGGGTGCCGGGGCGGCGGTGGAGGAGAGCTTCGTGGGTCCGTTCACCAGCGTCGGCCCCGGCTGCGTGCTCCGCGGCTGCGTGCTGCAGCACTGCGTGCTCCTCGAGGGTGCCCGGGTGGAAGGGGTGCAGAGGCTGGAGGACAGCGTGGTGGGCAAGAACGCGGTGGTCCGGCTGGCGGCCGGAAACCACCGGGCGGTCCGCCTCCTGGTGGGCGACGACGCGGAAGTGCTCCTGTAGCACGGCCCGGTCCCTTACGCCGCCCAACGGAACGGGATGCGAACACTTGCTCGTTCCCGTCGGGTCAGAGTACGATCGGGGTGTCGCGGGTACCGGCGGTAGGCCGGTCCGGACGGAAGACGGCGGGAGGTGAACATGCCGCAGGGCACGTTGGAGGAGCGGGTCGCATACCTGGAGGGCAAGGTGGAGGAACAGTCGCGGGGCTACGGCGAGATCCGCGAGGGCGTACAGCAGCTCGGGGAGCGGATGACCGCCCTCGATCAAAAAGTGGACCGGTTCCGGGACGAACTCAGCGCCCGGATCGACTCCGTGGACCGGAAAGTGGACCGGTTCAGGGAAGAGCTGAGCGCCCGAGTCGACTCCGTGGATCAGAAGGTGGACCGGTTCCGGGAGGAGCTGAGCGATCAAGTTCGGGCGCTAGGGGGACGGGTAGACGCTCTGGGGGGTCGGGTGGACGTGTTGGACCAGCACGTGTCGGGTCGGATCACGGCGTTGGATCAGAAGGTGGACCGGTTCCGGGAAGCCCTAGGCGCACGGATCGACGCGTTGGACCAGAAGGTGGACCGGTTCAGAGAGGAGCTCAGCGCCAGGATGGACGGTCTCGGTGGGAGAACGGATGCCCTCGACCAGAAAGTGTCGCGCCAGTTCATGTGGATGGTGGGGATCCAGATCACCATCCTGATCACCGTGGTCGGCGTGCTGGCCGCCGCGTTGTTCCGGGGGTGAGGGGTGCCCTTCGAGTTCCGTCGCCTGGAAATCCCCGACGTGGTCCTCGTCAGGGCGAAGGCGTTCGAGGACCAGCGCGGGTTCTTCCTGGAGGCCTACAAGCGCTCGGAGTTCGCCGCTCAGGGGATCCCCGCCGCCTTCGTCCAGGACAACTTCTCCCGCTCCCGGCGTGGGGTCCTGCGCGGGCTTCACTACCAGAAGGACCCCAAGGCCCAGGGCAAGCTCGTCATGGTCCTGCGGGGGAGGATCTGGGACGTGGCGGTGGACATCCGCAAGGGCTCGCCCACCTACGGGCGGTGGGTGGCTGCAGAACTTTCCGAGGACGACCACACCATGCTGTGGGTTCCGCCCGGCTTCGCCCACGGGTTCTGCGTGCTCTCGGATGGCGCCGACGTCCTGTACAAGTGCACGGAGGAGTACGCGCCGGAGCTGGACCGGGGGATCCGCTGGGACGACCCGGATCTAGCGATCCCCTGGCCGGTGGAGGAGCCTGTGCTGTCGGAGAAGGACGCGAACCTGCCGCGGCTCACGGAGGCCGACAACAACTACGTCTACACCACGTCAAGGTGAACGCGTACGGAGGGTCGGCGTTGAAGATCCTGGTCACGGGTGCTGGGGGCTACATCGGCTCCGTCCTCGTGCCCATGCTGCTGCAGGCCGGGCACGAGGTGGTTGCGGTGGACCGGTTCCTGTTTGGGCGGGAGGTACTTCCGACCGCGGCTGAGGGGCTGACGGTAGTCCAGGAAGACGTGCGGCAGTTGACGCCGGAACGGCTCCACGGAGTGGAAGCCGTGGTCGACCTCGCGGCTCTCTCCAACGATCCCTCGGGAGAGCTCGATCCCGAGAAGACGTGGGAGATCAACCACCGGGCCCGTGTCCGCCTTGCACATATGGCGAAGGAGCACGGGGTTAGACGCTACCTGTTGCCGTCATCCTGTAGCGTGTACGGGTTCCAGGAGGGCCTCCTGGACGAGTCTTCTCCTCCGAACCCCTTGACCACGTACGCGAAGGCTAACCTGCGGGCCGAACAGGACGTGCTGACATTGGCGGACGCCGAATTCACCGTGGTCGTCGTCCGCCAGGCCACGGTCTACGGGTACTCCCCGCGGATGCGCTTCGACCTGGCCATCAACGGCATGGTGCGGGGGTTCTTCCGAAATCGCAGGATTCCGATCTTGCGGGACGGGACGCAGTGGCGCCCGTTCGTTCACGTGCGGGATACCTGCCGGGCCATGCTGCTCTTGCTGGAGGCTCCCGCGAGGGAGGTGAACGGCGAAGTCTTCAACGTGGGATCGGACGACCAGAACGTCCAGATCATGCCGCTGGCACGCCGTGTCGCGGAAGCCATGGGAGTACCCTTCGAGTACGAGTGGTACGGCCTGCCCGACCACCGCTCCTACCGGGTGAGCTTCCGGAAGATCGCGGACCGGTTGGGCTACCGGACCACGCTCACCATCGAGGACGGGGCCCGGGAGGTGTACCGGGCCCTGCAGGAGGGACGGGCGGATCCGGACGACCCGCGCACGATCACCGTCTCCTGGTACAAGCGTTTGGTCGAGCAGGGAGTCCCTCTGTGAAGGTCGTCGTGATTGGAGGCACCGGGCAGCTGGGTAGCGCCCTGGTGGAGGCAATGGTCGGCGCCGGGCTCGCGTGCGTAGGGCTCGGTCACGAGGAGCTGGAGGTGACGGACTCGCAGCGGGTCGTGGAGGTGCTAGGAGTACTGGAACCCGCGGCGGTCGTGAACACCGCAGCCTTTCACAAGGTGGACGCCTGCGAGGACGATCCCAGGCGGGCCTTCGAGGTGAACGCTCTGGGGGCCCTCAACGTGGCCCGCGCGTGCCGCCAGGTGGGAGCCCGCTGCGTGTACGTCAGTACCGACTACGTGTTCGACGGCAGCAAACTCGAGCCCTACACGGAGGAGGATCGGCCGAACCCTATCAACGTGTACGGCGCGTCCAAGCTCGCGGGAGAGCACCTGGTCCTGCAGACCTGTCCCGACGGCCTGGTGGTCCGGGTGGCGAGCCTGTTCGGAGGGCGGGGCGCTCGGGGCAAAGGGACGAACTTCGTCCTCACGGTCCTTGACCGGGCGCAGCGCGGCGAGCCGCTGCGCGTGGTGGACGACGTTCGGATGTCGCCCACCTACACCCGGGACGCGGCCCGCGCCATCGTCGGACTCGTCCAGGGAGGGGCGACCGGGGTCTTCCACGTGGTCAACCAGGGGTCCTGCACCTGGTACGAGCTCGCGCGAACTGTAGTTTGTATCTCAGGGCTCGACGTCCCCGTGGACCCCGTGCCGCAGGCGGTCTACCCGAGCAAGGCGCGGCGCCCCTCCAACTCGGCCCTCTCCACGGCCAAGCTGGCGGGCACGGGCCTTGCTCTGCGGCCGTGGCAGGAGGCGGTGGCGGAGTACGTGTCGGGCGTGGCGGCGCCGGCCCGAGAGCTGCCGGGGCCGGCCCGGCGCGGGCTATAATCGGGAAGGCGTAGCCAAGAGGGGAGCGGGGCCATGCCGGTCGGTGGGATCCCAGAGCTGGAAGGGAGCCGGGCCGAAGGCGCAGCCGGCGTAGCGCTGGGCGCGTACCGTCCCCGGCCGCTCGGGGACCCCTCGGGCCGGGAGGAGCGGTGGTTCGTGGCCCACGTGAAGCCGCGCCAGGAAGAGGCGGTCCGCGCGCGCTACGCAGAGCAGGGGGTGGAGACCTTCCTGCCCAAGCTGCTGGTGTGGCGGCGGCACGGGTCCCGCCGCTGGAGGGCCACCGAGCCGTTGTTCCCCGGATACGTGTTCGCACGCTTCGCGCCCGACCCGGCCACCCTGTACCGGGTCAGGTGGACCCGGGGCGTCAAGCGGCTGCTGGGGAGCGAGGACGGTCCCACGCCCGTGGACGACCAAGTGGTGGCCTACCTCCAGGCCCGCACCGGGCCGGAGGGGTGCATCGTCCCGGCGAGCCGGCTGGTGCCGGGGACACGGGTCCGGTTCGCGAGCGGACCGTTCGCGTTGCTGGAGGGGATCATCGACCGGCCGGCCACGCGCGCGGAGCGTGTCCAGGTGCTGCTGCGCCTGTGCGGCTGCCTGGTCCGGGTGGAGGTGGGGGTCGACGAGCTGATACCCGTCTAGGCCACTTCGGTCCTTGTCTCGCACGGTGTGGCGGACGGGCCGGAGCCGGCCAGCAACGCTGCGGGAGCGTGTCCCGCGGGCGTCGAACCGAGGGTGCCTGGACGCAGTCGGCGGGTACTGCCGCGGGCGTACCCAAAGGGCGGAGCTGTGCGGTGACGACACGAGCGGGAGTGCGAAGATGACCGTGCAGTTTTCCAGACGCCTGTTCACCGTTTCCGAGTACCACAGGATGGTGGAGGCGGGGATCCTGGGCGAGGACGACCGGGTGGAGCTGATCGAGGGAGAGATTGTCGAAATGAGTCCCATCGGGAGCCGCCACGCCAGGTGCGTCAGACGGCTGAACTACCTGTTCGGGAGGCGAGTTGCGGAACGGGCCATCGTGGACGTCCAGAACCCCGTGCGACTTGGGGAGCACTCCGAGCCCCAGCCGGACATGCTACTGCTCAGGCCCCGCCCGGACTTCTACGCCGCCGCTCACCCCGGCCCGGGTGACGTGTTGCTGGTAGTGGAGGTGGTCGAGACCTCCGCCGCCTACGACCCGGACGTGAAGGTCCCCCTGTACGCGAGGGCCGGGATCCTCGAAGTGTGGCTGGTGGATCTCGGAGAAGACCGTGTCGAGGTGTACCGCGAGCCGTCGCCGCAGGGCTACCGGTCGGTGCGGCACTTCCGGCGCGGAGACCGGCTGTCCGCGGAAGCGTTCCCGGACCTGGAAGTCTCGGTCGAAGACGTACTCGGATGATGCCCTCAGGCGCCCGTCCTGGCTGACATGCCCATCTACGAGTACCGCTGCGAGTCCTGCGGGACCAAATTCTCGGTCGTGTTCTGGCCGCCCGACCAACCCCAGCCCCGGTGCCGCCGGTGCGGGAGCACCCAGGCCCGGCGGCTCATCTCCCGGGTAGCCCTGCTGCACGGGGAGGAAGACCGCCTGGAACGCCTGGCGGACGACCTGACGGGGGTGGACGAGGACGACCCCCGGAGCGTGGAGCGCTGGGCCCGGCGACTCGGCAAGGAGATGGGCGAGGAGCTGGGGGAGGACTTCGAGCAGGCGGTGGAAGAAGCGGCCTCCTCCGCCGGCTCCGGGGACGACAGCGAGGGGGACAACCCGTGAACCGCGGTCCAAGGCCCGGGCCGCGCCTCGGGAGTCCTGCCTGTGGGGCGTTCTCCCGCACCGCGGAGCAACGATGAACAGGTTACAGGTCCCGGCACGGAGGCTCTGTTACGAGAAGTTCTGGGCGAACCTAGGGACCGCGAAGCTCTTGGGGTTGTGACCCTGGAGATCCAGGGGCTCGTGTTCCACCCGTTCCGCCGGACCTTGGAGCCCATCCGAAGGTTGCTGGGTTGACCACGGTGTCGCAGAGGAGCGCTGTTCGGGAAACACGGCGGGCTATCCTCAGGAGCGAAGTGGCCCGCATCCGGAATCTTTTGGCTGGCCGTTCCGACGTGCTGGCCCTTTGGGCGTTCGGGTCTGTGGCGGGGGACCAGGTGGACGAGTGGAGCGACCTGGACCTGGTCGTGGTGGCGCGGACCGACGACCCCTTCGTGGACCGCGCCGTCGGGCTGGGCCGCTGGTTGGACCCCCAGGTGGGCACGGACCTGCTGGTCTACACGCCGGAGGAAGTGCGGGAACTGTTGCAACGCCCCTTCTTCCGGGAGGAAGTCCTGAGGAAGGGGGTGACGGTGCCCTTGCACCCCGTGGAGGACGCCCGAAGGTGGCTTGCCTTCGCTGAAGAAGACCTGCGGGTGGCCGAGCTGGCGCTGGGGGAAGGCCTGTTCAACCAGGTGTGCTTCCACGCGCAGCAGACGGTCGAGAAGGCTTTCAAGGCGCTGCTCGCGGTCTCGGGCGAGCTGGTCCCGCGGACCCACCGTCTGGCGGACCTCTGGCCTCGCCTCCCGGAACCGGCCCGCGACGCCCTGGCACCGCTTCGAACGGAGGTCATGGACCTCGACCGGTTCTACCTGGCGGCGCGGTATCCGGACGCGCTTCCCGGCGTGCTACCGGAAGGGCTTCCGCGAAAGGACCAGGCGGAGGGCGCCCTCCAGACCGCCCGTTCGGTCCTGGAGCACGTGCGTGGCGCGCTCTGATCGTGTCGAAGCGGAACGCTGTGACGCGGGAAGGTGACGCACCACTCGGGGCGTGGCTGAGCGCCCACCCCGACGCGGGCAACGCAACGGCCAACAGGGTACGGGGTGCCTGAGCGCAGCGCGGACTGGATGCGGCAGGCCGAAAGGGACCTCGAGGCGGCGGAGAAGATGTTCGAGGACGAGCTGTTCGAGCGGGCGTGCTTCGCGCCCCAACAGCTTCGACTGCGGGAGCCCGTTCCAGTACTACACCCGGGAGGAGGCGGAAGGTGCCCTCGGTTGTGGAAGAAGAATCGTTCGGTACTGTGAGGGTCTTCTGGCTGGACCAGCAGGGGCTCGTTGAGGCCCTGCGGCGGGAGGCGGAACGGGTCGCCCGGGACGACGAACGGGTGGTGAAGGTGGTGCTCTTCGGGTTCCTCGCCGAGGGCAGGGGGGGTGCCCGGGAGCGATGCGGACGTCCTGGTCGTCCTATGGGAGGACGATAAGCCGTTTTTTGAGCGGCTGGGCGAGTGGGTGGGGAAGTTCGCCGTGGACTTCCCCGTGGAGGTCTTGCCGTACACCGTAGAGGAGCTGGACACGCCCCTCGCAAAAGGATGGCCCTCCAGAAGGGCGTGGTGCTGTACGCGAGGCCAGCGGAGCCGGCTACGAAACGAGTTCAGGATGAGGGCGCGGAGCATGACACGGCCAGCGGGCAGGCGCCGTAGAGTCGCGCCGGTAGCGGAGCTCTATCCGCCCCAGGGGGAGTGGACCGAGGAGGACTACTTCGCCCTGCCGGACCGCAACCGCTACGTGGAACTCTCCGACGGGGAGTTGGTTATGCCGCCGCACCCGACCTTCCGCCACCAGGAGGCCCTCAAGCGCCTGTTCCTGCGCCTTCACGCCTTCGTTGAGGCCCGGGGATTGGGCGTGGTGATGCTGGCACCCCTGCCGGTGCGGCTGTGGCCGGGTAAGATCCGGGAGCCGGATATCTTCTTCGTCTTCCGCCAGCATGCCGACCGCATCGGGGAGCAGGTCTGCGGGATTCCGGACCTGATTGTGGAGGTCACCTGCCGTCGACGGCCCGGCTGGACCGGCTGGAGAAGTTCCAGGAATACGCCCGGGCAGGCGTGCGGGAGTACTGGGTGGTGGACGCGGACGCCCGGACGGTGGGGGTGTACGGGTTGGAGGGCGGCGCCTACCTGCTGCGGGGCCGGTGGGGTCCGGGGGAAGTGGCGTCTTCGGGACTCCTTCTGGGGTTTGAAGTTCGGGTTGAGATGAATGCGCCCTCTGCGGACCTGCGCGGCAAGCGCGCCGCTTACGTCGCGGCGCTCGACGAGGCGGCCAAGCGGCTCGTGACGGTCCTTTCAGCAGTTCCGGAGGTCGAGCGGGTCGTGCTGTTCGGCTCCTATGCCCGGGGCCGGCGAGACCTGTTGACCGACCTCGACGCGTTGGTCGTGATACGGACGGAGCTGGGGTTCCTGGAGCGCACAAAGTACCTGTACCGGCTCCTGAACCTCGGCGTTGACGCGGACATCCTGTGCTACCGACCGGAGGAGTTCGAGCAACTGAAGGAGCGCCCCTTTTTCAAAAGGATCCTCCAAGAAGGCATCGTGGTCTATGAGAAGAAGTCCGCTTGAGGAGGGCCGCCGGTGGCTGGACCAGGCAAAGGAGGACCTGCACTGGGCCAGGGAGCTCGCCCGGTTGGGCGGGTACCATATCGCCTGCTTTCTGGCCCAGCAGGTCGCCGAAAAGGCGCTAAAGGCTTACCTCTACGGCCAGGGAGAGGACGTCGTGCCGGGGCGCTCGGTGGAGCGGCTGTGCCAGGCGGCGGCTGTCTATGACCCGGCCTTCACAGAAAAAGGGGCGAGCTGGTCGGTTCTGGACGGCTACTACGTCCCCACGCGCTACCCCAACACCCTACCGGACAGCATCCCGGCTCGCGTGTACACGCAACACGCGGCGCGGGAAGCCGTCGCCATGGCCACCGAGGTCGTGGACTTCGTGGAGCAACGGCTGCCCGGCGTGGGAGAAATCGTGGCCAAGCCGGGAGCACAGCGGACAGCATGGCGGTCAATGCATAGCCAGCTCGGCTCCCAATTCGCCATGCCCATGACACAACTCCGTCCACCTGGCGCTGAGGGAAGGGAAGGAGCGGTGCGCCATGCGTGAAGAGGAACTGCGGCGAGGGAGTTGTGAGGAGATTCGGCGAGGAGTACGTGCGAAAAGGACCCGCGCTGCGGGAGGCGGGGCGCTCCTTCACCGGGCGTTGGAGCTATGGCGGCCGAGCCAGGTACGTCACAGAGTCCTCGGTGACCCGAGCCGACACCGACATCGTCCGAACGCGATCGTCCCACGATGCAAGTAAGCGCGAGCCCACGAGCGTAGCGACTGAGGCCGGCGCACAGGCGGTGACGCTCAGCGGGCGCACGTTGGTTCGCAACAGCCTGTTGAACCTCGTTGGCCAGGTGGTCCCGCTCCTCGTGGGCGTCGCCACGGTGCCCTTCATCGTCCGGGGCCTGGGGGCGGAACGGTTCGGACTTCTCTCGATCGCTTGGGTGGTGTTGAGTTATTCGGCCGTCTTCGACCTGGGGCTGGGCCGAGCCAGCACGAAGTTCGTGGCCGAAGCGCTGGCGAAAGCGGAGCGGGAGAAGGTGGGCTCGATCGTAGCCGCGGCGGTGGTGGCCCAGGCGGTCCTGGGGACGGCTGGCGGGCTCGGGCTGGCCCTGCTGGCTCCCCTGATCGTGGGGGCGTGGCTCAAAGTGCCGACCACACTGGTGGGGGAGGCCACCGAGGCTTTCCGGCTTTTGGGGCTGGCCATGCCGCTGGTGATGGTCTCCGGTTCGCTTTCCGGCGCTCTTCAAGGCGCGCAGCGGTTCGACCTGGTGAACGCCGTGCAGGTGCCGGCCAC
>CAYTFH010000006.1:3546-122172 GCA_964437095.1 uncultured bacterium | reverse complement strand
GAAGCCCGGGGGTGGTCGCAGGCCGAGCTGGCCCGGGCCTGCGGGCTTTCGCGTCAGGCGCTCTCGGCGGTCGAGTCCGGGCGCTACGTGCCCAACACCGCGGTGGCCCTGCGCCTGGCCCAGGCTTTGGGCTGTGCCGTGGAGGACCTGTTCGTGCCGTCCACGCCTCGGGCGTTGCACGTGGTGCTGGCGGAACCCGGACCCTCCGCGGCCCGGGTGCGTTTGGGCCGGGTGCGGGACAGGCTCGTGGCCTGGCCCCTGCGGGGTGCGGACGCGGCCCTGCCTGCGGACGGCACCCTCGTGGGCCGGGAAGGCCGGTGGGCGCGGGTGCTGCCGTGTTCCCCGGGTGTGCCGCCGGAACGAGTGCTGCTGGTGGCGGGCTGCGACCCGGCGCTGCGCCTGGCGGGGGAGCTGTTGGAGCGGCGGGCCGGGCTGTACGTGCACTGGCTCGTTGTGGGCAGCGCCCGCGCGTTGCGGGCCGCCCGCGACGGGACGGTGCACGCCGCGGGCACGCACCTCGAGCCTCCGGAAGACCCCCGGGGCGAGCGGGTGCTGCGCAGGTGGTTCGGCGGAGGACCCGCGGTGGTGGTCGCGGTCGCTCGCTGGGCGGAAGGTCTCATGCTGCGGCCCGGCGTGCGGCTGCGAGCCCCGGAGGACCTGCTGCGCCCCGGGCTCACGGTGGTGAACCGCGAGGTGGGCTCCGGAGCGCGGTCCGTGTTCGACCGCTGGCTCGAGAAGGCGCGGGTACCGCGGGATCGGGTCCGCGGGTACGGGCGGGAACTCGCGAGCCACGTGGCGGTGGCGGAGGCGGTGGCCGGAGGGCTCGCGGACGCGGGTCCGGGCGTGCTGCCCGTGGCCCGCAGCTACGGCCTGGACTTCTTGCCCGTGGAAGAGCGCCGGTACGACCTGGTGGTCCCGGAGGATCTGACGGACTGGGAGCCGGTGCAGCGTTTCCTGGAGGTCCTGCAACACCCTACGTTCCGCCGGGAGCTCAGGGCCCTCGGCTACGATCCCACTCCCGCGGGCGACGTGCGGCGCTTGAGCGGGTAGGTGCGCGGTGACCGGGAAGCTCGCGGCCGCGTTGGTGGCGGTTGTGCTCGCCTCAGGGACCGCACCGCTGGCGCCGCGAGACCCCGGGCTGGTGGTGGCTGCGGCGGCGGACCTGCGCTTCGCCTTCCAGGAGCTGGGCGCGATCTTCGGCAAGGTTCGCGGCATCCCCGTGACCTTCTCCTTCGGGTCTTCCGGCCAGCTGGCCTTCCAGGTGGAGCACGGGGCGCCTTTCGACGCCCTGTTCTCCGCCAACGAGGCCTTCGTGCAACGGTTGGTGGCCCGGGGCGCCGTGGTGCCGGACTCGGTCCAGCTGTACGCGGTGGGCCGCATCGTGCTGTGGGTGCGGCGGGACAGCGGGCTGCCCGTGGACGGCGGCTTGAAGGTGCTCCTGCACCCCCGGGTGCGGTACGTGGCCCTGGCCAACCCCGAGCACGCGCCGTACGGCGAGGCAGCGCGCCAGGTCCTGGTGCGGTCCGGGCTGTACCCGCGAGTCCGGCACAAGCTCGTGTACGCGGACAACGTCAGCCTCGCCTGGCAGCTGGTGGAGTCCGGCAACGCGGAGGTGGGGCTCGTGGCCCTGTCTTTGGCCCTGGCCCCTCAGCTCTCGCGGACAGGCCGGTACTGGCTGGTCCCGCAGGCCCTGCACGACCCCATCCGGCAGGCGGCGGGGGTCGTGGCGCGGTCGGCCCGGCGAGAGCAGGCCCGCAGCTTCGTGCAGTTCGTGGTGAGCCCGGAGGGGCGTCCGGTGATGCGGCGGTACGGGTTCCTGCTGCCCGGGGAGGCTCCCTAGTGGACCTTGCGCCCCTGTGGATCTCCCTGAGGGTGGCCTCCTCCGCCACGGTCCTGGCGGGCCTTGTGGGCGTGGCGGTGGCGTACCTGCTGGCCACGGTGCGCTTCCCCGGCCGCGGCCTGGTGGAAGCCCTGACGTCCCTGCCCATCACCCTGCCGCCCACGGTCCTGGGCTACTACCTGCTGGTGGGGTTGAGCCGCAACCGACCGCTGGGGATGTGGGTGGAGGCGACCTTCGGGACGCCTTTGGTGTTCACGTGGCAGGGAGCCGTGGTGGCCGCGGCCCTGCCGTCCTTGCCCCTGGTGGTGCGTACCGCCCGTGGGGCCTTCGAGGACGTGGACGGGCAGGTTCTGGAGGCGGCGCGGCTGGACGGGGCAGGGGGGCTGCAGCAGTTCCTGCGCATCCTCCTGCCCCTGGGCCGCAGGGGCGTCCTGGCGGGGATCGCCCTGGCCTTCGCCCGGGCTTTGGGCGACTTCGGGACCACCCTCATGGTGGCGGGCAACATCCCAGGCCGCACCCAGACCCTCCCCATCGCCCTGTACGACGCGGTGCAGGCCGGCCGCTGGGACGCCGCCACGGGGCTGGCGCTGTTGCTGAGCGCGGTGGCGGTGGTGGTGCTGGCCGCCGTGGGCCGGTTGGGCGAACGGCTGGTGTAGGGGCGCCGCCGCGGCATCCCGCGCCGGGTGGCCGGTGCGGCCTCAGTAGAGGGCCAAGCTGGCGAAGCTCACGATGCCGCCCGCGGGGTCGGCTGCCTGGGCGTAGTGCAGCAGTTCCCCGCGCACCGGTTCCAGGATCCGCAGGGCCGCGTACAGGGCGCTGGTGGCGTCGATGCGCTGGGGGTTGCCGGAACCCGCCACCTCCTCCCAGAACCTCTCCGGGTCCCCGCGCAGGGCGTACTCCAAAGCCCGGTGGTCGCCCGCGGACGTCCGCAGGGCCAGGGTGGAGTCCGGGGGCTCCGGGTCCCCGAAGCGCGGCCCCACGTGGCTCAGGTCCACGCCCACCACCACGGCGGCGCGGTCCGCGCGCGTCGAGAAGCTCCGGCGCAAAGCCGCAAGCCCCCGCTCCACGGCCTCCGCGGCGCGCGGGGAGTTGTGCCCCGCCCACTGCTCGAAGGCGGAACACAGCACGGGGACCACCCGCACGGGCCGGCCCGCCAGGGCCACCTGCAGGAACACCGCCTGGAACTCCAGGGAGTGTTCCGCGCGGTGGGCAACTTCACCCTCCCCGAACTCCGGGACCTCTGCCAACAGCTCCTCCACCCACTCCCGGTCCACGGGGAGGACGCCTAGCGGCGTGCGGTACGGCTTGGTACACAGGGCAAAGGGGTGGGGGGCGCCCGCGTGGGCCACGCCCAACAGCAAGAAGGTGGTGGCGCGGGAACGGGCCAGGGCCGCGTACGCCCACCCGTAGCACGTCCCGCCGCGGTGGAAGTCCACGTGCGGGGCCACCCCGCCGCGGGGCGGCCGCTCCGGCAACCGCCGGGAGTCCACGGCCGCAAGGTACGCCTGCAGCTGGGCCCGCAGCCGCTGGGGGTCTGAGGGGTACGACCGGCCCGCGAAGTACGGGGCCGCTCGGGCGCCCGCCGGAAGGCCTCCTCCACGGCCAGGCGCCGCCGGTGTGCGCGTTCGGTCTCCAGCAACCCGCGGCGGTCCAGCTCCTCCACGATGCGCTGGATGTCGGAGGTGAACAGCAGCGCCCCGCGGTGCCTGCGGGCGTACTCCACCTGCACGTCCAGGGCGTCCCGCCGGCCGTCCAGCAGCAGCGCTACCTCCGCCACCTCCGCGGGCAGAAGGAGAGTGTCGTCCACCAAGCCTTCCGGGTCCCGGACCGCCACCGCGGGACGGCCGCCCACCCGTACGGGCACCAGGTCCAGAGCGCGCAGCCGGGGGAGGCTGGACATGGCTTCCGGTGCGGAATTGTAGCCAACCGCACAGGTCCGTGGAGAGGCCGGTGGCATAATGGTCTGGTGAGCCGGCCGCTGCTGGCCATCTTCCTGACCGTCCTCGCGAACTTGGTGGGCTTCGGGATCGTCATCCCGCTTCTGCCCTTCTACGCCCGCTCCCTGGGCGCCACGCCCCTGCAGGTGGGCCTGCTGTTCGCGGCCTACTCGGCGTGCCAGTTGCTGGCGGCTCCGGTCCTGGGGGCGTGGTCGGACCGGTGGGGCCGCAGGCCCGTGCTGCTGCTGAGCCTGCTGGGTACCGCGGCCAGCTTCGTCCTGCTCGCCCTGGCCAAGAACCTTGCCGTGCTGTTCGCGGCGCGGATCGTGGACGGGCTGTCCGGCGGCAACATCTCCACCGCCCGCGCGTACATCGCGGACGTCACCGAGGAGGAAGACCGCGCCCGCAGCTTCGCCCTGATCGGGGCGGCCTTCGGCATCGGGTTCGTGGCGGGCCCCGCCCTGGGCGGGGCCCTCTCCCGGTTCGGGTATGCCACCCCCGCGTGGGCTGCGGTGGGCCTCACCGTTGTCGCCATGGCGTTGGCGTGGTGGTGGTTGCCGGAGACCGTGCACCGGGTCCGGGCGGGGTCCGGCCCCGGGTGGCGGCACCTCCCCGAGGTGGTGCGGCGTCCCGGGCTGCGGGCGCTGCTGGGCGTGGACTTCCTGTACTGGGCCACCGCCGCGGTGTACCAGACCGCCTTCGCGCTGTTCGTCCACCACCGCTTCGGCATGGATGCCACCCACACGGGCTACCTTTTGGCCCTGTGGGGGACCGTGGGCGCTCTGGTGCAGCTGGGCTTGGTGGGCCCGGTGGTGCGGCGGTGGGGCGAGCGCCGGGCCCTGGCGGCGGGCTTGATGGTGGCGGGGTGGAGCCTCCTGGCAGCCTCCCAAGCGCGGCAGGAAGTTGCCTTCGTGGTGAGCACGCTGGTCGCCGCGGTGGGCGCGGGGATCTCCAACCCCGCGCTGGTGTCCCTCATCAGCCGGTCTGCGGATCGCCACGAGCAGGGCGCGGTACAAGGGGTGGCCAGCACCCTGGAGAGCCTGGGCCGGATGGTGGGCCCCGTGTGGGGCAACGGGTTGCTGGGCGTGGCGGGGGAGGGCGCGGCCTTCGGCTCCGCGGCGGTGGTGATGGTGCTGGCCGCGCTCGCGGCAGGGGCGTTGCGGCTGGGCCAAGGGACGAGCGGCGAGCACGGGAGGTGACGGCACGTGGACTGGAAGGCCAAGTACGAGCAGGCCCTGCCCTACCACGAGTTCCTGGAGCGGTACGGCACCGAGGTCCACCGGGAACGCTTGCGGCGGGTGTACGAGGCGGTGACCCTGACGCCTGGGCAGCGAGCGCTGTTGGAGGGCTTCCAGCGGGACATGAAGCTGCTGGTGCTGGCCGGTGCGTGGTGCGGGGACTGCGTGAACCAGTGCCCCATCCTGCAACGCTTCGCGGAGGCCACCCCGCGCATCGGCCTGCGGTTTTTGGACCGGGACGACCACCCCGACGTGCGAGACCTGCTCTCCATCAACCGCGGGTACCGGGTCCCCATGGTGGTGTTCCTGAGCGAGGACTTCGTGGAGGTGGCGCGGTACGGGGAACGGACCCTGTCCATCTACCGCCAGATGGCCGCGGACCGCCTGGGGCCCGCCTGCCCGGTGGGCGTGCAGCCGCCGGGGGAGGACCTTCTCCGGAACGTCATTCAGGAGTGGCTGGACGAGGTGGAACGGGTGCAGCTGCTGCTGCGGCTGTCCCCGCGGCTGCGGGCCCTCCACGGGGACTGATCACCGGCGCCGGCGCTGGTAAGCTACCCTGGAGGGCGGGACGACCCGATGTTGGAGCTCATCGTGTTCACCAGCGGCGGGGTGCTGCTGGCCTTGGAGATCGTGGCCAGCCGCGTGCTGGCCCCCACTTTCGGCAACTCCATCTACGTGTGGGGTAGCCTCATCGGGGTGTTCCTCACGGCCCTGAGCGTGGGGTACTGGGTGGGCGGCAGGCTGGCGGACCGCTACCCGAGCCACGCCGCCTTCTGCGGGCTGGTGTTCCTGGCAGGCCTGCTCACCGTCCCCATCCCCGCGGTGGCGCCCGGTTTGCTGTCCACCCTGGCCGCCGCGGATGTGGACAACCGCCTGGGCCCGCTGCTGGGGGCGGTGGCGCTGTTTTTCCCCGCCAGCGTGATCATGGGCACCATTTCGCCGTACGCGGTGCGCCTGAGCGCCCGGTCCGTGGCCACCGTGGGCGGCACCGCGGGCCGGCTGTACGCCCTGTCCACCCTGGGCAGCATCGTGGGCTGCTTCGCCGCCGCCTTCTGGCTCATCTCGGTCCTGGGCGTGCGGGACGTGGTCCTGGCCCTGGGCCTGGTGGAGATGGCCCTGGCGGTGGTGGGGCTGGTGGGCCTGCGGCGGGGAGCGGCGGCCACCCTGGCGGCCGTGGTGGTGGTGGGCGCGGGAGCCTGGACCCCGCGCCTGGTCCCGCCGGACGGACCCGAGGTCCGGTACGCCAAGGACACCGTCTACCACCGCATCACGGTGACCGACGAAGGGCGGATCCGGTACCTGAAACTGGACAACTACTGGCAGAGCGCCCTGGACCTGGACGCGCCCCGGCGCACGGTGTTCCGGTACGCAGACTACATGCACGTGGGCATGGTGTTCCAGCCCAAGCCGCGCCGGGTGCTGGTCATCGGCATGGGCGGCGGCACGGTCCCCAAGCGTTACCTGGAGGACTACCCCCAGGTGGCGGTGGACGTGGTGGACATCGACCCCGAGGTGGTGGAGGTGGCGCACCGGTTCTTCGGCGTCCCCAGGGGGGGGCGGCTGCGGGCCTTCGCCCAGGACGGCCGGCGGTTCGTGCAGCGGAGTCGGGACCGCTACGACCACGTGCTCCTGGACGCCTACCTGCGGGACACCCTGCCCTTCCACCTGGCCACCCGGGAGTTCTTCGCGGAAGTCCGAGCCAAGCTGAACCCCGGAGGCGTGCTGGTGGCCAACGTCATCGGCGCCCTGGAGGGGCCCCACAGCCGGCTGTTCCGGGCGGTGTACAGGACCCTCCGGGAGGTGTACCCGGGCGTGTACGTGTTCCCCGTGGACTACGGGCCCGGAGGGTGGGCGGAGGCGCTACGCAACATCATCGTGGTGGCCACCGACCGGGTGTGGTCGCCGGAGGAGATCCGGCGGCAGGCCCGGGCGGTGAGCGGGACGGTGCGGGTGGAGCGGTTCGACGCCGTGGTGGCAGACCTGTACCTGCGCCCCGTCCGGGTGGACGACGTGCCCACCCTGACGGACGACTTCGCGCCCACCGACGCGCTGCTGGCCGGTCGCTAACGAGGATGCCTCACGGGCCGTCGGGGGGAACCGCGCCGGTGGGTGTCCGCGGAGGGAAGAGGTGCCCGCGCCGTACGTGAAGCTGTACGTGGGGGACGTCATCCGCACGCGGAAGGCCCACCCGTGCGGGGGCGACGTGTGGGTCATCGAGCGCCTGGGCGCGGACGTGGGCATCCGGTGCCGGACCTGCGGCCGCTTCGTGCTCATGGACCGGATCAAGCTGGAGCGCAGGATCCGGGCCTTCCTGCAGCGGGGCAACGAACCTCCGCCCCCGGAGCCGGAGCCCGCAGCCCCGGAGCCGACCGTGCCCAGGCGCCGGAAGTCCGCGCCCGCACCTCCGCCGGAGCCGCGTCCCCGGCGGCGCATCGTGAAGCGGGCGCGGGCCGTGTGAGGGGCGGCCGTGCTGTCCGTGGGCATCGTGGGGCTTCCCAACGCGGGGAAGTCCACCCTGTTCCGGGCGCTGACCAGGGCCCGGGTGGCGGCAGCGCCCTACCCGTTTACCACCGTGGACCCCAACACGGGGGTGGCGGCGGTCCCGGACCCGCGGCTGCAGGTGCTGGCCCGCCTGACCGGCGCCGAGCGGGTGGTGCCGGCCACGGTGAAGGTGGTGGACATCGCGGGGCTGGTCCGGGGAGCCCACCGGGGCGAGGGGCTCGGCAACCGGTTCTTGGCCCACGTGCGGGAGATGGCGGCGCTGCTGCACGTGGTGCGGGCCTTCCACGACCCGGAGGTGGCGCATGTGGAGGGCGCTGCGGACCCGGTGCGGGACGTGGAGGCCGTGGAGACGGAGCTCTTGCTGGCGGACCTTGAGACTGTGGAGCGCCGCGCTGAGGGGGTGCGCCCCCGAGCCCGCAGCGGTGAGCGCCGGGCCCGGGAGGAGCTTGCCGCACTGGAGGAGGCGGTGCGGGCCCTGGACTCCGGCAAACCCGCGCGGGACCTGCCCCGCGAGGTGCGGGAGGTGCTCCGGCCCTTGCGGTTGCTCACGGACAAACCCGTGGCCTACGTGGTGAACGTGGGCGAGGGCCAGCCGGACGGCCACGTGGAGGCCGTGCGGTCCTTGGCGGCCTCCCGCGGGATCCCCGTGGTGGTGGCCAGCCTGAAGGTGGAGGACGAGCTGTTGGACCTCCCCGATCAGGAGGCCCGGGCGTACCGCCAGGTGGCGGGGCTCGGGGAGGGGGTCCTGGAGCAGGTGGTGCGCACCGGGTACGGGCTGCTGGACCTGGTAACCTTCTTCACCACGGAGAGCCGGGAGGTGCGGGCCTGGCCCGTCCGCCGGGGGACCCGGGCGCCGCAGGCGGCAGGGGCCATCCACACGGACATGGAGCGGGGCTTCGTCCGGGCGGAGGTGGTCCCCTTCGAGGAGCTGGTGCGGGCGGGCTCCCTGCAGGCCGCGTGGGAGCTGGGGAAGGTGCGGCTGGAGGGGCGGGACTACGAGGTGAGGGAAGGGGACGTGATCACCTTTCGTTTCCACGTGTAGCACGGTGTTCACCCCGACCTGGCACGGGACTTGCACCGACGAGCCGGTGTGGAACCGGTTTGGTATCCTGGGACGTTGCTAGGCAGTCGGGGACGGGAAACGCCCGCAAGGAAGGAGCAGGGATGGGAGTGCCGAGCGACTTCGTAGACCCCTTCGAGCTGACCCTGGAGGAGGTGGACCGCCGCATCGCCGAGCTGGCGGAGCAGCGGCGCCGGATCTGGCAGAGCAGCGTCCCCCACACGGGGACGGGGGAGACCGGCCGCAGGGCCCTGGCGGCCATCGAGGCGGAGCTGGAGGAGCTGTACCGGGCCAAGCGGGAGCTGCTGGCCCGCCGCGCCAACGGGAACCGCACGCCCCGGCCCCGCCGCCGCTCCGTGCCCACCCCTCCCGCGGGGCTGTTCCGCGACGACTGACAACGCCGCTCGCGGTCTGGTAGAATCAACCGGCTGAGCCCTCTCGTCTCCGCCCGGGGCGGAGACCGGGGATGGGAATCCCTGTCCGAGGGAGGTGGACGTGCGCAAGGCGTACGAGATGGTGTTCATCTTGCGGCCCGACCTGGAAGACTCCCAGGTGCGGGAGGTCATCCAGCGGGTGGAAGGCCGCATCACGGAGCGGGGCGGCACGGTGCTGGCCACGGAGCCGTGGGGCAAACGCCGCCTCGCCTACCCCATCGCCAAGCACCGGG
Organism: uncultured bacterium; assembly: GCA_964437095.1. Taxonomy (GTDB): domain Bacteria; phylum Sysuimicrobiota; class Sysuimicrobiia; order Sysuimicrobiales; family Sysuimicrobiaceae; genus Tepidifontimicrobium. The sequence continues at coordinate 112,928 of CAYTFH010000006.1, read as the reverse complement.
AAGGGTACTACGTGTTCAGCCGATTCGAGCTGGACGGGCAACGGGTCCAGGACCTGAAGAACGCGGTGTCCCTGGTGGAGGAAGTGATCCGGTTGCTGGTGTGCGAGGCGCTGCCCACGGCACCCACACCGGCACCCGCCCCTTCGGCCGCGGTACCCGTCCCGTCCGGGGGAGGTGACGGGGGGTGCTGAACCGGGTGGTGCTGATCGGCCGCCTCACGCGGGACCCGGAGCTCCGCTACCTGCCCAGCGGGCAGCCCGTGGCCACCTTCACCCTGGCCGTGGATCGCCCGTTCGCGGGTCCCCAGGGGGAGCGGAAGGCGGACTTCATCCCCGTGGTGGCGTGGCGGAAGCTGGCCGAGCAGGTGTCCCAGCACCTGGCCAAGGGACGGCTGGTGGCGGTGGACGGACGGCTGCAGATCCGGGAGTACGAGACCCAGGACGGGCAACGGCGGCGGGCGGTGGAGGTGGTGGCGGACCACGTGCGCTTCCTGGACCGCAAGGTCGCGGAGCCCGTAGAGCCCGCGGCCGCGGAAGAGTTCGAACCCGCGCCGGAGCCGGAGGAAGAGGAGGACGTCCCCTTCTGATCGGCGTTTTCTGAGGGAGACCGGGCGGTCGTCGTCGTGCGGAGGTCGGCGGATGGCGGAGAAGGAGAAGAAAGAGAAAAAGGAGTGGCGGCCCCGCAGGCCGCGCAAGAAGGTGTGCGTGTTCTGCTCCGAGCGGGCCCGGTTCGTGGACTACAAGGACAGCAACCGCCTGCGGCGGTTCGTCTCAGAGCGGGGGAAGATCCTGCCCAGGCGGGTGACGGGCACGTGCGCCAAACACCAGCGGATGCTGGCGGTGGCCATCAAGCGGGCCCGGGAACTCGCCCTTCTGCCGTACACCGCGGACTAGCTCGTCCCCGGGCCCCCGCCGCGGGGGCGGAGGGAACATGGCAAGGGCACAGCACGGCGCGGTGGCGGTGCGGGAGCGTACCGCGAACCTGACCGAGGGCGCGCTGCTGGCGGCCCTCACCGCCCTGGTGGCCCTTCTGGTGGCGCTCTTCGGGTCCGTGGGGCTGGTGGCCGCTCCCCTTCCCCTGTTCGTCCTCACCTACCGCCGCGGGGTGCGCACCGCGGTCCTCGCGGCTTTGGTGGCGGGCTTGGTGCTCAGCCCCATCTTCGGGTTCCCGCAAGGACTGGTGTTCGTGGCTGCCTTCGCACCCGTGGGCGTGGTGCAGGGTCTGGTGGCGCGCAGGGGCGGGGAGGCGGTGGCCCGGCGCGCGGTCGCCCTGGGTTCGGTGGTGGGGCTGGGTGTCACGGTGCTGAGCTTGGTGGTCAGCCGCTTCGTCTTCGGCCTCGACCCCCTGCAGGCGGTGGTGGAGGCGCAGGTCAAGGGAGCGCAGGCCGCGGCGGAGCTGAGCAGGCGGCTGGGCGCCCCACCGCAACAGGTCCAGCAGATGGAGGCGCTGGCGCAGCAGGTCCCCAACCTGGTCCGCACCATCCTGCCCGCGGCGGTGGTGCTGGGAGTGGTGGTGTGGGCCTACGGTGCGTACACCCTGGCCCGGCAGGTGATGCGGCGCCTGGGGACGGAGCTTCCGGGCTTTGCGCCCATCCTCACGTGGCGGCTGCCCCCGGCGGGGGCCCTGGTTCTGCTGGCCCCCGTGGTGGTGGGAGCGGTGGTGCAGCCGCGGGCGCCGGAGGTCGGCCGCATGCTGGCGGCCAACGGGTTCATGGCCAGCGTCCTGGTGTTTGCATTTTTTGGGCTCCTAACGATGCTGCACTACCTGCAGTCCCGGGAGGTTCCCCGTCCGGGCAGGGTGCTGGCCGCGGTGGCGGTGTTCCTCCTGGGCGACCTGGGCACCTTCGCCCTGGTGGCCCTGGGGTTGGTGGACTTCTGGCTGGACCTGCGGAAGGTGGGCCCGCGGGCGGAGCGTTCGTCATGAGGGTGATCCTGCTGAAGGACGTGCCGTCCCTGGGCAAGGCGGGTTCCGTGGTGGAAGTACGGGACGGCTACGCCCGGAACTACCTCCTGCCCAGGGGGCTGGCGCGGGAGGCCACGGAGGGGCAGCTGCGGGCCCTGGAGCAGGAGCGGGCGGTGCGGGACCGGAAAGTGGCGCGGGAGCGGGAGCGGGCGGCGGAGCTGGCGCAGGCCCTGCGGGGCCGGCCGGTGCAGATCCGGGCCAAGGCGGGGAGCGCCGGGCGGCTGTTCGGCGCCGTCACCGCGCAGCAGATCGCGGAAGCCCTGCGGCGGATGGGCTTCGAGGTGGACCGCAAGCAGGTGGAGCTGGAAGAACCCATCAAGTCCGTGGGGACCTACCGGGTGGGCGTGCGGCTGCCCTTCGGCCAGCACGTGGAGGTGGAGGTGCAGGTGACCGGGGATGGCTGAGCGGGCGGTGAACACGCGGACGGCCCGGAGCCGGGGCGCGGTAGATCGCGCGGACCTCAAGCGCCGGGTGGGCGCCCTGTTCGGCGTCCTCAGCGAGGTGTACGGGCCCGAGCGCCTGGTGGTGAAGGCTGGGAAGCTGGAGGCCCTGACCCTCATGCGCTCCGGCCGCTTAGCGGACCGGGTGGTGGCCTTGCAGCGCCTGGTGTACGACGACCCCACCATTACCCGTCCGCCCGCCGATGCGGAGATCCCCAGGGTGCTCTCGGAGATCGAGGACGAGCTGGCGGACCTGGTGGCGCAGCGCCGGGTGGAGGAGGAGCTGGAGCGCAAGGTGGCGGAGCGCATGAACCGCCGGCAGGACGACTACCTCCAGGAGATCCGGCTGCAGGTGCTGCGGGAGGCTTCGGGCCCGGAGAACGCCACCACGCGGAAGAAGCTGGAGGAGCTGGAGGCACTGGAGCGGGTGCGGCTGTCCCAGTCCGCCCTGGAGGCCCTGCGTCCCCGCCGGCTGAAGGAGGTGGTGGGCCAGGACCGGGCCATCCGGGCCTTGCTGGCCAAGCTGGCGACCCCTTACCCCCAGCACGTGATCCTGTACGGCCCACCCGGGGTCGGCAAGACCACCGTGGCCCGCCTAGCCCTAGAGGAAGCCCGCCGGCTGCCCTACACGCCGTTCTCCGAGAACGCCCCCTTCGTGGAGGTGGACGGGACGACCCTGCGGTGGGACCCCCGGGAGGTCACCAACCCTCTTCTCGGGTCGGTGCACGACCCCATCTACCAGGGGTCCCGCCGCGACTTCGCGGAAGGCGGCATTCCGGAGCCCAAGCTCGGCCTGGTGACCCGCGCCCACGGCGGGGTCCTGTTCATCGACGAGATCGGGGAGATGGACCCCCTGCTGCAGGCCAAGCTGCTGAAGGTGCTGGAGGACAAGCGGGTGACCTTCGAGTCCAGCTACTACGACCCGGAGGACCCGCACGTGCCGGCGTACGTGAAGCATCTGTTCGAGCACGGCGCGCCCGCGGACTTCGTGCTCATCGGGGCCACCACCCGCGACCCGGAGGAGATCAGCCCCACGCTGCGGTCCCGCTGCGCGGAGGTGTTCTTCGACCCCCTCTCCCAGGCGGACATCGAGCGCATTGTGGTCCAGGCCGCGCGCCGGCTGAAGGTGAGCCTGGACCCCAGGGTCCCCGAACTCATCGCGGCGTACACGGTGGAGGGCCGGAAGGCCGTGAACCTCCTGGCCGACGCCTACGGCATGGCCCTGTACCGGCGCAAGGGCAAGGGCGGACGGGTGCGGATCACCGAGGAGGACATGCTGGAGGTGATCCGGGTCTCCCGCCTGAGCCCGTACACCAGCGCCCGGGCGTCGGACACCCCTGAAGTAGGCAAGGTCTTCGGGCTGGGCGTGAGCCACTACCTGGGCTCCGTGGTGGAGGTGGAGGCCGCGGTGTTCCCCTCGTCCCAGCGGGGCCGCGGGACCGTGCGGTTCAACGAGACCGCGGGCACCATGGCCAAGGACTCCGTGTTCAACGCCCTCTCCGTGGTCCGGAGGCTGCTGGGGGTGGACCTGGCCAACTACGACGTGCACGTGAACGTGGTGGGCGGGGGGCTGGTGGACGGGCCCAGCCTGGGGCTGGCCATCACCGCAGCCCTCGCCAGTGCGGTGCAGGACCGACCCGCCCTTCAGAACGTGGCGCTCACGGGAGAGGTGAGCATCCAGGGCCGGGTGCGGGGCGTGGGGGGCGTCCCCGAAAAGCTGTACGGGGCCCGGCAGGCGGGCATGCGCAAGGTGGTGGTGCCCCAGGAGAACCAGAACGACCTGCCCGGGGAGGTCTCCGGGCTTCAAGTGGTGTTGGTGCAGACCGTGGAGGAGGCCCTACCGCACGTGCTGGTGCCGGCCCGCCGGCGGTCCTAACCCCCCGCGCACTCTCACAGATCCCGCGGTCCACAGGTTACCCCGTTCTTCTCCACAGGAGGTCCGCAGCCCGTCCACAGGGTCCCGACAGGGTTGGGCAATCCACAGGTTGTCCCGGCAGCGACCCACAGCCGGGCTGTGGTAGGAGTCTGGCGGGCCGGCAACAGGAGACCAGCCCCGGATGTGCAAGAGACATGCGAACGGTCGTTTGCTATACTGGGAGGCGCAGATGACGGTGGCCGTGGACCGAGTCCCGCCCCAGAGCCTGGAGGCCGAGATGGGCGTCCTGGGTTCCATGCTGCTGGACCGGGACGCCATCGCCGCGGTGGTGGAGATCCTGCGGCCCGAGGACTTCTACCGGGAGGCCCACCGCATCGTGTACTCCGCCATCGTGGACCTGTTCGAGCGGGGGGAGCCGGTGGACCTCATCACGGTCACGGACCGCCTGCGGGACCTGGGAAAGCTGGAGGAGGCGGGCGGGGCGGCGTACGTGAGCAGCCTCCTCAACGCCGTCCCCACCGCGGCCAACGCGGAGTACTACGCCCGCATCGTCCTCCAGAAGTCCATGCTGCGCGCCCTCATCCGGGTGGGAACCCAGATCGCCCATCTGGGCTTCGAGGGGGACGAGGACGTGGAAGTGCTGGTGGACCGGGCGGAGCGGTTGGTGTTCGAGATTGCCAACCGCGGCCTCCGCCAGGACTTCCAGCCCCTGCGGGAGCTCATCCGGCAGACCATGGAACGCCTGGACGCCCACTACGAGCGGGGGATGATCACGGGCGTCCCCACAGGCTTCGTGGACCTGGACGAGCTCACGGGCGGGCTGCAGAGGGGGGATCTCGTGATCGTGGCCGCCCGCCCGTCCATGGGGAAGTGCCTCAAGTACGACAGCCTGGTGGCAGACCCCCGCACGGGACGGCTGCGCACCATCGAGGAGGTGGTGCGGTCCGGGGAGGGCACCGTCCTGACCCTGGACGGGGGCCGGTTCCGGGAGGCTAGGCCCTCCCGCTTCGTGGACGACGGCGTCAAGCCCACCTTCCGGGTGCGCACCGCCCTGGGCCGGGAGGTGGAGGTCACCGCCACGCACCCGTTCCTGACGCCGGAGGGCTGGAAGCCCCTCGGCGCTCTGCGGCCGGGGCACTTCATCGCGGTGCCCGCCCGGCTGCCGGTGTTCGGGACGGTGGACCTGCCGGGCGCGGAGGTCCGGCTGATGGCGTACCTGGCCGCCGGACGGCTTCCCGCCCAGCCTGAAGTGAGCCGGGACTTCCTGGACGCTGCCTCCGCCACGGCCGCGGTGCGGGCGTCCCGGGTGCCCGCCCTGGCGGGCGCCGTGGGGCTGCGGCCGGACCCCGAGCGGGGCCAGCCCCACGAGGCCGCGGCGGTGGTGACGGAGTTCCTGCAGGACTACCCCGAGCTGGCTCAGGACCACGAGGGTCGCCGGCTGCCCCCGGTGGTGTTCCAGCTGAACCGTGCCAAGCTGTGCCTGTTCTTGCGGTGCCTGCTGGGCTGCGTGGCCACGGTCCAGGGAGACCCGGAGGCGTGGAGCCAGCCCGACGGGGAGGAGCGAGCGCAGTTCGCCATCCGCGCGGAGTTGCCCAACCCCACCATGGCCCGCCAGGTCCAGCACCTGCTCCTGCGGCTCGGGGTGTTGAGCGCCTGGGACGGAGCTTGCGGGCTGGAAGCGCGGGGGGAGGCGGCCCTGCAGCTGCTGCGGACCTGCGGGGTCCTGGGATGGGAGAAGCTACGGCAGTGGGCCCGGTACGCGCCGGAACCCCTGCTCCCGGAACCCGAGGTGGTGTGGGACCCCATCGTGTCCGTGGAGTACACGGGCTCGCACCCCGTGTACGACCTCACCGTCCCCGACACCCACAACTTCGTGGCCAGCGACGTGTGCGTACACAACACCACCTTCTGTTTGAACATCGCCCAGCACGCCGCGGTGGAACACCGGATCCCCGTGGCCATCTTCTCCCTGGAGACCAGCGCGGAGCAGCTGGTCCAGCGCATGCTGTGCGCGCAGGCCCAGGTGGACGGCCAGCGGCTGCGCCGGGGCTACCTGTCGGAGACGGACTGGCGCCGGCTCACCCGCGCCATGGGCGCCCTGGTGGAGGCCCCCATCTTCATCGACGACTCCTCCAACCTGTCCGTGGTGGAGATGCGGGCCAAGTCCCGCAAGCTGAAGGCGGAGCACGGTCTTGGCCTCATCGTGGTGGACTACATCCAGCTCATCCAGTCCTACCGCAAGACGGAGAACCGTACCCAGGAGCTGAGCGAGATCGCCCGGGGGATCAAGTCCCTGGCCAAGGAGCTGGACGTCCCCATCCTGGCCGTGTCGCAGCTGTCCCGGGCCGCAGAGCAGGGAGGGTCCAAGATCCCCATGCTGTCCCACCTGCGGGAATCGGGGGAGCTGGAACAGGTGGCGGACCTGGTGCTGTTCCTGTACCGGGAAGACTACTACGACCCCGAGCGGGCTCGGCGGGAAGGGAAGGAGAACGTGGCGTTGCTGCGGGTGGCCAAACACCGCAACGGTCCCACGGACGACCTGGAACTGTTCTTCCACAAGGAGACGTCGCGGTTCGCCAACCTGGACACGCGGCACGCCACTTGAACCGTACGATCGAGCTGGGACGCCGTTTACGGTCAGGGACTTCCACAGCCTCTTGCGGCTCGTGGAGCGCCGGCCGGACTGCCGGGCGGAGCTGCGCAAGCTACTCCTAGCGATCACCGCGGACCGGGCGGTCGAGGAGGGTGTCCGAGAACCTAGACCTTCGCGACAAGGGTGGATCGGGGTCCCCAAAATCGCGCAAGCGATTTTGGGGTAGCCCGGCCGCGGTCTACACACCCGGGACACGCGGCCGTGGTACAGTGAACCCAGGTCTCGGAGGAGGCGGTGCCATGGCCGGCTGGCTTCGGGTGGTGGGCGCGGTGGTGGGTGCGGCGGTCCTGTGGGGCTCGGGCTACCTGTGGGGCGCTCGGGCGTCCGGGAAGGTGCCCGTCCAGGTGGTGCTCGTTCAGGCTCCGCTCCAGGAGCTGATCCCGCTGCCCGGGCGGCAGTTCCCGGGCTCGCAGCCGCAGCCGGGCCAGGGAGAGGAGTGCGAGGCCAAAGTGTACCTGTTCTTCAACGGCCGGTTCTACGAGATGAGGCCGGGTCCGGGGATGGGGCCGGACGGAAGGCCCACCGGCCCGCAGGAGCTGATCCCCCTGCAGCCCGCCCCTTCCGTGCCCGGACCGGGCTGGCCCGCGCCCCGGGGCAATCCCTTCGCCCCGCCGGTACCGCTTCCGCCCGGATCTCGGTCTTAGGGGTACGGATCTTGCTCCCCCCGGCCCGGCGTGCCCCGGGCCGCGGTCTTGGTGTTGCTCCTCTGCGTGGCGGCCGGCCTTGCGGCGGGAGCGTCCGCGGGAGGTCTTTGGCTGCCCGCTCGCGGAGTGCTGGTCTCCGGCTTCGGGTGGCGGGACGACCCCTTCGGGGAAGGCTGGCGGTTCCACTTCGGGGTGGACATTGCGGCGCCCGAAGGCGCGCCCGTGGCGGCGCGGGCGGGTGGAGAGGTGGTGTACGCGGGCTGGGCCGGTGGTTACGGGCTGGTGGTGGTCCTGGACCACGGCGGGGGATACCAGACCGTGTACGCCCACCTGCGTCGGGCCCGGGTAGCCCCGGGCTTTCCGGTGCGGCCCGGAGAGGTGGTGGGAGAGGTGGGATCGACGGGCCGCAGCACCGGGCCCCACCTGCACTTCGAGGTACGGTACCGCGGGGTGCCCGTGGACCCGCTCCCTTACCTGCGGGTGCCGTAGGCGTCAGGCTCCCGCACCGCGCGTACCGCCGCCTCCACGTTGGCCGCGGGCGTGTCCACGGGGATGACGCACCCGGGCGCCACCATGTGCCCCAGCCCGCCCGTCTGGGCCACCGCGTCGTGAACTTGTGCCGCCACCTCCACGGGCTCCAAGTCCGCGAAGGTGACCTCGTCCAGCCCTCCGCACAGGCATCCCGAGTAGCGGCTCCTGGCCTGTCCCAGGGACGGCGGGGTCCTCCGGTCGTGCCAGTTGACGGCGTGCACGGGGTAGCTGGCGAGGAGGTCGAAGTACGGGTCGAGGCCGTGGGCGTGCAGCAGGAGGATCTCCGCTCCCGCGGCGGCTTCCAGCACCCGCAGGTCGTAGGGCCGGCCGAAGACCTCGTACTCTTCCTCCGTCACCGCTCCCGCGCACGCCATCTGGGTGGCGAAAAACAGCCCGTCCGCGCCCGCGCTCAGGCACTCCGCGGCGAAGCGGGCGGTGACGTCCGCGATGAGCTCCAGCCCCGCGTGGAGGGCGTCCGGCTGTTCCCGCACGTAGCGGACCACGGCAGCGTCCCCGCACAGGGTCCGCGCCACGGTGAGGGGGCTGAACACCGTGGTCAGCACCGGCACCTGTGGGCCCACCGCTTGGCGGATCAGGCGCAGGGTACGGAGCTCACGGCCGTACGTGCCCGAGGTTACATCCAGCCGGCGCAGCCGGTGCCAGTCGTCCGCCTTCTTCACGGGGCAATCCAGGTACGTGCGGACCCCCTCCCGGTTGGGCCGGTAGGCGGCCCGGAGGCCCCAGTCGTCGCCGTAGTACCCGCTGGCCGGGGTCACCTTCAGGAGGTCCAGCTGGAAGGTCCGCCAGAAGGCCACGTGGGCACTTGCCGAGCTCTCCGCCCGCTGGTCGTCCCCGGGGAAGTGACGCCAGACCGCCACGGGCGGGCAGTCCGCGCGCCCGCCGCGCAGGGCGGCCCGGACCCGGTCCCAGTGCACGGAGGAGCCGCTCACAGATCCTTGCCCCGGTACACCATGTACGCGCGGTAGCCTGCCCGGTCCCAGAAGGCCTCCGCCTGCGGATTGCCCGCGGCCACCGTCAGCTCCGCCCGCCGCACCCCCTGCCGCCGCAGCCAGGCCTCGATGCGGGACAGCATGGCCGTTCCCACGCCCCGGCCCCGCCAGCCCTCCCGGGTGTACACGTCCTGGATGTAGCCGCGCCGCCGCTGACGGAAGAACGCGGGAAGCAGCATGATCCGGCCCACCGCTAGGCCCACCAGCTGGTCCCCGTACTCCGCCACCACCACCAGCACGTCCTCCCGGCCCAGGAGGTGGTGCAGGTACTCCTGGTAGGCCCGCCTCCAGCCCCGGCTGAGGGCGAAGGCACCGTCCAGGCGCTCGTGCAGCCGCGCCAGTTCGCCCCACAGCTCCACCAGCGCGGGGACGTCTCCCTCGTCGGCCACCCGGACCCGGACCCCTGCGGGCTCCACCACACCGCGCAGATTGAACATTCGGGCCGGGGAATCCTGCGGCCCCGGCCCGGGCGTGGGATACTGGGGACGTGGGCTGGCTGGAGCGCTTGCGGGCCATCGAGGGAATGACCCGGGAGAGCGCCACGGAGATCGGCGTGGCGGCCGCGGAAGCCGTGGAAGAGTGGCTGTCCGAGCACGGGCAGCAGGACCCCCGGGCCTTCCTGCAGGCCCTGGACGAGGCCACGCGGCAGCTCACGGACCGCAAGCCCGCCACCGCGCCGCTGCACAACCTGCGCTACCGGTTGGTGCAGTTCGCCGCGGAGATGGCCCGGGAAGGGGTGCCCCTAGCCCAGATGCAGGAGGAGGTCCGGGATTGGCTGCGGGGGTACCGCGCGCACGTGGCGGAGTCCCACGCCCGCATCGCGCACCACGGCGCGGAGGCCCTCGCGGAGTGCGAGGTGATCCTGACCCTGTCGTACAGCCGGACGGTGTACGCGGTGCTGGAGGAGCTGTACCAGGACAACCCCGACCTCAGCGTGGTGGTGTTCGAGGCGCGCCCGTACCTCGAGGGACGGCGCATGGCGGAGGCGCTGGCGGAGCTGGGGGTGGCGGTGACCCTCACCGTGGACGCTGCCATGGGGTACTACATGGACGTGGCGTCCGCGGTGCTCACCGGCGCGGAGGCGGTGTCCCTGGACGGGAGCTTCGTGAACAAGGTAGGTACCCGGCCCCTCATGACGTGCGCCCACGCCCACGGTGTCCCGAGCTACGTGGCCGCGGAGACCATCAAGATCCTCCCGCCCACGCTGAAGGGCGAGACCGTGAGCACCGTGGCCGGGTCGCCCGAGGACCTGACCGCGGGTTGGACAGCGCCCCAGGGGGTGGAGGTATCCTCCATCCTGTACGAGCCCACGCCCGACCGGCTGGTGACCGCGTACATCACGGAAGAAGGGGTGGTCTCCCCGGTCCGCCTGGCGACCCTGAGCCGCCCCTTGGGTGTGTGAGGCCCCCGGAGGAGACCTTGGACGAGCCGCGTTGGTCGTCCTACGCGGAGGTGGCGGTACGCGCGGTGCGGGAGGCCGCGCGGGTGCTGCTGGACTACTTCGCCCGGCCACCGGCTCCCGGAGAGGTGCGCTACAAGGCGCCCGTGAGCCCCGTGACGGAAGCCGACCACGCCAGCGAGGCGTGCATCGTGTCGGTGCTCCGGGAGGCGTTCCCGGACCACAGCGTGGTGGCGGAGGAAGGCGGTGGTGCTCGGTTCGAGGGCGCCCCGTGCTGGTACGTGGACCCCCTGGACGGGACCACCAACTTCGCCCACCGGCTCCCGTGGTTCGGCATTTCCGTGGCCCTGGCCCAGGACGAGGAGGTCCGGACCGGGGTGGTCTACCACCCGGTGCTGGACGAGCTGTTCGTGGCGGAGCGGGGTGCGGGCGCGTGGTTGGTCCACCAGGGACGGGTTCGTCGCCTGCGCGTCTCCTCCACCTCGCGGCTGCAGGAGGCCCTGGTGGCCACGGGCACCCCCACGGACATCGGGGTCACGGGCAACAACCTGCCCCAGATCGTGACGATGCTGAAGCTCGCGGAGGATGTGCGCCAGATAGGCTCCGCGGCCCTCAACCTGTGCTACGTGGCGGCCGGCCGCCTGGACGCCTTCTGGGAGCCCGACCTGAGTCCGTGGGACGTCGCCGCGGGCGCCCTGATGGTCCTGGAGGCCGGGGGTGTGGTCACCGGTATGGACGGCTCACCGTACACCGCCCAGACCCGCAGCCCCCTGGCCACCAACGGCGTCCTGCACCCGCAGCTTTTGGCCCTGTTCCAGACCCGGGGCTAGCTACGCCCGCGGCGCGTGCGGGCCGGACAGGGCGGGCAGGCGGGTGCGGACCGCGGCCACCAGCCACACGGTGAGGGCGCCGTTGGCGGCGCTGGTGATGGCGTTGAAGGGTACGAAGGCGCTGGCGAGGAGGGGAACCACCTTCCGCTGCAGGGTGGCCCAGTCGCCGGGGCTGTGCCCGAGGAAGGCCGGCAGCACCACGAAGGCCAGCACCGGCAGCATCCCCACCACCCGCACGGCCGTGCCCGCGCCAACCCCCTTCACCAGACCTGGAAGGCCGGGGTCGCGCCGGTACACCCACGCGGCGGTGGCCGCAAACAGGCTCACCGCGGCGAAGTTGGCGAAGGGCCCCACCCAGCCCGTGGAGCTGCCGAAGAGCAGCACGTACAGGACGTTCTTGAGGAAGGCCACCGCCACCGCCCCCGCCGGGCCGTAGAGTACGCCCGCCAGCAGCGTGGGTACCTCGCTCGGGTCGAACTTCAGGTAGGGCGCCGCCGGCAGGATGGGGAACTGCACGAACCGCATGAGCAGGGCGGCCAGCGCGGACAGCATGGCCAGCGGTGCGAGGCGACGTGCGCGCATCCTGACCCCTCCCGTTGGGTGTTGCCAGCGGAGCACGGACCCAACAAGAAAGCCCCGGAGATCCCTCCGGGGCGTCGGATGACGCGACCCGCCGCGCCTTGCGCGGCCGTCCTCGCCGCCACCGACCTTCTCCCATCCGGACTGTACCGTCGGCCCCGGCTTCGCCGTGTCGGCTGGACCGGGTCCACCGCGCCACGGACCGTGCGCGGGTCGCGGGCTCGCACCGGCTTCCGCCGGCGCCCACCGCCGATCGGGAATCGGGAGCCGTGCGGCTCCCTCACCCTGCCCCGAAGGTCGTGCTCGCTGGTCCGGCCCGATGGTACCGCCCGGCCCGGCCTGTCGCAAGCCCGGGCCACGGAGGGAGGACCCGGAAGCCGGGGTCGGGGGGTCTACACGCCGAACACCCGGCGGACGTACTCGCGGTTGCGGACCGCGGGGAGGAGCGTGTCGGAATCCTCGGTCACTACGCGATCCTGCTCCACCACCAGCCAGCCCCGGTAGCCCGCCTCGCGGAGGCTCACGGCCACCGCTCCGAGGTCCACGGACCCACGCCCCAGCTCCAGGAAGGTGTCCTGCTTGGCCGCCTGCGCGTAGTCCAGCCCCTGAGCCAGGAGGTTGCGGAGCTTCGTTCGGTCCACGTCCTTCAGGTGCACGTGGGTGACGCGCCCTGCGTGGCGCCGGGCCACCGCCACGGGGTCGCCGCCCCCGAAGGCCAGGTGGCCGGTATCTAGGCACAACCCCACCAGGTCGGGGTCGGTGTGGGCCAGCAGCGCTTCCACCTCGCCGGGGTTCTCCACGTACGTCCCACCGTGGGGGTGGAACGCCGTCCGCAGCCCGTAGGAGTCCCGGACCCACCGGGCCAACAGGTTCGCCCGCTCGCCGTACCCGGCCCACTCCTCGGGCCGGAGCCCGTGGGCCCGCGTGAGTTCCGGCCGCCCGGCCACCCGGGCCCGCAGGTCGTCGCCCGCGTCCGACAGGACCAGGCAGTCTCCGCCACAACGAGCCACCAGCTCCGCAACCCTGCGGACCTCGGCCTGCGCCTCCGCGAGGCGGTCTGCCTCCCGCAGGGGGACGGGCACGAAGGCCGCCACCAACCTGAGCCCCCGGGCGCCCAGGGCGGAGCGGAGAGCTACAGGTTCCGTGGGCAGGAAGCCCCAGGGACCGAGTTCTGTGCCCTCGTACCCCGCCCGGGCCATCTCGTCCAGAACGCGCTGCCACGGGAGCTGCGGGCCCCAGCCAGGGATCTCACACACGCCCCAGCTGATGGGAGCCGCGGCCACGCGCACCCTTTCCACGTTCTCCCTCCTCCCGCGTCAAAGCCGTGTTCGCCCGAAGGCGGCTGGCTCCCTGCGTGTTCTACAATCTGCAGGAGGAAACGGCGCAGAGGGAGCACCGTGGGCCCTTGGACCGTAGACACCCTGCGCAGGTCGGCTCTGTCCTCGCGGGAGGACGGGCTGGTGGTGCGCGTCACGCCCGAGGACGCGGGCTGGCAGTCCCTGGGGTTCGAGGTCCGCCGTCTCAGGGCCGGCCAGCGCTGGGCCCACCACACGGACCGGGCGGAGGCGGTGCTGGTGTGGTTGGGGGGCCGGGCCACGGTACGGTCCAACCGGGGAACGTGGGAGCGGGTGGGCCGCCGGCGCCACCCGTTCGACGGGATGCCCTACGCCCTGTACCTGCCGCCCGGGACGGAGTTCGAGGTGACGTGCGAGGACGAAGGCGCCGAACTGGCCCACGGCTGGGCTCCCGCCCAGGGCCGGTTCCCCGCTCGCCTGGTGACGCCGCGGGAGGTGGAGGTGGAGCTGCGCGGGGGGCAAGCTGCCAGCCGGCAGATCAACAGCATCCTGCCGCCCGGGTTCCCGTGCGAGCGCCTGGTGTGCGTGGAAGTCTACACGCCCGGCGGCAACTGGTCCAGCTACCCGCCGCACAAGCACGACGTCCACCGGGTGGACGCGGACGGCAACCTCCTGGAAGCCGACCTGGAGGAGGTGTACTTCTACAAGTTCGACCGGCCCGAGGGCTTCGCCCTGCAGCGCATCTACGCGGCCGACGGGTCCTTCGACGTGGCGGTGGTGGCGCGGCAGGACGACCTGGTCCTGGTGCCCTGCGGGTACCACCCCGTGAGCGCCGCCTACGGCTACACCTGCTACTACCTCAACGTGCTGGCCGGCTCCGCGCAGAGCCTGGCCAACTCGGAAGACCCCGCGCACGCGTGGGTGCGGTCCACGTGGACGGAACGCGATCCCCGGGTCCCCGTGGTCACTCTGTCCATGGAGGACGGCCGTGGGTGAGCGGGCCTTCGACGTACTGGCCATGGGCCGGTGCGGCATCGACCTGTACAGCAACGACGTGGGGGCCCCCTTCGTGGAGATCCGGAGCTTCGCCGCGTACGTGGGCGGTTGCCCCACCAACGTGAGCGTGGGGACCCGGCGCCTGGGGCTGCGGTCGGTGCTGCTCACCGCGGTGGGGGACGACCCCGTGGGGGACTTCGTCCTGCACTTCCTCCGCCGCGAGGGCGTGGAGACCGCCTTCATCCCCCGCAAGCCCGGGCGGCGCACGGGCGCGGTGGTGTTGGGCATCGAGCCGCCGGACCGCTTCCCCCTGGTGTTCTACCGGGAGAACGCCGCGGACCTGGGGCTGGACCTGGACGACGTCCTCCGGGCGCCCGTGGAGTCCAGCCGGGTGGTGTTCCTCACGGGGACCGGGCTGTGCGCGGAACCCAGCCGGACCGCCACCCTGTTCGCCGCGGAGCGGGCGGCCTCCGCGGGAGTGCGGGTGGTGGTGGACCTGGACTACCGTGCCAGCCTGTGGCCCGACCCGCGGACCTACGGTGTCAACGTCCGGACCTTGCTGCCCTGGGCCCACGTGGTGGTGGGCAACGAGGGGGAACTGCGCGCCGCCACGGGCGAGGAGGAGCTGGAAGCGGGAGTGCGGCGCCTGTTGGGCTTCGGCCCGGAGGCAGTGGTGGCCAAGCTCGGGGAGCGGGGGTCCGTGGTGTTCACCCGGGACGGGCAGCGGGTGGACGCCCCCGCCTTCCCGGTGGAGGTGTACAACGTCCTGGGCGCCGGGGACGCCTTCGCCAGCGGGTTCCTGTACGGGTGGCTGCAAGGCTGGGACTGGTACCGCGCCGCGCGGTTCGGCAACGCGTGCGGGGCCATCGTGGTCACCCGGCACGGGTGTGCCAACTTCATGCCCTACCAGCAGGAGGCGTTGGATTTCGTCCGGGCACGGGGAGGCTTCTGAGGTGGAGGGGGACCGCCGCAGGGGCGTGGTGCCGTCGGTGGTGCGGGCAGTCCGCATCCTGGAGGCGGTGGGCAACGCACAGCGCCCTCCCAACCTGGGAGAGCTGGCGCGGGCCCTGAACATCCCCAAGAGCACCGCCCACGACCTGTGCAGCACCCTCCTGCGGGAGCGTCTTTTGGTGCGGTCCGCGGACGGTCGCTTCCGCCTGGGCGTGCGGGTGCTGGAACTGTACCGGGCGTACGAGTCCGCCAGCGACCTCTCGGCGGTGTTCGCGCAGGTGTGCGACGAGGTGCTGCCCCGGCACGAGGAGACCCTGGTGCTGTCGGTGCTGGACGGCCGGGAGGTGGTGTACGTGGCGTGCCGCAACGGCACCCAGCCCATCGCGGTGAACTACCGCATCGGCCTGCGGCTGCCCGCCCACTGCACCGCCACGGGCAAGGCCATCCTCAGCACCCTGCCCGAGGAGCGGATCCAGGCGCTGTTCGGCTCGAGCGAACTGTCCCGCCCCACGCGGCGGAGCCTGGGGACGGTGGAAGAGCTGCTGCGGGAGTTGGAACTCACCCGCCAGCGCGGGTACTCCGTGGACGACGAGGAGACCGTGGAAGGGATGTGCTGCCTGGGCGCGCCCGTACTCACCCGCGGCGACATACGGGCGGGGGTGGCGTTCAGCACGGTGAAGGCCCGCCTCGGCCCGGGGCGCCTGGAGGAACTGGCGCGCCAGGTGACCGCCCTCGCCCGGGTCCTCTCCCAACGCCTGGGCGTCCCTTGACCCGGGCGGCTTGACACCGCGACCCGCGTTGTGGTTGGTTGGAGCCGCGACCTTCGGCTCGAAAGGCGTCCGGATTTCCGAACGGGGGCGAGCGTGCGCGCGGTGCGTCTGACCGCGGCCCAGGCCCTGGTGAGGTTCCTGGCGGCGCAGCACGTGGAGCGCGACGGCAGGAAGGTTCCGTTCTTCGCGGGGGTCTGGGGTATTTTCGGCCACGGCAACGTGGCGGGCATCGGGCAGGCGCTCCAGGAGTACCCGCAGTTGCGGTTCTACTTCGGCCGCAACGAGCAGGCCATGGTGCACGCGGCCGCGGCGTTCGCCAAGGCCACACGCCGGCTGCGGGCGTTCGCGTGCACCTCGTCCATCGGTCCCGGTGCCACCAACATGGTCACCGGGGCCGCGGGCGCCACCATCAACCGCGTCCCCGTGCTCCTCCTGCCCGGCGACACCTTCGCCCGCCGGAACGTGGCCCCCGTGCTGCAGCAGCTGGAGGCTCCCTGGTCCCTGGACGTGTCGGTGAACGACTGCTTCAAGCCCGTGTCGCGTTACTGGGACCGCATCCACCGCGCGGACCAACTTCCCTCCGCCCTTCTGGAGGCCATGCGGGTCCTCACCTCGCCCACGGAGACCGGTGCGGTCACCCTGGCCTTCCCCCAGGACGTGCAGACGGAGGCGTGGGAGTACCCCGCGGAGCTGTTCCAGGACCGCACGTGGAGGATCCCCCGGCCCGCCCCGGAGCCGGAGGTTTTGGCGGAGGCCGCGCGGCGGATCCGCGACAGCCGCCGGCCCCTGCTGGTGGCCGGCGGTGGCGTGCTGTTCAGCGAGGCGGAAGGGGCCCTGAGGGCTCTCGTGGAGGCCACGGGCATCCCCGTGGCGGAGACCCAGGCGGGCAAGAGCAGCCTCCCGTGGGACCACCCCCAGAACGTGGGGGCTGTGGGGGTGACCGGCAGCCTCGCGGCCAACCGCCTGGCCCGCACCGCGGACCTGGTGCTGGCCGTGGGCACCGCCCTGGACGACTTCACCACGGCGTCCAAGACCCTGTTGGAGCACCCTCAGGTGCGGTTCGTGAACGTCAACGTCTCGCCGCAGGACGCGCACAAGCACGGTGCCCTCCCGGTGGTGGCGGACGCCAAGGTGGCCCTGGAGGAGCTCGGGAAGCTGCTGGCGGGCTGGCGGGTGAGCGCGGAGTACCTGGAGGAGGTGGGCCGGCTGCGGGAGGCGTGGGACGCGGAGGTGGAACGGCTGACCAGCCAGCGCCACGGGCCGCCCATGGCCCAGGCAGAGGTGATCGGCCTCGTGAACGCCTTCGCACGTCCGGAGGACGTGGTGGTGTGCGCCGCGGGTAGCCTCCCGGGGGATCTGCACAAGCTGTGGCGCGCACGGCAGCCGGGCACCTACCACCTGGAGTACGGCTACTCGTGCATGGGCTACGAGATCCCCGGCGGGTTGGGCGTGAAGATGGCCGACCCCAGCCGGGAGGTGTACGTGCTGCTGGGCGACGGCTCGTACCTGATGATGCCCAGCGAGATCACCACCTCGGTGCAGGAGGGGCTCAAGCTCACCGTGGTCCTGCTGGACAACCACGGCTACGCCAGCATCGGCGGGCTTTCGCAGTCCTTGGGCTTGGGAGGTTTCGGTACCCAGCACCGGTTCCGCAACCCGGCCACGGGTCAGCTGGACGGCGACGTCCTGCCCATCGACTTCGTAGCCAACGCCGCGAGTCTGGGGGCCCACGCGGTGAGGGCCAGGACCCGGCAGGAGCTGTGGAAGGCCCTGGAGGAGGCGCGGGCGCAGGACCGCACCACCGTCATCGTGGTGGAGGTGGACCGGGACGCCCGGGTCCCGGCCTACGAGGCGTGGTGGGACGTCCCGGTGGCGGAAGTCTCAGGGATGCCGTCGGTGCAACGGGCCCGGGCGGAGTACGAACGCCACCGCGCCCGCGAGCGGTACCTGCTGTGAGCAGGTGGGGGCGGGTGGTCCGCGGGTCCGAACCGCCCTCGGGGTTGTCGTCAGGAGCTCGGTGAGCCGTGCGGGCGGTCGTGATCACGGCTTCCTGGGAACCGCGGCCGGACGCCCGGCCGTCCCCAGAGGAGACGGCCCGACGGGTGGCCAGGTGCGGGAACCGGGTCTGGCGCCACCCGCGGGTGTCGGTCGCGGACGTGCCCGTGCGACCTCCGGGTGGCGGGGAGGTGTTGGTGCGCGTCCGGGCGTGCGGAATCTGCGGGTCCGACCGCGCCCTGTGTGCTGAGGACGAGGCGGGGTACGTGAGGTACGCGGGACGGATCCGGTTCCCGCTGGTGCCGGGGCACGAGTTCGCCGGCGATGTGGTGGACGCGGGGCCCGAGGTGGCGAACGTCCGCGTGGGCGAGCCGGTGGTGGTGGACAACATGCTCCCCTGCGGCCGATGCGCGGCCTGTCGGTCCGGGGCGTCCAACCAGTGTGAGGCGGTGGAAGAGATCGGCTTCACCATCCCGGGTGGGCTAGCGGAGTACGCAACGGTTCCGGCGCGGTGCTGCTGGAGCGCGCAGGACGTGGTGGCCCGGTGGGGAGAAGCGCGGGGCTACCCCCTGGCCGCGTTGGTGGAGCCGACCGCGGTGGCGTACCAGGGGCTGTTCGTGGAGGCCGGCGGGGTCCCCGAGGGGTGCCAGGTGGTGGTGTATGGCGCCGGGCCCATCGGGCTCCTGGCGGTGGCCCTGGCTCGAGCCGCGGGAGCGGGGCACGTGCTGGTGTTCAAGCGGACCGGGGACGGCGGTGAGCTGGCTCAGCAGTTGGGCGCGGACCGGGTCTTCGCTTGGGACGACCTCCGCGCGCGGGGAACCCGGCCGGCGGAGGTGGTCCGGGAGCTGACGGCGGGGCGCGGAGCAGACCTCCAGGTGGAAGCGGCGGGCGCTTTCGCCCAGACGATCCCGGAGATGTTGGACTCCCTGGCCCCTCGCGGCACCATCCTCCTCCTGGGACGGTCGGCCCAGGCGGCCCGGCTGGAGTTGGAGCCGCTGGTGTCCGCGGCGGGCCGGATCGTGGGCTCCATCGGGCATGCGGGCCCACGCACCTTCCCTCCTGTGGTGGACCTGCTGGCCTCGGGCAGGTTGGACCTCTGGCCGATGCTTCGACGATTCGTGCGGCTCGAGGAGGCCCCTGGGTGCCTCACCGAGTCGGCTTGGCCTCCGGGGAAGACGGTGGTCCAGATCGGGGGGACGCGATGAGCGGGAAGCCCGCGTCCGCCCTCGTGGACATGCGCGGCATCGTCAAGAGCTTCGGTGCCGTGGTGGCCTTGCGCTCCGTGGACTTCTCCGTGGGCCACGCGGAGGTGGTGGGCCTGGTGGGGGACAACGGTGCGGGGAAGTCCACGCTGATGAAGATCCTCACAGGGGTCTACCGGCCCGACGCGGGGGAGATCTGGTTCGAAGGCCGGCGGGTGCACTTCCACTCGCCCCTGGACTCCCGCCGGGCAGGCATCGAGATGGTCTACCAGGACCTGGGGCTCGCGGAGAACCTGGACACGGTCGCCAACCTGTTCCTCGGCCGGGAGCTGTGCCGGTCCGTGGGGCCGTGGCGCTGGTTGGACGAGGCGGCCATGGAGCGGCATGCTCAGGACCACCTCTCCGCTCTGCGGGTGGAGCTGCCGTCCCTGCGCCTGCCCGTGGAGCGGCTCTCCGGGGGGCAACGTCAGGCCGTGGCCATCGCACGGGCCACGGCGTTCGCAGCCAAGCTCGTGATCATGGACGAGCCCACCGCGAGCCTGGCCGTGGCGGAGGCCCGAAAGGTCCTGGAGCTGATCCGCCGCCTGAAGGAGCAAGGGGTCGCCGTGGTGCTTATCAGCCACCGTCTCCAGGACGTTCTGGAGACCGCGGACCGCGTGGTGGTGTTGAACCGGGGCCGGGTCGCAGGGGTTCTGCCGGGCCGGACGGCCCGGATGGAGGACGTGGTGGCCCTGATGGTGGGAGGGTCGGCGTGAGCCTCGAGGTCTACCCGCGCGCCGTGGGGCGCGGGCCGGTGTGGGAACGCGCCAGGGCCCTGGTGGGCCGCATGGACCTGCTGCTCGTGGTCCTGCTCATCATGGCGGTCCTGACGGCCCTCCAGCCTCAGTTCTTCCTGACCCGCGAGAACCTGACGAACGTGGCCCGGCAGATCAGCAGCAATGCCGTCTTGGCCCTGGGGCAGTTCGTGGTGGTGGCGACGGCGGGCATCGACTTGAGTGTGGGCTCCGTGATGGGCCTGTGCATGACGGTGCTCGCCCTGTTGGTGAAGGCCGGCTGGCCCGCGGTGGTGAGCCTACCCGCGGCCGTCCTCTTGGGCGCCGCCGTGGGCGCCGCTAACGGCCTGGCCCTGACCCGGCTGCACTTGCCTCACCCCTTCATCGCCACCCTCGCCACGTTGAACGTGGCGCGTGGGGCCACCTACCTGCTGAGCGGAGGGGTCCCCATCTCGGGCTTGACCCCGGAGGTCCGTTGGCTGGGGTCCGCGGACGTGGTCCTGCTGGAGGGGACCCGCCTGGCGACCGCGTTCCCCGTGTCGTTCCTGGTGGTGGTGGCCCTCTACGCGGCGGTGGGAGCGTTCATGCGGAGGACTCCCACGGGACGCCACATCTACGCGGTGGGGGGCAGTCCCAAGGCGGCGCAGTACGCGGGCATCGACGTGGCACGGCTGCTGGTCCTGGTGTACGTGTTGTGCGGGGCCCTCGCGGGTGTGGCGGGGGTTCTGCTGGCCGGCCGGGTCAACTCCGCCTACCCCACCGCGGGTCTGGGGGCCGAGCTGGACAGCATCGCGGCGGTCATCATTGGCGGTGCGAGCTTCTTCGGAGGCCGCGGGACTCCGGGAGGCGTCTTCCTCGGAGCGGTCATCATGGGCCTGGTACGCAACGGGCTGAACCTGATGAACGTCTCCGTGTTCTGGCAACAGGTGCTCATCGGGTTGATCATCCTGCTGGCGGTGTACGTGGACGTGCTGCGGCGTCGGGCGAGCCAGACGGAGACGTAAAGGGGGTGGGAGCCGGAGGGTGCAGGCGGGGAGGATGGCGGCTGACAAACTCTGTCGGAGGGGTGAGAGGACATGAAGCGTCGGGCGTTCCTCGTAATGCTGTTGGTGGGAGTGCTGTTCGGGCTGGCGGCCTCCGGGAGCGAGGCGGGCGGAACGTACACCATCCTCCTGAGCATGAAGGGACCGGGTTCCGGAAACCCCTTCTGGGCGGCGGTGGAGCGGGGTGCCCGGGACGCGGCCAAAGCCCTGGGGGTGAACTTGGTGGTGCTGGCGCCGCCGGCGGAAACGGATGTGCAGGCGCAGATCGCCCAGATCGAAGACCAGATCGCCAAGCGCGTGAACGCCATCGTGGTGGCCCCCACGGATGTGAGCGCTCTGAACAGCACCTTCGACAAGGCTCGGGCTCGGAAGATCCCCGTGCTGTTCGTGGACACCGATGGGACTTGGCCGCACAAGGTGACCTTCATCGGCACCGACAACCGGGCGGGAGGCGCGCTGGGCGGAAAGTTCCTGTGCGACCAGCTGAAGGGACGCGGGGAGGTAGCCATCATCACCGGGGTGATGACCACGCAGAGCATCCGGGCGAGGGTGGAGGGAGCCCGGGACACCATGCGACGTTGCGGCCTGCAGATCGTGGCGGAACTGCCCGCGAACAGCGACCGGGCCCTGGGCCAGCAGGTGATGGAGGACATCCTGACCCGCAGGCCCAACGTCAAGGGGGTCTTCGCGGCCAACGACCTGATGGCCCTGGGAGCGGCGGAGGCGGTGAAGGCCCGGGGCAAGACGGGGCAGGTGCTGATCGTGGGCTTCGACGCCATCCCGGAGGCGGCCCAGGCCATCCTCCGCGGTGAGCTGGCCGCCAGCGTGGCGCAGAACCCGTACAACATGGGTAAGTTCGGGGTGGAGAGCGCTCTCAAGGTGTTGCGGGGCCAGTCCGTGCCCAAGCGGATCGACACGGGGACGACCCTGGTGACCAAGCAGAACGCGGCGCAGTACGCCAAGTGATCCTTCAAGGGGGTTGAGGTGAGGGAGTCGGGCCCGGTGCTGCGGGTGGGCGTGGTGGGAGCCGGAGGGATGGGCGCCCGCCACGCCCGCAACCTCCTGCGGAGCGCAGACGCGGTGCGCGTGGTGGCGGTGGCGGACGCCGACGTGCAGCGGGCGGAGAAGCTGGCCGCGGAGTGCGGCGGGGCCCGGGTGTTCCAGGACGGCCGGGAGCTCGTGGCCCACCCGGAGGTGGACGCGGTGGTGGTGGCCAGCCCCGACCCCACCCACGCGGGCTACGTCCTGGCGTGCGTGGAAGCCGGAAAGCCCGTGTTCTGCGAAAAGCCCCTGGCCACCCGCGCGGAGGAGGCGCGCGCCATCGTGGACCGCGAGGTGGCGGCGGGGCGACGCTTGGTGCAGGTCGGCTTCCAGCGGAGGTACGACGGGGAGTTCCGGAGGCTCCGGCAGGCCCTCGGGGAGGGCGCGGTGGGCCGGCCCTTCCTGTACCGGTTGTGGCACCGCAACGTGCGGGCGTCCTTCTCTCCGGACAACAACGCCGCGGTGTTGGTGAACGCCGCCATCCACGACCTGGACGAGATCCGCTGGCTTTCAGGCCAGGAGGTGGAGGTGGTGCACTCCGTGGTGGGTTGCTCCGTGGACCCTTCCCTGGGCCCCGGAATCTACGACCTCCAGCTGATCCAGCTGGGGCTCCGGGACGGTGCCCTGGCGCTGGTGGAACTGAACCTCTCCGCCGCGTACGGGTACGAGGTGGGGGTGGAGGTCTGCGGGGACCGCGGCTCCCTCACCGCGGGACTGCCCGGCGGGGTCGTGGTGCGCTCATCGGGCCGGTGCGGCACGCGGGTACCTGCCGACTGGCTGGAGCGGTTCGACCACGCCTACGCCGCGGAGGCGGTGGCCTGGGTGGCCAACCTCCGGAGCGGCCGGCCGTGGCCACACGCGTGGGACGGGTACGTGTCGCTGCGGCTCGCGGAGGCGTGCGCGGACTGCCTCGCCACGGCCAGGCCCGTCCGGCTGGCCGTGGAAACTCCCCCGCCCCTGTACGAGGACGCGTCCCGGTAGCGGCCCGGGACGGGAGGACCCCGTGTGGATCGGGCTGATGACGGATAGCCTGCGGCACGAACCGCGGCAGCGGGTGTTCGAGCGGTGCGCGCGGTGGGGGATGCGTTCCGTGGAACTCGGCACGGGGAACTTCTCCCCCGCCCCTCACCTGGACCTGCAAGAACTCCTGCGGGACGGGGGAGCGCGCAAACGCCTGCTGCGGGAGCTCCGGGACCACAGCCTGGTGATCAGCGCCCTGAACTGCAGCGGGAACCCCCTGCACCCTCGCCCGGAGGTGGGGGAGCAGCACGCCCGGGTGGTCCGGGACACCATCCAGCTGGCAGGGCTGCTGGAGGTGGACACCGTGGTGACCATGTCGGGGTGCCCCGGCGGGCCGGGCGGCGGGAGTATGGCCAACTGGATCGTCACCGGTTGGCCCCTGGAGTTCCTCGAGGTGGTGGACTGGCAGTGGCGGGAGCGCGTAGTGCCATTCTGGCGGGAGATGGCGGAGTGGGCACAACGGTGTGGGGTCCGGCGCATCGCGGTGGAGATGCACCCCGGGCAGTGCGTGTACAACCCAGCCGCCCTGCTGCGCCTCCGGGAGGCGGTGGGTCCTGTGGTGGGAGCCAACCTGGACCCCAGCCACCTGTTCTGGCAGGGGGTGGACGTGCTGTGGGCCGTGGAGCGGCTGGGGGACGCCATCTTCCACGTGCACGCCAAGGACACGCGCGTGGACGAACTGCGGGTCCGGCGGGACGGGGTCCTGCAG
The DNA here is from genome assembly GCA_964437095.1 of uncultured bacterium. GTDB lineage: Bacteria > Sysuimicrobiota > Sysuimicrobiia > Sysuimicrobiales > Sysuimicrobiaceae > Tepidifontimicrobium. The sequence goes on along the minus strand of CAYTFH010000006.1, from coordinate 89,209 downwards.
CTCCCCACGGCCTGGCCGCCGTCCGACGGCCCGTGGGCCTTCCGCACCCTGGGCCTCGGCCACGACGCGTCCTTCTGGGCGAAGTTCGTGGACGCCCTGCACCGGGCCGGCTACCGGGGAGCGCTGAGCGTGGAGCACGAGGACCCCTTCTTGGACCCGGTGGACGGCGTGACGCGGTCCGTGGAGTTGCTCCGGGGGTGTCTGCCCCGGAGCGACCCGCCGGCCCAACCATAACACGCCGTTAACGGCGGACGGGTAGGTAGGGGGCGTGGCGCGCTACCGCGTCCTGATGACCGACGTGGACGGTACCCTGCTGCCGCGGGACCGGCGGGTCCCGCCCTCGGTCCGCGAGGCGGTGCGGCGGGCCCAGGGCCGGGGTGCGCGGGTGGTGCTGGCCACAGGGCGGATGTGGAAGTCCGTGCGCCCGTACGTGGAGGCGGTGGGGGCGGACAGCCCGGTGGTGCTGTACAACGGCGCGGTGGTGTACGACTTCTCTTCGGACCGGGTCCTGGAGCGCCGCACGTTGGACCGGGAAGGGCTGCGGGCGGCCCTCCGGGTGGTGCGGGAGTTCCCGGACGTGCGTCCTCACCTGTTCGCGGACGAGCGGGTGTACGTGGATCGCCAGGACGCGCTGAGCCGGGCGTACCTGGAGCGCGACGGCATCGTGGCGGAGGAGGTGGGAGACCTGGTGGAGTTCGTGGATTCGCTCCCTCAGGAGCCGGTGAAGGTCCTGGTGGTGGGCGAGCCCGCGCGGCTGGCCGCCCTGGACGGGCAGCTGGCGGTCCGGGCCCCCGCGGTCCGCCGGGTGTTCTCGGAACGCGACTTCCTGGAGCTTCTGCCGCCGGGGGTCTCCAAGGGCAGCGCCTTGCGGACCGTGTGCGCGGCCCTCGGTGTGCGGCCGGAGGAGGTGGTGGCGGTGGGCGACAACCCGAACGACCTGGAGATGCTGCAGGCGGCCGGGCTGGGGGTGGCGGTGGCGGGCGCCCACCCCGCGCTGGTGGAGGTGGCGGGCTACGTCACCCGGGCAGGGCCCGGGGAGGCGGTGGCGGAGGTGGTGGATCGGTTCTTCGCGCCGGGAGGGGACTGAGGGTCCGTGGGGAATGACACGAGGCAGTACGCGTGGCCACGGGGTAAGCTTCCACCGGGAGGATACGCGAAGGAAGGAGGGATGGACGTGCGGAGAGGGTGGCTGGTGCTGCTCGGTCTAATGCTGGTGCTGCCCGCGGCCTCGGGTGCAGGCCCGGCGCAGCGGGTGGTGGTGCTGTGCAGCCCGAACCCCGCGTGGTGCGACGCCATCAAGGAGGAGTTCCCCAAGGCCACGGGGATCGCCCTGGACTACGTGCGGTTGAGCTCCGGAGAGGGTCTGGCGCGGCTGCGGGCGGAGCGCCGCAACCCCACCTTCGACGTGTGGTTCGGGGGGACCGGGGACCCCCACATGGTGGCCTTCGAGGGGGGCCTCACGGAGGCCTACCGGCCCCGCAGCTGGCAGGACCTGAGGCCGGAGCTGCGGGAAGCCGTGGCGGGCAAGTACATCCCCCTGTACGCGGGGATCCTGGGCTGGGCCCTCAACGAGCGGGTCCTGCGGGAGCGGAACGCCCCGGTCCCGCGCACGTGGAAGGACCTAGCAGACCCCCGGTTGCGGGGGTTGGTGGCCTACCCGAACCCCAACACCTCCGGCACGGGCTACACCATGCTGGCGACCCTGGTGCAGCTGTACGGTGAGCGTCAGGCCTTCGACCTGCTCAAGCAGATCCACCGCAACGTGGCGGAGTACACCCGCAGCGGCGCGGCTCCCGGACAGCTCACGGGCCGGGGCGAGGTGGCCGTGGGCGTCACCTTCATCCACGACGCCGTGGACCAGGTCCTGAAGGGCTTCCCCATCAGCTACGGCGCGCCCCGCGACGGGACCGGGTACGAGATCGGAGGCCTGAGCCTGGTCAAGGGCGCTCCCAACCGGGCCGCGGCCATTACCTTCATCGAGTGGGCCCTGACCCCGGAGGCGCAGAAGCTGGGACCGGAGAAGGGACAGTCCTACCAGATCCCGTCCAACAGTAAGACCCCCATTCCGCCCGTGGCGCCGCGCTTTGAGGCGTTCCGGGTCATTAAGTACGACTTCGTGAAGTACGGGAGCGCCGCGGTGCGGGACCGTCTGGTGAAGCGCTGGACGGAGGAGGTCTTCCCGCTACCGAAGTAGGGAAGAGGTGGCGCGCGCCCTCGCAGTACCTCAGGTGCGGGCGCCGGCCCAGGTCGCGGCCGCGTCCTGGGCCGGCGCGACCCTGGCCGGAGCGGCCCTGTTGCCTTGGAACCGGGCCGGCCGGGACCTGGGTTCCTGGCTCCCGGACTCCACGGGCCTCCGGATGGCAGCGGACTCGCCCCTGGCCGCGGTGGTGCTCGTCCTGACGGCCCTGGCGTTGCTCACCGCCGTGTGGCCCGCACCCGAACGCAGACGGGGGGCGGTACTCGCTGCCTTGGGCGGTGTGGGGGCGGCCCTGTCGTGCGGGCTGGTGGCCGTCCGCGGCGCGCCCCTGGGGCCGGGGGCGGTGGTGGCCGTTTTGGGGCTTTTGACCCTTCTGGGCATGGGCCTGTCCGCCTCGGGCTGGTGGTTCGTGGACCCCACCCTGTCCGCCGCGGTGCTGTGGGTGGCCGCGTTCGTGGTGGTGTTCATCCTGCTGCCCCTGGCGTCCGTGGTGGTGGCCAGCGTCTGGGTCGGGGGCCGCTTCGATCCTCAGGTGCTGTGGAAGACCCTCACGTCGTCCGCCTTCCTGGCTTTGGACCACCCCGGTACGCCTCGCAACGAGCTCGCCCTTGCGGTGGCGGCGGGAGCTGCCGTGGCCGCGGTGACCGCGGTGGTCCTGTGGGCTGCGGGACGGCGGACGGAGGTGGTACGAACGACGGCCGTTGCGGGCTCGGGGAGTGCGGTGCTGCTGGCCCTGTACATGGGCTTTGGCGCCTTCCGGAACAGCGTGCTGCTGGCGGTGGTAGTGGGGGCGGTGTCCACCGCCCTGGGCTTTGTGTTCGCCCTGGTGTCGGAGCGTTCGCGGCTACCCACCCACAAGCTCATGGGGCCGCTGTCTGTCCTGCCCATCATCACCCCGCCCTTCGTCCTGGGGATCGCCATGCTGTACCTGTTCGGCCGTCGGGGGTTCGTCACGTACCGGCTGTTGGGCCTGTCCACGGACGTGTTCTTCGGCCCCCTGGGGGTGGCCATCGCGCAGGTCCTGGCCTACACCCCCATCGCGTACCTGGTGCTGGTGGGCGTGGTGCGGGCCTTGGACGCCAGCCTGGAGGAGGCGGCGCAGACCCTCGGAGCGTCCCCCGCCTACCTCCTCCGGACCGTGACGTGGCCTCTGGCGCGGCCCGGGCTGGCCAACGCCTTTCTGCTGGTGGCCATCGAGAGCCTGGCGGACTTCGCCAACCCCATCGTGGTGGGCGGGGGGAAGCCGTTTTTGGCCACGGAGGTGTTCTTCGCCATCGTGGGCCGTTACAACCCCCACGAGGCCGCCAGCTACGGGGTGGTGCTCCTGGCCCTGACGCTGACCGTGTTCGTCCTCCAGCAACGGTGGGTGGGTCGGGCCTTCTACGTGACCGTCACCGGCCGGCCCACGGGCGCCCGCCCCCAGCCGCTGCCCGCGTGGCTGGACTGGGCGGCCTCCGGAGGGTTCGTGGTGTGGATGCTCCTCGTGGTCCTGCTGTACGGCTCCGTGTTCGTGGGGGCGGTGACCCGGCTGTGGGGCTTCGACTACACGTTCACCCTGCGCCACCTGCAGGACCTGCACCCGCAGGGCTGGCAGGTCCTGCGGACCACGGTGCGCCTGTCCGCGTACGCGGCGGTGCCCTCCGTGGTGGTGGGGTTCCTCATCGGCTACCTGGTGAACCGGGTGTCCTTCCCGGGCCGGCGGGCGTTGGAGTTCAGCTCCATGCTGTCCTTCGCCACCCCGGGCACGGTCATGGGGATCGGCTACGTGCTGGCCTTCAACCAAGGGCCGCTGTTGCTCACGGGTACGGAGCTCGTGATCGTGCTGGCCTTCGTGTTCCGCAACATGCCGGTGGCCATCCGGGCCGCGGTGGCGGCGTTGGAGCAGATCGACCGGTCGTTGGAGGAGGCCAGCACGGTGCTCCGGGCGGGGGCCAGTACGACCCTGCGGCGGGTGGTGGCTCCCCTGAGCCGGTCGGCCCTGCTGTCGGGGTTGGTGTTCAGCTTCGTGCGGGCCATGACCGCGGTGAGCCAGGTGATCTTCCTCATCACGCCCCAGCACAACCTGGCCACCACCCAGATCCTGTCGTACCTGGAGTACGGGAGCCAGGGCCGCGGGGCAGCCCTGGCCTCGGTGCTCACGTTGTTCCTGGTGGCGGTGGTGGTGGGCCTGCAGGCCCTGAACAGGCGCCTGGACCCGCGCGCCGCCTCCCTGGCGGTCGGGTGAGGCCATGGCAGAGGGTGTACCGGTCCGTCTGGTGGGTGTGACCAAGCGCTTCGGCGCCGTGGTGGCGGTGGACTCCGTGGACCTGGAGGTCCCGCCCGGCCGCCTGGTCACCCTCCTGGGGCCCTCGGGCTGCGGCAAGACCACCACCCTGCGGATCGTGGCGGGGCTCGAGCAGCCCACCGCAGGGCGGGTGTGGATCGGAGGGGAGGACGTCACCGACCTGCCCGCGGCCCGGCGCGGGGTCACCATGGTGTTCCAGAACTACGCTCTCTTTCCCCACCTCACCGTCTTCGAGAACGTGGCGTACGGGCTGCGGGTGCTCCGGCTGCCCGCGGCGGAGGTGCGGCGGCGGACTTTGGACGCGCTGGAGCTGGTGGGCCTACCGGAGACCGCAGACCGCTACCCGGCCCAGCTCAGCGGCGGCCAGCAGCAGAGGGTGGCCCTGGCACGGGCGTTGGTGATGCAGCCCCGGGTGCTCCTGTTCGACGAGCCCCTGAGCAACCTGGACGCCAAGCTGCGCCGGCGGGTGCGGGCGGAGATCCGCATGCTGCAGCGGCGGCTGGGGATCACCAGCCTGTACGTGACCCACGACCAGGCGGAGGCCCTGGCCCTCTCGGACGTGGTGGTGGTGATGAACCAGGGGCGGGTGGAGCAGGTGGGCACCCCGGAGGAGGTGTACCGGAGGCCGCGAACGCGTTTCGTGGCGGACTTCATTGGGGAGGCCAACCTGCTGCCCGCGCGTTACCGGGACGGAGCCGTGGAGGTGGCCGGCTACCGCTTTCCCTTCGTGCAGGAGGGCGTGGACGAAGGGCCCGTGACCTTGATGGTGCGGCCGGAGGCGGTGGAGGTGGCCCGGGACGGGGTCGGGCTTCCCGGGGTGGTGCGCAGCGCGTTCTTCATGGGCATGACCACGGAGTACCTGCTGGACACCCCTGCGGGCGAGGTGTTGGCCATGAGGCCGTACCGGGCAGATTGGAGGCTGGCGGCGGGACAGGAGGTGCGGCTGCGCTTCGAGGAAGCGGGCGTGTACCTGCTGCCTGCGGACGCCGCTCAAGGACCCTGATGCGCGTGGACGTGGTGGTCACAGGCGGCGGGTGCGTGGGGGCCAGCGTGGCCTTCCACCTCGCCCGCCGGCGGGCCGGCAGGATACTGCTGGTGGAGCGGGACACGGTTGGCAGCGGCCCCACCTCCCGCACCGTGGGCATCGTCCGGCTGCACTACTCCCACCGGCCCCTGGTGGAGCTGACGCAGCGCAGCCTGGAGCATTTCGTGCACTTCCACGAGCTCACGGGCCGCACCGCGGACTTCACCCGCACGGGCTTCCTCCTCCTGGCCCCTTCTTCGGAGGTGGAGGGCCTTCGGGCCAACGTGGAGCTCCAGCGGGAGCTGGGGGTGCGGGCGGAGGTGCTCGGGCCCGAGGAGGTGGCGCGCCTGGACCCCCGCATGAGCCTGGAAGGCGTGGCCGCGGCCGCCTACGAGCCCGACGCGGGCTACGCGGACGGCTACGCCACCGCCACGGCCTTCGCCGCCGCGGCCCGGGAGCTGGGGGTGGAGGTGTGGGAGGGAGCGAGAGTCGAGAGCGTGGAGGTGTCGGCAGGCCGGGTGGTGGGGGTGCGGACCAGCCGGGGACCGGTGAGTTGCTCCCGCGTGCTGGTGGCGGCCGGGGTGTGGAGCGCGGAGCTGCTGCGCCCCTCGGGAGTGGAGCTGCCCGTGGTGGCGTCCCGGGAGCAGGTGGTGCAGCTCGCCCCGCCCGAGGAGTTCGGTAAGCTGCAGCTGGTGGTGGAGGACCTGAGTTTGGGCTTCTACGCGCGGCCGGAGACCGGGGGCACGGTGCTGACGGGGGTGCTGGAGGAGGAGCCGGAGGAGGTGGTCGACCCCGACCGGTACCACACGGGCGTGGACTGGTCCTTCGTGGAGCGCGTGGGCGCACTGTGGTCACGCCGGTACCCGGGGGCTGCGGGCGCGCAGGTCCGGGGCGGGTACGCCAGCATCTACGACGTCACCCCGGACTGGCAGCCCGCCTTGGGTCCTGTGGAGGGGGTAGAAGGGCTGTTCGTGGCCGCGGGGTTCAGCGGGCACGGGTTCAAGCTCAGCCCCGCCCTCGGGGAGGAGCTCGCCCGGTGGGTGTGTGGCGAGGAGCCCACGGTGGACCTGAAGCCCTTTTCTTTGGCGCGGTTCGCCCGGGGGCAGCTCCTGCGGGGTCGCCACGGCAAGGGGCTCCTTGGCTAGCCGCCATGCTTCCGGCTCGGATGGCACGGTCGGGCGAGCTGGGTCACGAGTTTGGGGATCTTCCCAATGGGAAATCGGAAGGTCTGGAGGCGTAGCCGAGGGCATACGCGAGCGGTTGACACGTCAGCCGCTTTCTGGCATATGACGGTTGCTATGGCACTCTAGCCCAGTAGGACGCGACTCGGCAGAGGCGGTCGGATCGTCATCCCGGCACCTTACCGTCGCCTCCTGGGCCTGCATGTGGAGGCCGAGGTCATTCTCCGCGTGGAGGAAGGGGAGCTCCGGATCGTGACAGCCCGACAGGCGCTTGCCCGAGCCCGTGCGCTCGTCCGCCGGTACGTGCCGGCCGGCCGGTCCCTGGCCGCGGAGCTCGTGGCCGAGCGGCGCGCGGAGTCACACCGTGAGGGGTGTGGTCCTCGACGCGTCCGCGCTCCTCGCTCTGCTGCAAGGGGAACCGGGGGCGGAGCGGTGGGAAGGCGTCGTGGAGGACGCGGTGATCAGCGCGGTGAACCTGTCTGAGGTCGTAGCCAAGCTCGCGGAATCCGGGATGCTGGAGGAGCACATCCGGGCTGCTCTTGACCTCCTCGGGCTCGAGGTGGTGCAGTTCGACGCCGCCCAGGCGTACCGGGCAGGCCTGCTCCGGCCCGCCACCAGGCCGTTGGGCCTTTCCCTCGGGGACCGGGCGTGCCTCGCCCTGGCCATCTCCAGGGGCTTACCGGTGTTGACAGCCGACCAAGCCTGGAAGACGTTGCAGCTCGGCGTCGAGGTGCAGGTCATGCGTGAGACCACCACGGCCCGGTGGCAGCTGCGCCCCGGAACTCCCGGAAGGAGGGCACGTTACCTAGAACCTGACCCGTTTCGGGCTCCTGACCGGGCAAAATCGCTTTTAGGCCTTCCCCTCGCGGCCTGGGCATGCCTGGCGTCGGCCCTTTCCAGGGGATTGCGGTGTTGACCGCGGACCAGGCGTGGAGCAAGCTCCCCTGGGGACGACGTGGGGGGTTTTGCGCTCGGCTGGCCAGGAGCACTCACAGAACTTTGCGGACACGTCCGGCCCTGCCGTGTTCGAGGATGAGGCCAGCCGCCTCCAAATCGCTCGCGCTTTACGGCGCCTCGTAGCGGATGCCGCCGCCGGGGTCCACCGTCACGGTGGCGGAGCCCGCGGGGTTGGTGAGCTCGATGCTGTAGGCGTTGTCCGGGCGGCCGAAGGCGGAGAAGGTGACCGTAACCCCCGAGCTGACGGTTACCCCCTGCGGGAGCTCTGCCCTGTGCTGGAAGCCCCCGCCGACCCGCTCGACCTGGTACTGGCCGGAGCCGGACGGGAAGGTCGCCCGGTACTCAGCGCGCTCCGCCTTCGCCCGTTCCTGCGCCTCCCGCAGGTCCGTGGCCACCTGGGCGGCGGCGTAGCGGAGGCCCTGGTGAGCTCGGAATCTCTGCCAGGAGGGGTACGCGAGGCCGAGCAGCACGCCCAAGATCACCAGAGCGGCAACCAGCTCCAGCAGGGTCATCCCCCGGTGGTCCGATGTCAGCCGCACCACTAGGGCCGCCCCTCCCGCCACTGCGGTTTGGTTCCCGCCAAGAACTGCGCTTGGATGGCGGGGATGGTGGTGGTGGGGAAGTACGGAGGAGCGAACCCGCGGCTCATCCGTCGGTCGTACACCCACCGGTCGGAGTACCCGTGCTGCGAGCCGCCGCCGCCCACGCACCCGGAGACGCCTACGTACTCCGCAATCACGCCGCCCAGCAGGCGCAGGTCTCCCTTGTTGGGCAGCGAGCACACGCTCTCCACCCGCATCTCGCTGCTAACCCCGTCCGAGACCCCGGGCTGGCCCGCCATGAATACGCCTTGGAGGTCCAGGTCGTTCGGCGAAGTGGTGGGAATGCGGATCGTCCCCGTGGGCACGTAGAGCCCGAGCAGGTTCCGTGGGTTGTCCGTCGGGTCGTGGGGGTTGGGGGGGCGCTCGTACCGGATGTGGTTCGGAATCCATACGTCACGCGTCCCGCTTTCGGACTGCGCCCGGGCAACCGTTATGAGGATCTGCTCGTTTTCTTCGACCGTGCCCCAGATGCCTCCGCTTGCCCCGGTCCCGACGTTCCCGTGCACATATATCACGGTGTGGGAACGGGTATACTCAGGCCCACCCTGGAATCCCCTCGGTACTCCGTTGAACGTCCTCCACCCGGACTGGCTGCCCGGCGTGGTGGGGTCCCAGTCGGAGTTGTATACTTGAGTCCGGCCCGAGGCGCGATCGACCACCACCCGGGCTTCCTGGCCGTTCGAGTGCCGGAAGGAGTAGTACGCCCGGCCACCAGGGGAGGCCGGGCAATACGGGTAACCGGGGCTACCGGGCGGGCAGTTACTGACAACGAGCTGACTCAGGTGGCCCTGCACGTAGATGCCGCCGAGGAGGTTCGACCCATCGTTGGGAACGTAGATCCCGGCAGGCACAGGGCTGTTGTTGTCGGGAAGTTCGGGGACCACAGCCCGGAGGCGCGCGTTCCACTGGCTGGCGCTCCAGCTATTGGGGCCTGTGTCGGTGGGGTCCCAGCCGAGAGCCACCGCGCGCTGCAGGGTCCCGTAGCTGTCCCGGATGCGGCCGGGTGGGTCCCACGGGACGGTGATGGGCTGGATCCCCGGCGTGTTCGGGTCGGCGTCGAAGCCCCGCTGGAATTGGGCGATGGGGTTGTCCGCGTCGTCGGTGAAGTTGGTCGGGGTACAGTCGGGTAGTACCGGGGCTGCGATCCTTTGCCCTCCCTGCACCCACTCGTCCGCTTCCAGGGTAACTTCCACAGGGCTGCCGGGAGTGCCGGGAAGACGACGGAACACCGCCCGGGTATCCGTACTCGTAAGCCGCGTGGCGCTGATGCGTGCGGGGTCGCAGGGGCTTCCCGTGTCCGGGGTGCCGAACTTAGGGAAGCCCCAGAAGCGAAACCGGCCGTTGGTGTGAATGGGGCCGTCGTAGGACTCCGTCACGTAGAAGTACACGTTGGTGCCCGACGCGAGGCTAAACACGTGGGAGAAGCTGAGCCACTGGGCGAAGCTGGTGTTGCCGAGGACGACGCGGAAGTGTCCCTCGAGGGTAACCCGGCGCCGGAACTGCGGGTCCACTTGGCCGTGGGCGACCACGCGGTAAGTCAGCGGCACCAGAGCCGTCGCCGGTGGCACGAAGTGCACGTAGCACGAGCTACCAGGGGGGTTACAAGAGTCGTGGCTCTCCGCTCGCCGCTCGAGGAGGACCACCGCCCGGTACCAGCCGTCGCCCAGCGAGTTCATGATGGTGGGGGCCGCGGCCATGAGGTCTGAGGGGGGCGCGCCGGTACCTCCTGCGACGTACTGGAGTTTCAGGGTCTGGGAGGGCTGGGCCCAGTTCACGACGAACAGCACCCAGTGGAAGGACTCGGTCCCCGAAGCGACGGCGACCCCGTCCACCTGGAGGTAGCTGAGGAAGGCCAAAGGTTGCTGCGAGTCGGGGACGCCGTTGGCGTACCAGGTTGTCCCGAGTGCCTGTATGTCTCCGGTGAAACGCGCGGAGTCCGTGGGGTCCGCGTTCACCAAAGCCATGAGGGCTGCCCGGGCCGCCCACGCTCCGCCCTCCGCAATGTTCAGGCTCTGGGCCGCCCGGTACCGTACTGTGCTCAGCTGGGACTCCTGACCGCTGAGGTACAGCACCAGCCCCCCCAGCAGGGCCAACACGAGGATGACGACCAGCACCGACAGCAGCGCCATTCCGGCCTGCCCTCTCAATGGTCGCATGCCGCTTCCCTCCTCACCGTGCCCGCAGGGCGACGTCCCCTGCGAAGGTCCGGGTTGCCCGGTCGCGGGTGGTGGTGACCACCACCCGGATCCGGGCAACCCGGTCAGGCGCCGCGGGGGACGAGCCAAGGGAGTTCCCCAGGGCGTCAAAGTACTCGAAGGCCAGGCCGTCCGTGCCGTCTGGGCGGACGACGTTGTAGGCCAAGATCTCCGAAGGCCCGGACGGAGGACAGCCTACTGCGTCGGGGTCGGTGCTCTCCTGGCGGGTCACCGCGTCCTGGGCGGCATCGTAGGCGAAGGTGACGCTGTAGGGACTGAGAGCGGAAAAGGGCGTGTTCTGGGGGATGCGTAGGGTGACGCACGTGGACCCGGCAACATTCACCCCGCTCGCCCACCTCGCCTCGTCCACAATGTTGTCCAGGGCCGCACGCACCTGCGCCTGGGCGAGCAGGAAGGCGTTGGTCGTCCGTGCGGCGTTCGCGGAGGTGACCACCATGCCGTAGATGCCGGCCGTGACCACCGCCAGCAGCACCAGTGCGAGCAGGAGCTCGAGGAGCGTGGTCCCGCGGTGGCGCATCAGCAGCCGGAACGGGCGTAACCCTTGCATGGCCGCCTCACTTGTCGTCCAGGATGGTTGCGACGCGCACCAGGGGCTGGCTGTCTGGGGCTCCGGTGCGCCACACGGTGACGGTGACCGTAACGAGGGTCAGGAGGAGATCCTGAGTCATATCTACTGCGACGTCGAAGGCGTACGGGGAGGGGTTGGTGATGCCGGTGTACGGCGCTGGGAGGGGGAGGGGCGTTCGCTGGAGGGATGTCCAGTTCACCTGCCAGACCGGGTTCGCGCTGGCCCGGATTTGCTCCATGACCTGCATGGCCACGGTGGTGGCCGCGGCCCGCTCGTTGGACCGGGAGGCGAACCGCATGGCCGCCGTGAGGGTCCACAGGAGGAAGATGCAGACGAAGGCAAACAGCGACAGCGCGACGAGCAGCTCCACGAAGGTGAACCCGCCGTCACCCCGCCTCGGGCGTCCCGCCTCGACGATTCCCTTCGTGCCAGGCCCCATCCGCCGCCTGAACCGATCCTGCACCCGACCGACCCCCAATGGTCCTCTTTTGCCCAGTATGCCGCGGGGGCCCGGTCCTTAGACTACCCGGAAGGGCAAACGTAGGCGCCCGACCGGAGGTCTGCGGACCCGGCCGCTGCCTCCCGGCTCAGTAGGAGCAAACCGTATGCCAACCTTAACCCTCCAGGCGTACCCAGAGGCCGCTCGGCGGCGATGGACTTAGTTGAGAACTTAGGGGGCTGGGGGTCTTGCTGGATACCCACCCTTCCCGTGGTGGATCACGGACGACCCCCGGCTTTCCAGGCGGACCAGGGCGGTGATGCGTTCGGGTCGCAACCGGCTGCTCCCGAGCGCGGCCAGCGGGTGGGAGATGAGCCATCAAGGCCACCGCCAGCCCGGCCCCGACATCCGGGGAGTCGTCGAGCCTGCTCCCCTGACCCTCGGTCCCCGACCGGTGGTCGGTGGACCCGTCTGGGGACGAGCGTTCAGGGCACCAACCGTACCCCTGGAACGCGGCCTCGTACACCGTCCGGTCGAACGTGGCCACGGCCAGCCCGTGGTGCTCCGCGTGCGCGCCGATCAGGAAGTCCGCCAGGACGCGGCGCGGCAGGGCCCCGCCCCGCCGTCGCCGCGCGTACTCGCCCATCGCCGTGCCCGCTCGCTCCCACACCTCCTCGGGCATCTCCCAGGCCACCTCCACCCCGACCAGCTCTAAAAACCGCTTGAGGGCCTCCCACTCCCGGGAGGCGGCCAGCTCCGCGTACACCACGGGACAGATCACCCGCGGCTGCGCCCCGATCTCCTCCAGTGCATCGCCCGCCCGTGCAGCGCGTCCAGGGGGTCAAAGGCCGCGAGGATGACGTTGGTCTCAAGGCTGATCATCGCCCCACCGCAGCTCCCGTACGTGCCGGAGGGCGTCCCCACCCGTCTCGTCGTGGATCCCGCGGAAGTCGTGCTCCTGAAGGAGCCGGCGAACGACCTCCGCGGGGTTGGGGAGCACCTCCCTCACCTCCACCCTCTCCCCCACCACCGTGAACTCCAGCCGGTCCCCGGGTCGCACCCGAAGCGCCCTCCGCGCCCCGGCAGGCAGGGTGATCTGGAATCTCCTGCTAACTGTCGTTCTCAAAGCGATCCTCACAAGGCAGTATCTACAAAGCAATTTTGTACCGCATACGTTGCCCTTGCAAGCGGGGTCCATATCGAATCCATAGGCTCAGGCCGACACCGCGATCCCCGCGTTGTCGCTGCGGGGACTGAGCAACGTCTCCGGCGCGAACGTGGGAGCTTCCGAGGTTCGCGTTGGACCCGGGGCCGGTGTTGCGTGGGAATGCGCAGGGTGCTGGGCAGGACCGGCGTGGAAACCCTTTCCAGAAGCGACCTGGCGGAGGGGGTGGGATTCGAACCCACGGGCGGAGTTTTTGCCCCGCCACGGTTTAGCAAACCGCCGCCTTGGACCGCTCGGCCACCCCTCCGGCCGAACCCATGATACGCGACGGCCGGGCGGGCTTCAAATCCTCACCCAACCCCGCAGGGCGGGGACCGCCCGACTCCACATGGGGCCGCGGCAGGCGGCAAAGGCGCCGTGGGCGTGTATCCTGGACAGAAGACGCGGCGCCGGAGGTGAGGGAGGTGGCGGTCCGAGCGCGCAGGTGGACCCGGCAGGAGTACGAGTGAACCTTGAGTCCCGGGTGCTAGAGGTTTACAGGGAGCCGGAGGGGGCAGACTACCGCCAGCAGCTTACGAAGGCGGGGGAGGACACGGTGGCGCCCCTGTTCGCTCCGCAGGCCCGGGTCCGGGTCTCGGACCTGCTGTCCTGAGACTGTCCGGTCGGCACCCTGGACCGCTCGGCCACCCGTCCCGCTGCACCCCGTGATCCGTGGCCCTGCGGCGACCTGACCAGTCCGATCCTCAGCCGGGCTTGCGGTACAGGCCGTGCAAGTTGTGCCAGAACCCGCCTTCCTCCGTAGCCCGGGTGGTGGTCCGCGTGGGTGCCTCCGGAAGCAAGCCGTGCCGCGCCATCCAACTGTCCAGGGTTGCCTGGTCCAGCAGCACGAAGCGCCGCGGGGGGCCGTCGGGTGGGGTCGCCTCGAACACGAAAGGCTCCACCTCCCGGGGCGGGTCCGGCCACGGACGGCTCCCCACGGCGAAGTGCTGAACCAGCAGCCGGCCCCCGGACTTCAGGACGCGGGCCGTCTCGGCCACCGCCCGGTGCCACTCCTCCACGCTTTGCGCCTGCTGGTAGATCCCCAGGGCCACCACCAGGTCGAAGGAGTAGGAGGGGAAGCACGAGAGGTCGTCCATGCGGCACCGGACCACGCGCCGGCGCGCTTCAGCGTCTCCAAGGTAGGGGACGAGGCGGGCCCGGGTGTAGTCCACCATGGCCTGAGAGGCGTCGCAGGCGTACACCTCGAACCCCTTTTGGGCCAGCCACTCCGTGTTCCGGCCCGCGGCGCAGCCCAAGTCCAACACCCGGGTGGTGCGGGGGGCCTGCAACAGCAGGGACACCATGCGGTCGTCCGGGGGGCGGGAGGCGAAGCGCTCCACCACCTCCGGGCGTTCCCAGAACGGGTCGTAGTCCGTCATGCGCGAGCGGTCCCCCGGGCCTGTTTCGCGGGCCGGGCCTCCTTCGGGCGCGGTGGAGGGGAGGGGCTTGCGGGCGTACCCGGTACCCGGCGGAGGAGCCAGTCGGGGACCAGGGCGGTCACCCGGCGTTCTGCTCCCACGTAGAAGTGGTCGCACTGCGGGAGGACGACGGCCTTTGCCGGGCCCGCGCACCGGTCCACGAAGGCGTGGGCGGGGTAGACGTCTTCCGGTTCGGCTTCGCCGCGCACGAACAGGACCGGGCAGCGAATGCGGGGGGCTTGCTCCAGCAGGTCCGGACAGTTGCGGGAGTAGTCCAGGAAGGTCCGGGCGCTGGTGACGTACCACCAGCCCGGAAGCAGCAGCAGCTCGCGCTCGCGGCCCTGGGCCACCAGCTCCTCGGCCCGGCGGGTGATCTCCTCCAAACGGTCCGCGGCCCACAGACCCAACCGGGAGAGCCTCATCGCGAACCCCTTGCCGCCCGCGTGGGCCGAGAGCAGCACGAGGGCCCGCACCTCGGGGTGCGCGGCCGCGTAGCACGCGCCCAGCAACCCGCCGTTGCTGTGGCCGACCACCGCGGGGGCGGGGAAGCCACGCTCGGCGAAGTACCTGCCCGCGAGTTCGTTGTCCTCCAGGCCCTCGGCCACGGTCTGGAACGCTCCCCCAACGGGGTCCCGGCTGTGGCGGGTACTGAGCGTGTCGTGTCCCCGGCGGTTGAACGCCAGCACCGCGAAGCCGGCTTCGGCCAGAGCCGGGGGCAAGAACCGGGCCGGGCCCGAGTAGAAGTTCATCTGGTTGCCGTGGAAGTACAGTACTCCGCCCCGCACGGGCCCAGCCGGCCAGTACAGAAGGCCGTCCAAGGGCTCCGTGGGTGTGGGGATGCTCACCAACTCGAGCCGTACCCCGGACGCACCGGTCCTGTCGTTCGCGGACGCTGTTTTCCGGGACATCAGGCCTCACCTCCGAACGCGGCGGGTGCGAAGCGATCCAGCACCAGGGCGATGTGTTTGATGCCGTCGACGTAGTCCCGCAGGCGGATGTTCTCGTTGGGCGCGTGCACGTTGGTCCCGGGGTAGCCCACCCCCGTGCCCACCGCGGGGGTCCCGAACCGTGCACACACCACGTCCATGGGGCCCGTGGCCGCCATCATGGGGTAGATCACAGGCTCTTTGCCGTACACCTCCCGGGCGGCTTCGGCCACCACCCGGACGATCTCCGCGTCGGGGGGCGTGCGGGCGGGGTCTTCCAGCCCCATGGGGACCACCTCCAGGTCCCCGAACCCGTGCCTGGCCAGGTGGGCCCGGAGCTTAGCGAGCACGTCCTGCGCCCGCTGCCGGGGGACCAGGCGGAAGTCCAGCTTGGCCCGGGCCACCTTGGGCAGCACCGTCTTGGACCCCTCCCCCCCGTAGCCCGCCACCAGCCCGCAGATGGTGCACGTGGGCTGGTACAGGTGGCGCTTGAGCAGCTCCACGCCGGAGAGGCCGAGCAGGAAGCGGTCCAGCCCCAGGTCCCGCAGCAGGGCCGCGTCGTCCCGGGTGGCGGCGATCCGGCGCAGCCACTCCACCTCCTGGGGGCTCGGCTCCTCCACGTCGTCGTAGAACCCCTCGATGAGGACCCTCTCGGAGGCGTCCTTGAGGGTGTGGAGGGCCCACACCAGCCGCCACGCGGGGTTGGGGACGACGGTGGCCATGGACGAGTGCAGGTCCCGGTTGGCGCCTTTCGCCACCAGCTCCACGTAGCAGATCCCCTTGACGCCCAGGTACAGGTTGGGGACGTCCTGGTGGTCCTTGCCTCCGGACTCCCACAGGCAGCCGTCCGCGCGGAACAGGTCGGGGTAGGCCTCCGCGTACCGGTGGAGGTTGGGGCTGCCGATCTCCTCCTCGCCCTCCACGAGGAACTTCACCGTCACCGGGAGCTGGCCCCGCACCTGCCGGAGGGCGCGCACCGCGCTGATCCGGGCTACCAGGTTCCCCTTGGTGTCCGCCACGCCCCGCCCGTA
The DNA here is from genome assembly GCA_964437095.1 of uncultured bacterium. GTDB lineage: Bacteria > Sysuimicrobiota > Sysuimicrobiia > Sysuimicrobiales > Sysuimicrobiaceae > Tepidifontimicrobium. Next base: position 73,162 of record CAYTFH010000006.1, on the reverse strand, counting down.
GATCCGGCCCTCCCGCACTTCCGGCTCGAAGGGGTCGGACTCCCACTCCTCCAGGGGTTCGGGAGGCTGGACGTCGTAGTGCTCGTAGACCAGCAGGGTCTTGCTGGACCGGCCGGGGAACTCGCCGTACACCAGGGGCGCGGCTCCCGGAAGGCGCAGGACGCGCACCTGGGCTCCTGCTTCCCGCAACATCACCGCCACCAGCCGGGCGCACTCCTCCAGCCCCACGCCCTGGGCGGCGATGCTGGGCTGCCGCACCAGGCGGGCCAGCTCCTCCACGTACTCCTGGGCGTGGCGCTCCACGTGCTCGAACACGTCCCGCATGCGGTCCCCCTGGAGGGCCTCCGGACCCACTACAAGACGGCGCCGGGCTTGCGGCCCGCGACGAGAACAGGATAGGGGCCCGCTTCCCCCGCGGCAAAGCGCCCCTCCCACGGCCGCAGCTGGGCCAACAGGGCGTCTACGTCCAGCCCCTGGTGTACGGGACGGTACTCGGCAAGGCGCTGGGTGGCGCGGCGCAGGAGGGCCACCGCCCCGTGCCGGTTGCCCTTCTCGTGGTGGTAGAAGGCCGCCGCCAGCTGCACCAGGCCCTGGTAGAAGGCCCGGTGGGGCTCGCTGGACTCGCGCCACATCCCCTCGAAGTGCTCGTGGCACGCGAAGAACAACCCGAAGTCGAACAGCACCAGGCCCCGGTACGTGGACCCTTCCGGCTCCGAACCGGGCGGGGGGTCCAGGAGGAAGCGCGTGGCGGCAAACAGGCGTCGCGCCTGGGTCCGGAAGTACGGCCAGTAGGGCCGGTATGCCCGGGGTAGGGCCACCTGTCCGGCCCGCCGCCGCAGCACGCGGGCCCGCACGGCCACCGTCAGATCGTCGGGGGACGGCACCCACCCCAGGGTTCGGGCTAGGCGGAGCGCTTCGGAGGCCACCGCGTCCATCCCGTGGGGCTCGCCGGAGGCGGCGAGTCCGGCGTAGGCCGCCAGCCACGCCACGAACGCGGCGCCGCGGGGCGCCCACGCGGCCCGCAGGGTGAGCTCACTGAGGGCGTGCTTCAGCCGGACGTACATCGCCGGTCCCCGACCACCCTCCGGGGTCCGGTGCGCTCAGGGACCGTCCAGCAGCCGCAGGAGCCCTTCGGGGTCGGCTTGAGGCGGTGCGCAGGAAGTCCCCACGCACACGAAGGCCGTGGGCTGCTGCCCCGCGCGGTCCGCCATGGCCCGGGCGGGCTCGGGCAGCGGCTGTCCGGGCTCCGCCCACGACACTACCTTGTCCGGCCTGGCGCAGGACCACGCGGCTCGGTGGAGGGCCTGGGTCTGCGGGTCGGCCCGGGGGCCGGAGACCACCACGTGGGCAGGCGGCCGCAACGCCCGGCTCAAGGCCAGGAAGTAGGTGGCCGCGAAGTACCCGTGCGCCCGGGCGGGCTGGGCGAAGGTGCGGAGGGCCTCTTCGGCGCGGTGGGCCCACCGGACCTCGCCGGTGACCGTGGCCAGGTCCTGCAGGAAGAGGGCCGCGACCCCGTTGCCCGAGGGCGTGGGTGCGTCCTGGACGGGCTTGTACGGCAGCTCCAAAGCCGGGCCGCGGGCGCGGGAGGCCGGAACGTCGAAGAACCCGCCCTCCACGGGGTCCCGGTACTCCCGGTCCAGCAGCTCCGCCAGGCTCGTGGCCACGGCCAGACAACTTCGGTCTCCTGAAAGTCCGTACGCCGTCAGGAGAGCGTGGCCCATGTGCACCTGGTCGTCCAGGGTCCGCGGCCCCGTGGGGTCGTGCAGGGCGTGGGGGAACCCTTCGGCCTCCCGGAAGCCCTCGCGGACGAACCGGTCCAGGGCTTTCAGGGCCGCCTGCGCGTACCGGTCGTGGCCCGTGGCCTGGTGAGCCACCAGCAGGGCGGAGGCGGCCATGCCGTTCCAGCTGGCGTACAGGGTGCGGTCCACCGCGGGGGCGCGGCGCCTTGCACGGGCGTCCCGCATCTTGCGCACCGCGGAGTGCAACAGGGTTTGGACCCGATCCACGGGCCAGCCCAACCGCAGGGCGATGTCCTCGGGCGAAGCCGCCACCCACAGGACGTTGCGGCGGGGGTCGTGGTGCATCTCCCCCTGTTCGTAGAGGTCGAAACGCCACCGCACCACCTGCAGCTCCTCGGGGTCCAAAACCGCAGCCGCTTCGTCCACGGTCCAGGTGAAGTAGTCGCCGTCGTCCCCGGGGCCCGTGTCCGCGTCCTGGCTGGCTCCGAACCCGCCGTGGGGGTCGGCCAGGACGTCCAGGAGGAAGCCCGCGGTGCCCTCCACCACCTCCCGGTACAAGGGGTCCCGCCAGAGTAAGTAAGCGCGGCTGTACGTGGCCAGGAGGGCGGCGTTGTCGTACAGCATCTTCTCGAAGTGGGGCACGCACCAGCGGGCGTCCGTGCTGTACCGGTGGAAGCCCCCACCCAGCTGGTCGTAGACGCCACCCCGGGCCATGGCATCCAGGGTGCGGCGGGCCACCACCTCCAGCCAGTCCTCCCTGCGGAACCAGAAGTGGTACAGGACCAGGTCCAGGGCGGAGGGGTGGGGGAACTTGGGCGCGGTGCCGAACCCGCCGTGGCGGACGTCGAAGGCGCGGGCGATGCTGTCCAGCGCCTCCTCCACCAGGTCCGCGCGGAGCTCGCGGGGACCCGTGGCGGTCTGCGCCCGGCGCAGCTCCTCCGCCAGGCGGGTGGCGACCTCCCGGGTGCGGTCCCGCTCCCGCCGGTAGGTGTCCGCCACGCTGCGCAGCACCCGCAGGAAGCCCGGCCGGCCGTACCGGTCCTCCCGGGGGAAGTAGGTTCCCCCGTAGAACACGTGCCCCTCCGGGGTGAGGAAGGCGGTGAGGGGCCAGCCGCCTTGCCCGGTGAGCGCAGCCACAGCGTTCTGGTAGCGCACGTCCACGTCGGGCCGCTCGTCCCGGTCCACCTTCACGGGGACGAAGTGTTCGTTGATGAAGAACGCGATCTCGGGGTCGTCGTAGGACTCGTGGTCCATCACGTGACACCAGTGACACCAGGCGGCACCGATGTCCAGGAGGATGGGCTTGTCCTCCTGCCGGGCCCGCTCGAAGGCCTCCTCGCACCAGGGGTACCAGGCCACGGGCTGGTGCGCGGCCGCCCGGAGGTACGGGCTTTGCGCTTGCGCCAGACGGTTCGGCATCTCCCCCTATGCTACCGCCTGGAGCCGGTCCCTGCAGGTCACAGAGGGCACCTGGGGGAGAAGTTGGGCGGCCGCTTCTCCCGGAGGCTCGCGAGCCCCTCCTGCGCGTCCCGGGTGAGGAAGGCCAGGAACTCCAGGGCGGTGGAGGTGTCGAACGCCGGCCCGAAGGCCCGCAGCCAGTTGTTGAGGGCGTACTTGGTCCATCGGATGGCCTGGGGGCTAGAGGCGGCCAGGCGGCGCGCCACGTCCAGGGCGGTGGGGTACACCTGGTCGTCGGGCACGCAGCGGGACACCAGGCCCACACGTTCGGCTTCTTCCCCGGTCAGGGGTTCGTTGAGGAGCAGGTGGTACTTGGCCTTGGCCATGCCCACCAGGAGCGGCCACACCAGTACCGCGTGGTCGCCCGCGGGCACTCCCAGGCGGACGTGCCCGTCCAGCAGGCGTGCCGAGCGGCCCACCAAGGACACGTCGGCCAGGAGGGCTACGGCGAGCCCTGCCCCCACGGCCACCCCCTCCACGCAGGACACCACGGGCTTGCCGCAGTCCAGAAGGTTGTAGACCAGATCCCGCGCCTCCTTCCACACCCGGAGGCGGACGGTCTCGTCCCGCATGATCTGCTCGATGAGGTCCAAATCCCCGCCGGAGGAGAAGGCGCCGCCTTCCCCGCGGACCACGGCCACCCGGACGTCCTCGTCCGCGTCCAGGTCCCGCCACACCCGGGCGAGCTCCGCGTGGGCCTGGGCGGTGACGGAGTTGAGGGTGTCGGGGTTGGAGAGGACGACCTCCGCAATACCGTGTTCCACCTCGCCCACCCGCAGGGCCCGGTACGCGGAGCTCCAGTCTCGCACGGCCATGGGAAACCTCCTGCACCGATGTGGGGACGGATTGCCGCCCCTCTCATGCTAGACGACGGGGAACGCCACCGGCGCGATTCTCGCCTGGCGTGCGCGGGCTGGACCGTGACGGGGCCGGGCCGGGGTGCTCCAGACCACCCCCGGTTCCTCGACCCGGGGGTTCCTGGGAGGCGGGTCTAGCTTCCCTGGCTGCGCCGGCTCGCCTCCAGGTAGTTCAGCCGCACGTCCGCCACGTGCATCAACAGCTCGCTGAGGCGGTCGCCGTGCAGGTGGTTCTGGAGGAGGTCGGTGAGAGCCCCCGCCGCGTCGATGGCCAAGCGCGCCTGCTCCAGGTCCACCTGGCCTTTTCCGGGGATGAGCCCCAGGTACACCCGGGCCTGGTGCGCCAGCAACATGACGCACCAGGTCAGGACGTCCACCGCGGAGGCGGACTCCAGGGCAGCCACGGGGCTGAACTCTTCGGCTTCCACGCTCTTTAGCTTATACCCGAACGTGGACCGGGCTAGACCTCCCTACGAACCCTTTGCGGCGGCGGCCTCGGGGCGCGTGAGCCACTGGAAGACGAACACCGCGGCCAGGGCACCCGCGGCCAGGAGGTCCAGGGCCACGGAGGGGTAGACCAGCAGGAGGCCTGCGGCCACCAGCACCGCCCGCTCGGGCCACGTGGCCTCCCGCACCAGCCATCCGTTGATCCCCGCGGCCAGGGCGGTGAGACCCACCGCGGCGGTGACGAAGGTCTTGGCCACCACCTCCAGCGGGGCATGCAGGAGCAAGCCCATGCCGTCGGGGTGCACCGTGAACATGAAGGGCACCACGAAGGCGGGGAGGGTGTACTTCCACGCCATCATCATGGTGCGGAAGGCGTTGCCGCCCGTCAGGGCCGACGCCGCCAGGGGGCTGAGGCCCACGGGCGGGGACACCTCCGACAGGATGGCGTAGTAGAAGATGAACATGTGCGCGGCCAGCTCGTGGACGCCCAGCTGGACGAGAGCCGGAGCGATGACCGCGGCCGCGATGATGTACGTGGCGGTGATGGGCAGGGCCAGGCCCAGGATCCACAGGGCCACCCCGGAGTACACGAGGGTGAGCAGCAGGTTGCGGCCCGCCAGGTCCACGATGATCCCGGAGAGCTTGAGGCCCAGCCCCGTCAGGGTGATAACGCCCACCACGATGCCCGCCACCGCGCACGTGACCGCCACCGTGAGGACCTGCTTGGTGCCGTTGGCCAAGGCCGCAACGAGAGGGGTGGCACTGGCCTCCCAAGGCCCCACCCGCACGTAGCGGGGCTCTGTGGGCCGCAAGGGCTCTCCCCCGTACTCCTCGGCCCACGCGTCCCGGGCCCGCCAACCCAGAAAGGCTCCCACCAGCACGGAGGTCCCCGCCGCGGTAGAGAGCGGAACTGCCAGGAGGTCCCGCAGGGCGGGGGCCAGGGGCAGGGCCAGCAGGGCGCCGAGGACCGCGTACGCCGGCCTCGGGGCGGGGGCAGAGTTCGTGCTGCGCCTCACGAGCACCAGGGCCGTTTCGGGCCGGAGGAAGCTCGACAGGGCGGCTACCACGGTGGACCAGAACACCGCGGAGATGGCGGTGAACCCCCGCACCATGAACAGGGGGATCATGACCAGGGACGCCAGCAGGTACCAGTAGCGTCCCGCCAGCCGCCAGGGGTTCTCCGCCCGGATCTCCACCTGCCGCAGGCGGAACCGGCGGGCGTCCAGTTCGATCATGAGGAAGATGGAGAAGTAGTACAGCACCGTGGGGACCACGGCCAGCACGAGCACCTCCAGGTAGGAGATCTTCAGGATCTCCGCGATGATGAAGGCTGCGGCGCCGAGGATGGGCGGGGAGATCACCGCCCCGATCCCGCCCGCGGAGAGCAGTCCGCCCGCGGACTCCGGGTCGTAGCCGGACCGGCGCAGGAGGGGGTAGGTGATGGCGCCCACGGTCACCGTGGTGGCCACGCCGCTCCCCGACGGCCCACCCAGGAGGAAGGAAGCCACCGTCACCGCCTGGCCCGCCCCGGTCCGGCGGCGGCCCACCAGGGCGAAGGCGAGGTCCACGAAGTACTTGCCCGCCCCCGACTGCTCGAGGAACGACCCGTAGATGGTGAACAGGATGATGAAGCTGGCGGACACGTCCAGGGGGACCCCGAAGATCCCCTCCAGCCCCACGTACAGGTGCCCGATGACGCGGTCCAGGTCGTAACCCCGGTGGGTCCACGGCTCGGGGAGCAGGTGGCCGGTGAAGGCGTACGCGATGAAGGCCACGGCCAGGACCACGAGAGGCCACCCCGTGGTCCTGCGGGTGGCCTCCAGCACCGCCAGGATGGTGAGGATCCCGAACACGAGGTCGTAGGTGTTGGGGACCACCTGGCGGTACACGAACTGCTCGAAGTCCCAGAACACCCACCCGAGCCCGAGGACGGACACGAAGATGAACACCACGTCCAGGAGGTGCACGCGCCGGTGTGCCGCCTTCCAGCCCGGGTACAGGAGGAAGGTCAGCACCAGGACCAGCAGGAGGTGGCGGGTGAGGTGGATCTGGCGGATGTACGGAGCCTGCGCGGCCCACAGGTGGTACAAAGAGCTGGCCACCGCCAGCGCGGTGGCGAACCAGCCCACGGGCCCCCCAAGCTTCCGGGTGGCGCCCTCGAAGCGCTCGATGAGCTCTTCCACCTGTACCGGTTGCGGCTCCTTCACGGCGCACCTCCTCGAGCAGCGAGCCACCGCCGCAGCTCGTCCAGGGCCACCCGCGCAGCGGGAGCCCGTGCCACGCGCAGCCTTACGCGGTGCCCCTCCGGATCCTGCGTGTACAGCGGCAGGGCCCAACGCCCCACCACGAGAGTCCTCTGGCCGGTGGCGGTGGCCCGCACCACCAGCTCCCTCACCCGGTGGCCCACGGGCCAGAGGCGGTAGCGGCCCGCGTGCTCCGTCACCCGCTGGGGTAGCCCGTAGTACTCCAGGGCGGCTTCCTGCTCCGCTTCCACGGCTTCCAGGACGATCTCCGTGCCCACCATCCGGAACTGCTCCCAGACCGTTCCGCCGTACAAAGAGTGCCGGTACCGCAGCTGGAACGAACCCGCCGGCAAGACGGCCACCGGCTGCTGCCGGTCCAAGTCTACGACCTCCAGCACGCGCACGGGCCAGGCTGCCACGGCGGCACCGCCCACGGCCAACGCCAGCGCCCACACGAAGCCCCGCCCCACGACGCCACCGCGGGGCGGGGCTCCCGAACCCGGGCGGGGCTCAGAACCCAGGGACCCCCCGCTCCCGGAAGTAGCGGGCCGCACCGGGGTGGAAGGGGATGGGCGTGCGGCCGGTGACGCGCAGGAGGCTGATGTTCTTCGCCTCCGCGTGCACCGTCTCCAGGTCCGCCTTGCGTTCGAAGATCAGGCGGGTGATCCGGTAGGCCAGGTCCTCGGGGAAGTCCCGGTGCACCACCAGCAGGTTGGCCACCCCGATGGTGGGCACGGGCTGGTCCATGCCCGGGTAGACCACCCGCGAGATCACGGCCCGGAAGTACAGCGGCCCGAACTCCTTGCGCAGGGGTTCCACCAGGTCGTCCATGGGCACGATCTTGGCGCGGATGCCCGGGGTGCTGGCCAGGTCCAGGACCGCGGGGGTGGGAAGACCGCCGCTCCAGAAGAAGGCGTCGATCTTGCGGTCCTTTAACGCGTCCGCGGAGGGCGCCACCCCCAACCGCTCCTTCCGGATGTCCCGGTCGGGGTCGATCCCCGCGGCGCGCAGGATCCGCAGGGCGGTGACCTCGGTGCCGCTGCCCGGGGAGCCCACGGACACCCGCTTGCCCCGGAGGTCCGCCACCCGGTTGATGCCCGTCCCCTCGAGAGTGACCAGGTGGTTGTAGTTGTCGTACACGGGCACCAGCACGCGGATGGGGATGGGAGAGCCCCGGAAGTCCGCGAGACCCTTCCACGCGTCGTAGGCGGTGTCGTTCAGGGTGAGGGCGATGTCCGCCCGCTTCGCCCCAATGAGGCGCATGTTGTCCACGGAGGCCGAGGTCACCTCCGCGGTGGCCTGCACCCCGGGGATGTGCTGGGAGATCAGGCGGGCCAGCCCTCCCCCGAGGATGAAGTACACGCCGCCCGTCCCGCCCGTGGCGATGGAGATGCGGGTCACGGTGGGGGCTGCGGAAAGCCCGCCGGCCAGCAGAACCACCAGAAGCAGCGTGCAACCCACGTACCTCGCTCCTCGCATGGCTCGTCCCCCCTTGTCGGCGTCGGTCCGGTGTGACTGTTCGACGCGGGCGCAAGACCTCCTCCGGGCCCGCGCCGCGGCTTCGTCCAGACCGCCGTCCGGGCTCGGCGACCCCTGGAATTCCGAATTTTGCTCGCCTCCCGGGGCCGGTCCTCGCTAAGATGAGCACGCGCACCGCCATGAGCGCCCGTGACCCCTACCGGGAGTGGGAGGAGACCTTCGAGGTCTTCGGGACGGTGTACCGGTTCAGCTTCCGGGGACCTGTGGAGGAGCCCGCGCGGTGGGAGGTGGCCATCCTGGACCCGGAGGGGGCGGCGGTGGTCCCCCGCAGGGTCCGGGGCCGGACGGAGGACGAGGCCCGCTGGCGGGCGGAGGAAGTGCTCCACACGTGGGCCGCGGTGCGCCGGCTCCACGCGGCCGCTTCCAGGGCCGCGGCCCGGGCGGCGCCGGGTTCAGAGGTGGTGGTGCACGAGCGGGCGGAGGAGCTGGAGGTGGACCTGGTGGGGCCGTGGGCGCTCCGGGTGCCGTTTTTGACCCCCCGGGACCAGGTGGCGGACGTGCACCGCAGCGAGGAGGAGTGGGAGGCGGACCTGGAGGCCCACTTCCGGGAGCACGCGGTCAGGGCGGGGTAGACCACCTCCGTCTCTACGCGCGACGCTTTTCGCGGTTCCACCCTGTTCGTCAAGAGTCCGGGGCGGAGGTGTTCCCCAGGGCTTCCTCCACGGCCCTCCGGAAGCTGGCGGGGTCCACGGCGGGGAACCGGTACAGTTCCGGCTCGACCCTCCGGAAGTACTCAAGGGCCCGACGGGGGTCCACCAACCCGCTGCGTAGGAAGTTCTGGACGTCCTCCAGGTCCTGGGCGTGCCTGCGCTCCAGCTTTGCGAGGACCTGCGCGTACGGGTCGAAGTGGTAGTAAAAGACCCTGCCCTCGCGGGCCACGAACAGACTCCGCTCTTCCCACCCCGCCGGCACGGGGATGAAGTCCAGGGGCGAGGCCAGCTCCACGTTGATCTGCAGCTGGTTCTTGAGGCGCGCGATGGCCCGCAAGGCCCCTTCGTCCTCCGGCACCAGCTTGAGGTCCACGTCGATGGTGCTGGGCCGCCAGCCCAGCAGGACCGCGGTGGCCCCTCCGGTGAAGTAGGCTCGGGTCTCTGACCACGCCTCGGCCCCCAGTGCGCGCATGAAGCGCCGGATCCGGTCCGCGTCCGCTAACGGGCGCATTCCAGGGCCCGCTCAAAGCTGACCAGGCGGCGGATGAGGGCGTTGTAGCGGGAGTGGGCGGAAGCGGGGTCGTGGCGGGCCAAAAGCTCGTACAGCCGGTGCTCGGCGCAGGGGATCACCCGGGGGATCCGAACGCCCAGCTGGCGCAGGCGGGGCGCGCCCACGGACACCAGCAGCGCCGGGATCGAGTCCACGCCCTGTTCCAGGTCCCGCAGTCCCGCTTCCACCAGGTCTTCGCCGGGGTAGCCGCGCACAGCACCATTGTAGGCGGGCGTGAACCCACGGTGGCGGAGGTGGGCGGTCAGGTGCCTGGCGGGCCGAGCTTCTTCTCGAAGTACCGCACGTAGCCCAACACGTTCATGCGGTAGTTGGCGGCGATCTCCTGGCCGTCTGCGGCCTGCCGGCCGCAGCGGGCCTCCACCTCGGGCTGCAGGTAGGCCCGCAGGCGCTCGGTGAGCCGGTCCACGTCTTCCCCGGCTTTCCAGCCCTCCACCAGGGTGGCTTCCACCTCCCGCAGGCGGCGGCGCAGCTCCGACAGCACCGTGGGCGGGTCGTCCCGCACGCCGAAGTGGGTGAGGCACAGCCGCCGGAGCTCCAGCCGCTCCAGCCGGTCCAGGGTCCCCTCCCAAAGCTCCAGGTCGAGGTCGGGAGGCGGCGTGGGGGGCCGGACCACGGGGCAGCCCGGCAGCGAGATGCCCGCGGCGTCCCCGGTGAAGGCCGCACCGGAGCCTTCGTCCACGTACACGTGGTGGTGGCTGGCGTGGCCGGGGGTGTCCACGGCGCGCAGAACACGGCCGGCGAGCGGGAAGGTCTCGCCGTCTTGGACCACGGTGATGCGGTCTGGAGGGACCGGTGCCACCTCGCCCCAAAGGGTTTCCATCAGGGGCCCGTAGATGCGTTGCGCGCTGCGCAGCAGGCGGCTGGGGTCCGCCAGGTGGGGAGCCCCCACGGGGTGCACGAACACCCGGAGGCGCGGGTTGCGCCGGCACAGCACGCCCACCGCTCCCGCGTGGTCCAGGTGGATGTGGGTCACCGCCACGGCTTCCAGGTCCTCCAGCCGAAGCCCGTGTTCCCCCAGTCCTTCCTCCAGGGCCGCAAGACACGTGGTCGGGCCCGTCTCCACCAGGGCCGGGCGCCCGCCCAGCAGCAGGTAGCTGCCGAGCACCTCCGGCAGTCCGAAGTTCAGGTCGATGAGGACGGTGTTGGCGTCCACCCTCCGCGTGCGGTTCATCACCTTCCCTCCACGCGCCGGTACACCACCGGCGGGCCTTCCTCCCGGGCCAGCCGCCCCGTCCGGCACAGCCGCTCCAGGTGGGCCGCGGCTTCCCCCACCGCCAAAGGCAAGGGCACGTCGTGGGGCCCGGCACCGTCCGGGTGGCCGTCGAAGAACAGCCGCTGGGCCACCTGGAAGGCGGTGGCGCCCTCCGGGGGGACGCAACGGTAGGCCGCCTCCAGCCGGGTGCGGTGGTGTTCCACCAGCTCGTCCACCCGCGCGGTCCACCGGGTGATGGGTTCTCCGTGTCCGGGCAAGGCCACGCGCGCGGGCAGGTCCCTCACCTTGTGCAACGACTCCAGGTAGTCCCCCAGGGGGTCGGGTCGGGCCCCCGGGTACAGGGAGATGTTGGGCGACACCTCGGGGAGCACGTGGTCCCCGCAGAACAGCCTGCCGCCGTGGTCCAAAAGCACCATGTGGCCGTCGCTGTGGCCGGGGGTCCACAGCACCCGGGCGGAGAAGCCGTCCACGTCCAACACGTCCCCGTCGCGCACCGTCACCGTCTCCCGGAAGGGAGCCACCAGGTCCCGCAGGCCGGACAAGCGGCGGCCGGCTTCCTCCACCCACGGCGCGGGAACGCCGTGACGGGCGAGCATCTCCACCACTACCCTCACCCGGAAGGCGTAGTCGTCCACCCACACCCTGCGGGCCACGGGCTCCTCCACGTCCAGCAGGTACAGGGGCGCTCCGGTGGCCTGCTGGAGGACCCCCACGAGCCCGATGTGGTCCGGGTGTGCGTGGGTGAGGACCACCGCCTGCAGGGCCCCAAGCTCCAGGCCCGCGGCGTGAAAGGCTTCCTGGAGCGCGGCGTAGCAGTCGGGGGTCTGCAGGCCCGCGTCCACCAGCACGGCGCCGTGGCGGGTCCGGACCAGGTACGCGTTCACGGAGCCCAGGGGGAATGGGATGGGCATGCGGACGCACCAGAGATCCGGCTCTAGACGGACGACGGTCAACCTCACCTCCGAGGGGCGCGGGCGCCCGCGGTGCAGTGTAGCCCGCGCGGCGGAGGCGAGCAAGCGCGGCAGGAAGCCGGGAGCAGGGCGGGAAAGACGTAGACGTGCGCGTGACCGTGGACGTGTCGGTGGCGGACCGGGTCTGCCTCGGCGTGGTGGAGGCGGACGGCGTGGGAGTCCGCGGGGACGCGGTGGAGGTCTGGGAGGAGCTGGAGCGCCTGGCGAGCCGCCTGCGGGAACAGTACGCAGGCCGATCGCCGTCGGAGATCGAGGCCCTGCAGCCGGCCCGGGAGCTGTACCGCCGCACGGGGGAAGACCCCACCAAGACCCGGCCTTCCTCTGAGGCGCTGTTGCGGCGGGCGCTGCGGGGACAGCCCTTGCCGCGGATCAACAGCCTCGTGGACGTGTGCAACCTGTGTTCCCTGGAGTTCTTACTGCCCATCGGGCTGTACGACCTGGACCGGATCCACGGATGTGTGGTCGTCCGGATGGGCCGGCCCGGGGAAGCCTACGAGTCCCTGGGTAAGGGCCTGCTGCGGGCGGAGGGCCGGCTGGTGGTGTGCGACGAGGTGGGACCGGTAGGCAGCCCCACCCACGACTCCGCGCGCACGGGGATCACCCTGGAAACCCGGAGGGCTCTGGCCCTGGTCTTCGGGCCGGGCTCGTATCCCGCGGATCGTATGGCGCAGCACGCCCAGACCCTCGCCCAGCGGTTCCGCGCGCTGGCCTCCGCGCAGTCGGTCACCTGGGAGGTCGTGGGCGGCCGGTGAACCCCACCGGCGTGCGTGGGATCAAGGCAGCGGCTCCACACGGTCCACCATCCGGTCGCACTCCCGCTGGCCCTCCCGCCAGCGGTCCAGGGGCTTGGCGCACACCGCGTGGACCAGCCTGTCCTGCTCCACCCAGAGCACGCCTACCGCGGCCCACTGGCCGACCAGGGCGCTGCCGGTGCCCTCGAACCGGTAGCGGGGAGGTTCGGAGCCCTCCTGCCTCTGGAACTTAGCCACGCCGTGGAAGGGCAGCAAGGAGAAGGCTTCCTGCCGGAGGGCGTCGTCGCTGGTGGGCGGGCGGCCGGGGACCACGCGGACGCTGAGGAACTCCGTGTACCGCAGGGCGTCCGGCTCTGGGCTCTCCCGAGCGGGCACCACCTGCACCCACCGACCGTCGCTGGACCGCAAGACCTGCCAGCCCTGGGGGTGTTCCACGGCCACCCGCAGGAGGGGGTCCTCGTAACGCACGAGGGGAGCAGGGCCCCGGCTGCAGGCGGCGGCCAGGAGGAACAGGACCGCGAACCAGCTCCGCACGGCGGTCAGCGGGCCAGGTAGTACGGTACGTCCGCCAGCACCTTGTACCGCCGCAGGCGCCGCTGGCGGAACAGCAGGGCGAACTTCAGCATGAGGGCGGTCTGGTTGTGCAGGAGGTGGTGCCACCACTTGCGGGGCACGAACTCCGGCAGCACCACCGTGAGGGCGGTATCAGGGCCCGCTTCCCGCTGCACCTGGTCCAGGTACAGGAGGATGGGCCCCACCACGGACCGGTAGGGGGAGGGCAGGACCACCAGGGGGACGTCGGGCACCCACCGCTCCCACTTCCGCTCGATCTCCTCCCTCGCTCCGGGCTCGATCTCCACGTACACCGCGGTGACGTCGTCGCTCACCGCCTTAGCGTACCGCAAGGCCTCCAGGACGCCGCGGTGGACGTTGTTCACGGGGACGATGACCTTGTGGGCCCGGAAGGGGCGCGGCAGCTTGGCCCGTTCCAGGGAGAGCTGGTGCTTGAGGTCCTCGTAGTGGCGATGGATGGCCCGCATCAGGAGGACCAGGGCGCCGGTGACGAAGACGGTGATCCACGCGCCATCCAGGAACTTCACCGCGGCGACCTCCAACCCCACCAGGGCGGTACACACGGCACCCAGTCCGTTGACCGCGAGCTGCAACTTCCAGCGTCCGGTCCGGGAGGCCAACCAATGCCGCACCATGCCGCTCTGGGAAAGGGTGAAGGACACGAACACGCCCACCATGTAGAGGGGGATGAGGTTGTGCACCGTGGCCCGGAATACCCCGATGAGTAGGGATGCGGTGACGCCCAGGAGCAGGATCCCGTTCGCGAACACCAGGCGGTCCCCATGGTTGGCCAGCTGTCGAGGCAGGTAGCGGTCCCGGGCGAGGATGGAACTTAGCCGGGGGAAGTCTGCGAAGGCAGTGTTCGCCGCCAGTACGAGGATCAACATGGTGGCCACCTGCACCACGTAGTAGAACCAGCCGCCCTGGAACAGGGCCCGGGCGATCTGCGAAACGACCGTCTCCTCCTCCCGGGGAAGGACCCCCATCTCCCACGCGAGGAAGCTGGTACCGAAGAAAAAGGTACCCAGCAAGGTCACCATGGCGATCAGGACGCGGCTGGCGTTGCGGGCCTCCGGAGGGTAGAAGGCCTGCACCCCATTGCTCACGGCCTCAATCCCCGTCAGGGCCGCGGTCCCGGATGCGAAGGCGCGCAGGACCAGGAAGAGGGTCAGGGGTTGGGTCGCCTCCACGGCTTCCGGGTGGCCCACCCGGGGCAGCTCGCCGTTGACCCAGGCCCACAGTCCGGCGAAGAGCGTAGCGCCGAAGGCAAAGATGAACATATACGTGGGGATGGCGAAGATCGTCCCGGACTCCCGCACACCCCGCAGGTTGCCGATGGTGATCAAGGCCACCAAGGCGACGGCGAGGTCGACCCGATACGGGAACAGGCTCGGTACCGCAGAGGTGATGGCAGCCACGCCCGCGGAGATGCTGACTGCTACCGTGAGGACGTAGTCCACCAGCAACGCCGCCGCGGCCACCAACCCGGGCAGCGGGCCCAAGTTCTCGTGAGCTACGATGTACGCCCCTCCCCCGGAGGGGTACTCGTGGATGGTCTGGTAGTAGGAGGTGGCCACGATGGCCATGAGGGTCACGATGGCCGCGGACACAGGCACGGTGAAGGCCGCCGCCGCGCTGCCCGCCAGGACCAGGATGCGCAGGATCTCCTCGCTGGCGTACGCGCTGCTGGAGAGGGCGTCAGATGCGAAGACTGCCAGGCCCTTGAGCTTCGTGAGCCGCTCGTGCCGCAGCCTCTGCGTCTCCAGGGGGCTGCCCACGAGGGCCCGCCACAGGGTGGCCGGGAGGGCTCTGGCTCTTAGCACAATAGGCTATATACTCCCGGCCTCCGGGCGGCGCAAGCCGGTGCCTGGCCGGCCCGGCCCGCGCAGCGGGTCCCGTAGGGGGTGCCTGCGGGGGTAGTCGGCGCCCATGGCCCAGGGGAGGCCCGCTCCAGGAACGCCCTCCCGGCGCCCGGGTCCAAACCGCACACCGGCCGCCCCTGTGCCGCCGCGAAGGCGACCCCGAACGGTGCGTCGTTCAGGACCGCCGCGTCCAGATCCCGGAAGGGCTGAGGTCGGGCGAAGGAGCCGGACAGGCCGGCGAACCCAGGTTCAGAGGCACCGGGCCTATCTCAGGCTCCCTCCCGCAGGTCCGCCACGGTGGCGGCGGTCACCCTGCGCAAATCCTCGGGCCGAACCGCGAAGAGGGCGTGGGGGTCTCCCGCTCCCGCGTAGACCACGTCCGGGGTCAGAAGCGCGTGGTCCATGAACACCCGCAGAGGTGTCGCGTGCCCCACGGGAGGGACCGCCCCCGCGGGGAAACCCGTGACCCGCTCCACGGTGCGCGGGTCCGCGGGCCGGACCCGGGCCGCCCCCGTGACGGTGGCCAGCTTGGCCGAGGAGACTCGGTGGGCGCCGGAGACCAGGACCAGGACGGGCTCGTCGTCGGCCAAGAACACCAGGGACTTCACGATCCGGTCGGGGGTGGTGCCCAGGGCCTCCGCGGCCTCCTGGGCGGTGCGGGTGCTGCGGCCGAACCGGTAGACCTGTACGTCCACCCCTCTCCGCTGCAGCTCCGAGGCAACCCGGTCCACGGGGTCGTCCGCCACTCCCAGGGCCTCGCGGCAGCGGGCCAGATCCTGCTGGATCTGCGCGCGCAGCTGGTCCGCGGAAGGAAACGAAAGCACCGGCCGGATCCACCGGACCACCTCCACCTCCACCCGGTCCGGGGTGAAGTCCAGGACGCGGTCCAGGACGTGCACCTCCAACGACGGCTCCTCTTCCCCGAAGGCGGGGACCGGCCCGTAGTGCAGGGCTGCGGGGTAGCTCTGCCCTGCCATCCGCACCCAGCACGCGTAGATGCCGTACCGCAAGTCCAGGTCCTCGGGGATACGGAGGTTGACGGTGGGGAAGCCCAGCTCCCTGCCCCGACCCTTTCCCCGTACGCGGTCCGTTCGGAATACGGCTAACGTCTCCACGAGACCACCCAGTGGGCGAAGGCCCGTAGGGCTTCCATGCCGAGCCCCACCAGGAGCAGGACGACGGCCGCCAGGCCCGTGCCCGCCAGGAGGAAGGCGCCGTCCCGGTTCATCAGGCCCACCCCCAAGGCGAGCATGGACAGCCCGGGCAGGGTGTTCAGGAAGGGGAGGGGGAGGAACAGCACCACCCCCATGAGCAGCACCACCACGGAGCACGCACGCAGCAGGGCTTCGTCGCTGAGGGGGGTCCAGCGCGGCCGGGAGAACCGCTCCACCCGCTGGAGCAACGACACGCCCCGGTTGCGCAGGCTCGCCACCGCTCGGCTGGACAGGCGGTACTCGGAGACCCGCCGGGGCAGCCAGGGCCGGCGCCGGCCCGCGGCCATCTGCAGGCCTCCCACGATGTAGAGGAACCCCACCGCGGCTGCCGACCCCGGGGGCAGGACGGGGATCAGGGTGACCAGGCTCAGGAGCACGATGAGCAACCCGAACCCGCGCTCCTCCATGCGCTCGGCCAGCTCGCCCACGGTCAGGGACCCGGAAGAGCTCTCCGACAACACCGCCTCCAGGATGTGGGAGAGGGGGAGTTCCCCCGGCGGGACGTGGTCGGACGGCGCG
Source organism: uncultured bacterium (assembly GCA_964437095.1). Classification (GTDB taxonomy): domain Bacteria; phylum Sysuimicrobiota; class Sysuimicrobiia; order Sysuimicrobiales; family Sysuimicrobiaceae; genus Tepidifontimicrobium. Next base: position 56,554 of record CAYTFH010000006.1, on the reverse strand, counting down.
GCGGTCGGAGCACGGGTGTCCATCTATACTGAGTAGTTTAGCCTAGGTCCGGCCGAGGAAGCGCTGCAGCGACAGGAAGTCCACGGGCAGGCGGGGTGAACCCGTGGTCACCAGGTCCGCCACCACTTCCCCCACCACGCTGGTGAACTTGAACCCGTGCCCGGAGCACGCAGAGCACAACACCACGTTGGCGAAGGCGGGGTGCCGGTCCAGGACGAAGTGCTCGTCCGGAGTGTTGGTGTACAGGCACGTGACCGCTCCCTCGATCCCGCCGTCCGCCTCCGGCAGCCGCACTGCCAGCTGGGCTCGGAGCCAGCCTGCCTCCTCCGGTGTGGCGGGCCGCACGTCCTCCGGGTGGACGGTTTCGCCGCCGTGGTGGCGGGCCACCTTGAGCCCGCGGCCGGCCACCGCGGGGATCCCGTAGAAGAACCCCTCCCGGGTCTCCCACACGAACACCGGACAGCGGTCGGGCCCGAACCACTCGGGGCGCCGCGTCCGGAACCAGAACACCACCTGCCGCTCCACGGTCAGAGGGACCACCCCGCCCGCCAGCTGCGGCATCCACGGGCCCGCGGCCAGGACCAGGCTCCCTGCCTCCGCCGTGGACCCCTCGGTCCGTACCCGCACCCGCTGCCCGTCGCTGTCCCAGCCCAGGACCCGGGTGTGGAAGCGCAGCTCCGCGCCGTGGGCTTCGGCCAGCTGCTGGTGCGCCCGCAGGCACGCTTCGGGGAACAGGACCCCCGCGTTGGGCTCGTACAGGGCCACCTCGTCCGCGGCTAGCTGGAACGCGGGGAAGCGCGCCCGCACGCCCTTCCGGTCGAGGAGTTCGTGGGGCAGCCCGAAGGCCCTGGCGCTGCGCAACGCCCCCGACACCAGGTGCCCGTCGGGCCGTCCCAGCATGAGCCCGCCGCACCGAAGGAGAAGGGTCAGGCCCGAGGCCGCTTCCAGGTCACGCCACAGCTCGTACGCCCGCAGGAGCAGCGGGACGTAGTCGGGGCGCTCGAAGTAGGCCTGGCGGGTGATGCGGGTGTGGCCGTGGGACGAGCCGCGGTCGTGGGTGGGGCCGAACCGCTCCAGCCCGAGGACCCGCATGCCACGGCGCGCCAGGTGGTACGCGGCGGCGCTGCCCGCGCCGCCCAGGCCCACCACGATGACGTCGTAAGTCACCGTTCCCTCCTACAGCGTGCGGACGCGTCGCGCGGCCCACCGGCCGCCCACGCCCGCAGGGGTCCGGTACACCCCGAAGGCCCGATCGTCGCCCACGGTGCCCTCGAAGGTGAGCACCGCGACCCCGCCCCGCAGCACACCCCACCGGACCCGGGATCCTTCCACCGCGCCGTCGATGCGCGCCTCGGAGAACCACGCGCCCTGCACCGAGATGCGGCCCGAGATGCGGTTGCCCCGCTGGTCCACGTGGACCCAGAAGGTGCCCCGGCTTGCGCCGTCGTCAGACGCCCACCGGCCCTGCCAGGTCCCCGCCACGTCCGGCGGCCGGGCGCAGGCCCACAGCGCCAGGACCGCCAGGGCAGGGACGAGCACGCGGGAGGTCACTCTCCGTGCGGCAGCCACACGTTCTTCACCTGGGTGGCCTGCCGCAGCGCCTCCCGCTCCGTCCAGGCGAAGTCCAGCCAGTCCAGGGGCCGCGTGCAGGTCCAGGTGCGCTTGAGGTTGCCCGCAGACTCCCTCTCCACCGTGGCGGCACCCTCCCGGGATCCGAAGTACCACACCGCGTCCACGTCCTCGTGCTGGGCCAGGACCACCGCCAGGGCGTCCCGGTCCCCGGTGACGATGTTCACCACTCCGCCGGGGACGTCCGAGGTGTCCAGGACCTGGTAGAAGTCCGTGGCCGCCAGGGGGTGGCGCTGGGAGGGGATGGCCACCACGGTGTTGCCCAGGGCCACTGCGGCACCCACCAGGGAGACGAAGGCCAACAGGGGGAACTCGTCGGGGCAAGCGATCCCCACCACGCCCACGGGTTCGTGCAGCGCGAGCACAAGGCAGCGGGGGTCCGCCACGGAGTGGAGGGCACCGTCGTACTTGTCCGCCCACGCGGCGCAGGCGAACAGCCGCTCCACGCTGGCCCGGACCTCCCGGTCCGCGAGGGCGCGGTCGCCGGTCATGGCCGCGATGCGGGAGGCGAACTCGTCTGCCCGGGCGTCCAGGTTCTCGGCCACGTAGTACAGCACCTGGGCCCGCTGGTGTCCGGACGTCCAGCTCCAGCCGTTCAGGGCCGCGCGGGCCGCCTCCACGGCGTTGCGGACGTCCTTGCGGTTGCCTTCCCCCACCTCGGCCACCAGGCGGCCCTCGGCCCCGTACACGAACCGCACGTAGGGGGCGTCCGGGCGGACCTGGCGGCCGCCCACGTACATCTTGGGCGTGCGGTCCACCGGGGGCTGTGGGGCCGGGAGGGGTTGGAGCGCCGAGGGTGCTGCGGTCTCTGGGGCGGAGCGTCCGCCTTCTGGCCAGGCGGCCTGCGGGGGAGGGGGGGTCTTGAGGTACTCCCACATCCCTTCCCGGCCACCCTCACGTCCGAACCCGCTCTCCCGGTAGCCGCCGAACCCGCTGGCGGCGTCGAACAGGTTGGTGCCGTTGACCCACACGGTGCCCGCCTGGATGCGCCGGGCCACGTCCAGGGCCAGGCTCAGGTTCTGGGTCCACACGCTGGCCGCGAGCCCGTAGCGGGTGTTGTTGGCCAGGGCCACGGCCTCCTGTGGGCTGCGGAAGGTCATGCTGACCAGGACCGGGCCGAAGATCTCCACCTGGGCGAGGGTGCTGGCCGGCGAGACGTCCGTGAACAGGGTGGGCGGGAAGAACAGGCCGTCCTGCGGCACCGCCCAGGAGGGCTGCCACATGCGGGCCCCTTCCGCGATCCCCGCCTCGCACAGGCGCCGGATGCGCTCCAGCTGCGCGGGAGCCACGATGGCGCCCATGTCCACCGCCTTGTCCAGGGGGTCTCCCACGCGGAGCTTCTCCATGCGATCCCGCAGCTTGGCGAGGAAGCCCTCCTCGACGCTCTCCTGCACCAGCAGCCGGGAGCCCGCGCAGCACACCTGGCCCTGGTTGAACCAGATGGCGTCCACCACTCCTTCCACCGCGGCGTCCAGGTCCGCGTCCTCGAACACCAGGAACGGAGACTTGCCGCCCAGTTCCAGGGAGAGGCGCTTGCCGGTGCCCGCGGTGAGCTGGCGGACGCGCCGGCCCACCTCCGTGGAGCCGGTGAAGGCGATCTTGTCCACGTCCGGGTGCTGGACCAACAGCTCCCCGGTGCGGCCGTCGCCGGTGACCACGTTGACCACCCCCGGAGGCAGCCCGACCTCCACCAGCAGCTCGCAGAAGGCCAGAGCGGTGAGCGGAGTGAACTCCGCGGGCTTGAGCACCACCGTGCAGCCCGCCGCCAGGGCCGGGGCCACCTTCCACGCCACCATGAGGAGGGGGAAGTTCCACGGGACGATCTGGCCCACCACGCCCACGGGCTCGCAGCGGGGGAACTCCGTGGTGCGCAGCTGCGCCCAGCCCGCGTGGTGGTAGAAGTGCCGGGCCACGAGGGGGATGTCGATGTCGCGGCTCTCGCGGATGGGCTTGCCGTTGTCCAGGGTCTCCAGCACCGCCAGCAACCGGCTGTGCTTCTGCACCTGGCGGGCGATGGCGTACAGGTAGCGGGCGCGGACGTGGTCGGGAGTCCGGCTCCAGGCCAGCAGGGCCTCGCGGGCCGCACGCACCGCCCGGTCCACGTCTTCCGGGCCGGCCTGCGGCACGTGCGCCAGCGGCTCGCCCGTGGCGGGGTTGCGGGTCTCGAACCACTCCCCGCTCCGAGGTTCCGCCCACTGGTTGGCGATGAAGAGCTTCATGCGCCTGCCGCGGGCCTCCAGCCACCGCATGGCGGGGCGCGGGTCCTCGGGCGCGGGCCCGTAGGCCAGACTCTCCAGCAGGTCGCGGACGCGGGTGCTCATGGCATAGGGTGGTGGTGGGCCGCGGAGTACCGGCCGGTGAGGTGGTAGCTGAGCTGGCGCTCCAGGTCGGTCAGCAGGCCGCTGGCCCCCAGGCGGAAGATCTCGGGCCGGACCCAAAAAGCCCCGAGTTCCTCCCGGACCAGCACCAGCCACTCCAGGGCCTGCTTGGCGGTGCGGATGCCGCCCGCGGGTTTGAACCCCACGCGGTGGCCCGTGCGCTGGAAGTAGTCGCGCACCTGCCGGACCATCACCAGGCCCACGGGCAGGGTGGCGTTGGTGGCTTCCTTGCCGGTGCTGGTTTTCACGAAGTCCGCGCCCGCCATCATGCACACCAGGGCGGCCTGGGCCACGTGGCGGAGGGTGGGGAGCTCCCCCGCGCCGAGGATGGCCTTGAGCGTGCAGCCGCCTGCGGCCTCCCGGAACGCCCGGACCTCCTCGTACAGGGCCTTCCAGTCGCCCCGGATCACGTGGGCGCGGGAGACCACCACGTCCACCTCGTCCGCTCCGGCCCGCACCGCTTCTTCGACTTCCAAGACCCGGGTGCGCAGCGGGGTCTGGGCCGCGGGGAACCCCGCGGCCACGGAGGCCACCCGCACCGGCGACCCCGCGAGGACCTCCCGGGCCACGGGCACCAGGTTGGGGTACACGCACACCGCGGCGACGTGAATCTGGTGCGGTTCGAGGCCGAAGCCCTGCAGGAGGTCGGGCCGGACCGGCTGTCGCGCCTTCGCCGCGAGCCGCCGGACGTTGGCCGGCGTGTCGTCCCCGCTCAGGGTGGTCAGGTCCAGGCACTGCACCGCCCGCACGAGCCACGCCACCTGCCAGTCCCCCTTGACGGTGCGGCGGGCCGGAAGGGTCTGCGCCCGCCGCTCCGCCGCGGGCCGGTTCACCCGGACGGACTGAACCCACGCCAGGTCCAGCTCCGTCCCCGGGTTGCGGAGCGTGGGTTCGGCGGCGCGCAGAGTGGCAGCCATGGCTGTGCCGTATGGGCATCATACACCCGCGAGGTGCGGACGTGTGTTCGCAAACCGGCGGCGGGTGGCACACGGGTTGCTACGGAGCGGGATGGCTGACTGAAGGCAGGGCGACGGGTGCACACTTCGAGGTAGGCGGGCTGGGAGATGAGCACAGAGGAACTCGGAGGGCGCCGGATGTTCGTGCAGGGGCGAATCCCGTCCCAGTGGCTGGTGGAGCAGATGCCGGAGGCGCTTTGGGCCACGGACGGAGCGCTGCGTTTCGCCGTGGTGGGAGGCAGCGCGGCCAAGGCCCTGGGTCTGGACCCCGACAGGATCCTGGGCACCAGCGCGTACGACTACTTCCGGACCACGGACCCCGGTTACCCTCCTCTCGCGGCTCACCTTCGGGCCCTCCAGGGCCACGTGCAGACCTACCGGTTCGAGCACGGCGGCCGCGTGTTCAGCGTTACCGTAGGGCCCGTGCGGCACGCCATCGGCCGGGTGGTGGGCGTGGTGGCGTGCGCGGTGGACGTGACGGAGCTGGTGGCGGCCGCGGAGCGCGCGGCCTCGCGGCTGACCCTGGAGGCCGCCCCCCTGTGCGTGATGCGGCTGGACGAGCAGCTGCGCGTGACCTTCGCGAACCCGGCGGTGCGCCGCGCGCTGGGGGTGGACGAGCTAGAGTCCAAGAGCCTGCCCGAGGTGGCGGGGCTCGAGGCCCTGGAGGAAGCGGCCCGTCGGGCGTGGCACCTGGGAGAGACGGCCCACGCGGAGCTGACCCTCGGAGGCCCGCCTGGCCGCGTGTACCGCTGGTCCGCGGCGCCGGAGCTGGACCCGCAGGGCAACCGCCGCGGCGTGGTGGTGGTGGGTTGGGACGCCACCGACCTGGTTCGCCAGGCGCGGGCGGCTCAGCAGCGAGCCGGCCGGTGGGAAGAGTGGGCGGAGGCAGCGGGCAGGCTGTGGCAGGCGCAGGACCTCGCGCAGCTGGCGGACGTGCTGCTGCGGGCAGCGCAAGAGCTCGCGGGCGCCCGGCACGGCGGGGTGGCCCTCTGGGAAGCCGAGGTCGGCCGACCGGCTTCGGAAGTCCTGGTGGGCACGGTTTCGCAGCCCGACTGGCAGCGGGTGTGGGACCAGGCGTCCGTGGGGGAAGCCCTGTGGGTGGAGCCGTCGGCTCCCGAGGAAGCCCAGGCCCTGGGCCTCGGTCAGGGCCGCTTCCGCAGGGCTCTGGTGGTCCCCGTGCGCGGGCAGGATTTGCGTGGGGTGGTGCTGCTGGCCTGGGAGGAGGAAGACCCGGAGCCCCCGGAGGACGCGTGTCCCGTGGTCCGCCTGGCCCGCGCAGCCGCCGCGGTAGCCTCCACGCGCCTGCGGGAAGAACAGAACCGCCGTTCCGCGGAGTTCCTGGAGCGGTGCCAGCGCCTGTGGGCGGAGACGGGGGGGGCCGGAGAGCTTGCGGAGGCGGTGGGCCGGTGGCTGCAGGCCCTGGTGGTCACCCTGGGCGCCAGCGGTGCCGCGGTGTACGCGCGGGAGGGCGAGGTGTGGGCCCGGCTGCGGCACGTGGGGGAGCGACACACCGCGGCCACCTTCGGGGTGGACGAGGGAGCGGCGTCGGAGGCCGTGAAGAGCGGGCAGGCGCAGACCGTCCGGCCCAGCCGCGGCGACCCGGCGTTCGTGGGCTACGGCCTCGAGGGTGTCGTGGTCCCCCTCCTTCGGGGACCGAGGCCGTACGTGCTGGCGGTGGAAAGTGCCGCGGACCGGGGGTTCGGCCCCGAAGACCTGCGCCTGTTGGAAGCCGCGGCTCCCCAACTCGAAGGGGTGCTGCGCTGGTACGACCACGAGGAAGCGCAGCTGGCGCAGGCGGACCGGTACCGCCACCTCGTGGAGGCAGCTCCCGCGGGCGTGGTGCTGTTGGACGGCAGCCGGGTGGTGCGGTACGCCAACGCCACCGCGGGGCAGCTGCTGGACCGGCCGCCGGAGGAGGTGGTGGGTAGGCCGCTGGTAGACCTCGCACACCCCGAGGACCGGGCCGAGTTGGCGGCCGCGCTCAGCCGGGCGTACGCGGATCGCCGCGGCACGTCCACGTGTACGGTGCGGCTCGTGCGCCGGGACGGTCGCTCGGTATGGGCGGAAGTGGCGGCCTCCAACCGAATGGACGACCCGCGCCTTGCGGCCCTGGTGGTGACCCTCACCGACGTCACCGCCCACCGCGAGGCTCAGGAGACCCTGGCCGCGCGGGCCGCGGACCTGGAGGCGGCCCGGGAGCTGGCGGCCGGGCTGCGGAGCTGTGCGCCCGCGGAGCTGGCCCGCACCGTGGTGCAGCACGCGAGGAGGTCGCTGCGGGCGGACCACGTGGCCCTGGTGCAGTGGGACCCGGACGGCGAGTTGTTCACGGTGACCTCCGTGCACGGCGCCCTGGCGGAGCTGGAGGGCGCGAGCTTCCCTGCGGCAGGCGTGTACGCGCACGTGATGACCACCGGGGAGGTGTTCCGGTCCGAGCAGGTACCGGAGGACCCCGTGTTCGCCAACGGTCACGGCTTGGGGCCCCTTCTGGTGGTTCCGATCCGGACGCCCCACCGGACCTTGGCCGCCCTGGGAGCGGCCCGTAGCGCGGGATCGGCCCTGGGTCCCTTCGAGGCCCGCGACGCGGAGCGGGCGCTGGCGCTGGCGGAGACGGCCGCGGACTTCCTCGACCGGGCGGAAGCGGTGGAGTCCCTGGAGCGCGCGTACACGGAGGTGGTGCTGTCCCTGGCTAGGGCGATGGACGCCCACGACGGCGTGGGTCCCGGGCACAGCGCGGTGGTCGCCCACTGGGCGGAGGCGGTGGCGCGGCGCATGGGCTGCAGCCCCGCGCAGGCCCGGGAGGTCCGGTGGGCGGCGCTGCTGCACAACGTGGGCAAGGTGGCCATCCCCGAGGAGGTGCTCCGCAAGAGCGGGCCGCTCACGCCGGACGAGCAGGCCTTGGTGCAGCGGTACCCCGTCATCGGACAGCAGATCCTGGAGGCGGTCCCGCGCCTCCGCGGGGTGGCCCGGCTGGTGCGGCACCACCGGGAGCGCTGGGACGGTACCGGGTACCCGGACGGGCTGCGGGGCGAGGAGATCCCGCTGGGCTCGCGCATCATCGCGGTGGTGGACGCGTACAACGCCATGACGGACCACCGGCGGTACCGGGTGGCCCTGGGCCATCCGGAGGCGGTGGCGGAGCTGCAGCGCCACGCGGGAAGCCAGTTCGACCCCCAGGTGGTCCGGGTGTTCGTGGAGCTGCTGGAGGAGTCGCGCTCGCTGTAGGCACCTTCGCGCACAGGGGGTGACCCGTGGCAGGCCCCGGCGGGCCAGGGCGAGGGCAGGGCGGAAGCCGCCCCCGGACGGAAGGCTACCTGGGGGTCCTGCACCGGACCGCGCTGGCGCTCACCGAGCCCGGTCCCTTGGCCCAGGTGCTGCAGCGGATTCTCGATCAGGCCTGCGCCCTGGCGGAGGCGCCCCAGGGAGCCGTGGCGCTGTACGACCCGGAGCGGCACGTGCTGGTGGTGGAGGCCGCCACGGACGCGTTGCGTCCGTGGCTCGTGCCCGAGGTGGCGCCCGGCGCGGGGCTGTTGGGGAACGCCTGGGAGCGGGGCGAGACCGTGGTGGTGGAGAACTACGACACTTGGCCGGGCCGCCACCCCGGTTTCCCCACAGGCGTCACCGGATCCGCGGCGGCCGTCCCGTTACGGTACGGAGGACGGGTGGTGGGCGTGCTGGCGGTGGCTCACCCGGATCCCCAGCGGCGGCTGCACGCGGGCCACCTGCGGCTGCTGGAGTACTTCGCGGACCTGGCCGCGGTGGCGGTGGAGTCCGCGCGGCAACGGGACGTGGCGCAGCGCAGGACCCGCGAGCTGGAGTTGCTGCACCGGTTGCACCTGGCCCTGGATCAGCAGCGCACCGAGCAGGGCCTGCTGGAAGCGGCGGTGAGGGCACTCCGCGAGGTCTTCGGGTACGAGCGGGTGGCAATCTTCATCCTAGAGGGCGAGGAGCTGGTGTTGCGGGCCCACACCGCACCGCCACAGGAGCGGCCCGTGACGCGCATCCCTCTGGGCAGCGGTGTCAACGGCCGCGCCGCCCGCACCCGCAGCCCGCAGCTGGTCCGGGACGTGCGCACCGACCCGGACTTCCTGGGGTCGGTGGCGGGCGTGCAGTCCCTGTTGGCCCTGCCTCTACAGGAGCGGGACCGGGTCCTGGGGACCTTGAGCGTGGAGACCCTCAAACCGCGGACCCTGTCCGTGGAGGACGCGCGGTTTCTGGAAGAGGTGGCGCACGTGGTGAGCCACGCCCTGGTGGAGGTACGGCTGCAGGAGGCGGTGCGGCGCAGCGAGCGGTGGTTCCGGGCCCTGGTGGAGCGCAGCGCGGAGGCGGTGGTGGTCCTGGACGCCCGCAGCCGCGTCCGGTACGCGGCACCCTCAGTGACCCCGGTTCTCGGTTACACGCCGGAGGAGATGCTGGGACGGTGGGCGGCGAGGTTCGTGCACCCCGAGGACTGGGGGTGGTTGCGCACCGCGGCCTCCCACGGGCTCGGGGGCCAGGGGCGGGAGCTGCAAGCCGTGGTGCGGGCCCGGTGCCGGGATGGGACGTGGCGGTGGGTCCAGGTGCTGGCCCGCGACCTGGCATGGGACCCCGACGTGGCGGGCGTGGTGGTGAACTTCCACGACGTCACCGAGAAGTGGGAGGCGGAGCAGACCGCCCGCATCCGGGCCCGCCAGCACGCGGTCCTGGCGGCCCTGGGCCAGCTGGCCCTGGACTCCGACCCGGACACCCTCCTCCAGAGCACCACGGAACTCACCGCGCAGGCTCTGAGCGTGGAGATGTGCAAGGTCGTCCAGGTCCTCCCCGAGGCCGGCGTGGGGCTGCTGCGGGCGGGCGTGGGGTGGAAGGAGGGATGGGTGGGCACCGCCACGATACCGTTGGGCCCCGACTCTCAGGCCGGCTACACCCTGCGGCAGGGCGGCCCCGTGGTGGTGGAAGACCTTGCGTCGGAGACCCGGTTCCAGGGGCCCGCCTTGCTGCGGGAGCACGGGGTCGCAAGCGGCGTGAGTGTGGTGATCCCCGGCCGCGGGATGCCGTGGGGCGTGCTGGCCGTGCACACCCCCAAGCGGCGCCGCTTCAGCGAGGACGACGTGCACTTCCTCCTGGCGGTGGCCGCTCTGCTCGGGGCGGCGGTGCGGCGGTACGAGGACGAACAGGCCCTCCGGCGGCGGGCTGCGGAGCTGGAGGCGGTGGCGGAGCTGGGACGCAAGCTCCGGGGGGTCAGCTCCCCCGAAGAGGTCCGGCACGTGCTGGTGGACTACGCGGCCACCGTGACCGCGTCCGCACACGCGGCGTTGGTCTCCGAGCCGGGCGGAGGTACGGCCGCCGTGGTGGCGGCGAGGGGCGCGTTCGCAGCATCTTTGGATGCACCCGCCAGCCCCCTGGGCCGGGTCGGTCCGCGGGCGGAGGTGCCCCTGGTGGCGGGCGGCGCGCAGCTGGGGCGGCTGGTGGTGGCCCGCCGCCCGGAAGAGCCCGCGTACGAAGAGGCGGAGCTGCGGGTGCTGGAGGCGGTGGCGGAGCTGGGGGCGTCGGCCCTGTCGCGGGCCGCGGCCTTCGCGGAGCTGGAGCAGGCGTACATCGACGCGGTGGTAGCCCTGGCGCGGGCGGTGGACGCGCGGGACGCGTACACCGCGGACCACAGCGAGCGCATGGCCCGCTGGGCGGAAGCCGTGGCGCGGCGTCTGGGCTGTTCGGAGGACGAGGTGCGGGAGGTGCGGTGGGCGGCCCTCCTGCACGACATCGGCAAGTTGGGCGTCCCGGACGCGGTGCTGCGCAAGCCCGGGCCCCTGAGCCCCGAAGAGTGGGAGGTGGTGCGCCGCCACCCGGTGGTGGGCGAGGAGATCCTCAAGCCGGTGCGTAGGTTCGCCGCGGTGGCGCGCCTGGTCCGGCACCACCAGGAGCGGTGGGACGGGACCGGCTACCCGGAAGGGCTGCGGGGTGAACAGATCCCCTTGGGCGCGCGCATCCTGGCGGTGGTGGACGCGTACACCGCCATGACCGACCACCGTCCCTACCGCCCGGCTCGCACCCGCGAAGAGGCGTGCCGGGAGTTGGAGCGTTGCGCGGGCACGCAGTTCGACCCGCGCGTGGTGGCCGCCTTCCTGGAGGTGCTGGAAGCCGGACTGCCCCGTGTGGAGAGCTCCTCAGGCACCGATCCGGGCCGTCCCTAAGCCGTGGGGCGGCGTGGCCGCCGGGTGGCCCAGAAGACGGCCCAGGCCACCACCGCCAGGGCGGCCAGGGCTAGGCGGTTGGCGTCCCACACGGGCAGCACGCGGGTCCGGTCGTCGCGGATCTCCACCACCGCCACCGGCCTGGCCATCCCACCGGCCCCACCGCCCCCGCCCTGGTCGTGCTCCCGCTCCTCTTCTTGGTCTTCCTCGTGTTCGTGTCGGTGTCGCTGCCCGCCTCCGAAGCCGAACCCGTAGGTGACCTTGGCCACGGGTACCAGAGTTCTCCCGTGGGCTTGGATGGGCTCCCCGAACACCGCGCGTACGCCCACGTGCTCCACGAGCCGCTTCAGTTGGTCCACCAGCCCGTCCAGCACCGCCGCACCTCCCGCCGCGTTTGAGTCCAGTGTACGCGGGCGTGGCGGGCGCGCCTCACGCGGCCCGGCGGGCTTCCCACCACCGCAGGGCGAGCTCGATCCACCAGCGGTTCCGCTCGTACACCACGCGGTAGTACTCCCGTTCCCGGGCCAGCTGGTCCCGGACCCGGTCCAAGGTCTCCCGGTGGACGCGGAGTTCGGACTGGAGCCGCTGCCGCTCCGCCTGCAACCGCTGGTGCTCCCGGACGAGGGCCAGCCGGTGGTCTTCCGGAACCCGCGCAGCCTGGGAGCCCAGGTGCTGGCCTGCCCACAGGGCCTTTCGGTGTTCCCTCGGACGCTGCACCGCCCATCCCTCCCCCACCACGCTAGAGCGAGGGAGCGTCCGGTGAGGTCCGGTGCGGACCGGGGAGGCGGTCGGTCGGAGGCGGGAGTTTGGGTGCGGGCGAAAATCAGGCGGACGCCCGATGACTCCGGAGCGCAGCGCTGGGTAGCATCGCCGCAGATTTTCCTGAGAAGGAGGGTCGGTCGTGTCGTACGGGCACCTGGGAGGGCTGGCTTCGGTGTGCTCAAAAGGGTTCCGCGCCAGGGAGGAGGAGCGGTGACCGTGGAGGGCGTGGACCGTCTGCTGGTTCGCTCGGCGTGGGGGTTGAGCCTGGCGGCCTTCCTGGCCGCCGTGGCCGCGGTATGGTTGCTCCTGGCCCCCGCGGGGGAGGTGGCGCGGCCGGAGGCGGCGCGGCCCGCGGTCCAGCGGGTGGAACTCCGGATGAAGGAGTTCAAGTTCGAGCCCGCCCGGGTGGAGGTGCAGGCGGGGCGGGTGGAGCTGGTCCTGCGCAACGACGGGGTCATCCCCCACGACTTCGCCATCCCGGCCCTGGGCGTGAAGACCGAGTACATCGCGGTGAAGAAGGAGCACGTGGTGGCCCTGGACCTCAAGCCCGGGACCTACGCCTTCGAGTGCACCGTGGGAGGGCACAAACAGGCCGGCATGCACGGTACCCTAGTGGTGCGGTGAGACCCACCCGGGGAGCTCGCCGCGGGGAGGTGACGCATGCGCAGGCTGCGGGCCCGGGACGTCATGACCTCCCCGGCGGTGACGGTGCGTCCGGATACGCCGGTGGTGGAAGCGGCCCGCATCATGGCCCGGCGGAGGATCAGCGGGCTGCCCGTGGTGGACGAGGACGGCCACCTGGTGGGGATCGTCACCGAAGCGGACCTGCTCCTTAAGGAGGCGGGGCCCGGAGGGCTGCCCCTGGTGGCGTTCCACGCGGAGGGGCCTCCCCCCGAGGTTCAGCCCTTGCTCCGCCGCTACGAGGGGAGGGTGGTGGCGGACGTCATGACCCGGGAGGTGGTCACCGCCCAGGAGGACACGCCCCTGCACCAGGTGGCGGCCCTGATGGCGCGCAAGAACGTGAACCGCATCCCCATCCTGCGGGGCCGCCAGGTGGTGGGGGTGGTGAGCCGCAACGACGTGCTGAAGGCCTTCCTGGTGGAGGACGAGGAGCTGGCCCGGCGGGTGGAGGAGACCCTCGCGGAACTGGGCCTGCCGCCTGAGCGGGTGTCCGTGGAGGTGCGCGACGGGGTGGTTCGCCTGCGCGGCTCGGTGCAGTCCCCCGCGGAGGCGCGGCTGGTGGCCCTGTGCGTGCGGGGCCTGGACGGGGTGGTGGCGGTGGACACGGAAGGCCTGGTGCCGCAGCCGGAGGCGGGGCGGTGACGGCCGCGCCGCGCCGGACCGCCCGGTGTGCGTGATTCGGAACAGGCCTTGGACAGGCTTCTTGCGGCGTGGGAGACGGAGGTGGTCCTGCGGGACGGCACCGCGGTGCGGGTCCGTACCGCCCGACCGGAGGACGAGGACGCCCTGGTTTCCTTCTACCGGGGACTCTCCGAACAGTCCCTAGTTTACCGGTTCTTCACCCGCATCTCCGACAGCGCCCTGGTGGACCAGGTCCGCAGGCTCCTGTACAACCCCAGGGCCGTCAACCTGGTGGTGACCTTCGGCGACCCACCGCGGGTGGTGGCCCACGGCCTGTACGCCCTGGCGGACTCGGACCGGGCCGAGGTGGCCTTCGCGGTGGCGGACGAGTTCCAGGGCCGCGGGGTCGGGACGCTGCTGTTGGGCCAGCTGGCGGAGGTGGCGGCCCGGCAAGGGATCCGGGTGTTCGAGGCGTCCGTGCTCCCCACCAACCACCGCATGCTGGAGGTGTTCCGGGAGTCCGGGTTCCCCGTGGAGGTCCACGCGGAGCCCGGGGAACTGCGGGTGACGTTCCCCACCGAGCTCGCCGAGGAAGCCCTGCAGCGCTTCGAGCGGCGGGAGCAGCTGGCGGCGCAGGCGGCTCTGCGGGCGTTCCTGCGGCCTCGGGGCGTGGCCGTGGTGGGCGCCTCGCGGCGTCGGGGGACCATCGGGGGCGAGATCTTCTGGAACCTGCTCCAGTACGGCTTCCAGGGCCCTGTGTACCCCGTGAACCCTCACGCGCAGGTGGTCCAGGGCGTGGTGAGCTACCCCACCGTGGAAGCCATCCCGGGTCCCGTGGACCTGGCCGTGGTGGTGGTGCCCGCGGAGCAGGTGGTGGAGGTGGTCTGGCAGTGCGCCCGCAAGGGTGTGCGGGCCCTGGTGGTGATCTCCGCGGGGTTCGCGGAGGCGGGCGAGGAAGGACGCGTCCGGCAGGAGGAGCTGGTCCGGGTCTGCCGCGCCACGGGGATGCGGCTGGTGGGGCCCAACTGCATGGGCGTGGTGAACACCGACCCGGAGGTGCGGCTGAACGCCACCTTCGCCCCGGTCCTGCCGCCGCCCGGGCGGGTGGGGTTCCTCTCTCAGAGCGGTGCCTTGGGCCTGGCGGTGATGGAGTACGCCAGCCAGCTGGGCCTGGGCCTGTCGAGCTTCGTGTCCGTGGGCAACAAGGCGGACGTGTCGGGCAACGACCTGCTGAACTACTGGGAGGACGACCCCAACACGGACGTGATCCTCCTGTACCTGGAGTCCTTCGGGAACCCGCGGAAGTTCTCCCGCATCGCGCGGCGGGTGAGCCGTCGCAAGCCCATCGTGGCGGTGAAGAGTGGCCGGACGACTTCCGGGGTGCGCGCCACCGCGTCCCACACGGGAGCGCTGGTGGCGGCCTCCGACGCCACCGTGGACGCCCTGTTCCGGCAGGCCGGGGTGATCCGCACGGACAGCCTGGAGGAGATGTTCGACGTGGCGGTGCTGCTGGCCCACCAGCCGGTCCCCGCAGGGCCCCACGTGGCCATCGTGACCAACGCGGGCGGACCGGGGATCCTGTGCGCGGACGCGTGCGAGGCCGAGGGGCTGAAGGTGCCGGTGCTGAACCCAGCGACCCAGGAGCGGTTGCGGAGGCTGCTGCCCGCCCACGCGGCGGTGACGAACCCCGTGGACCTGATCGCGTCCGCGCCCGCGGAGCACTACCGGGAGGCCGTGGCGGCGGTGGGTGCAGATCCCGGCGTGGACGCGGTGGTGGTGATCTTCGTCCCACCCCTGGTGACCCAGGCGGAGGACGTGGCCCAGGCCATCGTGGACGCCGTGGGGGAGTGGCCGCAGCGCAAGCCCGTGCTGACGGTGTTCATGTCCGCCCGGGGCGTGCCGGAGCTCCTGCGACGCAGCGAGCTGCGCATCCCCTCGTACGCCTTCCCGGAGTCTGCGGCGCGGGCCCTGGCCCACGCGGTGCGTTACGGCCGGTGGCGGAGCCGGCCGCCGGAGCCCGCGGCGAAGCCCGCGGACGCCCGCAGGGACGAGGCCCTGGCCCTGGTGGCCACCGCGGTGGAGCGGGGGGCAGGCTGGCTCGGGCCCGAGGAGGTGGAAGCGCTCCTCGCGTGCTACGGCATCCCCCTCGTGGCCCAGAGGTTCGTCCTGGGCCCCGAGGAAGCGGGTGAGGCCGCGGAGCGGCTCGGCGGGGCTGTGGCGCTGAAGGTGGTGGCCGCGGGGCTTTTGCACAAGACGGAGGTGGGGGGCGTGCTGCTGGACCTGCGCGGCCGCGAGGAGGTGGAGCGGGCCGCCCGGGAGATGTTGGCCCGGGTGCAGACCGCGGGCTACCGGGTGGACGGGTTCGTGGTCCAGGAGATGGCACCCCCTGGCCTGGAGGTCATCGTGGGCGTGGCCTCCGACCGGCACTTCGGGCCCGTGGTGGCGTGCGGGGCGGGGGGCGTTCTGGTGGAGCTGCTGCGGGACGTGTCGTTGCGGCTGGCGCCCCTCAGCCGCAGGGACGCTGCGGAGATGGTCCGGGAGCTGCGGACCTTCCCCTTGCTCCAGGGCTACCGCGGTAGCCCCCCCTGCGACGTGGAGGCCCTGGAGGACCTGCTGACCCGGGTGGGTGCCCTCGCGGACGACGTCGCCCAGGTGGCCGAGCTGGACCTGAACCCGGTGCGCGTGTACCAGCGGGGTGTCCTGGTCCTGGACGCGCGGGTGCGGGTGGAGCCCGTGCGCCCGCCCACCTGGATCGCGCGGCGGTGACTCGACCGCTCTAGCCGGACGATTCGGTGGACAGGTTCCTCGGGCCCAAAGCGCCCGCGGCGAGGGCCCGGCGCACCCGAGCGGCCACGCCCGCCGCCAGCAGGGCCTTCACCGCGTCGGGTACTACGAAGGGGAGCACGCCCACCTGGAACGCCCGGCCGAGCCCCGGCACGGCCCCGGACGCGGCCAGCCACCACGCCCCGAGGGCGTAGACGGGGACCAGGGCCAGCAACCCTCCGGCTGCGAGCCGCCAGCCGGAAATCTGAGGCCGCTGGCGCCCGCCCGTGACCCACCCCGCCACCAGCGCCGCCAGGGGGAACGCCCACAGGTAGCCCGCCGTGGGCCCCACGAGGACGGAGAGCCCTCCCCGCAGCTGCGCGAACACCGGCAGGCCCACCGCACCCAGGAGGAGGTACAGGAGCTGGGAGACGAAGCCGCGGGACGCTCCCAAGACAAGCCCTGTGAGGATCACCGCGAACACCTGGAGGGTGAACGGCACGCTGGTGATCCACGGGAGCGTGATGCTCAACTGGGCGGATACCGCGGTGATCGCGGCGAACAGGGCACACACCGCCAGGTCCCGGGACGTCAACGCCTCACCTCCGAGCCCGTGAGCTTTCCCACAAAGGATAGCAGGGCGGGGAGGTGGCGGAGCTAAGCCCGGTGGCGGACCGTGAGGACCGGGACCGGACTGGTGCGCACCACGTGCTCGGCCACGCTGCCGAACAGGATACGGTCCACGCCGGTACGGCCGTGGGTGCCCATCACCACCAGGTCCGCCCCCACTTCCTGGGCTGCCTCCACGATGCGCTGCCGGGACAGACCCGAACCCAGGCCCGTGCGGACCAGGGTCTCGCACGGCGGCAGCCTCTGGGCCCGCGTCAGAAGCTCGGCCCGTGCCCGCTCCTCCAGCTGCCGGGCGATGGCCTCGCCCACGGGCTCGAACCCGCCTGCCCACGGCACCTCCGCCAGGGTCTCGTAGGTGACCTCCACCACGTGGAGCAGCACCAGGCGGGCGTCGAAGGTCCGGGCCAGCAGGTCGGCCCACGGAAGGGCCGCGTCCGCGGCCGGGGAGAAGTCCGTGGGCGCGAGGATGCACCGAACCCGCACCGGCCGGTCGGGGTGGTGGCGCACGGTGAGCACCGGGACCGGGCTGTGCACCACCACGTGCTGGGCCACGCTCCCGTACAGCAGCCGGGGCAGGCCCGCGCGCCCGTGGGTTCCCACGCACACCAGGTCGGCTTCGTAGGTCTGGGCCGCCCGCACGATTCCCTCGCGGGCGGACGTCTCCTCCACCACTGCGCGCGCCGCGGGGAAGCGCTCCCGCAGTCCCCGCATGGACTCCTCCGCGGCGCGCCGGGCGTCCTCCACCAGCCGCGTGGCCAGGTCCACCGCGACCCCCGTGGGGCCCACCAGCAGAGCGGGGTCCAGGGACAGGGCGTGGAAGATCACCAGCTCGGCTCCGAACCGGCGGGCGAAGAACTCCGCCCACCGCAACGCGCCCTCCGACGCCTGGGAGAAGTCGGTGGCCGCTAGGATCCTGCGGACCGCTGGGTCCATGGGACAACTCCTTTCCGAGGCCGAGCCGGGCCGGCCTCAACGCCAGTCTACCCGGAAGAGCCCCGGGCAGCCATCGGACGCGGGTCGGTCCGCGCACCGAGGCGAGGGTCGGGTGGGGGCCCGACGGGTTTGGAGTGCGGTGGGAAGAAAGAATCCTTCCGGGCGCCGATGGCAGGCCGGAGCGCCTTCCACGTACGTTGGTCGCGGAGGTGATGACCATGGCGAAGCCGGAGCGGGAGTTCTTCCAGGACCCGCCCTTCGCACAGGACCTGTTCAGCAGCACCCGGTTCGCGTGGCTGTGGCTGCTGCTGCGGGTCTGGCTGGGCTACAAGTGGATCGAGGCGGCGCTGCACAAGGTCGCCGACCCCGCGTGGGTACAGACCGGGGCGGCGGTGCGCGGCTTCTGGGAGCGGGCCATCCAGGTGCCGCCTCCGCCCGCGCGGCCGCCCGTGGCCTTCGACTGGTACCGGGACTTCCTCAGCTGGCTGCTCAGCATCGGCGCGGAGGGGTTCTTCGGAAAGCTCATCGCGTACGGCGAGCTGGTGGTGGGAGTCCTCCTCATCGTGGGCGCCTTCGTGGGGATCTCGGCCTTCGCGGGCGCCTTCATGAACTGGAACTTCATGATGGCGGGCACGGCCAGCACCAACCCCATGATGTTCCTGGTGTCCTTCCTCCTGATCCTGGCGTGGAAGGTGGCCGGGTACTACGGCCTGGACCGGTGGTTGCTGCCCGCCCTGGGCACCCCGTGGAGGCCGGGGCGGGTGTTCCGGCAGGTCCCCCAGGCGGCTTGACGGACTCCAGGCTGCGGGCGGGCGGCGGCGGCCGCCCGCCCGTTTTTCATCGTTCCGTGACAAAATCGGTCGGGGAACCGATGCCCCGGCGGGGACGGAGGGGTTAAGTTCGACGCAACGGGTCTACGCAGTCCCAGGAGGTGAGGGTCGGTGAAGAGGTGGCTCGCGTTCGGCGTGGCCGTGGCGGTCACCGCCCTGGTGGCGGGAGCCCTGTACGCGGGGGCGGCCGCTCAGAAGGTGACCGTGGTGGCCAAGGAGTTCGCCTACACCCCCAACAAGATCACGGTCAAGGCCGGACAGCCCGTGCAGCTCGTGCTGGACAACAAGGGGGTCATCGAGCACGACTTCGTGGTGGACAAGTTCAAGGTGAAGATGGGGACGATCCAGCCGGGCAAGACCGGCACCGTGACGTTCACCCCCAACGCCAAGGGCACCTTCGAGTTCTACTGCAGCGTCCCGGGCCACAAGGAAGCCGGGATGAAGGGCACCCTGGTGGTGCAGTAAAGGACGGGGCCGGCAGGCGGCCAGCCGGCGCCCGATCGAACCACGCCCCGTGGTCTAACCCACGGCCACGTGGTGGACCCGGGCGGTGCGGTCCCGAAGGGGGCAGAAGGCTAGCCACAGGTGCTGCCCCCGGGCCCACTCCGCCCACCGCTCGTCTCCCAGCTGGGCCCGCAGCTCCGCGGACTCGATGCGTCGGTCGCCGGGGCTGACGGACGCCAGGTTGGTCAGCAGCTGGCAGGGAAAGTCTGGGCATACCCCGCAGTGGGCCACGCCCCTCCGCCGGGCGCAGCTGTACACCGGGCAGAGGTTCAGGAGCTCCGCCTCAGCTTGTTCCTGCGTGGCGCACGTGGCCTCCAGCACCTCGTACCACGCGCTGCCGGCCCAGTACAGGCCGCACACCGCCGCGTAGTCCTGCGGCTCCCGCTTGGTCGTCTTCATGGCTTCCACCTCCCCTACCACCACGGTGGTCCGGGCGCGGCGGGCTGACCATCGGGTCAGCACCCGATGGCCCGCGGGCGACCCCGGCGCGAGCCCAATCCGTTCGCGGACGGATAGGCGAGGGCCCGGAGGCGACCTATATCCTCGTGGCGAGGACGTGGCACCGCAGGGTTGGGGCGGCGCCCGCAAGGACGGCGGGGACGTCCGGGGCGGTCGAAAACGCACGGTGGGCCGTTTGGGGGTGCGAGGACATGCGAGTGGCTGTGGTGGACAGATCGCCGGAGGTGCGGGAGGCCATCGCGGCGCTGCTGCGCGGGCGCGTTCAGGTGGTGCAGGCCGGCTCTCTGGCCGAGCTGGTGAACTCAGGGGCGGGCGTGGACGTGGTGGTGGCGGACTTCGCCTCCTGCACCGGTCCCTGTCGGGGTCAGCTGGACGAGCTGCGGAAGCGCTGGCCCGCCCTGCGCCTGGTGGTGGCCACCCCGGGGGACGAGGGCGAGTACGCGAAGGCCGCGCAGTCCTTCGCCGCGGACGAGTGGGTCCCCAAGCCCCGCCTGGGGCTGCTGCTGCCGCAGGTCCTCCAACGCCTGGAGGAGTCCCTGGCTACGGCTCGATGAGCCCCTTGCGGATGGCGTACCGCACCAGCTCCGTGCGGTCGTGCAGGTTGAGTTTCTCCATGATGTGGGCCCGGTGGGTCTGCGCGGTCTTCACGCTGATGTACAGCCGCTGGGCGATCTCCTTGTTGGTGAGCCCCTCCGCGATGAGGGTGAGCACCTCCCGCTCCCGCTCCGTCAGCCCGTCCAGGTTGGTGTCCTGCTCCTGGCGGCCCGCCCGCTCCAGGTAGTCCCGCACCACCAGCTTCGCCACCGAGGGGTACAGGAACGCCTCGCCCCGGTGGGCGGCCCGCACCGCGGCCACCAGGTCCTCGGCCGCGGCGCGCTTGAGCACGTACCCGGCCCCGCCCGCCTTGAGCATCTGGAAGACGTAGTTCTCCTCCTCATGCATGGTCAGGCCCAGCACCTGCACGGAAGGTAGCTCCTCCCGGATCCGGCGGGTGGCCTCGATGCCGTTCATGTCCGGCATGCTGATGTCCATGAGCACCACGTCCGGCTTCATGCGCCGGGCCAGCTCCACGGCCTCGCGCCCCGTGCTGGCCTCCCCCACCACCTCGAAGTCCTCCTGGCTCGACAGGATCATGCGGATGCCTTCCCGCACGATCCCGTGGTCGTCCGCGATCAGGATGCGGATCTTGGATCCCGCCATACCTTCCCCCTGGCCCACACGGGTCTCGACCCTAGTGTACCCGACGGACCGGGCGGGCTCCGAATCCGGCCCGCGCCCGATGGACCCCCGGGGAGCGAGGGTCTACCGTCTGCTCCAGGAGGGTACGAGGATGTCCGGGAAGCTGTCGCGAGGGGGGCCGGGGTTCCCGAGGATCGCGGCAGCGATGTTCGGGGTGTAGCGATGGAGTTCGTCCCGCTGGAGGTCCGCTGGCACGGCCGGGGTGGCTACGGGGCCAAGACCGCGGCGTTGCTGCTGGCCGAGGCCGTGATCGACTTCGGGGGGTTCGCCCAGGCGTCCCCGGAGTTCGGGCCGGAGCGCCGGGGAGCGCCCGTGCAGGCGTACACCCGGATCTCGCCCCAGCCCGTGCGCCGGCGCGGCCCGGTGGACCGGCCGGGCCTTCTGGTGCTCCTGGACGCGCGCCTGGCGGCCAGCCCCGGGGTCCTGGAGGGGGTCGGGCCGCGCACGTACGTGGTGGTGAACACCCCGGGGCCCGTGGAGGTGCCCGGCGTTCCCGCCGACCGGGTCCTGTCGGTGGACGCCTCGGGGATTGCCCGGCGGACGGTGGGCCGGGACATCCCCAACGTACCCTTGCTGGCGGTGGTGGCGGTGGCCTTCGTGGGGCTGCCCCCGGGCCCGTTCCTGCGGTGGCTGGAGCGGCGGCTGGAGCGGGACCTGCCGGAAGAGGTGGCGCGCCGCAACCTGGAGGCGGCCCGCCTGGCCGTGGAGGAGGTCCAACCGTGGCTGCGGACCGGCAAGTTCTCGACCGTGGGCCCGTGATCCCGGGCGGCAGCAGCGTGGCCTACCGCACCGGGGACTGGCGGCAGGAGCGGCCGGTGCTGGACCTGGACCGGTGCGTGCACTGCATGCTGTGCTGGCTGTACTGCCCCGACTCCGCCATCCGGGCCGCGGGCGGTCGGGTGGTGGACATCGACTACGACCACTGCAAGGGCTGCGGGGTCTGCGCCGCGGTGTGCCCGCCCCGGGCCAGCGCCATCCGCATGGTGCCGGAGGGTGCGCCATGACCCGCCGCATGGGACTCACGGGCAACGAGGCGGTTGCCCTGGCGTGGAAGCAGATCCGGCCCCACGTGGTGGCGGCCTACCCCATCACCCCCGCCACCCAGATCGTGGAGCGGTTCAGCGAGTACGTGGCCCAGGGGGAGGTGGACACGGAGTTCGTGCCCGCGGAGAGCGAGCACTCCGCCCTCTCCGCGTGCGTGGGGGCCGCCGCCGCGGGCGCCCGGGTCCTCACCGCCACCGCCTCCCAGGGCCTGGCGCTGATGCACGAGGTCCTGTACATCACCAGCGGCCTGCGCCTTCCCGTGGTCATGAACGTGGCCAACCGGGCCCTTTCCGCTCCCATCAACATCCACGGGGACCACTCGGACGCCATGGGATCCCGGGACGCGGGCTGGGTGCAGGTGTACGCCCGCAACGTCCAGGACGCCTACGACCGTACCCTGCTGGCGGTGTGGGTGGCGGAGCGGGCCCGGCTCCCCGTGATGGTGTGCATGGACGGGTTCACCCTGACCCACAGCCTGGAGCCCGTGGAGGTGTACCCGGACGAGGCGGTGCGGGAGTTCCTGGGCGAGGGCCCCACCGAGGGCTACACCCTGCTGGGCGGTGAGCCCATCACGGTGGGGCCCCTCGCCCTGCCGGACTCGTACATGGAGTTCCGCAGGGCCCTGGCCGCGGCCATGGAGCGGGTCCCGGGAATCCTGCAGGAGGGTGTGGCGGCCTTCCGGCAGCACTTCGGGAGGGACCTGCCGGCTCTGGTGGAGGCCCGGGGCACGGAGGACGCGGATGTGGCCCTGGTCATCATGGGTAGCTACGCGGACGCCGCGGAAGAGGCGGCCCTCCGCGCCCGGGTGCGTGGCCTGCGGGCGGGCCTGGTGCGGGTGGTGACCTTCCGCCCCTTCCCCGCCGAACCCTTGCGGGCAGCGCTCCAAGGAGTGCGGGAGGTGGTGGTGCTGGAGCGGGCGGACACGTTGAGCGGGCTGGGCGGCCCCCTGGGGGTGGAGCTGCGCGCAGCCCTGTACGAGCTACCCCAGCGGCCGCAGGTGACCGACGTCATCTTCGGGCTGGGCGGCCGGGAACTCCGGGACGAGGAGCTGGACGCGCTGCTGCGGGCCGAGCGCCCCGGCGGCGTGGTGTACCTGGGCGTGGAGGGGAGCCGTGTCCTTGAACCTGCGTGAGCTGTCCCAGCGGGCCCAGGGTTTGGCTCCCGGGCACCGCGCGTGCGCGGGCTGCGGGTTCCCGGTGGTGGTGCGGCTCTTGTTCGCGGTAGCGCGCCGGCCCCTGGTGGTGGTGAACGCCACGGGCTGCATGGAGGTGGTCACCACCATCTACCCGTACTCCGCGTGGCCGGTGCCGTACCTGCACAGCGCCTTCGAGAACGCCGCGGCCACCGCCAGCGGGGTGGAGGCGGCCATCAACGTTCTGCGGCGCCGCGGCCAGCTGGACGGGTCTCCCAAGGTGGTGGCCATCGGGGGGGACGGGGGCACCTACGACATCGGTCTGCAGAGCCTGTCCGGCGCGCTGGAGCGCGGGCACGACTTCCTGTACGTCTGCTACGATAACGAGGCGTACATGAACACCGGTATCCAGCGCAGCAGCGCCACTCCCCAGGGTGCCCGCACCACCACCAGCCCCGTGGGCCCGGCGCAGCGGGGCAAGCCGCAGCCCCGCAAGGACCTGACGGAGATCGTGGCCGCCCACGGGGTCCCCTACGCCGCCCAGGCCAGCATCAGCCACTGGGCGGACTTGGGCCGTAAGCTGCAGAAGGCCTTGGAGGTGACGGGGCCGACCTTCGTGAACGTGCTTACGCCCTGCCAGCCGGGCTGGGACTACCCGCCGGACCGGCTGGTGGAGGTGGCGCGCCTGGCGGTGGAGAGTCGCTACTGGCCCCTGTACGAGGTGGAGGGCGGGCGCCACCGCATCACGTACCAACCCAGGGAGCCGGTGCCCGTGCGGGCGTTCCTGGAGACCCAGGGCCGGTTCCGCCACCTGGTGGCGGACGAGGCGGCGGTGGCGGCCCTCCAGGAGTGGGTGGACGCGCAGTGGGAGCGCTTGCGGGCGCGGGCCAGGTCGGGGCCGCGGGAGGAGTTAGAGACGGGGAGGTGAACGCGATGTCCATTACTGCGCGAGAGTTTTGGACGGTGCTGCACGGAATGGTTTTTGGCGCCGTCTTTTTGTTGGCCTTCAGCGGGGGCCTGGCTGGTCTCTATAGTTACCGGCCGGGGTGGTTGACCCCGGAGGGAGTACGGGAGCGCGTTCACCGGCTGCTCGCGGGGACCTGGATCATGGCTCTCATAGCCTGGGCAACGGTGATCACGGGCACATACATCGTCTACCCGTGGTACCGCGCTAAGCCCCCGGAGGGGTCCGTAGACCTGAGCGCTTACCCCCGAGCCCTCCTACTCTCCAAGGAGACCACGCGTCTGTGGCACACCTTCGGGATGGAGTGGAAAGAGCACGTCGGTTGGTTCGCGCCGATCCTCGCGACCGCGGTAGCTTATGTGGTCAGCTACTACGGAACCCAGCTCGCAGAGGAGGACCGGCTGCGCCGCACGTTGCTCTGGCTGTTCGCCGTGGCGTTTGCGGCAGCCGGGGTCGCGGGCTTGTTCGGCGCGTTCCTGAATAAGGTTGCACCGATCCGGTAAGGGAGGGGACGGAGATGCACGGAGCACGGAAAGCTACGGGAGTGGCAGCCGCCGCGCTGTTGAGCGCAGGCATCGGGGTATTCGTCATCGGACTCATGACCACGCTGAACGAGGCTTTGGAGCTTGGGCCGGCGTTGAACTGGTGGCCTCCCGCTGGCCCCCTCACAGGGAAGACGGGGCTCGGCGTGCTCGCGTGGCTAGCGTCCTGGATCGGTCTACACATGGCCTATCGAGAGCGGGAGCTGGCAGTGGAGAGAGTGGCGCGGTGGACGTGGGTCCTGGTGCTGCTGGGCCTCCTGGGAATTTTTCCGCCTTTCTTCGAGCGCTTCGCCCATTGAGGGTCAGACGCCGTATGGAAGTGGCTACCCGAGTGCGCAGGCCGTCGAGCCTCCGGCGCCGGATCCTCCTGAGCGTGCTCGGCGGGGTCGGGCTGCTGGTGGCGAGCCTCGGGTACCTCCTGCTCCGCGCCAGCGAGGAGAACACCCGCTACGTCCTGTATGAGCGGTTGGCCCTCGCACACGCGGTTCAGCGGTCGGTGGACGCGGAGGTGCGGGCAGGCTTGCGGGCGGTGCGGGAGCTGGCCCGGGGTGATCTCCGGTCGGTCTTACGTCACCCGCCCCCCTCCGGGTTCTCCGTAGAAGGGCTCCGGGTGATGACCGGGGAAGCGACGGACGGGCAGGAGGAGTCCCCTCCTCTCGGATCCGGGCAAGTCTTCGCCGTGCCGCGCGGGCCGGGCGACGTTGAGATCCTGGTGGCGGCGCCGGCCTCGGGAAACCGGTGGGTGGTGGGACGGTTGACACGAAAGCGGCTGGTGGAGTTGTTGGCGCCGCCCCTGGACCGCCACGGCTACTTCGTCCAGGTGGCCGGCCCGGGAGGCTGGCTGGCGGTACGGCAGGAGGCAAACGGGGGCGCCCACGCGGCCCTGTGCCGGGCGCTGTTCGCGGCAGCACACGGGGGTACCGTGTTCCACCCCGCGGGCCCCCCGGACGGTGACCACTACGTCACCTGCGTTCCGCTGCAGACGCTGCCGGGGTGGGGGATCGCGCTGGAGAGGTCTCCAGATGGGGTGGTGCTCCTCCAGCGCCAGCTGCGGCGGCTCGTGCTGGTGGTGGGGACGGTCCTGCTGGTCGCGGCGGTGACCGTGGCGGCGCGGGATGTCCGGCGCGTCCTCCTCCCCCTCCAGCGACTTGGGGTGGAGGCGGAGCGAATGCGGGGAGGCGACCTCGAGACGCCGATTCGGGTACCGCCTGCGGACGCGGAGTTGGTGGCGGTGGCCACCGCCATGGACCAGATGCGCGCTGCCCTGCGCGCTTCTTTGGAGGAAGTGCGCAAGAGGGAGACGCACCTGCAGGCGGTCCATGAGGTGGCCGCAGAAGTGCTCCGGGCACGGGAGGCGCGGCAGGTCCCCAACCTGATCGTGCAGCGGGCTCGGGAACTGCTGGGGGCGGATGTGGCCGTCCTGTGCCTCTGGGCCGCGGGCGGGGTCCGGCCCTTGGCGTGGGCCGGCCCACTTCAGCCTGGTGAACAGCCCCTGGCGGGTTGCCCTCCCGGGGAGTGCCCGGTTCTGCCCGCGGAGTACCGGCTGACGCGGTGGGCGGCACCGGTCCGGCAGACCAGCAGGATCGTGGGTTGGCTCTGCGTGGCCTACGGGGAGGCCCGGACCCCGCGGCCGGAAGAGCGCAGGCTGCTGGAATCCCTCGCTACGTGTGCCGGGGTGGCCCTGGAGAACGTGCGGCTCCGAGAGGAGCTGCGGTGGTTGGCCACCGTAGAGGAGCGGGAGCGCCTGGCGCGGGAGCTTCACGACGGGTTGGCGCAGGCCCTGGGGATCATCCGCGCCTTCGCCCACGCGGGGCATAAGGGAATGCCGCCGGATCGTGCCCTCCAGCGCATCGAGCAGGTCTCCACCCGCGCCTACGAAGAGGTCCGCCAAGCCATCTACGGTCTGCGGGTCTCTAGCGGGATGGACTTCGTGGCCGCCCTGCAGGAGTACGTCCGTGAGTTCTCCCGGCACACGGGGGTGCTCGCGGAGGTGCGGGTTGAAGGAGAGCCCGCGGCCAGCCTATCTCCGGAGCTAGAGGTTCAGCTGGTGCGCATCGTCCAGGAAGCCCTGACGAACGTCTGGCGCCACGCGCAGGCGCGCCGGGCGGTCGTCCGGATTTCGAGCGGCGGTGGGGGACTGGAGGTGGTCGTGGAGGACGACGGCGTGGGGTTTGACCCAGCGCAGGTGCAGCGGGGGCGCCACTTCGGGCTCCTGGGGATGCGGGAGCGAGCGGCCAGCATGGGAGCTCAGCTGACCATCGAGAGTCAGCCGAGCGAGGGCACCCGGGTACGCGTGCGGCTCCCGAGCTGGCAGTCCCGCCGGGTGGTGGGATGGACCGGATCCGCGTGATGTTGGTGGACGACCACACCTTGTTCCGCCAGGGGGTGGCCGAGCTCCTCCGAGAGCAGCCAGACTTCGAGGTCGCCGGGGAGGCGGCGGACGGGCTGGAGGCCCTGGAGCGGGCCCGGGAGCTGATGCCGGACGTGATCCTCATGGACATCTACATGCCCCGCTGCGATGGGCTGGAAGCCACCCGTGCCCTGCGGGCGGAGATGCCCTACCTGCGGATCGTGATGCTGACCGTATCGGAGGAGGACGATCGGCTGTACGAGGCCATCCGCCTGGGAGCCCGCGGTTACCTGCTGAAGTCGAGCACGCCGGAGGAACTGTACGCGGCGGTTCGGGCTGCAGCCCGCGGGGAGGCCTTCTTCCCTCCCCGGGTGGCGGCGCGCTTGGTGGAGGAGTTCACTCGGGCCCCGCGAGGGCCAGAGCCGGCCCCCCAGCGCCTCAGCGAGCGGGAGCGGGAGATCCTCGCCCTGGTGGCCCAGGGACTGTCCAACAGGGAGATCGCCGTGAGGCTGTTCATTAGCGAGAACACCGTCCGCAACCACCTGCGGAACATCCTGGAGAAACTCCACGTGCACAGCCGGGTGGAGGCCGCGGTGTTCGCGGTACAGCACGGGCTCGTCCCGCCCGCCTTTCGGGAAGAGTCGGACTAAACCCCCTTAGTCCGGAAGGACCACCTTCCCATAGTCCCGTCGGCCCCCGGAAAAACTGTCCAGCCTGGCCATGGTGGCCGACTCGCGGGCACCGTACGCTGGCCGTGGGTGGTGCAGGAGCAGCGTCCAAACCCAACGGCGGAGGTGAGCAACCCATGCGTGTAGTCTGGATGGCCGCAGTGGCGGTGTTGGCCGCCGCGCTGCTCGGGTCGGGTGCGGCAGGAGCCCCGAAGGCGAAGGTGACGGTGACCATGGGGGAGGAAGGCACGGGGATGTACTTCCGGCCCGCGCAGGTCACTCTCCCCGCGGGAGGGGAAGCAGAACTGGTCCTGGTCAACCGCGGGCGGCTCAAGCACGAGTTCATGGTGTACGCCAAACCCAGGCCCGGGATTTCTCGGGACGCGTTGCACGAGTGGGCGGAGCAGAACAACTTCTTCACGGGCGTGGAGGTCAAGGTGGAGGGCGGAGGTTTGGAGATCGCGGCCAAGGGCGTGTTGGAGATCGAGGTTGCGCCCGGTCGGTCCGCGGAGGTGAGGTTCACACCGCAGAGGACCGGGACCTTCGAGATGGCGTGCCTGCTGAAGAGCCCGGTGGACCACTACACCGCCGGCATGAGGGGGACTTTGGTGGTCCGGTAGGCCGGAGGCGCCCATGGAGCCGCGCCCTCTCACGGTACTGCTCGTCACCTTCGTGACGGTGCTGGGCACGCTCACCGCGGGGATGGTGGCTGTCCAAGCGTACAGGCCGGCTGGGCCACCCGCGTCCCCGTACGTGCCTGTGGTCCGGCAGTTCCACTTGTACCTCCATCCCTTCGAGCTGGGGGAGCAGGGGGTGCGCCACTGGCTCCCCTCCACCCTGGTGGTGCGAGAGGGTGACGAGGTGGTGCTGCGGCTGACCAACGCGGACTCGACCGCCAGCCACGGCTTCGCCCTGGCTGCCTTCAACGTCTGGGTCGAGTCCATCTCGCCCGGGCAGACGGTGACGGTGCGGTTTCGGGCCGCGCGGCCGGGGGTGTACTCGTTCGGGTGTTCCGTGGCGGGCTGCGCACCAGATCACGCGGGGCAGGTCGGGCAACTGGTGGTGTTGGGTGGGAGCCAGCCGTGAAGGTGTCCCGGAGGTCGTTCCTGCGCGGGCTCGCGCTGGCGGGGGCGGGTTGGGCGGGGGCCCAGCTCCTGGTCGGTCCGCGAGCGGGGCGGCGAACGGTCCCCGCTCTGGCGGCGGAGGGGCCGGGCGGGCCGGGCAAGCTGGTCCGGCTGTCGGGACAGCCGGGGCACAAGGACTTGGTGGTGGCGGAGCCAGCGGACCCGCCCGCCCCTGTGGAGACGGGACGAGGGCCGCAGCGCTGGGTGATGGTGGTGGACCTGGCGAAGTGTGACGGCTGCCAGGAGTGCACCCGCGCGTGCGCGGCCATGCACCGCGTTCCGCCGGGTCAGGAGTGGATTCGGGTCTATGAGATGCGGGACGAGGCGACGGGACTGGCCTACTGGCTGCCCCGGCCCTGCATGCAGTGTGACAACCCGCCCTGCGTGAAGGTGTGCCCCGTGAGCGCCACGTGGAAGCGGGACGACGGCATCGTCATGCAGGATACCAGTCGGTGCATCGGCTGCCGGTTCTGCATCGCCGCCTGCCCCTACCAAGCCCGCGGATTCAACTGGGTGGACCCACCGGCCACGCCCGAGCGCGTGGGGGAGGCATACGATCCGGAGTGGAACCGGGTGCACTTCCGCGGGACCACGGAGAAGTGCATCTTTTGTCCCGCCCTGGTTCGGGACGGGAAGCTTCCCGCCTGCGTGGCGGCCTGCCCCATGGGTGCCCTGTACTTCGGTGACCGGGAGGAGGACGCGGTGACCAACTCCCAGGGAGAGACGGCCCGGTTCTCCCAGTTGGTCGGCGAGCACGCTGCGTACCGGCTGCTCGAGGAGCTGGGCACCGAGCCGCGAGTCTACTACCTGCCGCCGCGCCAGCGGCTGTACCCTCCTCCGCCCGAAACCGGCGCGCCATCCGGGAGGGGACGACCGTGAGAGGGACCTCCAGCGCCCAGACCTTGTCCGAGCAGGAGCAGCGCCTGCTGGCCACCCTGGAATCAGGAGGGCCGGGCTTTTACGCCCTCCTGGGTGGGCTACTCGCGGTGTTCGCGTGGGGCGTGGTGGCGTATGTCACTCAGCTCTGGTACGGACTGGGGGTCACGGGCCTGCGGGACCACGTCATGTGGGGTGTCTACATCACCAACTTCGTCTTCTTCATCGGCGTCAGCCATGTGGGTGCCCTCATGTCCGCCATCCTGCGGCTGACCGGCGCCGAGTGGCGGCGGCCCATCACGCGGATGGCGGAGGCCATCACCTTCGCTTCGCTCCTCATGGGGGCTCTGATGCCCCTGGTGGACATGGGCAGGCCCGACCGGTTGCTCAACGTGCTCGTGCACGGCCGCCTGCAGTCGCCGGTGCTGTGGGACGTTCTGTCCATCACCACCTATCTCACCGGAAGCACGCTGTTCCTGTACGTGCCCATGATCCCCGACCTCGCGCTGCTCCGAGACCGGTACGCGGCGGGACCGACCTGGCGGCGGCGGCTCTATAGCGTCCTCAGCCTCGGGTGGAGGGGGACGCCGGAACAGATGCGCGACCTGGAGACGGTGGTGAGCGTGCTGGCGGTGATCATCATCCCCATCGCGGTGTCGGTGCACACCGTAGTCTCCTGGATCTTCGGGATGACGCTGCGGGCGGGCTGGAACAGCACCATCTTCGGACCGTACTTCGTCTCCGGAGCCCTGTTCAGCGGTGCGGCGGCGGTGGTGACCGCCATGGCCGCCTTCCGGTGGGCGTACGGCCTGGAGGAGTACATCACCGAATCCCACTTCCGGCGGATGGGCTACCTGCTCATCGTCCTGGGCCTGGCTTACGGCTACTTCACGTTCGCGGAGTACCTGACCCCCGCGTACAAGATGGCCACCGCCGAGCGCGGGTACCTCACCGCGGTGTTGTGGGGGCGGTTCTCCGGCCTGTTCTGGTTCACCCAGGGGGTGGGGGTGCTGCTGCCGGTGCTGCTGCTCACCTTGCCCCGGGTGCGGTGGGTGGTGCGGCTGCGGGGCGTGCCGGGGTTGCAGCCGCGGCCGGCGCTGGTGGGGGCCGCGGCGTATGCGGTGGTCGTGGCGTTGCTGTCCACCGCGGGCCCCCGGGTCCCCCTGGCGGGCCCCGGGCTAGCCTGGGAGGGCGTTAGGTGGATGTGGCCGGTGGTGGTGGCGTGGCTGCTCCTGGCCTTTTTGGCCTATTTCCACGACCGGCCCGTGGCCGCGGCGGTGGTGGCGTCGCTGCTCGTCAACGTGGGGGCGTGGCTCAAGCGCTACGTAATCATCGTTCCCACCCTGGAGAACCCGTTCCTGCCCATCCAGCGGGCTCCCGCCGGTTGGGCGGTGTACCAGCCCACGTGGGTGGAGTGGTCCATCACGGCGGGCGCGCTGGCGGGCTTCGCTCTGATCTACATCCTCTTCAGCAAGCTGTTCCCCATCGTGCCCATCTGGGAGACGCGTGAGGGGCAGCAGCGGGAGGCGGTGCGTCATGGCGCGGCGGGGTGAGGGTGCGGCAGGAATTGGGCGTGGGGTGGATCGGCCCACGAATCGCCCGCGCGGTGGCCGGGGAGTCTCCTGCACCCCAGAACCGGAGCCGCGCGTGTGTGGGCTCCATTCCTTCCCTGCACTGCTGGTGGGCTTGAGCGTGCTGCTGGGCTTGCTCGCGGCACCGGCCTGGGGCGGCAAGCCAGCCAAGGTGCTTTTGCAGGTGACGCGGGGGCCCGGGAGTGGCTTCCGGGCGGAGGCGCGGGTCCTGGACGCAGCCGGTGAGCCGGTGCCCGGCACGTCCGTGGGGTTCAAGGTACGTACTACCTTCGGGTGGCTGTCCCTCGGGACGTTCAAGACGGACGGGCAAGGGGTGGCGTGGGCAGAGCTGCCGGGGACGGCGCCGCCTTGGGGGGTGCGGGTGGAGGCCGGGGACGAGCCTCAGGTCGCGACGGAGCTGCAAGCGGGCGGGCGTCCCCCGGGGCCTCGGGTCCGGCCCGGTCGGGAAGTCCTGAGGGCGTTGAGCCCGCAGCCTGGTGTCATCAGCCCGTACCTGTTGCCCGAGCAGGTGGCGGTGCTGGGGATCCTCTTGGGCGGGATCTGGGCCACCTACGGGTACGTGGGGTGGCGGCTGTGGCGGATGCGGGCGCGCGGGTGAGGTGAGCCCGGGGGACTTCGGGCCAACAGTCCACAGATTCGTCGCGGACAACCGTCGTCGGCCGGCTGGAGTGCTCGCGGACACGCCCACCAACGGAGTGGCCCTTGCGCTGCGGGGGATCGTGCGGACCGTACGGGTCCACCGGTCCAGCTCGGGCGGGCGTGGCGCGCACATCGGGTAGCGGCTGGATGCGGGGAATCAGGTAGCGGCCCGATTCCGGAGACCACGCGGGATCCTCTATGGTGAAGCGGGGAAAAACTTAAACTCACCTCAGCGTGAGGTGTAGGATGAAGGTCAGCCGCCGCACCTTCCTGAAGACCTCCGCGGGTGCCACCGGGAGTTTGCTCGCCAGCCGTGTCCTGTTCGGAGAACTGGAGACCCTCAAGGCAGCGCCCGCGCCGGGGACGGAAGCGGTAGATGAGTGGGTTCCCACCACGTGCTGGATCGGCAAACAGGACTGCGGAGTGCTGGCGCGCCGGATCGGGGGCCGGGTGGTGAAGCTGGAGGGCAACCCTGCTCACCCCCGCAACCGGGGCACCCTGTGTCCGAAGGGCGTCGCGCAGATCACCGCCTTGTACGACCCGAACCGCGTGCGGGTGCCCCTGATCCGCACCAACGAGAAGGGCGTCCCCGGGCAGTGGCGTCGGGCCACGTGGGACGAAGCGTTGCGGCTGGTGGCGGACCGCATTCGCCCGGTCCGGGCCAAAAACCCCAAACTGGTTCTGTGGCAGAAGGGCCGGGGGAAGGCCGGAGCCTTTTACGACAACGCCTTCGTGAAGGCCCTGGGCGCGAGCAAGCTGGGCCACGGGGCTTTCTGCTCCGACGCCGGCTACCGCGCCTGCGAGTACACCGTGGGGATCAGCGGGGTGCTGCACCCGGACTTCCGGTATGCCCGCTACGTGGTGGCGTGGGGCTGGAACCTGACCAGCGCGGGCGGGAACCAGCTGTGCTGGATCACCTGGCCCCAGCAGCTCCTGCAGGCCCGGGAGCGGGGCTGCAAGGTGGTGCTCATCGACCCCCGGCGCCGGCCGGGCGGTCCCTTCGCGGACGAGTGGGTGCCCATCCGGCCCGGGACCGACCTGGCTTTGGCCTTGGCCCTCTGCCACGAGCTGGTCCAGATGGGAGCGGTGGACCGCGAATACCTGGCGCAGCACACCAACGCGCCCTTCCTGGTCCAGGAGGACGGTTTCTTCCTGCGCC
This sequence comes from uncultured bacterium, assembly GCA_964437095.1. GTDB lineage: Bacteria > Sysuimicrobiota > Sysuimicrobiia > Sysuimicrobiales > Sysuimicrobiaceae > Tepidifontimicrobium. The sequence goes on along the minus strand of CAYTFH010000006.1, from coordinate 23,915 downwards.
GGGAGGGCAAGGAGCAGGTGTGGGACCGGAAGGCCAACGCTCCCAGGCCCTACGACGACCCGGGTGCGGACCCTGCGCTGGAAGGGGAGTTCACCGTGGGAGGCGCGAAGGTGAAGCCCGCCTTCCAGGTGTTCAAGGAGCACGTCCGGCAGTACACGCCGCAGTGGGCGGCGGAGGTCTGTGGGGTGCCCGCGGAACAGATCCAGCGGGTGGCCCGGGAGCTGGCGGAGAACGCCCACATCGGCGCCACCGTGGTGGTGGACGGGGTGCAGGTGCCCTACCGGCCTGTGGCCATCCACGCGTACCACATGGCGCAGCAGGAGCTGGGCTTCCAGGCCATCCGGGCCATGGTCCTGGTAATGATGCTGCTGGGGGCCGTCGGGGCCGCGGGTGGCCAGCGGTTCGACGTGGGCCCGTGGAAGGTCCACGAGAACTTCGAGAAGCTGGACCGGATTGAGATCAAGGACCCGCCCTACGACTTCACCCTGAAGGACTCTAAGTTCTTCCCCATCAACACCGGCAGCCCCGCGGTGGTGGCCAAGGTCATGCAGAACCCCGACAAGTACGGGGTGAAGGAACTGCCGGAGGTCCTCATCCTGCACATGACCAACCCCGTACGCGCGTACGGGTCGGCGGCGGACATCCGCGAGGCGTACCGGAAGTTCAAGTTCGTGGTGGCCATCGACCCGTGGCTGTCGGCGACCGCGGACCTGTTCGCGGACGTGGTGGTCCCCGCGGCCACCCTGGAGAAGTACGAGGGTCCGTATGCCGCCACCGACCAGTACGTGGACGCGGTCGCCCTGCGCGTCCCCGTGATGCGGCCGCTGGGCGAAAGCCGCGGGGAGATCGAGATCTACATGGACCTGTGCGAGAAGCTGGGGGTCCTGTACGGCAAGGGAGGCTACCTGGACCAGCTGAACGACGCCGTGAAGCTCAAGGACCCCTACAAGCTGCCCCTGGATCGCAAGCCCACGGTGCGGGAGATCTTCGACCGGTGGGCCAAGTCGGAGGGGGTCCCCGAAGGCGTAGCCTACTTCGAGAAGCACGGGGTGAAGGCGAAGGGTCGGGTGGGCCCCGACAAGCTATACGGCTACGCCATGGACCCGCCCTTCGGAGGCATCCGCCACCGGCTCTACGGGGAGTCGTTGCTTCGCTACCGGAACGGGATGCGGGCGAAGGGAGCCGGGGAAGTGTACTGGCGGGACTACACCCCGCTGCCCACCTGGCGGAAACCCACCATGGAGCAGTCGCCGCCCGAATACGACCTGTACCTGGTGAGCTACAAGCTCATCGAGCACAAGCAGTCCCGTTCTGCGCAGCTCCCTCTTCTGTCGGAGCTCGCCCGCAGAGCGTGGGTGGAGATCAACCCGGCCACGGCCCGGGCCAAGGGCATCCGGGACGGGGACGAAGTCTGGGTGGAGTCCCACAACGCCCTCACGGGCGAGACGCGTCGCGTGAAGGCGATCGCCCGGTACCGGGAAGGAATTCGGCCCGACACGGTGGGCATGCCCCACCACTTCGGGCAGGCGGCCAAGCACCCGTGGACGGAGGGGAACGGGTCGCACTCCAGCGAGCTGTACTTCACGGGCGAGGGGTATGTGGCGAACACCGCGGACCAGTCCTTCCACGTGAAGGTACGGGTGTACCGGGCATAGGGGCGGAGGTGACGGATGGCCAAGTACGCCATGGTGATCGACCTCGACCGGTGCATGGGCTGCCGGGCGTGCATGGAAGCCTGTAAGGTGGAGAACGACACGCCCACGGCGCACTTCTGGATGTACGTGTTCCGGTTCGAGGAGGGGGAGTACCCCAACACCCACGTGTGGTTCCTGCCGCGCCCGTGCATGCACTGCGACGACGCGCCGTGCGTGAAGGTGTGCCCCGTGGGGGCGCGGTACAAGCGGGAGGACGGGCTGGTGGCCACGGACTGGGACCGGTGCATCGGCTGCCGGTACTGTGAGGTGGCCTGCCCCTACGGGGTGAACTACTTTAACTGGAAGGCGCCCTCCAAGAACGCGTACCTGGACTGGAGCGACCGGGAGGTGCGGGAGGTGGCCGACGGCAACTCCCCGCCCTACCGCAACCCCGACCTGGACAAGCGGTACGGGCCGGAGGGGCGGCGGATCGCGGGGGGGGGTCGCCTGAAGGGTGTGATCGAGAAGTGCACCTTCTGCGTGCACCGGGTGGAGCGCGGCCTCAAGCCCGCCTGCGTGGCCAACTGCCCGGCCTTCGCGCTGCTGTTCGGCGACCTGGAGGACCCCCAGAGCGAGGTGTCGCAGGTCCTGAAGCGCAAGCCGTCCTGGCGCTTGCTGGAGGAGGTGGGGACGCAACCGCGGGTGTACTACGTGGGCGGGCACCCGCCGCACCCGGAGTCCAGGCCGGTGGAGGAAGTGAAAGCGAGGGTGTGAGCCATGGCGACGCGGACCCACAGCTTACCGTACAACATCGGGCGGTTCACGCCGCGCTGGTGGCTGCTGGTGGGCGTGCTGGCGGTTCTCGCCGCGTGGGGGGTGTACGCCTACTCCCGCCAGGCGGTGGAGGGGCTGGTGGTCACCGGGCTGCGGGACATCGGCAGCATGGCGGGCGCCGCGTGGGGCCTGTACATCGCGTTCGACATCTACTTCGTGGGCGTGAGTTTCGCGGGCATCAGTACGGCGGCCCTGGTTCGGTTGCTGCGCATCGAACACCTGAAGCCGGTCTCGCGGATGGCGGAGCTGTTGACCATCGTGGCCCTGGTCCTCGCGGCCTTCAGCGTGCTACCGGACCTCGGCCAGCCCGTGCGGGGGGTGGTGAACCTGTTCCGCTACGCCCGGCCGCAGTCGCCCTTCTTCGGGACCTTCACCCTGGTCATCTCGGGCTACCTGTTCGCCAGCCTCGTCTACTTCTACCTGGACGGCCGGCGGGACGCGGCGCTGCTGGCGCGGGTGCCGAGCCCCTTCCAGGGCTTCTACCGAGCGTGGGCGGCGGGCTACCGGGACACCCCCGAGGAGCGGCGCAGGCACCACCGGGCCAGCCTATGGCTGGCCATCGCCATCCTGCCCCTGCTGGTCACGGCCCACTCCACCCTGGGCTTCGTGTTCGGGATCCAGGCGGGCCGGCCGGGGTGGTTCAGCGCCCTGCAGGCGCCCGGGTTCGTGGTGATGGCTGGGGTGTCGGGCGTGGGTCTGCTCCTGGTGGTCGCCTCAGTCCTCCGCGCTACGTTGGGCGAGACGGACCAGCTCCACGAAGGGGTGTTCCGGTCTCTGGGCGGCATGCTGCTGGTGTTGGTCCTCACGTACCTATACTTCATGGTGGCGGAGCTTCTGACCATGATCTACGCGGCCCCGGTGGTGGAAGCACGGGTGACGTGGGCGCTGTTGGCAGGCGAGTACGGAGCCCTGTACTGGTCCTCGGCGGTCGCCCTGGTTCTGGCTGCGGTGGTTCTGGGCGTGGCGTGGCTGAGGGAGCTGTTCGGGCTTCCGGTTCCGGCCTTCCGCCCTGGCCTGGCGTGGGGGCTGGGCGTTCTCGCAGCCGTCCTGGCGGTGCTGTGGGTCACGGGACCCCTGGCGGGCGCGGGTTGGCTCCCGGCGGTGGTGGCGGTGCTGTTCGTGCTGTCGCTGGTGCCCCTGGGCGCGCGGAGCTGGATCGCCAGCGGCGTGGTGAGCGGGCTGCTGGTGAACTGGGCGGCGGTGGCGAAGCGGCTGCTGGTGGTGGTGCCGTCCCAGAGCCACGGGACCCTGCTGCCGTACCCCACGGGCAGCTACGCGCCCACCTGGGTGGAGTACAGCGTCCTCCTGGGGCTGTTCGCCCTGGGCACGCTGTTGTATGCGCTGTTCGTGAAGGTGTTCCCGATTATGGAAGTGGAAACCGAGGAGGGATAGGCCATGCGCACGTGGCTCGTGGTGGCCATGGTGGTGGTGGGGTTCGCGCTGCAGATCGTCAGCTACTTCTTCCTCGCAGCCCCCCTCGGGCTGCCCACGAGCCCCGCGTACAGCAACCCGAGGTTGCCCTTCGCCCCGGCCCTGTTCATCCTGGGTGTGATGCTGGTGTTCCTCGCCGCGGTGGTGTACGAGCTACTCCCGGACCGGGCCGGGGCATGACGGAACTCGCCCTGGTTCGGGAGGCAGGGTACCGGCTGCTGGCGGCGCTGTTCCTGTACCCAGACTGCCACCGGCGCACGCGACTGCGCCGGGCTGCCCGGTCGTTTCGGGACGCGCAGGAGCTCCGAGGGCTGGCCTTCGCCCGAGCCTGGGCCCCGCTTTTGGACCGCTTGAGCCGGGACCTCCAGGAGGGCGTGGAGGCGGAGTACGTGCGGCTGTTCGGACCGGACGGCTCGGGCCCGGCCTGCCCGCTGTGGGAGTCGGCGTACGGAGAGGGGCCGGGCACGGAGCTGTACGGCTCGCTGAACCGGGCATACGTTGAGGTCGGGCTCGTCCCGGCGGGCCCTGAACCGCCCGACCACCTCTCCGTGCAGCTGGAGTACCTCAGCGCGCTGGTGCGCAGGGAGGCGGAGGCCTGGCAGCAGGACGTGCGGGAGGCCGCGAAGGTGCTGCAGGCGGAACACCGCTTCCTCGTGGACCACCCCTGGCGGTGGGCTCCGGAGCTCGTGCGGCGCCTGCAGCGCCATGGCCCCGGCGGGCTGTACGGGTCGGCGGCTGCGGCCCTGGAGGCGTTCCTGGAGCACGAAGTCGATCTCACGGGGCTTTTGGTGGAGCGGGCCGCGGCGGAGGTGGCCGGGTGAGCGCGCAGAACCCCCGGGTGCTGGTGGTCCTGTGCGAGCACGGGGCTTTGTTGGCGTCCGGGCTGGAGGGGCTACCGCACGTGACCGTCAGGGTGGTGCCGGGGGCGTGCCGCGACCTCGGGGAGTTGTCTGAGCTCCTCACCTCCGGCGCGGATCGGGGCGTGGTGGCCTTGTGCGGCGCGGCGGGGCTTCCCGAGGAGCTTCGGGTGGAGCTGCAGGCCGCGGGCAAGGACGCTGGGGGTTTCCTGGGGCTGGATCCGTGGGCCGACGGGGGGGATGCGGCTCGGGCAAGGCTCCTGGTGCGCGGCGCGGCGGAGCGCGTACGGGCGTACCCGGGAACGCAGCCCGCGAACCTCGCACCGTATTTCCCCGAGCGGTTGCACCGCAGGGCGCTGCTGCGCTTCCCGCCCTTGGCCTACCGGGTCGTGCCGAGGGTGGACCGGGACCGGTGCGCTGCGGAGGACGGGTGCCGGCTGTGTGAGGGGGCGTGTCCCGAGGGAGCCATCCAGGTCCGGGAGGGGCGGGTGATCCTGGACCGGTCCCGCTGCGTCACCTGCGGGGCCTGCATGGCCGCCTGCCCCCAGGAGGCGGTGGTGCGCCCGGGCTACACCGGGGCGGAGGTGGCCGCCCACGTGTGGGCCCTGCTGGACGGTGAGGCGGACGGTCCGCGGCCGCGGGGGATCGTGTACGTGTGTGCTGGGACCCGGCCCCAGGCAGGTTGGCACCCGGCGTGGCTGCCCGTGCCCGTGACGTGCGTGGAGAGCCTGCCCCCGCACTGGATGCTGGCTCCCCTTTTGCTCGGCGCGGCCGCCGTGACGGTAGCGCCGTGCACGTGCGGGCGCGCCCGAAAATCTCCCACAGCGCAGGACCGGCTGGAGTTCTGCCGGGAGTACCTGCGCGCGGTGGGGCTGCCCGAAGGCCGCGTGGCGCTCACTCCCTCCGCCCCGCCGGGGGCGGACAGTGCCGGACGCCGCGACCAGGCCCGCTTCGGGTCGGTGGGCCTGGACGCCACCGCCCTGTTCAGCACCAGGCCGGAGGCGGCTTCCCGGGTGTTCCTGGCGTTGGCTGAGGCAGCCGGGGCCGCCAAGGCGAGGGTGGAGCACCCCGCCGCACCCCTGGGACGGGTCACCGTGGACGAAAGCGCGTGCACGGGCTGCGGCATGTGCGCCCGGGTCTGCCCCACCTCTGCGTTGACCTTTGCGGAGGGTCAGGAGGTCGTGTTGACGTGGGATCCGGGCACGTGTGTGGGGTGCGGCCAGTGCACGTTCACCTGTCCGGAAGTGGAGCGGGGTGCCATCCGGGTGCACAAGGGCGTGGACGCGGGCGAGCTCCGGCAGGGCCGCAGGGTGGTGTACCGGAACCGGGTGGCCCGGTGCGTGGCGTGCGGAGCCCCCATCGGGTCGCAGGGCATGCTCGCCCGGGTCATGGGGTTGCTAGGGGAGGTGGACCCAGCCGTGCAGCGGGTGCTCACGCAGTACTGCTCGGACTGCAGGTCCGTGCGCCCGCCCGTCTAGACTTGTCCGGTGCTCGCCGTGGCGGAGACGCGTGGAGGGGAGGTGGCCGGTGGCGGAACGACGTAGACGTCGTCCGGGTCAGGAAGCTCAGCGGCCCTGGTGGCCCTGGGTGGTGGCGGCCTCGGGGCTCCTGCTCGCTGTAGCTGTGGGGCTGGCCCTGCGCGGAGCGGGGCTGCGGGAGATGGCGGGTGAGGGCTTCGGCACGAAGCGTGCGGGACCCGAGCTGGTGCTGTACCAGCCACCCACCTGACCCTGCTGCGCCAGGTACGCGGAGTACCTGGCGGCGTCGGGGTTCCCGACGCGGGTGGTGAAGGACGGCGGCTTGAAGACCACCAAACGCCGCGCGGGTGTGCCCGAGGCCCTGGAGTCGTGTCACACGGTGGTGGCCGGGCCGTACTTCGTGGAAGGCCACGTTCCCGCGGCCGCCGTGGCCCGCCTGCTGGCCGAGCGGCCGCGCATCCTGGGGATCGCGCTCCCGGGCATGCCTTCGGGGTCGCCCGGCATGGACGGGCCGCGGCACGGACCCCTGGTGGTGTACGCGGTGACCTCCCCCACCACGTGGCGGGAGTTCGCTCGGTTCTGAGGCGCGGATCAGGCCCTCTTCTTGGCCGCCACCCGGAAGCGCAGGTTGAAGGGCTGCAGGCCCGACGCCGCTAGCTGCTCCGCCAGCACAAGGGGTGGGACGTGGGTGGCGCACACGTCCGCCCGTTTCACCACCCCGTCCAGCCGCACGGACAGGACGAGGCCCCACCGGTCGGGCTGGATGGCTTGCAGGGCCTGCACCAGCTTGACGAGGTCCTCGAGCCCGCCCGGCAGGGCCACGGACGTCCGGACCCCGTCGAGGTCCCCACCCCGCAGGTAGACCAGGGCGTCGAACAGATCGCTTTCGGTCACGATGCCCACCAGCTGGTCCCGTTCCAGCACCAGCAGGCAGCCGATCTTGTGCTTGCGCAGCAGGGCCGCGGCCTCCTCCACGGGCGCGTCGGGCGTGGTGGTGTGCAGGTCGCGCACCATGACGTCGGAGACCTTCAGGTGCTGGGGAAGCTCCACGCGCCGGGCGGCCCCGTCCCCCGCCGCGGGCGGCAGGGCGGCGCGCATCAGGTCGGTCCACGTCACCAGGCCCACCAGCCTGCTGCCCCGCACCACGGGCAGGTGGCGGATGCGCAAGGCCTTCATGCGGTCCAGCGCCTCCAGCAGGGAAGCCGTGGGCGCGATGGTGGTCGGATTGGCGGTCATGACGTCGCGTACCAGCATGGCGCACGCACGGGGTCTTCCCGCGTGTCGGGCAATGCCCGGCCTCCCCACCCCGCACGCGCGGAGTATGCGGGACGGCGCCCCGGGAAGACATCGGGTGGCCCACCGATTTTCCGAATCGGGCCCAGACCCGACTCCCCGGGATTTCAACGCGGCGGCGCCGCGGCCCGCCGGAAGAAGCGTTCCAGGAGAGCCAGCCAGACGCGGTGCTGCTCCAGGGCCCGGCGGTGCAGGGACCGAATCTCCGACAGCTGCCTGCGCACGGCCCCGAGGACGTCCCGGTACTCGCGGGACGCCCGGCGGTGGTCCGCGGCCCGCTCCTCCCGGGGGACGGGTGGCCGCCGGGCGTCCATCAGGGCCTCACGCCACGCGTCCAGCGCCGCCCGGTGCTCCGGCTTGAGGTGCACCCTCCCACCCCCGCCGCGAACCTAGGCGGCCGGGTCGAAGGTGCACCATCAGGCCTGGGCGGGATCGGCTCCGGCGGAGGGCTGTTGACCGGTGTCCACGGGGATGCGGGCCAGGACGGTGGTCCCCACCCCCGGCACGGACAGGACCTGGACGGTCCCGCCCACCAGTTCCGCCCGTTCCCGCATGCCCGCCAGGCCCAAGGTCCGGCGGTCCGACTTCTCCGGGTCGAAGCCCACCCCGTCGTCCCGCACCATCACCAGGAGGTACTGGCCCCGCCGATCCAGGCGGACGTCCACCCGCCGGGCCCGGGCGTGTCGGAGAACGTTGGTGAGGGCTTCCTGCACGATGCGGAAGGCCACGGCCTCTACGTCCGGGGGCAGCCGGGAGTCCAGCCCGAGGGTTTCCACGTGGACGTCCAGGCCCGCGGGCTTCACGTACGCCTCCGCGTACCACCGGACCGCGGGTGCCAGGCCCAGGTCGTCCAGGATGGACGGCCGCAGCTCGTGGACCAGCTTGCGCAGCTCGTCCAGGCCCTGTTGGGCCAGGTCGTGGAGCCGCCGGAGCTGGCCGGCCAGGGCGTTGCCCTGAGACTCCGCCTGGGCTGCCAGCTGGGCCAGCTGGATGATGAGGGCGGTCATCATCTGGCCCGCGTGGTCGTGCAGGTCCCGGGCGATGCGGCGCCGCTCCTCCTCCTGCGCCACCAGCAGACGCTGCAGGAGCTGGCGCCGGACCTGCTCCTGCTCCCGCACCTGCTCGAACAGCCGGGCCCGCTGGATGGTTACCGCCAGCTCGTGACCCACCGCCTCCAGCATGTCCAGCTCCTCCTCGGTGAAGGTGCGGCCAGGGGGCAGCATGAGGTTGAGGATGCCCACGGTCTCGTCCTGGGCCACGAGGGGGACCGAGGCGTGCCGGTGCCGCTCCGCGCTCTGGGGCAGGGCCTGCTCCAGCCGCAGGCACTGGATGAGGTTGACGGGCTCCCGCAAGCTCCCCTCCCGCAGCATGCTGATGCACCGGCAGTCCCCCGTCATGCGCCGCTTGCCCGCCACGGCCAGGGGCGCGGGCAGGTTGGCGTCCGCGGCCAGGCGGAACTCACCGGGGTTGGGGCCGTGCAGGAAGATCCAGCCCGCCTCCACGTCCAGCAGCTCGCAGATGCGGCGCAGGGCGCCGTCCAGGGCCTCCCGGAGGGTGTAGGAGCGGTTGAGCACCGCCGAGATGCTCCGGAAGATGGCCGTCTGGCGGGCCAGCTGCACCGGGACGCGCTCCTCGCCGAGTGGGGCCGGGGCCCCTTCCATGGTAGCGGACCGCGCGAAAAAAAAGACCCGCCGGGTGCACAGACTGCCCGGCGGGCCCTGGAAGGCCCTGCAGGGGTTGGCCCTACCTGGGCACGTTGCGCCAGGGGTCGCCCGGCCAGGTCTCCATGCGGGCTTGGCGGTCGTCGAACCGGTAGGTGAGGCGGCTTTCCACCCGCACCACGCCGTCGATGGTGCTCACCCACCGCTCCGCCAGCTCCTTGTCCGACCTGCGGTCCACCTCCCCCTCCAGGATGACCACGCCCTCGTGGACCTCGATGCGCAGCCCCGAAGGGTCGATCCACAGCTCCTCCAGGAGGGCCCGCTGGACCGCCTGCTTGAGCTCGTCGTCCGCCCGCACCAGGGCCCGCAGCACGTCGGCCCGGCTCACGATCCCCACCACCTGGTCGCCCCGGAGCACGGGGACCCGGTTGATCTGCCGGCGGGCCATGAGGCTCGCCACCTCGCGGAGGGGCGTGTCCTCGGTCACCGTGACCACGGGGGAGGTCATCACGTCCCGGGCCACCAGCCCTTCGGCCTTGCGCTCCGCCTCGGCCAGCTGGCCCCGGCGGAGCAGCCGCAGCAGCCCTCCCTCCTCCGTCTCCGGCCGCTCCTTGTACAGGAGGTCGGCCTCCGTCACGATGCCCACCAGCTTACCGTCGGACACCACGGGCACCCCGCTGATGTGGTGCGTGAGCAGCAGCTGGGCCACCTCCTTCACGGGAGTATCCGGCGATACGGTGATGACCGGGGAGGTCATCACGTCCTTGGCCTGCAGGCGGATGCGGGTCGGCGCGGTTGCCATGTTCCCACCTCCCTGTCAGGTTGCCGAGGGCTGCTCGGCGGTGCGGAAAACCCGGCCCGGCCGCCAGGGGGTCCCCAGGGCGGGCAGCAGCCACCGGTCCAGTCCATAGTAGCCCGCCGCCTTCCAGGCCAGCACCAGGAGTAGGGATACGAGGAACATCATGGGGTTGGTGCTGGCCGTGCCCGCCAGGAAGCCCTCGGCCCCGATGCTCAAAAGCCACAGGAGGAAGCCCCGGTACCAGTCGAAGGCCACGGGCGGCCGCGCGGGGGGAGGCGGGATCAGTACCGCCCGCTCCCAAAAGGCCCGCACCGCCGCGCCCGTGTGCACCCAGTCGGGGTTGCCGAGCTTGTGGGACGCCGCTTCCAGCCACTGGTAACCCAGCCACAAGCGCAGCAGCAGCCACAGCCACGCGTACCGCGTGGAGTTCAGCAACGCGTGCGCCACCGGCGGATCTTCGGAGTACTCCCACCTCCTCTGCACCGTGCTCACCTCCTTTCTCGGGGTCCCACCACGGCAACGTTCACCGGGAGGCCACCTCCTCTCGGGCCGCCCGAGTAGCCCGGGCGGGGACCACCAGCACCGGGACCCGGGCCCGGCGCAGCACCGCCTCGGCCACGCTGCCTAGCAGCACCCGCTGCAGGCCGGTGCGGCCGTGGGTGCCCATGACGATCAGGTCCGCCCCGTACCGCTCCGCGGCGTCCACGATGGACTCCGCCACCTGCCGGTCCGGGATGACCTCCACGCGGAACCGGGCCGGCACCTCTCCCATCTGGGCCAGCTGGCTGCGCACCTGCATGCGCAGGTTGTCCAGCACCTGGTCCAGGTACAGGCCCGGGGCTTCCCGCTGCATCTCCTCGAAGCTCGAGGTGTCGTACACGTGCAGGAACACCACCTCCGCATCGTACGCGCGCGCCAGGTCCGCAGCAGCCGCGCACGTCCCCGCGGTGGTCTCGCCCAGGTCCACCGCCACCAGGATCCGCTCCACCTTCGCCATGGCCACCGCCTCCTTTCCTCGTCCTTCCAGGTCCACGGTACGCACGGCCCCGGACCGTTGACCATCCGGGGCGGGTGGGATGCGGAGTGGGGAAAAATCGGACCCGCGATGGAGGGGAGGGGCCCCGAAAATCCGTTGCGCGACCGATGGGCGTGTGGGGTAACCCGCCGTTACGGTGAGGACGGACCCGTTGGGTCTGTCGCGCAGGCAGGCCCCGCGGGTCTTCGTTTTAGGTCGGGACGAGGAGCGCGGACATGCGGTTCACCCGCGAAGCGGAGTACGCCCTCCGGGCCCTGAGCTACCTGGCCTCCGTGCCCCTGGGGCAGGTGCGGCCGGCCAACCAGGTGGCGGAGGCCTGCGGGCTGCCGGGCCCGTTCCTCAGCAAGACGCTCCGGAAGCTCGCCCGCAGCGGCCTTCTGCGGTCCGCCCGGGGCCGGAGCCGCGGCTACGGCCTGGCGCGGCCGCCCGCGGAGATCAGCGTGCGGGAGGTACTGGAGGCGGTAGAGGGGGCGGACGCCTTCCGGCGGTGCGTGTTCTGGGACGCGCGGTGCTCCGACGACCGGCCGTGCCCCCTGCACGGGGCGTGGGCGGCGATCCGGGGGAACCTGCTGGCCAACCTGGAGCGCATGACCCTGGAGGACGTGCGGGCGGCCCGGTGGGCCCGGGACCCGCCCGCGGAGCTACCTGTCCGTCTTTGAACGAGCTCGGCGAAAACAGATCCCAGAGGGAGGTGCACCACGAGGTGGAGTCGGGTCGCGGCGTCGCTGGGCGTAGCCCTGGCGGTGGTGCTGGCCGGAACCCTGGCCGGACAGGCCCAGCGCGCGGGGACCTTGCCCCAGGACGTGCAGAGCCTCATCGAGGCCAAGGGCCTAACCCCGGACCAGGTCCGGGCGGCCATCCAGACGTACGTCCCGCCGGGCAAGTACGACGAGTACCTGATGTTCTCGTCCGGCGGCCAGGGCGGGCAGGTGCTGGTGTTCGGCGTCCCGTCCATGCGGCTGCTCCGCGTCATCGGCGTGTTCGCGCCCGAGCCCTGGCAGGGCTACGGGGTCGGCTCGGAGGAGACCGAGACCATCCTCAACTGGCGGAGCAAGGACCCGCGCCTGGCCTGGGGGGACACCCACCACCCAGCCCTGAGCGAGACCAACGGCGAGTACGACGGGAAGTGGCTGTTCATCAACGACAAGGCGGGCAGCCGGATCGCGGTCATCGACCTGCGGGACTTCGCCACCAAGCAGATCGTGCAGAACCCCAACGCGGTGTCCAACCACGGGGCCGTGGTGAGCCCCAACACGGAGTACGTCCTGGAGGTGACCCAGTACGCGGCCCCCTTCCCCTTCCGGTACGTCCCCTTGACCCAGGAGAACTACAACCGGCACTTCCGGGGGCTCGCCACCTTCTGGAAGTTCGACCGGGGTACGGGCCGCATCGACCCCAAGCGGTCGTTCCAGGTCGAGCTGCCGCCGTACTGGCAGGATCTGGCGGACTTCGGCAAGCTGGAGAGCTACGGCTGGGCCTTCTGGAACTCCTTCAACAGCGAGCGGGCCATCGGGGGGACCCTGGAGAAGAAGCCGCCCGTGGAGATCGGCGCGTCCGCCCGGGACATGGACTACATGCACATCGTGAACTGGAAACGCGCCGAGGAGCTGGTGGCCCAGGGCAGGTACGAGACGGTCAACGGCATGAAGGTCATCCGGCTGAAGGATGCGGTCCAGGCAGGCATCCTGTACCTGGCACCGGAGCCCAAGAGCCCCCACGGCCTGGACGTGGCCCCGCGGGGGGACTACATCGTGGTGGGCGGCAAACTGGACCCCAACGTCACCGTGTACAGCTTCCGCAAGATCCAGGAGGCCATCCGCAACAAGGCCTTCGCGGGCCGCGACGACTACGAGGTGCCCATCCTGAAGTTCGACGCGGTGGTGGCCGCCCAGGTGAAGGTGGGCCTGGGACCCCTGCACACCATGTTCGATGACAAGGGCCACGGCTACACCAGCCTGTTCCTGGACAGCGCCGTAGCCAAGTGGACCCTGGGACCGCCCTACAACCCGCCGGACCGGGCGTGGAAGCTGGTGCAGAAGCTGCCCGTGCAGTACAACATCGGGCACCTGACCGCGGTGGAGGGCGACACCGTCAAGCCCGGAGGCAAGTACCTGGTGCCCTGAACAAGTGGTCGGTGGACCAGTTCAAGAACGTGGGGCCGCTGCTGCCGCAGAACCTGCAGCTCATCGACATCAGCGGGGACGAGATGAAGCTCCTCAGCAACACCCCCGTGGGGATCGGCGAGCCCCACCTGGCCCAGATCGTCCGCATGGACCGGATACGGAGCTGGGAGACCTACCCCGCGGGGACTAACCCCCTCACTATGCGGCCGGACCCCAACGCGGTCAAGGCCGGCCAGCAGCGCATCGTCCGGCAGGGCCGCACGGTGCACGTGTACATGACGGCCATGCGCAGCCACTACGTGCCGGACCGCGTGCGGGTGAAGCGGGGCGACACCGTGATCTTCCACATCACGAACATCGAGCGGACCAAGGATGCCATCCACGGGTTCGCCGTGGACCGGCACAACGTGAACCTGAGCCTGGAGCCCGGAAAGACGGAGACGGTGGTGCTCCGGGCCGAGCGGCCGGGCGTGTACCCCTTCTACTGCACGGAGTTCTGCTCGGCCCTGCACCTGGAGATGATGGGCTACCTGGAGATCGAGCCGTAGCGCGGTGGTCGGGGGGCGGGCGGCCGCTCGCCCCCCGCGAACCATTGAGGGAGGTGTTTTGTGAACCGGCAAGGCGCTAGAGGAGGATGGGGGGAGGCCAGACTGCCCCTGCTGGCGGCGGCGGTGCTGGTGGTTTCCCTGGCCTTCCCGTACTGGCGGCTCACCCTGTACGCGCCCCAGTACCCGGGGGGTCTTCGGGCCGTGGTGTACCTGACCCACGTGGCGGGGGACGCCCAGGAGATCTCCAACCTGAACCACTACATCGGCATGAAGCGCCTGGAGGAGGCCGCGCCCTTGGAGCGGGCGGTGGCCGTGCCCGTGGTGCTGCTGTTCGGCGCCCTGGCGGTACTCTCCAGCCGGCAGCGGGGCACCTGGCGTTGGCTGCTCCGGCTACCCCTGGTGCTGTTCCCCCTGGGGTTCTTCGCGGACCTGGCCGCGTGGCTGTGGTTCTACGGCCACTCCATGGACCCCGCAGCCCCCATCCGGCTGGAACCCTTCATGCCCGTGGTGCTGGGCCGTGGGGTGATCGCCCAGTTCAGGACCGCGGCCACGTTCCACGTGGGGTTCTACCTGGCCGTGGTGGCCTCCGGGGTGGCGCTGTGGGACCTGCGCCGCAGGCAGCCACAGGCCGTGGCGGTGCGGTCCAAGGGGTGGGCGGCCCCCACGGAGGTGGCGGCCCAGTGAGGTGGGTGCTGGCCCTGGCGAGCGTGCTGGCGGCCGTCTTGCCCGCCACGGCTTCCGAGGAGCCGCCCGCCCTGCAGCCTCTGTTGGACGCCGCGCCGCCCGGGTCGGAGGTGGTGGTCCGGGGCGTGGTGCGGGGGCCCGTGGTGGTGCGCAGGCCGCTTCGCATCGTGGGCGGGCCGGGGGCCGTGGTGGATGGAGGGGGTGAGGGGACGGTGGTCCGGGTGGAGTCGCCCGGCGTCTACCTCGGCAGGCTGCGAATCCGCAACAGCGGGTGGGAGCTGAACACGGAGGACGCGGGGGTGTACGTGGGCGCTCCAGGGGCGGTGCTGGAGGACCTGGTGCTGGAGGACGTGCTGTTCGGGCTGAACCTGAAGCAGGCGGACGGCGCGGTGGTCCGGCGGGTGCGGATCTCCGGCAAACCCCTGCCCTTGAACCGCCGTGGGGACGCGGTGCGGCTGTGGTACAGCCAGCGGGTCACCCTCACGGACGTGGAGGTGGATCGCATGCGGGACGTCCTCCTGTGGTTCACCCAGGGGTCGGTGCTGCACCGGCTGCGGGTGCGGGGGTCCCGCTACGGGGTGCACTACATGTACGCCCACAGCTCGCCCTTGCTGGACAGCACCCTGGAGGACAACGCGGTGGGCGCGTACATCATGTACAGCAAGAACGTGCGGGTGGAGGGCAGCCGGTTCCTGCACAACCGGGACGTGCCCGGGGTGGGGCTGGCCTTCAAGGAGTCGGACGTGGTGTTGGTGCGTCGCAACGCGGTGGTGGGCAACGCCGTGGGGGTGTACCTGGACGCCACCTCCATGGACGGCGACGGCGTGGGAGACTTCCCCTACCGCCTCCGGCGGTGGTTCGAATCGGTGATAGACGCTGTGCCCGCAGCCCGCATCCTGCACCGCAGCGCCGCGGTGGACGCTCTAGAGCGTGCGGCCCAGGCGGTGCCCCTGTTCCCGCCCCAGGTGGTGTTGGAGGACCGCTACCCCCTGGTGCGGGCGGAGGTCCCCGCGGAATTCCGCCACGCGGAGCACTCTCCGGCCTTCGCCGCGGCGTCCGCCGCGGTGGCGGCCCTGGGGGCGGTGGGGGTGTGGCTGGGCCGGCGGCCCAGGTCCTGGGAGGTGGGCGCGTGATCTCCTGGCGGGAGGTGACCGTCCGCTACCGGGGGCAGACGATCCTGCACCGGGTGTCCCTGCAGGTGGACGCCGGCCAGAAGGTGGCCCTGGTGGGGCCCAACGGCGCGG
Source organism: uncultured bacterium (assembly GCA_964437095.1). Lineage (GTDB taxonomy): Bacteria > Sysuimicrobiota > Sysuimicrobiia > Sysuimicrobiales > Sysuimicrobiaceae > Tepidifontimicrobium. The sequence goes on along the minus strand of CAYTFH010000006.1, from coordinate 8,293 downwards.
GAAAGACCACCCTCCTGAAGACCCTGGTGGGCCTGGTGCCCTACGAGGGCGAGGTGCGGGTGGGCGGGGTGGACGCGCGGGCCTACCCCACCCGCGTGCGGCGTCAGGTGGGCTACGTGCCGCAGCTACTGGCCTTCCCGCAGCACCTGTCGGCCGCGGAGGTGGTGGCGCTGGTGCAGGAGATGCGGGGGCTTCCCGCGGACCCGTTACCGGTCCTGCAGGCCGCGGGGCTGGCACCGCACGCGGGCAAGCGCGTCCGGGAACTGTCGGGCGGCATGCTCCGGAGGCTGGGCGTGGCGGTGTCACAGGTGGGAGACCCTCCGGTGTTGGTTCTGGACGAGCCCACCAGCTACCTGGACCGGGACGCGGAAGCCTGGCTGGAGGGCTGGCTGCGGGCGAGCGCGGGCAGGACCGTGGTGGTGGCCAGCCACCAGCTGCGCGGCCTGGACCGGCTGGTGGACCGGGTGGTGGTGGTGGAAGGCGGCCGGGTGGTGGCGGATGTACCCGGAGAGCAGCTGCGGCAGCGGCACTGGGTGGAGGTGGTGGTGGCACCCCCGCTCCCCGCGGAGCTCCCCGGGGACGTGCGGGTACTGGCCCAGCGGAACGGGGCCCTGCACCTGCGGGTGCCGGACGCGAGGCTGCGGGACGTGCTGGAGGCCGTGGGCAGCAGGCCCGTGCGGGTGCACGAACCGCCGCCGGAAGAACTTTTGCGGGAGGTGCGGGGTTGAGCGGCTGGGCTGTGGCGGCGCGGTGGGACGCGCGGGCAGCCCTGCGGGACCGGTGGCTGTGGGCCCTGGCGCTGGCCTTCGGCGTCATGACCCTGGCGGCCTCCGCGGTGGCCCTGGCGGGCCTGCGGGTGGTGGGGCTGTCGTCCTTCGACCGCGCCGCGGCGGCGCTCCTGCACCTGTCCATGCTGTTCGTGCCCTTGCTCGGCTTGGTGCTGGGGTCCGTTTGGATCGCGGGCGAGCGGGAGAGCGGGGCGCTGGAATTCCTCCTGGCGCAGCCGGTGGACCGGGCGGCGCTGTACCTAGGCCGGTACGCCGGCCTGGCGGCGGCGGTCACCAGCGCCACGTGGTTGGGTTACGGCACCGCGGGGCTGGTGCTGGCTTGGGGTGCCAGCACGGACCGGCTGGGCGCTTTCCTGTGGCTGGTATGGCTGTCCACCCTGTTGGGCCTGGCTTCCCTTTCCGTGGGGCTGGCCGTCTCGGCCACCGCCGCCAACCGCGGCCGGGCCTTGGGTGCGGCCCTGCTGCTGTGGCTGGCCTTCACGGTGCTCACGGACCTGGGAGTCCTGGCCACCACCGTGGCCCTGCGGCTGCCGGCACCGGTGGTGCTGGCGGTGGCTGCGGCCAACCCCACCTCCGCCTTCCGCATCGCGGGCCTCTCGGTGGTCACCCGCACGCCCGACCTGCTGGGCCCGGTGGGCATGCTGGCGGTGGACCGGCTGGGGGAGGTGGGGACGGCGGCGGCGCTGTGCGGGGTGCTGTTGGCGTGGAGCTTGGGGGGCCTTGTGGTGGGCCTGCGGCGGTTCGTGGGGGCCTGGGGCCGGTGAGGTGGGCGTGGCTGGCGGTGGCCCTGACGCTGAGCGCGTGCGGCACCCCTGCGGGCTCCGCTCAAGCCGCCGGGGACGGCTGGAAGGCGGTGCTGGAGTGGTCCCCCGCACGGCTCAGGGCGCTGCAGCCGGCGCGCCTCGTACTGCGGGTGGTTGACGGCTCCGGCCAGCCGGTGGAACTGGAAGACCTGCGAGCCCAGGCGGACATGCCCGAGATGTCCCACGACCCGGACCCCGTGCAGTTCCGCAGGACCGGGCAGGGAACCTACGAGGCCACCCACGAATTCTCCATGGACGGCCGCTGGCGGATCCGGCTGACCGCGAGCTGGCCGGGCGGGAAACTCGACGCCAGCTTCGAGCTGTCCGTGGGTGGCCCCTAGTCGGGGAGCCTTTGGGCGTGCGCGGGCGGCCTTGGAGCTTGCGGAGGCGGACACGCGGCCAACCCCTTCCCAGGATCGGACCGAAGAGCGCGCCCGGGACTGGTTCGGCGGCGACGCGTTGCGGGCGCAGGTGTTCGTGGAGAGGTACGCCCTGCGGGACCTGCAGGGGCGAGCGCGGGAGGCCACGCCCGAGCAGATGTGGGACCGGGTGGCGCGTTCCGTGGCCCGCGCGGAGGCGGACCGCCGGCACTGGCAGGCCAGGTTCTACGGGATTCTGGAAGGTTTCCGGTTCGTCCCCGGAGGCAGGATCCTGTTCGGAGCGGGCAACCCCCGGCGGGTCACGTTGTTCAACTGCTACTACGTCCCCATCCGCTCCGACTCCGTGGCCGGGATCACCCGGTGGATGGCGGAGGCTGCCCGCACCTACGCCGCGGGCGGCGGGGTGGGCACCAACGTGGACGTGTTGCGGCCCCGGGGGTCTGCCACCGCCAGCGCGGGGCTGGTGGCCAGCGGCCCCGTGAGCTTCATGGAGGTGTTCAGCGCCCTCACGGGCGTCATGGGCTCCGTGGAGGGGCGGCGGGGCGCGCTCATGATGACCCTGCGGGTGGACCACCCGGACGTGCTGGACTTCGTCCGGGCCAAGTCGGACCCGCAGCGCACCCGGGTGCAGCACGCCAACGTGTCCCTGCGGGTCCCCGACCACTTCTTCCACGCCCTGGACCACGACGGCGTCCTGCGGCTGTGGTTCCGGACGCCCCGGGAGCGCGTGGAGCGGGAAGTCCCCGCCCGCCGGGTTTGGGAGGCCGTGGTGGAGGCCGCGTGGGCCAGCGCGGAGCCCGGGCTGTTGTTCTGGGACACCGTCACCCGGGAGGCCACCGCCCAGTACGGCGGCCTGGAGGTGGAGGGGGTGAACGTGTGCGGGGAGGTGCCCATGGAGCCGTACGGGGCGTGCAACCTGGGCAGCCTGAACCTGGGCGCCTTCGTGCGGGACCCGTTCGGCCCGCAGGCCGCGGTGGACTGGCCCGCCCTGGAGGAAGCGGTGGCGGTGGCGGTGCGGTTCTTGGACGACGTGGTGACCGTGGGCGCTGCCCGACACCCCCTCCGGGCGCAGCGCAGGGCTTCGGAGCGCAGCCGGCGCGTGGGCCTCGGGGTCATGGGCCTGGCGGACGCCATGGCCATGCTGGGTATCCGGTACGGGTCGGAGGAGTCGGTGGCGTGGGTGGAGGAGTGCCTGCGGAGGGTGCGGGACGCCGCCTACGCAGCCAGCGTGGAGCTGGCCCGGGAGAAGGGCTGCTTCCCGGTCCTCGACCGCCGCCGGCACGAACGCAGCCCCTTCGTCCAGCGCCTGCCGGAAGAGCTCCGGCGGGCCCTGCGCCGCCACGGCCTGCGCAACGCCGCGCTGCTGGCCATCGCCCCCACCGGGTCCATCTCGCTCCTCGCGGGTGTGTCCAGCGGCATCGAGCCCATCTTCGGCCTGCGGTACACGAGGCTGGTGGGCGGCCAGCGCGTGCCGGCGCACCACCCGCTGCTGGACCTGTACCGGCGCCGGACGGGGCGGGACGACCCCGACTGGCCCACCGCGCACCAGGTGGACCCGCTGAGCCGGGTGCGCCTGCAGGCCGCGGCGCAGCGGTACGTGGACCAGAGTATTTCGTCCACCGTGAACCTGCCTGCCTCCGCCGGTCGGGAGGTGGTGGAGCGGGTGTACCGGGCGGCGTGGGAGCTGGGCTGCAAGGGGATCACCGTGTTCCGGGAGGGCAGCCGGGCGCCCGTGCTGGAAACCGCGGGGGCGTCGCCGGTGGCGGTGTGCGCCCTGTGCGAACCGGGGGAATCGGTCACCGGAACGGTGCGAACCGAAGGTGCGTTGCGGTAGCCGTCAGCGTTGCGCCGACCGGGCGCAGCCCGCAGGGCCGGCTACGTGGATGCTGTTCGTGACTCCGCGGACTCCGGGCACCTGCTCCACCGCGCGCTGCGCCCGCTGGCGGTCCTCCACGGTGGCCACGCACCCGCACAGGGTCACCCAGCCCCGCTCCACACTGCTGCGGACCTGCCGGTGCTCGGGCAGCGCCCGGCGGAGGGCGCGGCGGACCGTCCGGCACAGCTCCACGTCCGACGCGGGTCCGCCGCCGCCTCCCCGCACCTGCACGTGGTTCACCACGTCCAGCACGCCGGGAACCCGGTGTGCGGCTTCCTGCGCCGCGTGCTTGGCCACGGCGCTGTCCACGGAGCCGGTGAGGACGGCGATGCCGTCGTGCACGTCCACGGACACCGCCTGCGGGTCCACCCGTCCGTCGCTGGCCAGCTGCCGCACCACCCGGCGGTGCCGCCTCCGGTCCGCCACGCCCGTGGCCATGGCCCCTCCCGTGGTCATCGGATCCAGCTGAAGGGCTCGCGGTCGGGCTCCTTCAAGTGCCGGTCGTCGAACCGGTAGGCGAGCTGGCTGCGAACCCCGACCACGCCGTCAACACCCGCCACCCACCGCTCCACCAGCTCCTTGTCCGACCAGCGATCCACGGTGCCCTGCAAGTATACGACACCTTCCTCCACCCGCACCTGCACCGTGGCGGGATCCACCCACAGGTCCCGGAGCAGGGTCTCCCGCACGGCCCGCTCCAGCTCGGAGTCCTCCCGGACCAGGGCCTTGAGCACGTCCGCGCGGCTCACGATCCCCACCACCCGTCCGTGGCGCACCACGGGCAGCCGGTTCACCCGCCGCTGCGCCATGAGCCGCGCCGCTTCCCGCAAGGGCGTGTCCTCCTCCACGGTGAACACCGGCCGCGTCATGAGGTCCCTGGCCACCACGCCCTCCCGCTTG
>CAYTFH010000006.1:0-3446 GCA_964437095.1 uncultured bacterium | reverse complement strand
CTTGGGGTCAGGCCGGAACCGCCAGCCGCCCCGGGGCTCCGGGAGCTCCTTGTACAGCAGGTCGGCTTCCGTCAGGATGCCCACCAGCTCGCCCGCCTGGTCCACCACGGGGACCCCGCTGATCCGGTGGTGCAGGAGAACCTCCGCCACTTCCTTCACCGGGGTGTCCTCCGTGACGGTCACCGCGGGGGAGGTCATCACGTCCTTGACCCGCAGCCGCGTCCGCGCTTCCCGTTCCTCCGCCTTCACCATGGTCTAGCCTCCCGCTCGTGGTCCCATCCCCACGGTACGGGCGCGGTGCGCGGTGGACCATCGGGCCGCGGCCGGAACCGCGGATCGGTCCGCAGTCCGATTGGCCCGCCCCCGCGGGTCCCGTACGGTGGTGCCGGACGGACCCGGAGGGTCCGCGGAGGGAGGGAGGACGGTGGAAGCACGGGACATCATGAGCAAGGACGTGATCGTCCTGACCCCGGACATGGACGTGCAGGAGGCCGCGGACGTGCTGGTGCGCTACCGCATCCACGGGGCGCCCGTGGTGGACGCCAGCGGCATGCTGGTGGGTATGGTGAGCCTCGTGGACCTGGTGGGCAAACCGGGGGGTACGGTGCGGGACATCATGACGCCGGACCCGGTGGTGGCCATGGAGGACATGCCCGTGGAGGAGCTGGCGCAGCTGATGCTGGACGAGATGGTGCGTAGGATCCCCATCGTGCGGGGCGGGCAGGTGGTGGGGATCGTGAGCGCCGCCGACATCGTCCGGGTGTACCTGGAAGAGGTGCGGCGCCGGGCGCCCGCGTGAAGGGTTACAGCGCTAGCTCCTGAGTGGCGTACCACCGCCGGAGGACGAACACCTGGGCGGCGTGGTAGGAGGTGTGGGTGACCAGGTCCACCAGGACTTCCCACCACGTGCCGGAGTCCTCCGGGGCCGGGGCGTCCAGCACCGCGGGGTCGAGCCCGCGGATGACCGAAGCGCAGTCCCGGTGGGCCTTCTCGGCCTCCCCCCGGATCCGTTCCCATGCTTCCGCCGTGGGCGGGACCTCCGGCCAGTCCTGGCCGGGGTCGGGGAACTCCTGCGGCCGCAGGTGGTGGGCGGCCCACCGGCACCAGTAGGCGGTGTGGGCCACCAGCTCCGCGATGGTGCGCTGCCCGGTCACCGGCCTCCAGTGGGCTTCGGGGGCGGTGACGCCCTCCAGGGCGGCGGCCAGGCCGCGTCCCGCCCAGTTGCCTTCCCGGTAGGTGCGCTCCAGGCGGTCCGCCAGCCAGGAGAGTTCCTGCCGAGGATCCACCGGACACCTCCAACGGTTCAGCCTTGGCCCGTACCCCGCCCGACCCGCTCCCACCAGCGGTTCCAGGCCTCGGGGTCGTCGGAGTCCAGCAGCACGGTGAGCCGGTCCCCAGGCTCGATCACGGTGTCCGCCCTGGGGAAGAGCAGCTCGCCATCCCGTGCGATGGCCACCACCAGCACGCCCGGCGGAAGCCCCGCCTCGCGCAGGGAGCGCCCCGCCAGCGGCGAGTTGGGCAGGACGGTGACTTCCAAGGAGCGGCCCGCACCATGCGGGGACGGCGTGACGTGGGCGCGGGCGTCCGCCAACCGCCGGTACAGGCTCAACACGTCCCGGGCGTGTAGGGCGCCGACAAGCAGGCCGTCCTCCATCACGGGGGCCTGCACCTCTCCGCTTTCCACGAGCTGGGCGAGGGCCTCGTCGAGAGGCTGGTCGGGGTGAAGGGCGAGCTCACTGGGCTGGGACGGGGAAGACACCGGCCCCATGGCGTCCCGGACCCGGAGCGAAGCCAGAAGCGGGAACGCCAGGCGGATGCGGTGCACGGGTGCGTGGGACCGGTCCGGGAGCTGGCTGCGGTAGATGGTCCGGTCCCCCACCAGGGCCGTGGCCACCGAGACGGAGACCATGGCAGGCGCCAGCAGGGACAGGTTGCCCGTCATCTCCGCCACCATGAGCATCACCGCCAGCGGCGCGTGGGCGATGGCTCCGAACAGCGCCATCATGCCCACGATGACGAAGGGAGCGGGGGTGGAGGGCACGTAGGGCAGGACGCCGTGGAGGAGCCGCCACAGGACGACGCCCACGAGACCCCCGACCACGATGCCCGGTCCGAAGACCCCGCCAGACCCCCCTGAGCCGATGGACAGCGCGGTGGCCAGGATCTTCGCGAAGGGTAGCAACAGGAGCAGCCAGAGGGGCACGGACAGGAGGCCGCGGTCCATGGCCTCCTGCACCCAGCCGTAGCCGGTGTGCAGCGCGGCGGGGACGAACAAGCCGAGGATCCCCACGGCCACGCCGCCCAGCGCGGGCTTCAGGGGAGGAGGCAGGCGCAACCCACGGAACCAGGCCGCGGTGGTATAGAAGACGCCGGCGTACAGGATCCCCACGGCGCCACACGCCAGGCCCAGGAGCACGTAAGAGGGAAGTTCCAGGGGCGAACCCAGCCCCACGCGAAGGTGAGCCCCGAAGATGGGTTCGAAGCCGGTGATGGCTCCGTAGACGGTGTACCCCACGATGGAGGAGATCAGGCTCGGGAGCAACCCTTCCACCTCGAGGTCGTGCGTGTACAGGATCTCCACCCCCATGACGGCTCCGCCGAGCGGGGCGCGGAAGATGGCTCCCACCCCGCCACCGATCCCAGCCACCACCGCGATGCGGCGGTCCTGGGGGGAGAGACGCAACCACCGGCCCAACAGCGAACCGAAGCCCGCGGACACCTGAGCGGCCGGTCCCTCCCGGCCCCCGGACCCTCCGCTGCCGATGGTGATGGCCGAGGCCACGAGCTTCACCAGGGGGACGAGGCCGCGGATGCGCGCCCCGCGGTGGTGGATGGCGTCGATGGCCGCGTCGGTCCCGTGACCTTCGGCTTCAGGGGCGAGCTTGAACACCAGCAGGCCGGACAGCAGTCCGCCCAGGCCGACCACCAAGGGGAGCAGCCACGGCCGCGCCATGGGGAGGAACTGGGGTTTCCCCTCTCCCACGGGCGCGGGAGGCAGGTACCCCACCCACCGCCCCAAGAACAGCTCCGTGACCCACCGGATCCCCGAGGTCAAGAGCACCGCGCCCAGGCCCGCCACCACGCCGATGAGGCTGCCCAGGACGATCCACTTGGCGAGGTAGCGGCTGGCCTCGAACCCGCTCACCTGCGGGAGGGGCGTTGCCCACCACCGAGCCCACCGGCTACGCCACGCGGTCATGCCTCACACGCACCGAGCTGGTCGCCGGCCACCCCACACAAGCCCAACGGACACGCTGAACGTTATTTACCACCCCGGGGTCTCGCCTTGCAACGCGCAGGGAAGGAGCGTTCCCCGATGGCGTTGGTCGGTCCCAACACGCGGGTTGGTTCCTGCGTGGTTCCCGTCCCTCCCGTGCGGAAGACGCGATCTCATCCTTTCCCCGGAAAAGCGCCGGCGGGACGGCGCGCACGGGTGAGGGCCTTGG
>CAYTFH010000005.1:0-143626 GCA_964437095.1 uncultured bacterium | reverse complement strand
CCCGTCGGGCTCGAGCCGGAAGGTGACCTCCACCTCGGGGTGGTCGTACGACCTGGCCCACACGGCGCCCGCGGTGAGCACGCCCGCCAGCAGCCCGGCGAGCGCGAGCGCGCGCAGCGCCCGCCGCCGCGTCCCCGGACCGCCGTGGCGTCGCACGTCCGTGAGCTCGTTCCTGCCTCCGCTCCGCCCGCACCCCATCTCCGGCCCCGTGGGAACTCTGTAGGTCCCCCGCTGTCGCGCAGGGATTCGCCCGCCCCTGGTGAACCTCCGACCGCCGGAGCGACCCGTTCCGCGCCCTCGCTCCCGGGGAGGTGGTCGTGGTGGTCCTGACCCTAGCCGTGCTGCTGGGTCTGCTCCTGCTGGTCGGCCTGTACGGGGTGGCCCTGTACAACCGCCTGGTGGTCTTCCGCAACCGGGTGGAGAACGCGTGGTCGCAGGTGGACGTGCAGCTGCGGCGCCGCTACGACCTCATCCCGAACCTCGTGGAGACCGTGAAGGGCTACGCCGCCCACGAGCGGGAGGTGTTCGAGCGGGTCACCGAGGCCCGCGGCCGCGCCATCGCCGCGGGGAGCGTAGGCGAGCAGGCCCAGGCCGAGGACATGTTGACCCGGGCCCTGCGGAGCCTGTTCGTGGTGGCGGAGAACTACCCCGAGCTGCGCGCCAGCGAGAACTTCCGAAAGCTCCAGGATGAGCTCGCCGAGACCGAGGACAAGATCGCGTTCTCACGGCAGTTCTACAACGACACGGTGCTGCGCTACAACAACCCTGACCCAGTCCTTCCCCGCGGTGGTCCTGGCCGGCGCGCTGGGCTTCACACCGCGGGAGTACTTCCAGGTCGCGGAGGAAGCCCGCCGGCCCGTGGCGGTGCGCTTCTAGACCGCCCAGCAGTACCCGGTGCGGTTTTCGGGAGTCCGGCCCTCGGACGCGCCACGCGCGCTCCTGCGCCGTCGCCTGGGGTCGGGGCCGGCCGCGCGGAGTGTGTGGCGAAGAGGCGAACCGGGGCGCCCTACAGGCAGGCCGCGATGCTGTCGCGAAGGACGGCCACGATACGGTCCACCTGCTCGTCGGTGACCACCAGAGGCGGGGCCAGCAGGATGGTGTCGCCGATGGGGTAGTCGCCCGCCTGGCCCACCCGCATGCGGGTGACCAGGCCGCGCTTCTTGGCCTCCGCCAGCACCCGGGCGCCCAGGCCGAGGGCAGGGGCCTTGGTGGCCTTGTCCTCCACCAGCTCCACCCCGCACATCAACCCGAGGCCGCGCACGTCGCCCACCACGGGCAGGTCGCGCAGGGACTCCAGGCCCCGGAGCAGCCGCTCGCCCATCCGCGCGGCCCGCTCCACCAGGTTCTCCCGCTCCAGGATGTCCAGGTTGCGCAGCGCCACGGCACAGCAGGTGGGGTGCGCGGAGTACGTGGCCGCGTGCATGAACCGCTCCGCGGCCGGAGCCTCCAGGATCGTCCGGTGGATCTCCCGGGACACCATCACCCCGCCCAGGGGCAGGTAGGCGCTGGTGACTCCCTTGGCGAAGGCCACCAGGTCCGGCTGGACGCCCCAGTGCTCCAGGGCGAACCACTTCCCGGTGCGGCCGAAGCCCGTGATGATCTCGTCCGCGATGAGCAGCACCTCGTACCGGTCACACACCTCCCGGACCCGGGGGAAGTAGTCGGGTGTAGGCGGGATGAGCCCGCCGGACCCGATCACCGGTTCCGCGATGAAGGCGGCCACGGTGTCCGGCCCCTCCCGGAGGATGGCCCGCTCCAGGGCTTCCACCGGGTCTTCGGTCTGGCGGTACGGGTACGAAGGCGGGACGTGCACGAACTCCGGCACCAGGGGCGCGAACATGCGCTGGAACGCGGGGACCCCCGTGGCGCTGAGGGCCGCCAGGGTCACGCCGTGGTACGCGTGCACGCGGCTGATGACCTTCACCTTGTTGGGCTTGCCGCGCCGCTTCCAGTAGTAGCGGGCGATCTTGAAGGCGCTTTCGTTGGACTCCGCCCCCGAGGTGGTGAAGTACACCGCGGACATGTTGGGGTAGCTGAGCCGCACCAGGCGGTCCGCCAGCCGCGCCGCGGGCGGGTTGGTGAACCCCACGTACGCGGTGGCGTAGGCCAGCTGCCGCATCTGCTCCGCCGCGGCCTCCGCCAGCTCCGTCCGCCCGTGGCCCACGTTCACGTTCCACAGGCACGCCAGCCCGTCCAGGAACTCCCGGCCGTCCGCGTCGCGGAGCACCGCCCCTTTCCCTTCCACGAACACCAGAGGGTCGGTGTGGTCCGCGGCGAAGTGCTGGGGATGGATGAGGTGCTCGCGGTCCAGGCTCACGATCTCTTCCCGGTCCATGTCCTCGCCTCTCGAAGGGGTTGCGGGCCGGCTCGAGCCTTGACAGGCCGGCGCGGCCACGCGGATATTCTAGGCGATGCGCGGGGCAGCGGCCAGCCCGCGCCGGCGAACCATGGACAAGCCTGGACGCCACTTCCTCCAGATCCCCGGCCCCACCAACCTGCCGGACCGCGTCCTGCGGGCCATGGACCGCCCCATCCCGGACCACCGGGGCCCGGAGATGCCGGAGCTCGTGCGCGAAGTCACCGAGGGCCTGCGTCGGGTGTTCCGGACCCGCACCGGCCACGTGCTGCTGTTCCCCGGGTCCGGCACCGGGGCCTGGGAGTCGTCCTTGGTGAACACCCTGGAGCCGGGAGACCGCGTCCTGGCCTTCGACATCGGGCAGTTCAGCCGCCTGTACGCGGAGTGCGCGCGCCGGTTCGGCGCGGAGGTGGACCTGGTCACGAGAGCCTGGGGCACGGGGGTGCCCGCGGAGGTGGTGTACGAGCGGCTCCGGGCGGACCGGGCGCACACCTACCGGGCGGTCCTGGTGGTGCACCACGAGACCTCCACGGGGGTCACCTCCGACGTGGCCGCGGTGCGGCAGGCCATGGACGCCGCGGGGCACCCGGCCCTGCTGCTGGTGGACGTGGTGAGTTCCCTGGGCAGCGTGGACTTCCGGTTCGACGAGTGGAAGGTGGACGTGGCCGCCTGCTGCACCCAGAAGGGGCTCATGCTCCCGCCCGGTATGGCCGTGCTGTGCGTGAGCCCGAAGGCCTTGGAGCGTAGCCGGCAGGCGCGTTCGCCCCGGTACTTCTTCGACTGGCAGCCCATGCTGGAGGAGAACCGGCGGGGCTACTTCCCGTACACTCCGGCCACCCTGCTCCTGTACGGGCTACGGGAGGCCCTACGGATGCTGCTGGAGGAGGGCCTGGAGAACGTCTTCGCCCGGCACGCACGGCTGGCGGAGGGCGTGCGCCGCGCGGTGCGGGCCTGGGGCCTGCGCATCCTGTGCGAGGACCCCCGGGAGTACTCCAACACCCTCACCGCGGTGGTGGTGCCCGACGGCTGCGACGCCCGCGCGGTGTTGCACGCCGCCGAGCAGCGCCTGCACCTGTCCCTGGGAACGGGCCTCGGCCCCCTGCGGGGCAAGGTGTTCCGCATCGGGCACCTGGGGTGGCTGAACGAGCTGGAGGTTTTGGCCACGGTGGCGGGAGTGGAACTGGCCATGCACCTGGCGGGCGTCCCGGTCCCCCTGGGTGAGGGCATCGCGGCGTGCCAGCGGTACTTCGCGGAGCAGCTGGCCCCCGTGACCGCGCCGCCCGCGGTCTAGGCCAGCACCCCCCGCGGCTTCACGTTGTGGCGGACCCAGTCCACGATCTCCGACAGGGACGTGCCCGGGGTGAACACCTGGCGGATGCCCATCTCCTTGAGGGCCGGGATGTCGTCGTCGGGGATGATGCCGCCCGCGAACACCACGATGTCGTCCGCGCCCCGCTGCCGCAGCAGGTCCAGGATCCGCGGGAACAGGGCCATGTGGGCTCCGGACAGGATGGACAGCCCGATGGCGTCCACGTCCTCCTGGATGGCCGCGGTGACGATCATCTCGGGGGTCTGGTGCAGCCCGGTGTAGATCACCTCGAACCCCGCGTCCCGCAGGGCGCGCGCCACCACCTTGGCGCCCCGATCGTGGCCGTCCAGCCCCGGCTTGGCGATGAGGATGCGGATCCGCTCCGACATGCGCCTCCCTCCCGGCCCCTATGGTACCATCGCGGCGCTGAAACTCCTTGCTCCCGGCAAGCCCTGGAGGTGCAACGTGCGGGACACCAGCCTCTTCGCCCGTTTCGCCCGGTGGACGGCCCGCGCCGCCGGCCGGCCCGCGAGCTTCGCCGCCGCCGTGGCGGTGGTGGTCCTGTGGCTGGCCACCGGCCCTCTGTTCCACTTCAGCGACACCTGGCAGCTCGTCATCAACACGGGGACGACCATCGTGACCTTCCTCATGGTGTTCCTGATCCAGAGTACCCAGAACCGGGACGCGCAGGCGGTCCAGATCAAGCTCGACGAGCTCATCCGGGCCGTGGAAGGCGCCCACAACGCCCTTTTGGACCTGGAAGAGCTCACGGAAGAAGACCTGGACCGCCTCCGGGCCCGGTACGAGGAGCTCGCCCGCATGGCCCGGGAGCGCCTGCGCCGGGGGCAGGCGGACACCGACCGCCCGGAGGTCGGCCTCCCCTAACCCCTGCGCGGGACGAGACCCGACCCGCGGTAGGGCCGCTTGACAGGGCAGCCCCGTGACCGTTTCCAGGCACCGGCTTGGCCACGCCCGCGCCGCGGTCTGGGCGCCAGCCCCCCAAGGGCCGGACTCCAAGACGGTGCGGGCGGTTAGAACTCCGTGACGCCGGTGAACGTGAACTCCGCCACCTGCAGGGCGGGCACCCGGTAGGATTCGAACCGGTCGCCCAGCAGGTACGCCTCGTGGCCCACCCGCTGCACCGCGGCCAAGGCCTGCACGTAGCCCTGGGTGAACCGCAGGTTCCGCACGGGGTAGGCCACCTCCCCGCCCTCGATCCAGAACACCCCGTCCCGGGTCATACCCGTCACCACGCAGTCCCTCGGGTGCACCAGGCGCGTGTACCAGAACCGCGTCACGAATAGCCCGCGGTCCACCGCCCGCACCAGGTCCTCCACCGTGGACGTCCCCTCCTGCAGGAACACGTGGGACGGCACCGGGCCCACGGCGGCGGCTTCCGCCCACGCCCGGGGCAGGGCGTGGCCGGTGGACGTCTTCCCTTCCCTGGCCGCGGTCTGCGTGTCGTACACGGGCCCGAGGGGCACTCCCCGGTCCACCATCACCACCCGTCGCTTGGGCACGCCCTCGAAGTCGAAGGGCGCGGGGATCCCCTCGGGGTCACGGCCGTCGTCCCACAGGGTCACCAGTTCCGATAGCGCCCGCGTACCCAGACGGCCGTTCATCCAGCTCCGGCCCTCCTGCACCGCCAGGGCCCCGGCTCCCGCGTGGGCCATCCAGCCCACCACGTCCTGCACGGCGTAGGGTTCCAGAACCACGGGGTACGTACCGGGCGGTACCTCCCGAGGGTTGCGGGCCCGTCGGGCGCGGTCCACGGCGGGCCGTCCCAGGGACACCACGTCGAAGGCCTCCAGGCGCCAGTCCGCCCGCTCCGCGTAGCCCGAGGCGCCGTCCACGTGGACCACGGTGCTGAAGTGCACCCGGGTGCCCGCGTGGTAGCAGAACACACCTTTGGAGTTGGCCACGGCCACCTCGTGGGTGCCCGTGGACAGAGCACCGGCGGCCACGGCGCCCTCCCCGCGCGCCACCCGCAGCAGCGCCTCCACCTGCTGCGCCCGCCACTGGGGGGAGGCCGCGGCGGCGGCCCCGTCGAAGGCGTGCACGGGCTGGACCGGCTGCGGGTCGGGAAGTCCAGGGAAGTCCGGGATCTCCGGAGCCACCCGGGCCGCGGCTTCCGCCTGCTCCACCGCCCGCCGCAGCCCGTCCCGGTCCAGCCGGTTGGTCACCGCGCCCCCCACCCGCTTGCCCCACGCGGCCCGCACCAAGACCTGCACGTCCCGCTCGGCCACGTTCTGGTGGATGGTGTTGTTGGCGAACCGCGTCAGGGCTCCGTCCCAGGACAGGAGGACCACTTCCGCCTGCTCCACCTGGGATTGGGCGAGGGCGTCCAAAAGCAGCCTGCGGACGGTTTCCTCGCCCAGCATCATCCCCTCCCGAACACCCGCACGTGGCGGAACCGTGCGGGGGCGGCTCCGTGACCGGTGTGGGCCACCTGCATGGGCTCGCCCTTCCCGCAGTTGGGCGTCCCCCACAGGACCCAGTGGTCCGCGTCGCACACCGCGTCGCAGGACCGCCAGAACTCCGGCGTGATCCCCGTGTAGATGGGGTTGCGGAGCAGCCGGGTGCGCTTGCCCCTCCGGATCTCCCAGGCGATCTCGCAGCCGAACTGGAAGTTCAGCCGGCGGTCGTCGATGCTCCACGAACGGTTGGTGTCCATGAAGATCCCCCGGTCGGTGTCCGCGATGAGGTCCTCGAGTTTCCACGTGCCGGGCAGCAAGTTCACGTTCGTCATGCGGATCATGGGGATCCGGTTCCACCCCGACGCCCGCGCCGTCCCGTTGGAGACCCCCGTCACGTACGGCGAGGGCCCCCGCTCGCGCAGGAGGCGGCGGGCGGTCTCCCGGTCCGTGAGGTAGCCCACGAACAGCCCCTCCCGCACGATGTCCACCCGCTGGGCCGGGACCCCTTCGTCGTCCCACCCGAAGGTCCCGAGACCCCCGGGCAGGGTGGCGTCCGCGGTGATGTTCACCACCTCGGACCCATAGCGGAAGTTGCCGAGCTTGTCTGGGGTCAGAAACGACGTGCCCGCGAAGGCCGCCTCCGCGCCGAACACCCGGTCCAGCTCGATGGCGTGCCCGCACGACTCGTGGACCTGCAACGCCACCTGACTTCCGCCCAGGATCAGGGTGGTGACCTCGTCCGGGCACACGTCCGCGGACAGGAGGGCCACCGCCTCCTCCGCGATCCGGGGCGCGTTGCCCACCAGGTCCTGCTCCAGGACGAACTCCCACCCCCGCTGCTGCTGGTGGCGGCCCACGGAGTTGGGGTACGACCGCTGCTGCACCTCCCCGTTACCCACCGCGGTGGCCTGGATGCCGCACCCCGACTCCACGATCTCCTGGGTCAGGAGGCTCCCCTCGGTGCTGGCGAAGGTCTTCCGCTGGCGGATGAACACCAGCTCCGCCTCCGTGGTGGTCACGCCCCGCACCCGGCGCATCTCCTCGTCCGCCCGGAGGAGCAGGTCCAGCTTGGTCTCCAGGGACACCCGGAAGGGGTCCACCTCCACAGGCGTGCGGTACGAGCCGCGCTGCACCACGGGTGGGCCCAGGTCCACGTCCTCCCGCTTGGCCAGGGCGCTGGCCCGGGCGATCTGCACCGCCAGCTGCGCCACCCGCGCGGCCTCCTCCAGGTCCAGGCGGTGGCTGCTGGCGAACCCCCACGCGCCGTCCGCCACCACCCGTACCCCGAACCCCGCGTCCTCCGTCCACGTCACCCCCTGCACCGCACCGTTGCGCACCAGGAGCGTCTGGCGGGTGGTCTCCACCACGCGGACGTCCACGTACGTGCACCCCGCCAGCTGGGCCGCGTTCAGCGCACGGGCCACCAACTCGTCCACGCCTCGCCACCTCCTGCCGTGGGATTCGACGTCCCCGGCGCCAGCCCCTGGGTGACCCCCCGCTGCCGCCTCACGAACGCCGGTCCTGCAACCACCGCAGGACCGGGACGGAAGCCAGCTTGTCGGGCGTCAGGTGGTCCCACAGCACGCCCGGCGGCCTGCGGCTGCGGGGTGGGCGCCACACGGTCTCGGGGGTGGCCACCAGGTCCACGCGGAAGTCGTGCTCGGTCTCCGGCAGCGGTTCGTCCAGCACCTGGAGGGGGTGCACGGTGGTGGCGACCACCGTGCGGTCGTCCACCGACCCGAGCTCCCGCAGCAGTCCGAACTCCAGGTCGGAGTACCCTCCCCCTTTCCCCACTCGGGCTCCCGCCCGGTTCACGGCCACACTCCCGCACACCACCAGGTCCACGTGGGGCACCGCTTCCGCCTCCACGGGCTCCCCGTACCGGAAGGCGCCGCGGATGGACGCGGCCTGGCGCGGCCCTGCCCGGACCCGCCTGGGGTCCAGCCGGATGAAGGGCTTGGGGCTTGCAAGCCTCGGCGCGGCCATGTAGACGACTTTGCCCTCTTCCAGCGCCCGGGCCCGCACCGTCAGCTGCGGGCGGTCGGGGTTGGCCTTGACCACCGTAGCCCGCCGCCACTCCTCGGTGGAGGCGAGCTGCGCGGCGGCTTGCTCCGCGCCGCGGAAGTTGGGAATGCGGCCCCAGGCCCCCGGGAAGAGTGCCACGCCCCGCTCCTCCAACAGGCGCCACACCCGCTCCCGGACCGCCTGCTTGGCCCGTTCGACCTCCGAGAAGCACGGTGAGCCCACGGGACAAGCCCTCCTTCGCTCCTCCAGCATGGTAACCGCCGGCCTTCGCGCGGGTCGTCCTGGATGGACTCGGGGTTGACACGGCTCCGCTCGGGAGGGAGAATACCCTACGGAGTAATGTACCAGGGGGCGTGCCGTGGGTCTGTTGAAGCCGCAGGACCAGCTGGCGCTGCAGCGCAAGTTCCAGCAGGAGCTGGTGGGGGACGTCACCGTCACCCTGTCCACCACCTCCGCCGCGGGCCTGGCCCTTCCCGGGGCGGACTGCGAGACGTGCGAGGCCACCCAGCGGCTTCTGGAGGAGCTGGCCAGCCTGGACCCCCGCATCCACCTGCGGGTCCGGAGCATCGTCACCGACGCGGAGGAAGCCCGGGCCGCGGGTGTAGAGGGGGTGCCCGCCATCCTCCTGGGGGAGGACGGTCAGGCCCGGGCGCGGTACTACGGCATCCCCGCGGGGCTGGAGTTCGCGGTGCTGGTGGAGGGCATCGTGGCGGCGTCCCGCGGAGACAGCGGCCTGAAGCCCCAGACCCGCAAGGCCCTGGCGGCCCTGGACCGTGACGTCCACATCCGGGTGTTCGTGACCCCCACCTGCCCGTACTGCCCCGGGGTCGCCAGGCTCGCCCACGCCATGGCCCTGGAGTCGCCCCGCGTGCGGGCGGACGTGGTGGAGGCCATGGAGTTCCCGGCCCTGGCGGATCGCTACGGGGTGGTAGGCGTGCCCAAGGTGGTCATCAACGAAGCCTGGAGCTTCGAGGGTGCCCGTCCCGAGGACGTCTTCCTCCGACACGTGCTGGAGGCCGCGGGACAGGCCGTCCCGCAGGCCCAGGGTTAGGAGGCCGGTGTGGCCGGCGCGCTGCGGATCAGCGAGGAGGTGGCCGCGGCCCTGGCGGCGCGGCTCCGCCGCATCGAGGGCCAGGTCCGGGGGTTGCAGCGGATGCTGGAGGAGGGTCGGGACTGCGCGGAGGTAGCCCAGCAGGTGGCCGCCACCCGCGCGGCCCTGGACCGGGTGGCCATGGACCTGATCGCCGCGGGACTGGAGCAGTGCGTGAGGATGGAGGTCGAAGGCAAGCCCCAGGCCCAGGGAGCCGTGCGGAAGCTCCAAAAGACCTTGCTCATGCTGCGCTAGCCGGGCGGCCGGGGCGCCGGCTCTGGCGAATGTCTCCCGCGCCGGCTCTCAGGCCCCGACCTCACCGCCCGCCACGGGCTGGCCGTCCACCCGCACCTGCACGTCCACGGGGATCCCCTGCCGCACGCTGGCGGTGACGATGCAGAAGTCCTCGAACAACCCGAGGCAGCGGTCCACCGCGGCGCGCTGACCGGCCGCCACACCCGCCACATCGAGCTGGGCCTCTACTCGGGCGACCCGCCAGCGGCCCCGCGGGTTGCGGCGGATCTCCACCTCCACGGAGGCGAACACCTCAGCCTGCGTCCGGGCCCGCTCCAGGCAGTACCGCAGACTGCTGGCCAGGCAGTGGCCCACGGCCGTGGCCAGCAGCCGCGCCGGGTTGGGCCCCGCTCCTTCGCCCAGGGGCGGCGGTTCGTCCACCACCAGGGTCCACTCCGGCCGGTCGGTCTCCACCCGGAACCGGTACCGTCCCTCCGGCCGCAACGCCACGTGGGCTCGCAGGACCTCCGACCCTTCCGTCATCTCGCCCTCCCCTGCCCAGCGACGAAACGCATGTCCGAAAGACCGCCCGAAGCCACGACGACCGGGGTCCCCAAAATCGCGCGAGCGATTTTGGGGTGGCCTAGCTGCGGCCTTTGCCGCACGTCTGGATCCCCAGCACCGCGTACAGGGGGCACCGCCCCACCAGGCCCGTGACCAGGCCTACGGCCGCCAGCCCGTACAGCACGTACCCGGCCGCGGACCCACCCTGTTGCAAACCCAGGAGCAAAGCCGCAAGGCCCACCACGGTCCGCACCACCCGGTCCGCAAGACCCGTGCACCCACGCATCCCTCTCCCTCCGTCACCGTCTTTGGCGGCATTATACTCTACCGGGTAGGGTATTTTCAAGCGCGCCGGGGCGCCCACCCCGGGCCGCGGCTACCTGCCCACCAGGAAGGGGCGCAGGGCCCAGGCCACCAGCAGCCAGGCCGCGGCCACCAGGAGGACGGTCAGGATCCTGTGCCCCCAGCGGGACACGCGCTCGCCACCTCGCCCCATCCCAGCTAGGGGAACAGCTGCTCGCCCGTGTCCGCGTCGAACACGGTGATGGCCATGGTGGGACAGCCCTCCGCGGCTTCCAGCACCGTCTCCAGCGGGTCGCCCTCGGGGTCGGTCACCGCGGACTGCCCGTCTGGGTTCAGGGTGAAGGTGCGGGGAGCGGTGAGCACGCAGATGCTGCTGCCCACGCAGCGGTGGTAATCCACCTCGATCCGCAGGCGCCGCACGTTCACCACTCCACGGGCAGCTCCACTAGGGCGCGGGACACGATGGTGGGGTGGTACTCCAGGCGGTCCGTGGCCAAGCGCAGACCGGGGAACCTCTGGGCCACGGCTGCGAACGCCTCCTGCCCCTCCACCCGCGCCAGCGGGGCTCCCAAGCACACGTGGATGCCGTGGCCGAAGGCCACGTGGGGGTTGGGGTTGCGGGTGATGTCCAGGTCGTCCGGTTCGGCGAACCGCTCGGGGTCGCGGTTGGCCGAGGCCAGCACCAGCAGCATCCGGTCCCCCGCCCGCACGGTCTTGCCGCCCAGCTCCACGTCCACCTTCGCCCACCGGAAGGTGGTCTTCACCGGACCGTCGTACCGCAGCAACTCCTCGGTGGCGCTGCGGTGGAGGGTCGGGTTCCGCTGCAGGAGCTCCCACTGGTCCCGGTGCTGCAGCAGGGCCAGCAGGCCGTTGGCCAGGAGGTTGGTGGTGGTCTCGTGGCCCGCGAACAACAACACGGTGCACGTGGCCAGGACCTCGTCGTGGCTCAGCAGGTCGCCCCGCTCCTCTGCCTGCACCAGGGCGGATGTCAGGTCGTCCCTGGGGTTGCGCCGGCGGTCGTGGATGAGGGGCTCGAAGTACTCCAACAGCTTCACCAGCCCGGCCTGGGACCGCTCCCGCCGGTCCGGGTCGTCGGCCCGGATGAAGAAGATCCGCGAGGTCTCGTCGGACCACTCCTTCACCGCCTCCCGGTCCTCCGGGGGCACGCCCAGGTACTCGGAGATCACGATGACGGGCAGGTGGAAGGCGAACTCCCGGACGAACTCCATGTGCCCCCGGTGGGCCACGTGGTCCAGCAACTCGTGGACGATCTGGCGGACCCGAGGCCGCAGCCGCTCCACGCTGGTGGGGGTGAAGGCCTTGTTGACCAGCATCCGGACCCGGGTGTGGTACGGAGGGTCGGTGAACACGAGCCACTTGGAGAAGTACTTGATGAGGACGTGCAGCTTCTCCCGGTCGTGCTCGCTGAGCTCCCGCTGGAAGTGGGCCATGCGGTCGCTGGATAGCCGCTCCGGGTCCCGGAACGCCCGCACCACGTCGTCGTACCGGGTCACCAGCCACCCACCCCACCGCTCGTTCCAGTGCACGGGGTCCGTCCTGCGGAGGTGGGCGAAGTACGTGTAGGGGTCCCGGACCACGTCCGGGGCCAGCAGGTCGTCCTGGAGCAGCAACGCCAACCCCTCCCCTCGGGCTCGACCGGTCGGTCGGCCAGGGCGATTATAACCGACCGCGCGGTCGAACGCCTCCCGCCCGCGGACCACGCGGGGCCCCCGCCACCAGGGACGGGTGTCGCAGGGCGGCCGCGGCCAGGCGGACCACGGGGTCCAGCAGCTCCGGCCGCAGTTCGTCCGCGGTGTCCCGAGGGGAGTGGTAGTTGGGGTCCCCGGGGCGGTGCAGCATGGCCGCAGCGATCCCCTCCCGCTCGAAGGACACGTGGTCGCTGGAGCCCATCCGTCGCACCTCCACGGACACGCCCAGCTGCCGTGCCGCGTCCAGCACGGCTTCCAGCACCCGCCGGTCGGGCCCGGTGTGGCCCACCCGCAGACGCTCGCCCACGCCCACCATGTCCAGGTTCAGCATGGCCGCAAGCCCGCCCCCGCGGCCGG
Source organism: uncultured bacterium (assembly GCA_964437095.1). Classification (GTDB taxonomy): domain Bacteria; phylum Sysuimicrobiota; class Sysuimicrobiia; order Sysuimicrobiales; family Sysuimicrobiaceae; genus Tepidifontimicrobium. Next base: position 131,262 of record CAYTFH010000005.1, on the reverse strand, counting down.
CGGCGTAGGCCGCCGACCCGAACAGCCCGCCCTCCTCCGCGCCGAAGGCCGCCACCTCCACGGCCCAGGCGGGAGGCCGGGCCCGCAGCAGCCGCGCGGCCTCCAGGGCCGCGGCCACACCGCTGGCGTTGTCGTTGGCGCCCGGGCTGCCGTCCACGGAGTCCACGTGGGCGCCCAGCAGGACCCGGCTCGGCGAGCCCGAGGAAAGGCTGGCCGCCACGTTCCACGACGTGCGGGTCTCCAGGGAGGTGCTTACCACCACGGACACCACCACCGCTCCCTGCTCCAGCAGGGCCAGCAACCGCAGGCCCTCTTCCCTCGGAAGGCCCAGGGCAGGGATGGAAGACGGGCGGGTGAGGGTCCCGGTGAACGCACCGGGTTGGTGGTTGAACACCACCACCGCCCGCGCGCCCGCCCGCGCCGCGTTCTCCGCCTTCTCCAGGAACGTGGCCCCACCCCGCTCCACCAGGGCCACCTTGCCGCGGGCGTCCACCTGCCGGAAGTCCTCGGGGAGGCCGCGGCCCGCGGCCACCAGGGGCGCAGTGAGGGTGCCGTCCGTGGAGGGGGAGTACTGCAGGGCCCGTGCCGAAAGCGCGAGGCGCACGGGGCGGGTGACCTCCGCGGACACCCTCCGCACCTGGAACTCCGGGAAGGTGAACTCCACCACCTCCACCCGGTAGCCCAAGGCGCGCAGCTGCCCGGCCACGTACTCCACGGCGCGGCGCTCCGCGGCGGTGCCCGCCACCCGGGGTCCGGCGGAGGTGAGGGCGATCACGTGGGAAAGAGCCCGCGCCCCCGCGTCCTCCAGGGGCGCGCCGGAGGCGAGGCTCCCCTGCACGGCCAGCACCGCCGCGGCCAGCACGACGATTCGACACCCGCGCACGGTTTCGAGGATGGGCAGGTTCCGTACCCCCTGCGTGTAGCTCAGGACTCCTGGGAGAACGCCTCCCGGAGCTGGCGGTAGGTGTCCAGGAGGTGTTGGGGGATCACCTTCACCTCCGCCAGCACCGGCATGAAGTTGGTGTCACCCACCCACCGGGGCACCACGTGGACGTGCAGGTGGTCGGTGATGCCCGCACCCGCGGCCCGTCCCAGGTTGACGCCGACGTTGAAGGCCTGGGCGCCCAGGGCCCGGCGCAGGGCCCGCACGGACCGGCGCACCGCCTCCCACAGGTCCGCCACCTCCTGCGGCGTCAGGTCGTCCAGCTCGCCCGTGTGCCGGACGGGGACCGCCATGACGTGTCCGCTGTTGTAGGGGTAACGGTTGAGCATCACGAAGGCCGTCCCGCCCCGCCACACGATGAGGTTGTCCTCGTCCCGGTCCTCCGCGGGCTTGGTGCAGAAGATGCACCCTCCCGGTTCCGGGCCCTTGATGTACGCCAGCCGCCACGGCGCCCACAGCTGCTCCACGCGCTCCTCCTGCTCCCACGGCCCCGAAATCGCTGCCGCGCCCTCCGGGCTAGCTCCCGCTCCGCGGCCGCGGCGCCGCCAGGCCCAGGCGCACCAGGGCCTCCGCCGCGGCTGCCTGCTCCGCCTCCTTCTTGGTCCGCCCGCGCCCTTCTCCCAGAACGCGGCCGCCCACCTCCACCACGGCCACGAAGGCCTTGGCGTGGTCCGGGCCCTCCGTGGCGGTGATGCGGTACCGGGGCAGCTTCCGCTCGTGCTGCTGCACGTACTCCTGCAGCTGGCTCTTGAAGTCCGCGGGAAGCTCGTCCAGGCTCTCCAGCCGCTCCGCGTACCACCGGCTCACCACCGCGTGGGCCACCCCGTAGCCGGAGTCCAGGTACACCGCGCCCACCACCGCCTCCAGGACGTCCGCCAGCATGCTGGACCGCTCCCGCCCGCCCCCGCGCTCCTCCCCCCGGCCCAGGAGGATGTACGTACCCAGGTCGAGGTGCCGGGCGATGCTGGCCAGGGTGGGCTCGTTCACCAGCCGCGCCCGCAGCCGGGCCAGGTCTCCCTCGCTGCGGTCGGGGAACCGCCGGTACAGGTGGTCGCTCACCACCAGGTTCAGCACCGCGTCCCCCAGGAACTCCAGCCGCTCGTAGGTGCCCCTCGCCCCCCCCTCCTCGTGGGCGTACGACCCGTGGGTCAGGGCGAGGTCCAGCAGGGCCAGGTCCCGGAACCGGACGTCCAGCTTGGACTCCAGCTCCCGCAGCTTCTCCAGCCGCTCGGGGTCCAGGTCGGCCACGGTCCGGGTCTCGGTTTCCAGGGCCATGAAAGCCTCAGGCGTCCTCGACCCTCCGCACCGCCAGGGTGCAGTTGTGCCCGCCGAACCCGAAGGCGTTGGACAGGGCCACCCGAACCGCGGCCGGGCGGGCCCGGTTGGGCACGTAGTCGAGGTCACAGTCGGGGTCGGGGGTCTCGTAGTTGATGGTGGGCGGCAGCACCTGGTGGTACAAGCTGAGGGCGCACGCGATGAACTCCACCCCGCCCGCGGCCCCCAGCAGGTGGCCCGTCATGGACTTGGTGGAGCTCACCGCCAGGCGGTACGCGTGGTCCCCGAACACCCGCTTGATGGCCAGAGTCTCGAACTTGTCGTTGTAGGGCGTGCTGGTCCCGTGGGCGTTGATGTAGTCCACGTCCTCCGGACTCAGGCCCGCGTCCTGCAGGCACCGGGCCATGCACTGGGCCGCGCCCTCCCCCTCGGGGTCCGGCTGGGTGATGTGGTAGGCGTCCGCGCTCATGCCGTAGCCCACCACCTCGCAGTACATGCGGGCTCCCCGGGCCCGGGCGCTCTCCAGCGCCTCCAGGACCACCACACCCGCCCCCTCGCCCATGACGAACCCGTCCCGGTCCCGGTCGAAGGGCCGGACCGCCTTCTCCGGCTCGTGGTTCCGGGTGGACATGGCCTTCATGGAGCAGAACCCCGCGATGGACAGGGCGGTGATGGCCGCCTCCGTGCCGCCCGCGATCATGGCGTCCGCGTCGCCCCGCTGGATGATCTTGAACGCGTCCCCGATGCAGTGCCCGCCCGTGGCGCACGCGGTGACCACCGACGTGTTGGGGCCCCGCGCGCCGAGCAGGATGCTCACCATGCCCGCGGCCATATTGCTGATGAGCATGGGGATGAAGAAGGGGCTCACGCGGTCGGGGCCGCGCTCCAGGAGGACCCGGTGCTGTTCCTCCCACGTGTGGGCGCCGCCGATCCCGGAGCCCAGCACCACGCCCACCCGGTCCCGGTTCGCCGGAGTGATGCGGAAGTCTGCGTCCTCCAGGGCCATGCGGGCGGCAGCGATGGCGAACTGCACGAACCGGTCGTTGCGGCGGACCTCCTTGCGGTCCATGTACTGGAGGGGGTCGAAGTCCCGCACCTCCGCGGCGATCTGGGTGGGGAAGGGCGACGGGTCGAAGGACTCGATGCGCCGGACCCCGCTCCTTCCCTCCACGAGGGCGCTCCAGAACCGGTCCTTCCCGATGCCGATGGGGGTGACCACCCCCACCCCGGTGACCACCACGCGCCGCTTCCGCTGGCTCAAGGCGCCACCCGCGCGGGGACCCTACCCCTCCTTGGCGGCCTGCAGGTGCTCCTCGATGTACTGCACCGCCTGCCCCACCGTCTGGATCTTCTCCGCGTCCTCCTCCGGGATCTGGATGCCGAACTCCTCCTCCAGCGCCATGACCAGCTCCACCACGTCCAGGGAGTCCGCACCCAGGTCGTCCACGAAGGAGGCGTTCTCCGTCACCTCCTCCTCCTCCACGCCCAGCTGGTCCACCACGATGGCCTTCACCCGCTCGAACGTTGACGCCATCTCGGCCTCCTCGCAGCACCCGCTCGGTTTCCCCTACTTCATTACCATACCACCGTCCACGTTCAAGACCTGACCCGTGATGTACGCGGCCTGGTCGCTGCACAGGAACACGACCGCGGGGGCGATCTCCTCGGGCCCCCCCGTGCGGCCCAGGGGGATCTGGGACGTGAGGAAGCGGCGCTGCTCCTCGTCCAGCCCCTCCGTCATCCGGCTGTGCACGTAGCCGGGGGCGATGGCGTTCACCGTGATGTTGCGGGAGGCCACCTCCCGGGCCACGGCCTTGGTGAACCCCACGATCCCCGCCTTGGCGGCCACGTAGTTGGCCTGGCCCGCGTTGCCCACCAGGCCCACCACGGAGGTCACGTTCACGATCCGGCCCCAACGGGCCCGCAGCATGTCCCGGAGGGCCTCCCGGGTGCACAGGAAGGTGCCCGTGAGGTTGGTGTCCAGCACCCTCCGCCAGTCCTCCAGGCGCATGCGCACCACCAGCCCGTCCCGCAGGGTGCCCGCGTTGTTGACCAGGATGTCCACCCGCCCCAGCTCCTCTCGGACTTCCCGGAAGAACCGCTCCACGTCCTGCTCCGAGGCCACGTCGCCGCCCACCACCACCGCGCGCCCGCCCTCGCTGCGGATCCGGTCCGCCACCTGCAGGGCGCCGTCCCGGTTGGCGCCGTAGTGTACCGCCACCGCCGCACCCGCCCGGGCCAGGGCCGTGCAGATGGCCCCACCGATGGCTCCGGAACCGCCGGTCACCAGCGCCACCTTGCCTCGAAGGTCCACGCCCTGCACCTCACGCCTCCCTGCGGGCAGCACCCAGGGCCGCCACGGCCTTTTCCGCGGAGGCACGGTCCTCCACGTGGAGGGCCGCCACCCCCGGCGCGCACCGCCTCACCAGGCCCGTGAGCGCCGTCCCGGGCCCCAGCTCGAGAAAGGTGTCCACCCCGTCTTGCGCCATGCACTGGACGGACTGCATCCACCGCACGGGGCTGTAGACCTGCTCCACCAGCAGCCGGCGGATCTGGTCCGCCCGTTGGACCGGACGGCCGGTGACGTTGGCCACCACGGGCACGGCCGCGTCCCGCACGGTTACGCGTTCCAGGGCTTCCGCCAGGCGGTCCGCCGCGGGCCGCATCAAGCCGGTGTGGAAGGGCGCCGACACCGCCAGCAACACCGCCCGTTTGGCACCCGCGGCCTTGGCCAGCCGCACCGCCTCCTCCACCGCGGCCCGGTCCCCGCCCACCACCACCTGGTCGGGGGCGTTGTAGTTGCTGGCCTCGCACACCCCCAGGCGGGAAGCCTCCCGGCAAGCCTCTTCCACCCGTTCCGGGGCGAGGCCCAGGACGGCCGCCATGGCCGTGTCCCTGCCCTCCGTGGCCTGCTGCATGAACAGGCCCCGCTGCCGCACCAGCCACACCGCCTCCTCGAACTCCAACGCGCCCGCGTACACCAGGGCCGTGTACTCGCCGAGGCTCAAGCCCGCGGCCACGGCCGCGGGCGGGATCTGGCCCCGCACCGCCTCCAGGCAGGCCAGGCTGGCGACCAGGATGGCGGGTTGGGTGTTCTCCGTGCGCTGGAGGACTTCCTCGGGACCGGCCCGGCACAGCTCCAAGAGGTCCATCCCCAGCACCGCGGAGGCCCGTTCGAACAGGGCGCGCGCCGCGGGGACGTGGGTGGCCACCTCCACCCCCATGCCCACGTACTGCGCTCCCTGTCCGGGGAACACGTACGCGAGCCGCCCCACGGCTACCCCCAGCGCAGGGCGCAAGCCCCCCAGGTGAGCCCGCCGCCGAAGGCCACCAGGACCACCAGGTCTCCCGGCCGCACCCGGCCCTCGTCCACCGCCTCGTACAGGGCCACGGGCACGGAGGCGGAGGAGGTGTTGCCGTACTTGTGGACGTTCATGTAGAACTTCTCCAGGGGCTGGCCGAGGCGCTCCGCCGCGGCCTGGATGATGCGCACGTTGGCCTGGTGGGGGATGAACAGGTCGACCTCGTCCACGGACACCCCCGCCCGCTGGCACGCCTCCTCGATGGCCCGGGGGATGATCCGGCTCGCGAACTTGAACACCTCCGGCCCGTTCATGTGGATGGTGTGCTGGGCCCGCTCCACGGTCTCGTAGGAGGCGGGCAGGCGGCTCCCGCCCGCGGGGAGGCTCAGCAGGGAGCCGCCCGCGCCGTCCGCACCCAGCCAGAAGGACAGCATCCCCCTCTGCCCGTCGGAGGGCACCACCACTGCCGCGCCGGCCGAGTCCCCGAACAGCACGCACGTAGCCCGGTCCTTCCAGTTGGTGATGCGGGACAGGGTGTCCGCGCCCACCACCAGCACCCGCTCCGCGAGGCCCGCCACCACCTGGGCGTGGGCGAGCCCCAGGGCGTACACGAAGCTGCTGCAGGCCGCGGAGATGTCCACCGCCCCCGCCCGTTTGGCCCCCAGCCGCTCCTGAACCAGGCACGCGGTGGCGGGGAAGATCATGTCCGGGCTGGCGGTGCCCAACAGGATCAGGTCCAGGTCTGCGGCGTCCACCCCAGCTCGCTCCAGGGCCTCCTGCGCCGCCTCCACGGCCAGGTCCGAGGTGGCCTCCTCCGGGGCCGCCACGCGGCGCTCCTTGATCCCCGTGCGGACGGTGATCCACTCGTCCGTGGTGTCCACCATGCGCTCCAGGTCCGCGTTGGTGAGGACTCTGCGGGGCACGTACCGCCCCAGGCCCGCGATCCTCGACGATCGGTGTACGCCCATGGCCCCTCCGGTTTCCCTTGGTCTTCGGCCGTCTGCACGCGCTCGGTCCCCGCTCACGTGCTCGCCGCGTCCGCGGCCGGGGAGACCGCCAGCCGGCGTGTCTGTTGCTGGATCACCTCCGGCAGGCGCTGCCGGACCTCCTCCTGCGCCACCCGGAGGGCGTTGTACACCGCGTGGGCGTTGGACGCCCCGTGCCCGATCACCACCACCCCTCGCACGCCCAACAGGGGTGCGCCCCCGTACTCCGTGTAGTCGATGCGGCGCCGCAGGGCCCGCAGCCTCGGGCGAAGCAGCCACACCGCCACCTTCGCCCGTGTGGAGCGGCGCACCTCCTCCCGGATGATCTGGAACAGGCCCTGGGCCATGCCCTCGCCCAGCTTGAGCACCACGTTGCCCACGAACCCGTCGCACACCAGGACGTCGCAGGCGCCGAAGAACACCGCCCGGCCCTCCACGTTGCCCACGAAGTTCAGGTCCGTGGCCCGCAGCAGCTCCGCGGTGCGCACCACCAGCTCGTTGCCCTTTCCCGCCTCCTCGCCGTTGCTCAGCAGTCCCACCCGGGGCGAGGGGATCCCCAGGACCCGCTCCGCGTACACGCTGCCCATCACGGCGAACTGCAGGAGGTGGCGGGGCTTGCAGTCCACGTTGGCGCCCACGTCCAGGGCCACCATGCGCCCCCGGAGGGTGGGCAGCACCGCGGCCACCGCGGGCCGGTCGATCCCCTCCACCCGCCCCAGGGTGAGCAGGGAGGCGGCCATGACCGCGCCCGTGTTGCCGGCGCTGAAGAACGCGTCCGCCTGCCCTGACCGGACCAGCTCCAGCCCCTTGGTGATGGTGTTGTCGGGCTTGCGACGGAGGGTCGTGGTGGGAGGCTCATCCATGCCCACCTGCTGGGATGCGTGCACCACCCTCACCCGGTCCGTGGGAGCCCGCCAGCGCCGCAGCTGCTCCCGCACCTGGTCGTCGGGCCCCACCAGGAGCACCTCCACCCCCAGCCGCTGTGCCGCCGCCACCGCACCCGCCACCACCTCCGCGGGTGCGTGGTCTCCCCCCAGGGCGTCGACGGCCACGCGCACGGACGCCTACACCACCCCGGTTCCCGTGTTGGCCACGGCCTTCCGGCACACGGCCCTAGGCCCTTCCGCCGCCGGGCTCCTCCAGCGGCGCCACCTGCCGCCCCCGGTAGGTGCCGCAGTTGGGGCACACGTGGTGGGGCAGGCGCGGGGACTTGCATTTGGGGCACGGCACCAGGTGGGGGACGTCCGCCTTCTGCAGCGCCCGGCGCCGCGCCACCCGCATGTGCGAGTGCCGCCTCGAACGGCTCATGGAAGACCTCCCAGGACGTTCTGCAGGACCTGCCAGCGCGGGTCCGCCGACCGCGGCACGCACCCACACGGGTCGGTGTTGCGGTCGGCCCCGCATACAGGGCACAACCCCGCGCAGTCCGGCCGGCAGAGGGGAGCGAGGGGAACGGCCAGCAACAGGTGCTGCCGCGCCACCTCCGTCACGTCCACCTCTGGCTCCGCCAGGGGCATCACCAGCACGCCGTCCTCCACCACCACCTCTTCCGACGCTTCCAGGTGGGGGTCAAACCACTCGTCCACCGCAGCTTCCAGGTCCGCCCGGAAGTGGCCCAGACACCGGCCGCAGGTGAGCTCCGCCTCCGCGCGCACCCGCCCCACCAGGCGCAGCCTGTGGCCCTCGGCCCGCAGCTCCACCTCCCCCTCCACGGGGGACGTGAAGGGGACGTCTTCCGCCCCGGAATCCACGGACTCCGCCAGCCGCACCCGTAGCCGTCGCCCGGGGCGCGAGCGCACCTGATCTGCGGAAACCTTCATAACAGCACCGCGCGCCCGGACCTCCGGGCGCGCACTCCCGCACATCATAGGCTCCCGGGCCGGGCAAGTCAAGGCGAAACCCACACACCGCGCGGCCGGGCGCCGTCACCCGTCCCGCCGCCGGTCCAGGATCTCCTTGCCCTTGCGGATGCTCAACAGCACCCGCATCACGCCCTGCTCTAGGTCGTCCAGCACCTGCCGGGCGTACTCCTCCGCCCCCCTGCGGGTCTCCTCGGCCTCCTGCCGCGCCCGTTCCAGGATCTCCTCCGCCCGGGTGCGGGCGTGCCGGACCAGCTCGTGCTCGTCCACCCGCTGGGCCAACTCCTCCTGGGCCTCCGTGATCATCCGGCGGGCCTGCTCCTGGGCCCGCTGCAGCAGCTCCTCCGCCGCCTGCCGGAGGCGGTGGGCTTCCGCCAGCTCCGCCGGGAGCCTGGCCCGCACCATCTCCAGGAGGCTGCGGACCTCCCGTTCGTCCACGATGCGCTTGTCCGTCCACGGCACGGTGCTGGCCCGGGCCAGCAGGGCTTCCAGGCGGTCCAGGAGCTCGAACACGCTGTCCATGACACCCTCCGGCCGCAGACCCGCGGCCACGGGGTCAGCTCAACGGGCCGCGAAGCGGCGCTGTAGCCGCGCCCGAACCCCCTCGGGGACCAGTCCCTCCACCGAGCCCCCCAGGCGAGCCACCTCCTTGATGAGGGTGGAGCTCACGAACCCGTACTCCGGGCTGGTGGGAAGGAACACCGTCTCCAGGTCGGGGGCCAGCCTGCGGTTCACGTGGGCCATGCGCAGCTCGTACTCCAGGTCGCCTACCCGCACGCCTTTGACGATGGCACAGGCCCCGCAGCGCCGCGCGAACTCCACGGTGAGCCCGTCGAAACTCTGCACCTCCACCCCGTCCAGGCCCGCCACCGCCTCCCGCAGCATCTCCACCCGCTCCTCCACGGCGAACAGGGGCTCCTTGCCCGACTCGTGCGCCACCCCGACCACCAGCCGCCCGAACAAGGTACGGGCGCGGCGGATCACGTCCACGTGGCCGTTGTGGACGGGGTCAAAGGTCCCCGGGTAGATGGCCACCGTCACCTTCGCTCCCTCCTGCGGCCCTCCTGAGGAAGGCCACCGCGGTGTCCCCGTAGGTCCGTTGCCACACGACTTCCATCCCCTCCACCTCCACGGCCTCGCCCCTGGCGCCTTCGGCCACCACCAGCGCTCCTTCCCGGAGCACGGGCGCGGTGGCCAGGGCCCGAAGGGCACGTTCCAGCCAGCCGCTGCGGTAGGGAGGGTCCAGGAAGACCAGGTCGAACCGGTCGCCCCGCTGCGCGAGCCGCCGCAAGGCCCGCAGCGCGTCCGCCCGCCACACCTCCGCCCGCTCCACCAGCCCCGCGGCCTGCAGGTTGGCCCGCAGGCCTGACGCGGTCCTGGGGTCCAGTTCCACGAACACCGCGCGGCGAGCTCCCCGGCTCAGGGCTTCGATCCCCAGGGTTCCCACCCCCGCGAACAGGTCCAGGACCTCCGCGTCCACCACCCGAGCCCCCAGGGCGTTGAAGATGGCCTCCCGCACCCGGTCCTGGGTGGGGCGGGCAGCCACACCCCGCGGCACCCGCAGCCGCTTCCCCTTGGCCTCGCCCGCGGCAACCCGCACGCCCAGAGCACCTCCGGCTCCGGAACCTAGCCCACCGCCAGCAGGGCGCCCGACTCCGCGTACCGCCGCACCAGCCGTTCCCGCAGCACCCGGTGCTCGGGCCGCTGCAACATCGGGTCCTGCTCCAGGATCCAGGCCGCCGCCTCCCGGGCCCGCTCCAGCAGGGCCACGTCGCCGATGGGGTCTGCCACCCGGAAGTCCGGCAGACCGTGCTGCCGCGTCCCGAAGAACTCCCCGGGCCCGCGCAGCTCCAGGTCCACCTGGGCGATCCGGAACCCATCGTGGGTCTGGACCAGAGCCTCGATGCGGTGCCTCGCCTCCTCCGTGGGCAAAGCCGAGATCAGGATACAGTACGACCGGTGGGACGAGCGGCCCACCCGTCCCCGGAGCTGGTGCAGCTGGGCCAGGCCGAACCGGTCCGCGTCCTCCACCACCATCACCGTGGCGTTGGGCACGTCCACCCCCACCTCGATGACGGGGGTGGCCACCAGGACCTGGATCTCCCCGCGCCGGAAGGCTTCCATGACCGCGTCCTTGTCCGCCACGGGCATGCGGCCGTGCAGCAGTCCCACCCGCAGGTCCGGGAACACCTCGGTGCGCATGCGCTCGTACAGCTCCACCGCCGCGGAAGCGTCCAGCTTCTCCGACTCCTCCACCAGGGGACACACCACGTACGCCTGGCGGCCGGCCAGCACCTCGCGCCGCACGAACTGGTACACCCGGTCCCGCTGGTCGGGGTACCGGTGGTGCGTCCTCACGGGCTGCCGGCCCGGCGGCATCTCGTCCAGGACCGACACGTCCAGGTCGCCGTACAGGGTCAAGGCCAGCGTCCGGGGGATGGGGGTGGCGGTCATCACCAGGACGTCCGGCTCGTGCCCCTTGGCCCGCAACGCCGCGCGCTGCGCCACGCCGAACTTGTGCTGTTCGTCCACCACCACCAGGCTCAGCCGGTCGAACACCACGTCCTCCTGCAGCAGCGCGTGGGTGCCCACCACCAGGTCCGCCTCTCCCCGGGCCACCTCCGCCAGCACCGCCTCTCGCTCCGCCTTCCGCAACCCGCCCACCAGGAGGACCACCCGCACGCCGATGGGCTCGAGGAACCTCCGGAAGGTGAGGTAGTGCTGCTCCGCGAGGATCTCCGTGGGCGCCATCACCGCCGCCTGCCGGCCTCCGCCCGCGCACACCGCCACCGCGGCCGCAGCCACCACCGTCTTGCCGGAGCCCACGTCGCCCTGCAGCAGGCGGTTCATGGGGTGCGGGGAGTACATCTCCCGGCGGATCTGCTCGATCACCCGCTCCTGGGCCCCCGTGAGGGGGAAGGGCAGGCTGCGGACGAAGGCGTCCAGCAGCCCGCCGTCCTCCTGGTAGCGGTGGGGCTTGACGGCGGTGACCACCCCGCGCCGCCGCAGGAGCAGGGCCAGCTCCAGCTCCAGAAGCTCCGCGAACGCCAGGGTCTTGCGGGCCCGTTCGCCGTCCTCCACGGTGTCGGGGAAGTGCACCTCGCGCAGGGCCTCGGCCACGGGCAGCAGGCCGTAGCGGGCCCGCACCGCCGGCGGGACGGGTTCCGGCACCCGGTGGGCGAAGGCCTCCAGGGCCGCGGCCACCGCCCTGCGCACCACCCTGGGCGACACCTGCTCCGTGGCCGGGTGCACGGGCACCACCCGGCCCGTGTGCAGGGTTTCGTCCTCCTCCGTGGCCCGCTCGAACTCCGGGGTCTCAATGGAGATCTGGCCCCGCTCCCGCCGCACGCGCCCCCAAAGCACCACCTCCGTCCCGGGAGCGAGCACCCGGTCCAGGTGGCGCCGGCCCCAGAACTTGGCCACGGCCACCGCGGTGCCGTCGGTGACGTACACCTCCGTGAGCTTCTTGTGGCTGCGCAGCTGCGGTTCCCGCAGGCGCACCACCTTCACCCGGAAGGTGGCGAAGGCGTCGTGGGGTGCGCCGTACAGGGTGGTGAACCGGCTGCGGTCCTCGTACCTCCGGGGGACGTGGTACAGGAGGTCCCCCACGGTGCGGATCCCGAGGCGGGCGAAAGCCTCCGCCAGGCGTGGCCCCACGCCCCGCACGTACTGCACGGGCTGCTCCAGCGGCTCCACCACCCGGGCGCTCATCCCGCGGGTGTGTTCGACCGCTGGCCGCGTTTCCCCTGCGAACGCTCTGGCACCGCACGCCCGGCCGGCGCACACGCGTGGGAAGGGTGGGCGCGCACCGCGGCGGCGCGTGGTAAAATTGCACCCAGCCGCCCGCGGGCGGGAAACTGTGTTTCGGGACGGTGAGGTCCGTGGCGAGGACGTGCGAGATCTGCGGCAAGGGGCCCAGGGCCGGCCACAGTATCTCCTTCAGCAACAAGCACAGCAAGCGGAAGTTCGTGCCCAATTTGCAGCGGGTGCGGGCCCTGGTGGACGGTGTGCCGCGCCGCCTGCGGGTGTGCACCACCTGCCTGAAGTCCGGGCGGGTCCAGCGGGCGGGCTAGTCCTACGCCACGGGCGGCCGGCTGCCCCGGAGCCGGTACAGCAGTTCCTGGAGGCTGTCCCGGCCGAGGACGTAGACCTCTCCGCAGAACCGGCAGCGCACCTCCGCGCGTCCCTCAGACAGCAGGGACTCCACCTCGTCCTCTCCCAGGAGCATCAACACGCCCTTGACCCGCTCCCGGGAGCACGTGCAGCGGTAGCGCACGGGCCGCTCCTCGAGGATCTGGGCACCCAGCTGGCCCAACGCTGCCCGGGCCAGGTCCGCGGACGACATCCCCTGCCGGACCAGCTGCGTGACCGGTGGAAGGCTTCGGACGTGGGCTTCCAGATAATCCCGGGCCTGTGGGTCCGAGCCCGGCATGAGCTGCACCATGAACCCGCCCGCCGCAGACACCCGCCCGTCGGGCTCCACCAGGACTCCTAGGGAGACCACGGAGGGGACCTGCTCGGACTGCGCCAGGTAGTACGCAAGGTCTTCCGCGATCTCCCCGGAAACCAACGGCGCGCTCCCGTGGTACGGCCAGCGCAAGCCCAGGTCCCGGGTCACGTGCAGGGTCCCGCGGCCCACGGCTGAACCCACGTCCAGCTTGCGCCGGCTGGAAAGCGGCAGGTGCACCCAGGGGTTCTGCACATAGCCGCGCACGTCGCCGGAAGCGGTGGTGTCCGTGACGATGCCACCCAGCGGGCCGTCCCCGAGGATGCGCAGGGTCACCTTCTGCTGCCCTTCCAGGGTGGCGCTCAGCAGGCTCGCGGCCGTCAGGGCCCTTCCCAGGGCTGCGGCCGCGGTGGGGGCTGCCTGGTGGCGCCTGCGCGCCTCCTCCACCAAACGGGTGGTGACGCACGCGAAGGCCCACACGCCCTCCGAACCCATGGCGCGGACCAGCGTCTCCACGTCAACCTCCTCGCGGCCTGGGCCTGCGCACCCGTACCGCCAACAACTCCCCGTGGGTCACCTCCACCCACGCGGGCTCCTCCGTGACCTCGTTGCTCACCCCGAGGGTGCTTCCGAGCGTCAGCGTCCCGTCCACCAGGGAAAACTTCAGGCCGCCCGTGTGGATTCCCGTGCTCTCCGGCCGCAGGGAGAACAAAGAGACCCAGTCGCCCACGCGCGCGTCCAGCTCCACCCGCCCGCGCACCAGCTGCACCACCGTCCCGCCCGCCACCACCCGTAGGTCCACCCCGCGTTCCGCGGCATAGCGCGGCAACAGCAGGTTCGCCAGCTCGTGGTCCACCCGCTTGCCCAAGCCTCCCAGGAGGTAGGCGGACCGGAACCCGCGCTCGGCCACCACGTCCACCGCCAGCTCGCTGTCCGTCTTGTCCTTGTCCACGGGGTAGCGGTACCGCTCCGCGCCCACCTCCCGCAGCCAGTCCACGAGCCGCGGGTCCAGGGAGTCCCAGTCCCCCACCACCACGTGCGGCTTCCACCCCGCGCGGCGGGCCCGCGCCACGCCGCCGTCCGCGCACACCACCAGGGCCGCCTCCCGGAAGCGTCCCGGCAGGCCTCCCCGGCCCGCGGCCACGATCACCGCGTACCCCTCGAGCCGCCTCACGGACCGCATGGTAGCCCGGCCACGCGGGCCTGGGAAGCTCCGCGGGCCTTCGGCAGCAAGCACCCCAAGGACCCTACCGCTCCAACGCCGGGAGCGCCCGGAGCACCAGCAGGGTCAGGACCACGCTCACCACCACCTCCGGGAGCATGTACGAGCCGTTGTACACGGCGGAGTACACCAGGGGGCTCGTACCCCGGGGCGCGTACTGGGCGAAGAACACCACCCCGCTCAGGAAGTGGGACAGGAACCGACCGGCACCTCCTGCCACCACACCCAGCCACGGCACGCCTCGGAAGAACCCTGCCAGCCCCAGCGCTCCGAAGGCCACGGGGTAGTCCAGGAGGAACTGCACCGGGTGCAGGAACACCGGCTCCAGGACGAAGTTCACCAGGCCCAAAAGCGCACCGGTTAGCACTCCCGTGCGGGGGCCCCAGCGAAGGCTGAGCCAGAAGACCGGCACCATGCTGCCCGCGGTGATGGAGCCCCCCTGAGGCAGCTGGTACACCTTCACCAGCCCCAAGGCCGCGGACAGGGCCACGGCAATGCCGGCCTCCGCCAGTTGTCGCGTCGACCGCGCTCTCACGCCCCACCTCCGGGGTCAGGACGCAGCCACCGGAACAGGGGGTTGCACGGACCCACACCCTTCCCCAAGGGCAGGCCGTACCGGATGGCCTGTGTGACGAACTCCTTGCCCTTGCGCACCGCCTCGCGCACCGGAAGCCCCTGGCTGAGGTAACTGGCGATGGCCGCGGACAGCACGCAGCCGGTCCCGTGGGTGTGGCGGGCGGGCACGCGCTCGGCCCGCAGCTCCTCGAACTCCTCCCCGTCGTAGAACACGTCCACAGGGTCTCCCGCGAGGTGGCCGCCCTTCACCAGCACCGTCTTCGGTCCCAGGTCCCGCAGGGCGCGGGCCGCGTCCCGCATGCCGGCCAGGTCCCGGACCGCGCGGCCCAGGAGGGCTTCGGTCTCCGGCAGGTTGGGGGTGACCACCAGGGCCAGGGGCAGGAGTTGGCGGCGCAGGGCTTCCTGCGCCTCCGGCCGCAGGAGGGGGGCCCCGCTCTTGGCCACCATGACCGGGTCCACCACCAGTCTGTGGATCCGGTGGTGGCGGATCCGGTCCGCCACCGCCTCGATGATGGGAGCGCTGCTCAGCATGCCGGTTTTGGCCGCGTCCACCCCGATGTCCTCCACCACCGCGTCGATCTGCTTGGCCACCACCTCGGGGGGGACCTCGTGCACCGCGAACACCCCCGTGGTGTTCTGGGCCGTCAGGGCGGTGACCGCGCTCATCCCGAACACCCCCAGGGCGGAAAAGGTCTTCAGGTCGGCCTGGATGCCCGCACCCCCTCCGGAGTCCGAACCTGCGATGGTCAGGGCTCTCGGAACGCTCACGGGCTCGCACCTCCCCTCTCCTTCAGGGCCCGGTCCACACACCGTCGCAGCCCACGCGTGGCCTCCACCATGTCCTCTGCACCCGCCACCGCGGAGATGACCGCCACACCCGCGGCCCCGGCACGGATGACGTCCGCGGCGTTGTCGGCGGTGATCCCACCGATGGCCACCACGGGAATCCGCACCGCCCGGACGATCCTGCGCAGGCCCTCCAGCCCGATGGCTTCCCCCGCGTCGGGCTTGGTGGCGGTGGGGAACACCGGACCCACCCCTAGGTAGTCCGCGCCGTCCCGTTCGGCCCGCACCGCTTCCTCCACGGTGCCGGCGGAGGCGCCCACCACCCGCTGGGGGCCCAGCAACCGGCGCGCGTCGGCGACCGGCAAGTCATCCTCCCCCACGTGCGCGCCGTCCACCTCCGCGGCCAAAGCCACGTCCACCCGGTCGTTCACCACCAACGGCACCCCCACAGCGCAAGCCAGCTCCCGCAGCCGCCGCGCCCAGGCCACCAGTTGCCGTGCTGTGGCGTGCTTGTCCCTCAGCTGCAGGAACGTCGCCCCGCCTGCCAGCGCCGCGTGTGCCACCTCCTCGTGGCTCCTCCCCCGGAAGCTGCGGTCGGTGATCACGTACACGCGCAGGTCCAGCTCGCGTCGGATGTCGCCGGCGCGGTTTTGGGGAAAGTCGGTGCCGTGACCGGCGTGGCCCCGCGGAGTGGGTCCTAGCTCCACGGCACTCCTCCGGGTAGCTCCGCGGCCTCCACCTCCCGTGCCCGCACGCCCCGCCGGAGCTGGTCCGGCTCCAGGTCGGCCAGGCAGTCCAGCAGCGCCCACCGGAAGCTGCCGGGCCCGGTGGCGCGCTGTGCCGCCAGCTCCGCCGCGTGGCCGAAGTACGCCAAAGCGCAGGCCGTGGCCACCAGGGGCTGGTCGGAGACCGCGAGGAAGCAGGCCACCACCGCGGTGGCCATGCAGCCCGCCCCCGTGATGCGCTTCAGCATGGGGTGGCCGTTGTCCACGACCACCAGCCGGCGCCCATCACCGACCCAGTCGCGCGACCCGGTGACCGCGGCCACCGTGCGGTACCGACGGGCCACCCCAAGGGCCACTTGCTCTGGAGGGCATTCCGCGCCCACGGACTCCACGCCGGCCAGCTCCGCACCCACCCCGGCCAGGTGCGCCATCTCCGCGAGGTTCCCCTTCACCACGGTGACGTGCAGTTCCCGCACAAGGCGCGCGGCAGCCTCCGCCCGCAGGCGGGTGGCCCCCACGCCCACGGGGTCCAGCACCACGGGGATCCGGTGGCGGTTGGCGCAATTCCCCGCGGCCAGCATGGCCTCCACCCGGTCCGGGGTCAGGGTACCCAAGTTCAATGACAGGGCGCGGGCCGCAGCCACCACCTCCTCCACCTCCTCCCGGGCGTGGGCCATGACGGGCAGAGCCCCCACGGCCAGGGTGGCGTTGGCCACGTCGTTGGCGGCGACCACGTTGGTGATGTGGTGGACCAGGGGCCGCTGCTCCCGCACCCGCTGCAGGAGTCGTGCCGCGGCCTCCGCCACCGACCGGCCCACGTTACCGCCTCCGGACCAGGAGGGCGTACACCAGAAAGCTCAAGGCCAGGCCCGGCAGCGATCCCCCGAGCCAGGGCAGCTGCTGGCTCAGGGGGAAGGGCAGGCCCACAGCGCCGAACAGGGCCGACAGGAGGGCCTTCCACCCCGGGATCTCCGTGGGCACGATCCACTGGTACACCGCAAACCCCACGAGCCACGCGATGAACCCGCCCCACCGGGGCTGGCGTGCCTGGGGTCCGTACAGGTCCTCCGGTTGGAGCCGGCGCCTGCGCACCACGAAGTAGTCCGCAGCCAGCACCCCGAACAGTGGCACGAAGAACGCGCCGATCAGGAACAGGAAGGACTCGTACTGGACCAAGGGGATCGTGGCCGCGAGGACCGAGCACACCACACCGGTGGCCACCGCCAGCTGCTTGCGGTTGGCCTGCGGCCACAGGTTCTGCAACGACACCGAGGTGCTGTAGATGTTGGCGAAGGCCTCGTCCGTCTCGTCCACGAGCAGGATGGCCAAGGCCACGGCGCCCGCGGGGATGGCCAGGACCGCGGCCACCAGGTCCTCGGCCCGCAAGGCCAGCATGAACAGAGCCCCCAGAACGTAGAACCACACGTTGGCCACCGCGTAGCCCACCGCGGTGCCCCAGAACGCCCCACCCGGGCGGGTGGCGAACCGCGTGTAGTCCGCGGCGAGGGGGATCCACGAGACCGGCATGGCCACCACCAGGTCCACGCCCAGCCAGAAGGACAGCTCTCCGGTCCCCGGGCGCGCCCACAGGGAGGACACGTCGAACCGTGTCAGGGCGTACCAGGTCAGGTACACGGTGGAAGCCAGGACGAACCACACCGCGTACCGGCGCAGCCACCGCCGCACCACCACGATGGGACCTCCCACCGCCATGAGGGTGGTCAGCAGGCCGAACACCGCGACCCACGCCACGTAGCTGGACGTCCCCAAGATCCGTCGGGTGATGGCGTCCGCGCTCGTGGCGATGATGAGGATCTCGAAGGCCCCCCAGCCCACGTTCTGCAGGACGTTCAGCGCCGTGGGCACGGCCGAGCCACGGATGCCCAAAGGCGCCCGCAGCAGGACCATGCTGGGCGCCCCCACCTCCGCCCCGATCCACGCGGCCAGCCCGAGCAGGAGGTTCCCCACCGCGGCTCCCACGAGGGTGGCCAGCACGGCCTCGCGCAACCCCAGTCCAGGCACCAGCAACGCGCCCGCCACCAGCAGCAGCAGGCTCACGCCCAGGTTGAACCACAGGACGAACACCTCCAGCGCGCTGAGGGGCCGCTGCTCCGTGGGGACGGGTTCTACGCCCCACTCCGCGGCCAGGGTCGTCTCCTGCACACCCGCGCTCATGCGGTCACCTCCGGCACCCGCTTCGCCCGCACGAGGGCCTGCACCACGAACCAGCCCAGGACCGCGCCCGGCACGCTGCTCGCCAGGAAGAGGGGCAGCAGGGTGGCGAGGGGGATGGCCTTCCCCATGAACAGCGGGGCCACCACGAGGCTGCCCAGGGTGGCGCCCACGGGGCCCGTTCCCACGGGCTCCAACAGCCCCGCCCACGGCTGCCGCCACGCGCGGTACGCCAGGCCCACCACCAACGCTCCCGGGATCCCGCCCGGGAACGCCAGGAGGGTTCCCACGCCGAACAGGTTGCGCAGCACCGCGGCCAGGGTGGCCGCCAGGGCCGCGTACCACGGCCCGAGCACCACCCCCGCCACCGCGTTGGTCATGTGCTGCCAGGGCAGCAGCTTCGCACCGGCCACGGGAATGGAACCCGGCACGAAGGACAGCCCCACGGGCACGGCCGCGAACACCGCGGTGAGCACCAGTTTGCGGGTCACGCTCCCCCTCCCCTCCACGTCATCTCCCAGAAGGCGGCCTCGTACTCCGCCACCCGCCGGAACGCAGCTTCCGCGGACTGCTGCTCGGACGCGGAGGCACCCTCCAGCGCCCGACGGGCACAGGCCTCCAGGCCCGCCACGTAGTCCGCAAACCCCGGATGAGTCCAGTGCTCCACGAACTCCCGGTACTCCGCAGCCCCCGGCAGCGCACCGGTCCAGGCGTCCAGGTACGCCCGCTCGCACGCCCACAGGGCGGTGATCTGGGCCGCGTACGGGGCCTGTTGCAGCCCCCACAGGAACTCCACGTACGCCTGGCAGGCGGGGTGCAGGGGCGCTTGCAAGTCCAACTCCCTGGACCGGGCGTGAGCTTCGAACCAGTCCAGCTCGTCCACCAAGCCCACCAGGCCCGCGGCCAAGACCCGCTGGTCCGGCCGCGGGGCCGCGGCCAGCACGTACGCCTGCGCCCGCAGCAAACCCCGCACGAAGTGGTAGTCCTGCACCAGCCACCGTCGGAACGCGTCCTGGGGGAGGGTGCCCTCCCGAACCCCCTCCAGGAAGGGGTGGCGTGTGGCGGCCTGCCAGAGCCCTTGGTGCCTTGAGATCAGCTCCCCGGGGCTCACCCGGACCTCCACGCGGCGTCGAAGAAGGCGTACTCCAGCTCCATGGCCCGTCGGTACAGCCACTCCAGGCGGGTACGGTCGCCGCCGTACCGGTCCAACAGGTCCTCCAGCGTCTGCGCGAGGCGGTGGAACTCGTGGCTCGCGTAGGTGTGCACCCACTCCCCGTACGGGCTCCCCTCCCGCAGGGCGGGCAGCAGCTGCGAGCCCAGGTACGCGTACAGCCGCATGCACGGGGTCTGGGCCGCCACCCCGTGCCCGGGCGGTTCCAGGGCCGCGGTCCGCAGGAGGAAGTCCGTGTACGCGGAGGTGGCGGGGGCGGGAGCGGGCTCCAGGTCCACACCCCACCGCTGCGCGTAGGTGCGGTGCAGCTGCAGCTCGTTCAGGGCGCCGTCCAGCAGCTCCTTGAACGCCACCAGTCCCTCCCGGTTCGGGGCTTTCGCTAAGAGCAGCGCGTACGCGCGGGCGAAGGCGTCCAGGAAGTACGCGTCCTGGCCCACGTAGAACCGGAACCGGTCCAGGGGCAGGTCCCCCGAGGCGATGCCCCGGACGAAGGGGTGCCGCAGGCACGCCTCGGCCAGGTCCCGGTTCGCCTCCCACAGTTGTCGTGCCAGTCCCACGGCTCCCTCCCGGAAACACCACCGCCAGGCCCGAGCAGGACCTGGCGGTGTCCGTGGTCTCGCCACTTCCCCACGCCAGCATTACCTGGATCGGGTCGTCGGGGTCTGCGGCATTGGCCAGCTTGGCCGGCCGCACTCTCAGCCCGGCTCTTCCGAGCTCCCCCAGGGCTTGCGGTTCACTTGTCGCGGCTTCCCAGCCGCACCCCTATTATCGCACCGTCTGCCACGTGTCAAGCGGTCGTCACCTCGAGCCGCCGGCAGGGATCCGGCGATCCAGTCGACTTCATCCGGCGCCCCGCACTTGTCCTCGGGGACGGGGAAAAGCACGCACGACGGACTCTGTCGTTCGGCGCAGCACAATATGGATCAGGCCGCAACGGATCTCTCCCTCGCCGTGGCCGTGTCCTCGGGCACTCCATACGCGGGGCAGTGACGACGCGCCTCGAACTTCAAGACCTGGAAGTACGGGTGCACGGCACCGGACGACTGCTGCGTGGCCAGGCCTCCCGGGTCTTCGGGCTGGGCACAAAAATGCTACGCCGGCACGGGAGGCCGGCCTGGCGACCCAGCCTGCGTGCGACAGAGCAACCGGTCCCACCCGGTGCGCTGGCCGGCCTCGACCACCGCGAACGGTTGCCGGCTCCCCCGGCCGTGGTCGTCGTAGCTGATGCGTGTCCCCTGCGATGCTCGATCTGCCCGCTTCAGCCCGCGGCCAGCTCAAGGAAGTAACGGTGTACCCCCGTGTAGCCTGTGACCTCTGGGTGAAAGGTGGCGCCCAAAAGCCGCCCTTGGCGCAGCAGCACGGGCAGCCCCTCGTGCCGCGCCAGCACCTCCACCCCCTCGCCCACCCACGTGACCACCGGCGCCCGGATGAAGGCCACCCGGAAGGGCCGGGGGTCCACGGCGGGGCAGCACACGTCGTCCTCGAAGCTCTCTCGTTGCCGGCCGTACGCGTTGCGCTCCACGGCCACGTCCACCAGGCCCAGCAGCGGCGGCTCCCCTCCCGAGGCGCGCTTGGCCAGGAGGATCAAGCCCGCACACGTACCGAACACCGCCATCCCCTCCCGGACCTTCCGCCGCACCGCCCCGTCCAGGCCGCACCGGGCCATCAGCGCACCGATGGTCGTGCTCTCCCCGCCGGGGATCACGAGACCTCGGACTCCCTCCAGGGCCTCGGGAGTGCGCACCAGGACGGGCTCCGCCCCCAGGTCCCGCAGCACGGCCACGTGCTCCGCTACATCGCCCTGGAGGGCCAGCACGCCTACCCGCATGGGTCCCACCTCCTCAGTTGCCCCGGGTCTGCAGCAGTTCCGTGGGCGCGAGCCGGCGCACGTCCACGCCCCGCATGGGCTCCCCCAGTCCCTCGCACGCCCGCGCCACCGCGTCCGGGTCGTCGTAGTGGGCCACCGCGTCCACGATGGCCCGGGCCCGCCGCGCGGGGTCCTCGGACTTGAAAATGCCCGAGCCCACGAACACCCCGTCGCAGCCCAACTGCATCATCAGGGCCGCGTCCGCGGGGGTGGCAATCCCGCCCGCGGCGAAGTTCACCACGGGCAGGCGGCCCAGGCGCCGGACCTCCAAGACCAGCTCGTACGGGGCCCGCAGGTCCCGGGCCGCAGCCATGAGCTCCTCCTCCGGAAGGCTCTGCAGCCGCCGGATCTCGTCCAGGATCTGGCGCGCGTGCCGCACGGCCTCCACCACGTTGCCCGTGCCGGCCTCGCCCTTGGTCCGGATCATGGCGGCCCCCTCCCCGATGCGCCGCAGGGCCTCGCCCAGGTCGGGGGCGCCGCACACGAAGGGAACGCGGAACTTGCGCTTGTCGATGTGGTGGTGTTCGTCCGCAGGGGTGAGGACCTCGCTCTCGTCGATGAAGTCCACGCCGATGGCCTCCAGCACCTGCGCCTCCACGAAGTGGCCGATGCGGACCTTGGCCATCACGGGGATGGTGACCACGGCCATGATGGCCTTGACGCGTGCGGGGTCCGCCATGCGCGCCACCCCGCCCTCGGCGCGGATGTCCGCGGGGACGCGCTCCAAGGCCATCACCGCCACTGCACCCGCGTCCTCCGCGATGCGGGCCTGCTCGGGCGTGGTGACGTCCATGATCACCCCGCCCTTGAGCATCTGCGCCAGCCCCCGCTTCACCCGGTCCGTGCCCACTTCCCGCACCTTCTCACCTCCCGTGCTCGGATCTCCCGCTGCCAACGATTCCCGAACCCCTCCGTTGGCCTGCTCCTACTCCGTGGCTCCGCCCGCCTGGAGGCGTTCCAGGGCCCGCCACAGCTCGTCTACGGGGTACGGCTGCAGGGGCTCCCGGGAGCATCCCGCCACCTTCCAGTTGCCGTCGTCCACGAACCTGCCGACCACCGCCGCGGGCACTCCGGCCTCCCGCAGAGCGCCCAGGGTCCGGTCGGGGTCCGGCGTGGCCACCAGCAACGCACCGCTACTGACCAAGCCCAAGGGGTCCACCCCCACTTCCGCGCAGATGGCCTCCGTCTCGGGCCGCACGGGCACCCGGTCCGCGTACAGCTCCACCCCGATCCCGGAAGCGGTGGCCATCTCCACGGCCGCGGCCAGGATCCCGCCTTCGGTGACGTCGTGCATGGCGCGGGCACCGGAACGCACCGCCACCCGTCCTTCGCGCAGGACGCTGATCTCGTCCAAAAATCCTTGGGCCCGGCGCACCACCTCGGGTCCCACACGGCGGGCGAAGTACTCCTCGAAGTCCGAAGCCAAAATGGCGGTCCCCTCCAGGCCCGCGGCCTTGGTCACCACCAGGCTGTCTCCCGGCCTGGCCCCGGAGCTGGTCACGAACTCGCCCTTCCGGGCCCGGCCCACCGCGGTGGTGACCACCAGGGTGCGCTCGAGCCCCGCCGTCACCTCCGTGTGCCCGCCCACGATCTCCACGCCCAGCTCCGCCGCGGTGCGGCCCGCGTCCTCCATAAGCTCCCGCAGCTCGTCCTCCCTGGCCCCTTCCCGGAGCAGCACGTCCATCAGCAGGGCCACGGGTTCGGCGCCGGTAGCCGCCAGGTCGTTGGTGGCCACGTACACCGCGATGCGGCCCAGGTGCCGTCCCGCCCCCGTGATGGGGTCCGTGGTGAGCACGCAGGCCCACGGGCCGAAGTCCACCACGGCACAGTCCTCGCCCACACGCGCTCGCACCAACACGTCCGGACGGCGGCCCAGGTGCGGGTACACCAGCCGCTCCAGCACGTCTGGGGGGACCTTGCCGGTTCGCATCACCTGGGCGCCACCACGCCCCGCAGCGCCCACGCGCCCACCAGACCGGCGACCACCCCGGAGGCCACCTGGAACACGTTGCCCGGGACCTCCGCGGCCGCCGCCTGGGGCCCCAGGCCGAGCAGAAAGGCTTCCACCAGGTAGTAGCCGGCCACCATCCACGCGCCGGCCACCACACAGCTCACCACCGCCCGCCACGCCCACCCGTTCCCCGCGGCCTGCCCTCCGCGCAGCACGCGCCAGAACAGGAAGCCCGCCAAGCCGCCCTCAAGCCCCTTGATCACCAACGTGAACGGTGCGAACTGCGCGTAGCCTGCCAGCAGGTCCGCCAGCGCCGACCCGATCCCGCCAGCCACCAGTCCGTGCACCGGGCCCAGCAGCAGGGCGGTTAGGTAGATGGCGGTTTCGCCCAGGTTGATGTAGCCCTGGGTGGCGGGCACCGGAATGCGGATGGCCAGGGTGGCCGCAGCCACCACGGCGGTGGCGAGGGCTCCCGCGGTCAGGTCCCTGGTCGTCAACTCTGTTTCACCCCCTGGGACGCTCCGTCCCGTTCAAGCGCGGAGTTTACCCGGTTCAAGTGGCTTGCGGAAACAGCCACTTTCGTTCAAGATTGGTGTGCCACTTTGCCATGGATCTGAGCTTCCCCGTACAGGGCACGCCCCGGGCCAAGGACCTGGCCCAGCACCTCCGGTGCTTGATCCTGGAGGGCCGCCTAAGGCCTGGCACGAAACTGCCGTCCACGCGCAGCCTGGCCGACTCCCTGGGCTGCTCCCGGACCCTGGTCACCTCCGTGTACGAGGAGTTGGTGGCGGAGGGCTACCTGCAGGCCAGGAGGGGGTCGGGGACGTACGTAGCCCCGGGGCTTTCGGGCGTCCCGGCCTCTGCGTCCGCCTGCCAGGCTTCCCCTCCGGGGTGGCTGAAGCCTTGGGAGGAAACCGACCAAGAGCCCGCGGGTGACGGCTCCCGCGTGGACTTCACCCTGGTCCGGCAGGTGGTCGAACCCGTCACCCGCCGCAGCTGGGCCCGCATGTGGAAAGCCGTGGCCCTGCAGGCGCCCCCCAGGGACGCGGGGCCGCCCGAGGGGGATCCCGAGCTGCGGGCGGCCATCGCGGAGTACCTAGGTAGGGCCCGTGGGCTGCGGTGCACGGCCGCGGACGTGGTGGTCACCACAGGTGGAATCCGCGCCCTGGACCTGGTGGCCCACGCCATCCTGCGCCCCGGAGACCCCGTGGCCGTGGAGGAGCCGGGCTACCCGGCGGCCAGGAGGTGCCTGGAAGACCGCGGCGCGGTGCTGGTTCCGGTACGGGTGGACGAGGACGGCCTGAGGGTCCAAGACCTGGGGAGTTCGCCGCTGGTGGCGTACGTCACTCCCGCCCACCAGTACCCCCTGGGCGTGCGGATGTCCGTGGCACGGCGGGTGGCCCTGTTGGAGTGGGCGGCGCGCTGGGACCGGGTGGTGGTGGAGGACGACTACGACAGCGAGCTCCGGTTCGACGGCCCGCCGCTTCCGGCCCTAGCGGGCATGGACCGCGGCGGCCGGGTGGTGTACGTGGGCACGTTTTCCAAGGTGCTGGCGCCGGGCCTGCGGCTGGGCTACGTGGTGGCGCCCCGCTGGCTCCGGGACCGCCTGCTACGGCTGCGGGAGCGCTCGGGGGACCGGGTGCCCTGGCCGGTCCAGCGGGCCCTGGCCGCTTTTCTCGCGAGCGGCGATTTCGACCGGCACATCCGCCGGGTCCGCAGGCAGTACGCGGAACGCCGGGCTGCCCTGAGGGAAGCCCTGCTGCCCGCGTCCGGACTCGCGCGCCTTTGGGGTATGGAAGCGGGCCTGCACGCCTTTCTGGAGCTGGCCCCAGAACTCGACGAGCTCCACTTGGCGGAAGTGGCCCTGCGGCGGGGCGTACGGGTCAGCCTTCTGCGGCCCTACTACCTGGGAAGGCCGGACCGGCAGGGCTGGCTTGTGGCTTACGGAGGACTCACCACGGAGGAGGTCCGGTGGGCAGCCGGGGTGCTGGCCGAGGTGCTGTGCCAGGCGGCCCGTCCGGCCTCGGCCGTGGCCGCAGGAGGTTAGCGTGCACGTGGCGTTCTTGCTGGTGAACCTAGACGGCAACACCCCGGCCCAGGTGGCGCGGGAAGCCCTGCGGATGCCGGGTGTCCGCGAGGTCTACGCCACCCTGGGCCCGTACGACGTGGTGGTGGTGGTCCGAACGGAGGCAACCCGGGACATCCCCGCAGTGGCGGAGCAGCTCCGGCGGATCCACGGGGTGGTGCAGGTGGTGACCTGCGTGGCGGTATAGAGGGCGCCGTCCGGTTCCGTGACGAGCCGCCCGGCCCTTCAGACCCGCACCCGAGGGGTGACCACGGTCATCCGGTCCAGGATGCGCTGCGCCACCTCCAGCGCCCCCACGCCCGCCTCCCCGGGGACCAGGGGCGTCTGCTCGCCCCGCACGCACGCGAGGAAGTGCCGGAGCTCCGCCCGCAGGGGCTCCTCGTGCCGGACGGGGAACTCCTGCCTACCCCGCGGGGACCGGATCACCATGTACTCCCGCAGGTAGTTCAGGTACACGGAGCCGTCCGGGGTGGTGACCTCCACCTCCGCGGTCTTCAGGGGGGACACGCGGCTGGCCACTAGGCTCGCCACGCACCCGTCCTCCAACACCAGGTGGGCCACCGCCAGGTCCTCATCGGGACCGTACAGGCGGGCGCCGATGCCCGTCACGCGGGTTACGTGGGAGCCAGAAAGGGACAGCACGATGTCGATGTCGTGGATCATCAGGTCCATGACCACCCCCACGTCCGTAGCCCGGCCCGGCTGGTGGGGCCGCACGCGCCGGGCCTGGACGAACACGGGGTGCCGCGCGCGCTCCAGCAGCTCCTGGACCGACGGCTTGAACCGCTCCACGTGGCCCACCAGCAGCACTCGGTCCTGTGCCCGCGCCAGGGCCACCAGCTCCCGCGCCTCCTCCACCCGGGCGGTGATGGGCTTCTCCACCAGGACGTGCACGCCCGCTTCCAGCAGGTCCCGGGCCACGCGGTAGTGGTGGACCGTGGGGGTCACCACGCTGACCGCGTCCACCTTGCCCACCAGCTCCCGGTGGTCCAAGAAGCCGGGCACCCGGTACCGCGCGCTGAACTCCTGGACTTCCTCCGGGTTGGGGGAGACCACCGCGGCCAGGTGCGCCTCCGGAAGCTGGTGGTAGATGCGCACGTGGTGGCGGCCCCACCGGCCCAGCCCCACCACCGCCACGCGCACGGGCTCCCCCGAGGGTCTCAAGGCGCGGCCACCGCTTGCTGCGCGAACTCCCGCACCGCGTCCGCCACCCGCTCCAGCTGTGCGTCCGCCAGGCCCGGGTGGACGGGCAAGGAGAGGACTTCGCGGCTGGCGGCCTCCGCCCGGGGCCACAGGCCCTGCGGGTAGCCCATCTTGCGGTAGGGCTCGGTGTGGGGCACGGGCTCCGGGTAGTACACGCGGCTCTGCACTCCCCGCCGCATCAAGTGCTGCGCCAGGCTGTCGCGGTGTCGGGCCCGCACGGTGTACTGGTGGTACACATGCCAGTACCCGGGCGGCTCTACGGGCGGACGCACTCCCGGCAGGCCGCGCAACCTCTCCGTGAGACGCGCGGCGTTGCGGCGGCGGGCAGCGTTGCGCTCCTCCAGGTGTTCCAGCTGCCCCCACCCCAACGCCGCGGCCAGGTCAGTCATGCGGTAGTTGTGCCCCACCACCTCGTAGCGGTAGGGCTCCAGCTGACCCTGGTGGACCAGCAGCCGGACCCGCCGCGCCAGCTGCGGGTCGGAGGTCACCACCATGCCGCCTTCTCCCGTGGTCATGTTCTTGGTGGGGTAGAAGCTGAACACCGCGGCTAGCCCGAACCCGCCCACCCGCCTGCCCCGGAAGGCCGCGCCGTGCGCCTGGGCCGCGTCCTCCACCCACCACACCCCGTACCGCTGCGAGAGGTCCACCAGGGTGTTGACGTCCGCTGGCAGGCCGTACAGGTGGACCGCCACCACGCCCCGCACCCGACGGCGAGCCTTCAGTACGTCCTCCACTGCCTGCGGGTCCACGTTGAAGGTGAGGGGGTCGATGTCCGCGAACACGGGCCGAGCGCCCCGGTGCACCACGGCGTTGGCCGTGGCCGCGAAGGTGAACGCGGGGACCACCACCTCGTCCCCGGGCCCCACGCCCAACGCCTCCAGCAACACCTCCAACGCCGCGGTCCCCGAGGAGGTGGCCACCGCGTGGGGAACGCCCACGTACGCGCCGAACGCGGCCTCGAAGCGTTCCACCCACTCCCCGGAACTCAGCCGCCCGGAGACCAGCACCTCCAGGACGCGCTGGCAGTCCTCCTCCGTCACCAGCGGTTGGGCGATGGGTACGGTGTCCACCGGCGCCCCCACGGACACGACAAGACGCCTCCGGATCACGACACGGGGAGGGGTCCGTTCCTACTGGATCACCACCCTGCGGTTGGCGGCCAGTACCCAGATGAGGAAGGCCAGCAGGAGCACCACCAGCAGCTCCGCCTGGCCCGACCGGTCACCGAGCCGGCGCCGCAGCCACGCCATGACCTGCGCGTAGATAAGCTCGACCATGACTTCACCTCCGCTTTGCCTCTGTCCATTCTAGAGCATCCCTGTCCGTGGCCGAAAACGATGCTCCCCCTACACTCCTAGTTTCCGGCGGAGGACGCGGTTCCCTCGGCCCGCCCGCGCAGGGCCTCCAGCATGCCCTCCGCGTTCTTGCGCACCAGCTGCCGGACCAGGTTGGTGAGCACCGGGCCCAGGAGGGGAATCCTCAGGTCGTAGTCCAACACCAAGCGCACCGCGCACCCTCCGGGGGCCGGCTCGAAGGTCCACTGGCCCTCGAACCGGTCGAAGTCGCCCTCCTTTTGTCGGAAGGTGCACACACGGCGGGCGTCGTCCCACTCGTCCTCCTCCGTCCACGCCACCCGCCGCCCTTGGATCCTGCCCACCCACGCGGTCAACGTACGGCTCCCCTGCCGCTCCAGGACCCGCAGGCTCTCTACATCCGGCATGAACTCCGGGAACTGCTCCACGTCCTTGGCCACCGCGTACACATGGTCCGCGGGAGCCCGCACGAAGGTCTCCACCTCGACCCGGGGCATGGTAACCTCCCTCTCACAATACGCCGCGCCGGCTGCCGACCCTGCCGCTCAGGTGGCCCACGCCCGCAGCCGGCTCAGCAGGGCCTGGGGAAGCTCAGCCTCCACGTGCACGGCGTCGGGCAGGTACTCCTCCCGCAGCACCCGGGCACCCCGCCGCAACTCTGCCAGCAGCCCCGCCTGCGCGTAAGGGATGCGCAAGCGGGTCCGCGGCCAGGCGGGCAGCAGTTGCCCAACCCGCTCCATGAGGGCATCCAGCCCCGTGCGGCGCAGGGCGCTGATGGCCAGCCCGCCCGTGCGCCGCACCAGCTCCTCGACCTGGTCCCGGGGCAGCCGGTCGGTCTTGTTCAGGGCCAGCACCGTGGGCTTTCCGTCCGCGCCCAGCTCCTCCAACAGGGCCTCCACCGCCTCCCGCTGCCTGGGCCACGCGGGGTGCGAGACGTCCAGCACGTGCACCAGCACGTCCGCCTCCGTGACCTCTTCCAGGGTGGCCCGGAAGGCCGCCACCAGCTGGGTGGGCAGCTTCTGCAGGAAGCCCACGGTGTCCACCAACACCACAGTGCGGCCGTCCGGGAGCTGCGTGCGGCGCGCGGTGGGGTCCAGGGTGGCGAACAGCTTGTCCTGCACGAACACCTGCGCACCCGACAGGGCGTTGAGGAGGGTGGACTTGCCCGCGTTGGTGTAGCCCACCAAGGCCACCACCGGTACTTCCGCCTGCTGGCGGGCCCGACGCTGCGTCCGGCGCGAGCGCGCCACCTCCTCCAGGCGGTCCCGAAGTTCGTCGATGCGCTTGCGGACGCGGCGGCGGTCGGTCTCCAGCTGCGTCTCTCCGGGCCCTCGGGTGCCGATCCCGCCTCCCAGCCGGGAGAGCAGCACCCCCTTGCCCACCAAGCGGGGGAGCAGATAGGTCATCTGGGCCAGCTCCACCTGCAGCCGGCCTTCCCGGGTCCGCGCCCGCCGGGCGAAGATGTCCAGCACCAGGGCCGTCCGGTCCAGCACCTTCACCCCCAGCTCCTCCTCCAGGTTGCGCTGCTGGGCCGGGCTGAGCTCCTCGTCGAACACCACCAAGTCCGCGGCCTCCCGCTCCACGAGCGCCCGCAGCTCCGCCACCTTGCCCTTCCCGATGAGAGTGGCGGGGTCGGGACGGGTCCGTTCCTGGGTGAGGACGTCCACCACCTCCGCGCCCGCGGTCTCCGCCAGCCGGCGCAGCTCCTCCAGGCTTTCCGGCGTGGACCAGCCTTGGCGGCCCGGGACCACCAGCCCCACCAGAACCGCCCTCTCGGGCCGGCTGGAACCCGCAGGCCCGTCCCGCCAAGCTTCCTCCGCGGCCCGGATGCGCTCCGAAGCGCGCAGGTGGCCCAGGGCCGCCACCGTGAACGGGCCCTCCAGGTGGCATGAGGAGCCGGCTGCGGTGGCCACCCACCCCTCCGTCACTTCGCCGCGGCGGTGGCCCAGGGTCACCAGGAA
Source organism: uncultured bacterium (assembly GCA_964437095.1). Lineage (GTDB taxonomy): Bacteria > Sysuimicrobiota > Sysuimicrobiia > Sysuimicrobiales > Sysuimicrobiaceae > Tepidifontimicrobium. Next base: position 101,417 of record CAYTFH010000005.1, on the reverse strand, counting down.
GTCCAGGCGGGCGCTGTCCAGCAGCTCCAGATCCGCCTCCGTGGGGTAAGCTTCCGGCTGGTCGTACACCAGCACCATGCGCAGCCCGCACGGTCTGCCTCCCCTGCGGCCCTGCAAGCTGGCCTCTAGGCCAGGCCAGTTGCGCCCCAGCAACACGTGGGCGGCGGTCCCGTGTCGGGACAGTAGGACTCCGACTTCGCGGCGGGCAAGGTGGGCAAGGGCGGCCAGGCGCACGGCCAGCTCCGGATCGCACACCGCCTCCGGGGAGACGGATCGGGTGCGCAGCGCCGCGGCGTGCTGCCGGGCGGCCTTGGACAGGCGGTGGGTGTTGCCGATCAGGAAGGGCAGCCGCACCCGGTCACCGGAGCCGCCGCAGGCGCTCCACCGCCTCCTTCAGCCGGTGGTCGGGGGTGGTGAAGGACAGCCGCACGTAGCGGTCGCCCACCTCTCCGTAGCCCACCCCCGGGGTCACCACCACCGCCGCACGGTCCAGCACGTGCTGCGCGAAGCTCACGGAGTCGAAGCCGTCCGGCACTTCCGCCCACACGTAGAAAGTCGCCCTGGGCTTGGTCACCCTCCAACCCGCCTCGGACAAGGCGTCTATCAGCAGGTCCCTCCGGGCCTGGAAGGTGGCCACCCGCTCCCGCACCGCGGCTTGCGGCCCCCGCAGGGCTGCCTCTCCCGCGCGCTGCACCGCCACGAACACCCCGCTATCGAGGTTGGTCTTCAGCTTGGCCAGGGCTGCCACCACCTCCGCGTTCCCGCACACCCACCCGAGCCGCCAGCCCGTCATGCAGTAGGTCTTGGACAGGGAGTGGTACTCCACCCCGACTTCCACGGCACCCGGCGCCTGCAGGAACGAAGGCGGCCGGTAGCCGTCGTAGGCGATCTCCGAATACGAGTTGTCGTGCACCACCACCACGTCGTACTCCCGGGCGAAACGCACCACGTCTTCGAAGAAGCGGACGTCCGCGGTGGCCGCGGTGGGGTTGTTGGGGTAATTCAAAAACAGCAGCTTCGCCCGCCGGGCCACGTCCGACAGCACCGAGCCCAGGTCGGGCAAAAACCCCCTTTCTGGCCGCAGGGGGAGCGGGTGGGGGACTCCGTCCGCCAGCAAGGTGGCGACCCGGTACACCGGGTAGCCCGGGTCGGGCACCAAGGCCACGTCCCCGGGGTTCACGAGGGCCCAAGGCAAGTGTGCGATGCCCTCTTTAGAGCCGATGAGAGCCAGCACCTGGCGGCCCGGGTCCAGGTCCACGCCGAACCGAACCCGGTACCAGTCCGCCACCGCCTTCCGGAACCCGGCGGTGCCGGCGTAGGGCGGGTAGCGGTGGGTGGCGGGGTCGGAGGCGGCGTCCAGGAGAGCCTGCACCACGTGGTCCGGGGTGGGCAGGTCCGGGTCACCCACGGCCAGGCTGATCACGTCCACGCCGCGCCGTTGGAGCTCCTCCGTGCGCCGATCCAGGTCCGCGAACAGGTACGGCGGCACGCGTTGCAACCTCTGGGACTCCACACTCCGAAGCTTCTGCTCCATCCGTCCCTCCTTCCCGCCTCCGTGTCCCACGGGCACACTCTTAGGATAGCCCATGGACCGCTCCCGTCGCCCTCAGCACGTCCAACACCCGTTCGGCCACCTCCTCGGGCCCGAGCTCGTCCACGTCCACCCAGCGGATCCTCGGGTCCGCCCGGAACCACGTCCACTGGCGCTTGGCGTACCGCCGCGTGTTGCGCTCCAGGTCTCGCACCGCCTCTTCGAGGCTGGCCCGTCCCTGCACGTACGGCACCAGCTCCTTGTAGCCCAGCCCCTGCATGGCGGGCACGGAAGGGTCCACCCCCCGAGCCAACAGGGCGCGGACCTCCTCCACCAAGCCGGCCTCCAGCTGCTCACGGATGCGCTTTCGGATGCGCTGGTACAAAACCCGGCGGTCCGCGGTGAGTCCCGCCTGGTAGGCGCGCTCTTCGGGCCCGCGCCGCGCCACCTCCCCCAGCGGGCGGCCCGTACGGACCACCACCTCCAGCGCCCGGATGACCCGCCGCAGGTTCTGAGGCGGGATGCGGCGGGCGGCCTCCGGGTCCAGCTCCGCCAGCCGCCGGTACAGGACTCCCGGCTGCTGCCGTTCCTCCTCCTCCCACTGCCTGCGGGCCGCCCAGTCCGGAGGCACCTGAGGGATCACCAGCCCGTCCACTACGGCCCGCACGTACAGCCCCGTGCCGCCCACCAGCACGGGGACCCGGCCCCGGGACCGGATCTGAGCGATGGCCTCCCGGGCCAGGCGCTGGAAGTCCCACACCGTGAACACCTCCTGAGGGTCCGCCACGTCCAGGAGGTGGTGGGGGACCCGGGCCCGCATGGCGGGCGTGGGCTTCGCGGTTCCGATGTCCATCCCGCGGTACACCGTACGGGAGTCCGCGCACACCACCTCCCCGCCCAGCCGCTCCGCCAGCACCACCGCCGCCGCGGACTTGCCCACCGCGGTGGGGCCGACCACCACCACCAGGGGAAGCTCGCCGCCAGGAGTCCGGTCCACGGTCCGAGAAGACGGTACACCAATGGACACCCCCATGATGCGCCAGTACCAGGCCCTGAAGCGGGCCTACCCGGGCACCCTGCTGCTGTTCCGGCTGGGGGACTTCTACGAGCTGTTCGGCCAGGACGCGGAGGTGGCTTCCCGGGTGCTGGACCTCACCCTTACCTCCCGGCCCGTGGCCAAGGGCAAGCGGGTCCCCATGTGCGGGATCCCGCACCAGACCCTGGAGACGTACCTGAGCCGGCTGCTGGAGCGGGGCTTCCGGGTGGCCATCTGCGAGCAGGTGGAGGACCCCAAGAAGGCCAAGGGCCTGGTGCGGCGCGAGGTGGTCCGGGTGGTGACTCCCGGGACCGTGACCTCGGAAGCCCTGCTGCCGGCCCGGGAGAACGTGTACCTGGCCGCGGTGAACCCGGCCCAGGACCGGTGGGGCGTGGCCGTGGCGGACCTGTCCACGGGGGAGTTCCGCATCACCGAGCTACCTGAGCAGTCGGTGGCGCCCGAACTCCAGCGCCTGGGGGTCCGGGAGGTCGTCCACCCGGAGGGGGTGCACGTCCCGGAGGAGGTGCCGGGCGCCCGGACCCCGTACGAGGCCTGGCGGTTCGAGCTGGACGAGGCCAAGCGCGTGCTGCGCGACCACTTCCAGGTGGTCTCCCTGGACGGATTCGGGTGCGCAGAGGTACCTCTCGGGACCGCCGCGGCGGGGGCGTTGCTGCAGTACCTGCGGGAGACCCAGCGCAGCGGGCTGCGGCACATCCACCGGCTCCAGGTGTACCGGCCGCAGGAGTCCATGTTCCTGGACCCCACCGCGGTGCGCAGCCTGGAGATCGTGCAGCCCCTCGTGGGCACGGACCGAAGGGCCACCCTGGTGGGCGTGCTGGACCGGACCCGCACCGCCATGGGCGGCCGGCTGTTGCGCCGCTGGCTGCTGACCCCTCTCCTGGACCGGGCCCGCATTGAAGAGCGTCTGGACGCGGTGGAAGAGCTCCTGTCTGCCCCGCAGCGGGAGGCCGTCCAACAACGCCTCGGCGCGGTGGCGGACCTGGAGCGGCTGGTGGGCCGGTGCGGCCACGGCTCCGCCACCCCACGGGACCTGGTAGCCCTGGGGCGCAGCCTGGCCGCGGTGGCACAGCTGCGGGAGCTCGCCCGCGGCTTCCGGAGCAGCCTGCTGCGGTCGCTGGCAGGTCAGCTGGATCCGCACGAGGACCTGAGGACGGAGCTGGAGCGGGCCCTGGTGCCCGACCCGCCCGCGGACCCGAGGGCGGGAGGGCTGGTGCGGGAGGGGTACGACCCGGAGCTGGACCGGCTGCGGCGCGCGGCCTCTGAGGCCAAGGCGTGGATCCGGGACCTGGAATCCCGGGAGCGGGAGCGCACGGGCATCAAGAGCCTGCGGGTGGGCTACAACAAGGTCTTCGGGTACTACATCGAGGTCACCCGCGCCCACCGGGACCGGGTGCCCCCGGACTACGAGCGGAAGCAGACCCTGGTGGGGGCCGAGCGTTACGTCACGCCCGAGATGAAGGAACGGGAAGCCCTCATCCTGCACGCGGAGGAACAGCAGCGGGAGCGGGAGTACGAGCTGTTCTGCCGCCTCCGGGATCGCGTGGTGGCGTCCGGCCCCAGCCTGCTGGCCACCGCGGCCGCGGTGAGCGCCCTGGACGTGCTGTGCGCGTTCGCGGAGGTGTCCCAGGCGTACGGCTACGCCCGGCCTCGCGTGGTGGAGGAGCCGGTGCTGGAAGTGGAGGCCGGGCGCCACCCTGCGGTGGAGCGGGTGCTGGAAGAGCCCTTCGTGCCCAACGACCTCCGCCTGGACCACCGGCGCCGCATCGCGGTGGTCACCGGCCCCAACTTCGCGGGCAAGTCCACGTACCTCCGGCAGAACGCCCTGCTGGTCATCCTGGCCCAGGCGGGGTGCTTCGTGCCCGCCCGGTCCGCCCGGGTGGGGCTGGTGGACCGGGTGTTCACCCGGGTGGGCGCCGCGGACGACCTGGCGGGCGGCCGCAGCACCTTCCTCGTGGAGATGCAGGAGGTGGCCAACATCCTCCACAACGCCACGCCCCGCAGCCTGGTGATCCTGGACGAAGTGGGCCGCGGGACCGCCACCTACGACGGGCTCAGCATCGCGTGGGCGGTGGTGGAGTACCTGTGGGCCCACGCGCGGCCCCGGACTTTGTTCGCCACCCACTACCACGAGCTCACGGAGCTGGCCGGACGCCTGGACGGCGTGTTCAACCTGAACGTGCTGGTGCGGGAGGAGGGCGAGCGGGTGGTGTTCCTGCACCGGGTGGCGGAAGGTGCTTCCGACCGGTCCTACGGGATCCACGTGGCGCAGCTGGCGGGGGTGCCCCGGGAGGTCACCCGCAGGGCCGCGGAGTTGCTGGAGGAGCTGCAGGGGACCTCGCGGACAGGCGGGACCCTGGTCCGCCGCGGCCGGGCGGTGCAGACGTCCCTGCCCTTGGTGGTGCCCTCGGACGTGGAAGCCGAGCTGGCGTCCCTGGACCTGGCGTCCATGACGCCCCTGGACGCCCTCAACAAGCTGCATGCTCTACAACAGCGGGTCCGCGAACGGCTCGCCACGGACCCCTCCAAGGTGGTCCGGCTCCGCCCCGGGCCGGCGAAGGGCTGACGTGCCCCGCATCCGGGTCTTGGAGTCCTGGCTTGCGGACCGCATCGCCGCGGGCGAGGTGGTGGAGCGACCGGCCTCCGTGGTCAAGGAGCTGGTGGAGAACGCTCTGGACGCGGGCGCCCGGCGCGTCACGTTGGAGATTTCCGGTGGCGGGTTCGACCTGATCCGGGTGGCGGACGACGGGGAGGGCATGGACCCCGAGGACGCCCGGCTGTGCCTGCGGCGGTTCGCCACCAGCAAGGTCCGGTCTCCGGAAGACCTGCGCCGGATCCGGACTATGGGTTTCCGCGGAGAGGCCCTGCCGAGCATCGCCGCGGTGTCCCAGGTGGAGATCCTCACCTGCGACGGCCAGCAGGCCACCCGGGTGCGGGCGGAGGGTGGGTCGGAGCCGCAGGCGGAGCCAACCAGCGCCCCGCGGGGCACCGTGGTGACGGTGCGCCGGCTGTTCTACAACACCCCCGCGCGCCGCCGGTTCCTGCGGTCGGTGGCGCGGGAAGCCGCCCTGTGTCTCGAGGCCGTGGAGCGCCTGGCCCTGGCGCGGCCCGACGTGGCCTTCCGGATGGTGCGGGACGGGAAGGAGGTGGCGGTGTGGCCCGTGGAAGATCCCGCCTGCCGCGCCGCCCGGGCCTTGGCGGTTTCGCCGGAAGACCTCCTGCGGGCGGAGGGCGAATGGACGAGGGTGCGGGTGTGGGGATTCGTGGCACCGCCCGAGGCCGCGCGGCGCAGCCGGTCGGGCCAGTACTTCTTCGTGAACGCAAGGCCGGTGGCGAGCGCCCTGCTGAGCCGAGCGGTGGAGCAAGGCGCCAGGACCCTGGTGTTCACGGGACACCACCCCGCCTGCGCCCTGTTCTTGGAACTCCCGCCCGAAGAGGTGGACCCCAACGTGCACCCCCGCAAGCTGGAGGTGCGGTTCGCGGAGGAAAGCCGGGTCTTCGCCCTGGTGGAGCGGGCGGTGCGGGACGCGTACCGGTCCAAAACGCTCTTGCGCGCGGCCCCGACCCCGAAGGCGCTAGCTCCTGCACCTGCGGTTTGGGAAGTGCGGGAGCCCGCCGCCCAGCTGGACGTGCTACCCGCCGCCCCTCCCCGCAGGCTCCCAGCCCTGCGCCTGGTGGGCCAGCTGGCGGCTACCTACTTGGTGGCGGAGTCGCCGGAGGGGCTGGTGCTGGTGGACCAGCACGCGGCGCACGAGCGGATTCTCTACGAGCGGCTGCTGCGCGCACAAGCCGCCGGAGAACGCGCCCAGCTCCTCGCAGTCCCCGTCTCCGTGGACCTCCAGCCTGCGGAGGCCGCGGTGCTGCCGGAGGTGGCTCCGCTGCTACACCAGCTCGGCCTGGACGTGGAACCCTTCGGGGGGACCACCGCCCTGGTCCGGTCGGTGCCCACGGTGGCGGGGCGGCTCCGGCCGGAGGCCCTGTTGAGGGCGTGCCTGCAGGAAGCCGTCCGCGAGGGGGTGGTGACCGCGGGCACCCGCGCCCTGGAGAAGCTAGCCAGCGTGGTGGCCTGCCACAGCGCGGTGCGGGCCGGGGACGTGCTGTCGCCGGAGGAGATACAGGCGTTGCTGCACGAGCTGGACCGCTGCCACGACCCCTATACGTGCTTCCACGGCCGGCCCACCCTGGTCACCACCCCGTGGTCGCAGCTGGAGAGCTGGTTCCTCCGCCGCTAGCCCCCGGGGTCAAAGCCCCTCGTACACCTCCCCGAGGTCCAGGCCCACCCCCAGGGAGTCCACGGGCACCGTCCCCCCGCCGGCCAGCTCCACCCGCCACCAACGCCCCTCGGAGTCCCGCCGGTAGTACTCCCCGTGCACGCGCTCGGGATCCACCAGCAGGTAGCCTCGCAGGCTCGGGACCTCCTGGTAGGCCAGCAGCTTCTCCCGCCGGTCCACCGCCTCGGTGGCCGGTGACAGGACTTCGGCCACGAAGCACGGCCGGGTCTTGTAGTACGGCTCGGTGTCGTCCGGATCGCACACCACCATGACGTCCGGGTAGTAGAAGCGGTCCGGCCCCACCCGCAGCTTCATGTCGCTGGTGTACACCCGACACGGTCCACCTCGGGCGGCCTGCCACAACAGCGCGTACAGGTTTCCCGCCAGTCGGACGTGCCGGTCGCTGGCTCCCGCTAGGGCGTACACGCGGCCCTGCACGTACTCCCGCTTGACGGGGCTGCAACGCTCCGTCTCCAGGTACTCCTCCACGGAGATCCGCCGGTCCAGGGCCGCCCCGTGCACCGCCGTCACCTCGCCAGGGCGGCTTCGGTCACCGGCTCCCCCCGCAGCACCCACGAGCCCGCCTCCGCCACCCGGACGAACACCAACCGCCCCACCCACGCCGCGGGCCCGTCCAGGGTCACCACCTTGTTGGTGCGGGTCCGGCCCACCACCCCGCCGTGCCGGTCCACCTCCTCTACCAGCACCTCCTGGGTGGTGCCCACCAGGGTTTGGTTGCGGGCGTAGGCCACCCGCTCGGCCAGCTGGTTCAGCGTCCACAGCCGCCGCTGCTTGGTGGCCTCGTCCACCTGGTCCGGGAAGCTGGCGGCCTTGGTGCCCGGGCGGGGCGAGTACGCCGCGGTGTTGCAGGCGTCGAAGCCCACCCGCTCCGCCAAGCGCAGGGTGTTCTCGAACTGCTCCTCCGTCTCCCCGGGGAAACCCACGATGAGGTCCGTGGTCAGGCTCGCCTCGGGCATGTAGCGCCGGATGAGGTCCACGGTGCGCAGGTAGTCCGCCACGGTGTAGGTCCGGTGCATCCGCCGCAGGACCTCGTCGTCCCCCGACTGGACGGGCAGGTGGATGTGCTCGCACACCTTCGGGAGCTCCGCCACGGTGCGCACCAGCTTCTCCGTCATGTCCCGGGGGTGGCTGGTGGTGAACCGGATGCGCCGGATGCCGTCCACCTCGTGCACCAACCGCAGCAGGTCGGCCAGGTCCATGCGGGGGCGCAGGTCGTGTCCGTAGGAGTCCACGTTCTGGCCCAGCAACGTGACCTCCACGAACCCCTGCGCGGCCAGCTCCCGCACCTCCGCCACCACCTGCTCGGGGGGCACGCTCCGCTCCCGGCCCCGCACGAAGGGCACGATGCAGAAGGTGCAGAACTTGTTGCAGCCGTGGATGATGTTCACGTACGCGCGGACCCTGCCCCGGCGCGCCGCGGGCAGCAGCGGGAGCGGCTCGTCCTTGGGACGGCGGTCCCACACCTCGTACACCCGCTGGCAACCCTCCTGCACCTGGCGCAGAAGCTCCGGGAGCCGGTGGAGGTTGTGCACTCCGAACACCAGGTCCACGTGGGGAGCGCGGCGGAGCACCTCCTCCCGGTCCTTCTGTACCAGGCACCCTGCCACCCCCAACACCAGCCCCGGCTTCCGCTGCTTGAGCCGCCGCAGCTCGCCCAGCCGCCCGTACGCGCGCTCGTCCGCCCCTTCTCGGACGGTGCACGTGTTCACCAGGACCACGTCCGCGTCCTCGGGCCGATCCGCGGGCCGGTAGCCCATGGACTCCAGCAACCCCGCCAGGGTCTCGGAGTCCCGGACGTTCATCTGGCAGCCGTAGGTGATCACGTGGTACCGCCCGCTCATCTCAGGCCCCCCTCAGCCCCTCCGGACGCAGCACCGGCAGCACCAGCCGGTACACCGCCAGGCTGATCCCACTGTCCACCAGGTGGTGGAGGACCGTCCCCGCGGCCACGAACAGCCCCGCGTGGAAGCCCGTGCCCAGCCACCACACCGCCAGCCCCTCCCCGGCGGCGTGGACCGGCAGGGCCGCCGCCAGGGCCAGCCAGTAGGGCCGGCCGCGCCGGACCATGAGCGCCCCCATGAGACCCCACACCGCGTGGGTGAAGGCCCGGGCGCCGATCACCGGGTTGAGGGTGATGGTGAAGCCCACCGCGGAGCCCAGCCCCACCAGGGCCGCCACCGCCGGGCTCACCAGCATGGACAGCATGGAGGGCACGTGGGAAGCGAAGGTGGCGGAGTAGTTCAGGGCGGGGATGAACAGCTGTAGGGGCGTGCCCCGAAAGGCGAAGGGGATCAGCAGCGCGATGGCCGTCAGCAGCCCGCCCACGGTGATCTCCCGGGTGTTCATGGCTCCCTCCTCCGGTCCTGGTCCAAACAGCATCATACGACGGGGCTGCCAGCCCAGCATCCCGCCTCCACGGGGGTCAACCGGGCCGCTCGGCTTGAGGCGGGCTCCTACCGGAACAAACGCCGCGACTGCGGCATTCCGTCTGACGACAGACGTCAGAGGACCGGCGTCACACGCGCTGGGAACCGGCCCCGCGCCGCGAGGTCCTCCGGGTCAGAGGGCTGTGGCAGGGGTCACTGCCCGCCGGGAGCTCGCCCGCGTGGGACGGGTCGCGCGTCCGCACGTGGGGATCCTTGTGGCCGCGCGGACGAGCCTGCGGGTCCGGAGGCGTACCGCCCTCCTGGACCCCCTCACATCCGGATGCGCAGGGCATCCGGCCACACGAAGGCGAACAGGGCGGCCAAGAAGATGACCGGGACGGCCACCGCGTAGGCCAGCGTACGCCGCTCGAACGCCAGGTGCATGAAGTTCGAGACGATGAGGGCCGCCTTTACCAGCGCGAGGAACACCACCGCCAGGATGACGTACCCTCGCGGGATCGCAAGGTAGACCACGCCGACCTCAAGAACCGTCACGGCCAACAGCCACACCCACGTCCGCCAGTACAGGCCGTAGCCGCTCTTCACGCTACTCTGCGCAGCGGAGCGTACATCCGTCATCCCCTCACGCCTCCTCAGATCACGTACATCAGCGCGAACACGAAGACCCACACCAGGTCGACGAAGTGCCAGTACAGCCCGGCGTTCTCCACACGGTTCGAGGCGGGCTCGAGCACCGCCGACCGCAGGGGCTCGGGGAGTTCAGGCCGCCCCACCCGGGCTAAGTCGCGGACGCTCCTCCGCAGGACCACGAGTAGGTAGAGGACGCCGCTGGCCACGTGGCTCCCGTGGAAGCCCGTGACGACGAAGAAGAACGCGCTGAACGCGGGCACACCCCACGGGTTCGCCCAGGGGCGTGCGCCTTCCCGGATGAAGTGAGTCCACTCGTAGGCCTGCATGCCAAGGAAGACAAGCCCTCCCAAGATGGTGAGCAGGAGGTAGCGGGTGACGCGGGGTGCATCCCCCCCACGGGCTGCGTGGACGGCCGCGGCCATGGTGGCACTGCTCGTGATGAGCAGGAACGTCATCACGCCCACATAGTTCAGGTTCAGGATCTCGTGGTGGGGGGGCCATGTGGGGGCAGCGATCCGCGCGAACACGTACGCGGCGAGGAACGAGCCGAAGGTGAACGCGTCCGAGGCGAGGAACGTCCACATCATGAACTTGCCCCAGTTCACGCCGAAGGGCGAAACTCCCCCGCCCCAGTCCACGTACGTGCCCTGCTCGATGCGCAGCTCCGCTTCGGCCCCCGCCACGGCCCACCTCCCTGTTCGCTACGCCCGCGCCGGGGTCGGGGCCGGCACCCACTGCGGCACGTAGTCCGCCTCGACGTCCGGCAGGTTGAACTCGTAGGGGCCTCGGTAGACCGCAGGGACAGGGCCCTCCCAGTTCCCGTGCCCCGGCCGGTTTCGGGTCGACCACTCCAGCGTGCACGCGCGCCACGGGTTCGGATCCGTGACCGTCGCGGGCTGACGGAGGGTGCGCAGGATGTTCCAGGCGAACACCAGGCCTCCCAGGAAGATCAGGAACGCAAAGAGCGTGATGAACACGTTGATCCCTGCCAGCCTGTGCAGGTACGGGTACATCTCGATGGAGTAGATCCGGCGGTGCATCCCTGCGATGCCCAAGATGTGCATGGGGAAGAAGGCACCGTAGGCTCCGATGACACTCAGCCAGAAGTGCACTTTCCCGAGCCGTTCGTCCAGCATCCTGCCAAACATCTTCGGGAACCAGTAGTAGATGGCCGCAAAGATCCCAAACAGTGAGGCCACCGCCATGACGAGGTGGAAGTGGGCGACGACGAAGTAGGTGTCGTGCAGGGGGATATCCACCGAGTTCGCGCCCAGGAAGGGCCCTGAGAGGCCCCCTGCCACGAACACCGAGACGAACCCGACGGCGAACAGCATCGCGGTCGTCGCGTGGATCCGCGCCCCCCACAGCGTGACAACCCAGTTGAAGGTCTTGACCGCCGACGGGATCCCAATGGCCAACGTGGTCAGGGCGAAGGCAGTCCCGAGCTGCGGGCTCATGCCGCTCACGAACATGTGGTGCCCGTACACGAGGAAGCTCAACCCGGAGATCAACAGCATGGCACCCACCATGCCACGGTACGCGAAGATCCCCTTGCGGGCGAACGTGGCGATCACGTCCGAGACGATCCCCATGGAGGGGAGGATCACGATGTACACCTCCGGGTGACCGAAGAACCAGAACAGGTGCTGCCACAGGAGCGGGTCGCCCCCGCTGTGGGGAACCGGTTGACTCCCGACGAAAACGCCCGCGGGTACGAAGAAGCTCGTCCCTAAGTGCCGGTCAAAGAGGAGCAGGATCCCTGCCGCCATCAGCACGGGGAACACGAGCAGCGCGAGAACCGCGGTGAGGAACATCCCCCAGATGGTCAGGGGCAGGCGACCCATGCTGAGCCCGCGCGTGCGCATCTGCAGGGTCGTCGTGATGTAGTTCAACGATCCGAACAGGGAGGAGATGGAGAACAGGATAATCGCAACGATCCACAGGTCAACCCCCCACAAGGACCCCGGCGTGGCGTTGCGCAGGGCTGAAAGGGGCGGGTACTGCACCCACCCCCCGTTCGGCGGTCCGCCCGGCACGAAGAACGCCGCGAGCAGGGGGACGATGGAGAGCGCGTAGGTCCAGTAGGAGAGCATGTTCACCAACGGGAACGCCATGTCCCGGGCGCCGCACATGAGGGGGATCAGGTAGTTGGCGAACACCCCGAGCTGGAGCGGGGTGAGCACCCAGAACAGCATGATCGTTCCGTGCATGCTCACGAACCCCAGGTACTGGTCCGGGCGGAGCAGCCGCAGGTGCGGCCAGGCCAGCTGCGCCCGCATCCCCATGGCAAGGAGCCCCCCGACCAGGGCCATGCACAGCCCCGTGAACAGGTACTGGATGGCGATGACTTTATGGTCCAAGCTGAACACGTACCTGCGCCAGAAGCTCTGCGGCTCGGCGTGGACCCCGAGCTCACCGGGATAAGCAGCGTGCGCCATGGTCCTGTCCCTCCTCACTTCGCCTGGGCCTGGGCTTGCTGGGCCGCCCACGTATCGAACTCCTGCTGCGTCACGACCCGGACGCGCCCCCGCATGATGGAGTGGCCGACTCCGCACAGCTCCGCGCAGGCGAAGTCATACGTGCCCACCCGTGTGGGGGTAAGCACCAGCTCGTTCGTTCGGCCCGGGACGGCATCGAGCTTCATGCGGAAGTAGGGGACGAAGAAGCTGTGGATCACGTCCTTGCTCCGCAGGAGGATCCGGGCCGGCCGGTTGACGACCAGGACGACCTCGCTGCTCGTGAAGTCGTCTCGGGACGCAGGGTCCGTGGGATCCACGTTGAAGGGTCGCCTCACGCGGGGGTCCACCCGTCCGAGTTCCCCGTCCCGACCCGGATAGCGGGCGGACCAGGCGAACTGCTCCGCCCGCACCTCCACCACCAGGGCGTCTGGGGGGGCCGGATGCCACAGGCGCTGCCAGAGGAGGATCCCCCCGATGCTGAGACCGATGAACACCACAGCGGGCACGATGGTGTACACGGCCTCAAGGCCGCGGTGGTCCGGGAAGTAGGCGGCCCGCCCCGGCACCCCGCTCCGGAACCGGATGAGGCTATAGCCCAGGATCAGGTGCACGACGACGTACCCGACGGCCACCGCCCACAGCGTGATCCAGTGGCGACGGTCGATCCACGCCCCCTCCTGCGAAGCGAGGGGTAAGAACCAGAAGTGCTGTCGGCCCACGAGGTACCAGATTATGGAGTACAGGACGACCAAGAGCATCGCGACGCCCATCGCCACGCTGGATCGGTCGTGCCGCCCTCGCTCCATCGGTCCGTCCTCCCCATTAGGTCCCCACCCTCACAACCCGCACCGCACGTTGGGATGTGACCGCAGCCACCGTGCGGGCCGACGACTTCCCCCAGACCGCAGACAACGCCGCGCCGATGAGGATCGGAAGGGGCAGGAACCACATCGCGGCTCCTGCGAGGCGCTGGTCAAGGAGCGCCTCAGGGCCCAGCACGCCTACGTAGTACGCGTACACGGGCCGGTCCGTTAACGTGAAGTAGGCCCCCAGCACGGAGCGCAGCGTCATCGCCACGAGGACGTACGCAACCACGCCGTAAAGCACGCCCTCCCCCTGGGTCCACCGGTACCGGTAGGGAGCCGCGCGGACGATGGGCCACCACAGCAGCAGGCCGGAGGCGAAGAAGCTGATGTGCTGGAGGTCGTGCAACGGCCGGCTGTACTGCACGCCGTTGTACAGGACTGGCAGGTGCCAGCTCCACAGGATGATCAGAGAGGCGCCGAGGGCCACCCAGGGCCGGAGGAGGGCATCGAGGAGCGCCCGCAGCGGCCGGCCGGGGCGGAGGGCCGGTCCCACGCGCGCCCGCACCTCCCTCGGAAGGCCCTGGAACCCGATGGCCATGGGCCGGGCACTGAGCAGGAGGGGGGCGGCGAGCATCAGGAGTTCATGCTGGAGCATGTGCGCCGCGAAGGAGAACCGCTGCCAAGTTTCCACCGCGGAGCAGAGGGCAAGGACGAGCAGGGTGAACCCGGCCAGCTGGCGCAGGAGCGCACCGGGCGTGGCGAGGTGCTGGAAGCCAGCCCCCCACACCCTCACCCACCCGGAGAGGTAGACCGTCTCCAGGAGCCACAAAAAGGCCAATAGACCCGGCCGCTGGACCCACGCCGCGGGGAGCTCGAGGAGTCCCACGTGGTGGAGGAAGAGCGGCCCTCCCATCGCCCTAGGCCCCTCCCCGGACGAGCCGGTCCACCACCATGGCCCCGAACAGGAGCGCGAGGTAGGCGTTGCTGAACTTAAACAGCGACCACGCCGCGGCCACGGTCTTGTCCCGATGGAGCCGCCAGGCGAGCCGAAGGAGCCCACCCCCCAGGACCGCCGCACTCACCAGGTACAGGGGTCCTGTCCGACCCAGGGCCGCCACCCCGAGCGTGCAGGCCACGAGCACCCCGCAGTAGGTGAGGATCTCCCGGCGTGTCCGTTCCTCGCCCCGCACCACCGGCAGCATGGGGATCCGTGCCCGCGCGTAGTCCTCCCGCCGCACCAGCGCCAGCGCCCAGAAGTGCGGCGGGGTCCACAGGAAAATGAGGAGGAACATCAAGAGGGCGAGGACGTCGAGCCGGTCCGTCACCGCAGCCCACCCTACCAGCGGTGGGATCGCCCCCGCAGCCCCTCCGATCACGATGTTCTGGTCGGTCCACCGCTTCAGCCACACCGAGTACACCAGCACGTACAAGAGGTACCCGACCGCCGCGAGCGTAGCCGCCAGGAGGTTCACCAGGGCCGCCAAGAGCCCGAAGCTCACGAGCCCCAGCCCCAGCCCGTACACGAGGGCTTGGGCCGGGAGGAGGCGACCAACGACCAGCGGGCGCGCCCGCGTCCGCCGCATGAGTGCATCCACGTCCCGGTCCACCACGCAGTTCACCGCGTTCGCCCCGCCGGCCGAAAGGGCCCCGCCCACCAGCGTGGCCGCAAGGAGCCAGAGGGGGACCTGAAGCCCACCCGCCACGAGCATCGCGCAGATCGTGGTGACCAGGAGCAGCAGGACCACCCTGGGCTTCGTGAGCTGCCAGTAGCCCACGAGCCGAGCCCACGCCGGCCCCGCCGACTGCCCGCCTCCCTCCATCGGACTGAGCCAGGCCAAGGCCGCCAGAGCGCCCACGCCACCGGTGATCCCCACGCTCCCGGCGGCCAACACGGCCATCGATGGGACGCCCCCCCGACCCAGCCACCACCCGAAAAGCTGCAGGAGGGCAACTCCCGCGATCCCGCTCCCCGCAGCCGCGAGCTCTGGCCGCCCGCGGCCCCGCACTCCTCCCCAAAGCCCCACCCCGAACCCGAGGAGGGCCGCCTCCGTCCACCGGCCGGAGGCGGCAACCCCCAGGTACAAGAGCCCGGCGAGCCCCAGCACGGCCGCCGGGAGCCATCCGCGCGACCTTCCCGGCTCGGCGAAGGCGGCGACCGCAGCGGCGGCCAAGCCGCCCACGGATCCCACACCCAGCCCCAGGTGGAGCGCCTTCCAGACGGGATCGGTCCTTCCCAGGGCCATCCCCGCGCCCACCCCTACCTCCACGAGCACTGCCCCCAGCGCCGCGCACGCGAGGGCCAAGGCGGGCCCTCGCTGCACCCGGGCTTCCGCCACGAACCAGAGGAGCAACGCCACGAGGAGGGCAGCCAGGGTCCGGTGGACCCACGCCACGAGCGCCTCCCCCCCAGGCGGGGGCAGCACCTGCCCGTTACACAGCGGCCAGCCCCCGCACGCATCCGGGGAGAAGGGAACGAGGACCCCCAGGATCGCCACGTGGCCTGCCACCCCCAGGGCGCTCAGGGCCACTCGCTGAAGCCGGGTCACGATGCCTCACCTCCGCGGGCCCAGGCGGGCCCGAGCCGGGTGAGGAGGTCGTAGGCGAGCCACAGGAGGCCCAGCGCCAACACGGCCACGAACACCACTGCCACCGAGGCCCACAGCTCCTCCCCGGTCCCGGAAAGCGGGACCGCATAGCGCCTGGGTTGGCCTGCAGCGCCGGCGGTGAAGAACATGAGCACGAACCCGGCTCCACCGATGCCGTACAGCCAGGCCGCCAGCCGGCTCCCCCCGCTCTCCGTCTTTCCGCTGAGGTCCGTGGCCAGGTGGTAGAGGTAGGCCCAGGTCAGCGCCACCGCGCCCAGCAGGTAGTACGTGTGGAAGTGGGCCGGGACCCACAGCGTGTTGTGGTAAACCTGGTTCACCGGGACCGTGGAGTCCACCACCGCCCCGATCCCGCCGAAGATCCAACCCCAGAAGCCGGCGAACATGAGGATGGTCGGGACCGACCACCGCAGCCCGGACCGGTACGCCAGGGTGAGACCCCCGAACACCGTGATGAGCAGGGCCGGGAGTCCCGTGCCGTAGCTCCCGAACTGGCCGATGGCCGACAGCCACGCGGGTTGGGCGAAGTCCTGGTAGAGGTGGTGGAAGTACGGCAGGAACACGAAGATGAGCACCAGGTTCACGCCGAGGGCGCTCAGGGGGCTCGTCTTCCAGGGCCGCCCCGCGTATGCAGGCAGTGCCGCGTAGGCGAGGCCCGCCGCGAGGTAGATGTTCAGGTTCACCAGCGTGTGTCCGAACAGGAAGATCATCTCCTTCACGAAGAGAGGGTCCACGAGACCCGTGAGGTTCAGGTTGTGGGCGAAGTAGGGGACCAGGGCCGCGGCCCCAGCCACGACCGCGATGAGCCCGCAGATGCCCACCACCGTGGCCGCGATCTCCTGCAGGAAGGGGACCTCTTCGCCGGGTTGGGCGCGGCCGAGGATGACCTGCCACCCCAGCGCCCGGGCGAGGCTCCCGTAGCGGCGGAGGACTGCCTGCAGCATGGCGATGCAGTACGCCGCGAACCCCAAGGCCACGAGCAGGTAGCCCAGGAGGAAGGCGAACGTGGACCACGGTGACCACCCGGAGGCGTAGACGACCCCGATGGGGTAGATGATCGTCCACCCTGCCGCGAACCCGCCGACCAGCACCGCCAAGGGCACAAGCCCCAGACCCACGAAGTAGAGGATGTAGGCCGTCCACAGCCAGCGCAGGTTATGTTCCAGGCGGGTGCTCGTGGCGGCGATGACCCCTCCCATGGCGGCCAGGAGGGCCGCAGCCACCATCCCCGCCCCGTGGAGGGTCATGAGCCGGTAGTACCACTCCGCGCGGAGCTGCAGGGCGCCTGCGTGGAGGAGGCGCATGAGAAGTCCCAGCACCCCCATGGCGAGGAAGAGGATGAAGCCGGTGTACATGTACACGAGGGAGATGCGTAGCGCCGGCCCGTTTCGGCCGGTTTGGGTGACGCTCCCCGTGGTGGCCATCCCTACCCCCTTTACTTGACCTCAAACGTTGCCGCCATACCGTGGTGCGGGATCCCGCAGAACTCAAGACACCGGATCGTGTACGTCCCCTTCTCCTCAAACGAGACGATGAGCCGGTTCACGTACCTCGGCATGGCCTGGACCTGCGCCACGATCCTCCCGGAAGGCCCGTAGATCCCAAAGCCGTGGTTCACGTCTAGGGCGGTCACGGCGAACTCCACCGGCTGGTTGGCGGGCACGGTGGTCGTGCTCATCTCCCACGCCCACTGACGCGCCCGCACTTCCACGATCTGCACGGGAGGCCCGAGCCGCCGCGCGGCGAAGCTCGGATAGGGGTACCACCGGAGGGAGAGGACGAGCGCGATGGCGAGCACGAGGATGATGAAGAACGCCAGGCGCCTTCGCAGGCGTGCCGCTCCGGCTGAGACCTCCTCGTAGGCGAGGACAGGGCCGCCGGAGCGGGCGGCCACCGTCGCCCACGCGACGGTCCAAACGAGCCCGACCGCGAGGAAGATCCAGAACGCTTGCCAGCCGCTCATCCCCACCCCCTCTAGCGCTAGCGTTATTGCCCGACCTTGAGCGTCGTCGTCATCCCTGCCGCCTCGTGCCCCGCCACGGTACAGACGATGTGGTACTCACCGGGCTCCAGTTGGACGCTGAGCTCCCGCGCCTCACCCGGCTTAACCGCGTCGATCTCCGCCAGCTTCTTGCGCGTCTTGGGGTCCGTGCCCTGGAACACCACGAAGTTGTGGTCGACCGTACCCTCGTTCCTGACCTGGAACGTGACCTTCCCGGGCGAAGCGGCGCCACTCGAGAGGTCGATGGCGAACTCCTTCTCGGTGGCCTGGATCGTCCCGGGAGGGGGCCCGCCTGCCTTCTGCCCGCCGCCGGCGCACGCCGAAGCTCCGAGGGCCACAGCGGCCAGGAGGGGTACGAGGCGTCTCATGGAGGACTTACCTCCTTTCTGCGGCCTGCCACGTGGCCGCGTCCTGTGCGGGAACGTGGTCCGGGCACTCGGTGTAGGTCGTTGAGTCCGGCAGGGGAACGTCGGCGAAGGCGCAGTGGTGCGGCCCCTGGGGATGGTCCGGATGGGCGTAGGCGCGGAAGAAGCCGCAGCTCCAGCACATCTCGTACACCCGCACGTACCCGGCCTGCACGAACCGGCGGACGATGGCTTCGGTGGCCCGCAACAGGGCCAGCTGCTCAGCTTCCGGGAGCTCGGCGATCCAACCCTCCAGGTCCGTGAGGACGGAGTCCAGGTCATCCACGACCCGCTCCCCTTTGGGCGTGACGCGCAGGCGCTTGCGGCCCCGGATGCCCTCGGCGGGCTCACGACGCACCAGCCGCTTCCGTTCCAGCGCGTCCACCACCCCGTTCGCGTTGGCCGGCGTGCAGACTAGGCGCTCCGCGAGGCCGGTCAGGGTGTGGAGGTCGGGGCGCGCGTACCGGAGGAAGAGGAGGGCCCGCATCTGGGGAGGGGTGAGGCCGTGGGCTCCGCTGCGCTCACGGAAGAGGATACTGAGGGCTTGCCCGATCCGGTAGAGGGCGACCGCGACGCGACCGGGGATGTTACTCGCCCGGTGCAGGGGGGCGAAGCTGAAGCGGCGCCCCTCGGCGTGCACCGTCTCGGGTCCTTCGGCCATGGCAGGGTATTTAAGACCCTTGACTTTTGTCAGTATCCTACGGGCGCAGGGGGCGCGCTGTCAACCCACCGATACGCCGGTTGACCAGGCGGACCCGGACGCCCAGGGCGCGCGCTGCGAGCTCCACGAGCTCCTGAACGGAGCGCCGCTGGGCGTCGGTCACGCTGTAGGCGCGTCCCCCATGTACGGGAGGCGCCCTGCCTCCGCCTGGGCCTTCCACGCCACCGCACGGCCCGCTGGAGTGCGACGGGGTGTCCCCTGGTCGGCGCCTTCCGGAGCCGCCCCCCCCATGGACCGCCACCGAGCTCGTGAGCACCGGGCGCCGGACGCCGGCCGCGCAGGCCGCTTGCAACACCTTCTCGTGGCATTCGTCTGACGACAGACGTCAGAGGACCGGCGTCAGACGCGCTGGGGGCTGCGGTTACCCGAGGGCTGCGGGGCCTGCGGTGGGTTGCGGCGCCGGCGCTGCGGCCCCGAACTCCAAGGCGTCCATCAGGGCCCAGGCGGTTTCCAGGGACGTGAGGCAGGGGATGCGGGCCTCGGACGCCGCGCGGCGCAGGCGGAACCCGGGCCGGCTCGGGTCGTAGCCCGCGGTGGGCACGCACACCACCACGGCCACGGACCGGCGGCGGACTTCGGGCACCGCCTCCTCGTAGCTCACCCGGCGGTGCGGCACGCCCGCCCGCTGCAGCACCTCGGAAGTCCCCGGGGTGGCCCAAAGGGCCAGCCCCAGGTCCAAGGCCCGGCGCGCCAGGCGCACGGCCTCCCGCCGCTCCCGGCGCGCCACGGACAGCAGCACGGGACCTCGCAGCGGCAGCCGCACCCCCGCGGCCACGAAGGCCTTGTACAGGGCGCCCGGGAGGTGCCGGTCCAGACCGATCACCTCGCCCGTGGAACGCATCTCCGGCCCCAACGCCACCTCCGCGCCCGGGAGCTTCTCGCTGCTGAACACCGGCGCCTTCACGCCCACCTGCCGCGGCCTGGGCAGGTGGTACACCCCCGGGAATCCCAACTCCGCCAAGGAGGCGCCCAGCATCACCCGGGTGGCGATCTGCACCAGGGGGATCCCCAGCACCTTGCTCACGAAGGGTACGGTGCGGCTGGCCCGCAGGTTCACCTCCAGCAGGTACACCCGGTAGTCGTGCACCACGAACTGGGCGTTGAGGAAGCCCTTGACCTGCAGGGCCCGGTTGAGGGACTGCAGGATCTCCACCACCCGTTCCTCCACCTCCGGAGCGAGGTTGGGTGCGGGGAACACCGTCATGCTGTCGCCCGAGTGCACCCCCGCGCGCTCCACGTGCTGCATCAGCCCGGGCAACAGGAGGTTCTGGCCGTCGCCCACGGCGTCCACCTCCAGCTCCACCCCGGGCAGGTACCGGTCCACCAGCACAGGCTTGTCGGGGTCCACCGCCAGCGCCGCCTCGACCACCCGGTCCAGCTCCTCGGGGGTGTACACCACCCGCATGGCGCGGCCGCCCAACACGTACGACGGCCTCACCAGCACCGGAAGTCCGATCCGGGCCACCAGCTCCCGGGCCCCTCGCACGGACCGCACCGCGCCCCCCGGGGGCCGCGGGATGCCCAGCTCGGCCAGCAGCGCGTCGAACTTGCCGCGGTCCTCGGAGGTGTCCAGGCTGTCCACGGACGTCCCCAGCACCCGGACGCCCGCCCGGTGGAGGGGGCCGGCCAGGTTCAACGCGGTCTGGCCTCCGAACTGCACCAACACCCCCACGGGGCGCTCCTTCTCCACCACGTGCAGGACGTCTTCCGCGGAGAGGGGCTCGAAGTACAGCCGGTCGGAGATGTCGAAGTCCGTGCTCACCGTCTCGGGGTTGCAGTTCACCACCACCGCCCGCAGTCCGGCCTCCCGCAACGACCGGACCGCGTGCACCGTGCTGTAGTCGAACTCGATGCCCTGGGCGATGCGGATGGGGCCGGAGCCCAGCACCACCGCGCACGGCCGGGGGTCTTCTTCCGCCTCGTCCTCCTCCTCGTACGTGCTGTAGTAGTACGGGGTGGCCGCGGGGAACTCGCCCGCGCAAGTGTCCACCAGCTTGTAGCTGGGCCGCAGGCCCATGGCCCGCCGCCGCGCCCGGACGTCCTCCTCCGAGGTACCCCATGCCAGGGCCACCTCCGCGTCCGAAAGCCCCAGGCGCTTGGCCTCCGCCAGGGCCTCGTGGGAGCGGTCCGAAGCCAGCCGCCGCTCCATCTGCACGATGCGCGCCAGCTCCCACACGAAGAACAGGTCCACCAGGCTCCTGCGGCTCAGCTCCTCCGGCGCCGCCCCCCGCCGGAGCAGCTCCGCCATGGCCCACAGCCGCTCGTCGCACGGCACCCGCGCGCGCGCCCACAGCTCCTCGTCGGACATCCGGACCAGGCGCGGGTGGCGCAGCCCCACGGTCCCCGCCTCCACGGACCGGGCCGCCTTGAGCACCGCCTCCGTGAAGGTGCGGCCGATGGCCATGACCTCGCCCGTGGACTTCATCTGGGTCCCCAGGCGCCGGTCGGAGTCCGCGAACTTGTCGAAGGGCCAGCGGGGGATCTTTACCACCACGTAGTCCAAGGCGGGCTCGAAGCAGGCGGTGCCGCGGGTGATGGGGTTCCGGATCTCCCACAGCCGGTAGCCCACCGCGATCTTGGCCGCCACCCGGGCGATGGGGTAGCCCGTGGCCTTGCTGGCCAGGGCGCTGCTGCGCGAAAGGCGCGGGTTGACCTCGATGACGTAGTACCGCTCGGAGGCCGGGTCCAGGGCGAACTGCACGTTGCAGGCCCCCCGCACGTCCAACGCCCGCACGATGTTCAACGCCGCGGTCCGCAGCATCTGGTGCTCCCGGTCGCTGAGGGTGAGGCTGGGCGCCACCACGATGCTGTCCCCCGTGTGGACCCCCATGGGGTCCACGTTCTCCATGTTGCACACGGTGATGGCGTTGTCGTCCGCGTCCCGCACCACCTCGTACTCGATCTCCTTCCAGCCCCGCACGCTGCGCTCCACCAGGACCTGCCCGATGGGGCTGGTGGCGATGCCCCGGGAGGCCACCTCGTACACCGCCCCGGGACCGTCCGCCAGCCCGCCTCCCGTGCCTCCCAGGGTGAAGGCGGGGCGGATCACCACTTCCGTCCCCAAGGCCTGTGCGAAGGCCACGGCCTCCTCCGGGGTGGAGGCCACGGCGCTTTCGGGTACCGGCTCGCCGATGCGCTGCATGAGGGCGCGGAAGCGCTCCCGGTCCTCCGCGTCGTGGATGGCCCGCAGGGGGGTCCCGAGGAGCTCGACCCCGAGCCGGTCCAGAATCCCCAGGCGGTCCAGCTCCGCGGCCAGGTTCAGGGCGGTCTGGCCTCCCAGGGTCGCCAGCAGGCCTTGGGGTCGCTCCGCCTCCAGCACCCGGACCACGGACTCCGCGGTGAGGGGCTCCAGGTACACCCGGTCCGCGGTCTCCGGGTCCGTCATGATGGTGGCGGGGTTGCTGTTGATGAGGACGACCTCCACGCCCTCCTCCGCCAGGGCGCGGCAGGCCTGGGTGCCCGAGTAGTCGAACTCCGCGGCCTGGCCGATGACGATGGGGCCCGAGCCCAGGACCGCGACCTTATACAGGTCCCGCCGCCGGGGCATCTAGACCACCCGCTCCACCGCGGACGGTCGGCGTGCCAGGACCGCCACGAACCGGTCGAACAGGTCCCGGGAGTCCCGGGGCCCCGGCCGCGCTTCGGGGTGGAACTGGACCGCGAACACGGGGAGGGACTCGTGGGCGAGCCCCTCCACCGTGCCGTCGTGCAGGTTGCGGTGGGTCACCCGCAGCCCCGTACCCTGCAGGCTGGCTTCATCCACCGCGTACCCGTGGTTCTGGGTGGTGATGCGCACCCGCCCGGTGTCCAGTTCCAGCACGGGGTGGTTGGACCCCCGGTGTCCGAAGGGCAGCTTGAAGGTGCGGGCACCCGCGGCCAGGGCCACCAGTTGGTTCCCCAGGCACACGCCGAACACCGGCACGCGGCCCCACAGGTTCCGGAGCTCCCTGGCCACATCCCGGAGCCGCGCGGGGTCGCCGGGCCCGTTGCTCACCACCACCCCGTCGGGGACCAGGGCGAGGATCTCCGCGGAGGTGGCGCGGTGCGGCAGCACCACCACCTCGCAACCTCTTGCGTGCAGCTCCCGCGCGATCCCCATCTTGAGCCCGCAGTCCAGCACCGCCACCCGCGGGCCGCTGCCCGGCAGGGTAAACGGCGCCGGCGGGCTCACCTCGTCCACCACCTCCACGCACGACAGGTCAGGGACCTCCCGGGCCTTGGCCACCAGCCGCTGCGGATCCTGGGGCCCCGTGGCGAGGACCCCCCGCTTCAGGCCCGAAATCCGCAGGTGGCGCACCAGCTTGCGGGTGTCCAAGCCCTCCACGGCCACCACGCCCCACCGCCGCAGGTACTCGGACAGGGCGGTGCGGCCCGCCCAGTGGGAGGTGTAGGGGCTCGCGTGCCGCACGACGAAACCCCGCAGGAAGGGCCTGCGGGACTCCGCCCACGACGCCTCCACCCCGTAGGTCCCGATCATGGGGAAGGCCATCACCACGATCTGCCCCGCGTACGAGGGGTCCGTGAGGACCTCCGGGTAGCCCGTCATGCTGGTGGTGAACACCACCTCCCCTGCGGCCTCCCCCTTTGCCCCCACGCTGCGCCCCGTCAGGACCAGCCCGTCCTCCAACGCCAGGTAGGCCTCCGTCACCACTCCCTCCGGTTGGCATGAGTATGCGTCGTCTTGCATGATTATGCAACTCAGGCTACGAAGAAAGCGCCCGCAGCTCCGTCGGGCGCTATCCGAGACCTCTCCGCTCTGCCATAGCTCCCTCCCGGAGAGCCTTAATGGCGGCCTCAGTCTATCAGCCCCGAGGAGGGGAAGTAAAGGCTAGAGTGGCCAGGACCACGGCGGCGGCGGCCACCGCGGCGGTCTCGGTGCGCAAGACCAAGGGGCCCAGGCTGCACAGGGTCCCCACCTGCTGGAGGCGGCCGACCTCCTGGGGGTCCAGGCCCCCTTCCGGGCCCACGAACACCGCCACGTCCCGGGCGCCCGGCCGCAAGGCGGCAAAGAGGGGCTCGCCTCCGCCTTCCCACAGCACCAGACGCAGCTCGTGCCCGGCGAAGCGGGGGAGGGCCTGGGGAAACTCCAGGACGTTCTCCACCTCGGGGACTGCGCTGCGGCCACACTGCTTGCTGGCCTCCGCGGCGACCCGCCTCCACCGTTGGGACCGGTCCCCCGTGGTCACAGTGCGGGAAGTCCGCACGGGCACGAAGGCCGCCACCCCAAGCTCCGTGCCCATGCGCACCACCAGGTCCATGCGCTCGCTTTTGGGGACGGCCTGGTACAGGGTGAGCCGGTAGCCCAGGGACACCGGCGGCAGGGGCCGCACCACCCGGGCCCGTACCCCCTTCCCCGCCCGCACCAGCTCGGCCTCCCACTGGCGGCCGGCCCCGTCGAAGGCCACGAACCGGTCCCCGGGCCGCATGCGCAGCACCCGGAGGGCGTGGCGCGCCTGGCGGGCGTCCAGCAGCAGCAGCTGTGGGTCCTCGGGGTGCGGGCTAACCAGCAGCCGCCTCACGGGCATTCGGCCGCAGCACCGCGGCCCGCCACTCGCCTTCCTCCAGCTCTCGCTCCACCCGGAAACCCCATCCGCGGGCGGCCTCTAGGACCGCGGGCGCGTTGCCCGCCACCATGCCCGAGACCACCCACGCGCCGCCGGGCTCGAGGTACGCCGCCGCGCGGGGCAGGGCGCGCAGCAGCACCTCCGCGGTGATGTTGGTGAGCACCACGTCCGCCCTTCCCTCGAGCGGCTCGAACAGGTCCCCGCACCGCACCTGCACCCTATGGGAGACGCGGTTGCGGCGGGCGTTGGCCTCCGCCACGCGGCACGCCAGGTCGTCGCAGTCCACGGCCACCACCTCCGCGCCCAGCTTGGCCGCGGCGATGGCAAGGATGCCGGAGCCCGTGCCCACGTCGAACACCCGGCACCCGGGACGGACCAGGGCAGGCAGCGCCCTCAGGCACAGGCGGGTGGACTCGTGCAGGCCCGTCCCGAAGGCCGTGCCCGGGTTGATCACCAGCACCAGCTCGCGACCCCGCCGCCTCCACGGGGACCACGGGGGCCGGATCACGAACCGGCCCACCCGGAACGGACGGAAGTTCCCCTTCCAGCCCCGGTCCCACCGGCGCGAAGATACTCGGCGGACCTGCACCTCCGCGGGTCCGGGGTCGAGCCCGAAGGACCGCAGGGCCTGCACCCGATGCTCGAGGGCTTCCGCGCAACGGTGCGCCACCGAGTCCGCGGGCAACCAGGCCACCAGCCGCACGCCGTCCCCGTCCGGCTCTTCCGCGTAACCCGGGGCCAAGTCCAAAAGCTGCGCCGCCACCGCCTCCGCGGCCTCCCGGGAGGTCCGCACGGACACCTCCAGCCACCCGAGGGAGGGGGTCGTCCGGCTCACGACAGCAGGTCCCTCACGCGGTCTGCGATCCTGCGCCGCTGGGTCTTCACCTCCAACCCCATGCTCCTGGCCAGCTCCAGGAGCAGCCTGCGCTGCTCGCTCGTCAGGCGTCGCGGGATCTCCACCCGGACCCGGAAGTACAGGTCGCCCCGCCGGCCGTGCAGGTCCGGCATCCCGCGGCCCTTCAGGGTCAGCACCGTCCCTGGCTGGGTGCCCGCGGGGATCACCAGCCGCTCGGGCCCTTCCAGGGTGGGGACCTCCACCTCGTCGCCCAGGGCGGCCTGCACCATGGACACGGTCACGTCCGCGTGCAGGTCCAGCCCCCGGCGGTGGAACACGGGGTGCCTGGCCAGGTGCAGCACCACGTACAGGTCCCCGCGGGGCCCGCCGTGCACACCCGCTTCACCCTCACCCCCGAGCCTCAGGGTGGTGCCCTCCTCCGCACCCGCGGGGATGCGCACCGTCACCGTCCGCTGGGCCTGCACGCGTCCAGCCCCCCCGCACCGGCCGCACGGGTTCACCAGCACCGTGCCCTCCCCTCCGCACCGGGGGCAGGTGGTGATCTGGGTGAAGTGACCGAAGGCCGTGCGGCGCGAGAACCGCAGCTGCCCCGCTCCTCCGCACGACGGGCAGTTCTGCACCCCGCCCCCCCGCTCCGCCCCCGTGCCGAAGCAAGCCGGGCACGTCTCCAGCCGCGAAATCTCCACCTGTCGGTCCGCCCCCCGCGCGGCCTCCTCCAGGGAAACTTCGAGGTCGTAGCGCAGGTCCGAGCCCCGCTGGTGGCCGCGCTCCGTCCTGGCCCTGGGCGCTCCGAAGAACGCCTCGAACAGGTCGTCGAAGGCACTCCCGAAGTCCACAGTCCGCGGCGCGTATGCGGCGCCCCGCATCTGGCGGTCGTACTCCGCCCGTTTGTCCGGGTCGGAAAGGACCTGGTAGGCCTCGTTGACCTCCTTGAAGCGCTCCTCCGCGTGGGGGTCGTCCTTGCGGACGTCCGGGTGGTACTCCCGGGCCAGGCGCCGGTACGCCGCCTTGATGTCCTCCAGCGAAGCGTCGCGCGGTACGTTCAGGATCTCGTAGTAGTCCCGGGCCATGGAGCCCTCCTCGCTCAGACCCGCTCCCAGGGTACTCCAACAGTCCCCCAACGAAACGCTGAGGGCGAGGAGTCCGGGGTCCTAGACCGCCCGGCTCAGGGTCTGGGAGAGGGTGTGGGCCAGGAACCGGACGAGGGCGATGGTCCTGGCGTACGGCATCCGGGTGGGCCCCACCACGCCCACCACGCCCGCCGGCCGCCCCCCAACCCGGTAGGCGGCAGCCACCACGCTGCAGTCCCGCATGTCGTCCACCGGGTTCTCCCGGCCGATGCGCACGTGGACGTCCGCCGGCGCCGGCAGCAGCACGTCCCGCAGCACGTCCTCCCGGTCCAGGGCTGCCAGCACCGGCCGGGCCCGCCGGACGTCCTGGAACTCCGGCTGCTTCAGGATGTTGGAGGCACCGTCCACGAAGAACCGCACCCCGGTCCGGACCCCCGCGTAGCGTCGCAGCTGGCCCGCCACCGCCGCCACCAGGTCGCGGTGGGCGGGTGCGGTGCGGGTCAGCCGGTCCACGGTGGCGTCCGTGATGTCTTCCAGGGCCACCCCGCTCAATGCCTGGCTCACCAGCCGCGAGACCTCCTGCAGCTCCTCCTGGGAGGCCCGCCGCCTCAGCCGCACCACCCGCTGGTCCGGTGGTGCACCGTCCGTCACCAGGACCATCAGCGCTCGGTCGTCCGTGAGGGCGACCAGGTGCACGTGCCGGAACCGCCTCGGCCCGCCGGGGGTGCTGGTCACGGACGCGTAGTCCGTCAGGGCGGCCAGGGTGTGGGCCGCTTCCGCCAGCGCGTCCTCGGGGCGGTCGTGGGACTGCACCCTACGCCGGATCCGCTCCCGCTCCGCGGGACGTAGGGGGTGCTCCGGGACATCCTGGACTTGCCCGGCCATCAGCCGGTCCACGTAGAGCCGGTACGCGCGGTCCGTGGGAACCCGACCCGCGGAGGTGTGGGGCTGGTGGAGGTAGCCCATCTCCGTCAGGGCGTGCATCCCGTGCCGGATGGTGGCCGCGCTGACCCCCAGCCCGTACCGGTGGCACAGGCTCTCGGAGGCCACCGGCTCTGCCCGGGCCACGTACTCCCGGATCACCGCCCACAAGATCTGCTGCTTGCGCGCGTCCAGGCCGTGCGCCAGCATGGCCGAACTTCCCACTGGGCCGAGCACCGCGGCCGCGCGGTGCTCGCTAGCACTCCCCCGCGGCGAGTGCTAAGACTCCCGGGCACACGGTAGCACCCGCCTTTCTCCGGGGTCAAGCGTGGGACGAGCCAGCTTCCCGCCGGAACATCCCCAGCACCACCCGCAGCTCCTCCGTCCGGGCGAGGGCGCTGGCCACCAGGTACGCGCCTCCTCCCGTCCCCAAGGCGAAGCCCAGCTGCACCAGCTGTCCCCGGAGCCGCTGGGGGTCTACCCAACCGCCCGTGGCCTCCGCGGCGGCCCACGCGCCCAGCCCGCACAGCGCCGCCGCGGCCGCGGTGCGCAGCACCGACCTGCGCAGCCGGGCTCCCTCCAGAGAGCCCAGCCGCCGCCAGGCCAGCCACAACAGACAGACCACGTTGGCCGTGGACACCGCGGAGGTGGCCAGGGCGATCCCCACGTGTCCCCACCACCGCATGAGCAGCCAGTCCAGGATGGCGTTGAGCGCGATCATGAAGGCTCCCACCCGTACGGGGGTGCTCATGTCGTGCAGCGCGTAGAACACCCGGGTGACCACGGTGTAGCACGCTACGGACACCAGCCCCACGCCGTAGGCGGCCACCGCGGAGGCCACCGCGCGGGTGGCGTCGGGGGTGAAGGCGTAGCGCTCGAACAGGACCCGCACCACCAGGTCCGGCACGGCCAGGTACAGCGCGAGGACCGGCGCGGTGGCGAA
Source organism: uncultured bacterium (assembly GCA_964437095.1). Taxonomy (GTDB): domain Bacteria; phylum Sysuimicrobiota; class Sysuimicrobiia; order Sysuimicrobiales; family Sysuimicrobiaceae; genus Tepidifontimicrobium. The sequence goes on along the minus strand of CAYTFH010000005.1, from coordinate 73,174 downwards.
CACCGCGGCGCGGAGCCCCAACGATGCGGTCCGCCGCACGGCGTCCAGCTCCTGGGCCTCCGCGTGCCGGGACAGGTGGGGGAAGATGGCGGTGGCGATGGAGATGGCGAAGAACCCCACGGGCGCCTGCACCACCTCGTACGCGTAGTCCAACACCGCCACCGCATTCACCGTGCCTCCGGGCAGCAGGGAAGCGAACAGCCGGTCTACGTAGCTGTTGATCTCCACCACCGCCAGCCCCAGCATGGCGGGCAGGGCCAGCCGCACCACCTCCCGGAGGGCCGGGTGCCCCAGCTCCAGCCGCGGACGGTACCGCAGGCCGGCCCGCACCGCCGCGGGCACCTGCACCAACGCCTGGGCGGCGGTCCCCAGCACCCACGCCACCGCCAGCCCCCGGATGCCCCACACGGGTGCCAGGGCCACCGCGGCGCCGATGATGGTCACGTTGAACAGCAGCGGAGCCACCGCGGGCACCGTGAACTGGTGGTGGGACTGCAGGTAGCCGCTCAAGAACAGGGACACGCCCAGGAAGAACATGGCCACGAAGAGGATCCGAGTAAGCTCCGTGCTCAGGGCCACCAGCTCGGGGGACCGGGCGAACCCCGGCGCCGCAAGCGGGATGACCCACGGGGCCACCAGCTGGCCCACCAGGACCATCCCCGCGCCCACCAGGAGCACCAGGGTCAGGAGGTTGGCCACCACGCGGTCGGTCTCCTCCGGCTCTCCCCGGGTGAGGTAGCGGGTGATGGTGGGGATGAACACGATGCTGAGGGTCCCGCCCAGCAGCAGCCGCTGCACGAAGAAGGGGAGGGAGTAGGCCACCACGTAGGCGGCCTTGGCGTCCCCCGCGCCGAACAGGGCGGCCACGGTGGCCTCCCGCACCACCCCCAGGGCACGGCTCGCCACCGCGGCGGCGGCCATGATCCCCGCGGCGCGCGCGATCTGCTTGGTGGTGGGTGCCGGGCTGCGCGCCCGGGCAGCGTCCGAACCGATGGGCCACCTCCGGCCTCGAGCGGCTGCGGATATGGTACAATGCGGCGAGACGCGACACGGAGGGGACGAGACGGTGGCGAAGCGGAGTCGTTCGGCGCTCAAGCGCCTGCGGCAGACCCTGAAGCGGACCCTGCGGAACCGGTCCGTGAAGTCCAGGATCAAGACCCTGGTGAGGAAGGCACGGCTCACCCGAGACCGCGAGGCGGTGCGGGCGGCGGTGAAGGCCATCGACAAGGCTGCCAGCAAAGGGATCCTGCACCCCAACACGGCCGCGCGGCGGAAGTCGCGGCTCATGCGGGCCGTCCAACAGCCGGCCTGACCCCGCCCTACTTCCCTTCCGCCGCGTCCACGGCAGGAGAAGGCTGGCAGAGCTGGACCACCAGCTGCTGCAGCAGCACCTCGGCAGCGCCCCCAGAGGTCTTCAAGGCCAGGTCGGTGGCCTCGATGCGGCCGTACAGCTCCACCAGCCGTCCCGGACCCAGCCGGCGTACCTGCTCCCGGTACCGCCCGTACAGCCAGGCCCGGCTGCCCAGGACTGTCCGCACCTGGGCGGCCGACGCCTTGCGCTCCGTGAGGGCGCGGGCGTACAGGAGGGCCCGGAAGTGGGAGGCGAGCAAGGCCACGAGCCCCACGGGACTCTCCCGCTCCAGCAGCCGGTGGAGGACCCGCAGGGCCGCACCAGGGTCCTGCTGGGCCACCGCGTCGGTCAGGGCGAACACGGACACCTCGGCGCCCTGAGACGCCACCGCCTCCACGTCCGCGAGCTCCACGGTGGCGCCGTCGGCCGTGTAGCTCAGCAGCTTGTCCACCTCCCCCTCCAAGGCCACCAGATCCGCACCCGCCACGGCCACCAGGGCCCGCGCGGCTTCCCCGGAGATCCGCTTGCCCGCCTCCCGGACCCGCGCGGCCACCCACGCGACCGCCTGCGAGCTGTCCAAGGGAGCCGCCTCCACCACCTCCGCCACCCGCTGCAGCACCGACCACAGGCGCCGCCGACGGTCCAAGGACGCCGCTTCCAGCACCAGCACGGAGGGCGGAGACCCGGCCTCCAGGTAGCTGGCGAGCCGCTCCTGGGCGGCGGCGGGCAGCTGCTCGGCCCCGTGCACCACCACCACGCGGGTCCCGCCGAAGAACGGCACGGTGTCCAGCCGCACCAGGATCTCCTCCACGTCCACGTCTCCCGCGCGGAGGCGGTCCAGGTTCAGTTCCCGCTCCCCGGGCGGCAGGTGGGACGACACGATGCGCTCCACCGCCCGGCGCCGCAGCCACGCCTCCTGGCCCACCACCAGGTACACGCGGCCGCCCGAAGGTGCCCGCTTGGCCTGCTTCATCCGCCTTCCGCTCCGAGCCGCCTCAGCTCGTCCCGCACCCGCCTCCGCCAGGGGTTCGGGGCCAGCCGCACGTGCAGGCGGACGCCGCTACCCTCCCCCGCGCCCTGCGGCAGGGCGACCTTGGGGAGGAAGGCCGCGTGGCCGCCTTCGAACACCACCACCGCTACCTCGTCCTCCAGCCGGTCCACCACGCCGTACAGCACCACCCCGACCTCGTGGTCTGCACCCATAGCGCCCTCCCGTCCGTCCGGATGACCACCGCGCCGTCACGGTCCGTGCGGTACACGGAGATCCCGTGGCGTGCGTAGCGCGCCAGGACCTCGCGGTGCGGGTGTCCGTAGGGGTTGCCCTTTCCCACGGACAGCACCGCCACTTCCGGGGAGACTGCCCTCAAGAACGCGTCCGAGCTGCTGGTGCGGCTGCCCTGGTGCGGCACTTTGAGCACCTGTGCCCGCAGGTCATCCCCGGAGGCCACCAAAGCGGCCTCCGCACCCGCTTCCACGTCCCCCGGGAACAGAAACCGCACCTGGCCCCACCGCAGGAGGACCACCAGGGAGTTCTCGTTGGCCCCAGACGGTCCCTGCCAAAGGGAGGCGGGCGGCCACAGGACCTCCAAACTTCCCTCCCGCCCCAGTTCCACGCGAGTCCCTCGGCGCGCCACGCGGTAGGGGAGACCCCGCTCCCGCACCGTCCGGAGGAACTCCGCGTACGCGGGGGTGGGATGCGGGTAGCCCGGGTCCAGGACCACCCCCGCCCCGAACCTCCGGAGGGCGTGGGCCAAGCCCACCACGTGGTCCGCGTGAGGGTGGCTCAGGAGTGCCACGTCCACCCGGCCGCCCGCCCTGGCAAGGTACCCCAAGAGGGGTTGGGGCTCAGGGCCTCCGTCCAGGATCACCCGGTGCCCCTCCGGGCCCCGGACCACCACCGCGTCTCCCTGTCCCACGTCCAGGAACACCACCTCCGCGTACCGCGGCGGCGGCAGAGCCCGGACCCACACCGCCACCGCCACGGCCGCAGCCGCCCACAGGACGGCGCGGGGCCACCGCATCTTCCCCCTCCAGGCGGCAAGCCCCAGCACCGCCCACACCCCCACCAAAACGGCCAGGAGCTTCGGGTGGGCCACGTGCACTGTGGCGCCGGGCAGTGCGGACACCGTACGAGCCACCCACACGAGGTACGCGCAGCCTGCCTCCGCTGCCCAAAGGACCGGCAGGGCCAGGGGGGTCCACACGAGACCCACCAGCCCGCCCAACAGCCCCACGGAAACGAGGAACGTGGAAGCGGGCAGCGCCAGCACGTTGGCCGCCACCGCCCACGGCTGCAGCTGGCCGAAGTGCCACAGCAACAAGGGGAAGACGAACAGCTGGCAGGCGGCTGCGGCTGCAACCCCCTCCCGAATCCAGGGTGGGCCGAACCGAAGGGCTCGCTGGAGGGCCGGAGCCACGAACACCAGCGCCGCGGTGGCGGCGAAGGACAGCTGGAACCCGACGTCCCACAGCAGCGGGGGGTGGTCGGCCGCCAGTACGGCCGCGGCCAGAGCCAGCACGGTGGCCGGGTCGAGCTCGCGCTTGACCAATCCCGCGGCCACGGCGATGGTGGCCATGAGGGCGGCTCGCGTCATGGACGGTTCCCAACCTGCCACCACCGCGAAGGCGACCACGGCCGCCAGGGCTGCCGCACCCCGAACCGTGCGAGGGAAGCGGCGCACCACCAGGTAGGCGGCGGCGGCCACGGCGGAAAGCTGCGCGCCTGAAGCCACCAGCAGGTGCACCAGCCCGCTCTGTCGGAAGGTCTCCTGCAGCGCACGGTCCGGCACGGGGATCCCCAGCACCACTCCTGCCAGCACCGCATCGAGGGGAGGCCGCACGGCCCGGCGGTACACCGCCTGCATGGCCGCGCGCAGGTGCGCCGCCGCGCGGAGCACCGGGTAACCACGGCCAGGCTCCAACACGACCACCCGGTCGGCCGCGAGCACTGCCCGGACCCGGTCCCGGTACAGGAACCGTGCGGGGTCCGGCTCTCCGGGGTTTCGCGCCTCCGGTAGGGGCAGGATTCTGCCCGAGACCCGTACTCGGTCCCCCACCGCCACCGCACTCCTGCCCCACACCAGCACTCGGCTGCCCCGCACCCCGGCGGGGCGGAGCACCCGGACGGCGTGGAGGACGAACCGCTTCCCGCTGCTGGCCGCGAGTCCCTCCGCCTCCACCACCTGGCCCCCCAGCCCCGCCAGCTCGTGCGGGCCGGGCGGCCGGCGTGCGCCAGCTCCACTGGCGGCACCCGTGGCGAACGCGCACGCCAGCACCACCACCGCCGCCAGCCTCGTCCGCCCTGCAGACCACAGGCACACCAGCCCGAGCGCCGCCGCCACGGCCAACACCGGGGGAAGCGCAAAGCCCCCCTCAAGCCCCGCGGCCACGCCCGCGAGGAAGCTGAGGCAGGACCACAGTAAGGGCCGGCGCACGTCCCCCCTCCGTCCGATCCCAAAGAGTGAACGTGCCGGGGGCGTGTTTTCGACCGGAGGGGCGGCCCGCGGACGGTGTCCGGCAGCCGGGGGCACAGACGGGCTTGTGGTGCCGAAAGGCATATGGTAGCGTGCCGGCCAGGAGCGAAGGGGAGGCGGGAGGGTGTCCGTGTACATCGTCCCCAAGGCCCTGCGGGACCGGCTCGGCGAGGAGGCCACCGAAGCCCTCGTGGAGCGGCTCCGGCAGGTGAGCGAGCAGAACCGTGCAGACCTCCTGGTCCTGGCAGAAGAGCGCTTAGCCCGCCGCCTCGCGGAAGCCGTCGCCAGCCTGCGCACCGACATGGCCACCCTCCACGCCAAGCTCAGCGAGGAGATCGCCAACCTCCGCGCGGAGTTCCGCCAGGAGATGGCGAACCTCAGGGCCGAGCTCCGGGAGGAGATGGCCGCTCGCGACGCCAGGCTCCGAGAGGAGATGGCCGCCCTCGGAGCGCAGCTCCGGGAGGAGATGGCCACCCGCGACGCCAAGCTCCGAGAGGAAATGGCCGCCCTCGGAGCCCAACTCCGAGAGGAGATGGCCCGCCTCGGAGCGCAGCTCCGAGAGGAGATGGCCAGCCTCGGAGCCCGGCTCGGGGAGCGGATCGCCAGTACCCGCGCCGACCTCGTCCGGTGGATGTTCGTCTTCTGGGTCGGCCAGTTGGTGGTGCTGGTGGGGATCCTGTTCGCCTGGTTCCGCAGGTAAACGCAGCCCCCGGCCTACACCCGCTGGCGGACTTCCTCCAGGGCGCGGGCCACGAACTCGTCCACGGAACACGTGCCGAGTTCTCCCCGGCTGCGGTGCCGCACCGCCACCGAGCCGCCCTGCTGCTCCCGGTCGCCCACCACCAACATGTACGGGACCTTGCTCACCTGCGCGTCCCGGATCTTCTTGCCCACCTTCTCGCTGCGGAGATCTGCTTCGGCCCTAAGGCCCGCCTGCCGCAGCCGGTCCCGGACCTGCTGCGCGTACGTCCCGTGGCGGTCCGCCACGGGCAGCACCCGCACCTGTTCCGGCGCCAGCCACAGGGGGAAGGCGCCCGCGTGGTGCTCGATGAGGATCCCCAGGAATCGCTCCAGGGAGCCCAGCAGGGCGCGGTGGATCATCACGGGCCGGTGGGGCCGGTTGTCCTCCCCCACGTAGGTCAGGTCGAACCGCTCGGGCAGGACGAAGTCCAGCTGCACGGTGGTCAGCTGCCACTTCCGGCCTAGGGCGTCGTGGAAGTACACGTCGATCTTGGGGCCGTAGAAGTTGGCCTCCCCCGGAGCCCGCGTGTACGCCGCGCCCTGCCGCCGCAGGGCCGCTTCCAGGGCCGCCTCCGCCCGGTCCCACACCTCCGGGACGCCCGCGTACTTGTCCGGCCGGGCCGGGTCGCGGACGGAGAGCATGACCTCGTAGCTTTCGAACCCGAAGGCCCGGTGCACCGAGAAGGCCAGCCTCAAGAGGCCCAGGATCTCCTCCTCGATCTGGTCCCGGCGGCAGAAGATGTGGGCGTCGTCCTGGGTGATCATGCGCACGCGCAGCAGCCCATGCAGCACCCCCGAGCGTTCGTACCGGTAGACCGTGCCGAACTCCGCCAGCCGCACGGGCAGCTCCCGGTAGCTGCGGGTGCGGCTGGCGTAGATGGCCACGTGGAAGGGGCAGTTCATGGGCTTCACCAGGTACCGCTGGCCCTCCAGCTCCAACCCGCTGAACATGTTGTCCCGGTACCAGCTCAAATGCCCGCTGCGCTCCCACAGCTCCTCCCGGGCCACGTGGGGCGTGTACACCCACTCGTACCCGGCGCGGTCCAGCTCCGCCCGGAGGAACTCCTCGATGCACCGGCGCACCACCGCGCCGCGGGGGTGCCACAGCACGAGCCCCGGACCGATGGCCTCCTCGATGCTGAACAGCTCCAGCTCCCGCCCCAGACGGCGGTGATCCCGGCGCTTGGCCTCCTCCAGGCGGTGCAGGAAGGCCTCCAGCTGCGCGGGGTCGGGGAAGGTGATGCCGTAGACCCGTTGCAGCATCTCCCGCCGCTCGTCGCCCCGCCAGTACGCGCCGCTGCAGCCCAGGACCTTGATGGCCCGGATGAGGCCGGTGCGCGGGATGTGGGGGCCCCGGCACATGTCCAGAAAGCCATTCTGCCGGTAAAAGGACACCTGCGGGTCCGGGATGCCCTCCAGCAGCTCCAGCTTGTAGCGCTCCCCCATCTCCCGGTACAGCCGGACCGCCTCCTCCCGGGGGATCTCCACCCGTTCGATGACCTGGTCGCGGGCCGCCAGCTCCCGCATGCGCTCCTCGATGCGCTGCAGGTCCTCGGGCTCCAGCGGTCTTCCCACGTCGATGTCGTAGTAGAAGCCGTCCTCAATGGGCGGGCCGATGGCCAGCTTGGCGTGGGGGAACAGCTCCTTGACCGCCTGAGCCAGTAGGTGGGCGGAGGAATGCCAGTAGATCTGGCGCCCTTCCGGGTCTTCGAACCGCAGGAAGCGCACCTGGGCGTCCTGCTCCAGGCGGACGGCGAGGTCCCTGGCCTGGCCGTCCACCACCGCGGCCAGCACGCCCTCCTCGCCCCGCAAGCGGGCCACCTCCGCCAGGGACGTGCCCGCAGGGACTTCCAGCTCCGATCCGTCGGGAAACCGCACGCGCACCATGCGCGGCCCTGCCAACTCCACCACCTCCGAAAAGCCGTGCGCCCCGTCCTGGGACGGGGCGCACCCGCGGTTCCACCCAGCTTCCCGCCTTCCGGCGGGCCCTCGCGCGCGCTGTCTCGGGCGCAACCCGGCAGGCCTACTGCCCGGTTCGGCCTGCGGCTCCGAGGGGGTGCCTCCACCGTGGCCCGCGGGAGTTCCCAGCTTCCCTCCCTCTCTGCGGCGCGCCCTTGGGTGGGGCGTGTCCTCGTCCTCGCCTCGACGCCACCATAGCGACCAGGGTGCTGCCTGTCAAACCCGTCCGGGGGCTCCCGACCCCGGCCACCGCGGGCGGCGCCGCCTGCGCGGGGCTGCCGCGTCCGCCCGGAAGGCGTCTGCCACCACCTCCACCTTCCGAGGGCGGCCCCATCCGTCCAGGTCCACGGACACCACGTCGAACCGGCACACGGGGGGCGGATGCTGCCGCAGGACCTGCAGGTACGCCTCCGCCAGGCGCACCAGCTGACGCTGCTTGTGGGGCGTCACCGCCTCCAGGGGATGGCCGTGGTCAGAATCCGCCCGGGCCTTCACCTCCACGAACACCAGCACCCCGCGGTGCTCGCACACCAGGTCCAGCTCGCCGAAGCGGAACCGGAGGTTCCGGGCGCGCACGCGGTAGCCCAGGCGCTCCAGGGCGCCCGCGGCGGCCTCTTCCGCGCACCGACCGCGGGCGTGTCGCGGGTCGGCCGGCGGCAGTTCCGGACGGCGCCCCAGCGCCTGGCGCAGCAGCGAGCATGCCCAGCGGATCACGTCCGCTGAGTAAACGTCTCCCGCCGGAGTTTTGGGACATCAGGAGGACGCCAGGTCCCAGAGGTCAGGGGTCAGGGCGCGCACGGGACCGAAGGAACGCCGGTGCACCGGGCTGGGGCCCAGCCGGCGCAGCGCCTCCAGGTGCGCGGGACACGCGTAGCCCTTGTGGTCTGCGAAGCCGTAGCCGGGGTAGGCCCGGTCCAGCTCCACCATGATGCGGTCCCGCTCCACCTTGGCCAGCACGGACGCCGCAGCGATGCAGGCCACGGTGGCGTCTCCCCCCACCACCGCCCGCTGAGGGACTGGGACCGCCACCCCCCACTTGCCGTCCACGAGGACCAGGGAGGGGCGCACCGCCAGCTTCTCCACCGCCCGGCGCATGGCCAGGCGGGCGGCGTGCAACACGTTCAGCCGGTCCACCTCCTCCACCGTGGCCTGGGCCACCGCCCAGCTGACCGCGCAGCGGCGCACGAGTTCCGCCACCTCCTCCCGCTGGCGGGGAGTGAGCCGCTTGCTGTCCTGCAGGCCCGGGATCCTGGTCCGCCCGTCCAGCACCACCGCGGCGGCCACCACGGGTCCCGCCAGGGGACCGCGCCCGGCCTCGTCCACCCCGGCCACGTAGGCGTAGCCCGCCCGCCGCAGGCGGCGCTCCAGGCGGTACAGGGCGTGCGGGCTCAGTGCACCAGGCCCACCCGGTACGGCGGCCAGTACACCACCACGGCCTTTCCCACCACGTTCCGCAGCGGCACCAGCCCGAAGAACCGGCTGTCCTCGCTGTTGCACCGGTTGTCCCCCATGACGAACAGGTGGCCCGGCTCCACCTTCTTGGGCCCGTAGTTCTGTGGGCAGCTGGCGTCCCGCTGGGCGGGGGTGAGCTCCGGATGCGCCCGCCCGTTCACGAACACCACCCCCGCCCGCAGCTCCACGGTGTCCCCGGGCAGGCCCACCACCCGCTTGACGAAGTCCTTGCCCGGGTTGAGGGGGTAGCGGAACACGATGACGTCGCCCCGCTGGATGGGGGCCAGCCGGTAGTAGAACTTGGCCACCAGGATGCGATCCCCGATCCGAAGGGTGGGCTCCATGGACCCGGAGGGGATGTAGAAGGCCTGCACCACGAAGGTGATGATGAGGAAGGCCAGCACCACCGCGAACAGGGCCGCGTCCACGGTCTCCAGGACCATGCGGCGCACCGCGGGGGAGAACAGGTATGCCCGCCGGATCACCGTGCGGGCCGCCAGCAGCCCCGCGGCCACCGCCAGGATGACCACGGGGATGCTGGGCTCGGACCACGACAGGGGAAACGCCGCGCTCCGCACCCCGCACCCCTAGATCGCCCGGTCCTCTACCCAGAATCCCGGGTGCGGTCCTCGGAACCCCGTCCGCAACATCGCGACGGATTTTCGGATACGCCCATCGCCTGACCCTACCGGCGCTCCTTGATGCGCGTCTCCTTGCCCACCTTCTCCCGGAGGTAGTACAGCTTGGCGCGCCGGACCCGCCCCCGGCGCACCACCTCGATGCGCTCCAGCCGCGGGGAGTGCAGGGGGAAGATCCGCTCCACCCCGACCCCGTGGGAGATCCGCCGCACCGTCACCGTCTCCCGCAGGCCGCCGCCCCGCCGTGCGATCACCACGCCCTCGAAGGCCTGCACCCGCTCGCGGCCGCCTTCCACCACCTTGAAGTGCACCCGGACCGTGTCCCCCGGACCGAACTCCGGCAGGTCCCGCCTGAGCTGCTCCCGTTCTGCCAGCGCGATCTTGTCCATGGCGTCCTCCTGGCGGCCGTGCGATCACAAACATGGATTATACACCAGGGCCGCCGCCTTCCCGTTCCTCGCGGAGCACCTCCTCCAGCAGGGCGCGGTCCTGCTCGTCCAGCTGTGCGGTCTCCAGCAGGTCCGGCCGGCGCCGCAACGTCCTGCGCAGCGCCTCCTTGCGCCGCCACCGGGCGATGGCTTGGTGGTTGCCGGAGAGGAGTACGTCGGGCACCCGCAGCCCCTCCACCTCCGCGGGCCGGGTGTAGTGCGGGTGGTCCAGCAGCCCCCGGGAGAAGGAATCCTCCCGCACCGAGGCCTCGTCCCCCACCACCCCCGGCACCAGCCGCGCGGTGGCGTCCACGATGACCATGGCGGCCAGCTCCCCGCCCGTGAGCACGTAGTCGCCGATGGACAGCTCCTCGGCCCCCAGCCCCACGGCCACCCGCTCGTCCACACCCTCGTAGTGCCCGCACAGGATCACCAGGTGGCCCGCGCGGCTCAGCTCCCACGCCACGCGCTGGTTGAACAGCCGTCCCTGGGGGGAGGTGAGGATCACCCGGCCCAGCCCGCCCGCCTCCTGGCGGATGGCCCGGGCCGCGGCGAAGAAGGGCTCCGCCTTCATCACCATGCCCGGCCCGCCCCCGTACGGGTAGTCGTCCGTGGTGCGGTGGCGGTCCGTGGTGAAGTCCCGCAGGTTCCACACCCGCACCTGCAGGATCCCCGCCCGCTGTGCCCGCCCCAGCACGCTGAGCTGCAGGGGTGCGAACGCCTCCGGGAAGATGGTGACCACGTCCACCCGCAGCTTGGGAGCAGCTTGCATCTACTCCTCCGCCAGCCCGGGCAGCAGCCGCACGGTGATCCGTCGGTCCTGCACCCTTACCTCCCGCACCACCTCCCGCACCGCGGGCAGCAGCACTTCCCCGCGCGGCCCCCGCACCACGTACACGTCGTGGGCCGGGCCGTGCAGGACGTCCTCCAGGGCCCCCAGGGGCTGGCCCTCCTCCGTCACCACCTCCGCGCCCAGGAGGTCGGACTCGTAGTACGTGCCCTCGGGCAGGGGCGGGAGTTGATCTTCCGGCACGCACACCTCCGCGCCCCGCAGGCGCTCGGCTTGGGTTCGGTCGTCCACGCCCTCGAGCTTCACCAGGAAGGCCCCCACCGCGCGCCGCACGGACGCCACCCGCCGCTCCTCCTCCCCCCAGGGGCCGACCAGCCACACGGTGCGGAACCGCGCCATGCCCTCGGCCAGCTCCCCCTCGGGCACCACCCGGACCTCACCCCGCAGGCCGTGGGGCCGGGTGATGCAGCCCACCCGCAGGCGGCGGGGCTTGCGCATCCTAGCCTCCCCGGATCTCCATAACGATGCCGTCCTTGACCACGATCTCCGTCCGCCCGAGCTTGTGGAACAGGTTGTCGCCCACCTGCACCTCCACCTGAGCGTCCACGGTGAGCTGCGGGAACTCCGTGTTGAGCTCCAGGGCCCGCGCCTCCCGCAGCCGCTCCTGCAGCTCCGCCCGCAGGGCCTCGTGCCGCTGGCGCTCCACCTCCAGTTGCTGGCGCAAGGCGCGGGTCTGGGGGGTGATCTGCCGCTCCAGCTCCACGCGGCGGATCTGGGTCTCCACCTGCCCCAGCAGCTCCTGCACCCGTCGCAGGGCGTCCTCCAGCTCCCGCACGTACAGCTCCTTGAAGCTCTCGGTGACGATGGCCTTCACCACCACCGGACGCAACAGGGTGATCTTCGTCATGGCGCCCTCCTACGGACTCTGTTCGGGCCGAGCCCGGCCGTCGTCGATCTCCAGCACCACCACCCGGCCGCCCCGCACGCCCGCGGCTCGGACCAGGGTCCGCAGGGCCCGGGCCATGCGTCCCCCGCGGCCGATGACCTTGCCCACGTCCTCCGGCGCCACCCGCACCCGCAGCACCGTGCCCCGGGCGTCCTCCGACTCCTCCACCCGCACCTCCTCCGGGCGCGCCACGATGCCCCGCAGCACGTACTCCACCAGGTCCCGCATCCCTCACCCCTGGGACTTCCGGGCCCCGCGGCGGCGCTGCCACTCCTGCAGGATGCCCGTCTTCTGCAGCAGCACCCGGGCACTGTCCGACGGCCGGGCCCCCCGCTCCAGCCACGCGATGGCCCGCTCCGCGTCGATGTGGATGGTGGACGGTTCGGTGCGGGGGTTGTAGTGGCCCAGGATCTCGATGGACCGCCCGTTGCGGGGAGCCCGCGAGTCCGCCACCACCACCCGGTACACCGGTTGGCGCTTCTGCCCCATGCGCATCAGACGGATCTTGACCATCCTCTTCCCTCCTCCGTGCGTGGTGTGGGCGAGCCGCCCCGGGCGGCCCGCCGGAATCCTCCTTCAGAAGGGCGGCATGGGGAACCGCTTGGCGCGGCGCCCCACGCGCTCCAGTTCCCGCATCATGCGCTTGGCCTCCTCGAACTGCTTGAGCAGGCGGTTCACGTCCTGGACCGTGGTGCCGCTGCCCCGGGCGATGCGGCGCTTGCGGCTCGCGTTCAGGATGGAAGGGTCGCGGCGCTCCTGACGCGTCATGGAGTCCAGGATGGCCTCCATGCGCTTCAGCTCCCGTTCCTCCAACTCCGCGGGCCTTCCCCGCAGCCGCGACATCCCCGGGATGAGGTCCAGCAGGCTGTCCAGGGGACCCATGCGGCGCACCTGCCGCAGCTGCTCCCGGAAGTCCTCCAAGGTGAACTCCGCCCGCCGCAGCTTGCGCTCCAGCTCCGCGGCCCGCTCGGCGTCCACCGCCTCCCGGGCGCGCTCCACCAAGGTCAGCACGTCGCCCATCCCGAGGATGCGGGAGGCCATGCGGTCGGGGTGGAAGGGCTCAAAGGCCTCCAACCGCTCGCCCGTGCCCACGAACAGCACGGGCCGGCCCACGGTGGCGGCCACGGACAGGGCCGCCCCTCCGCGGGCGTCTCCGTCCAGTTTGGTGAGGATCACCCCGTCGATGCCCAGGGCCTCGTGGAACCGCCGGGCCACCCGCACCGCCTCCTGTCCCGTCATGGCGTCCACCACCAGCAAGCTGTACTGGGCGCCGGACGCCTGGCGCACCCGCCGCAGCTCCTCCATGAGCTCGTCGTCCACGTGCACCCGGCCCGCGGTGTCCACCACCACGAAGTCGTAGCCCTGCGCCCTGGCGTGCTGCACCGCCTGCTGGGCCACCTCCGCGGGGTCCTGGGAGCCGCCCACGAACACTGGAACCCCCGCCCGTTCGCCCACCACCTGCAGCTGGCGGACGGCCGCGGGCCGCTGGAGGTCCGCGGCCACCAGCAACGGGCGGCGGCCCCGCTTCCTCAGGTGCAGCGCTAGCTTGGCCGCCTGGGTGGTCTTCCCCGTCCCGTGAAGGCCGCACAGGAGCACCACCGTGGGGGGCTTGGGCGCGGGCACGAGTTCCCGGTGCTCGCCCCCCAACAGCCGGACCAGCTCCTCGTACACCACCTGCACCACCTGCTGGGCGGGGGTGAGGCTCTTCCACACCTCGCGGCCCACCGCCGCCTCCCGCACCCGGGAGACGAACTCCCGCACCACCTGGACGTGCACGTCCGCCTCCAGCAGGGCCACCCGCACCTCCCGCAGGGCCGCGTCCACGTCCTCCGGCCGCAGGACGCTCCGGCCCGCGAGCCGCCGGAAAACCTCAGCGAGTCTGTGCTGCAGCGCTTCCAGCACCCGCGTCCCTCCACGTGGCCCGGTACACCCGGTACCCGCCTCCCCGCTCCACTTCCTCCGCGTGTCCGAAGACCTGCTCCACCAGACGCCCCAGGGTCTTGGCCCCGTGCGCGGTGCGAGCCACCAGGTAGAACCGGCCCCCGGGTTTCAGGTGTTGTCGAGCGCCCTCCACCACGGCACGTACCACCCGTCGGCCCGCCCGAATGGGCGGGTTGGTGGCGATCACGTCGAACCGCCGGCCCGCCACGGGCGCGTAGAGGTCGCCGTGCAGCACCTCCACGTTGGCCAAGCCGGCTCGCCGGGCGTTCTCCCGGGCCAGCTCCACCGCCCGCGCGTTCACGTCCACCATCACCACCCGGCCGCGGGGGGCCAAGACCGCGGCCACCACCCCCACGACCCCGTACCCGCAGCCCATGTCCAGCACCTCGTCCTCCGGCCCCACCTCCAACGCCTCCAGCAGCAGGCGGGTACCTCGGTCCACGTGGCCGTAGGAGAACACGCCCCGGTCCGTGAGGAACCGGAAACGCCGGCCGCGGAACTCGAAGGCCACCTCCCGCGGACGGGACGGCGTCTGCGGCTGCGGGGCGAAGTAGTGGGCCGCCGGCGGCCTCACAGCAGCTCCCGCAGGGCTCGGACCCGACCCAACAGCCGCTGGGCGGTGCGGCCTGCCACCAGCCTGCGGATCTCCCCCTCGAGGGCGTCCAGCTCCCGCAGGAGGGCCTGGCGCCGCCGGTCCTCGCCCCGGGCCCTCTGCACGAGCCCCAGCAGCTCCTCGTAGTGGGCCAGCTCGGCCAGGGACCGTCGGAGGCTGTCGTGGATGGCTTGGCGGGTGACCCCCAGTCGCTGCGCGATCTCCGACAGGGACAGGTCGTCGTGGAAGTACAGGCTCACCAGCTGCTGCTGCCGCGGGGTCAGCAGCCGGGCGTACGCGTCGAACAGCCGGATCACCGTGAACCGGTCCGCCAGCGAACGGTCCGTGGACACCTCTGTAAAGGCCTCCTCCTTTACAGAGGCTACCACGGCGGCCGCAGGGGCGCAACCGGCCCGGCGCGAGGACCTACCGCGTCACTCCCACGCCCCCCGCCCGATCCCTGCGGACTTCGCGTCCTGCTCCGGCCCCGCGGACGCGGGCCTCAGCGGTCTCGGCCGCCGCCCACCAAGCCCTGGGCCCTCCACTTCCGGAAGACCTCCACGCACCGCCGGTGGGCCTCCTCCACCGCCTCCCTGGGGCTGGCCCGGCCGGTGGCGGCCCGGGCGAACATGTCCGGCAGCACGAAGGTGTCCAGGATCTCCCCCTCGGCGGGGTTGACGGGTCCGGGGAAGCCCACGTTGGTGGACCACGTCTCCGCCTCCGCCAGCACCCGGAGCTTGTCCTCCGGGTTGGACCCGAAGGGATCGCGCAGCACCGCGGCGCGCAACCACCGACGCCCGGCGTCGGGTTTCTCCGCCACGGGGGTCCGCGCGTCCGCCACCGACCCCGGGTAGGAGGGGAAGTTGTACAGCCGGCTGGCCAGCACCGCGTCCCGGTAGTTCTCCAGCAGGGCCAGCAAGAACTCCTTGGCCAAATCCGGGCTGCGGGCGAACCTCCAGACCACCCACGCCGCGGCCTGGCCGGGGACCCACCGCCCTCGGGGCCCCCGCAGGGCCGGCGTGAAGAAGATGTCGTCGGCCACGGGCAGGCGGTTGGCCTGCGCGGTGCGGTACGCGGAGATGGGGTTGATGATGAAGCTCGTCTGCCGGGCGTTCAGGGCCTGGTTGTTGCTGGCCGCGTTCCAGCTCAGCACCGCCGGGCTCATCACCTCCCGGAACAGACGCACCCCGAACTCCACCGCGCGCACCGTCTGCTCGCTGTTGAGCACCACGTTCTCCTGAGCGTCCTGGACGGACGCACCGAAGGACCACAGCAGGGCGCGGACCGCCATGTTGGAGTCCAGGTCCTGGCTGAACCCGATGCCGATGGGGATCTGGATGTCCGGGAAGCGCCGCTTGATCTCGTTGCCCGCCCGCAACAGGTCTTCCCACGAGGACGGCCCCCCCGGCATCCCCACCGCGCTCCACACGCTGCGCAGGTAGTTGCCGGGGAACAGGATCCAGCGGTCGGAGAACCCGAAGAACTTGCGGGTGTTGGGGTTGTACACGGACCGCCGCACCAAGGGTAGCACGGGGCCGAACCGCCGTTCCGCCTCCTGGTGCACGTCCCGCAGATCCAGCACCTGCGGCTCGAAGGCCGCGGGCGCGGTGTCGAAGAAGTACAGGTCGTGGCCCTGCTGGGCGGCCACCTCCGCGTTGGCCCGGGGCACCAGCTCCGCGGTGGAGATGTGGTCCACGGTCACCTGCACGCCCCGCTCGCGGCCCCACCGCTCCGCGAAGGGGTCGAACCAGGCGTCGAAGCTGGGCACGAAGTGGCTCACGGTGAGGATGCGCAACGTTCGCTGCTGCGCCCGGGCGTACCGCCGCACGAACACGGTGGGAGCCGCCGCCACGGCCGCCCCCACCACCGCCTGCCGAAGGAACTCCCGCCGCGTCAACCCGTCCGCCCAGGCTTCCACACCCGCCCACCTCCTTGTTCGCAATACGGACTTATCCACCGGAAAGTGGACAACCCGTACGTACCGCGGCCGCGCGGGGGAAGGGAAGGCGTCGTCCGCAGCTCGGACGAAGTTCCGCCGTCCGCGGGACGGACGGAGGCTACGGGCGCGGGCCGGGAGGAGCGCGCAGCACCGCCGCCGCGCCGCCGAGAGCCGCCAGGCCCAAAGACGCGAAGGCCAACCCCCAGCCCGCCCGGTCCAGCAGCCAGCCGAACACCGCAGGCGAGATGGCGGTGACCACGAACCCCAGACCCGACTGCACCGCCATGGTGGTGCCCAGCCACCGCGGGTCCGCGGCCTCCGCCACCGCCGCGGACAGGGTGCTGGACTCCGCGGTCACCAACAGCCCGTACACCAGCGCCAGGGGCAGGACCACCACCGCCCCCAGGGGCAACGTCCAGCCCACGGTGCACGACACCGCGCTAGAGGCCAACAGCACCGCCACCACGGTGGGACGCCGCCCCACTCGGTCGGAAACCCAACCCCCCACGGCGTTGCTGGCCGCGCCCGCCAGCAGCACCAACGAGCCGAAGGCAGCACCCCGGGCCGCGGCGGAGCTCAGGGGCAGCCCCTGAGCGGTCCACAGGGCGGCTAGGAACGCGGGCAGCCACGCCCGCATCCCAAAGAGCTCCCAGTTGTGGGCCGCGTACGCCACCACGTACCGCATGGCCGCGGAGTTCCGAAGCACGTCCCGCACCCGGAGGGGCGCCCGCGGTCCCCGGGGCGGGTCGTGGGCGATGCGCCAGGCCAGCAGGAAGGCCACGAAGGGACCCGCCGCAGGGATCCAAAAGCTCCACCGCCAGCCCCAGGGCAGCAGCGCCCCGGCCACCGCCAGGGAGAGGGCGGCGCCCACGCTGAAGCACGCGATGTACAGCCCCATGGCGATCCCGCGCTGCGCCCGGCCGAAGCGCTCCACCACCAGCCGCATGCCGGGCATGTACGTGCCCGCCAACCCCGCGCCGCACACGAGCCTCAGGGCGAAGGCAGTGGC
This sequence comes from uncultured bacterium, assembly GCA_964437095.1. Lineage (GTDB taxonomy): Bacteria > Sysuimicrobiota > Sysuimicrobiia > Sysuimicrobiales > Sysuimicrobiaceae > Tepidifontimicrobium. The sequence goes on along the minus strand of CAYTFH010000005.1, from coordinate 55,915 downwards.
GAAGTCCCGGGCTAGGAACGGGAAGGCCAGGTTCGCGAGGCCGTTCCACAGGGCCGACAGCAGGTAGATGCGGCGCACGCCCCACAGGTCGGTGAGGGTGGCGAGGACCAGGACGGGGGCCGTGTAGCCGAGCTGCTGGGCGGCGAACACCGCGCCCGCCTGCCCGGCGGTCAGCTGCCAGTCACGCCGGAGCACGGGCAGCACCGCCGCGTAACCGGAGAAGGTGAGCATGGTGCCCACCTCCGCGGCGCACAGCAGCGCCAGCCACTTCCAGTCCGGGTCCTTCACGCCTCCGGGAGGAGGGCTTCCACGAACCCGTCGGGGTCGAAGCTCTCCAGGTCCTCGGGCCCCTCCCCCGTCCCCACCAGCTTCACGGGAAGCCCCAGGCGGCGGCCGATGGCCAGCACCATCCCGCCCTTGGCGCTGGTGTCCAGCTTGGCCAGCACCACCCCCGTGGCCGCGGCGACCTCCTGGAACTGCCGGGCCTGCTCCACCGCGTTCTGCCCCGTGGTGGCGTCCAGCACCAGCAGCGACTCCCACGTGGCCTCGGGAAGCTGCCGGGCCAGCACCCGCCGCACCTTCCTCAGCTCGTCCATGAGGTTGGTCTTGGTGTGGAGTCGCCCCGCGGTGTCGGCCACCAGCACGTCCGCATTCCGCGCGACCAAAGCCTGCGCGGCGTCGTGCACCACCGCCGCGGGGTCCGCGCCCTCCCGGTGGCGAACCAGCTGGGCGCCCGCCCGTGTGGCCCAGACCTCCAGCTGGTCGATGGCCGCGGCGCGGAAGGTGTCCGCGGCGGCCAGGATCACCCGCTTGCCCTGCTCCCGCAGCCTGTACGCCAGCTTGCCCGCGGTGGTGGTCTTGCCGGACCCGTTCACCCCCACCACCAGGACCACCGCGGGCGGGGGCTCCACCCGGAGGGGCTGCGGGTCGGGCAGGTAGCCTCTCAGGATCTCCTTCAGCGCACCGCGCAGCTCTTCCGGCCGCCGCAGCCCGGCCCGCACCCGGCTCCGCAGCTCCTCCACCACCTCCTGGGTGACCTCGACGCCCACGTCGGAGGCGAGCAGCCCCTCTTCCAGGCGCTCGAAGAAGCTCTCGTCGGGCGGACGCGTGAAGGCCGCCTGGAGGTGGTCCGCCAGGGCCTCCCGGGTTCTGCGCAGGCCCTCCCGGATGCGGGTCCACAGCCCCGCGCCCCTCACGCCCACGCCACCTCCGAACCCAGCCCGAGCTCCGCCGCGTGCTGCAGGGCCAGCCAGCCCACGGCCACGTCCTGGACCGCCACCCCCACGGACTTGAACAGGGTCACATCGTCCGGACTCCGGCGGCCGAGGGAGGGGTCGTCGGCCAGCCTCCCAATCTCCACCGCCCGGGACCAGTCGAAGGCACCCTCCGCGGCTGCCTGGATCAGGTCCCCGGCCTCTGCCCGGGCGGCTTCCAGGCTGTCCACCACCACCCGCGCCACCCGGACCACCTGCGCCGGCACCTCTCGCATGTCCGCGGTGAAGGCGCCGATGGCGTTCACGTGGGCGCCGAGGCTCAGGTCCTCCGCGGCGAACACCGGCTCCCGACTGGGGGTGGCCGTCACCACCACGTCCGCACCCCGCACCGCGGCCTCAGAAGACGGCGCGGCGAACACCGAAGCCCCCTGTAGCCAAGGCTGCTCCCTCGCCCAGGCCGCGAACCGGTCCCGGTGGGAGGGCGTGGGGCAGTACACGCGAACCTGGGTGACCGATCGCACCGCGCACACCGCCTCCAGCTGTCGGGGAGCCTGCGCGCCGCAGCCCAGCAGGGCCACCACGCATGCGTCTCTGCGGGCCAACAGGTCGGTGGCCAGGCCCGTGGCCGCGCCCGTGCGCAGGGCCGTCAGGGACGCTCCCTCCACCAGCCCCACGGGAGCGCCCGTGTGGGCGTCCTGCAGCAACACCGCGGCCTGGATGACGGGAAGGCCCCGGCCGCGGTTGTCCGGGAACACCGCCACCGCCTTCACCCCGAGTCCCACACCCTCCAGGGCGCACGGCATCCACAGGGCGGTCCCTTCCCCGGTGGCCACGTGGGTGCGCAGGGGTACGCGGGCCCGGCCGGAAGAAAGGCCGCGGAACGCCTCGCGGACCGCGTGGATGGCGTCCTTCATGGACACCGCCCGCTCCAGGTCCGCGGCGCTCAGCACCCGTATCCTCGCCACGCCTCCTCCCCGGGTGCGGGAGCTAGGCCTGGGGCGGCGGGGGTGGGGCCTGCTGCGGCAGCTCCACGGGGATCCGGGGAACCTCCAGGGCCGCGGGCGGCGGCTCCGGAGCCACGGGCTTGGTAGGAGCCGGCAGCAGGGCCTCTTCCAGGACCTCGTCCATGTGCTCCACGAAGCGGAACCGCAGGGCCCGGCGGACGTTGTCCGGGATCTCGTGCATGTCCCGCTCGTTCTCCTTGGGTAGGATCACCGTGCGGATGCCCGCCCGGTGGGCGGCGATCACCTTCTCCTTCAGCCCGCCCACGGGCAGCACCTTGCCCCGCAGGGTGATCTCGCCGGTCATGGCCACGTCCTTGCGCACGGGCCGGCCGCTCAGGGCCGACGCCAGCGCCGTGGCCATGGTGATCCCCGCGGACGGTCCCTCCTTGGGCTGGGCACCCGCGGGCACGTGGATGTGGACGTCGAACTTGCTGTACCAGTCCTCGTCCACCCCCAGCCGCCGGCTCCGGGACCGCACGTAGGACACCGCGGCCTGCGCGGACTCCTTCATCACGTCGCCCAGCTGGCCCGTGAGCACCAGCTTGCCGCTGCCCTTCACCAGGGTGGCCTCCACGGTCACGATGTCCCCGCCGGTCTCCGCCCACACTAGGCCCGTGGCGGCGCCCACCTCGTCCTGCTTCTCCGCTAGCCCGTACCGGAACTTCGGGGGGCCCAAGAAGCGCTGGAGCATCTGCGCGGTCACCCGCTTGGGGGCCCGGCTATCGCCGGAGGCCACCTGGGTGGCCACCTTGCGGCAGATGGTGCCGATCTCCCGCTCCAGGTTCCGCACCCCGGCCTCCCGGGTGTACTCCCGGATGATCTTCCGCAGGGCCGCGTCCGTGATCACCAGGCCGAAGCTCTCCAGCCCGTTCTCCTTCCGCTGCTTGGGCACGAGGAAGTGGCGGGCGATCCCCAGCTTCTCCTGCTCGATGTAGCCTGGGAAGCGGATCACCTCCATGCGGTCCCGCAGGGCGGGCGGGATGGTGTCCAGGACGTTGGCGGTGCAGATGAACATGACCTCGCTGAGGTCGAAGGGTAGCTCCAGGTAGTGGTCGCTGAAGGCGTGGTTCTGCTCGGGGTCCAGGGCCTCCAGCAGGGCCGCGGAGGGGTCACCCCGGAAGTCCATGCCCAGCTTGTCGATCTCGTCCAGCATGAACACCGGGTTCTTGCTGCCCGCGGTCTTCATCCCCTGGATGATGCGGCCGGGCAGGGCCCCCACGTACGTCCGCCGGTGGCCCCGGATCTCCGCCTCGTCCCGCACCCCGCCCAGGGAGATGCGCACGAACTTCCGGCCCAGGGCCCGGGCGATGGACTTGCCCAGGGAGGTCTTGCCCACCCCCGGCGGTCCCACGAAGCACAGGATGGGACCCTTGGACTGGGGGCTCAGCTTGCGCACCGCCAGGTACTCCACGATGCGCTCCTTGGCCTTCTCCAGCCCGTAGTGGTCCTCGTCCAGGATCTTGCGGGCTTCCGGGATGTCCAGGCGGTCCTCGGTGCGCACGCTCCACGGAAGGGCCAGGATCCAGTCCAGGTACGTGCGGACCACCACCGCCTCCGCGACCATGGGCGGCATCTTCTCCAGCCGGGACAGCTCCTCCAGGGCCTTCTCCTTCACGGGCTCCGGCAGGTTGGCGCCCTCGATCTTCTTGCGGTACTCCTCCACCTCCGCCTGGCGCTCGTCCTTCTCCCCCAGCTCCTGCTGGATGGCCTTCATCTGCTCCTTCAGGTAGTACTCCCGCTGGGACTTCTCCATGGACTTGCGCACGCGGTTCTGGATCTTGCGCTCCAGGTCCAGGATGTTGATCTCCCGGGCCAGGACCTGGGAGACGAACTCCAGGCGGCTCGCCACGTCCAGCTCCAGCACCTTCTGCCGCTCCTCCGGCTTGAGGGGCAGGTGCTGGGCCACTAGGTCCGCCAGCTTGCCGGGCACATCCGCGTTCATCACCGCCATGTACGCCTCGGGCGCCACCGTGCGGCTCAGCCGGGCGTACCGCTCGAACTGGGAGGTCACCCCCCGCATGAGGGCCTCGATCTCCAGGGTCTTGTCCGTGGGGTCCTCCACCACCCGTACCTGGGCCAGGAAGAAGGGGTCGGTGTGCACGAATCCCTCCAGGTGCATCCGCACCAAGCCCTCCACCATGACCTGCAGGACCCCGTCGGGCTGCTTGCCCACGTTCAGGACCCGGGCCACCACGCCCCACTCGTACAGGTCCTCGGGCTTGGGATCCTCCACGTTCTCGTCCCGCTGGCAGACCAGGGCCAGCAGCCGGTCAGACTCCAGGGACCGCTCCAGGGCCCGCACCGACTTGGGCCGGCCCACCCCGAGGGCGATGGGCATGTAGGGGAGGACCACCACTCCCTTGAGGGCGAGGACGGGAAGGGTCGTCGGGTACTTGGTCTTCGTCTCGCTCATTCCGGACCTCCGGCCGGGTACCCCAGTCCCCGGGTACCCGAACCTCTACTCGTATTTACGCACATCCGGCCCCTGGGATTCCACGGCCGCACGCCGGGCGGGTCAGGAGGCGGGCTTCTCCTTGGCCAAGCGCTTGGCCTCCGCGGCCGTGATGAGGATGGGTTTGGCCCGGCGCTCCACGGCCTCCAGGGTGATGACGCAGCGCTTGATCTCGGGCCGCGAGGGGATCTCGTACATCACGTCCAGCATGATGTCCTCCAGGATGGTCCGCAGCCCCCGGGCCCCCGTGTTGCGGGCCAGGGCCTCCCGGGCGATGGCCCGCAGGGCATCCTCGGCCACCACCAGGTCCACCCCGTCCATCTCCAGGATCTTCTGGTACTGGCGTACCAGGGCGTTCTTGGGTTCCACCAGGATCCGCACCAGGTGCTCCTCCGTGAGGGGTTCCAGGGGGACCACCACGGGCAGCCGGCCGATGAACTCGGGGATCAGCCCGTACCGCAGCAGGTCCTGGGGCATCACCTGGCGCAGCAGCTCCCCCGTGTCCCGCACCCTGGAGCTGGACTGGGCCCCGAACCCCATGCTGGACTGCCGGACCCGGGCCTCGATGATCTTGTCCAGGCCCTCGAAGGCCCCCCCGCAGATGAACAGGATGTTGGTGGTGTCCACCTGGATGAACTCCTGGTGCGGGTGCTTGCGGCCCCCCTGCGGGGGGACGTTGGCCACGGTCCCCTCCAGGATCTTGAGCAGGGCCTGCTGGACCCCCTCCCCGGACACGTCCCGGGTGATGGAGGGGTTCTCGGACTTGCGGGCGATCTTGTCCACCTCGTCGACGTATACGATCCCCCGCTCCGCCTTCTTGACGTCGTAGTCCGCGGCCTGCACCAGGCGGAGGAGGATGTTCTCCACGTCCTCCCCTACGTACCCGGCCTCCGTGAGGCTGGTGGCGTCCGCGATGGCGAAGGGCACGTCCAGGATCTTGGCCAGGGTCTGGGCTAGGTGGGTCTTGCCGCAGCCCGTGGGGCCGATGAGGAGGATGTTGCTCTTCTGGAGCTCCACGTCCGTGGGCCGGCGGTGGGCGATGCGCTTGTAGTGGTTGTACACCGCCACGGACAGGACCTTCTTGGCCCGCTCCTGCCCCACCACGTACTGGCACAGGGTCTCGTAGATCTCGTGGGGCTTGGGGAGGCTCCGGGGGCCCCGGTCCTCCTGTTCTCCGTACAGCTCCTCCTCGATGATCTCGTTGCACAGCTCGATGCACTCGTCGCAGATGTACACGCCTGGACCGGCCACCAGCTTGCGCACCTGCTCCTGGCCCTTGCCGCAGAAGGAGCACTTCAACCGCTCCCGCTCATCCCCGAAGCGGAACATGCGACCCCCTCGCCGGTTCTGGTCCCGATTCCCGGTCACCACCGTGGGAACAGGCAGAGCAACTTCCCTGCCTCATCGCGCGAGCCTCGCCAGCTTCTCGCCCCGCGGCTCGATCACCAGGTCGATGAGCCCGTACTCCTTGGCCTGTTGGGCGCTCATGTAGAAGTCCCGGTCCGTGTCCCGCTCGATGCGCTCCAGGGGCTGGCCCGTGTGCCGCGCCAGGATCTCGTTGAGGATCTTGCGCAGCTCGATGACCTCCTTGGCCCGGATGGCGATGTCCACCGCCTGCCCCTGGGCCCCACCCCACGGCTGGTGGATCATGATGCGGGAGTACGGCAGGGCCCCCCGCTTTCCCTTCGCCCCCCCGGCCAGCAGGAGGGCGGCCACGGAGGCGGCCATGCCCACGCAGATGGTGGCCACGTCCGGCTGGATGTGCTGCATGGTGTCGTAGATGGCCAGTCCCGCGGTCATGGACCCCCCGGGGCTGTTGATGTACAGCTGGATGTCCTTCTCGGGGTCCTCGTAGGCCAGGAACAGCATCTGGGCGATGACCAGGTTGGCCACCTCGTCGTCCACCACCCCGCCCAGGAAGATGATGCGTTCCTTCAACAGACGGGAGTAGATGTCGTACGCCCGCTCGCCCCGGGCGCTCTGCTCCACCACGATGGGGACCAGGGTCACGGCTCCTCTCCCTCCTCCGCGGGCTGGGTCGCCACCGCCCCGCCCGAAGCCCGCTCCAGCAGGTACGCCACGGCGCGCCGGCGCCGCAGGGACGCCCTCAACCGCTCCATCCCGCCGCTCCGCTCCAGCAACTCCCGGACCTCCTCCGGGGTGCGCCCCGTCTCCTCCGCCAGGTTCTGGACCGCCTGGCCCACTTCCTCTTCGGTGGGCTGTAAACCCTCCGCGTCCGCCACCGCGTCCAGGACCAGCCGGGTCCGGACCCTCGCCTCCGCCTGCGGCCGGAGCTCGTCGTGCACCTGCTCGGCCGTCTTGCCCACCAGCTGGAGGTAGCGTTCCCACGTCAGCCCCCGCTGGCGCAGGTGGTCGCCCCAGTCGTCCAGCAGGCGGTGGACCTCCGCGTGCACCAGGCTCTCCGGCAGCTCCACCTCGGAAGCCTCCACCACCGCCTGCACGACCTTTTCCTCGTACTCGGCCCGGGCCCGGGCGGCAGCGTCGGCCCGCAGCCGCCGGCGCACGTCCTCCCGCAGCTCCGCCAGGGTCTGGTGGTCGCTAACGGTCTGGGCGAAGGCGTCGTCCAGGGCCGGCAGCTCCCGCAGCCGCACCTCCAACACGGAGAACCTCACGGGCCCGGCCTGCCCTTCCCACACCAGCTCCTCCCCCGTGGCCTTGCCCTCCAGCTGGGCGCTCAGGCTCTCGGGGGTCTCCCCACCCCCGACTTCCAGCATCAGCTCGCGGCCCTGGGTGAACCTGCCCTCTCCCTCGGGCGCCTCCAACACCTTCACCAGCACGAAGTCGCCCCGCTGGGCCGGCCCCTGCTTGGGGAGCAGCTGGCTGTACCGGGCCCGCAGGGCCTCAAGGGTCCGCTGCACCTCCTCCTCCGCCACCTGCGGCTCCTCGAAGGGGATGCGCAGGTCCCGGTACGGCCCGAGCCGGACCTCCGGCTCCACCTCCACCCGGGCCACCACCCTCAGGGGCTTGCCCTCCTCGATGCGAGCGTCCTCGAAGCGCGGCCGGCTGATGGGCCGGATCCCGCTCTGCTGCACCGCCTCCCGGTAGGCCTCGGGGAGCAGGCGCTCCAGGGCCTCCTCGTACACCGCCTCGCGGCCCACGTACCGCTCCACCACCGCCCGGGGGGCCTTCCCCGGCCGGAATCCCGGGATCCGGGCCCGCTGGCTGACCCGGGCGACGCCCTGGGCCACCGCCTTGGCCACCCGGTCCTCGGGGACCTCGATCTCCAGCACCGCGGTGCTGCCCGGCTCCCGCCGGACGCTCAGGACCTTCACCGTGCCGACCTCCTCACCGGCGCCTGCCGACCGCGTGGTGCGGGCGGAGGGATTCGAACCCCCACGGGACGAACCCACGGGATCCTAAGTCCCGCGCGTCTACCGTTCCGCCACGCCCGCCCGCTCCCTCCTGCCAAGAAAACGTCGAACCCCGCAGCTCCCTGCGGGGTGCGCGCAACCTCCGTGCCTCGCCCGCGGCGGGCGGACGCCTGACCTTGGAGGGCCGTGCAGGACTCGAACCTGCAACCTTGGGATTAAGAGTCCCCTGCTCTACCAGTTGAGCTAACGGCCCGCTGAGGATTTTAGCAACCCCCGCCGGGGGTGTCCAGAACGCCCGCTCGCCCATCCCTCGGCCCCCTCGGGCCGGAAGCGCAGGCACCGCCCGCGAGGCTTCAGCGCCTCCAGAGGGGGCCGGAAGACGTGCCGCTGGGAGCGTGTCCGGAAAACCGCCCGGAGTCATGACCACCGGGTTGGTCTAGAGGATCGCCGGCTCCCGGTACTCCCCCCACACGGCCCGGAACACGTCGCAGATCTCGCCCAGGGTGGCGTAGGCCTTCACCGCCTCCAGGATGGGGTACATGGTGTTCCCGCCGGCCTCCGCCACCCGCCGCAGTTCCGCCAGGCACCCGGCCACCCGCTCGTGGTCCCGCTGCGCTCGCACCCGCTTCAGGCGCTCCACCTGACGCCGCTCCACGTCCGGCGGGATCTTCAGGATGGGGATGGGCTGCGGTTCTCCGGAGACGAACGCGTTGACCCCCACCACGATCTTCTCCTTGCGCTCCAGCTGCTGTTGGTAGTGGTAGGCGGCGTCCGCGATCTCCCGCTGCGGGTAGCCGCGCTCGATGGCCGCCAGCATGCCGCCCATCTCGTCGATGCGCCGGATGTACGCCCACGCCTCCTCCTCGATGCGGTTGGTGAGGGCCTCCACGAAGTAAGACCCGCCCAGGGGGTCCACGGTGTTCGCCACCCCGCTCTCGTACGCCAGGATCTGCTGCGTCCGCAGGGCTACGGTGACCGCCTCCTCCGTGGGTAGGGCGTAGGTCTCATCCATGGAGTTGGTGTGCAGGGACTGGACCCCGCCCAGCACCGCGGCCAGGGCCTGGATGGCCACCCGGGCGATGTTGTTGAGGGGCTGCTGCGCGGTGAGGGACACCCCGGCTGTCTGGGCGTGGGTGCGCAGCGTCCACGAGCGGGGGTCCCGGGCGCCGAACCGCTCCCGCATGATCCGGGCCCACATGCGGCGGGCGGCCCGGAGCTTGGCGATCTCCTCGAAGAAGTCGTTGTGGATGTCGAAGAAGAAGCTCAGGCGGGGCGCGAACCGGTCCACGTCCAGGCCCCGCTCGATCCCCGCCTGCACGTACGCGATCCCGTCCGCCAGGGTGAAGGCCAGTTCCTGGACCGCGGTGGCCCCCGCCTCCCGGATGTGGTAGCCGCTGATGCTGATGGGGTTCCACTGGGGGGTCTCCCGCACGGAGAACTCGAAGGTGTCCACCACCAGCTTCATGCTGGGCCGCGGGGGGATGATCCACTCCTTCTGGGCGATGAACTCCTTCAGGCAGTCGTTCTGGATGGTGCCCCGCAGCTTGGACCGGGGGATCCCGCGCTGGTCCGCCAGGGCCACGTACATGGCGTACAGCACCGCGGCGGGCGCGTTGATGGTCATGGAGGTGCTCACCTGGTCCAGGGGGATGCCCTGGAAGAGCACCTCCATGTCCGCCAGGGTGTCCACCGCCACGCCTTCCCGCCCCACCTCGCCCACCGACCGCGGGTGGTCGGAGTCGTAGCCCATCAGGGTGGGCATGTCGAAGGCCACGGACAGCCCCGTCTGCCCCTGCTGCAGGAGGTAGTGGAAGCGCCGGTTGGTGTCCTCCGCGGTCCCGAACCCCGCGAACTGCCGCATGGTCCACAGCCGGCCCCGGTACATGGTGGCATGGATCCCGCGGGTGTACGGGTACTCCCCGGGCCACCCCAGGTCCCGCTGGAAGTCCAGGCCCGCCACGTCCTCAGGCCCGTACACGCGTTGGACCGGTAGGTCCGACAGGGTGGTGAAACGCCACGGCCGTTCCGGCTGGCGCTCTAGAGTCTTCCTGAGGGTGGTCTCCTCCCACCGCCGGCGGGACTCCCCGAGCTGGGTCTCCCGCGTGACCGCCATCCCCACCACCTCCCCTTCGGGCTCACGCCTGCGCCTTGAGCCGTCTGACCTCCTCCGTGAGCCTGGGCACGATCTGGAACAGGTCCCCCACCACGCCCAGGCTGGCCACCTGGAAGATGGGGGCGTTGGGGTCCTTGTTGATGGCCACGATGTACTTGGACCCGGACATGCCCGCCAGGTGCTGCGGCGCTCCGGAGATCCCCACCGCGATGTACACCGTGGGGCTCACGGTCTTGCCCGTCTGCCCGATCTCGTAGTCGTGGGGAACCCACCCGCTGTCCACGGGCGGCCGCGACGACCCCACCGCAGCCCCCAGCTGCGCAGCCAGCTCGTCCAGCAGGGCGAAGTTCTCGGGCCCCCGAAGCCCCCGGCCGCCGGAGACCACCACCTCCGCCTCCGTGAGGGAGACCCGCTCCCTCTGCAGGGTCCGCGTCTCCAACAGCCGGGTGCGGGGCTCCGGCACGTCCAAGGCCAGCCGCTGGACTTCCGCGGCGCGGCCGGCATCCTTCGGCGCGGGGCTGAACACCTTGGGCAGCACCACCGCCAGGTGCGGCCCCTCACCCACGTACTGGACCGTGCCCATGACCTTGCGGGTATACATGGGCCGCCGCGCCAGCAGGTGGCCGTTCTCCACCCACAGGGCCTCCACGTCCGTCACCACCCCCGCCCCGAGCCGCGCGGCCACCCGCGGGGCCAGGTCGCGTCCCCACGCCGTGGACGGGACCAGCACCAGCCAGGGGCTGCGCTCCCGCACCGCGGAGCTCACCACCTCCGTGTAGGCGTCGGTGGTGTACTGCGCCAGGTGTGGGTGGCCCGCGCAGACCACCACGTCCGCCCCGTGCTCGCCCAGCGCCTGGGCCACGCCCTCCAGGTGCTCCCCCAAGGCCAGGGCCACCAGCCGGCCGCCCCTGACTTGGGCCAGCTCCCGGCCCTTGCCCAAAAGCTCCAACGTCACCCGCCGCAGGCCGCCCGCGGCGTGGTCGACCAGGACCAACACATCCGTCCGCATCTACGATCACCTCACAGAACCTTGGCGGTCTCCTGCAGGAACTGGGCGATCAGCCGGGCAGCTTCCTCGGGTGAGTCCGGCGTCACCACCCGCCCTGCTTCCCTGCGGGGTGGGGGCTCGAACCGGGCGTAGCGCACCCGCGCCGCCTGCGCCCCGGCCTGTTGCGCCTCGAGCCCCAGGTCCGCCAGGGTGAGGGTCCGGATCTCCTTACGCTTGGCCTTCATGATGCCCGGTAGGGTCGGGTACCGGGGCTCGTTGATGGTGCGCTCCACGGTGAACAACGCGGGCAGGGGTACCTGCAGGACCTCCACCCCGCCCTCCACCTCCCGCTCCACCGTGGCCATCCCGTCCTGCAGCTCCAACTTGGAGATGGCCGTGGCCTGGGGCAGGCCCAGGTACTCCGCCAGCGCCGGTCCCACCACGGAGGCGTTGTCGTCCGTGGCCAGCCGTCCGCACAGGACCAGGTCGTACCGGAGTTGAGCCAGCACCCGGGACAGGACCCTGGCCACCGCGAGGTGGTCCGCGCCGTCCAGGGCGGGGTCACAGGCGTGCACCGCCTCGTCGGCTCCCATGGCCAGGGCCGTCCGCAGAGCCTCGGTGGCCCTGGGCGGGCCCACGCACACCACGGTGACGGTCCCGCCGAACTTCTCCCGCACCCGCAGGGCCTCCTCCACCGCGTGCTCGTCGTAGTAGTTGAGGATCCAGTTCAGGCCCTGCTCGTCGACGCCGCTGCCGTCCGGCCTGACCCGGATGGGTTGCTCGGTGTCCGGCACCTGCTTGATGCAAACCACCACGTCCATACCCGCCTCCTGATCCGGCGAACGTCGCTGACTCAAGCCAGAAGGTTCCGGGCGATCACCATCCGCTGGATCTCCGACGTACCCTCGTAGATCTCGGTAATCTTGGCGTCCCGGAAGTGCCGCTCCACGGGGTAGTCCTTGATGTACCCGTAGCCCCCGAAGATCTGCACGCCCTGGTGGGCGGCGAACATGGCGGTCTCCGAGGCGAACAGCTTCGCCATGGACGCCTCCAGGGTACAGCGCCGTCCCTGGTCCCGCAGCCACGCGGCCCGAAGGGTCAGCAGCCGGGCGGCGTCGATGCGGGTGGCCATGTCCGCGATCTTCCACTGGATGGCCTGGAACTCCGCGATGGGCCGGCCGAACTGCCGGCGTTCCCTGGCGTAGGCCACGCTCTCCTCCAGGGCGGCCCGGGCGATCCCCACGGCCTGGGCCGCGATCCCGATGCGGCCTCCGTCCAGGGTGGACAGGGCCACTTTGAAGCCCTCGCCCCGCGGCCCCAGGAGGTTGTCCTGCGGCACCCGGCAGTCCTGCAGCAGCACCTCACACGTGGAGGAGGCGAGCAGGCCCATCTTGCGCTCCACCTTGCCCACCACGAGCCCCGGGTGGTCCCGCTCCACGATGAAGGCGGAAATCCCGCGGGCCCCGGGTGCCTCTTCCGTGCGGGCGTACACGATGAACACCCACGCCTCCCGGGCGTTGGTGACGAAGGCTTTCGTCCCGTTGAGGACCCACCGGTCCCCGTCCAGCCGGGCGGTGGTCTGCAGGGACGCCGCGTCGGAGCCCGCTTGGGGCTCGGTGAGGCAGTAGCAGCCGAGCTCCCGCCCGGACGCCAGCACGGGCAGGTAGCGCCGCTTCTGCTCCTCCGTGCCGTACCGGAGGATGGGGTCGCACACCAGGGAGTTGTTCACGGACATGATGGCCGCGGTGGACGCGCACGCCCGGGCCACCTCCTCCATGGCCAGGACGTACGCCACGTGGTCCATGCCCGCGCCCCCGTACTCCTCCGGCACCGTCACCCCCATGAGGCCTAGTTCCGCCAACCCCCGGACGATCTCCGCGGGAAACCTGTGTTCGGCGTCGAGCTGGCTGGCCACCGGCAGGATCTCCCGGGTGGCGAACTCCCGGGCCGTCTGCTGCACCAGCCGGTGCTCTTCCCGAAGACCGAAGTCCACCGCGGCCTCCTGCCGTGTCCGTGCCCATGGTAGCCGTTGCCCCCGGGCGGGGCAACCGAGGCCGCAGGGAAACGCCCGTTCCGCGGTGTAACCGTCCCGGGGAGGGGCTCGCGTGGAGCGCATCCGTTCGCAGGTCCGCACCGACAGCGAGATGTTCCGGGAGAACGCCGCCTACCACCGGGCGCTGGCGGAGGAGCTGCGGCGCCGCCTCGAGCAGGTGCGGCGGGGGGGCGGGGAACGGGCCCAGCGCCGGCAGCGGGAGCTGGGGAAGATGACCGCCCGGGAGCGCATCGACCGCCTCCTGGATCCCGGCTCGCCGTTCCTCGAACTCTGCCCCCTGGCCGCCTGGGACATGTACGATGGGGAAGCGCCCAGCGCGGGCATCGTCACGGGGATCGGCCGGGTGAGCGGGGTGGAGTGCGTGATCGTGGCCAACGACGCTACGGTCAAGGGCGGGACGTACTTCCCCATGACGGTGAAGAAGCACCTGCGGGCCCAGGAAGTCGCCCTGCAGAACCGCCTGCCGTGCATCTACCTGGTGGACTCCGGGGGTGCGTACCTGCCCCTGCAGGCGGAGGTGTTCCCCGACCGGGACGGCTTCGGCCGCATCTTCTACAACCAGGCCCGCATGAGCGCCCTGGGGATCCCCCAGATCGCCGCGGTGATGGGCTCCTGCACCGCGGGGGGCGCGTACGTGCCCGCCATGAGCGACGAGGCGGTGATCGTGCGCGGCACGGGTAGCATCTTCCTAGGCGGGCCGCCCCTGGTGAAGGCGGCCACGGGGGAGGACGTGACGGCAGAGGAGCTGGGCGGGGCGGACGTCCACGCCCGCCGGTCCGGCGTGGTGGACCACTACGCGGAGTCCGACGAGCACGCCCTGCAGATCGTCCGCCGCATCGTGGCCACCCTGAACCGCCGGAAGATGGTGGACCTGGACGTGGCCGAGCCCGAGGACTCGTACTACGACCCGGAGGAGCTGTACGGGATCCTGCCCCGGGACCTGCGCCAGCCGTACGACGTCCGGGAGGTCATCGCCCGGATCGTGGACGGCAGCCGGTTCGCGGAGTTCAAGGCCCTGTACGGCACCACCGTGGTGTGCGGTTTCGCCCGCATCCACGGGATGCTGGTGGGGGTGGTGGCCAACAACGGGGTCCTGTTCGTGGACAGCGCGGAGAAGGCCAGCCACTTCATCGAGCTGTGCGGGCAGCGGCGGGTGCCCATGGTGTTCCTGCAGAACATCACGGGGTTCATGGTGGGACGCCAGTACGAGGCCGCGGGCATCGCCCGCGCGGGGGCCAAGATGGTGCACGCGGTGGCCACCAGCAACGTCCCCAAGTTCACCGTCATCATCGGCGGGTCGTACGGGGCGGGCAACTACGCCATGTGCGGCCGCGCCTACGAACCCCGCTTCCTGTGGATGTGGCCCAACGCCCGCATCAACGTCATGGGCCCCGAGCAGGCCGCGGGGGTGCTGGTGACGGTCAAACGGGACCAGCTGGCCCGGGAGGGGAAGACCCTCTCCGAGGAGGAGGCAGAAGCCATCGCCCGACCCATCCTGGAGAAGTACGAGCGGGAGGGCAACCCGTACTACAGCACCGCCCGGCTGTGGGACGACGGCATCCTGGACCCCCCGACCACCCGGGACGTGCTCGGCCTGGCCCTGTCCGCGGCGCTGAACGCTCCCATCGAGCCCATGAAGCCGGGCGTGTTCCGGATGTAGGAGGGTGCCCCGGAACACCCGCCACGTGAACAGCGACGTGGAGGGAGGTGAAACACGATGCTACGCGTGGAAGCCCGAGGGAACCGGCTGGACGTGGTCCTGGACCGGCCGCAGGTGCACAACGCCCTCAACCCCGAGCTCCTCCAGGCCCTGGTGGAGGCCTTTCGGGAGGCGGCGGGCCGGCAGGAGGTGCGGTACGTGGTCCTCTCCGCGGAGGGGCCGTCCTTCTGCGCGGGCGCCGACCTGGCGTGGATGCGGCAGGCCGCCACCAACTCCTTCGAAGAAAACCAGCAGGACGCCTCCCGGGTGTTCGCCGCCCTCCAGGCGGTGGCCGAGTGCCC
Organism: uncultured bacterium; assembly: GCA_964437095.1. Taxonomy (GTDB): domain Bacteria; phylum Sysuimicrobiota; class Sysuimicrobiia; order Sysuimicrobiales; family Sysuimicrobiaceae; genus Tepidifontimicrobium. The sequence continues at coordinate 40,758 of CAYTFH010000005.1, read as the reverse complement.
CAAACCCGTGGTGGCCAGGGTCCACGGAACGACCCTGGGCGGCGGGGTGGGGCTGGTGGCCGCGTGCGACCTGGCGGTGGCCACCCCCAACGCCACCTTCGGCCTCAGCGAGGTGCGCCTGGGGCTGGTGCCCGCCATGATCCTCCCCTTCCTGCTGCGCAAGGTCCACCCTTCCGCGCTCTCGTGGGCGGTCCTCACGGGAAGCCGTTTCTCCGCCGCGGAGGCTGTGGAGATGGGGCTCGTGCACGCGGTGAGCGAGGACCCCGACCGGGTGGTCTCCCAGTGGGCGGAAGCGTTCCTCCAGGCCGGGCCCCAGGCCCTGGCGGAGGCCAAGCGGCTGCTGCACCTCCTCCCCTCCCTGCCCTGGGACCAGGCGCGGGAGGAGGCGGTGCGGACCATCGCCGCGGTGCGGGTGGGGCCCGAAGGGCAGGAGGGGATGCGGGCATTCCTGGAGCGCCGCAAGCCCGCGTGGGCGTCCCCGTGACCGTACCCCTGTTCTGCAAGGTGCTGGTGGCCAACCGCGGGGAGATCGCGGTGCGGGTGATCCGGGCGTGCCGCGTGCTCGGGATCCGTACTGTGGCCGTGTACTCCGAGGTGGACGCCACCTCGCCCCACGTGGCCCTGGCGGACGAGGCGGTGTGCGTGGGGCCGGCAGAACCCGCCTCCTCCTACCTGAACATCGCACGGTTGGTGGACGCGGCCCGCAGCACCGGCGCGGAGGCGGTGCACCCCGGGTACGGCTTCCTCGCGGAGAACCCGGAGTTCGCCCGCGCGTGCGAGGAAGCCGGGCTGGTGTTCGTGGGCCCGCCCGCGGACGTCATCGCGGCCTTGGGCGACAAGGGCCGCGCGAGAAACCTGGCCCGGGCGGCGGGCGTGCCCGCCGTGCCCGGGCACCCCGCCGCGGACGACGAGACCTTGGAGCGCGCCGCCAAGGCCCTGGGGTTCCCCGTGGTGCTCAAGGCAGCGGCGGGCGGCGGGGGCAAGGGCATGCGGGTGGTGCACGTTCCTGAGCAGTTCCGGGACGCCCTGGCCTCCGCCCGCCGGGAGGCCCGGTCCGCCTTCGGGGACGACGCGGTCCTGGTGGAGAAGTACGTGGACCGGCCCCGGCACGTGGAGGTGCAGGTCCTGGCGGACCGCTACGGTGCCGCGGTGCACCTGGGGGAGCGGGACTGCAGCCTGCAGCGCAGGCACCAGAAGATCGTGGAGGAGGCCCCCTCCCCCGCGGTGGACGCGCAGCTGCGCCGGCAGCTGGGCGAAGCTGCCCTGCGGGTGGTGCAGGCCGCGGGCTACGTGAACGCGGGGACGGTGGAGTTCCTCCTGGACCGCCACGGACGCTTCTACTTCCTCGAGGTCAACACCCGGCTGCAGGTGGAACACCCCGTCACGGAGCTGGTGACGGGGGTGGACCTGGTCCACGCGCAGCTGCGCATCGCCGCCGGGCAGCGGCTGTGGTTCGGCCAACAGGACGTAGCCTGGCGCGGCCACGCGGTGGAAGCCCGGGTGTACGCGGAGGATCCCGAGCGGGACTTCGCACCGTGCCCGGGCCGCGTGCTCCTGCTGCGGGAGCCGCACCTGCCGGGCGTGCGGGTGGACTCCGGCGTCCAGGAAGGGCAGGAGATCCCGGTGCACTACGACCCCATCCTGGCCAAGGTGGTGGCGTGGGCGCCTGATCGACCCACGGCCCTGGCCCGCCTGGCTTCGGCCCTTCGGGAGTACGTGCTGCTGGGCCCGCAGACCAACCTGAGCTTCCTTTTGGACCTGGTCACCCACCCCGAGTTTGCGGCGGGCGAAGTGTCCACGCGGTTCGTGGAAGAGGAGTTCGCCAGGTGGCGTACCCCGCCGCCCCCACCGGAGCTGGCCGCTCTTGCCGCGGCGCTGTTCGCCCTCCCGCAGCCGCACCACCGGACCCCGGGGCCTGTCCCTCCGGCCGAGCCGTGGGACCGGCTGCGGGGCGCGCGCCTGCCGTAAAGAGCCCGTGCGGGTCCACCTGAGTTGCGGAGCGTGGCACGTGACCGCGGAGGTGAAGCCCGGGGATGGCGCGGTCACGGTTCGGCTGCAGGACCGGGAGCTGGTGGTGCGCCTGCGGGAGCTGGGTCCGGGAGCGGGAGCGGCGGAGGTGGACGGCAAGGTGGTCCGGTTCTTCTACGCCCGCCAGGGTCACGGGCTGCAGCTGCACGCCCTGGGTCGCGCGTACGTGTGGTCCCGCGGGGCGGAGGCGGAAACGTCCCGCGCCCCTGAGGGAGGGGACGTGCGGGCGCCCATGTCCGGGGTTGTGACCCGGGTGCTGGTGGCGCCGGGCCATCGGGTGGCCCCTGGCCAGGCGCTGTACGTGCTGGAGGCCATGAAAATGGAGACCGTGGTGCGCGCTCCCCGCCCCGCCCGGGTCCGGCGGGTGCTGGCCCGGGCGGGCGAGCAGGTGGAAGGCGGGGCCCTGGTGGTGGAGCTGGAGGAGGAGGCGTGATCCCGCTGGAGGGCCTGCCCGAGTCCGTGCGGCTGGTGGAGGTCGGGCCCCGGGACGGGCTGCAGAACGAGCCGCAGGTGGTCCCCACCGACGCCAAGGTGGCCTTCGTGGAGGCCCTGGCGGACGCGGGCCTGCGGTGGATCGAGGTGGGCTCCTTCGTGCGGCCCGACCGGGTCCCCCAGATGGCGGACACCGAGGAGGTTTTCCGCCGCCTGCCCCCCCGGGAGGGCGTGGTGTACCTCGCCCTGGTGCCGAACCTGCGCGGGCTGGAACGGGCCTTGCGCTGCGGGGTGCGGGCGGTGGCGGTGTTCACCGCCGCCACCGACGCCTTCGCCACCGCCAACATCGGCATGACCGTGGACCAGTCCTTGCGCACCTTCCGGGAGGTGGTGGCTGCCGCCCTCGGCGCCGGTGTGCTGGTGCGGGGGTACGTGTCCGTGGCCTGGTGGTGCCCCTACAGCGCCCGGACGGACCCGCAGCAGGTCCGCCGTGTGGTCCTGGAACTTTTGGACATGGGCTGTGCGGACGTGGGTGTTGCAGACACCGTGGGGGCCGCCACCCCGCGGGAAGTCCAGGAGCTGCTGGACCTGCTCCTGCGGGAGGTGCCCGCCCAGCGCTTAGGGGTCCACTTCCACGACACCCGCGGCACGGGGCTCGCCAACGTCCTCGCCAGCCTCCAGATGGGCGTCACCACCGTGGACGCCTCCGCGGGCGGGCTGGGAGGGTGCCCCTTCGCGCCGGGCGCCCTGGGCAACGTGGCCACGGAGGATGTGGTGTACATGCTGCACGGCATGGGTGTGCGCACGGGCGTGGACCTGGACAGGCTGTGCCACGCCTCCCGCGCCCTGCAGGCCGTGTTGGGCCGTCCTCTCCCCTCCCGTTACCTCCAGGCCGGACCCCTGACGCTTCGCTGACCTAGGTCATCAGGCCCCGCCCCGATGGCGCACCGCAGGACTCGTGTTCCAGCCTGGAACCGAGAGAAAATCGGAGATTTCGGGCTATTTGGGTCCGGTTTTCGGAGGTGGTGCGGGTGAGCGGGCAGAGGTCGCCTCTCAGGATCGCAGACAGCATCTGGTTCTGGTTGGTGGCCAGCAACGTCTTCTTCTTCCTCGTGTACCTCGTGTGGGGCGCGTGGGACGTGCTGCGCGTCCCCGCCCGCTAGGAGGTCGGCCATGGCTCCGGGTGCGTGGTGGGAAGAGCCGGTCCACCCTCTGGAGCGGGCGTGGGTGGTGATCGCGGCCCTCATCGCGGTGGTGTTCTTCTCCGCCATGATGCTGCTCTGGCACGCCTTCGGCCAGCAGAACGTGGTGGGCCGCGCGTACCGGGTGGACCCCAAGGCGTACCAGGCGGAGGTGGAGCGGTTCGTGCAGCAGTACAGGGTGGCTGAGGAGGCGGGCCAGCCCGTGGTGGCCCCTCCGCCGGGAGCGGACGTGTACATGCTGGCCCAGCGCTTCCGCTTCTACCCCATCCTGCGGCTGAAGGCGGGGCAGCGCTACGTCCTGCACGTGGCCAGCCTGGACTACCTGCACGGGTTCAGCATCACCCAACCCCACGTGTGGAACCTGCAGCTGTACCCCGGCTACGAGTGGGTGCTGCCCTTCGTGCCCCGCGATCCCGGCACCTACGGCATGGCGTGCAACGAGTTCTGCGGGGTCGGCCACGAGATGATGCTCGGGAAGATCGTGGTGGAGAGGTGAGCCATGGCACAGCTCGCGGACGTCCGCACGTGTCCCGTGACGGGGTTCCGGGTGTACCGGGAGGCGGAGGGCCTGGTGAAGGCCAACGCGGTGGCGGCCGTGGTGGCTCTGCTGTTGGGCGGGGTGGCAGCCATCGTGGTCCTGTTCACCCGCTGGATGGGAGCCTTTCCGCCGGAGACCTTCTACCAGTACCTGGCCCTCCACGCCTGGAACATGCTCATCTTCTGGATCATCTTCTTCGAGATCGCCCTGCTGCACTTCGCGGGGAGCGTCATGCTCAACACCCGGCCGGCTACCCCCGCGGTGGGCTGGGCAGCCTTCGCGTTGATGGTCCTCGGCGCCCTGGTGGTGAACCGGGCCATCGTGACCAACCCCCTCAACCACCTGTCCTTCAACCCCTACCCGCCCCTCCGGGGCACCCCGGACTTCTACCTCGGCACCATCCTGTTCGCGGTGGGGGCGCTTTTGGGCGTGGCGGTGTTCTTCGCCACCGTGCACAAAGCGTACCGGGACAAGACCCACCGGGGGCCCCTCCCCCTGGTGGTGTTCGGTGCCTTCGTGGCCGCGGTGCTGGCGGTAGCCACCCTGCTCGTGGGAGCCCTGGTGTTCGTTCCCGCGTTCCTGTGGTCTGTGGGCGTGATCCCCGAGTTGAACCCCCTCCTGTGGAAAATGGCCTACTGGGGCTTCGGCCACCCCTCCCAGCAGATCAACCTGGCCGCCACCATCACCGTGTGGTACCTGCTCTCGTTCCTGACCGTGGGAGGCCGGACGCCTAGCGAGAAGGTGTCCCGGGCCGCCTTCGTCCTGTACCTGGTGGCCATCAACCTCGGGAGCGCCCACCACCTGCAGACCGAGCCCAGTGGGGCGCTGTCCGTGGGCTGGAAGTGGATCAACACCGGCTACCTCATGCACCTCGCGGTGCTGGGGAGCATGATCCACGCCTTCGCAGTACCCGGCAGCGTGGAGGTGGGCCAGCGCCTGCGGGGCTACACCCGGGGCCTGTTCGACTGGCTGGTGCGCGGCCCGTGGCACAACCCCGCCTTCAGCAGCTTGATCCTGTCCGTAGCCCTGTTCGGCTTTCTGGGCGGCACCACCGGCGTCATCGCGGGGACCGAGCAGCTGAACCTGAAGTGGCACAATACCACCGCCATCATGGGCCACTTCCACGGGGTCGTGGTGGCGGGCACCACCCTGGCCTTCATGGGCGTCACCTGGTACGTGCTGCCCCTGATCTTCCGCCGCCGCGTGGTGGGTGAGGGCCTGGCGCGCTGGCAGCCGTGGCTGTTCGGCATCGGGATCGGCCTGTTGGTGCTGGCGTACATGCAGCTTGGCGTGCGCTTCGGCCTGCCCCGCAAGCAGCCCGACATCTTCCGGTTCCGCGGCCTGCCTTTGGCCTTCCCGTGGCCGGAGGAGGTGTACCGGCTGCTGGCGGTGGCGGGCGTGGGCGGCCTGCTGGCCCTGGTGGGCGGTGCCCTGTTCGTGGTCCTGGTGGTGGCTACCGTGCTGTTCGGCAAGCGCCTCACGGACGAAGAGCTGCGGCGCGACTACGCCCTCCCCGTGGCCGGCGGGGCCCGGGAGCTGCCCGCAGTCCCCGGGACCTTCGTCCTGTGCCTGGTGTTCGCGGCCTTCTTCGTGCTCATGTACCTGGGCAACTACTGGAACCTGTCGCGATCCTGGCCCATCGGCGGCTAGGCTCTCGTCAGGAACGCATGGACACCTCGCGCCGCGGCGGCCTCGACTCTTGGGCGAGCCTGGCCGTGGCCGCCGCGGCCGCCGCGGGCGCCCTGGCGGTGGCGGTCACCGCCGCCCGCCTGCCGGTCCTTGCCGGGCTGCTGCCGCCAGAGACCTTCTACAAGGCCCTGGTGGGCCACGTGACCTTCTCCCTGGTGGTGTGGCTGACCAGCTGCAGCGTGGCGGTGGCGTTGCACCGCTCCGCTGCGGACCCGTCCTCCGGCAGCGCCCTGCTGTCCAGCGCGGGGGCCCTGGCCATGGTGGCAGGCTTGCTTTCGCCGGGCCGTCCCGTGGTGGTGGACTACCTGCCGTACGTGGACTCGCCCGCGTACCTGGTCGGGTACGGTCTGTTCGCCCTGGGAGCGGCCGGGGCCCTGCGGGCCGCGGCGTCCTCCCGCCCCGCCGCAGGCCCGCGGTGCGTCGCCGTGTCCTTCCTCGCCACCCTCGCAGCCCTGCTCGCCGGCTTGGCCCGCGCGGACGGCTCCCCCCAGGCCGCCCTGTGGGGAGCCGGGCACGCCCTGCAGTTCGTGTACGTCAGTGCCCTGGCGCTCTCGTGGTACGAGCTGGCCGGTAGCACCGCGGAGCGTCCCGTGTCCCGTCTGGCCTTCCGCCTCGCTGCGGCGCTTTCGTGGGTGCCTACCCTCCTGTACCTCAGCCCCGACGCTACGGCCATCCCGCGCTGGCAGGCCACCAACGCCGCTCTAGGGTTCGCCCTGAGCGTCCCCACGGTCCTCCACCTGGCGGTGCTGGCCCCCGCGGTCCTGCGGGCAGCACCGGGCCTCGAGGCCACGGCGTTGCGGTGGTCGGTGGCCCTGTACCTCTTGGGCGGGCTGCTGGCCCCTGTGGGGGCGGGGAACACCTTGAGGGTCACCGCCCACTACCACGCCATGCTGGTGGGCGGGGTCACCACGGCCTTCATGGGAGCTTTGTACCGAATCCTGGACCACAGGGGGCTTGCCGTGTCCAGGGAAGCGGGCCGCTGGCAGGTCCACCTGTTCGCCCTGGGAGTGGTGCTCACGGTGGCGGCGCTGCTGGTGGCGGCGGGGTCCGGACTTCCCCGGAAGGCCTATCTGGGCGCCGGGCACCCGTGGGAGCTGCCCTTCGCCCTGTTGACTTTGGCGGCCGTCCTCTCGGCCGCAGGAGGGGCTTGGTTCTTGGCCGCCGCGGGTCGGGCTCTGGCTGGCCCGCGGCGGCTGCCGGTAGGCTCCGCGCTCACCGCCCCCACCCCGGGCCGCTGAGAATGGGTTGCCAGGACCTGCCCCGAGCCGGTAGACTACGTGCCGTGAACCGGCTACAGGCTACGGTGTTCTTCGCCCCGCGCCAGTGTATCTGTCCTCGGCGGGGGCTTCAGGCGGCCGCCTGACCTCCGCTCCTTCCGGTCTTCCCGTCCACATCTGAACGTTCGCGAGAACACGAGGTGTGCCGTGGCACGCGCAAGCCGCGAGGCGACGTCTGCACAACCGACTCCCGCCTGGACCCCCGACGAGGTCCTGGACTGCCGGGGCCTGCTGTGCCCGTTGCCGCTGCTGAAGACCCAGCAGGCCCTAGCGAGACTGCGGGACGGGCAGGTGCTGGAGGTCCTCACTACCGACCCGCAGTCCCAGTCGGACCTGTGCGGGTGGGTCCGGGGTGCCGGCTACGACGTACTCCCCGTGCCATCCGAAGGCGGGGTGTACCGGTTCTACGTCCGTCGCGGGACGCCCGAGGGAGGGTGAAGCCGTGCGCTGGTGGAGCGCCGTGCTGGTGGCGGTGGTGGTGAACGGGTTCCTCACGGGTCAGATGCTGGCCACCCGCGGGGCTTTGGGCCTGGAGGCCGAGCAGGCCCACGTGGTGGAGCGGGAAACCGTCCAGCGCCGCGTGGCCCGGGGCGGGGAGCGTACGGTGCTGGAGCTCCGCACCACGGGCCTGGTGGAGGTCGTCCTGTACGAGCACACGGGCGACCCCCAAGAGCTCGCCCAGTTCCAGGCCGGGGGGGTCCCGCGGACGGCCAAGGTGTTCACGCAGGTGAGCGAGCTCGGCTACCCGCTGTCCAGCGTGTCCGGCTCGGAGTTCTACGTGCGGGTCCGCCCCCTGCGGCCCGGCCGCACCGAACTCCGCTACGTGCCGGGCACGGTGGACGACGCCATGGGGCGGCTTCGGAAGGGGCAGAGCCTGGTCCGCAACCACGGGACGGTGGTGGTAGACGGCCGGTTCACAGCTCCCGTCTACCAGCTGGTGCCCGGCACCATGGTGCGGCTGGAGGTCCGCTCGGGCAAGGGCCTGGTGGCCCTCCTGAAGACCCGGGACTTCCTGGACGTCAAGGACGGCCGGGTTCCCCTGGCGAGCCGCTGCGTGCCCGCCACGTGTGTGGACACCGCCGCCGGCCGCGCGGTGCTGGAGTTTCCCGTGGCGGACTACGACGACCGGTACCTGGTGGCGGAGGGTGAGGGGCTGGTGTTCACCTACCGGGTGGTGGCCACGCCCGAAGTCCTGAACTACATCTCCAGCTGCACCTGACCACGGAAGGAGGTCCGTCATGCGCAAGCTGACCCGGCGACAGGCCCTGAAGGTGCTCGGCGGCGCCACGGTGGTGGCGGCCACGGGAGGGATTTCCGGCCAGCTGCTGGGCTGGGCGGTGGCCCAGGAACCCAGCCGGCCGCTGCTGCCGCAGCCCTCCCGGCGGGTGGTGATCGTGGGGGGCGGGATCAGCGGCGCCATGTGCGCCCGCACGCTGCGCAAGCTGGCGCCCGACGTGGAGGTGGTGGTGCTGGAGCGCAACCCCAGCTACGTGTCGGGCCCCTCCCACGTGGACTACGTGGTGGGGCTGGAGGACCCGAAGAGGGTCACCGTGACCTTCGAGGCCCTGGTTCGCGACGGGGTGAAGGTGGTCTGGGCTCCGGCCACGGGCCTGCGCCTCTCGGACAACCGCGTCCTCACCCCGCAGGGCTTCGTGGAGTACAACGTCCTCGTGCTGGCCACGGGGTCGGTGCCCGCGGAGAACGAGGTCCGCAACCTGCTCGAGAACCGACGCCTGTCCCCCCACGCGTGGACGTGGGCGGGCACGGTGGAGCTGCGCAGGGCCGTGGAGGCGTTCCCCGGAGGCACCTTCGTCATCGCGGTGCCGCCGCCTCCGTACAAGTGCCCGCCGGGTCCGTACGAGGTGGCGTGCCTGGTGGACGAGTTCTGGAAGAAGAAGGGGGTCCGGGCGGAGGTGGTGGTTGTGGACGCCAACGACCGGCCGCAGCCGCCCCTTTTGGCCGACCTGTGGCGCCAGGCGATGTCCGAGCGTAGGATCGTCTACAAGCCCAGCTTCAAGGTGGTGGAGCTGGACCCCACCACCCGGACCCTGATCTCCGACCGGGGCGAGCGCCAGCGGTTCGATCTGGCCAGCGTCATCCCGCCCCAGCGGGCGCCGCTGTTCATCGAGGAAGCGGGGCTGGGCACCCCCTTCGTGCCCATCCACCCCGGTACCTTCCGCAGCCGCAGCCACGAGAACGTGTACGCCATGGGGGACGTGGCCGCCTCGCCGTACACCAAGTCCGCCTTCACCGCCTTCCTGCAGGGCCGCAACGCCGCCTACCACATCGCCCGGGCCCTGGGCCGTGACCGGGGGGTACCGGACCCGGTGTTCAACCAGTGCTGGCCGTACGTGTCCAGCAAGGAGGCGCTACTGGTGGAGGTGGCGTGGGACAGCGAGGGCAGGCCCATCCCCGCCCGCAACCGCACCGCGGGGGCGAACCCCAAGCACGTGCAGGACCGCAAACGCTGGGAGTACGGCATCCTGCGCGCCGCGTACGGATGAGGCGCACCTCCTGGTGGCTGGCCGGGGCTGTGGTGCTGGCCGCGGCCGCAGCCGCCGCGGGTGTGGTCTGGCGGCCGCGGCCCGTGGGCCGGCCGAGCGAGGCGGTGCTCCAGGTCACCGCGGATCCCGGCATGCGCTTTTCCAACCAGGTACCCGGTCCCGTCCTGCGGGCGCGGGCGGGCCAGCCCGTGCGGGTGGTCCTGGAGAACCGCGACAGCTTGGTCCACGACCTCTGGGTGGTGTCCGCGGACGACCGACCGCCCTACCTGGATCCGGCCTTCCCCGGGGCCAGGAGCCAGCTGTTGGAGCCGGGCCAGCGCCAGGAGATCCGCTTCACGCCCACCCGTCCCGGCCGGTACCGCTACGTGTGCACCGTTCCCGGCCACGACGTGACCATGTTCGGGGAGTTCGTGGTGGAAGAAGACCGCCCGTGAGGTCCCCGGTCCTCCGGCGGAGCGGTCTGGGGAGGCACCGCAGCGGATGAGCCAGCCCCTCGTCGCCCTCGTGGTGCTGGCCCTGTCCGCGCTCACCGCGGCGGTGGCGTACACCCTCCAGATCCGGGCTGCGGCCGTGCTGTTGCTGCTGGGCCTGGGCTACGGGTTCGTGTTCCAGCGCACCCGCCTGTGCTTCGCGTCCGCGTTCTACGGGAACCGCCAGCTGATGCGCGGCATCGTGCTGGGCCTGGCCGCGGCCTCCGTGGGCGCTGCGGCGGTGATGGAGCTGGGGTGGAACCGGCCTCCCCGAATCCCCTTCGGCCTGCACACCCTGGTGGGTGCGGCCCTGTTCGGGTTCGCCATGCCCTTCGCGGGCGGGTGCATGACGGGCGTGCTGTACCGGCTGGGTAGCGGGCAACCGAAGTCCCTGGCCGCGTTCGTCGGCATCGTGGTCGGCAACGGGCTGGGTGCCGCCTACGCGTGGCCCCTGACCGAGCGGCTCATGGCGTGGGGTTTCCGGTTTTCCCTCGCGGAAACCGTGGGGGTCGGGCCGGCCACCGCGCTCAACGTCGCCGCGCTGGTGGCTGCCTACGCGGCTTTGAAGCCCGAACCCGCAGCGCCGCCGACTCCGAACCCCGCGGGCCCGCTCCTGTCGCGCGTGTTGCGGAGCCCGTGGCCGCCCTGGGCGGGCGGTCTGGCCCTGGCGGCCCTGTTCACGGTCCAGTTCGCGTACCACTCCGCTTTGGGCGTGCAGCTGCCCCTGGCGCGGCTCAGCCTGTGGGCGGCCCAGGCCCTGGGCGCCTCCGTGGACCAGCTGGCCTGGACCCGTTTCTGGGGCACCCGGCTCCCGGCTCTGGACCCCGGCTTCCACCTGGACGCGGGGCTGGTCCTGGGTGCGGTCAGCGCGGCCCTGCTGGCGGGAGAGTTCGCGGGCTTCACGGGCTGGCGGCTGCGGGAAGCGCTCACCGGTTTTCTCGGTGGGGTCCTCATGGGCGTGGCGGTGTGGGTGGCCGTGGGCTGCAACGTGTCGGGGTTCTGGAGTGCCGTGGCCACCCTGCGGGTGGAGGGGTACGTGTACGCCGCGGGGCTGTACGCGGGCGCCCGAGCGGGCCTGGCTGCGGCCCGCTCCCTGGTGGCCCGCGGGTTGCTCTGAGGTTCCCAAGCGCTTCCAAGTAGACCCGCGGTCATCGGGCGCTGACCCGATGGACGCCTTCCCGCATCCCGGCTACGCAATTCACGGGACCCGAAGGGTCTGTGAAGTAGGGCAGCTCGTCCGCGCGGCGCGGGCGTGGCTGCGTGCTTTCGGGACGAAGCGGGAGGAGGTGGGTCTGTTGGGTCCGACTTTCCGTCTCACCCGCCGGGAGTTCCTGGCCGCCCTACCCGGCGCGGCCGCCGCCTTGGCCAGCTTCGACCTACCCGAGGAGCTGCTCAGCTTCGCCGTCCTCCAACCCCTGGAGCCGGGCCTCAACCCCCTCCAGCGCTACCCGAACCGGGACTGGGAGAAGGTGTACCGCGAGCTGTACACCCCGGACTCCACCTTCCACTACCTGTGCGCCCCCAACGACACTCACGGGTGCCTGCTGCGGGCCAGCGTGAAGAACGGGGTGGTGGTCTACGCGGACCCCAGCTTCGGCTACGGCAAGGCCACGGACCTCTACGGGAACCGGGCCTCCGCCCGCTGGGACCCGCGGATTTGCATCAGCGGGCTCGCGTACGTCCGGCGCTTCTACTCGGACCGCCGCGTGAAAGGGCCCATGATCCGCAAGGGGTTCAAGGCCTGGGTGGACGCGGGCTTCCCCCGGGACTCCGTGACGGGCAAGCCCCCCGCCCAGTACTTCGAGGGGCGCGGCAAGGAGGAGTTCGTCCGAGTCTCGTGGGACGAGGCGTTCACGGTCGTGGCGAAGACCCTGCTCAACATCGCCCAGACGTACTCGGGCGAGGCGGGCAAGCAGCGCCTGTTGCGCCAGGGCTACGACCCGGACATGGTGGAGGCCATGGAGGGCGCCGGCACCCTCACCCTCAAGTTCCGGGGCGGGATGCCCTTCATCGCGCCCTTCCGGGTGGGCGGGCTGTACCGCATGGCCAACATGATGGCGTTGCTGGACGCCCACGTGCGCACGGTGGGCCCGGACCAGGCCAAGGGTGGCCGCCACTGGGACAGCTACTCGTGGCACACGGACCTGCCCCCGGGACACCCCATGGTCACGGGCCAGCAGACCCTGGACTTCGACCTGTACACCGCGGAGAACGCCCGCCTCATCACCCTGTGGGGCAAGAACTGGATCGCCACCAAGATGCCGGACGGCCACTGGCTCACGGAAGCCAAGCTGCACGGCGCCCGGGTGGTCACCATCGCGCCCGAGTACCAGTCCACCAGCTCCAAGGCGGACGAGGTCATCGTCATCCGACCGGGCACCGACCCTGCCCTGGCCCTGGGCCTGGCGCACGTGCTGGTGAAGGAGAAGCTGTACGACGAAGCCTTCGTCAAGCAGTTCACCGACCTGCCCCTGCTGGTCCGCATGGACACCCTCAAGGAGCTGCGGGCCCGGGATGTGTTCGCGGACCACAAGCCCGCGCCCCTGCGCAACGCCACCCGGGTGCTGAAGCCCGGCGAGCCCGTGCCGACTCCCGCGGAGCAGGACGCGCAGCTGATCCCTCAGGCCCTGCGGGAGGAGTGGGACGACTTCGTGGTGTGGGACCTCCGCACCCGCGGCCCCACGGTGGTGACCCGGGACCAGGTGGGCCGCCACTTCGCCGCCACCGGCCTGGACCCCGCTCTGGAGGGCGAGTTCGAGGTGACCCTGCGGGACGGCCGGCGGGTGAAGGCGCGCCCGGTGTTCGACCTCCTGAAGCAGTACCTCGTGGACACGTGGACCCCGGAGAACACCAGCCGCATCACAGGAGCCCCCCGGGAGGCGGTGGTGAACCTAGCCAGGGAGATCGCCCGGAACAAGACCAAAACCCTGTTCGTGACGGGGATGGGGCCCAACCACTTCTTCAACAACGACCTGAAGGACCGGGCCATCATCCTGGTGGCGGCCCTCACCAACAACATCGGGCACTTCGGAGGGACCGTGGGCAGCTACGCGGGCAACTACCGCTTGGCCCTGCTGCCCGGCATCGTGCAGTACATCAGCGAGGACCCCTTCCACCCGGAGCTGGACCCCGGCCGGCCGGCCCGGACCCGGGCGTACGTGAAGGGGGAGAGCGCCCACTACTTCAACTACGACGACCGTCCCCTGCGGGTGGGCAACAAGCAGTTCACGGGCAACACCCACATGCCCACCCCCACCAAGTCCGCCATGTGGGCCCTGTCCAACTCCATCCTGGGGAACGCCAAGTGGGCCCACAACGTCATCGTGAACACCCTGCCCAAGATCGAGATGCTGGTGGTGGCGGACTGGTTCTGGACGGCCACCTGCGAGTACGCGGACGTGGTGTTCGCCGTGGACAGCTGGGCGGAGCGCAAGCTGCCGGACGTGTACGGGTCCGTGACCAACCCCTTCCTCCAGGCCTGGCCGCCCTCTCCCCTGCCCCGCATCTTCGACACCCGGGACGACCTGGAGTGCTGGGCGGGGGTGGCGGCCAAGCTGGCGGAGCTCACGGGCGACCGCCGCTTCCGGGACTACTGGCACTTCGTCCTGGAGGGAAAGCCGGAGGTGTACATCGACCGGGCCTTCCGCGCGGGCAACACCACCCGGGGGTACACCTTCCAGCAGCTCCTGGAGAGCTGCCGCCACGGCACGCCCCTGTACCTCATGACCCGCACCAGCCCCAAGGTGGTGGGCTGGGAGCAGACCCAGGAGAGCAAGCCCTGGTACACCAAGACGGGGCGCCTGGAGTTCTACCGGGAGGAGGACGAGTTCATCGAGTACGGGGAGAACCTGCCCGTCCACCGGGAGCCCGTGGACGGCACCCACCACGAGCCCAACGTCATCGTGGCCAAGCCCCACCCCGCCCTGCGGCCCGCGCCCCCGGAGGCCTACGGCCTGCGGCCGGACGACCTGCGCACCGAGGTCCGGCAGGTCCGCAACGTGATCCGCAGCCCCGAGGAGGTGGCCCGCAGCCGCCACCCCCTGCGCCGGCTGGGGTACACCCATGTCCTCATCACCCCCAAGTACCGGCACGCCTGCCACTCCACGGGCGCCAGCACGGATTTGGACGTGGTGTTCTGGGGGCCCTTCGGGGACTTCTACCGGCACGACCGGCGCAAGCCGTGGGTCAGCGAAGGCTACATCGACCTCAACCCGGAGGACGCCAAGCGCCTCGGGATCGCGGACGGCGACTACGTGTGGTGTGAGGCGGACCCCTCTGACCGGCCCTTCGTGGGCCACCAGGGCAGGCCGGAGGAGCGCCGCATCTTCCGCTGGCTGGTGCGGGCGCGGTACCTGCCGAGCATCATGGAGGGCACGGGCCGGGCGTGGTTCCACTTCTACATCGCCACCCACGGCAGCGTGGAGGGGCACGAGAAGCGCCCCGACGGGCTGGCCAAGAACCCCCGGACCAACTACCAGGCCGCGTACCGCTACGGCAGCCACCAGTCCATCACCCGGGCCTGGCTGCGGCCCACTTTGCAGACGGACAGCCTGGTCCGCAAGGACCCCATCGGTCAGGTCCTGGGCACGGGGTTCGCCCTGGACGTGCACTGCACCGTGGGGGCTCCCAAGGAGAGCTACGTGCGCATCCGCCGCGCGGAGCCCGGGGGCGAGGACGGTAAGGGCCTGTGGACCCCGGCCGGCCGCGGCTTCCGGCCTCGCTACGAGTCCGAGGCCGTGCGCCGGTACCTCGCCGGACAGTTCATCACCGTGAAGCGGAGGTAGGCCATGCCCAAGGTCTACAACTGGCAGATCGGCCGCGAGATGGAGTACCCCTTCGAGGGGCGCCGGCCCCAGCGCCAGGCGGCCGCGGTGTTCGACACCAACAAGTGCATTGCCTGCCAGACGTGCACCATGGCCTGCAAGACCACGTGGACGTCGGGGAAGGGCCAGGAGTACATGTTCTGGAACAACGTGGAGACCAAGCCGTGGGGCTCCTATCCTCTGGCGTGGGACGTCCGGGTGCTGGAGATGCTGGGGCCGCAGTCCTGGGATGGTCCCGTGTACCGGGGCAAGACCCTGTTCGAGGCGGCCCCCAGCGGGGAGCGGGCCCTGGGTTACCTGCCCGAGGACCTGGACTACGCCTACCCCAACCGCGGCGAGGACGAGACCAACGTCCCCATGACGGAGGAGCGGTTCTACCTGCGGCTCCCTCACGACGCCTGGTTCTTCTACCTGCCCCGCATTTGCAACCACTGCACGTACCCCGCCTGCCTGGCCAGCTGCCCCCGGACCGCCATCTACAAGCGGCCCGAGGACGGCATCGTCCTGCTGGACCAGCAGCGCTGCCGCGGCTACCGGGAGTGCGTGAAGAACTGCCCGTTCAAGAAGGTCTTCTACAACCACACCACCCGGGTTTCGGAGAAGTGCGTGCTGTGCTTCCCCGCGGTGGAGCGCGGCATCCAGCCGCGCTGCATGCGCAACTGCATCGGGAAGATCCGCACCTTCGGGTTCGTGAGCACCCCGGACCGGGCCCATCCGGACAACCCCGTGGACTTCCTCGTGCACGTGCGCAAGGTGGCCCTGCCGCTCCTGCCCCAGCTGGGCCTGGAGGCCAACGTGTACTACATCCCCCCCGTGCACGTGGGCAACCTGCGCTTCCTCCAGATGCTGTTCGGTCCCGGGGTGGAGCACGCCATCGCCACCTACCGCCGGGCCATGGAGGGCAAGGACGAGGAACTGTTGGGGGTGCTGGTCCTGGCCGTGTCCACGGACCGCATCGTGCACCGGTTCCGGGTCGCGGGGGGCCTGGTGTACGGCTACGACGGGCAAAGGCAGGAGGTGGTCCGGGTCCCGCTCCGGGAGCCCACCATGGTCCGGCCCGGGTACGACCCGGATCGCCAGGTCTACCGGTACAACGTGACGTGAGGTGGGACCATGGGTGGAGCCAAGATCAGCCGGCGCCAAGCTCTCGTGGGTCTGGCGGCCCTGGGTGCTGCGGCCCTGCCCGCCCGGGTCCAGGCCCAGCCTTCCCAGCAGCCCGACGTCCGCGCCGTACGGGTGCCCGGCCCACTGGCCGCGGACCCCGACGCCACCTTCTGGACCCAGGTGGCGGCCTCGGAGGTGGCCCTGATCGGGCAGGCCATGGTCCTGCCCACCAAGATGCGCCCGTCGGTCTCTACCGTCCGGGTGCGCGGCGCCCACGACGGCGAGCGGGTAGGGTTCCTGCTGGAGTGGAGGGACCCGCGCCAGGACCGACGGGTGGTGAAGACCCGGGAGTTCAAGGACGGCTGCGCGGTGATGCTGCTGCCGAGCGGCGCGGGTGCCACGGAGTGGATGATGGGCACGCCCAAGATGCCGGTCACGGTCCTGCACTGGCGGGCGGACTGGCAGCAGGACCTGGACGCGGGCTTCCAAGACCTGGAGACGGCCTTCCCCAACGTGGCCTTCGACTTCTACCCACCTCTCTTGGGTGCCGCACACCCTCCGAAGCTGCCGGACGCGTACCCGGAAGCGGCCCGGAAGTGGTTGCCCGGCTGGTACGTGGGGAACCCCCTCTCCCAGCCGAGCAAGAAAGGTGCCGCGGAGAAGCTGGTGGCCCAGGGAGCGGGGACCCTGGAGCAGCTGCCCACACAGAACGCCACCGGGCGAGGCGTCTGGAAGGAGGGCCGGTGGCGGGTGGTGCTGTCCAAGCCCCTCCGCGCCGCAGACGCCCGGGAGATCAGCCTGCAGCCCGGGGGGACCTACGCGGTGGCCTTCGCGGTGTGGCAGGGGGCCCACGGCGACCGCGGCGCCCGCAAGTCCATCACCCTCCTCGGCCGGCTGCGGCTGGAGCCCTGACGTGCTTCCCGACGGGGTGGTGCAGCAGCTCCTGGCCAGGGCCCTGGCCTACGGCGGCTGTGCCGAGCTCTTCAGCCCGTCCTCCGCTGGCGCAGTCCCCCAGCGAGCGGTGGAGAAGCTCCGGCGGGGCCTCGCAGAGCTCGGGCTCCAGCAGGGGCAGGATCAGTTGGCGGCCTTCGTGGCGGACGTGGAGGTGGACCCGGACGGCTACCGGGCGGAGTACCTCCGGGTGTTCGAGCGGGGAGCGGTCCCGCCGTACGAAGCGAGCCACTCAGGGTCCGCCCCGCAGCCCCTGGGCGGGCCCAACGTGCAGACCATCGCGGACGTGGCCGGCTTCTACCGGGCCTTCGGCTTCGAGGCCCGCGGCGAACGTCCGGACCACCTGAGCGCGCAGCTGGAGTTCCTCGCCCTGGTGTGCGTCCTGGAGGCCCACGCGCACCTCGCGGGCCTGCGGGAGGAAGCGGACGTCTGCGCCCGGGCCCGCCAGACGTTCCTCAAGGACCACCTGAGCTGGGTGGGGAACTTGGCGGAGAGGGTCCGGCAGACCACCCCACGTCCGGCCCTCCACCACCTGGTGGGCCTGGTCTGCCAGCTGGTGCGAGCCGAGGCCGCCTGACCGACTCGCGCGGACGCCTGTCTTTCGGTCGGCTGCGTTCGGACGCTTCCGGTAGCCGAGAATCCGAGGCTAAGCCGACCCGCCGGAGATGGCGGCGATCACCCGCAGCGGCACGCTGCCCTCCGCGACCTCACCCGGGAGGGGGGCCTCGCTTCGGGCGGGCGTCACGTCCTGCGTGCCGGCGAAGACCCTCAGGTAAGGCCTCACCCGTCCGTCAGGAGTACGGAGGGTGCCCCGCAGCACGGGGTAGCGGGTCTCCAGCCCGTCCAGGACGTCCCCCACGGTGGCGCCCTGATCCGGGACCTCCACCTGGAGACTCGTGGTCGCAAGCCCGACCAGCGCTCGCAGGTAGTCCGGAAGCACCACGTGTACCGCCCGCACGGTTACGGCCGAGCCTCCGCGTGGACGGACAGCACGGGCGGCAGGTACCCCGTCAGCAGGCTCCAGGTGGAGCCCTCGTCCGCGGACGCGAAGAGCTGTCCGCCCGTGGTCCCCAGGTAGACGCCGCAAGGGTCCAGACCGTCCGTGGCGAGAGCGTCCCGCAGCACGTTCACGTAGCAGTGGCGCTCCGGCAGCCCTTGCCCGGTGGGCTGCCAGCTGCGCCCTCCGTCTCGGGTGCGCCACACCCGCAACGCCCCTTCCGGTGGGTAGCGTTCGAAGGGGCTCGCCATGGGGACCACGTAGGCACCGCCCGGGTCGTGGGGGTGGACCGCGAGGGCGAACCCGAACTCCGAAGGGAGCTCCTGTCCGACCTCCCGCCACGACTCCCCGGCGTCGTCGCTGCGGTAAACGCCCTCGTGGGCCTGCAAGAACAGGACTTCTGGCTGGGCGGGGTGAAGCGCCACCTTGTGCACGCAGTACCCGGCGTCAAGCTCGGGGTCCGGCGGACCCTCCCGGACGTCGAGGTACGACGCGCGCAGGCCGCGGTGGGCGGTCCTCCACGTCACTCCCCCGTCGTCGGACCGGAACACCCCCGCGGCGGAGATGCCCGCGTACATCCGCCCCGGTCGCCCGGGGTCCAGGAGCACGGTGTGCAGGCACAGGCCCCCGGCGCCCGGCGCCCAGCGGTCGTGGCTGGGGTGCTGGCGGAGCCCGTCCAGCTCCGTCCAGCCCCCGGGCTCCTCCAGGCGGAACAGTGCAGCGTCCTCCACGCCCGCGAACACCTTCTCCGGTCCCCACGAGGCCGGGGTCGGCGTCAGCCTCCACACCCGCTTGAACTGCCAGGGCACCAGCCCCCCGGTGTGGTCTGGGTGCGCGGTGACCGAACCCTCGTACGCGAAGCCGTTGTCCAAGGTCTCCCACGTGAGGCCGCCGTCGGTGCTGCGACGGACCACTACCCCCGACCACGCGGAGTACACCGCGGCGTACATCCGGTCCGGGTCCTGAGGGGAGGCCTGGATGTCGAAGACCTCTGCGCCGAACAGCGGGCCCCGCACCTCCCAATGCCGTCGGTCGTGCCCTGATTCGAGGATGAACGCGCCCTTGCGCGTTCCCACCAGCACCCGGACTCCTCTCATACGCACCCCCGCAGGCCCCCGGCCCCGCTCGGTCAGCTAACCGTACACCCGCGGCTGCAAGCCGTCAAGCGAGCAGGGATTGACGCGTCGAGGAAGCCGTGGTGGGCTGGTGCATGGTCGTGGCGGCTGTCCCTCACGGGTTCCGGTCGCCGGACCGACACCCGACAGGCGGGGAGGGTCGGTGCATGATCCCACAGGGACGGAGCGTGGTCATGGCGCGGCGCGGGGTGGTGGCCTCGGGTCATCCCCTCGCCTCCGCCGCAGGGCTTCGCGTCCTCGCGGCCGGCGGCAACGCCGTGGACGCGGCGGTGGCCACCGCCGCGGTGCTGGGAGTGGTGCAGCCCATGATGAGTGGGGTGGGCGGCGACACCTTCCTCCTGTACTCCGATACCCGTCAGGGCCAGGTCTGGGCCCTCAACGGCAGCGGGGTTGCGCCGTACGCCGCCACCCGGGAGTTCTTCGTCCAACGCGGCTACACGAAGATGCCCTTCCGGGGCATGCTCTCCGTGTCCGTCCCGGGGGCCGTGGACGCCATGGTCACCGCCCTGGAGCGGTGGGGGAGCGGGAACTTCTCCCTGGCCCAGCTCCTGGAACCCGCCATCACCTACGCCGAGGAGGGGGTTCCGGTCACGGAGAAAGTCAGCGCGTGGGTCGCGGAATCGGAGGAGGTCTTGAGGAGCTACCCCTCCACCGCCCGGATCTACCTCCCCCACGGCCGGCCGCCCCGGCCGGGAGAGATCTTGATCCAGAAGGACCTGGCGCACACCCTGCGCCGGATCGCCGAAGGTGGCCGCGAGGTCTTCTACCGCGGAGAGCTGGCGCAAGCCATCGCCCGTTACTGCCAGGCCCACGGCGGTCTGCTCACCGAGCGCGAGCTGGCGGAACACCGTAGCGAGGTCTACCTGCCCCTGCACACCACCTACCGGGGCTACCGGGTGGTGACCACCGCTCCGCCGTCCCAGGGCCTCATCCTCCTGGAGATGCTCAACGTTTTGGAAGGCTTCGACCTGGAGCGCATGGGCTGGGGCTCGGCGGGCGCCGTCCACCTGATGGTGGAGGCCAAGAAGCTGGCCTTCGCGGACCGGCTGCGGTACCTGGGCGACCCCCGCTTCGTGCAGAACCCCGTGGAGAATCTGCTGTCCAAGGACTACGCGCGCCGCCGGGCGGAGGCCATCCACCCCTTCCGGGCCAACGCCGACCCGAACCCCGGAGTGGTGGAAAAGGCCCTGGAGGCCACCACCTACTTCGCGGTGGCCGACGGGGAGGGAAACTTGGTCTCCTACATCACCAGCCTGTCCGCCAGCTTCGGGTGTGCGGAAGTGGTGGAGGGCACGGGGATCCTCCTCAACAACCGCGCGGGCAGGGGCTTCACCCTGGAGGAGGGCCACCCCAACGTGGTCGCTCCCGGAAAGCGCACCATGCACACCTTGATGTGCTTCATGGCCTTCCGTCCGGACGGCCGGCCGTTCCTCGTGTGGGGGACTCCGGGAGGGGACGGGCAGCCCCAGTGGTGTGCCCAGGTACTGACCAACATCGTGGACTTCGGCCTGAACGTCCAGCAGGCCGTGGAAGCCCCGCGCTGGCTGAGCTTTCCCGGGACGGACCCCGCAGACCTACCCGCTTTCTTCGAGCTGCGGATGGAGGACGGCTTCCCGGAACAGACCCGGGAGGAGCTCCGGCGGCGGGGACACTCCGTGGTCCCCATGACCGGGTTCGCAGGCGGGGCTCAGGCCATCCTGGTGGACGAGGCAGGGGTCTACCACGCGGGCTCAGATCCCCGGGTGGACGGACAGGCGGTAGGCTGGTGAAGTCTTCCGCCCACGGGCGGATCGGGCTCCGCCACTCGGTAACCGAACCGGACGCGCTGCCTCCCGGGAACGCCTTATCGTTGGCCGGCCGACCCGCGAACCAAGTCAAGGACTGACAGAGCGTCAGTCCCCCGCCGCGCCGGACGCTCCTTCGGCTCCGGGTTCCCACACTCATGCCCGCCATGGGGAGGGGAGGCGCCGGACGGAAGCAGGCTGGGCCGGCGCACCCGCCGGCCCAGCTTTGCGACAACCGCCGCGGAGCTGCATCCGCCCGGCGTTGCTTTTTACGTTCCCTCGCGCCGTTTACCTGCCGTAGTCGTAGAAGCCCTTCCCCGTCTTGCGTCCGTGGTGGCCCGCCAGGGTCATCTGCTTCAGCAGCAGGGGCGGTGCGTACCGAGGGTCCTTCAGCTCCTGGTACATGGCCTCCGCGATGTAGTACGTGGTGTCGATCCCCACGAAGTCCAACAGCGTAAGAGGCCCCATAGGGTGGTTCAGCCCCAGCTGGACCGCGGTGTCGATCTCCTCCTTGGTGGCCAGCCCCTTCTCCAGCGCCCGCACCGCGTCCAGCAGGAACGGGACCAGGAGGTAGTTGACCACGAACCCCGGGTGATCCTTGGTCACCACCACGGTCTTCCCCAGGGACTCCGCGAAGGCCCGGCAGGTGCTCAGGGTCTGGTCGCTGGTGAGGTAGCCCCGGACCAGCTCCACCAGCTTCATCACGGGGACCGGGTTGAAGAAGTGCATCCCGGAGAAGCGGTCGCCCCGCCGGGTCACGGAGGCCTGTTCGGTGATGGACAGCGACGAGGTGTTGCTGCAGAAGATGGTGTGCGCAGGGCAGAGGGCGTCCAGCTCCCGCCAGATCTGCTTCTTCACGTCCATGAGCTCCACCGCGGCCTCGATGATCAGGTCGCAGTCCCGCAGGTCCTCCATGCGCACCGTACCCCGGATGCGCTCCCACGCCGCGTCCCGGTCCTCCCGGGACAGCTTGCCGCGGTCCACCGCCCGCGCCATGGACTCCTCCACCCGCCGCAGGCCCCGGTGCAGGAGCTCCTCGTTCACCTCCCGCACCACCACCCGGTAGCCGCTCCGGGCGCAGGTCTCCACGATGCCGGAGCCCATGAGCCCGCACCCCACCACGCCGACGGTCTGAATGTTCATCCTGCTCACCTCCCTGCCGCGTTTTCCGTCCCGTGGACTGCCGCCCCGTCCGCCCGCGGCCCCCTGTGGACTTCCACGTGCGCTTCTCCCTGAGCTCGCTCGTCCAGCACGTACCAGGCGTCGTACCCCTCCAGCGGGATCCGCTCCAAGGCCTGCCGCATGAGCTGGAACTGCCGTTTCACCACCTCCGGAGCCACCCGGCGGGACCGCCGCTGGTTCCGCTCCAGGCACACCTGGAGGGGAACGTCGAAGGCCAGCACCACCACGGGCGCGCCGCACCGACGCGCCAGCGCCCGGAGCTCCGCCCGGGCCCGGGCCGTGACGGCGGTGCTGTCCGCCACCGCCACCCGCCCCAGCTCCAGCCGGTGGCGCAGGATCTCGTGGAACAGCTCGAACGCCCGGCCGCTCACCGTCATGTCCGCTTCGTCGTCCGAAATCATAGCCCTACACCGGTCGCTGCTCACCACCTCCGTCTCCCGGAAGTGGCGGCGGGCGAAGGTAGTCTTCCCGCTGCCCGCGGGACCCACCAGCACCACCAGGGCGCCGGCAGGGACGGTGATCCGCACCTCACTCCACCCGCCCCAGGACCAAAGGTCGGGGCGCGACCGTCGTAGGACCCAGACGGTAGGCCTGCACCACGCCCCGCGCCGCGGCCGCAGCGGCCTCCCGGGTACGGGCGTGCACCACGGCGAGGACGTCCCCTCTGTGCACGCGGCTCCCCTTCTTGGCCAGCACCACCAGCCCCACCGCGGGGTCCACGGGGTCCTCCTTGCGGGACCGCCCCGCGCCCAGGGCCATGGCCACGCGGCCCAAAGCCTCCGCGTCCACCGCCTGCACGTAGCCGTCCTCCTCGCTGGCCACCTCCACCGTCACCGGAGCCTTGGGGAGCCGGCCGGGGTCGTCCACCACGGAGGGGTCGCCTCCCTGCGCATGGATCATCTCCCGAAACTTGTCGAGCCCCGCACCGTCCCGAAGCCGCTCCCGCAGCAGCTGGCGTCCCTCCTCCGGGTCACGGACCCTCCCGCCCACGCGCAGCATCTCCGCCCCCAGGGCCAGGCACAGCTCCGTGAGGTCTCCGGGCCCCTCGCCCCGCAGGGTGGCCACCGCCTCCCGGACCTCCACCGCGTTGCCCACCGCGTGGCCCAGGGGCTGGTCCATGTCCGTCACCAGGGCCACCGTCCGGCGACCCAGCCGGTTGCCGATGGCCACCATGGCCCGCGCCAGGGTGTGCGCTCCTTCGAGGTCCTTCAGGAACGCGCCGCTGCCGGTCTTCACGTCCAGGACGATGGCGTCCGCGCCGCCCGCGATCTTTTTGCTCATGATGCTGCTGGCGATCAAGGGCACGCTGTCCACCGTGGCGGTGACGTCCCGCAGGGCGTACAGCTTTTTATCCGCGGGGACCAGGTCCGCGGTCTGGCTGACGATGGCGCACCCCACCCGCCGGACCTGGTCCACGAAGGCGTCCACGTCCAGTTCGGTGCGCAGGCCGGGGATGGACTCCAGCTTGTCCAGGGTGCCCCCCGTGTGTCCCAAACCCCTGCCCGACATCTTGGGCACCGGCACCCCGCAGGAGGCCACCAGGGGGACCAGCACCAGGGAGGTCTTGTCCCCCACTCCGCCGCTGGAGTGCTTGTCCACCTTGACCCCCGGGATGGACCGCAGGTCCAGCATGCGGCCGGACCGGGCCATGGCCAGCGTCAGGTCCGCGGTCTCCCGCTCCGACATCCCGCGGAAGTACACCGCCATGAGCCACGCGCTGATCTGATAGTCTGCCACCTCGCCCCGCACGAAGCCGTCCACGAGGTAGGCGATCTCCTCCGGGGTGAGCTCCCCTCCGTCCCGCTTCTTGCGGATCAAATCGTACGGCCTCACGCCATCCTCCACCCGCACCGCCACGGCACGACCTTTCCCTCCTCCCGCCACCTGCGGAAGGTCTCCCGCATCCGCTGGAAGCTGCCTCGGTCGTGCAGCACCACCCCCCACTCCAGGGCATCCAGCATGAGCAGGTGGCGGTCCTCGAACATCCGCTGCCACTCCGACCGTCCGTAGCAGAACACGTCCACCCTTCCCTCCGGGTCCTCCCACTCCGCCAGGCGGTCCACCCACCGGCGGGCGTCGTCCTCCCTCAGGCCCACCAGCACGTCGAAGTCGCTGCCCCGGGTCCAGTCACCCCGCGCCCGGGAACCGAACAGCACCACGAACTCCACCCGGTCCCACCTCTGCCCCACCACCCGGTCCAGGTAGCGGCGCAGCGCCTCCGCCTCAGGTTGGTCCCACGGTGGCGTGGGCAAAGCGCAACACCTCCTCCGCGTCCTGCAGGGCCTGGCGGGCGTCCTCCTCGAAGAACTGCTCTGCGGGCACGCCGCGGTCGAAGGCGTTGGGGTAGCGGGTGGGCACGTAGTACCGGTTGAGGCGGGCGCAGCCGGAGCGCACGGACTCCGGGACCGCCCGGCGCTCGGCCACCACCTGGACCAGGAGGTTCAGGTTGTGCCCCGTTTGAGGGGCCCTCAAGGACTCGCACACCGCCTTGAGTGCCTTCTCGGCAGCCTGCTGGCAGGTGAAGCAGCACCATGCCCAGTGCCGGGCCTCGTACAGGGACCGCGCCGCGGCCAGCTCGGCTTGCGCCTCCCGCATCCAGTCCCACGCCCGCTGCACCGGAGGGCCTACAGCTCCATCTCCCGCACGATGCGGCGCACCAGCCGCACGAACCGGGGCTCCAGCTCCCGCGCCACCCGGAGCACTTCCTCGTGGGTCACGGGCTGCGCCACCTCCCCCGTGGCCATGTCCGTGATGGCCGCCAAGCCCAGCACCCGCATGCCCAGGTGGCGTGCCGCGATCACCTCCGGCACCGTGGACATCCCCACCGCGTCCGCCCCGAAGCCCCGCAGCATGCGCAGCTCCGCCGCGGTCTCGTAGGACGGCCCCAGCACCGCCACGTACACCCCGCGGCGCAGCACCACCTGTTCCGCCACCGCGCACCGCTCCGCCAGCTCCACCAGCTCTCGGTCGTAGGGCCGGGACATGTCCGGGAACCGAGGTCCCAACGTGTCGTCGTTGGGACCCACCAGAGGGTTGGTCGCCTGGAAGTTGATGTGGTCGGTGATGACCATGAGGTCGCCGGCCCTCCACTCCCGGTTGAGCCCGCCTGCGGCACAGCTCACCAGCAGGGTCCGGCAGCCCAGGGCGTACAGCACCCGCACGGGGAAGGCCACCTGCTGGGCGGTGTACCCCTCGTAGAGGTGCACGCGGCCCCGCATGGCCGCCACGGGCTTGCCCTCCAGCCACCCCAGCACCAGCCTGCCCGCGTGGCCCGCCACGGTGGCCGTGGGGAAGTGGGGGATCTCGGAGTACTCCACCGTGCCCACGGCCTCGATGTGGTCCGCGAGTGCACCTAGCCCTGAGCCCAGGACCACGGCCAGCTTCGGGTGGAAGGGTACCCGGGACCGGACCGCGGAGGCCGCTTCCTCCATGCGCGGGCGCAGCTCGGAGCTCACGCCACCATCACCCGGAAGAAGCTGCGCCCCGGGCCGTCCCACGGCACTCCCAGGGCCTCGGCCACGGTGGCGCCCACGTCGGAAAAGGTTTCGCGCACACCCAGGTCCACCCCTGCCCGCAGCCCGGGGCCGGAGGCCAGCACGGGCACGTACTCCCGGGAGTGGTCCGTGCTGGGGGTGGTGGGGTCGTTGCCGTGGTCCGCGGTGAGCACCAGCAGGTCGCCCGCCCGCAACGCCTGGAGTAGTTGGGGCAGGGCCGCGTCGATCCGTTCCAGGTTCCGGGCGTAGCCCTCCGGATCGTTGCGGTGCCCGTACTTGGTGTCCAGGTCCACCAGGGTGGTGAACAGCAAGCCCGCCTCCAGCTCCCCGAGCAGCCGGGTCGTCTGCGCCACCCCGTCCACGTCGTCCTGGCTGGGGACGGTGCGGGCCACCCCCCGGTGACTGAACAGGTCCGCCACCTTGCCCACCGTCCACACGGGGTAGCCGGACTCCACCAGGCGGGCCAGGACGGTGGGCCTGGGAGGCTCTAAGGAAAAGTCCTTACGCCGGGGGGTGCGGACGAAGGACCCCGGCCGGCCTGTGAAGGGGCGGGCGATCACGCGGCTCACCGCGTGCGGGCCTTGCAGGATCTCGCGGGCGACGCGGCACAGCTCGTACAGCCGGTCCACGGGGATCACCTCCTCATGGGCGGCGATCTGGAACACGCTGTCCGCGGAGGTGTACACGATGGGGTAGCCGGTCCGGAGGTGCTCGACGCCCAGCTCCTCGATGATCTGCGTGCCCGAGGCGGGCCGGTTGCCCAAGACCCGGGTGCCCGCGGCCCGTTCGAAGGCGTCGATGACCTCGGGGGGAAACCCGTTCGGGTACGTGGGGAAGGGCCGATCCAGGTGCACGCCCATGAGCTCCCAGTGGCCGGTGGTGCTGTCCCTGCCGGGGGACTTCTCCGCCATGCGCCCGAAGCAGGCCTGGGGGTCGTCCGCAGGTGGCACTCCCTCCACGGGGACCACGTTGCCCAGCCCCAGGCGTTGCAGGGTTGGCAAATGCAGCCCGCCCACGGCACGGGCGGTGTTCTGCAACGTAGCCGAGCCCCGGTCTCCGTACGCGCCGGCGTCGGGCAGCTCCCCCACGCCGAGGCCGTCCAGGACCACCACCACGCACCGCCGGAGCCGCACCTCAGCCTCCGCGGGGTTCGTCCCACCCGTCCCGGGGGTGGCTGCGGTCGAACACCTCCGCCAGGTGCGGCCGGGCCACGTGGGTGTACACCTGCGTGGTGGAGATGCTGGCGTGACCCAATAGCTCCTGCACGCTCCGCAGGTCCGCTCCTCCCTCCAGCAGGTGGGTGGCGAAGGAGTGGCGCAGCACGTGGGGGGTGACCGCGCGGGGGATGCCCGCCTGACGGGCGTACCGGCGCAGGAGGGTCCACACCCACTGCCGCGACAGCCGCCCTCCGGACCGCCCCACGAACAGCGCCGGGGAGCGGCCCGCCAGGTGGGGGCGGGCCAGCTGCAGGTAGGCCTGCACCGCCCGCACCGCGTACGAACCCAGGGGCACCACCCGCTCCCGGTCGCCTTTGCCCACCACCCGCACCAGCTCCGCCTCCAGGTCCACGTCCCCCACGTCCAGCCCCACCAGCTCCGACACCCGCAGCCCGCAACTGTACAGCAACTCCAACATCGCCCGGTCCCGCAGCCCCTCAGGCGTCCGCGGGTCGGGCTGCGCCAGCAGACGGCCGACCTCCTCCGCGGTGAGGACCTTGGGCAACCGCTCCGCGCGCTTGGGAGAGGTCACGTCCTCCGTGGGGTCTGCGGCCACCGCCCGCTCGCGCACCAGGAACCGGTAGAAGGACCGCACCGCCGCCAGCCGCCGGGCCACCGTGCTGGGTTTGAGGCCGCGACGGCGCAGGCCGAACAAGTACAGGGTCACCGTGGGCCGGCGCACCTGGCGGGGATCGCAGGCCCCCTGCCGGCCGGCGAAGGCCGCGAAGTCCAGCAGGTCCCCGCGGTAGGCGGCCCGAGTCCGCTCGCTCAGGCCCGCCTCCGCGGCCAGGTAGTCCAAAAACGCGTCCACCGCCTTCTGGAAGGCCACGGGCGGCTCAGGTTCCTCGCGCATGGCGTTCCCACACCAGCAGCAGGCCGATAATGCTCTTGGCGTCCCGGATCTCCCCCGCGTCCACCCTCCGCCGCGCTTCCCCGAGGGGCAGGCGGACCACCTCCATCTCTTCCTCCTCTCGGGGCAGGGCGCGGGGCCGCAGGTCCGTGCACAGGTACAGGTGCAGCAGCTCGGTGAGGAACCCCGGCGAGGGCGCGAAGGTCACCAGGTGCTCCACCCGCCCCGCCTCCACCCCCACCTCCTCCGCCAGCTCCCGCTGCACGCACGCTTCCGGATCCTCCCCCGGCTCTAAACTGCCCGCGGGGATCTCCAGGGTCCAGCCTCCCAGCGCCGCGCGGTACTGCCGCACCAGGAGCACGTGCCCGTCGGAGGTCACGGGCACCATCCCCACCGCCCCCCGGTGCTCCACGATCTCCCGCGTGGTGAGCCGGCCGCTGCGCAGCCGCACCTGGTCCACGCGCACCCGCACCACGCGGCCAGAGAACACCACCTGGCTGGACAGGACTTCCTCGGGGGCGTCCATCACCCAAGGCCTCCGGAAGCCGTGGGGCTCTCCTCGTACACGGGCGTGCCCTCCCGCTGGGCACGCTCCCGGTAGGCTTCCAGCAGGCGCAAGGTCACGGGTCCGGGCCTCCCGGAGCCGATCACCCGGCCGTCCACGGACACCACCGGCCCGATCTCCGCCCCCGTGCCCGTGAGGAACACCTCGTCCGCGGTGTACACGTCGTGCAGGGTGAAGGCACGCTCGAACGCGGGGATCCCCAGCTCCCGGGCGACCTCCAACACCGTGTCCCGGGTCACCCCGCGGAGGATGCCCACGTGGTCCGGGGGCGTCCACACCTCCCCGCCCCGCACCACGAACACGTTGTCCGCGCTGCCCTCGCACACGTACCCCTGGTGGTTCAGCATGAGGGCCTCGTCCGCGCCCGCCAGGTTGGCCTCGATGCGCGCGAGGACCTGGTTGAGGTAGTTCAGGGACTTGATCCTGGGGTTGAGGGCGTCGGAGGCGTTCTTGCGGTGGGTGGCGGTCACCACCCGCAGCCCTTCCCGGTACGCCCGCTCGGGGTACAGCTGGATGCGGTCCACGATCACCACCACCGTGGGCCGCGTGCACTTGCGGGGGTCGATGCCGAGGTCTCCCCTGCCGCGGGTCACGATGGGCCGGACGTAGGCGTCGCGCAGCCCGTTGCGCCGGACGGTCTCCACGATCACCCGCTTCATCTCCTCGGGCGGCATGGGGATCTCCAACAGGATGGTTTTGGCGGAGTCGTACAGCCGCCGCACGTGCTCGTGCAGCTTGAACACCCGGCCGCCGTACACCCGGATCCCCTCGAACACCCCGTCCCCGTACAGGAAGCCGTGGTCGTACACGGACACCGACGCTTCCTCCTTGGGGACGAAGCGGCCGTCCACGTACGCCCACCCGCTCACGGACACCCCCCTCCCTCCGAGGCCACCGCCACCTCCGCCCGCGCACCCGCGTGGCGGAGGGCCGCCTCCACGAAGGCGCGGTACAGCGGGTGGGGCGAGGTGGGCCGGGACCTGTACTCCGCGTGGAACTGGGTGCCTACGAACCACGGGTGGCCGGGCAGCTCCACGATCTCCACCAGGCCCTTGTCCGGGTAGACCCCGCTCACCCGCAGCCCCTTCTCCACCAGGCGGGGAAGCAGCGCGTTGTTCACCTCGTAGCGGTGGCGGTGCCGTTCGTACACCAGGGTGGTCCCGTACGCCTGGTGGGCCAGGGTCCCCGGCTCGATGCGGCACGGGTAGCGCCCCAGGCGCATGGTACCGCCCTTGTCCACCACGCCCTTCTGCTCGGGCAGTAGGTCGATCACAAGGTACGGCGTGTCGGGGTCCACCTCCGTGGTGTTGGCTCCCTCCATCCCGCACACGTGCCGGGCGAACTCCACCACCGCCCACTGCATGCCGTAGCACACCCCGAAGAAGGGGACCCCTTCCTCCCGCGCGTACCGGATGGCCCGGACCTTGCCCTCCACCCCACGGCTGCCGAAGCCGGGACAGACCAGGATGCCGTGGAAGGCCGCCAGCTTCTCCCGCAGGGCCGCCTCGCTCAAGGGCTCCAGCTCCTCGGAATCCACCTTCACGATCTCCACCGCCGCGTCCGCCGCGATCCCCCCGTGCCGCAGGGCCTCCACGATGCTCACGTACGAGTCCTCCACCCCCATGTACTTGCCCACCAGGGCGATGCGCACCCGGTGGGTGGGGTGCTTGAGGCGGCGGACGATCCACCGCCACGTCTCCAGGTCCGGCTCCCGGTCGGGCAGGCCCAGGCGGCGGCAGGCGATCCGCGCCAGCCCCTCCCGCTCCAGCACCAGGGGAACCTCGTAGATGGTCTCCGCGTCCAGGGCCTCGATCACCGCCTCGGGGTCCACGTCGCAGAACAGGGCGATCTTCTCCCGCACCCCGGGGGTGAGGGGGCGGGAGGTCCGGCACACGATGACGTCGGGCTGGATCCCGATGCTGCGGAGCTCCTTCACGGAGTGCTGGGTGGGCTTGGTCTTCAGCTCCCCCGTGGCGGGCAGGAAGGGGACCAGGGACACGTGCACGTACAGGCAGTTCTCCGCGCCCGTCTGGTGCCGGAACTGGCGGATGGCCTCCAGGAACGGCAGGCTCTCGATGTCGCCCACCGTGCCCCCCACCTCCACGATCATCACGTCGGCCGCCGCCGCCTCCGCCACCCGCCGGATCTCGTCCTTGATCTCGTTGGTGACGTGGGGGATGATCTGCACCGTGCCGCCCAGGTACTCCCCGCGGCGCTCCCGCGCGATCACCGCGCCGTAGATGCGGCCGGTGGTGGTGTTGTTGTCGCGGCCCAGGTCCGTGTCCAGGAAGCGTTCGTAGTGCCCCAGGTCCATGTCGGTCTCCGCCCCGTCCTCGGTGACGAAGACCTCCCCGTGCTGGTGCGGGTTCATGGTCCCCGCGTCCACGTTGACGTACGGGTCGAACTTGAGCATGGTGACGCGGTAGCCCCGGGCCACCAGCAACCGCCCCAGGGAGGCCGCGGTGATGCCCTTGCCCAGCCCCGAGGCCACCCCGCCCGTCACGAACACGTACTTCGTCCCTTGGACCTGCACGCACACCTCCGGGAACGCGGCAAGCCAAAAGGCGAGAGGGGGAGCTTCGCTCCCCCTCTCCGCTAGGTCCGTTGGAGTCGGCCGCGCCTGCGCATGCCACCGGCATTCTACGCAGCCCGCGGGGGCGGCGCAAGGGCGGCCGGAATCCCCCCGCCTACGCCCCCACCATGCTCATCCCGCCGTCGCACAGTAGGAAGGCGCCCGTGATGTGGCGGGCGTCGTCGCTGGCCAGGAACACCACCGCGGGGACCACGTCCTCCGGCTTGGCGATGCGGCGCAGCGGAGTCTGGCTCAGGATCTCCTCCCGCCGGCCCGACCGCCAGTCCTCCCGCTGCAGGGTGGCCTCGGTCTCGATGAACCCGGGGCCCACCGCGTTCACCCGCACCGCGGGGGCGAAGGCCCGGGCGTAAGACTTGGTCAGCCCGAGGATGGCGTACTTGGCCGCCGCGTACTGGGGAGCCCGGGGGCTGCCCGTGACCACCACCCGGGAGCCGATGTTCACGATGGACCCGCTGCCCTGCTCCAGCATCCGGGCCCCGGCCTCGTGGATCATGAGCTGAGTGCCCTTCACGTCCACCAGCAGGATCCGGTCCAGGACGTCCTCCCGGAGGTCCCGCCACGACATCTGGTCCGCGGCCATGTCCCCCGCGTTGTTGACCAGGACGTCCAGCCGGCCGTACCTCCGGAACACCTCCTCCACCAGCCGACGCACGTCGTCCCACCGGGCGATGTCGCCCTGCACCGTGAAGCTGTCGCGGCCCAGCTCCCGGATGACCCGGGCCACCGCTTCCGCTCCCTCCCTGGACCGGCGGTAGTGGACGGCCACGTGGGCCCCCTCCCGGGCCAAGCCCAGGGCGATGGCGCTGCCCAGGCCCCGGCCCGCGCCGGTGACCAGGGCGAACCGTCCTTCCAGACGTCCCGCCATGCCCCTACCGCCGCCCCAGCTCCCGCAGGGCCGCCTGCAGGTAGCTGAAGTCGAAGACCCCGTCCAGCGGGAGCGGCTCCCGGTAGGTCAGGTAGCCGCGCCGCATGTAGAACCGCTGCTGATCCTCCAGGGACCGGAAGTTCACCGCCAGGTTGGGGTCCAGGTAGTGGGGCCGGGCCCGCCGGAGGAGCTCGATGCGGGCGCCCGTGTACTTGACCATGACCTGCATGTTGTCTTCCCGTTTCCACCCGTTGTCCAGGGCCAGGTCCCGGGCCGCCTTCACGTAGCCCACCATGAACCTCAGGGCGGCTTCGGGGTTGCGACGGGCCCAGTCCGTGTTGAAGAACAGGAAGGTGATGGGGAAGGGCCGGGCGCCCGGGGGTTTGCGCAGGGGACGGAGGCCCACGCCGCGGTCCTCCGCGATGGTGGGGAAGGGCTCGGAGACGATCCCGGCCCAGATGGCCCCGCTCTCCAGCGCCGGCACCATGTCCGGGAAGGGCATGGTCTTGAGGTCCACGTCCTCCACCCGCAGGCCGTCCGTGGCCAGGGCCCGGTCCAGCATGTACTCGGTGGCCACGCCCCGGGCGTTGATGGCCACGGGCTTGCCCCGCAGCTGCGCGATGCGGTTGATCTCGCTGCCCCACACCGCCTTGCGGACGGTGAAGTAGTCCTCCACGAAGCCGCTGTGCAGCGGAGCCACGAACCGCACGGGGTGTCCCTGGGCCACCGCGTTGTAGGCGGCCGCCCCCAGGGCCCCACCGCCCACCTGGAGCTGCCCGATGGCCACCTGGGACAGGATCTCCGCGCCGCTGGGCAGCCGCACCAGCTCCACTTCGAAGCCCTCCTGGGGGAGGTAGCGCTCTGCCGCGATGTACTGCGCCGCGTGGCTGTCTACGGGAATGTAGCCCATGCGCACCTTCCACCGCGCGGGCGCCGCCCGGATGCCTGAGGCCAGCGCCACCACCAGCACCGCACCGACGACCCAGCTCGCCTTCCTCACCCCGCTCCCTCCTTTCTGTCCTCCGGGATCCGACGGTCTACAGCTTGCTCTCCACCAGCGCGCGGAACTCGGCGTCGGACACCAGCCCCCGCTTGCGGATCGCCAGCTCCTTCACGCGGCTCAGCAGCGCCGCGTGCTCTTCCTCGGACACGTCCAGCCCCAGCTCCTCGCACTTCAGTCGGACCGACGCGAGCCCGCTCTTCTTGCCCAGGACCACGCGCCGCTGTGCACCCACCAGCTCCGCCGCGTACGGCTCGATGGCCTCGGGGAGGTGGAACTGGGCGATCACCGCGCCGGTTTCCCGCTGGAACAGGTTGTCGCCCACCAGCGGCTTCCACGGCTCCAACGAGTAGCCCACCACCTCCCGGAGCTTGGCCGACAGCGCCCGGACGCGATCCAGCCGCAGGCCCGTGGGCTTGCCGTACAGGCCCGCCAGGGCCAGGGCTACCTGGCCGAGGTCCGCGTTGCCGGCGCGTTCGCCGATCCCGTCCACCGTCCCGTGCACCCAGCTGGCCCCCGCCTCCACCGCGGCCAAGGCCGTGGCGGTAGCCAGCCCGAAGTCGTTGTGGCCGTGGTAGTGCAGGGGCACCTGCGGCCCGACCCACTCCCGCACCTGCCGCACCAAAAATCCCGCCGCGGCCGGGCTCAGGACGCCCAGGGTGTCCACCACCACCAGCTCCTGCGCGCCCGCGTCCAGCGCCGCTCGGTAGACCGTCCGGAGGAAGTCCAACGGCGCCCGCGACCCGTCCACGGCGAAGAACGCCACCCGCAGCCCTTGCGCCACCGCGAACCCCACGGACTGCTGGACCCGGCGCAGGACCTCCCCGCGGTCCAGCCCGAAGGCCCGCAGCTTCCACTCCGACACCGGCGCCTCGATCACCGTGCACCGCAGGCCCGCTTCCAGTACCGCCTCCACGTCCGCCACCAGCGCCCGGCTGAACCCCCACACCTCTGCCCGCAGCCCCAGGCGCGCGATGCGGGCTGCCGCTTCCCGGTCGTCCTCCGACACCCGCGGGAACCCCGCTTCGATCCGGTCCACCCCGGCTTCGTCCAGCAGCCGCGCCACCTCCACCTTCTGGTCGGGGTCCAACACCACCCCCACCGCCTGTTCCCCGTCGCGCAGGGTGGTGTCGTACAGCCCCACCGCCTGCGGGATCTCCGGCAGCACCTCGCGGTTCAGCGTCCCGACCCAGAACACAGGTCACCTCACCAGCGCACGGGAGGCGGCGCGGGCTTGCCGTACGCCTCCTCCCACGAGATCACCCGGTTGCGCAGCACCCCGATCCCTTCGATCTCCGCCTCCACCACGTCCCCCGGCTTCAGGTAGTAGGCCTGAGGGTCGTCGCGGAAGGCGGCCACCCCGGACACCGTGCCCAAGGACAGCACGTCCCCAGGGGAGTACCCCATTGGGGAGTAGTGGGCGATGACCTGGGGGACGGTCACCCACATGCGGGAGGTGGACGAGCTCTGCCGGACCTGGCCGTTCACCCGCAGCTCCATGCGCAGGTTGTGGGGGTCCGGGACCTCGTCGGGGGTGACGATCCACGGGCCCAAGGGGCAGAAGGTGTCGATGGACTTGCAGAAGGTGAACACCTTGGACTCCATCTCCCGCCGCTGGATGTCCCGGGCCGTGATGTCGTTGAAGATGAGGTACCCGCCCACGTAGTCCCACGCCTCTTCGGGGCCGAAGTGCTTTCCGGCCTTGCGGATCACCACCGCCAGCTCCAGCTCGTAGTCCAGCTCCCGGGTGAGGTGCTCGGGGTAGACGATGGGGTCGTCCGGCCCGATGATGGCGTCCACGTTCTGGAAGAACACGATCCACGGCAGGATGGGCGCCACCCACTGCGACTTCTCCCCTTCCTCCGCGTGCTCCCGGAAGTTGCCCGCGGTGTGGAAGAACTTCTTCGGCACGATGGGCGCCCGCAGCCGGACCGCTTCCAGGGGGAAGCGCTCCCCGGACGCCTCCCGGGCCCTGCGCATCCCCTCCTCGCCCATCTCGAACAGGCTCCGCATGTCCGGGACATCCACGGTCACCACCCATCCGTCCCGCACCACGCCGACCCTTTGCTGGCCCGCCACCTCGAAGGTCACCAGCTTCACCGCAGATCTCCTCCCCGCTCCAGCGCTGTCAGTTTGGCCCGCACCACCTCCACGGTCCGCGCCAGGTGCGCGGCCAGCTCCTGCCTGGCCCGCGACCCGTCCCCGCTCAGGCACGCGTCCAGGATCCGCTGGTGCTCCTGCCGCCGTTGGCGAGGGTTGCCCCGGTCCGCCACGGACAGCACCCGGTACCGCTCCGCCGCGTCCAGCAGGGGTGGGATAAGGCGGTCCAGGGTGGGTGAGCCGGCCAGCCGGTACAGCTCCAGGTGGAACTGGCGGTGCAGATCACGGCCCGCGCGCACCTGTCCCGCTTCGTACGCCTCCACGAAGGCGTCCAGCAACGCGGACAGTCTGCGGTGGTGGTCCCGGGTGAAGTGCTGGCAGGCCAGCTGGATGGCCAAGCCCTCCAGCTCGATGCGGACCCGGTACAGGTCCTCCATGTCCGCCACGGAGATGGGCGCGACCACGGCTCCCTTCTGCGGCTCCCGGGCCACCAGCCCCTCTTGGTGCAGGCGGTGCAGGGCGTCCCGGACGGGGATCACGCTCATGCCGAGCCGCCCGGCCAGCTCCCGAAGGCGCAGGGGCGCTCCGGGCGGCAGTTGGCCCGTGAGGATCTCCTCTCGCAGCGCAAGCCAGGCCAGTTCTGCCAGGCTACGGGGCAGCTGGGCCGTTGCCACCGACCGTTGAGCCATCTCGGTTATGATTTATAACGTATAACGCTGCCCGGCTCAAGAGCCTGCGTTTAGCTGCCCAACAGCTCCCGGGCGTGGCGGCGGGCGGTTTCCGTGGGTTGGGGACCGGACAGCATGCGGGCCACCTCCTCCACCCGGGCTTCGGACTGCAGGGATTCCACCACGGTCCGGGTCCGCCCGCGTTCGGTGACCTTGCGGATGGACAGGTGGTGGTGGGCCAGGGCCGCGATCTGCGGCAGGTGGGTCACGCACAACACCTGGCAGGTCGCCGCCAGCTCCCGGAGCTTGGTCCCCAACACGTGGCCGGTGCGGCCCCCCACTCCCGCGTCGATCTCGTCGAACACCATCACCGCGGGCGGGTCCGCCTGAGCCAGCACCGTGCGCAGGGCCAGCATGACCCGGGACAGCTCACCCCCCGACGCCATGCGGTGCAGGGGCTTGGGGGGTTCCCCGGGGTTTGCGGAGAGTAGGAACTCCACGCGGTCGGCTCCCCAAGGCCCCACCGCCAGCCGCCGTCCTCCCACCGGCAACCCCTCCGGGTCCTCGTCCACTTCCAGGCGTACCCGGAACCGCGCGGCGGGCATAGCCAGGTCCTGCAGGTGCCGCAACACCAGTTTCTCCAGCCTGCGGGCCGCGTCCACCCGCGCCTCCGACAGCTCCCGCAACGCCGCGGCGAGCTGCGCTTCGGTGCCGGCCAGCTGGCTTTCCAGCTCCGCGCGGCGGGTGTCCACGTTTTCCAGCGCCTCCAGCTCCGCGGCGGCCCGGTCGCGGTACTCCAGCACGCCCTCCACGGTGTCCCCGTACTTGCGCACCAGGCCCCGCAGGGCCACCAGCCTCTCCTCCACCCCTTCCAGCCGGGCGGGGTCCGCCTCCGCCCGTTCCACCGCCGCGCGCACCTCCCGCGACAGGTCCGCCAGCTGGGCCTCCACGCCCTCCAGGGCTTCTGCCACCGCAGCCAGCTCCGGGTCCCACGACGCCGCCTGCTTCAGCAGCGCCACCGCGCGGCCCACGCGGTCCAGGGCGGCCCCGTCCTCGCCGTACAGGGCTTCGTAGGCGCCCCGTACCGCCTCCCGCAGCCGCTGGGCGTTGAGCAGCCGGTTCCGCAGGACCACGAGCTCTTCCAGCTCCCCGGGCCGGGGCCGTACCGCGTCGATCTCCGACACCTGAAAGCGCAGCAGGTCCACCCGCTGCGCCCTCTCCCGCTCGGTCAGGTCCAGGGACCGCAGGGCCTCCCGCAGGCTGCGCCAGCGCCCGAACAGGTCGTGCACCCGGGACCTCAGGGACACCACCGGTTCCCCGCCGAAGGCATCCAGCAGTTCCCGGTGGGTGGTGGGTTCCAGCAGCCGCTGGCCTTCGTACTGGCCGTGGATCTCCGCCAGGCACACGCCCAGCCGCCGGAGCACGCCCACCGTGGTGGGCTCACCGTTCACGTAGGCGCGGCTGCGGCCGCCCACCTCGCGCACCAGGACCAGGGCCTCGTCCTCCCAGGGCAGGCCCAGCTCTTCGGCCACGGCCCGCACCCGCGCAAGCGGGCCGGCGTCGAACACCGCGGTCACCCGAGCAAAGGACGCGCCCGTACGCACCACGTCGGAGGGCGTTCGCTGGCCCAGCACCGCGCCCAGGGCGTCCACCAGCATGGACTTGCCGGCTCCGGTTTCGCCCGTGAGGACGTTCAGCCCCGGCGCGAACTCCACCCGCACGTCCTCCAGCAGGGCGAAGTCCCGCACGTGCAGCTCCCGCAACATGGGCCTTAGCGCTCTCCCCAGGCGAACTTCTGCCGCAGCAGCTCGTAGAAGGACGGCGCCCGCAGCCGGACCAGGCGCGCCCGCTCTTCCGCCCTGCGGACCCGCACCACGTCCCCGCCCCGCAGGGGGCAGCCCAGCTGCCCGTCCACGGTGAGCAGCACACCCTCCACGTCGGAGGCCACCTCCACCGTGGCCACGTCGTCCGCGTCGATGACCACAGGACGCGCGGTCAGGGTGTGGGGGCAGATGGGCGTGATCACCAGCGCCCGCACCCCCGGGCTGAGGATAGGGCCGCCCGCGGACAGGTTGTACGCGGTGGACCCCGTGGGGGTAGACACGATGAGGCCGTCGGCCAGGTACGTGGCCAGGTGCTCGTCGTTCACGCACGTGCGGATGGGCATCAGCCGGGCGTAGCCGCTCTTGGTCACCACCATGTCGTTGAGGGCCAAGAACCGGTGCGCCACGGACCCGTGGCGCACCACCTCTGCGGCCAGCATCATGCGCTCCTCCACCGCGTGGCGGCCGGCCACCAGGCGTTCCAGGGCCTGCGGGAGCTCCTCCAACCCCACCTCCGCCAGGAACCCGAACCCGCCCACGTTCACCCCCAGCACCGGCACCCCGCGCACCGCGCCCGTCCGGGCAGCCCGCAGGATGGTGCCGTCCCCGCCCACCACCACCAGGGCGTCCGACCCCTGTGCGAGCTCGGACTCCGAGGCGGCGTGCTCCACCAGCCCCACGGCGGCGGCCCCGTCCTCGTTCACCCGCACCCGCAGCCCCTGCCGCAACAGGGCCCGCACCGCTTCCTGCACCCGCTCGGCCACCTGCGGGTTCTGGGCCGCCTTCTCGGGGTTCACCACCACGCCCACGCTGCGCATCCGCTACGCCTCCTCGGGCCCGCCCGCGGCGTGTGCCTCCGCCACCGCCGCCTCCACCTGTTCCTCCGTCAAGGTGCGGGCGGCTCCCTTCCGCAACAGGAGCAGGAACTCCACGTTGCCCTTGTCGCCGCGGATGGGCGAAGGGACGACGGCTTGGGCTCCGAGGCCGCAAGCTTCCAAGCCCCACGCCACCTTGCGGACCACGTCCCGGTGCACCGCGGGGTCCCGGACCACCCCGGCCCGGGCTACGCCGCGGCCCGCCTCGAAGGGAGGTTTCACCAACGCCACCACGGGTGCTCCGTCCCGCAGCAGGGGGACCACGGGGGGCAACGCCCGGAGGAGGGAGATGAACGACACGTCCACGGTGGCCAGGTCCACGGGCTCGGGCACCAGGTGAGGCCCGAGGTCTCTGGCGTGGGTGCGCTCCAGCACCACCACGCGCTCATCTGCCCGCAAGTTCGGGTGCAGCTGGCCCCGTCCCACGTCCACCGCGTACACCTTCCGCGCCCCGTGCCGCAGCAGGCAGTCGGTGAAGCCGCCTGTTCCAGCGCCCAGGTCCAGGGCCACCAAGTCCCGCACGTCCAGGCCGAACCGCCGCAGGGCCGCTTCCAGCTTCACCCCTCCTCGGCTCACGTACGGGTGCGGCGGGCCCAGCACCTCTATTGCCGCGTCCTCCGCCACCGGAGTCCCGGCTTTGTCCACCCGGCGGCCGTCCACCCGCACCAGGCCTGCCAGGACCAGCGCCTGCGCCCGCTCGCGGCTGGGCGCAAGCCCCCGTTCCACCAGGAGCACGTCCAGCCGCTTGCGCCGGAAGGTTCCCCGAGCAGCCTCCCGTGCCGCAGCCGCCTTAGCGCTCACGCTCCACCACGAACCACGCCAACTCCGCCAGCAGGTCTCCCCTCGGCCCGAGGGGTTGCAGGGCCGCGACCGCGGTCTCCACCTCCTGCCGGGCGATCTCCCTCGACCGTTCCAGGCCGTACACCCTGGGGTAGGTGGCCTTGGCGGCCGCGGCGTCGGCACCCGTGCGCTTGCCCAGCTTCTGCGCCTCGCCCACCACGTCCAGCACGTCGTCGGTGATCTGGAAGGCTAGGCCCAGGTGCTCCCCGTAGGCGGTGAGGCACGCCAGGTCGTCCTCCCGTCCCGCCAGGATCGGCCCGGTGCGCGCGCACGCCCGAATTAGACAGCCCGTCTTCCTCCTGTGGATCTCGGGCACCCACTCCGCGGGCACCACGCCCCGCTCCGCCAGCAGGTCCAGCACCTGCCCTCCCACCATCCCCGCAGTGCCCAAGGCGGAAGCCAGGTCCAGCACCACCCGCAGGACCCGGTCGGCGGGACCCAGCCGGTCCGCGGCGGCCACCACCCACTGGAAGGCCACGTCGTGGAGGGCATCACCCGCCAGCACCGCGATGGCCTCCCCGTACCGCACGTGGCAGGTGGGCCGGCCCCGCCGCCAGTCCGCGTTGTCCATGCTGGGGAGGTCGTCGTGGATCAAGGAGTAGGTGTGCACTGCCTCCACCGCGCACGCCACGGGCAGGACCCGATCGGGCTCCAGGCCGCACGCCTGCGCGGAGGCCAGCACCAGCGCCGGCCGGAACCGCTTGCCCCCCGCGAACACGCTGTACCGGATGGCCTCGTGCAGGACCTTGGGCTCCTCGTCCGCAGGCGGCAGCAGGCGGTCCAAAGCCGCGTCCACCCGCCGGCTGGCTTCCTCCAGGAACGCCTCCACGCGCGCGCCGGTCAGCTCGGCCTCCTAGAGCCCCCCGGTGCCTCTGCCCGCGAGCGTTCGCCGGACACGCTCCTAGTACCGGATGCGGAAGTGGCGGTCGCCCACGGGCTGCTCCCACTGCACGTCCACGCCCGTCACCACCGCGCTGCGGGGCCCCCGCCGGATGGCCTCCAGGAAGTTCCGCACCGCGGACTCCGGGCCCTCCGCGACCACCTCCAGCCGGCCGTCGGGGAGGTTGCGAGCGTACCCGCCCACGCCCAGCCGCTCCGCCTGTTCCTCCGCGAAGAACCGGAACCCGACCCCCTGCACCCGGCCGGTCAACACCGCCCGGGCGCGCACGGTGCGGTCGCCGCGGAACGCAGGCTCGCCGGACACGTCGCGGTCGCCTCCCCGCCTACGTTAGCACCTGCCTCGCGGGGTGAGTAGGGTGCGGACGGCTCACGACGGAGGGGCCGCCCGGGCCTTGGGCAGGATCACCTCCCGGTAAACCCGTCCGAGGATGCCGTTCACGAACCGGCCGGAGTCCTCGGTGCTGTACCGTTTGGCCAGCTCCACGGCCTCGTTGATGACCACGCTGGGGGGCGTGTCGAAGTGGAGCAGTTCGTGGATGGCCATGCGGAGGACGCTGAGGTCCACCCGGGCCAGCCGGTCCACGGACCAGCCCTCCGCGAACCGCTCCACGAGCTCGTCCGCCTCCCGCCGCCCCTCCCACGCGCCGCGGCTCAGGCGGACGATGAACCGCCAGTCGTCCTCGTCCCACGGCTCGGGGGGGCCGTCCTCGGGCGGGGACCACCCCTCCGCGTACCGGGCCACCACGTCCTCTACCCTCTGCCGGCCCACCTCCGCCTGGTAGAGGATCTGCAGGACCGCCTGTCGGGCCTTGTGCCGGCTGGCCATGGCAAAGGCCATTGTACCGGCCGGC
>CAYTFH010000004.1:73919-175404 GCA_964437095.1 uncultured bacterium | reverse complement strand
CGGTCAGCGGCCGAACCCCTCCTGCACCAGGAAGGTGCGCAGGCGCAGCAGGGCCGCGGCCTGGATCTGGCACACCCTGGACTCCGTCAGGTCCAGCAGCCCTCCGATCTCCGCCAGGGTG
The DNA here is from genome assembly GCA_964437095.1 of uncultured bacterium. Taxonomy (GTDB): domain Bacteria; phylum Sysuimicrobiota; class Sysuimicrobiia; order Sysuimicrobiales; family Sysuimicrobiaceae; genus Tepidifontimicrobium. Next base: position 175,283 of record CAYTFH010000004.1, on the reverse strand, counting down.
AAGCCCTCGTAGTAGTACAGCCCCAGCACCATGCGCTCCCGCTCCGACAGCCGGCCCAGCGCCCGGCGCAGGGCGTCCACCAGCTCCCGCCGCTCCGCCACCTCCTCCGGGCCTTCCTCGGGGTGGGGCGCGTCCGAGGTGGACGCCCGGTAGACCAGGTCCTCGAAGGACGTGACCACGAGGTCGCGCAGCCGCGCCAGCTCCGCGTCCAGGACCTCCGCGGACACCCCTACTTCCCCGGCCAGCTCCTCCCGGGTGGGCTCACGTCCCAGGCGGCCCGCGAGGCGTTCGTGGGCCCGCTCGATCTGCCGGGCCCGCTGCCGGTCCGTGCGGGCCGCCAGGTCCAGGCTCCGCAGGTGGTCCAGCACAGCACCCCGGATGCGGTGCCACGCGAAGGTCTCGAAGCGCACGCCCGTGGAGGGGTCGTACCGCTTGAGGGCCTCCAGCAGGCCCACGAGCCCGTAGCTCTCCAGGTCCTCCCGGGACACGTGGGGCGGCAGGGAAGCGGACACCCGCTGCACCACCGCCCGCACCAGCCCCAGGTACTGCAGGACCCGCTCGTCCTGCGACACGTCCGCCCGCGGCTCCGGCCGTCCCACGGCTACAGCTCCTGCTCCTCCCCCGCCGCGGTGCGGACCACCACGCGCCCGCTGCCCACGTGCAGGCACACGGTCCGGCTCACGCTGCCGCCCACCGCCTCCGCCCGCACCAGGACCCCGCGGGCCCTCAGCTGTTCCCGCACCGCCCGCAGGTTGCGCTCGCCCACGTTCAGGGCGCTGTCTGCCGGCAGCCCGAACATGGCCGCACCTCCCACCAGGCGGACCGCCACCGTGGCGGGGTCCGCGCCCGCCTCCTCGAAGGCCTGCAGCAGGGCGGGCACCGCGGTGTCCGCGAACTTGAACGGGTGGAGGCCGTCGCCCAAGGCCCTGGGCAGCATCACGTGGGCCAGCCCGCCCACCAGCGGCCGCGGGCTGTGCACCACCACCGCCACGCACGACCCCAGGCCCGGGGCGACCAGGACCGCGTCCGGCCTCCGGGTGACGCAGCCCTCCCCCATCCCCACGCGGATCACGACCTCGGCGGCGCAGCGGTCCACGGTCCGGTCCCTGCCTTTCGGTAGAAGAAGGGGTAGACGGGATCGAAGCCCAGCTCGCGGGCCGCCGGCACCTGCTCCGCGGCGCCCACGAACAGGTAGCCCCCCGGTGCCAGCGCCTCCGCGAAGCGCCGGTACAGGGTGCGCTTGGCGTCCTCGGTGAAGTAGATCACCACGTTGCGGCACAGGATCAGGTGCCAGGGCCCGCCGAAGGGGTCGCGCAGGAGGTCGTGCCTGCGGAACCGGACCCGGGCCCGCAGGGACGGGTGCACGCACCACGCCTCTCCGTCCCGAACCAGGAACCGCTGGCGTCGGGCAGCGCTCACCTGGCGCACGTCCTCCTCCCGGTAGCGGGCCGCCTCCGCCTGGGCCAGGACCGACCGGTCGATGTCCGTGCCGAGCACCGACCACGCCCCCGCGGGGTCCTGCTCCGCCAGCAGCATGGCCACGCTGTACGCTTCGGCACCGTTGGAGCAGCCCGCGCTCCACACCCGCAGGGGCGCGAACTGCCGCCGGAGCTCCGGCAGCACCCGCTCCTCCAGCACCCGGAACAGCTCCGGGTTGCGGAAGAACTCCGACACGTTGATGGTGAGGCGGTCCACCAGGTCGTCCAGGACCGAGGGATCCTGGCGGGCCCGGGCCACCAGCTCGGCCACGGACCGCAGCCCCATGCGCTGCAGGGCTCCGTGCAGGCGGCGCTCCATTTGCTCGGGCCGGTAGCCCGCCAGGTCCAGCCCCACCCGGCGCCGCAGCAAGTAGGCCAGGGTGGCGTAGTCACTCACCGCATCCGTCCTCCACCAAGGTCCGGGCCAGCTCGCCCGCCAGCTGGCGGGTCCGGTGCTCGTCTTCCTCTCTGAAGGCGCCGTCCGTGCGGCCCAGGACCAGCACCCCCACCCGGCGGCCGGCGTACTCCATGGGCACGGCTAGGAACCCCCGCAGGGCGCCGTCGCGGAACCCGCGGCCCCTGGAGGGGACCCGCACCACGCGGCCGCTGCGCAGCACCCACGCCCGCAGGCCGGACCCGCCAGCCAAGGGCAGCGTCTCCACCAGGTCCAGAGGCCGGCCCACGCTGGCCGCGGGCACCAGGTCCCGGTCCGTGCACGCCCACACCGTGGCCAGCTGGTACCGCACCACGGCCTGCAGGTCCCGCAGGGCCTGCTCGCACGCCCTACGCACTCCGGGCCTCACCCGCGCCCTCCACCAGCCGGGCCACCTCCTCGGGGATGCGTTCCAGGGGCAGTACGTAGTCCGCCACCCCCGCCTCCACCACCGCCCGGGGCATGCCGTACACCACGCTGGTCTCCTCGTTCTGCGCGATGACCCGGCCGCCGGCCCGCTTGACGCGCCGGCAGCCCTCCAGGCCGTCCTTGCCCATGCCCGTGAGCACCACCGCCAGCACCGGGGCGAAGGGTTCGGCCACGGTGGCGAAGGTCAAGTCCGCGCACGGCTTCAGTACGTCCGTGGGCTTGGGCTCCAGCACCGTCCACCGGCCCCGTTCCAGGGCCAGCTGCTTGCCTCCCGGCGCCACGTACGCCACCCCGGGCTGCGGCTGGGCGCCGTCTTCCGCCTCCTCCACCCGCATGGCCCCCGCCTCGTCCAGCCGCCGGGCCAGGCTACGGGTGAAGCCACCGGGCATGTGCTGCACCACCACCACGGGCACGGGCAGGGCCGGCAACCGCGCGAACAGCTCCCACAGGGCGCTGGGGCCCCCCGTGGACGCGGCCACCGCCACCATGCGCGCGGGGCCGCACCGCCGCGGCGTGCGGGTCCTGGACCGGGCCGCGGCCTTGACCTTCTGCACCAGGTGCCCCAGCGCCACGCCGCTCCACGGCCCTGCCGGCTTGGCCTCTACATCCACCGCCCCCAGCTCCAGGGCCCGCAGGGCCACCTCTGCGCCCGTGGCGGAGTGCGCGCTCAGCACCACCACGGGTACGGGGTGCTGCCGGGTCAACGCCTGCAGAGTGCTCAGGCCGTCCAGAACCGGTATCTCCAGGTCCAGCGTCACCACGTCCGGGTGCAGCCGGCCCACCAGGTCCAGCGCCTGCACCCCGTTGGTGGCCACACCCACCACCTCCACCTCGGGGTCCTGCTCCAGCACCGCCGTGAGCAGCTGGCGGAACACCGCGGAGTCGTCCGCCACCAGCACCCGGATGCGCTTCATCGCTCCAGCAACCTCCGCACCGCCTTGCCGCTGTCCGCGGACCAGGCCACCCCCACCGCGAAGTTCCGCTGGCGTTCGAACTTGGGCCGCACCCACACCACCCTCCCCGCCAGGGCCGCGGGAGACCGGCCGGAGAGGGTCACCAGCAGCCGCTCGCCCACGGACGGCTCGGGCCAAGGGTTGACGAGCTCCAGCTGGCAACCGCCCTCGGACAGGTCCACCAGCTGCGCAGCCACCAGCTTGGGCGGAGTGTGGTCCGTCCTCGCCACGTACACCCGCATGGACACCGGCCGACGGGGTACCGCGCGGCGGTCCAAGGGCCGGAGTTGTCCGGAAAGCCGCACGCACACGGTGTCCACCACGCCGCGGGCGCACCGCTCCACCTCGCCCTCGAACTCCCACGCGCCGCCGTCCTGGTACACACGGCCCCGCACGGGGGTACCGGGCTGCGGGAGCACGGCCCGGGGCCCATCCACGGGCGCGCTCAGCAGCACGTGCCCGGGCCCTACTTCCTCCACCCGCACCGGGTAGGCGCGGCCGCCCATCCACAGCTCCACCCTCTGATTCACCCGGAGTTGCACCCGTCAGCCCTCCCCGCCGGGACCGCCCAGCCACGCGACACCCGCCCGGGATCGGGCGCTGGCCACGTCCCCGGGCACCCGTGGGCTGTACGTCACGTAGCTCACGGGCAGCGCGAGCGCGCCCAGGACCACCCGCACCTGGTGGGCGTCCACCTCGTCCAGGTGGGTGAGCACGCACCGGGTGGGGCCCAGGTCCTGGAGGTCGGCCTGCACCCGCCGGAGGAAGTCCGCGGCGTAAGCCGCGGACACCACCAGGTGGACCTCGTGGGGCCGGACCCGTTGCAGGACTTCCCGCACCGCGCCCCACCGGTCCGCCAGGGACGGGTGCACCCCGGGGAGGTCCACCAGCAGCGCGTCCGCCTGGCTGGCGCGCTCCGCGGCTGCCGCCGGGTGCACGGGCACGCCCGCGGCCCTCACGCTGTCCGCCAGCTGCCGGTGCGCCGCCGCCCGCCACGTGTCCGCGGAGACCACGTGCACGTCCCAGCCCCGGAGCCGGAACTCGCACGCCAGCTTGGCCACCGCGGTGGTCTTGCCGGCCCCGGTGGGCCCCACGAAGGCTACCCGCCGGCACCGGCCCCGGGACAGGCGGATGGCGGGCGCGGCCTTCCAGGACACCGCCGCAGGCGGAGGGGTGGGGGCCACCGGCGGCATGGCGATGACCTCCGCCGTGGGCGGCTGCAGCCACCGCCACCACCGCGGCGGCTTGCGCTCCCGCGCGTACACCACCACCGCCTCCGACCCCAGGTCCTCCCGGACCCGGGCCAGGGCCTGCTCCAGGCTGGAGGCTTCATACCGGCGGGCCAGCATCCACGCTCACCGTCCCCACACGGTTGATGGGAAGGTCGGGCTCCAGCTCCTCGAAGGCCAGCACCGGAAGCTGCGGGACCACGGGTTCCAGCAGGCGCCGCACCGCGAGCCGCACGCTGCCCGAGCACAGTAGCACCGGGTGCGGGCTCACCTGGGAAGCGCTCTCCCACGCGGCCTGGGCGGCTTTCGGCAGCCGCTGCAGGGACTCCACGTCCGCCCGGCCCTGGGCCCCTTCCAGCAGCAGCCGCTCCGCCTGGGGGTCCAGCACCAGCACGTTCAGGCGGCGCTGGTCGTCCAGCAGGTGCTGGTACAGGCCGCGGCCGAGGCCGCGTCGCACCAGCTCCACCAGCCGCTCCGGGTCCTTCACGGTGCGGCCCGCGTCGGACAGGACCTCCAGGATGGTGACCAGGTCCCGGATGGGTACAGCCTCCTGCAGCAGCAGCTGCAGCACCCGCTGCACGTCGCCCACGGTCAGCACCTGGGGCACCAGCTCCTCCACCAGGGCCTTCTGCCGCTCCCGCAGGCGGTCCAGCATGTCCTGCACGTCCTGCCGGGAGAGCAGCCGCCAGCCGTAGCGCTTGACGACCTCGTGCAGGTGGGTGGCCACCACCACGGAGGGCTCCACCACGGTGTAGCCGCTGGCCTCCGCCACCGGCCGCTCCGCCTCGGAGATCCACACCGCCGGGGTGCCGAAGGCGGGGTCGGTGGTGCGCATGCCCGGAAGGTCGGGCGCGTCCGGCGCGCTCCGCACCGCCAGCAGCCCGCTGGGCACCACCTCCGCCCGGGCCACCTCCACGCCCCGGATGGTGATACGGTACTCGCGGGCGGCCAGGGTCGGGTTGTCCCGCACCCGCACGGGCGGGACCACCAGGCCCAACTCCGCGGCCACCTGCTTGCGCAGATTCACGATGCGGTTCAGCAGGTCGCCGCCGTGGGTGGGTTCCACCAGGGCGATGAGGCCGTAGCCGATCTCCAGGGCGATGGGGTCCACCTCCGCCGCCGCCTGCACGGCCTCCTGCGCGGGGACGGCGGGCGCCGGCGGGGGTTCTGCGGGCTGTGGCGGCGTGCGCAGGGCCCAGCCCGCAGCCGCCAAAAGACCTCCCACCACGAGGAAGGCCAGCTTGGGAAGGCCCGGGAACAGGCCCAGCAGCGCCACGATGACCCCCGAGGCCACCAGGGGGCGCCACCGCGCGGTGAGCTGGCCCACCAGGTCCGCTCCCAGGTGGTCGGCGCCCGTGGTGCGGGTGAGGATGAGGCCGCTGGCGGCGGAAAGCAGCAGGGAAGGGATCTGCAGCGCCAGGCCCGCTCCCACCGCCTGCAGGGCGTAGGCGCTGGCGGCTTCCGCGGGGCTCATGCCGCGGCCCAGCCCCACCCCGAACCCGCCCAGGAGGTTGACCGCGGTGATGATGAGCCCCGCGATGGCGTCCCCGCGGACGAACTTGCTGGCCCCGTCCATGGCGCCGAAGAAGTCCGACTGCCGCTCCACCTGCCGGCGCCGCTCCCGCGCGGCCTCCTCCGTGAGGGCGCCCGCGTTGAGCTCCGCGTCGATGCTCATCTGCTTTCCGGGCATGGCGTCCAGGGCGAAGCGGGCCGCCACCTCCGCCATGCGGCTGGTGCCGTTGGTGACCACCAGGAACTGCACCGCCAGCAGGATCACGAACAGCACCAGGCCCACCACGAGGTTGCCGCCCACCACCAGGCCGCCGAAGGCGGCCACCACGCTCCCCGCGGAACCCTGGGTGAGGATCAGGCGGGCCATGGCCACGTTGAGCCCCAGACGGCCCAACGCCGCGGTGAGCAGCAGGGACGGGAACACGGACAGCTGCAGGGGGTCGGTGACGTACGCGGTGGCCAGCAGCGCCACCACGGACAGGGCCAGGTTGGCCACCAGCAGGACGTCCACTAGGGCCGTGGGCAGGGGGATCACGAGGGTGGCGGTCACCAACAGCAGGCACGCGGCCAGGGCGAGGTCGCTGCTCTGGAGCAGCCTGCGCCCCAGGGTCACCACGGCACCTCCTTCAGGCGGCCCGCGCGGTACAGCACCGCCAGGACCTCCGCCACCGCGTGGTACAGGGGGGGCGGGATCATGCGTCCGAGGGGTACGGACCGGAACAGGCTCCGCGCCAGGGGCGGGTTGGACACCACGGGTACCCCGTGGCGCCGAGCGGCCTCCCGGATCCGGTCCGCCACCGCGCCCGCGCCCTTGGCCACCACCACGGGCGCGGGCGCTTCCCGCGGCGCGTAGCGTAGCGCCACGGCCAGGTGCAGGGGGTTGGTGACCACCACCGTGGCCCTGGCCACGTCCCGCAGCATGCGGCGCCGCGCCAGCTCCCGCTGCCGGGTGCGCTGCCGGGACTTCACCAGGGGGTCGCCCTCCGTCTCCTTCAGGTCCTCCCGCACCTCCTGGCGGGTCATGCGCAGGGTGCGCTCGTGCTCGAACCGCTGGTACACGTAGTCGAACCCGCCCACCACCAGGAGGGCGGCCGCGCCCCGCAGCCCCACCGCGTGCACCGTCCCGCCCAGCTGCGCGAGCAGTTCGGCCGCGGACGGCACCGCCGCCCTTGCCTCCGCCACCGCCTGCTGGAGGGGATCCCACACCGCCGCGGCTACCGCGGCCAGCTTCACCAGGGCCTTCGCCAGCTCCGCGGCAGACCGCCACGAGAACAGCCGCTCCAGGGCGCGCAGGGGGTTCAGCCGGTCCAGCTGGGGCTCCAGGGGCTTGGCGGTGAACAGCCCGCCCGTCTGCGCGAACCCCACCAGCAGGCCGGTCACCAGCGCCGCTCCCAGGCTGGGCCCCGCCAGCGCGGCCGCGGCCAGCAGCCCCTCACCCACCACCTGGGGCAGGCGGGCGGGATCCGGGTCGGCCAGCACGCGGCCGGTGAAGGCCGAAAGCTTCTCAAACCCCCAGGGCGCTGCCAGGGACCCGGCCACCACCGCGGCCAGGAGCGCGGCCCCCTGGGACAGGTCCGCGCTGCGCGCCACCTGCCCCCGCCGGCGGGCTTCCTGGCGCCTCCGGGGCGTTGCGGGTTCGGTCCGCTGGCTGCTCATGCCGGTCGCCGCGTTTGGAGGACAGCCGTACAGACTGCTCCTGCCACCGGCGATGCACAGCCCGTGCCGCGCCGGGCGTGCGGCTACTCCAGGTGGGACAGGGCGCTGACCTCCGCCAGGAGGTCCGCGAGGACCACCAGCAACAGGGGGATCTCCTCCTCGGAAAGGCCCAGCCGCTGCAGCGCGCCCTCGCTGCACCGGTGCATCAGCTGGTCGGCACCCACGCCGAAGCCCAGCATCACGCTGAGGGCGTCCGCCACGTGCACCGCGTCCGCGAGGCTCGGTCCCGGCAGCTCGTCGGGACGGTGGTGGTACTCGATGGCCTTCACCAGGACCTCGGGCAGGTTCCACCGCCGGGCGGCCTCCGCCCCCACCTGGGCGTGGTCCCAGCCCAACACCGCCCGCTCCGCCTCCACGAAGTCCGAGCCCGCCCGCACCGCCTCCAGGACCTCCTGGTACTGCTCCTGGAGGCTCGCGCTGAGGGCCATCTTTCCGATGTCGTGCAGCAGCCCCGCCACGAAGGCGCCTTCCGCCGGTAGGTCCCGGGCCTGCGCCAGGTGCCGGGCCACGGTGGCCACCGCCAGAGCGTGCTCCCACATCTTGGCCCGGTCCAGCCCGTAGCCGGGCGCACCCCGGGCGAAGGCGTCGTAGGCCACCGCGGTCACCAGGATGCTCCGCACCGCCCCGAACCCCACCAGCACCACCGCCTCCCGCAGGCTCACCACCCGCCGGGTCCGCATGTACAGGGCGGAGTTGGCCAGCTTGAGCACCCGGGCGGCCAGCACGGGGTCGCGGCCGATGCACTGCGCCACGGCTTCCGCGGAGCTCGTGAGGTCGTCCAGCAGCCGCATGGCATCCAGCACGTGGGCCGGGAGCGGCTCCAACAGGTCGAAGGCCATCAGCACGCGGTCGGGGACGCCCTTCACGGCGCCCTCCGCACCCACGCCGCCACCGCCTGCAGGCCGTGACTCCACACCCGTTCCACGCCCGCGGCGGTGTGGGGCAGGAACACGCCCACCAGCACCAGCGCCAGGCCCACCTTGAGCGGGAGCGCCACCAGGAACACGTTCACCTGCGGCGCGGCCCGGGCGGCCAGGGCGATCCCGGCCTCCACCGCCACCGAGGCCACCACCAGGGGCGCGGCCAGCTGCACGCCCGCGAGGACGCTGCGGCCGAACAGCTCCAGCGCCGCCTGTACGGCCCCGGCCGCGGACGGGAAGCGGTCCACGGGCAGCTGGGCGAAGCTGGTGCCCACCAGGCGCAGGGCGTGGTGGTGGGCGTCCGTGGACAGGTACGCCACCACGGCCACGGTGGACCACAGCTGGGCCAGGGCGGTGGACTCGTGGCCGTGCAGGGGGTCCACCAGCTGGCCCGTGCCCAGTCCCAGGGTCACCTCCGCCACCTGGGCTCCCACCTGCACCGCGGCGAAGGCCAGGGCCACGCCCCAGCCCAGGAACAGCCCCACGGCCAGCTCCTTGGCGGCCAGGGCACCGAAGGCCGCCAGGTCCCGCACCGCCGGCGCGGGCGGGGACACGGCCGCCGCCACGAAGGCCGCGAGCCCCACGGTGGCGGGGACCGGCACCCTGGGACCGCCCAGGGCGGGCAGGGGGAACAGGAAGCCCGCCACCCGGCAGGCAGCCAGCACCCAGCGCACGAGCAACCCTTCCGTCACCGCACCAACTCCGGCAGCATGCGGAACAGGCCGGCGGTGAAGGCCACGAGCTTCTGCGCCATCCACGGCCCCAGCAGCACCGCCACCGCGCCCACGGCCAGCATCTTGGGCACGAAGGACAGGGTGGCCTCCTGCACCTGGGTGAGCACCTGGAACAGGCCCACGCCCACGCCCACCAACAGGGAGGTGGCCAGCACCGGCAGGGCCACCGCCGCGGCCACCGTCATGGCCTCCCGTCCCAGGGCCACCAGTCCGTCCAGGGTCATCGGAAGCTCAACAGCAGGGCGCGCGCCACCAGGTGCCAGCCGTCCACGAACACGAACAGCAGCAGCTTGAAGGGGAGCGAGATCAGGACCGGGGGCAGCATCAGCATCCCCAGGGACAGCAGCACGCTGCTCACCACCATGTCCACCACCAAGAAGGGCACGAACAGCAGCGACCCCAGCAGGAACGCGGTGCGCAGCTCGCTCACCACGAAGGCGGGCACGAGGACGTAGGTGGGGACGTCCTCGGGAGTGCGGGGTCGGGGCAGCTTCGCCATGGACACGAACAGCGCCAGGTCCTGCGGGCGGGTCTGCTTCAGCATGAACTCCCGCACCGGCCTCAACGTGCGGTCCAGGGCCGCGCTCTGGGACAGCTCGCCCCGCAGGTACGGCTGCAGCCCCTCCCGGTTGGCCCGGTCCAAGGTGGGCGCCATGGTGAACAGGGTGAGGAACAGGGCCAGCCCCACCACCACCTGGTTGGGCGGCACGGTGGGCACCCCCACGGCACTGCGGACCAGGGAGAGGACGATGACGATGCGGGTGAAGGACGTGAGGAGGATGAGCAGGGCCGGTGCCGTGGCCAGCACCGTGAGCAGCAGCAACACTTGCAGGGACGCAGACAGCTGCTGGGGCGAGGTGGAGCCCCCCACCCGCAGCTCCACCACGGGTACCGGCGCGGCACTGGCCGCCGAGGCCAACAACAGCACCAGGCACGCCACCATCCCCAGGCGCACTACGGCCTCCCCGCCTCCGCACCGCCCCGGGGAGCGCGGGCCGCCATCCGCAGGCGGTCCGCGAACCCGGCCCGGACCTCCGGGGCCGGAGGGAGCTCGCACACCACCTGGACGTGCTGGCCCAGCAACAGCCGGCGCCCGTCCACCTCCACCACGTACAGGGCCTGCTGGGGCGAAAGCCGCACCACTTCCCGCAGCCGCACGGACTTGGAGCTCGCCGCCCCGCCCAGCCGCACCAGCGCGTGGCGGGTGAGGACCACCAGGCCCACCACCGCCGCCAGCCCCGCCAGCGCCTGCAGGACCATGCGCAAAGCGTCCGGCTCCGCACCCTTGGGCTCCGCGGCCGCCGCCGCGGCCCCCACCACCGCCACCAGCGCTGCCGCTGCCGCCAGCTCCTTCACGGCCCCTCCTCCAGCCCCCGGGCCAGGCCGCGGAGGCGCTGCTCGGGGCTCAGGATCTCCGTGACCCGCACCCCGAAGTTCTCCTCGATGACCACCACCTCGCCCCGGGCGAACAGCCGGTCGTTCACGTACAGGTCCACGGGCTCCCCCGCGGCCCGCTCCAGCTCGATGACCGCGCCCAGGCCCAGGGACAGGACGTCCCGGATGCGCATGCGGGTCCGGCCCAGCTCCACCGTCACCTGCAGGGGGACGTCCAGGAGGAGCTCGATGTTGCGGCCCGCGGGAGGCACGGGCCGCGGCTCCAGGGGCGTGAACTCGACGGGCCGCGCTGCGGGGGCGGAGGTAGGGGGCTCCGGCGTGGGAGGGGGGGGCGTGGCAGACGGCAAGGGGGGTTGCGTTCCCGCCACCCGCTGCGCGGCCCGCGTACCCAGTTCCACCAGTTTGGGCAGCACCTGCGCGTCGTACAGCTGGTAGAACACGCTCTCCACCAGCCCTTCCACGTGCAGGTGGAACGTGACCCGGACCAGCTGCGAGCCCGGAGGCTGCAGCTGGTCCACGGCCTCCTCCCGGTCCAGGTCCACGATGTCCGGAGGCGAGATGGTCACGGGAGCGCCGAGGAACTCCGCCAGGGCGGTGGTGGCGGAGCCCATCATCTGGTTCATGGCCTCCCCCGCCCCGCTCAGGAGCATGGCGCGGTCCACCGGCCGGCTGGCGGACCCGTCGCCGCCCATCATGAGGTCCACCAGCACCCGCACGTCCTGCTCCCGCATCAGCAGCCAGCTGTGGCTCTGCACCGCGCCCACGGTCTGGACCCGCACGCCCACGTAGCCCACGAAGCCCGTGCGATCCACCGCGGACCAGTCCAGCAGCTCCGCCCGGGGGGAGGTGATGCGCACCTGTCGGCGGACCAGCTGGGACAGGGCCGTGGCCGCGGAGCCCATGGCGATGTTCGAGAGCTCCGCCAGCAGGTCCAGGGCGTCCACCGTGGCCGCGCTACCCATGGCGCGCTAGCTCCTCCCGGCTCAAAATCTCCACCGCGAGCCTGCGGCCCACCCGGCCCGGCCGGGCGCGGAACACCACCGCTCCCTCCACCAGCACCTCCAAGGGCGCGTGGGCGGGCCGGTCCAGCTGGATCACGTCGTTGGGGGCCAGGCTCACCAGGTCCCCCAGGGTCACCCGGGCGCGGCCCAGGCGCACCTGCACCGGCACGGAGACCTCCTCCACCGTCTGGCGCAGGGCCTCCGCCTGGCTGGCCCGGGAGGGCGCCCGGAACAGGGTGGTGGCGCTCAGCAGGCTCAGGATGGGTTGCAGCAACAGGTACGGCAAACAGAGGTTCATGCGGTAGGACTGCTGCGGGGTCTCCACCTGAAAGTGCACGAGCAGCACCACGTCCGTGGGGCCCGCGATGTGGGCGAACTGGGGATTGGTCTCCATGCCCACCAGCACGGGCCGCACGTCCGCCACGGACTGCCACGCGTCGTGCAGCAGGGGCAGCAGCCGCTGCATGAGCTTCTCCACCAGCCCCCGCTCCAGTTCCGTCAGCGGCCGGACCAGCCCGTCCACCTTCCCCGGCCCTCCCAGCAGCCGGTCCACCACCGCCAGGGCGAAGGTGCCGCCGAGCTCCAGCAGCGCCCTCCCCTCCAGGGGCTCCATCCGGAACAGGACGATGACCGTGGGCGTGGGGATGGACCGCACGAACTCCTCGTAGCTGAGCTGCTCCACGGACCGCACGGTCACGTTTACGGGGAAGCGCAGGTGCACCGACAGGGCCATCCCCGCCATGCGGGCGAAGGCGCCGTGCAGGATGGACACGGTCCGCAACTGGTCCTTGGAGAACCGGTCGGGCCTGCGGAAGTCGTACGGCCGCACCGCAGGACCCTTGGGTTCCCGGTCGGCCTCCACGGGGACCTGGCCCGCCTGGATGGCCGCCACCAGCTGGTCGATCTCCGACTGCGACAGCAGCTCACCCGTCATTGCGCCACGAACTCCGAGAAGTACACGCCCTCCACGTGGAAGTCCTTGGCTCCCTCCGCGTTGAGCCGCTCCACCAGCTCCTTCTCCAGCCGCTTGCGCCCCTGGGGCGTCCGGATCTCCGAGTAGCGCTGGCCCGTGAGGTGGCGGACCACCACGTCCTGCCACCGGAACTTCTCCTCCGCGGCCTTCTCCTTCAGGTGCTCGCCGGAATGCGGGGTCCGGACCCGCAGGGCGAGGGTGACCTTGAGGTACCGGAACCCGTCGGAGGGGTCCAGGTTCACCACGAAGCTCCCCAGGGGGACGGTGGCGTGGTTCAGCTTCGGCTCCGCGGAATGCGGCCGGGCCAGGAGCATCCCCGCCGCCGCGGCGGCCACCACCACCGCCACCGCGGCCGCCACCAGGCCGAGCTTCGCCGCGCCCCGCTCCCAGGCTCCCTTGCCCATCTGCGGCCTCCCGCCCCCGGGCCTGCAAGTTCCGTGCCGGAAGGAGGGCTCAGGGCCGCAGCAGCACGATCTCCACCCTGCGGTTCTGCGCCAGGGCCTCGGGGTCGTCGCCGGGCCTGGCGGGCCGGGAGTCACCGTACCCCACGATGGTGAAGCGCGTCCCGTCCGCGCCGGACAGCGCTGCCAGCCGCCGCACCACCGCCGCGGCCCGGGCGCTGCTGAGCTCCCAGTTGGACGGAAAGCGGTACGTCTGGATGGGCCGGGCGTCCGCGTGCCCTTCCACCCGCACCTGGAGCTCCCTGCGGGACCGGATGGCCCGGGCCACCGCGCGCAGCACCGGGTCCGCCTCGGGCCGCAGGTCCGCGCTGGCGGTGTCGAACAGCAGAGGCCCGGCCATGGAAACCCGTACTCCTTCCTGCGTCACCCGGACGTCCACCAGGTTCCTCAAGCCCGCGGCGATGACCTGCTGCGCGATGCCGCCCGCCAGCGCCTGCAGGCTCTCCTCCATGGGATTTGCGGACGGGCTGGAGGAAGGTGGGGGGCCCTCGAGTTCGAGGACCCCGCTGCCTCCGGGCAGCACACCCGACGCCCCCTCCATCAGGCCCATGGTGGCCGCGGCTGCCCGGAAACCCGCCACCACCTTCCGGAACTTCGCCAGGTCCAGCTGCGACAGCGAGTACACCATGATGAAGTACGCCATGAGCAAGGTGATCAGGTCCGCGTAGGTCACCAGCCACCGCTCCATCCCACCCCCGCCGTGCCCGCCCCCGTGGCCTCCAGCCTCTTCGTGACGCCTGCGCCGGCTCACCGCGCGCTCACCGCCGCAGCCCCGGCAGCCGCGGCGCTGGCCCCGCCGCTGGCCGCCTCCCGGCTCACCTTGGACCGCAGGGCGGGCGGCAGGAAGGCCCGCAGCTTCTCCTCGATGACCCGCGGGTTCTCCCCCGCCTGGATGGCCAGCACGCCCTCGATCACCACCTGGCGCAGCAACACCTCCTCCTGGGAGCGGGCCCGTAGCTTGTTGGCCAGGGGCAGGAACACCAGGTTGGCCAGGGCCACGCCGTACAGGGTGGCGATGAAGGCGGCGGCCAGCATGTGCCCGAGTTTGGAGGGGTCATCCAGCTGCATCATCATGTTGATGAGGCTGATGACGGTCCCGATGATCCCCAAGGTGGGCGAGAAGCCCGCCATGGTGGTGTAGATGCTCTCGCCCACCCGGTGGCGCTCCTCCATGAGCTCCACCTCCGTGTCCAGGATCTCCCGCACCACCGCGGAGTCGGTGCCGTCCACCACCAGCCGCACGCCCTTGGCCAGGAAGGGGTCGTCCTTCTCCTGGATCTCCCCCTCCAGGCTCAGCAACCCCTCGCGGCGGGCCCGGTCCGCGAACCGGATGAGGCGGTTCATGGTGCCCGGGATGTCCACGGGCCGGTGCAGGAAGGCGTGGAGGGTCACGCGGGGCAGGTCCAGCATCTGCTTGAGGGAGTACGACACCATGGTGGCCCCCAGGGTGCCGCCGAACACCAGGAGGAAGGCGGGCACGCTGACGTAGTACTCGGGCTTGCCGCCCTTGAGGATGGCGCCCGCACCCACGCTGGCCCACCCCACCACCAGGCCCAGAAGCGTCGCCAGGTCCATGTCTCACCGGATCCCTTGGGATTCGTCCTCTTCCGGGCAGCGGCGGCACGCCAGCCGGTACGCCAGCACCCGGGCCACCACCTCGTCCACGGACTCGCTGACCACGTACCGGTGTCCGGTGGTCAGGGAGATGACCGTGTCCGGGGTGGCCTCCACGGACTCGATGAGGTCCGCGTTGATGACGGTTTCCGTCCCGTTCAGGCGCGTGACCTTGATCATGGGCTCCGGCCGGCGGGGCCCGCCTGCGGGCGGGCCCCGCCGCTCCCGAGCCGGTTATCGGCGGAGGGAGATCAACTCTTGAAGCAGCTCGTCGGAGGTGGTGATGACCCGGGCGTTGGCCTGGAACCCCCGCTGGGCGGTGATCATGTTGGTGAACTCCTGCGCCAGGTCCACGTTGCTCATCTCCAGGGCCCCCGCGGTGAGGACCCCACGCCCTCCCGTGGCCGCCTCGCCCACCGCCGGCGGCCCGGAGTTGGAGGACTCCGCGTACAGGTTGTTGCCCGCCTTCAGCAGACCCCCGGGGTTGGTGAACAGGGCCATGGCCACCTGCCCGATGACCTGGGTCCGGCCGTTGGAGTACAGCCCGGTGATGACCCCGTTGCTGTCGATGGCGAAGGACTCCAGGCTGCCCGTGGCGTACCCGTCCTGGCTCGCCAGGCTCGCCGTGGACGGCGACGCGTACTGCGTGACGCCCGCGAAGTCGATCTCGAAGGTGAGGTCCTCGGCCCCCAGCTCCGGCGCCAGGCTACTCAGGGGTACCGTGACCTCCACGGGAGCGGTGGGGTCCGCGAGCCGGCCGGGGTTGTCGGGGTCGTCGAAGGAGAGGCTCCCGCTGGCCACGGGCGATGCTTCGTCCCCGTAGAACAGCTCCCACTGCCACTGGTTCGCGTCCTGCTTGGTGAACACCAGGCGGAGCTGCGTGGGGTTCCCGAGCGCATCGTACACCGTCAACGTGGTGGTCCACCTGCCGGAGGCGGTGGCCGGGTCGTTCCCGTCGTACACGGGGGCGGAGGCGTCCAGGTTGCCGGACAGGGTGACCCGCGTGGTGGCCCTCGGCGGGATCTGGGTGCCCACGGGGATCTTGAGGGGCGAGAGCGGGCCCGCGGTGTCCACGGTGCCCGCCGCGTCCGCCTGCCAGCCCATGAGCCGCAGCCCGCTGCTGGCGTGTACGAGGTTGCCGCCGCTGTCCATCACGATGGACCCGTCCCGGGTGTAGAACTGCCGCAGCCCGTCCCCCACCACCAGGAACCCGTCGCCCTGGATGGCGAGGTCCGTGAGGTTGCCCGTGTACTGCAGGTTGCCCTGGGTGAACAGGGTGTCGATGCCGCCCACCTGCACGCCCAGGCCCACCTGCATGGGGTTCATGCCGCCGCGGGCCTCCGACGGCGCCTGGGCGCCGCGGATAACCTGGCTCAGGGCCTCCGCGAAGTTGACCCGGCTGGCCTTGAAGCCCACGGTGTTCACGTTGGCGATGTTGTTGCCGATCACGTCCATGCGGACCTGGTGGCTCCGCAGGCCGGACACCCCGGCGAACAACGACCTCAGCATCTCCTCCCTCCTCTTTGGGGGCCCCCTCCGAGAGGACCGGCCCCGATTGTCTACGCGATCACCGCGCTGTCGATGTTGGTGAACACCCGCAGCCGGTCCGCGGGCATCACCGTGACCACGGTGCTGGCGGGGACGCTCACCACGAAGGCCACCCCGTCCACCAGCACCACCGCACTGCGGGCGCCCTTCTCCCGCACCGCCTCCACCCCGGCCGCCAGGCGCTGGACCTGCTCCGGGCTCACCGTCACGCCCCGGGTCTGCCAGCGCTGCTGCGCGTGGTTGGACAGCCGCAGGGCCTGCGCCAGCGCGCCCTGGAAGTCCGGGGCCCACGCCTTCCCTCCCGGAGCTGCCGCCCCGCCAAGCTCCGGGCCGGCGACCTTCCGGATCACGCCACCACCTCCACCAGCTGGTCCAGGGTGTAGGTGCGGTCGTTCACCACGAGGACGAAGCCGCCGTCCTGACGCCGTACCCCGCTCACCACACCCTCCACCACGGTGCCGTCCTCCCCCTGCACCCGGACCCGCCGGCCTACCAGCCCGAAGGCCGCGGCGGCCTCCTGGCGACGGGCCAACTCCAGCACCGCGGTGGCCACGTTGTGCATCTGCTCCAGGGCGCTGAACTGCGCCAGCTGCGCGATGAACTCCCGGTCGTTCACCGGCTGCAGCGGGTCCTGGTAGCGCAGCTGGGTCACCAACAGCCGCAGGAAGTCGTCCTTGCCCAGCTGCCCCGGCCCGGCCGCCAGCTGCCGTGTGCCCCGCACCGCGGACACCTGCATCCCCTCACCTCCTCACACCACGTAGTCCACCGAACCTTCCACCACCCGCACCGCGCTCGGGCGCCTGGGAGGTGAGGTCCGCTGCCCCACGGGTGGCGGCAGGTCCTCCGGCCTGCGGCGGCTCCTGGGCAGCGTGTCCACCTCCAGCCCCGCCAGGGACAGGCCGTGCTGGCCCAGGGCGTGCTGCAGGGGGAGCTGGCCCTCCCGCACGGCCTGCCCCACCTCCGGACCGCCCTCCACCCGCACCCACACCGCCTCCGAACGCGCCCGCACGTCCACCCTCACGGGGTCTCCCCGCGCGTCCGGGACTTCCACCTGCAGCCGGTGGGGTGCCGAATGCGGCTCCGGACGCTCCTGCCACGCCCGCACCTCCGGCGCGGGCTCCACGCGCGAAGTCCGCGACTCCCGGCTGTGCCCGTGCCCGGTCAGCGCGCTGGCGTGCACCGCGGGCCCGCGGGCGGTTTGCCGTTCCCTCACCTCGGGCCGGTCCGCGGCCTCGCGGGAAGAACCGTCCCCTGCACCTGCGCCGGAGTCTGCCGCGTCGTGGCCCGAGGATCCCTCCGGACGCCACGGTCCCGCAGCCACTTCCACGACCTCCGGCCCGGTGCCTTCCTCGGGGAGGTGCGAGCGCGCCTCCCCTTCCAGGCCCGGAAGCTGCGCCCCGTCCCAGGCAGGCGCCGGAGCGGGCTTCGGCTCGAAGGCCCGCACCTCGACCCGGTCTGGGTCTGGTTGCCGGCCGGCCGTTTGCGCCTCGGGCGGTAACCCTTCCCGTTGGGGTGGGCGGACGGACGCGGCGGCTCTCCGCGGCAGTCCCGGGCTCGCCGTGGGACGCGCCGGGCCGGAGGGAGTTGAGGGGACTTTTTCCACCTTCGCCGCCTCCCCGCGGTGCGGTGCCACGGGCTGCGGCGGGGCGTCCCCTGAAGAGTCCGCTCGCTGCGGGCTTGCCGCAGCGTGGACCGGGGGAGCCTCCGGGGACGCGTCAACAGCTGTGTCACCGCCGCGGGGAAGGGCCGCCTCGTGGGAATGTTCCTCCGGGCCGTGGTGGTCCAGCCGCGGCGGGGGTGGTGCCGGTAGCCCCGCCGCGTCCGCGAAAGCCTCCCGCACGGCCGCGGCCGCCGTGTCTTCCGCAGGGTGCTCACCGGCCTGGCGCTGCGCGGGCAGGGCAGGCGCAGCTCCGGGCGCGGCCACGAGCCCGGTCACGAGCTCCTGTTGCCGTGGCTGACGGCGCGTCACGGGCTCCTCCATCCCCCGTACCGCGCCACCCCCTCCGTCAGGCGCGTCACCGTCGCCGTGTTCCTCCGGCCCCATCTCCCACGTTACCCTCCACACCGGCTGCCCGTGCGCGGGCGCCGAGACAACTTGCGGGTGGCCGTGCACGGAAGCCTCTGCCCCCGCGGCAGGAGCCCCTCCCTCCGTGAGGACCGGAGACCCCGCGGGTTCGTCCGGGGCCGCCGGCTTCCGGCGGTCGGGAAGTCCGGGCGGCCGCCCGCAGGCCACCGCCGCGGTGTCCGGGCCCCTGACGTGCGGCACCAGGAGTTGGAGGACCGCCGCGAACTCCGCGGCGGCGGAAGGCACGCCCAGGGCGTCCAGCCCCGTGCTGTCCGCTCCGGCCGCGAGGACCTCCTGCAGGTTCACCGGTCACCTCCCCACAGTTCTGCCCGCAGCCGCTGCCAGGTGCTCAGCACCCGCTGCACGTACGCGCGCGTCTCCGGGTACGGCGGCAACCCACCGTAGCGCAGCACCGCGTTCGGGCCCGCGTTGTACGCGGCCAGAGCCAGCTGCACGTCGCCGAACCGGTCCAGCAGGCCCCGCAGGTAGCGGGCGCCTGCGTCCACGTTCTGGGCCGGGTCATAGGGGTCCGACACCCCCAGGCCCCGGGCGGTGCCGGGCATGAGCTGCATCAGGCCCGCTGCGCCTACAGGCGACGTGGCACGTGGGTCGTAGCCCGACTCCGCCCGGATCACCGCGTCCACCAGGGCCGGGGCCAACCCGTACCGCCGCGCCGCCTGTTCCACGAGCTCCCGGAAGGCCGCGGGTGCCTTGGACGGCTTGGGCGCTTCAGGGCTGCCCGGCGCCACAGGACCGAACTGCGACTCGATCCAACGGATCCGCGCTAGGGTGGCCAGAAGCCCCGGGCTCACGGCTGCCTCCCGCGGCGGAGGAGTACCAGCTCGTCCGCCTGCGCCTGCTCCCGGCGCTCCAGCTCCCGCTGGTACAGCCGCCACCTCTTGACCCGCACCTGCTCCACCGCCTTCCGGTCCCGCCGGAGCTGCAAAAAGCGTGCCCAAAGGACCTCCACTCGCTGCGCGAGCTCCTCGCGCAGCCGCTCCGCCTGCGCCGCCCGCTGCCGCCTGTGGCACAGCGCCTCCGCCCACCACCGAAGCCGGGCCGCGTCCTGTCCAGCCCGCAGCCCGCGTTCCGCCTGCTCCACCGCCAGCCGTGCGGCCTCGCAAGCGGACTCCGCGTCCCTCAGCGCCCTCAGCGCCTCCGCCAGCTCCCGGCGGGCCTGCCGTTCCCGCAGCCGGCGCAGCCGCAACAGCCCCTGCAGCGGAAACCGGAACCGCTTCACGCCTCCCCCGCCAGCTCCCGCAGCGGCGCCAAAGTCTCCTGGAAGGTGCTGCGCTCCCCCGGCAGCTGCCGCAGGAACGCCCGGATGGCGTCCATGCGGTCCAACGCCGCGTCCACCCGCGGGTTGCTGCCGCGGGTGTACGCACCCAGGTTCACCAGGTCCTCCACCTCCCGGTACGTGGCCAGGTGCGCCCGCACCGCCTGGGCCCACCGCAGGTGGTCCGGGCCCGCCACCGAAGGCATGAGGCGGCTGGTGGACTCCAGCACGTCGATGGGCGGGTAGTGGCCCTGGGAAGCCAGGGCGCGGGACAGGACGATGTGGCCGTCGAGGATGCTGCGGGCGTGGTCCGCCACCGGCTCCATCAGGTCGTCGCCCTCCACCAGGACGGTGTACAGGGCGGTGATGGACCCTCCCCGGGCCGTGCCCGCCCGCTCCATGAGCTGGGGGAGCAGGGCGAACACCGAGGGCGTGTACCCGCGGGTGGTGGGCGGCTCGCCCACGGCCAGCCCGATCTCCCGCTGCGCCATGCAGAACCGGGTAACGGAGTCCATCATGAGCATCACGTGCATGCCCTGGTCCCGGAACGCCTCCGCCATGGCGGTGGCCACGAAGGGAGCCCGGGCCCGCACCAAGGGCGGCTGGTCGGAGGTGGCCACCACCACCACGGACCGCTCCAGGCCGTCGCCCAGGTCGTTCTCGATGAAGTCCAGGACCTCCCGACCCCGCTCGCCCACCAGGGCGATGACGTTGGCGTCCGCGCTGCTGTGGCGGGCGATCATGCCGAGCAGCGTGCTCTTGCCCACCCCGCTGCCCGCGAAGATGCCCACCCGCTGGCCCCGGCCCAGGGTGAGCAGACCGTCGATGGCCCGCACGCCCGTGGGCAAGGGTTCGGTGATGCGGGGCCGCTGCAGGGGGTTGGGCGGGTCCGCGTGCAGCGGCCTCCACTCCCGCACCTCCAGGGGCCGGCCGTCCAGGGGGCGGCCGAGGCCGTCCGTGACCCTCCCCAGGAGGCTGCGGCCCGCCGGTACCCGCATGGCGCGGCCGGAGGGGACCACCTCGCTGCCCGGGCTGAGCCCGCTGAGCGGCCCCAGGGGCATCATCAGGAAGCGGTCCTCCCGGAACCCCACCACCTCCGCGGGAAGCTCGCCGTCCGCGGCCTGCACCGTGCACCACTCGCCCACGTGCACCCGCGGCCCCTTGGCCTCCGCCACCAGGCCCACCACCTGCACCACCCGGCCCGTGACCCGCACGGGGTCCGTGCGCCTCACCACCTCCAGCCACTGCTCCAGGGGGAGGGGCGGTCGGTCAGGCACCGCGTACCTCCTCCAGCCGTTCCCGCAGGGTCCGCAGCTGGGTGGCCACCGTGGCGTCCGCGGTCCCCGCGTCGGACTCCACCACGCACCCTCCGTCCACCTCGGGGTCCGGAACCCACCGCAGCCTGGAGCCCGCCCGCTCCAGGTCCACCCCGCAGGACCGCAACAGCTCCAGGTCCTGGGGGTTCACCCGCACCACCAGCTCCCCCGCGCCGTGCAGCCGCTCTGCGGCCTCCCGCACCCACGACAGCAGCAGCGACGGGTCGCGCTCCACCTCGCGGCGCACCAGCTTGCGCGCCACCTCCAGGGCGAGGGTGACCACCGCGGGTGCGAAGCGCTCCGCCAAGGCTGCCGGCCCCTGCCCTGCGAGGTCTTCCAGCAGCCGGTCCAGGCGGCGCAGGCGCTCCTGCCACGCGGCCTCCAGCTCCGCCCGCGCCCGGGCCTGCGCTTCCGCCACCGCCCGCGCGGCCTCCACCTGCGCGGCCTCCTGCAGCCTGCGGGCCGCCTCGTACGCGGACCGCAGGACCTCCGCCGCCGGCTCCTCCGGGGAGGACCGCACGTCGGACACCACCGCCGTGGTGATCCGGGCGATGGCCCCGTCCCGGGGCGCTCCTTTGATGACGGCACGCACGGCTCCGGACACCGGCCCCTCCTACAGCAGCACTTCCTCCTGCCCCCCGCGGGCGATGACGATCTGGCCGGACTCCTCCAGCTGCCGGACCACGGTGACGATGCGGCCCTGCGCCTCCTCCACGTCCCGGCGCCGCACCGGGCCCATGAGCTGCAGGTCCTCCCGCAGGGCCTCCGCGGCCCGCTGGCTCATGTTGCGGAAGATCTTCTCCCGCAACTCCTCGCTGGCGCCCTTGAGGGCCAGGGCCAGGTCCTTGCTGTCCACGTTGCGCAGGACGATCTGCACGGACCGGTCGTCCAGGCCCAGCAGGTCCTCGAACACGAACATCAGCTTCTTCACCTGGGACGCCAGCTCGGGGTCCCGCTCCTCCAGGGCCTCCAGGATCACCCGCTCCGTGGCTCGGTCCGACTCGTTGATGATGGACACCAAAGCCTGCACCCCGCCCACCGCGGTGAACTCCTGGGTGGGGAGGTTCACCAGCTTGCTCTCCAGCGCCGCCTCCACCTCCCGGATGGTCTCCGGGGTAGTGCGGTCCATGACCGCCACCCGCATGGCCACCCCCACCTGCAGCTCCCGGGGTAGGGAGGCCAGCACCGCCGCCGCCTGGGCGGGCTTCAGGTACGCCACCACCAGGGCGATGGTCTGCGGGTGCTCCTGCTGCAGCAGGCTCGCCAGCTGCGCGGGGTCCATGCGGCGGAAGGCGTCGAAGGGGCTGATCTGTAGGGAGGTGGTGAGCCGCTCCAGGATCTCCGCGGCCCGCTGGGGGCCCAAGGACCGCTCCAACAGCTCCCGGGCGTACTGCAGCCCGCCCACGGACACGTACTCCCGGGCCAGGGCCATCTGGTAGCACTCCTGCACCACTTCCTCCCGCTCCTGGGCGCTGACCTGAGGAAGGTTGGCGATCTCGAAGGTGAGCGCCTCGATCTCCTCCTCCCCCAGGTGCCGGAGCACCGCGGCCGCCAGCTCCGGCCCCAGGGAGACCAGGAGCATGGCCGCCTTCTGCCGTCCGGTGATGGCCTGCCGGGTCGCCACCCTACTTCTCCGCCATCCAGCTCTTGATCACCGCAGCGATGTCCGCGGGCCGCTCCTGCGCCAGCCGCTGCAGCTCCCGCCGCACGGTGGCTTCGCGGCTTTCCTCCCGCTCCCGCAGGGCCCGCAAGATCCGCTCCTCCTCGTCCTCCTCGGGCTCCCGCGGCGCGGGCGGCACCGGGACCGGCTGCAGGGTCTCCACCTTCACCTCCGCCCGCCGGCGCCGCCGCAACAGCAGCAGCACCACCACGAGCACCACCAGTAGCCCCCCGGCCGCCGCCAGCGCCCACCATGGCAATGGCGTGCTCCGGCCCCGGGGCTGTGCCGCCTTCGCTTGCGGGGCCTGTGCCTCCACCGGAGCCGGGAAGTCCACCGCCTGCACCACCAGCACGTCGCCGCGGCGGCGGTCCAGCCCCACCCCCGCGGCCACCGCGGCTTCCAGAGCCCGTACCGCGGCCTGCGGCACCTGCCGGTCCACCAACACCGCCACCGACAGCCTCCGGATGCCGCCCGCGGATACCGCCCTCTCCACCCGCCGCGTGACCTGGTAGGTGGTCCTGGACTCCCGGCGGCGGTACTCCGACCCGGAGGCGGCGGCGGGCGCCTGAGCGTAGGATGGTACGGACACGCTGGCCGGGCCTCCGGGGGGCAGGCCTCCCCGGCCCGCGTACGACTCCTCCACCGTGACCTCGGAGGTGGGCGCCCGCTGGTCGGGCAGGAAGCTCTCCTGCTCCACCTGCCTGCGGCTGAAGTCCACCTCCGCGCTCACCCGGGCGATGGCCCGCCCGGGCCCCAGGACCTGGTCCAGCATGCTCTGCACCCGCTGCTGCAGCGCGGCCTCCACCTGCTCCCGCTCCGTGAGCTGCGCGGCGTTGGCGCCCGCGGGGTCCTCACGGCCCGCGGACAAAAGCCGGCCGCGGGTGTCCACCACGGTCACCCGCTCTGGAGCAAGGCCCTGGACGCTGTTGGCCACCAGGTGCTGGATGGCCCTCACCTGCCCGGGACTGAGGCCGGCGCCGGGCCGCAGGGCCACCACCACGGACGCGCTGGGCGTGCTGGACTCGTCCTGGAACAGCCGGTCCTCGGGGATGGCCAGGTGCACCCGCGCGGACTCCACTGCCTCCAGGGTCTCGATGCTGCGCACCAGCTCCCCCGCCAGGGCCCGCTGCAGGTTCACCCGCTGCACCAGCTCCGTGGCGCCGAAGCTCGTGCGGTCGAACAGCTCGAACCCCACCCCGCCGGACCGCGGCAGGCCCTGCGCCGCCAGCTGGAGGCGGGCCGCGTACACCCGGTCCCGGGGCACTTCCACCGTGGTGCCCACGCCCGATAGCCGGTACGGCACGCCCATCTGCTGCAGGGCCTCCACCACCCGGGCGGCTTCTTGGACGTCCAGCCGGCTGTACAGTGGGACGAACTGGGGCCGCGTGGCCCAGCTCCACGCCAGGGCCGCCACCGCCACGCCCACCGCCGCGAGGACCGCAGCGCGGCGGCGGGACGCGGGCCAGCTGGACCACGCCTGCAGCATCCCGTCCGCCCGACGCTACACCTGCATGCGCAGCAGCTCCTGGTAGGACTCCAGGAGGCGGTTGCGCACCTGGATGGCCAACTGGAGGGCCAGGTCGGCCTCCTCCATGGCCACCATCACCGCGTGCACGTCGTCCGTGCGGCCGTCCGCCAGGGCCGCCGCGGCCGCGTCCGCGCGCCGCTGCAGCTCGTCCGCGCTGCGCACCGCCCGCTCCAGGGCTTCCGCGAAGGCCGACAGGGTCTGGTGGAGGGGCGAGCCCGCCCCAACACCTACGGGAGTGATGCCGCGGACCTGCACGCCCTCACCTCCTCCCGAGTTCCAGGGCCTTGAGGATGACCTGCTTGATGGTGTTGAAGACCACCGTGTTCAGCTCGTACGCCCGCGCGGACGCCATGAGGTCCGCCATCTCCGTCACGGGGTTCACGTTGGGAAGGGTCACGAACCCCTCGCGGTCCGCGTCCGGGTGTCCGGGGTCGTACACCCGCCGCGGGGGCGAGGGGTCCTCCACGATGCCCGCCACCACCACCCCGGGGCTGTCCGAGGCGACGCCTCCGCCCCAGCCGGCGGCCAGGCGCTCCACCAACGGCGCGAAGAACACCACCCGCCGGCGGTACGGCCCCCCCTCCGGGGTGCGGGTGGTGTTGGCGTTGGCCAGGTTGGACGCGGATACCTCCATCCGCACTCGCTCCGCGGTGAGGGCGGACGCGCTGGCTTCCAGGGCCCGGAACAACGACACCGTCTTGCCTCCTACCGGCGACCTTCGAGGATGGCCGACCGCAGCATCTCCAGCTTGGCGGCCAGGAGGTTGGTCAGGGCCATGGCGTGCAGGGCGGTGCGGCTGAGCTCCGCGGCCTCCAGCTCCGGGTCCGGCTCCGTCCCGTCCCACCGCAGGAAGGCCACCCCCGAGACCGGCACCCCGTCGGCCTGCGCTTCCTCGTGCAGGGCCCGCAGGGTACGCGCGAAGTCCACGTCCGCCCGGACGTAGCCCGGGGTGTGGGCGTTGGCTAGGTTGCCCGCCAGCACCGCGTGCCGCCGGGCCAGCGTCCGCAACGACGCCAGAAGGTACTGGCCGGTGGCGTCCAGCACGTTGGCCATGCCGCCCGGAGGCGTTGCACAATCGGTGCCGCTACACCGCGGCTGCCGAAAGACCCGCCGCGCGGCGGCGCCGCACCCGCGCCGGAGGGATGCGGGCCATCTCCCGGTACTTGGTCACCGTGCGGCGGGCCACGGGCCAGCCCTCCACCCGCAGCCGCGCGGCCAGCTCCTCGTCCGTGAGGGGTCGGGCCGGGTCCTCCTGGGAAACCAGCTCCCGGATGCGTTCCCGGACGGGCAGGCTGCTGTCGAAGAACACGTCGAAGGGCACCACCCGGCCGTCGGGCATCTGCACGAACTTGCCGCTCAACGCCCGGCTCACCGTGGACTCCCACACCCCCAGGGCCTCCGCCAGCCGGCTCAGGGTGAGGGGCCGCAGGTACGCGGACCCGCGGTCCAGGAACTCCCGCTGGTAGCGCACCAGGTACTCCGCGCACCGGTACACCATGGCGTTGCGGCGGCGCACGGCCTCTGCGAACAGCCGGCCCCGCCGGACCTGGGCCCGCAGCCGCTCCCGTTCCTCCGGGTCCAGGTCCCCTTCCAGCAGCACCCGCCGCACCGCGGGGTGCACGCGCAGGCAGACCGCGGAAGCCCCCACCAGCTCCACCCGGTAGCCGTCCTCGGTGCGGTGGATCATTACGTCGGGGATTGCCAGCTCCTCGGGCCGCACCCGGTCCCCTCCGTGCTCGGAGTGGAAGGCCTCCGCGGGGTGCGGGACCGTGTGCCTGCGCAGGTACCGCAACGCCGCGTGCACGTCCTCCACCCGCACGCCCAGCCGAGCGGCCACGGCCCCGTGCTGGCCCCGGGCCACGGCCTCCAGGTGGGAGGCCACCACCGCTTGGGCCAACCGCCGCCGCGGGCAGTCGGGCAGCCGCTCCAGCTGCAGCAGCAGGCACTCCCGCACGTCCCGGGCACCCACGCCCGCGGGCTCGCAGGCCTG
This sequence comes from uncultured bacterium, assembly GCA_964437095.1. GTDB lineage: Bacteria > Sysuimicrobiota > Sysuimicrobiia > Sysuimicrobiales > Sysuimicrobiaceae > Tepidifontimicrobium. The sequence goes on along the minus strand of CAYTFH010000004.1, from coordinate 149,052 downwards.
CAGCGCCCGCAGGGCCTCCTCCACCAGGGCAACGGGGATGTGCAGCTCCGCGGCCACGTACTGCAGGTCCGCGTCCAGGTAGCCGCGGGGGTCCACGTAGCCCACCAGGTGGAGGGCCACCCGCAGCACCGCGGGGTCGCGCACGCTCACCCGCAGCTGCCCCTCCAGGGAGTCCAGGAGGTTGGCGGGTGCGGCGGCCCGCTCCACCGCGGAAGGCCGGACTTCGTCCTCCTCGCGCCGCCCCCGGGCCCGCCTTCCCGCCCGGGCCAGCGGGGAGTGCCCGCACCGCCAGCACACCAGCCCCTCCGTGGGGTGGCCGCACTGCGGGCAGGGCGCGGGCAGCCGCTCCAGCACCGGGTTGTCCGCCAGTTCCTGCTCCACCCGCGCCACCAGCTCCACCACCGTCAGGGGGAGGATGGCGTTCACCGCCAGGACCGTCTGCAGGACCCTCGCTTCCGCCGCGGGGACGACGGTGGGACGGACCTCCAGCTGCACCATGTCACCCTCCGTGCGCCGGTTCTCCGACGCTCGGCCCCGCCCCCCTCGGGTGCCGGCGCGCTGCGTTGTTCGACTACCGCAACGCCCTGCGGATGGCTTCCACCAGGCGCGTCTGGTCGAAGGGCTTGACCACGAAGTCCCGCGCGCCCGCCTGGATGGCCTCCACCACCAGGGCCTGCTGGCCCATGGCGCTCACCATGACGATGCGGGCGGACGGGTCCCGCCTGAGGATCTCCCGCACCGCCTGCACCCCGTCCATCTGCGGCATGGTGATGTCCATGGTGACCACGTCCGGCTTCGCCTCCTCGTAGCGGGCCACGGCCTCCTCGCCGTTGCTGGCCTCCGCCACCACCTGGAAGCCGCTGTTGCTCAGCGCTTCCCGGATCATGGCCCGCATGAACAGGGCGTCGTCCACCACCAGGACCCTAGCCGACATGCGCCAGTTCCTCCTCCCGCACCGCCAGCCGCGTGAGGGCCACCGGCTCCAGGATGAGCGCCACCCGGCCGTCCCCGAGGATGGTGGCGCCCGCCACGCCCGGAACCTGGCCCAGATACGCGCCCAGGGGCTTCACCACGATCTCTCCCTCTCCCAGGACCTGGTCCACCCACAGGCCCACCCTCCGCCGCCCGCCCGTGACCACGCACAGCATCCGGTCCGCGTGCTCGGGCACGGGCAGCTCCAGGGCTTCGTGCACGGACACCACGGGTAGCACCGTGCCCCGCAGGACGGTGGTGCGGTACCCGCCGACCCTGTGCACGCGCCCTGCGGGGACCTCCACGATCTCCTGCACCCCGGCCAGGGGGATGGCGTACCGCTCCCCGCCGCACGACACCAGCAGGGCCCGCACGATGGCCAGGGTCAGGGGCAGGCGCAGCACGAAGGCCGTGCCCCGGCCCCGCTCCGTGCGTACCTCCACCGACCCGCCCAGGGCCTGCACTCCCGCCCGCACCGCGTCCATACCCACCCCGCGGCCGGAGACGTCCGTCACCTGCTGGGCGGTGCTGAGCCCGGGGTGGAAGATGAGGTCCACCGCCTCCTCCTCGGACAGCCGCGCCGCCGCCTCCGCAGTGAGCAAGCCCATGGCCACCGCCTTCTGCCGGACCAGGTGGGTGTCGATGCCTCGCCCGTCGTCCTCCACCACCACCACGATCCCTTCCTCCTCCTGGGAGGCCGCGAGCCGCAGCCGGCCCGCAGGAGGCTTACCCACGCGTTCCCGCTCCTCGGGCCGCTCGATGCCGTGGTCCACCGCGTTGCGGACCAGGTGCATGAGGGGGCCGCCGATCTGCTCGATCACCGACCGGTCCAGCTCCGTGTCCTGCCCCTCCAGCACCACCTCCACCCGCTTGCCTGCCCGCCGGGCCAGGTCCCGGACGTACCGGGGGAACCGGCTGAACAGGTGCTCGATGGGCAGCATCCGCGCCTTCAACACCTGCGCCTGCAGGTCGCTGGCCACCCGGCCCAGGTGGGTGGCGGCCTCCGCCAGCTCCTCCGCGATGCCGTTGGCCTCACCCGAGCCCTTCAGGCGCTGGGCGATCTGCTCGAACCGGATGCGGTCCACCACCAGCTCGCCCACCAGGTTCATCAGGCGGTCCAGCCGCTCCACGTCCACCCGCACGGTGCGCAAAGACGCGCGCCGGGTGAGTTCCGGGTCGTCGGGGAGCTTGCCCCGCGCCTGAGGTCCCAGGTCCAGCCACCGCTCGTCCCGGCTCTCCGCCGCGGGCATCACCCGCACCGCCTCCACGTCCGGTCCCGCAAGCAGCTCCTGCAGGGCCTCCGGCTCGCGGGCCCGCACCCGGGCGGTGAACTCCAGCTCCAACGCACCCCGGGCGATGGCTTCCTCCGGGGGCGCCACCTGCTCCACGTGGGCGTGCTCCCGGAGCAGCCGCAACAACGCCAGGGCCCGGGCCGCCCGCATGGGGCAGTCCTCCCGCAGCTTGACCCACACGTCCACCGGGTGCAGGCCGCCGGCCTGACCCTCCTTCCAGCCCCGCAGCCGGCCGACCAGGGGTCCCACGTCCGTGCGTTCGCCGCCGTCCGCCACCTCCTGGCGCAGCGACCGCAGGGCGTCCACGCACTCCAGCAGCAGGTCCGGCAGGCCGTCCGCGGGTCGTCCGGCCCGCAACGCCTCCAGGGCCTCCTCCATGGCGTGGGTCAGCTCGGAGATCCGCGCGAAGCCCAGCGCGCCCGCGGAGCCCTTGAGGGTGTGCGCGCTGCGGAACAGGGCCGCCACCAGTTCCGGGTCCGCGCCCCGGCGCTCCAGGGCCAGCACGCCCTCCTCCAGGGCCTGCAGGTGCTCGTCCGCCTCGGACAGGAAGACGGGCAGCAGTCGTTCCACCCGCATGTTGGGCTACGCCGTCTGCAGCTCCGCCAGGGCCCGCTGCTCGTGGACCTCCAGCACCCGCTGCAGGTCCAGGAGCAGGATGAGGTCGTCGCCCTGCTTCGCCACGCCCCGCAGGAACGCCACCTGGCCCGCCCCCACGATCTCCTCGGGCGGCACCACGGCGCTGTCCGGCAGCCGCATCACCTCCAGGACCGCGTCCACCACCACGCCCACCCGGCTGCCGTTCATCTCCACCACCACGATCCTGCGGGCGCCGTTCCGGTCCGCCCCCTCCAGGCCGAAGCGGCGCCGGAGGTCGAGTACGGGGATCACCTGCCCCCGCAGGTTGATCACGCCCTCCACGAAGCTCGGGGCCCGCGGGATGCGGGTGACCTCCTGCATCCGGATGATCTCGTGCACGTGCTCGATGGGCACCCCGTACCGCTCCCGGTCCAGCTGCACCACCACCAGGTGCTGCTCCCCTCGGCCCTTCCGCTCCGCTTGCACGTCCTCACCTCCACCGCTGCGGTCCTTCGGAACCTCCCGTCTCCCACCCCACCTCCCCCGAGGACAGGGCGTCCGCGAAGGCGTCCACCGCCTCGGGGTCGAACTGCCGTCCCCGCTCCCGCCGGAGCTCCTCCAGGGCCTGCCCGGGCAGCACGGGGTTGCGGTACACCCGGCCCGTGGTCATGACCTCGTACGCGTCCGCCACCGCCAGCACCCGCGCCCCCAGGGGGATGTCCGTGCCCGCCAGCCCCATGGGGTAGCCGCGGCCGTCCCACCGCTCGTGGTGGTGCAGCACCCACCGCACCACGTTCTCCCCGAAGCCCGCCGCGGACAGGATCTCCGCGCCCATGATGGTGTGGCGCTTCACCGTCTCGTACTCCTCCGGGGTCAGGGGGCCGGCCTTGAGGAGGATGGTGTCGCGGATGCCGATCTTGCCCACGTCGTGCAGCATCCCCGCCACCCGGAGATCTTCCAGGGCCTGGCCCTGCAGGCCGAGCTTGCGGCCGATGGCCAGGGCGTAACTCGTGAGCCGCTCGCTGTGTCCCCGCAAAGACGCCTCGTGCAGCTCGCACGCGTAGGCCAACGCGTCGATGAGCCGCTGGTTGCCCTCCTGCAGCTTGCGCAGGAGGTCCACCTGCACCAACGGCAGGGCGCCCACCACACCCAACACGTCCAACAGCTCCCGCTCCACGGGGCCGAAGGGCTCCCGGCCCGGGTCCCGGGTCACGGTCAGCGCCCCCAGGGTCCGGTCCGCGGTGGCCACGGCCACGGTGGCCACGTGGGGCCCCTCCGCCTGCCCGCCCGGCGGTGCCTCCGCCAGGCGGCCGGGAACCACGGTCCAGAAGCCCTCCGCGGCCTGCCCGCCCCGCAGCTCCGTCAGGGCCACGGCTAGGTCCGGCGCCTCCGGGCACAGGGTGACCGCGGCCGCGCGGTCCGCGCCGACGCTCACCCGGGCGATCTCCGCGAGCCTCCGCAGCACCATCTCCGGGCGGGCGTCCTGCGGAACCAGCTCCCGCAGCCGCAGCAGGGGCCGCAGCACCTCCCGCCGCGCGGCCTCCCGCAGGCGGCGGTGCCGCCGCACCACGCGGCGCACCTCCGCCGCCAGCGTCTCGGGCTCGTGGTTCGGCGCGGCCGCGCAGAAGACTCCGTACCGCACCGCCTCTAGCGCCCGCTCCGGGCTGCCCACGCCCACCACCGGCACGTGCGGGAACCCCGCGGCCAGCCTAGCCACTTCCTCCAGGGGAGTGGCGTCTACGTCCACCACCACGGCGTCCGCTTCCCCCACCACCACGGCCGCCTCCGCCGCGGCCACGCACGGGACCTGGCAGAACTGGACTCCGCCGCGGTTCCCGTCCACCGCCACACCCACCGCCACGCACCGAATCGGCTCCACGGCCACCGCCCCAGCGTCCGCTGCCTGCGCTTGCAAACTCCGTGCCGATCAGGCGCGGACGGCGCCCAGCCAGCCGTCCACCACCACGTCCCGGGCGTCGATCCACTCGCCCTGCGCCAGGATCACCGCCCGGTGGACCACCGCTTCCAGCTCCCGCACGTTGCCGGGCCAGGGGTGTTCCCGCAGCCGGCGCAGGGCCGCCTCCGTGACGCCCCGTACGGGCTTGCCCGTCTGCCGGCGGTACTTCTGCACGAAGAAGTCCACCAGCAGCGGCAGGTCCTCCAGCCGCTCCCGCAACGGCGGCAGGTGCAAGGACACCACGTTCAGCCGGTAGTACAGGTCCTCCCGGAAGGTGCCCCCCCGCACCATCTGCCGGAGGTCGCGGTTGGTGGCAGCCACGATGCGGCAGTCCACCCGCACCGGCCGGCTCCCGCCCACCCGCTCCACCACCCGCTCCTGCAGCACCCGCAGGAGCTTGACCTGCATGCGGGGCGACATGTCGCCCACCTCGTCCAGGAACAGGGTCCCGCCGGAGGCCTGCTCGAACTTCCCCGGCCGGGCGTTGAGGGCGTGGGTGTAGGCACCCTTCTCGTGGCCGAACAGCTCCGTCTCCAGCAACGTCTCCGGTACCGCCCCGCAGTGCAGCACCACCAGCGGCCCCGCGGCCCGGCGGCTCTGCAGATGGATGGAGCGGGCCACCAGCTCCTTGCCCGTCCCCGACTCCCCCGTGAGCAGCACCGTGGCGTCCGTGGGGGCCACGATGGACGCGATGCGCAACACCTCGTGCATGGCCGGGGAGTTGCCCACCACCCCGTCGAACCGGTAGGCGCGGGCCAGGTCCTGCTGCAGCCGGAGCTGCTCGCGCTGCTGCGTTCGAGCTTGAGCCAGCTGCCGGATGCGGGCGGCGGCCGCGCGCACACCGTCGCACCCGGCCACCACGTCCGCGGCGCCCGCCCGCACCGCCTCCACCACCTCCGACACCCTGGGAGAGGGCAGGGCTACGACCACGGGCACGTCCGGCCACTCGGCCCGTACCAAAGCCACCACGTCGGGGCGGGAGGTCACCACCACGTCCGCGACGTGCGGGCTGGTGGCTTCCAGGTGCACCCCGCGGACGTGGAAGCCTTCCCGCTCCAGCAAACTCCTCAGCTCACCGCACGTGCCGTCCAGGGGTTCTATGAACACCACCGTGCCCCGGGCGGGGCCGGAAGAGCTGGCAAGGCGCAGGTGAGGTGCCGTCGCCATGGCCTCCTTCCCTGAAAAAGGGGAGCCCGGAGGTCTGCGAGCCGACCTCCCAGCGCTCCCCCCGATGGACCCTTCCGGGCCCGCCCGGTTCACTGCAAGATCCGTGCCAAGCGACGGTCCGACGCGTGGTGCCGCACGACCGCCTACACGCGGAAGTGGGCCACCAGCTTCTCCAGGTCCTCCGCCACCCGGGCCATGCGCTGCGCGCCGCCGGACATCTCCTGGGCGCTGGCGGAGATCTCCTCCACCGCGGCGCCCACCTGCTCCGCGGACGCGGAGTTCTGCTGGGCGGTTTCCAGCAGCTTGCGCACGGTGGCCTCGATCTGCTGGGCGCTGGCGGACAGCTGCTGGGTGGCCGCGGAGACCCCCTCCGTACGCCCGGTCACGTCCGCCACGCTGCCCCGGATGCGCTGGAACGCCTCCCCGGCCTCGTCCGCCAGGCGCACGCCCGCCTGGACCTCCTGGCCGCCCCGCTCCATGGCCCGTACCGCCCGCTGGGTCTCCTCCTGGATCTCCCGCACGATCTCCGCGATCTGCTCCGCGGCCTGGGCGGACTCCTGGGCCAGCTTGCGGACCTCCTCCGCCACCACCGCGAAGCCCCGGCCCTGGTCGCCCGCCCGGGCGGCCTCGATGGCCGCGTTGAGGGCCAGGAGGTTGGTCTGGGAGGCGATCTCCGTGATGAGGCCCACGATGCGGCCGATGTTCTTGCCCTTCTCGCCCAACACCGCCACCACCTGGGCCATCTCCTCCGCGCTGCGGCGGATCTCGCCGATGGCTTCCACCACCCGCTGCAGCCGCGCCGCCCCCTCCGCCGCGGCCTCGTTGGCCTGCTGCGCCGCCTGGGCCGTCTGGCTGGTGTTGCCCGCCACCTCCTCCAGGCTGCGGCTCACCTGCTGGACCGTCTGGGTGGTCTCGTGCACGCCGCGGGCCTGCAGCTCCGCGGCACTAGCCACGTCCTGCACGGCCCGGGCGATCTCCGCGGCGCTGCGGCTCAGCTGGTCGCTGGTGGACGCCACCTGGCGGGAAGCGCTGGCCACCTCGCCCGCGCTGGTGCGCAGCTGCTGCACCATCGCCCGCAAGTGCTCCACCGCGGCCTTCAAACCCGCGGCCATGCGGCCCAGCTCGTCCGCGCCGTGCACGGCCACCTCGTGGGTCAGGTCGCCCTGGCTCAGCGCCGCCACGGCCTCCTCCACGGCCCGCACCTGGGCGGCGAGCCTGCGGGTGGTGAACCAGGCGAAGGTGCCCGCCACCAGCAGGCCCGCCAGCGGCAAGCCCGCCACGTCCCGGTGCAGCCGTCCGTCCAGGGCCGCCGCCTGCTGCTCCCGCGCCTTGGCCTGCTGCGCCAGCTGGTCTTGCAGCTGGTCCAGCTGCTCCCGAGCGGGGTCGAAGGTCCCCCGGACCTTCTGGCGGCCCTGCTCCAGGGCGTCCGCGGAGGTCACGAGGCCGTTCTCGTAGTTGGACCGGATGCTGCGGATCTCGTCCCCCCACGTGCGGACCCCGCTGGCGAACCCCGCGGCCAGCAGCCGGTTCTGCTCGCTGCGCAGCAGCTCCTGGGCCTTGGTGGCCCGGTCCACGGCCTGCTGCAAATTCTCGTCCATGAACTGCGCCAGCTCCTGGTAGCGGGTGCGGTGGTTGGGGTCGGTGCCGAGCAGGGCGTAGAAGGCCGAGAGAGCCTGGTAGGCGTCGCGGTCCGCCTGCAGCACCAGGTCCAGAGCCGCCATGTCCTGCTGGACCGCGGCCACCTCCGCCTTCAGGCGGTCCATTGCCTGCAACCCCGCGAACCCCACCGCCAAAGCGACGGCCACCACCAGCCCCGCGTTGGCCAACAGCTTCCACCGCAACGGCCAGTCCGCCACGCGGATCCAGCGCTTCACAGCCCTTCACCTCCTGTGGTCGCAGCTACCCCGCGCGCCTGCAAAGGTCGTGCCGTTCACCGGTACGTGTCGAGGAACCGCGGCTCCGCGCCCGCCACCACGGGCCGCAGGAGGTCCCGCAGCCTGCGGACGCGGTCGGTGACCCTGCGGTTGAGCTCCGCGGCTTCCACCAGCAACGGCAGGGCCTGGGCCCGCAGGGCCGCCAGGTCCGCAGGGCTCGGGGTCGGGAGGCATTCCGCGGCCTCCATGGCCTCCTGCCGTGCCGCCAGGTGGGCCAGCAGCGCCTCCCACTGCCCGCGGTCCGCGGCCGCCGCCGCCTCCCGGGTGCACCGCAGCACCTCCCGGCAGAACTCCACGTAGCGGTCCACGGGCGTCACGACACCACCCCGGCGCTGCGCGCCTGCCGCTCCGCTTGCGCCCACGCCTCCCGAAGCTCCGAAAACCACCCCCGCACCTGCTCCAGGGCCTGGGCGTCTCGGCGCCGGCGGGCGTCCGCCAACTGCCGGAAGCTGAACCGGTACAGCTCCAGCAGGTGCTGCGCCACCTCGTACCGGAGGTCCAGGGAGGCCATGAGCTCCAGGACCAGCCGCTCCGCGCGGGTCACGGCCCGGTCTCCGGATTCGCGGTCGCCCGCCCGGTAGGCCCGGGCGGCCTCGTCGAGGAACCTGAGCGCCCCGTCGTACAGCATCACCACCAGCTGGCCCGGGGAGGCGGTGGCCGCGTGGGAGGACCGGTACGCGAGCGCGGCCCGGCTCACTGCTGGGTCCCCCCGAGGCGCCGGATCTGGGCCGCCAGCCAGTCGCCCTGACTTCGGAGCTGGCCCAGGCTCTTCTCCAGCTCCGTGAACATGCGCACCAGCTGCTCCCGCTTGCGCTCCACCCGGTCCTCCCACCGTCCGATCTGCTGGTCGTAGCTCCGCAGGCGGCTGTTCAGCGCGTCCATGGCCACCCACACGGGCCCGTCCACCTTGGTGAGGTTGTCCGCCACCTCCTTCAGCCTCGTACCCGCGGCCTCCAGCACCTTCCGGGCTTCGTCGAAGCGGCCCTGCAGGGCGTCGGCGAGCTTCGACTCATCCAGGGTGAGCTTGCCGTCCCGGCCCACGCGGACCCCTAGGTCGGACAGCCGCCTGAGGGTCTGGTCCGCCACCTCCGTGCGCAGCACCGCGTCCGGCAGCTCCGCTTGGATCCGCTGGAGGGTCCCGTCGCCCTGCAGGGCCCCGCGCTGCTTGGTCTCGGGGTCGTACCGGCCGTACTGGGTGAGGCTGTCCACCAGGTCGTTGTAGGCGGCCACGAAGTCCCGGACGGCCTTCTTCACCGCCTCCAGATCCTGCTCCACCGTCACCGTCACCGACCCCGACCCCGCCAGGGCCAGGGTCACGCCCGGCAGCAGGTCGGAGACCACGTTCGTGGGCCGGTGCACGGTCACCGCCCCCGCGCCGGTGCCCAGCACCACCTCCGCGTCCTGGGCGGGGCTTACCTCGTGGGGGAAGGAAAGGGTGGCAGACCCCCCCACCAGGCCGCTCGTGTCCACGGTCACGGCACCCGCGGCCCCCGAGGTGCGGGACGTCACCAGTAGCCGGAAGCCGCCGTCCACCTGCACCACCGCCGCGTACACCCCGGCACCGGACGCGTTGATGGCCGAAGCGATGCCCGCAAGGGAGTTCTGGCCTTCGGGCACCGTCACTTCCGTGGTGGTGGTACCCACGGTGAGGGTCAGGGTCCCCGTCCCGAACACCTGGGCGTCCTTGTCCACGAAGGTGTCCGTGCTCAGTTGGTGGGCGCTCGCGAGGCGGTTCACGGTGAGCGTGTACGTCCCGGGCACAGCCCCCACAGCCGCCGCGGCCACCGCCACCTGAGGGTTGCTGCTCGTGGCCCTGGCCGCCTTGTACGTGAGGCTGCTCACCAAAGCCGCGGCGCGGTCCTCCAGCGTAATGAGCTTGGTGTTCAGCTCCCGCCAGGCCGCCAGGCGCGCGTTGGCCTCGGACTTGCGGGCCTCCAGCCGGCGGACGGGGGCCCGCTCCACCTCCAGCAGCTTGTTGATGATGTCGGTGGTGTTGAGCCCCGATACCAGCCCGTCGACGCTGAACGTGGACACGACCCACCTCCTCGGGCCCTCCCTCGCGGGGTCCGGCCCTCAAGTGCGGACACGCACAGACCGTGCCGCTACACCCGCACGTCCAGCCCGCCGGTTCCCAAGAGGAACTCCACCACCTGGTTGGGCGGGATGGTCCGGATGGTCTCGCCCGTCCGCGTGTCGTAGATGCGCACCAACACCCTGCCCGTGCGCTCGTCCACCACGAACTGGGCGGCCACGTCCAGGGCCGAGGGTGCCCGCTGCGGCCGCTCGGGGCTCCCCTGGCCGTTCCCGCCCCGCACCTGCCGGTCCTGCGCGGGCTGCGGCTCGGGTTTCTTCGTGCTGCCCGAGCTGGGCGGAGGGACCAACATCCTCACCACCTCCCCGCCCGGGGGCGGGGCCCGGCCGGCCCCGCCCCCGAACCCTCCGCGCTACCGCAGCAGCTGCAACACCACCTGCGGCGCGGCGTTGGCCTGCGCCAGCATGGCGGTACCGGCCTGCAGCAGGATCTGGTTGCGGGTGAACTGCACCATCTCCTGCGCCATGTCCACGTCCCGGATCCGGCTCTCCGCGGCGCTCATGTTCTCGTGCGCCACGCCGAGGCTCGCGATGGTGTGCTCGAGCCGGTTCTGCGCGGCGCCGAACTCTCCCCGCTTTGTGGACACGGTGTTCACCGCCGTATCCAGCGCCGTCACCAGCGCCTGCGCGTTCGCCACCGTTTGGCTGCCATTGAAGTTGTCCAATGCAACCGTCAGCGCCAGCGCGTCTACGTCCACTTTGCTGAACGCCACCGTGATGGAGTCGCCCGCCGCCGGCCCCACCTGGAAGTTCGCGCTCCCACTGCCCGAGGCGGTGGTGATCGTGTCGTTCCCCGTCGCCGTGAGCGCTAGCACCAGGTTCGCCGCAGAAATCCCGCCGCTGGACGCCACGCTAATCCTTACTCCCAGCTGGCTGAAGTCGAGAACCTGGCTGCCGTTAGCGCTCACGTTGGACACCGTGATGGTCTGCGCGACCCCGTCCGACCGCGTCAGGGTCAACGATGTCCCTGACCCGGACAGCGTGTACGTGGTGCCCGCCCTAGCGGAGCTCACGTCCACCGCGGTCACGAACGCATTCTCCCCTCCGCCGCTGATGGCGAGGTTCGGCCTCAGCTCGCTGGTCGCGTCTAGTTGCGTCACCAGGCTCCCATCCAGGAGCTTCTGCCCGTTAAAGGTGGTGCGGCCACTCACGTTGTTGATCTCGGCGCGCAGCTGCTGGATTTCCTGGTTGATGGCCGCCCGGTCAGCGCTGGACAGGGTGTCGTTGGCCGCCTGGAGCGCGAGCTCCCGCATCCGCTGGAGCATGGCGTGCACCTCGTTGAGCGCCCCCTCTGCGGTCTGGATCATGGAGATGCCGTCCTGGGCGTTGCGGATGGCCTGCGCGAGGCCCCGCACCTGGGCGCGGAGTTTCTCGCTCACGGCCAGGCCCGCGGCGTCGTCCGCGGCCCGGTTGATCCGGAAGCCGCTCGATAACCTCTCCAGCGACTTGCTCAACGCGTTGTCCGTGGCCACCAGGTTCCGGTGGGCGTTGAGCGCGGCGATGTTCTGGTTGATCCTCAGTCCCATGACCTCGTTCCTCCTTGAACTTTGGTTTTGGGCCTCCTTGCCCGGTTTGGTCTGCCGGCTTGTGTGGCGGGCCGGCGCCGCCTTTCGGTGAGTCGCCGTGTGCTCCTCGCTAATCCCCACCTGCCTTTCCGAGCCGTTTTCCGACCCGGAGTATCGGCAGCGGGGCGCCTAGTCTTGAGGGGCTTCGCGGACCACGCGGCCGGCCCCGTTGCGGGAAAGGACGCGGGCGGCCGCGGACACGTCCGCGGGGGAGGTCTCCGCGGCCTGGCGGTTGGCCTCCTGGATCTCCCGGAACACCTCCTCCCGGTGCACGGGCACCCAGCGGGGTGCGGTGATGCCCAACCGGACCTGGCCGTCGGAGATCTCCAGGACGCGCACCTCCACGTCCGCGCCGATGCGCACCGCCTGGTTGGGCTTGCGGGTGAGCACCAGCACCACGGGCTCCTACGTGGAGAACAGGGGGTGGCGGACGGAGTACGCGGTCTCCGCCAGGACCTTCTGCCGCGCCACCCGCCGGGCGGTGTTCACGAGAATGGGGGCGGCCAGGTTGGCGGTAGCCGCGAGAGGGTCCGCGCGCACCGTGACCACGGCCAGCACGGCCACTTCCTGCAGGCTGCGCACGCCCAAGAGCTCCACGTCCTCCTGGTCCAGGGGGACCTCGTAGCCCTCGAACAGGGCGAAGGGGTCGGCCACGGGGAGGGCCACTTCGGGGTCGTCCACGGACTGCAGCCACAGGAAGACCCCGCCGGGCTCACCCAGGAGGGCGAACCGGCGGCAGTGGGGGAAGCCCGGGACCCCCTCCGGGAAGTGCAGCACCCGGTCGTCGTCCACGTCCACCACACCCCAGTGACGGGTCCGGACCTCCACGGCTCACCTCAGGAAGTCCACCAGGGAGGGCTGGATCAGCCGCGCGCCCGCGGCCAGGGCCGCCTGGTAGACGTTCTCCTGAAGCCGCAGGCTCATCACCACCTCCGCGATGTCCGCGTCCTCCCGCACGCTCAAAAGCGCCCGCAGCTGCACCTCGAACTCGCTCAGGCGGGCCTGGATGGTCTCCAGGCGGCTGGCGCGGGCCCCGAGCTCCGCCTGGGACGCGAGCAGCGCGTCCAGGGCCTGGTCCAGGTCGCCCAGGGTATCCTGGACCGCCCCGTGGTCCCCGGACTGCAGGGCGTCGTGAAGCCGCTGGGCGGCGGCCAGCGCCGGACCGAAGGCGGCGTCCCCCGGCACGTTGGCCACCACGGTGATCCCCCGGTCTACCTCCCGCTCAAGCCCGCCGGCGTTGCCCCGGTAGGCTCCGTCGGGGTCGAAGGGCGGGTCCGTGGTGTGGGTGCCGCCGAACACGTACTTGCCCGCCACCTGGGTGTTGCCCAGGGCCACCAGCTCCCCCCGAAGCTCCCGGACCTCCAGGGCCAGGGCCTGCATGTCGGAGGCTGAAAGGGTGCCGTTGGCGCCCTGCACCGCCAGCTCCCGCAGCCGGTGCAGCACCTGCACCGCGTCCTGCAGGGCCCGCTGGCCCGCGTCCAGCAGCGTCCGCGTGTCCTCCAGGTTGCGGGCGTACTGCTGGGCCGCGTTCACCGCGTCCCGCATCACCAGCAAGGCGGGGAGGTTGGGAGGGTCGTCGGAGGGGCGGTGCACCCGCTTGCCCGTGGCCAGCTGCTCCTGCAGGCGGCTCAGCCGCTCCAGCCCCGCGTCGAGGTTGCGGAGGAGGTTCAGGGTGAGGCTGCCCAGGGTGACCCGCATCACCGTCCCACCATGTCCAGGAGCGTACGGAGCATCTCGTCCACGGTGCGGACCATGCGGGCCGCGGCGTCGTAGGCGTGCTGGAACCGGATCATGTTGGTCATCTCCTCGTCCAGGGACACGCCGCTGGTGGCCTCCCGGCGCAGGCGCACCTGGTCCGCCAAAAGCTCCTGGTAGTCCACCTGCCGGCTCGCCTCCTGGGACCGGATCCCCACGTCCGTCACCAGGGACCTGTACGCGCCGTCGATCTCCGGGTCGCCCCGGAGGCGGGCGATGTCCAGGGCCACGTGGCCGTTGCCGGGCTCGCCGGGTGCGCTGGCCGCGGCCACCTTCCCGGGGTCCTGCAACACCGCCTGCGCCACGCGCAGGTCGCTGGCGGTGGAGCCCTCGAAGAAAAGCTGGCCCGGGTTGCCGTCCAGGTCGTAGCCGGTCACGTGCAGCTCGTTCACCGGCTCCGCCAGCTTGGCGGCGAGCCCGTCCAGCCTTTCCCGCAGGCTCTCCACCGCGGAGTCCCTGGCCTGCAGCACCGCCGCCAGGGCCCCGCGGCGCACCTGCAGGAGGTCTCCGTCGGGCCACCGGAACGTGTGCAGACCACCCGCGCCCTCACTCACCTCCAGCTTCGTGGTCCGGCCTCCGGGCCCCACCAGCTCCCGCCCCTGCAGGTACACCAGGAGCTCTCCGGACTCCGTCTCGGTGTACGTCACGTCCGCCAGCTCCTCCAGCTCCGCCAAAAGCTGCTCCCGGTGGTCCCGCAGGTCCAAAGCGCGCTGGCCACCCACCTCCAGCCGCGCGATCTGGGTGTTCAGGCTCGCCAGCTCGCGGGCGATCTGGTTGACCCGCTCCACGTGCCCGGTGGCCACCGCGTCCAGGTGGGCCTGCAGCTGGTCGAGCCGCTGTGCCGCCTGCCGGACGGCGTCCGCGAGCACCTGCGCCTGCTGCACCAGGGCCGTGCGGGCGGCCCGGGACTCCGGGTTCAGGCTGACCTCCTGCCACGCGTTCCAGAACCGTGCCAGCTGCTCCGCCAGCCCGCTGTCCGAGGGCTCGGGGAACACCGCCTCCACCTGCGACCAGAAGTCCGCGCGGGCCCGCCACTCCGCGGCGCTCTGCCTGGCCTCGCGGAGCTGCCTGTCCAAGAAGGCGTCCCGGACCTGCCGCAGGGACGCCACCCAGACCCCGCCGCCCGCCAGCAGGGGCGCGGCGAACCGCGACAGGCTCCCGGGGGGCGGCAGGGCGGTCAGCACCACCTCATGGCGGGTGAAGCCCGGGGTGTTCACGTTGGCGATGTTGTGGCCGGTGACGTCCAAGGCCCGCTGGTGGGAGGCCAGGGCCCGGCGCAGCAGCTCGAGGGCGGAGAACGTGGACATCCCCCTACGTCCACCGATCCACCACCAGGCTCGGGCTACCGTCCGCCGCCCGGGCCAGCAGGGAAGCCAGGTGCTGGACGTACTCCAGGTGGGCCCGCACCAGCAAGGCGTTGGCCTTGTTCACGTCCGCCAGCTCCCGCAGCACCGCCACCAGCTGCTCCCGCTGCTCATTGAGGCGCCGGCCCACGTCCGGCGGGCAGGCGGCCACCAGCTCCCTCAGGCTCAAACCCTCCACCGGCCGCCCCACGCGTTCGGCCACCAGCTCCAGTAGCTGCATGCGGGCCCGCTCCAGGCTGCGCACGTGCCCCACCACCTCCTCCTGGGCGGCTACCACCCGCTGCAGCTCCGCCACGTCGCCCCGCACCAGGGCCCGCTGCTCCTCGCGGGCCAGCTCCAGCAGCCGCCGGTGGGCTTCGGCCTCCTCCTGCAGCAGGCCCACCACGCTCTCAAACGGGTCTGCCATACTTCGCCCTCACCGCCCGCAGGATGGCCCGGGCCAGGGCGTCGTCGGTAAGCTGGTAGCGCCCCTGGAGAATGGCCTCCCTGAGGGCTTCCAGCCTCAGCTTCCGCTCGTCCACGTCCCGGCGGGCGTCCGAACCGGAAAGTTCCACGCGGTCCTCCGCGGGGGGCGCTGGGGTGCCCCTCGGCGCGGAAGGACCGGCGGGCCGCTCGGGCGGTACGCCCGGAGGGCCCAGGGGGTCGATCCTCACGGCTCCCTCCTGCAGGCCAACTTCTCGACCCGGTTATCGGCGTACCGCGCGTTCACTTGAGCCCTCCTACCACAGATCGAACCGGTTGGGCACGGGCTCCCTACGGACCCGTCGCCGCCTGGGCCTGGGCTCCGGGGCGGTCTGGGCCCGCAGCGCCTCCTCCAGCTGCCGGATGGCCACCGCCAGCTCCAGACGGCACGCCGCGCACAGCAGCCCCAGCCGCACGGGCCGGCGGCACCGGCGGCACCGCACCGCCTCCCCTGAAGCCACCAGCCGGCCCTCCCGCAGCCACCGCAGCACCCGCTCCACGGGCACCCCGGTCTCTGTGGCGATCTCCTCCGCGCTCAGGGGCCCGCGCTGGGCCAGCAGGGCCTGGACCGCGCGCAGCTGCTCGTGCTCCTCCCGCAGGCACTGCCCGCACTGGCCCCTCACCAGGACGGGGCTCAGCCGGCCGCACCGGGGGCAGTTGGTGAGCCGGGGAGCGCTCATCGCCGGCGCAGCGCTTCCTCAAGGAAGCGCGCCAGCCCCAGGCCGCCGCTCCTGGCCACCGCTAGGGCCAGCTGCTCGTCCAATAGCTCCCGCCACACCGCCCGGCCTGCAAACGAGGCTCCGTCGGCCCAGCTCTCCGTGGCCCGGCGCATGGACTTCAGCATCTGCGCCAGCAGCAGGGACTCGAACTCCTGGGCGGCGCGGCGAAGCCGCAGGACCTCCGGGACGTCCGGTCCGTCGCCCTGCACCGGGGGCGTCGCGGGCGGGACCCGCATCACTGCACCACCAGCTCTCCCTGCAGGGCGCCCGCGGCCTTCAGGGCCTGCAGGATGGCGATGAGGTCCCGGGGGCTCACGCCCAGCGCGTTGAGCGCTCGGGCCAGGTCCTGCACCGAGTTGGTGCCGGGGATGGGCACGAGGGCTCCGGGCTCCGGGGTCACGGTGACCTGGGTGCGGGGCACCACCTGGGTCTGGCCGGGGGAGAAGGGAGGCGGCTGGGAGACCTGCGGCTCGCTGCGCACCTCGATGCGCAGGTTCCCGTGGGCGATCACCACGGGCAGGATCCGCACCGCGCCGCCGATCACCACGGTTCCCGTCCGCTCGTTCACCACCACCCGCGCGGGCACGTCCGGCCGGACCGTCACCGACTCCACCCGTGCCACGAAGGCCGCAATCCCGCCGGGGTAGTCCGGGGGCACCGCCACGTCCACCCGCGCGGCGTCCACCGCGGTGGCGGGTGAGCCGCCCAGCTCCCGGTTGAGGGCTTCGGCCACCCGGGTGGCGGTGGAGAAGTCCGGCTGAAGCAGCACCAGGCTCACCACTGACCCGTCGCCCGCGGACGTCGGGACCGCCCGCTCCACGATGGCCCCGCCCGGAACGCGGGCCACGGTGAGGTGGTTGATCTGGGACTTGCTGCCGCCCGCCTGCTCGCCCGCGCCGCCCACGGTCACGGGGCCCTGGGCCACCGCGTACACCTTGCCGTCCGCGGCCTGCAGGGGCGTCTGCAGCAGGACTCCCCCCACCAGGCTGCGGGCGTCGCCCAGGGACGAAAGGGTCACGTCCAGCCGGTCGCCTTCTCGGGCGAAGGCCGAAAGCTCCGCGGTGGCCATCACCGCGGCCACGTTGCGGACCCGCAACCGGGATGCGGGCACCACTACCCCGAGCCTCGCCAGCATGTTGGCCACGGACTGCACGGTGAAGAACGCGCCGCTGCTGTCCCCGGTGCCCGCCAGGCCCACCACCAGCCCGTAGCCGAACAGCTGGTTGGCTCTAACCCCCGCCACCCGGGCGATGTCCTTCACCCGCACCTCCGGGGTCTGGCCCGCGCCGGGTACGGCGAGGGTCAGCGCCGCGAGCAGCGCGGTACACCACCGCCAGCGCGCCAAGGGCCTCACCTCCTCACTCCAGCCACGAGAACAGAAAGCGCAGGAGCGCGCCGAAACCGTCCAGGATCCACTGCAGCGGGTTGTTGCCGGTAAACGGCCGCCGCGGGCCCTCCAGGACGATGCGCACGTCCGCGAGCCGGTCGGACGATACGGTGTTGTCCGCCTGCACGTCCAGCTGCCGCACTAGGCCGCTCACGCGCAGCTTGTACGGCTCCTCCCGCAGCAGCAGGTCCCGCTCGCCCTCCAGCCGGAGCACGCCGTTGGGCAGCACCTGGGCCACCCGCAGGGTCACCCGGGCCTGCACCGTCACCCCCGTGCCCACGGCGCGGCTGGAGCTGGCGTCCTGCCCGGACTCGAAGCCCGCGCCGGGGATGAGGGTCAGAAAGCCGCTGCCGCCTCCTAGGTCCAGCTGCACCGACCGGGTCTGGCTCGTGCGGCTCTGGGTCTGGGCGGCGATGGCCTCGTTCACCACCACCGTCACCAGGTCGCCCACCTGGGAGGCCCGGTGGTCCGCGAACATGGACCGGCCCCCCTCCGGCCACAGCGACTGTGCGGGCGCCGCCCCACTCAGGAGCAACACCGCGCCCGCAGCGACCAGGATCCCCGTGCGCACCGCACTCCCCTCCGTCAGAACACCACCGCCACCAGGCCCGGCTGCACCACCTTCGCCAGCACCTCCTTGCGGGTGGCCAGCACCCGGACCCGCACCACGTCGCCCGCGTCCCCGGGCTCCAGGACGACCCCGGTGGCGCTCACCCGAACCGCCCCCACCGCGGCCACCACCCGCACCGAGGAGCCCTTGCGGACCGCGGCGCTGCCCTCGCCCCGTCGCACCACCGCTTCCCGCGCGCCGGCCACGGTCACCACCCTGGGGTCGAACCCCGCCTCCTGCAGGGCCCGCCGCACCTGGTCCGCACCCACCCGTACCACCGCGCCGGGCTTCACGCCGTCTACCACCACTACCGACTGCACCGCCCGCACCGCCCGCTCGGGGCCGGAAACCGAAGCGAGATCCCCCACGGTGACCTGCGGGGTTTCCACCCGCACCGACGAACGCAGCCGCACCACCACGCCCTCTGCGGCTGCGGCCGCGGCCAGGGCTACGACGAGGACCACCGCCAGCAGGGCGCGCACGGCCTACCTCCGCATGTTGTTGGCCTGGGCCATCATCTCGTCCGCGGTGCTGACCACCTTGCTCACCGCCTCGTACGCCCGCTGGGCCGCGATCATGCGCACCATCTCCTCCACCACCTGCACGTTGCTGGACTCCAAAAACCCCTGGGCCAGCGTCCCCATGCCCTCCGCGCCCGGCTGGCCCGTCACGGGCTCCCCGGATGCCGGGGTGGGGACGAACAGGTTGCGGCCGATGGCTTCCAGCCCCGCGGGGTTGGAAAAGCGCGCCAGCTCGATGCGGCCCAGCTCCGTGGGTGCGCTCTCCCCGGGCAGCACCGCGGAGACGATGCCGTTGGCGCTGATGGTGATCTTGGAGGCACCCGGCGGGATGGTGACGTTGGGCTCCAGCAGCAGGCCGTCGCTGGTCACGAGGCGGCCTTCCGCATCCAGCTTGAAGGTCCCGTCCCGGGTGTAGGCCAGGGTCCCGTCCGGCAGGCGCACCTGGAAGAAGCCGTCGCCCTCGATGGCCAGGTCCAGGGGGTTTCCCGTGTACTGGAAGTCGCCCTGGGCGAACAGCCGCTGCACCGCCGCCACCCGGGTCCCGAGTCCCACCTGGCCCGAGGTGGGCACCACCCCCGTGTTGTCCGCGGGTGCGCCCGCGGCCCGGAACCCCAGGGACATAAGGTCCTGGAACTCCGCCCGGGCCTTCTTGAACCCCGTGGTGTTCACGTTGGCCAGGTTGTGGGCGATGACGTCGATCTCCGTCTGCTTGGCCACCATGCCGGTGGCCGCGGTCCACAACGCCCGGATCACCTTGCCACCTCCTTTACACCCGCGCCACGTCCGCCAGGCGGGACGCGGTCTCGTCCGCCACCTGCACGCACCGCGCCGCGGCCTCGTAAGCCCTCAGCCCCGCGATGAGCTGCACCAGCTCCTCCACGGTGTTGACCCCGGGCCGCTGCTGGAATCCGGGCCGCAACAACGCCCGGCCCTCCCGCAGGGCCCCCGCGGCCGCCCGATACAAGCCCGGGCCCGCCACGGCCACCGACTCCGGTGCTGCCTCCACCACCCGCAGCCGGCCCACCACCCGTCCAGCTACCTCCACCGAGCCGTCGGCCCGCACGCGGAAGTCCCCTCCGCCCACCCGCACGGGGCCGTCCGCGCCCTGGACCCGCACGCCGCGCAGGGTGAGGAACCCCTCACCGTCCACGCCCAGCCTGCCCGAGCTGGCGAGCCTGCCGCCTTCCAGGAGGACGAAGCCCCGGCCCTCCACCGCCAGGTCGCGCGGGTCGCCCGTGGGCACCAGAACCCCGGGCCGTAGGTCCACGGCCGCCTGCAGGTCGGCAGGTCCTGAGGCCACCCACCCCACCGAGGCGGCGGTATCGCGCCGGTACAGGTTCGCGGCTTCCCCCGGCCGCACGGCCACCACCAGGCGGTGGAACCCCTCGGTGTCCGCGTTGGCCAGGTTGTGGGCCACCAGGTCCGCCCGCGCCTGCTCCGCGGACATGGCCGCGGCCGCGGCCCGCAGGATCCTCAGCATCCCGACCTCCCGAACTCCGACTCCACCCGGCTGCTTTGCACATTCGGTGCCGCGCCGGCCCACCTCCGGCGGACGGCCGACCCCCAAAATCGGGCGTCCACCCGATGGCGCCGGGCCTTCACAGTCGGTTTACGATGTCAACGGACCCGTTGGGCCCGACAAGCCCGGCGCTCACGAAGGGGGTGGGCGGCCGGGCTGTTTTTGTGGCGGCTTTTCAGGAAGCCATGGAAGACCGGAAAAACCTCAGAGGAGGTGGTGGACGTGCGGAAATCGCTGGCGCTGGTGCTGGCTGCGCTCGTGGTCTCCGTGGCGGTGGCCGCGGGGCTCGCGGGGACGGCACCCAAGGTGGTGAAGGTCACGGCCAAGGAGTTCGCCTTCGAGCCCAAGGAGGTCAAGGTCAAGGCCGGGCAGCCGGTGAAGCTCATGCTGGAGAACAAGGGCGTGATCGAGCACGACATCGTGCTAGAGAAGCTCGGGCTCAAGACCTCGACCATCCAGCCCGGCAAGACCGCGGAGCTCACCTTCACCCCCAAGGCCAAGGGCCGCTACCCCATCGTGTGCAGCGTGCCCGGGCACAAGGAGGCGGGCATGACCTCCACCCTGGTGGTGGAGTAAGGCGGGATCAAGGGGAGGTGGTGGAGGTGAAGCGGCTGCTGCTGGTGTCCCTGGCCGCCGTCCTGGCCGCGGGCGTGCTGCTGGCCGGCCCGCCGGCCCAGGCGCAGACCAAGAAGTTCGAGCTGGTGGCCACCCGGAAGACCCTGGTGGTGGACGAGGGCGTGGTGTGGCGGGCCTTCACGTGGAACGGTCGCGTGCCGGGTCCCCTTTTGGTGGTGGAGGAGGGTGACGAGGTGGAGATCACGGTGCGCAACGCGGACACCATCACCCACGGTCTTTCGATCCACGCGGCCAACACCCAGACCTCCCTGGTGGTGGGCAACATCCCCGCGGGCCAGTCCCGCACCCTGCGGTTCCGGGCGGACTTCCCCGGCGTCTACATGTACCACTGCGCGCCGGGCGGCCACGGCATCCTCGCCCACACCATGGGCGGGATGTTCGGCATGGTGGTGGTGGAGCCCAAGCGGGCCAAGTACAAGCTGGAGGAGGAGCTGGGCCGCCCCCCGGACGTGAAGGTGTACGTGCTGCAGCACGAGGTGTACTCTAGCGGCAAGGACTTCGCGGACGGCCGCGCCCTGTACGTGATGTTCAACGGGTACAACTTCCGCTACGTGAACCAGCCCATCGCCGCCCGGCCCGGGGACTACGTGCGGTTCTACTACCTGAACGTGGGCCCGAACCTGGTGGGCAGCTTCCACGCGGTGGGTGGCATCTGGGAGTACGCGTACGCGGGTGGTAACCCGCACAACGTCACCCGTGGGCTGCAGACCACCATCGCGGCTCCCACGGACTCCTGGGTCATCGAGTGGCGGGTGCCCGCGGAGGGCTCCTTCCTCCTGGTCACCCACACCTTCGGCACCCAGGCCATGAAGGGCGCGGTGGGCGTGCTCAGCGCCAAGAAGGAGGGGCCGCGCACCGCCGTGGTGCGGCCGGAGGGCCCCAACCTGCCCCTTCCCGCCAAGCCCAAGCGGGTGGTGGACCCCTTCGGAGTGGGCTCCTCCGACCTGGACGTGCCCGTGCGGCTCCGGCCGGGCGACGCGGCCTTCGTGCGCATGGTGGGCAACAGCTACTGGCCCAAGGTCCTGGAGGTGCCCGTGGGGACCCCGGTCACGTGGGTGAACGAGGACGTGTTCGACCTGCTGGAGGGCGAGCGCACGGGCATGCACAACGTCACCGCCCTGCGGGGCCCCAGCTCCTTGGCTTCCCCCTTGCTGAAGCACGCGGACCGGTTCACCTTCCGGGCCACGCGGCCGGGAGAGTACGAGTACATCTGCGCGGTTCACCCGTACATGCGGGCGAAGCTGCGGGTCTACGGGCCTGAGGAGCTCGCGCGCCGCTAGACGCGCGGGGCCGGGGCGGCCCAGCCGCCCCGGCCCCAGTCCTTCTCCAGCCCCTCACCGCATCAGCCGGCGCAACACCATCTGCAGGATGCCCCCGTGCCGGTAGTACTCCAGCTCCGTGGGGGTGTCCACCCGTGCGACGGCCTCGAAGCTCACCTCGCTGCCGTCCTCCCTCCGGGCCCGCACCCGCACCCGGGCCCGCGGGGTCAGCTCCCGCACCCCCTCCACGTCGTACACCTCGCGGCCCGAAAGCCTCAGGCTGTGCACGCTCTGGCCGTCCACGAACTGCAGGGGCAGCACGCCCATTCCCACCAGGTTGCTGCGGTGGATCCGCTCGAAGCTCTCCGCGATCACCGCCCGCACGCCCAGCAGCATGGGCCCCTTGGCCGCCCAGTCCCGGGAGCTACCCGCCCCGTACTCCTTGCCCGCCAGCACCAGCAGGGGTACCCCCTCCTGGCGGTACCGCACGGCTGCCTCGTAGATGGGCACCAGCTCCCCGGTGGGCAGGTGCACCGTCCACCCGCCCTCCCGGCCGCCCGCCAGCGCGTTGCGCAGGCGGATGTTGGCGAAGGTCCCCCGCACCATGACCTCGTGGTTGCCGCGGCGCGCGCCGTAGCTGTTGAACTCCGCGGGCGGAACCCCCCGCTCGATGAGGTACCTGCCCGCGGGGCTGTCCGCGGGGATGCTGCCCGCGGGCGAGATGTGGTCCGTGGTGACCGAGTCCCCCAGCACCGCCAGCACCCGGGCGCCGTGGATGTCCTGCAGAGGTCCGGGTTCGGGTGCCAGGTTCTGGAAGAAGGGCGGCTCCTGCACGTACGTGGACTGCGGGTCCCAGGCGTACAGGTCGCCCTCGGGAACGGGCAGGGTCCGCCACGTGTCGTCGCCCGTGAACACGTCGCGGTAGCGCTCCCGGAACAGCTCGGGGCTCACGTACCGGTCCACCAGCTCCTGCACTTCCTGCGTGGTGGGCCAGATGTCCCGCAGGTACACGGGCCGGCCGTTGGGGTCGTAGCCCACGGGGTCCTTGGTGAGGTCCACGTCCACGGTCCCCGCCAGGGCGAAAGCCACCACCAGCGGCGGGCTCGCCAGGTACGCAGCCCGCACCAGGGGGTGGATGCGGCCCTCGAAGTTGCGGTTGCCGCTCAGCACCGCGGCCACCACCAGGTCGTGGTCCTGGATGGCCCGGGCCACGGGCTCAGGCAGCGGCCCGCTGTTGCCGATGCACGTGGTACACCCGTAGCCCACCAGGTGGAACCGCAGGGCCTCCAGGTAGGGCATCAGGCCCGCGCGCTTGAGGTACTCCGTGACCACCGCGGACCCCGGCGCCAAGCTGGTCTTCACCGCGGGGTTGACCACCAGGCCCCGCTCCACCGCCTTCTTGGCTAGCAGGCCCGCGGCCAGCATCACCGAGGGGTTGCTGGTGTTGGTGCAGCTGGTGATGGCCGCGATCACCACGGACCCGTGCCGCAGCTCCGCGTGCACGCCGTCCAGCCGCACGTCCACGGTCTTGGGCCGGGCGGCCACCGCCACGCCTCCGCCGCCGGGCGCGGGCCGGCCGCCCTCGGACTCCAGCCGGCCCACCGCGGTCTGGTTCTCCGCGGGATTCCCGATGCGGTCCCCGAAGGCCGCGTAGAAGCTGCGGCCCACCTCCCGCAGGGGGACCCGGTCCTGGGGCCTGCGCGGTCCCGCCACGCTCGGTTCCAGGGTGCCCAGGTCCAGCTCCACCACCTGGTGGAAGGCGGGCTCCGCGCCGGAGTTCCAGAACATCCCCTGCTCCTTCGCGTACCGCTCCACCAGGGCCACGTGCTCCGGGTCGCGGCCCGTGAGCCGCAGGTACCGCAGCGTCTCGTCGTCGACGGGGAACAGGGCCGCGGTGGCGCCGTACTCCGGCGCCATGTTGGCGATGGTGGCGCGGTCCGGCAGCGACAGGTGGTGTAGGCTGGGCCCGAAGAACTCTACGAACTTGTCCACCACCCCGACCGTCCGCAGGATCTGCGTCACGGTGAGCACCAGGTCCGTGGCCGTGACGCCCTCGGGGGGAGTGCCGTACAGGCGGAAACCCACCACCTCGGGCGCGGGCAGGTAGATGGGCTGGCCCAGCATCACCGCTTCCGCCTCGATCCCGCCCACGCCCCAGCCCAACACCCCGAGCCCGTTGACCATGGTGGTGTGGGAGTCCGTGCCCACCAGGCTGTCGGGGAAGGCCACCCGCACCCCGTCTTGCTCCCGGGTGGCCACCACCGTGGCCAGGTACTCCAGATTCACCTGGTGGACGATGCCCGTGCCCGGCGGCACCACCCGGAAGTTCCGGAAGGCCTTCTGCGCCCACCGCAGCAGGGCGTACCGCTCCCGGTTGCGTTCGTACTCCCGCTCCACGTTGAAGCGGAAGGCCAGGGCGGACCCGAAGGCGTCCACCTGCACGGAGTGGTCGATCACCAGGTCCACGGGCACCAGGGGGTTGATGCGGGCCGGGTCCCCGCCCAGCCGCTGGACCGCGGACCGCGTGGCCGCCAGGTCCACCACCGCGGGTACCCCCGTGAAGTCCTGCAGCAGCACCCGCGCGGGCAAGAACGGCACCTCCCACCCGGACGCGCCGGGCTTCCAGCCGGCCAGCCGCGTCACGTCCTCCTCCCGGAAGGGCTCCTGGCCCGCGTGCCGCAGCACGTTCTCCAGCAGGACCTTCACCGTGAAGGGCAGCCGGTCCAGGGGGAGGGCCAGACGGTCGCTGATCCGAGACAGCCGGTAGTACACCACCCCTCCGGGGAGGGTGGCGCGGGCGCCCAAAGGGTCGGAGCTCAAGGGACATCACCTCGCCTTCCGTGGTCACGGACGCGGGCGCAGCTCCGCGTCCCGGTCTATTGTACGCCCTGCCCGGCCGCCCGCGGCGTCACGCGGCCGTGACATGCTGCGGTACCGTATTGCGTGGAACCGTCCGCGAAAAGGGGGGACCGTGTCCCAGCGTATGGCCCTGACCCGGCGGCAGCTCCTGCGCGCCGTACCCACCAGTAGCCACCACTCCACCACCAGTGCACGAATTCAAAAGAAGTCGACTCCAGAGAGCCGCCCAGCCCGAACACGTGTACGCCTATTCGCTTTTTCGGCGCCCTCGCATCGGCGCTTGCCTCTCAATTGCCGGCGCCCGTAGACCAGCTGGAGGTCCAATTTACCAGTCCGGAAAGGGGAGGCTGATGTGAGGGTTCGGGCGTAGCGTGGTCGGCTCGAATCCTGGCGCGCCCGGAGGGAATCGAACCCCCGACCAGAGGCTTAGGAGTCCCCTGCTCTATCCACTGAGCTACGGGCGCGTCCGGCCGGATTTTACCACATCGCCCCCAGGGGCTCTAGCGGCCGGACTCCGCGGGTACCGCGACCCACGGGGTCTGTGCCTTCGCCGCTCCCCGCGCCGCCAGCCACACGGGGACCGCCACGCTCACCAGCAGGACCGCGGCCACCGCGGCGGACCCGAACCGGCCCGCCAGCACGCTGCCCACCACCGGGTAGGCCAGCACCGCCCCCCGGGCCGCGAACTCCGCCACCCCGAACCGCCGGCCCCGCTCGCTCACCGCCGACAGGTCCGACAGCAGGGCCGTGGACGCCACCGCACCCGCGGACCAACCGACCCCCACGAGGAACAGGAAGAAGGTGGCCGCCCAGTACTGGGGGAAGGCCACCGAGCCGTAGGTGGACAGCCCGGAGACCCCTAATGAGGCCACCATGACCGGGAGCCGCCCCACCCGGTCCGCCAGGGCTCCCAGGGGGACGGAGAAGGCGAACATCCCGATGCTGTGGATGGCGATGGCCCACACGATGTCCGAGACCGCGTGACCGTGGGTCCGCATAACCACGGGAGCCAGGGCCATGGACAAAGTCATCACGCCCCACTGCGCCGCGTACGTGGCCACCGCCGCAGGGATCAAAGCGGCACCCCGAGCCTCCGCCCCGCCCTGCCCGTCGGAGGCGCTTGCCGCGTGCACGTACCGCCCCACCTCCATGGGGTCCGGCCGCAGCCGCCGCATCAGGGGGACGATGAGCATCTGCAACCCCGCAGCCACCAGCCACGTCCACGTGATGGCCGCCACGTCCCCACCCGCCAGGCGCGAGCTGACGGAGGACACCACCGGCGAGATCAGCGCCCCCAAAGCACTTCCGAAGAACAGGAAGCCCACTGCCCGGCCCCGCAGGCTCGGCGGGTGCATGTCCGCCGCGGCCACGGACAGCTGCCGCATGGGAGCCGCCACCGCGGCCAGAAGGAGGATGGCGGCCGCCACCCCCCACGTGAGGTGCAGGTGGAAGGTCCACGCCACCAGGGCTGCGGCCACCGCGGCCAGAGCGGCGCTGCCCGCGAACACGGGTCCGCGGCCCAGGCGGTCCATGAGCCGCCCGCCGGGGTACGCGGTGAGCACCTGGCCCAGCCCGCTCAGGCTGAGGGCGATGCCCGTGAGGGCCACGTCCCCCGTGAGGTGCAGGAACATCACCCCGCCCAGGGCCGGGACCAGCTGGAAGGTGGCCGTGGACAGGGCCTGGGCGGCGGCCAGCACGCGCATGTGCCGCCGCACCGTGGGCACGAGCTCGGCGGGGATCGCGTTTGCCAACACCTGAAGTCTAGCACGTGCGTCCTGTAGGGGACCGGCGCGCTCCGGCGAAACCTTCCTCGTGCCCGTCCTGGTGGTCTCCGTCCACGACGTCGCGCCGCCGCACCTGGAGGCCGTCCGGGCTCTGCTGCAGGCCCTGGACGCCGTCGGCGCCCGCCCCCGGTCGGGTTCGAGGTCCGGCCCCTCCCCCCGAGCCCGTGGTGGCGCCTGGTGCGGTTCTTCCTCTGGGGGCTCCGCGCCGTCTACCACCCCACCGGCCGCGGCCACAAGCCCCCACCCTGGCCCGTGGAGGTGTGGTGCAACCCTCAATACCCTACAGAGTAGGGTAGTCGCCCGATGACCGCCTCCGGCCACCGCCGGATGGTGGCGGAACTTGGAGCGTCATACGCTCCAGGTGAAGAGGAGGCGAGGCGGATGCAGCGCGTGGTGATCCTGGGTGGAGGCAGCGGCGGGGCCGTGGCCGCCAAGCGCCTGGCGGAGTGGTCCCGCCCCGGCGAGCTGGAAGTGGTGCTCGTGGACCGCAGCCCGTGGCACGAGTACCGGCCCAGCTACCTCTGGGTGATGACGGGCAAGAGGCAGCCCCACCAGGTGCGCCGTCCCCTGAAGCTCCTGGAGGCCCGCTACGGGACCCGGGTGGTGCAGGGCGCGGTGACCCGGATCGACCCGGAGGCCCGCCGCGTGGACACGGAGGCGGGCTCGTTCGAGTACGACTTCCTGGTGGTGGCCCTGGGCGCGGTGCTCCGTTCCGACCCGCGCACGGACGGCTTCGAGGGGCCCTGGGAACTGGACCACGCGGTGCGCCTGCACCGCACGCTGGCGGACTTCCGCGGCGGGCACGTGGTGGTGGGGCCCGTGGAGTGGCCCTACCGTTGCCCGCCTGCCCCGTTCGAGGTGGCCTTCATGCTCCGGTACCTGGCGGACCAGCGACACGTGTCCGACCGCACCCGCATCACCGTGTTCCACCCCTGGCAGCAACCCATGGAGACCTTCGGCCCCCTGATGGTGGAGGGGTTCCGGGCCTTCCTGCAGCAGTTCCGCGTGGACTTCCAGGGAGGTTTCCACCTGGCCAGCCACGACCGCGACCGGCGGGTGCTGCGCGCCGCGGACGGCCGGACCCTTGAGTACGACCTGGCCATCCTGATCCCGCCCCACGCCCCGCCGGAGCCCGTCCGCGACTCGGCCCTGGCCGCGGCAGGAGGGTACATGGACGTGACCCTCCCCAGCATGGCGTCGCCGCGCTACCCCGAGGTGTACGGCGTCGGGGACGTGGTGGCGCCCACCATCGGCTTGGGGATGGCGGGGGTGTTCGCCCACTTCCAAGCGGACCACGTGGCCACGCAGATCCTGGACCGGGTCCGCGGGGTGTACCTGGGGGAGCTGTACAACATGGTGGGCGTGTGCGTCATGGACACCGGGTACATGGGAGCCGCGGTGTGGTGCGACTTCACGGAGAAGCTGTACGGTCGGTCACCGTACCCCGACTGCCGGCTGCTGGGCGGCATGCGGCTGTTCCGGTCGGTGAAGGTGGGGTTCGAGCGCCTGTGGTTCGCGAGCCTGTTCGGGCGGTGAGGAGGGAAGGCCATGACAGAGGCGAGCGTGCGGGACGTGGACCGGCTTTGGGCTAAGCTGGCGGAGCACCAGGACGCGGTGGAGCAGCTGCTGGAGGTGGTGGGCCGGCTGCACCGCAGCGGCTTGCTGGCCGCGGTGGACGGGGTGCTGGAGGAGTTCGACGAGCAGTTCAGCGCCGCCACCCGTCCGGAGCTCATGACCCTGGTGGCCAACCTCATGATGCTGCTGGGAGCCCTGGGGCAGGTCCGCTACGAGCCGCTGTTCCGGCTGGCCCTGTACGCCGCCCAGGCGGCCAACGAGCGGCTGGCTCAGCCCCGCACCCGGCCGTTGGGGCTCGGGGAGGCCTGGCGTCTGGTCCGCAGCCCGGAGGTGGCGCAGCTGTTGGAGGTGCTGGTGGCGGCCCTACGGTCGTTGCGCCAGCCACAACCCCCAAGCGAACCGCGGTGACGGATCACCGCGGCAGGACCTGCCCGCGGATCTCCCCACCCGGGTAGGCCACGGTGTGGACGTTCACGTACGCCTCCCCCACGCGCATCCGCTCCAACAGCGCGGACAGGGGCTGACGCGCCAAGGGTCCTACCAGGTTGGAGGCGGTGAACGCCCCCGAGGCCAGCTCCCCGTCGAACCGGCCCGGCTTCAGCTGCGGGGGCGGAGCGGGCGGGTACAGCCACACCACCACAGGTCCGTTCTGCCCTGGGGGAGCGATGTGGATGTGCGCCATCTGCACGTTCACCGCGCGCGACACCTCCAGACGGTAACGGACGCTGGCGCCGTCCGGCGCCACCTCGAAGGTGGCCACCCCCAAAGCCTGGGTGCTGACCGTGGGCACCTGCTCGCGACCCCACAGGTGCGCCACGAACACGGCCGGTGCTTGAGCCGCACCCGGCCAGCTCACCACCACCGCGACCGCCACCGCCCACGCTCCGTACCGTCCCATCGCACCCTCCCGTCGTTCCTCCCCATGGTGGTCGGGGCAGTTCACGGGACTGTCACGTCCCGGCCTACAGGACGGGTGGATCGCACGAAAGCAGCGGCGGCGGTGGCCACGGGAGCGGCCAAGAACGCACCAGCCGCTCCGAAGAGCTCAATCCCCACGAGGATGCTGCACACCAAGAGCACCCCGTGAACCCGTAGCAGGCTGCGCAGGACCAGCGGCCCCACCACCGCGTCCACCAGGGCGCGAACCGCCAGGAGGAGCGTGACCACCGCCAAGCCCGTCCGGGTGTCCTGGGCGAAGGAGGCCACCCCCACCGTGAGCAGCGCGAACAGCGGGCCCAGGTAGGGCACCGTTTCCGCCACCGCCACCAGGGCGGACCACCCCAGGGCGTTGGGCACCTTCAAAGCCGTCAGCCCGGCCCAGACCAGCCCCCACGTCACGGCCGCGATGTACGCCAGCCCCAACACGGAACGGCGCAGGGCCCACGCCGCCGCGGCGAAGGCTCGCCCCACCGGCTCCCTCCAGGCCTCCGGCAGCGCGCCGACCATCGCCTGGCCCAGCTGCGGGCCGTCCTTGAGGAAAAAGAACGTGAGGACCGGCACCAGCAGGATCCCGTACGCGTGCCCGCCTAAGGAAACGGACTTCTCCAGCGCCCGCTCCACCGCCCCCAACGCCGCCGTGCTGACGACCCGAAGGAGGCCCAGGTCGCCGCCCAGCGGCGACAGGGAAGCCTCCAGCCACGCCAGCCGCTCGGCCGCCAACCGGAGGTAGACGGGAGCTGCCGCCGCGAGGTGAGACAGCTCCCGGGCCAGGGGTCTGACCATCCAGCGGGCCACCAGGGCCACGCACACGGCGAGTCCCCCCAGGGCCCCCGCCGCACCCACCTCACGTCGACCTCGAGCCCCCGCGCACACCCGGTCGGCCACCGGCCCCAGCAGTACCGTGAGGACCGTGGACAGCAGCAGCACGAGGACCGTGACCCGCAGCCTCCACACCACCCACCCCGCCGCCGCGAGCCCCACGAGCCACGCGGTGACGCGGCTCGGCTCTGGAGCCCCCGAATCTTCGGCCGTCATTCCGGAACTCCCGCTGCTCGCGGTACGCTTCCGTGAGTGACGGTCAAGCGTCCTTGCGGTCCTCGTCCTGCATGGCCCTGCGGAAGTCCCGCACCGCCTTGCCTAGGGACGAGCCGATGTCTGCGAGGCGCGAAGGACCGAAGATCAGGAGGGCGATGAGCAGGATGACGACCAGCTCAGATGCGCCAATGCCTCCGAGGCCCACGGCCATGCCACCTCCTCTTTTCAGGTTAGCGCGCTGGGCGCTCTGTGGGTTCCTCGCCCTGTCCGCGGCGGGCCTCCCACCGGCGGTGGGCGCCGCAAGCCGACCGTACCCCCGCCTGGCGGGCACCCTGCCGTCGGTAGAGCGCGCGGTGTCCGACACCCTGCGGCGTCACGGGCTCCTGGGCCGGGTGATGCGCGTGGCCGCGGACACCAACGGTTTTCTGACGGTGGTGGCCCTCACCGTGACCGACCCGGAGGACGGGGCCGGCGTGGAAGACTACGTGGGTCGGGTGGTTCAGGCGGTGCTCGCCGACCCTCCGAACGTGGACGAGGTGGACGTCACCGCCGTCGCCCGGCAAGTCGGGACGCCCGACGCGGACGTGACCCTCACCGCCGCGGCGTCGCGCGCGGAAGTCTCGCACCTGCGCCCGGACCAGCCCCCCGCCGCCCTGGCCCGGCAGCTGCCCCGGGTGTGGACGCGGCCCCCGCAAGCCCGCCCCGCGGCCCCGCTGGGGAAGCCTACCCTGGGGGCGCCCAAGAACCGTCCCTTTGACCCGGTGCGCGCGGCGGCGGAGGAGCTCCGGGAGCTGGCCGACCGCGTCCACGGCTTCGCGTGGGGAGAGGCGGTAGGCGGCAAGGTCTACCGGGGCGACCCGTGCCGCCGCAGCCTGGCCCTGACCTTCGACGACGGGCCGGAGCCCCTGTACACGCCGCTCCTACTGGACGCCCTGCACCGACTCCACGTCCAGGCCACCTTCTTCCTGGTGGGACGCAGGGTCGAGCAGTACCCCTACTTCGCGGCGGCCATCGCCCGAGCCGGTCACGAGTTGGGCAACCACGGCTACAGCCACGCCAACCTCACCCGCTTAGCTCCTTCTGAGATCCGTGCGGACCTGGAGGCCGCCCAGCAAGCCATCCTGCGGGCCACGGGCCACCGACCGCGGCTGTTCCGACCCCCGGGAGGGCGCTACGACCGCCCGGTGGTGGAAGCGGCCTCGGAGCTCGGGCTGCTCACGGTCCTGTGGACGGACGACCCCGGCGACTACCAGGCGGCGGGCGTAAAGCGCCTGAAGACCCGGCTGCTGTCGCGGGTGTACAGCGGAGGTATCGTGCTCCTGCACCAGGGCGTCCCGGAAACCCTCCGCGTACTCCCGGCCACGTGGGAAGTCCTGCGGCGTCACGGGTACACCCTCACCACGGTCGGCCATCTCCTGCGTCCCCAGAATGCCACGGGCCACACCACGGGCCCCCTCCGGGAACTCTGCCGCGCGGTCCTTCGCTTAACATTGCGAAAACCTTGAGAGGAGGGAGGCACCGATGAACCGAGCGTTTGCACTCGGCCTCACCATGGTCCTCATGGCGGCTGCGTTCCCTGCCCTGGGGGCGACCGGCGTCAAGGCACAGCGTCCCGCCGGGGCGTCCTTCGACGTTCAGGGCCAAGTGGCGGCCGTGGGAGACGGGTGGTTCCAGCTGTCCGTACAGCGGGTGTTTCGCGGCAAGCTCGCCCGGGGAGCCAAGGTCCGGGTGATGGAGGGGGCCAGCACGCGCTTCCTCCGGGCCGGAAAACCCGCCGCGGCGTCCGACCTCAAGGCCGGACTCGTGGTCCGCGTGGTGGGGATCGCGGAGCGGTCGGGCAAGCAAGCCACCTACCGGGCCTCCACCGTCACCTTGCTGAAGTGAGCGATGCCCTCGGAGGCCGACGCCCTGCCCTCCCGCGCCGTTCCCGCGAGAGACGCGCGGGCGGAGTTCGCACGGCTCGTGGAGATCCACTGGCGGTCGGCCTACCGCTTCGCCTACCGCCTGACCGGCAACGCCGATGAGGCCGAGGACCTGGTCCAGCAGGCCGCGGAAGAGGCGTTCCGGGCCTTCCACCACTTTCGCCCCGGCAGCCGGTTCGACCGCTGGTGGCTGCGCATCCTGTACAACTCCTTCGTGGACCGCACCCGCCGCCAAAAACGCCGGCTCTGGGTCGCGCTGGACGATCAGCGGCATGGCCTTCTGCCTGCGGGCCGCTGGGCGGACCCGGAGGCAGCACTGGAAGAACAGCTGGACGGCCCGGTCCAGCGCGCCCTGTCAGCCCTCCCACCGGACTTCCGCGCCGCGGTCCTTTTGGTCGACCTCGAGGGCCTGTCCTACCAGGATGCCGCTCAGATCCTCCGCTGCCCGGTGGGAACCGTGCGCTCGCGCCTGCACCGCGCCCGCCTGGCCCTCCGGGAGTGGCTGCGGGACTACGTGGACGCCGTGAAGCGCGGGGAGCTGGGATGAGACACCCCGAGGACCGCCTGAGCGCTTACGTGGACGGGGCCCTCTCGGACCTGGAAGCCACCCGGGTCGCCGCCCACCTCGCGCAGTGCCCCGCTTGCCGGGAGACCGTGGCGGACCTGCGCGCGGTGCGCAGCCTCCTCCGCCGCGCCCCCGAGCCTGAGCCTCCCCCGGAGTTGGGCGCCTGGCTCCTCCGGGTGCCCGACTCTCCCCGTACCAGACGCCCCATGACGCCCTGGCTGGTCGCGGCGGTGGCCGCGGGCCTGGCTGGTCTGTTGTTGGCCGCCCGCCCGTGGTCTCCCAGCGCCTCGCAGACCTTCGAGGCAGACCTCCGGGACCACGCCAGAGTCTCCTCCGGACACCCCATGGGGGACGTGAGCTTGACTTATTTCCTGTCTAGCCTGTTGGGCGAACCCGGTTTCGAAGAAGAATGAGCCGTGCCCTCCTGAGCCTGTTGCTCCTCACCGCCGTCTCGTCCCCCCCGCCGACGGCCGTCGCCGACCTGCTCGCCCGCCTCACCGCCGCCCGGCAGCGGGTGGCGTACTCAGGGGAACAGCTGGTGGTGACGTCCGCGCAGGGCCGCACGCACGTGGCACTCGTGCGCGTGGAGCACGACCCCGCGGCAGGGACGCGGCTCTCGTACCGCCCCCTCACGGGCGGAGGGCAACGCCGGGTCGTGATCCACACCCCCAGCAGAACCGTGGAGTATGAGCCACGTACGCGGCGTGGCCGCACCTACCGCCCGTACGACCTGGGTGTCCCCCTCGGCCAGCACGTGGACCGGGTGCTGCAGAACTACACCCTGTCTACCCATCCCTCCCGCGCCCTGGGCCGTCCCGCGGTGCGGATCCGTGTGTGGCCCCGGTTGGCAGGCAGGCCTCGGGCTGACCTGCGCGTGGACCTGCAGACCGGCGTGGTCCTGCGCTCGGAGCGGGTCTCCGCCGACGGCCGGGCGAGGGAGTTCAGTGCCTTCCTCGCCTTCACCCCTCGGCCCGTGGGGTGGATGGGACGGATCCAGCTGCCGCGCGACCTGCGCCTGCAGCACGAGCTCCCCCCGGAGCTCATGCCCGCAGACCGCGTGGAGCGGTTGTTCGGAGAACCGCTACCGGCCTTTCGTCCGCCTGCAGGCTTCCAGCCATCCACCGAGTTCCTCCTGGACCGCTCCGGCCCGGTGGTGCGGCGGGCATACTCGGACGGACTCGCCACCCTCCTGTTGTCGCTCCGGACGGGCCGGATCCCGCGCCCCCCCACTAGTAGCAGCGTGGTCCAGCGGCCGGGAGGGCCGGTCTGGGTGCAACCCGCGGGGCTACGGACCCTTGCGTACTGGACCCAGGGAGGGTGGTCCATCACCGTGGTGGCGGAGCTCAGCCCCGAGGTGCTGGTGGAAGTCGCGGACCGGACAGGGATCTCCGGCGCTCCCAGCCTGTTCGATGGGATCGTGGACTGGTTCCGCAGGACCCTCGGACTCGGCGACGAACTTTAGGTAGCGGTGTTTCGACCTTCCTTCGCCTGTTGGGTGTCCGCCCTGTTCGTGGCCGCCGCCTGCGTAGGGCCAGGTGGTCCGAAGGTGGTCCAGCCTTCGGTGAGCCCGATCCGGCCGCAAGGAGGTGGGTTTGCACGGCTGCGGCCGGACCTCGCGTCCCTACCCGTACGGGTCTACGTGCCCAACAGCCTCTCCGACACCGTCAGCGTGTTGGATCCCGCCACCCGTAAGGTTGTGCGCACATTCCCCGTGGGACACGCTCCGCAGCACGTGGTCCCATCGTACGACCTCAACACCCTGTGGGTGAACAACAACGGGGGCAATAGCCTCACCCCCATCGACCCGCGTACCGGCCAGCCCGGCCGACCCGTGCCGGTGGAGGACCCCTACAACCTGTACTTCACCCCCGACGGACGTTTCGCCGTGGTGGTGGCGGAAGCCCTGCGGCGGCTGGACTTCCGGGACCCCCGCACCTTCCGCAAGGTCCACAGCGTCCCGGTCCCGTGCCGTGGGCCCAACCACCTGGACTTTTCCCGGGACGGCCGCTTCTTCCTGCTCAGCTGCGAGTTCGACGGCCGCCTGGTCAAGTTGGACACCCGCACCCGCCGGGTGGTCGGGGTCCTCCAGCTGGGTGCGATGCCCCAGGACGTGCGCCTGGCGCCGGACGGCCGAAGGTTCCTGGTGGCGGACATGTTGCGGGACGGGGTGCACGTGGTGGACGGGGAAGCCCTGCGGCGGGTGGCCTTCGTCCCCACGGGACCGGGCGCCCACGGAGTGTACCCCAGCCCGGACGGCCGTCGGGTCTACGTGGTCAACCGCGGGTGGCACACCGTGGGAGGGGGCCGCCGCGGCCCGGGAAGCGTGGCGGTCCTGGACGGCACCACCCTGGAGGTGCTGGCCCGCTGGCCCGTGCCTGGCGGTGGTAGCCCCGACATGGGGAACTTCACCCCCGACGGGAAGGAGCTGTGGCTCGCGGGCCGCTACGACGACGAGGTGTACGCCTTCGACACTCGCACCGGCGAGCTGCTCGCCCGCGTCCCCACCGGCCGCGGCCCCCACGGCGTTGCCGTGTGGCCGCAGCCGGGCCGCTTGTCCCTGGGCCACACGGGCAACATGCGCTGACCCCGAGAACCCCTCAGCCGGACCGTCGGGCCTGCTGGATGGCGCGCCAGATCCGTTCCGGGCGCAGGGAGGTGTCCAGGTGCCGGACCCCGAAGGGCCGAAGGGCGTCCACCACCGCGTTCACGAAGGCCGGCGTGGCCCCGATGGTCCCTGCCTCGCCCACGCCCTTGGCCCCCAAGGGGTTGGTGGGAGAGGGCGTGACGGTGCGGTGCATCTCCACCGCGGGAGCGTCCACCGCCCGGGGGACGGGGTAGTCCGCCAGGGTGGTGGTGAGGGGCTGTCCGGAAGGGTCGTAGACGACTTCCTCCAGCAGGGCCTGGCCCATGGCCTGCACGATGCCGCCCTGGATCTGGCCTTCCACCAGCAACGGGTTGACCACCACCCCGCAGTCGTCCACGCTCACGTACCGCAGCACCCGGACCTGCCCGGTTTCCGGGTCCACCTCCACCACGCACAGGTGGGCTCCGAAGGGCGCCGTGGCCTGCTCCACCACGAACGTGCCCTCCTCCTCCAGGCCGGGTGAGAGGCCGTCGGGCAGCCGGCCCGCCTGGTAGGCGGCCTCCGCCACCTCCGCCACGGTGACCGCCCGGTCCGGCGTTCCGCGGACGGCGATCCTGCCGTCGCGCAGCTCGAGATCCCTAGGGGACGCTTCCAACAGACGTGCGGCGACGCGGAACATCTTGCGCCTCACCTTTTCCGCCGCCCGCAACGCCGCGGAGCCTCCCACCACCAGGGTGCGGCTGCCCGCGGTCCCCATGCCCGTGGGCACCGTCAAGGTGTCGCCGTGCACCACCTCCACCCGGTCGGGCGGGATCCCGAGGCGGTCCGCCACCACCTGCGCCAGCCCCGTAGCCCCTCCCTGCCCGTGGGGCGAAGTCCCCGTGAGCACCACCGCGCTGCCGTCGGGCAGCACCCGGACGCGCGCGGTCTCCCACCCGAAGGTGCACACCTCCACGTAGCACGACAGCCCGATCCCCAGGTACCGGCCCTCAGCCCTCGCCCGCGCCTGCTCCCGGCGCAGCTCGCGGTAGCCCGCCCGCTCCAGCAACACCCTCAGGGCCTTGCGGTAGTCGCCGCTGTCGTACCTCGCCCCCGTGGGGGCCCGGTAGGGGAAGGCACTCTTGGGCAGCAGGTTGCGCCGCCGGACCACCGCGGGGTCCAGATTCAGTTCGGCCGCCACCAGGTCCATGAGCCGCTCCAGGTAGAAGGTGGCCTCCGGCCGACCCGCGCCGCGGTAGGCGCCGGTGGGGGTTTTGTGGGTGAACACCTCCACGACTTCCGCCTGCACGTTCTGGATGGCGTACGGGCCCGTGAGGACCCGCACCGTGAGCGTGGGAACGTCCACGGTGGTGGACAGGGTGTACGCGCCCACGTCCGCCACCAGGCGCGCCCGCAGGGCCAGCACCCTTCCCTGCGGGTCGCACGCCACCTCGAACTCCCCCACCTGTGAACGCCCTTGCGCCGTGGACAGCAGGTCCTCCCGCCGCGTCTGTACCCACTTCACCGGCCGGTGCAGCTGCCGACACAGGAGGGCCACCAGGATCTCCTCCGGGTACGTGTTGAGCTTGACCCCGAACCCGCCGCCCACGTCTGGGGCCACCACCCGCACCCGGTTCACCGGAAGCCCCAGGGCCTCCGCGAGGGCGTCCCGCAAATCGTGGGGCACCTGCGTGGACGACCATACCGTGAGCATCCCCCGAGCGCCGTCCCACGCCGCCAGCACCCCCCTGGGCTCCATGGGGATCCCAGCGACCCGCTGCTGCCGGATGGTGGCCCGGACGATCCGGTGCGCTTGTGCCAACGCCGCGTCGGGGTCCCCCGCGCGCACCTGCCGGCGGTACACCACGTTGGTCCCGAGCTCCGGGTGGACGAACGGTGCCCCCTCCAGGGCCCGGAAGGGGTCCGTCACGGGCTCCAGGGGCTCGTACTGTACGTCCACCAGCAGGGCCGCGTCCTCCGCCTGAGCCCTGCTGGTGGCTACCACCGCGGCCACGGGCTCGCCCACGTACCGCACCACCTCCGCCGCCAGCACGGGGTGCACGGCAAGCTTCGCTCCCCGTAGCCCTTCCGCCGGTACCCCGCGCACGGGCAGATCCTGCGCGGTGACCACCGCCACCACGCCCGGCGAACTTTGAGCCCGCTGCACGTCTACCCTCACCACCCGCGCGTGAGGGTGGGGACTGCGCACCACGGCCACGTGCAGCGTGCCTTCGGGCGCGAGGTCGTCCACGTAGGTCCCGCGGCCCTGCAGGAGTTTGGGGTCCTCCACGCGCCGGACCCGTCGCCCCGTCCACAGCGTCTGCTCCGCCATCCTGCCCCTCCCAACAGGCGTTCGGAGTCTATTCTAGCGGGTTTGTGGGCAAACCAAGGATCGGAGCGGCGGTGTAGGTCTCGGGCGACCTGACCTTCGGAGTGCCAAGGGTGTCAGCGTCTGCGGGCCGGTGCCCGCGCCGGAAGCACAGCAGAGGCCCCGCCCTCTGGCTCGCGGGGGTGGTGGCTCTAGCTTTGGGGGCCTGGGCGGCAGCGAGTCCCGCCTTGCGCGCTTCCCGCAACCCGACCCCGGCCTCCGGCTCCACCCTTGCCCGCGTCCCGGCCCAGGCGCTCCCCTCAGGCCAGGCGACGGCGAAGGCGGGACAGGCTGCGGCCCGCAAGACCGCCGCGGCGCATCGGGTGCGACCCTCAGGCTACTGGGTGCGCGTGGGACCCACACGGGACCCGCGGGTCCTCCACCGCACCGCGCAGCGCCTCGCGGAGCGGTACGGGGTCGTGGGCCGGGTGCGCACCGCGTGGGCCGTGGTCGGTTACCGGGTGCTCTCGGGCCCGGTCCGCCTGCGGAGTTCCGCGGACGAGCGCCGCCGCCTGCTGGCCGCCTCCGGCCTGGTGGCCCAGCTGCGCGAGCAGCCCGGCGGCGAGTTCGTGTTGGACTTCGGCACCTTCAGGGAGGCGGAGGCCGCGGACCGGATGGCCCGCGCGGTTCGCGCCCGCGGATTCGTGGCTCGGGTGGCCCCCGTGCAGGTGCCCGAGTACACCCTCACCGTGGGACCGGTCCCGGAGCGGGTGGCCCTGGCCGTGGCGCGGACCCTGCGGGAAACTGGAGCGGACCTATCCCTCGCACGTCTTCCGTGAACTCCCCACGGCGTTGGACCTCTGGCCGCGGTAGACGGGTGCCACGAAAACACCCGGGACGGGTTCTTCACCCGGGGCGGTGGTAGGTTCCGATGGAGTCCAAACCGTCTCCGTGGCGGAAGCTCTGGCAGCAGTGGCGCCAAGCCCTCGCAGAACCCACGCCGCAGGCCCCGAGCCCCCACCCGGCCTCCCAGGCCCAGGAGCCCGCGGTCCCCACCGCCCTGGTGGTGGCCCACCAGCTGCGCCCCTGGCTGGCCACGGGCCTGGGAGAGGGCTGTAGGGTGGAGGTGGCGCCGCTCGCCGACGCCCTGGAACTGCTGCGGACGGACCACTACGACCTCTTGGTGGTGGACGTGGAGTCGTGCGGGCGGCCCGCGGCGGAGGTGGTACGCACCCTCCGCGCGTACCGCCAGACCCCCATCCTCCTGGTGGCGCCGCGGTCCCTGCGGGACGCGGTGGCCGACGCCCTGGAGGCTGGAGCGGACGAGTTCCTGTTCCAGGACGGGCCTCCATCCCCCGAACTGGTGCGGCACGCGGTGGAACACGCGGTGCTGCGTCGCAGCCTCCGGGACCTGACCCAGACGGACGTGGACCCCGCCACGGGTGCGCTGAGCTCGTGGGCGTTCCGCAGGCTGTACGAGGAGCGCCGGGCCCGCAGCCGCCTCTTCGGCGAGCGCTTCACCCTGCTGGTGGTGCAGGTGCTGGACACCGAACGCGTGCGGGCCGCGTACGGCGCTGAAACCGTGGAGGCCATGCTGCAGCACACCGTCGGTGCCCTGCGCTCCGCCGTGCGCAGCACGGACGCGGTCGCCCACCTGGGCCAGGGGGTGCTGGCGGCGTTGCTGGACGACGGGGACCGCCACCGGGTGGAGTCCATCGCCGACCGTCTGCACGCGGAAGCGGAACGCTACCGCTTGCCGAGGTACCCCGGCCTCCGCCTGAGGCTGCGGATCGCCCACGCCCACCTGGAGGACGGGAACGACGCCCTGGCGGAGGCCACCCAGGGCCTGGCCACCGCTTCCGGGCCGGGAGCCGCGCCTACCGCCGGCGCCTGATCTCCGCCACCGCCCCGGGGTTCTCCAGGGCGCTGAGGTCGCCCGGGTCCTGCCCCAGGTAGGCGGCCCGGATCACCCGCCGCATGACCTTGGCGTTGCGGGTCTTGGGTAGGTCAGGGACGAACTCCACCACCTCGGGCTGGAGGGGCTTGCCCAGCCGTTCTGCCACCAGGGTTGCCAGTTCCCGCGCTAGGGCGTCGCTCGGGCTGTGGCCGGGCTTCAGCACTACGAAGCACGCCACGGCTTCACCCTTGACCTCGTGGGGGATGCCCACCGCCGCGGCCTCGCCCACCGCCGGGTGGGTCACCAGCACGGACTCCACCTCCGCAGGCCCGACCCGCTTGCCCGCCACCTTCAGGGTGTCGTCGGACCGGCCCAGGATGTACCAGAAGCCGTCCTCGTCCCGCACCGCCCAGTCCCCGTGCACCCAAACTCCGGGCCAGCGGGACCAGTAGGTCTCGAGATACCGCTGCGGGTCCTGCCAGAACCCCTTGGTCATCCCGGGCCAGGGCCTGGTCACCACCAGCTCGCCCACCTCGCCCGCCCTCGTAGGTCGGCCGTCCGCGTCGTACACGTCCGCGGCCATGCCCAGGCAGGGACCCGCGAAGGAGCACGGCTTGCAGGGGTGGATCACCGTGCCGCACACGATGCCCCCGGACACCTCCGTGCCGCCCGAGTAGTTCACCACCGGGCACCGGCGGCGCCCCACGTGCCGGAAGTACCACAGGTAGGGGTCGGGGTTCCACGGTTCGCCCGTGGAGCCCAGGACCCGCAGGCTGTCCAGCCGGTAGCGGGCGGGCCAGTCTACCCCATACCGCATGAGGGCCCGCACCGCGGTGGGCGCGATCCCCAGGACGGTGATCCCATGCCCGTCCACCAGCTCCCACAGCCGGCCGGGGTGGGGAAAGTCCGGCACCCCTTCGTACAGCACCATGCAGGCACCCAGGGTCAAGGTGCCCAACACCAGCCACGGCCCCATCATCCAGCCCATGTCCGTGAGCCAGAACACCACGTCGTCGGGCTGCACGTCGAAGTGGAAGGCCATGTCGCAGCTGGCCTTGATGGGGAAGCCCGCGTGCACGTGCACCGTCCCCTTGGGACGTCCCGTGGTGCCCGAAGTGTAGATGATCATGAAGGGGTCCATGGAGCCCATGGGCTCCGTGGGAGCCTCCGCAGGCTGGGCAGCCGTGGCCTCGTGCCACCACACGTCCCGTCCGGGCCGCCACCCGTCCGCGGAGCCCACCCGCCGCACCACCAGCACGTGCTCCACGCTGGGGCACTGCCGCGCGGCCTCGTCCGCGTGCCTCCACAGGGGGACCACCTGTCCGCGGCGGTAGAAGCCGTCCGCGGTGACCAACAGCTTCGCCCCGCAGTCCCGCACCCGGGTGGCCACGGCCTCGGGGGCGAACCCAGAGAACACCGGCGTGACAACGGCTCCCACCTTGGCGCACGCCAGCAGGGCCACCGCCACTTCGGGTACCATGGGCAAGTAGATGGCCACGCGGTCGCCCCGGCCCACGCCGAGGGCCCGCAGCGCCCCCGCGGCGCGACACACCTCCGCGTCCAGCTCGCGGTACGTGAGCGTCCGCCGCGTCCCGTCCTCCCCCTCCCACCGCAGCGCCACCCGCCCCGCCGCGGCGGTCCCCCGGTACTTGTCCACGGCGTTGTGCACCAGGTTCAACTCCCCGCCGCAGAACCACTCCGTCCACTCCACCCCGCGCCGGTCGTCGAACGCCTCCGCGTACGGCCGGTACCAGCGGACGTCCATCTCCTCCAGGGCCGCCGGCCAGAACCACGCCGGGTCGTCCACGGACCTGCGGTACAGCTCGTCGTACGAAGCGATCCCGTGGCGGCGCATGAACCGCGCCAGGCGGCTCCGCTGCACCACCTCCTCGCTGGGACGCCACACCACCGGCCCGCCCACAACCGCCGTGTCCATCCTCGACACCCCCGAAGGAAGGGTTTGCCGCCGCCCCTCCTCCCTCCTCCGACAGTTGACCGCCCGACCCGCAACGGCGGTATCCTCGCCCCGTGAAGCCGCCCGACCCGGTCACCCTGCGGGACGACAGCCTCCCGCGGCTGGAGGCGGAGGTGGTGGCCTGCCGCCGGTGTCCGCGCTTGGTGGCCTTCCGGGAGCGGGTGGCCCGGGACAAGAAGCCCGAGTTCCGCCACTGGGAGTACTGGGGCCGGCCCGTGCCGGGCTTCGGCGACCCTCAGGCGCGAGTCCTCCTGGTGGGGCTCGCGCCCGCGGCCCACGGGGCCAACCGCACCGGCCGGATGTTCACCGGCGACCTGCCCAACGGCGCCTCGGTGTGGCTGGTGCGCAGCCTGTACCGGACGGGGTTCGCCAACCAGCCCACGAGCGTGCACCGGCACGACGGGCTGGAGCTCCACGACGTCTACGTCACCGCCGCGGTCCGGTGCGCCCCGCCGCAGAACCGCCCCTCTCCCGACGAGCTCCGCCGCTGCTTTCCGTACCTGGTGCGCGAGTTCCTCCTGCTGCCCCGCGTTCGGGTCGTGGTGTGCCTGGGAGCCGTGGCCTTCGACGCGGTGCTGCGCTTGCTCGCTCACCTGGGCGTGGATCTGCCCCGGCCCAAGCCCCCCTTCGCCCACGGCGCGGAGTACCGGTTCCCCGGCGCGGTGCAGGGCCGGCTGGTTCCCACCGTGCTCTGCACCTACCACCCCAGCCGGCAGAACACGCAAACCGGCAAGCTCACCGCGGCCATGCTGGACAGGGTCTTGCGCCGTGCCCGGCGCCTCGCGGAGGAGGTGTAGTGACCGACGAAGCCTGGATGTGGGAGGCCCTGCGGGAGGCCGAGCGCGGCGCGCGGTACGGGGAAGTACCCGTGGGCTGCGTGGTGGTCCGGGAGGGCAGGTTGCTCGCCCGCGCCCACGACCGGCGGGAGTCCCTGCGGGACCCCACCGCCCACGCGGAGATCCTGGCCCTGCGGGAAGCGGCCCGGGCGGTGGGGACGTGGCGGCTGGAGGGCTGTACCGTGTACGTGACCACGGAACCCTGTCCCATGTGTGCGGGAGCCCTGGTGCTGGCCCGGGTGCGTAGGCTCGTGTACGGGGCTTCCAGCCCCAAAAGCGGCGCGGTGAGGACCCTTTACCGGATCGCCGACGACCCCCGCCTCAACCACCGGGTGGAGGTAGTGGGGGGCGTGCTGGAACCGGAAGCGCAAGCGCTCCTGCGCCAGTTCTTCCGGGGCCTGCGGGAAGCGGAAGGAGGCTAAGACGGCGCACCGGCCTGGCCGCGCAGGGCTCGTGCCTCACCCTCGGCCTCCCTCAACGCCCCGGTCAGCCCTTCCTGCTCGGCCCGGCGTTCCAGGTAGGCGGTATCCACGTCCTGGTGCACGGCCAGCATGGTCACACACCACTCCCGCGCTTCCGTGTCTTTCCAGTACACGGCGGCGCTCAAACGGTCCACCAGGAGGTCCTCCAGGCCGATGATGCGGACCGGACCGTCTTCCGTCTCCACCCGCACCACCCGCGAGGGGTCCCCCGCGAGAGGATGGGCCGGGAAGTCCACCACCACCTCCAGCTCCCGGTGCACCCAGGCCGAGCCCACCCGCTGGAACCCGAGCCCCTCCAACACCGTGCGCAAGACGTCCGCACGCGCTTCCGTCAGTAGGTCCACGTCGCGGGACAGGTACGCGCCACCCGTGTAAAAGGACACCGCGCTGTCCCCCACGACCACGGGCTCTCCGTACTCCCGCAGGAGGCCGGACAGCACCGCCGCCACCCGGAGCTGGACCTCCAGGGGATTTCGGACTCCCGAAGCGACTCCAGCCGGGCCCGGGCGTCCTCCAGCTCCAACGGGCTCACCCGCTCCCGCCCGGAACCAGCCGGTACACCCGCGGACCTTCCCTCAAGATCCACGTGGAAAACGCACGCCGAGCCTGCCGGTAGCCTGACAGCCGGAGAGCGAGGAGCTCGTCGTGGCTCCGCGGCCGCCTCCGCACCCCGCGGGGCCGGGCTGCCCGCAGGGGCATGGCCCGCCTCCAGTTGCGCCGCAGGACTTCCCTCAGGTCCATCCTCCGCCAGTGTAGCCTGCCCGGGTCCAGGCCGCGCTACAATGGGGAGGGCCGGAGGGGTGCACCGAACTGGCTAAGGGGCCGGTCTCGAAAACCGGTGGGCTTTGCGCCCGTGTGGGTTCGAGTCCCACCCCCTCCGCCATGACGGACGCAGCGGGTTCTACGGTGAACGTCCGGCCGGTGACCTTCCTGCTAGTGCCCACGCGTCACCCTGGCCGTAGGAACTGCCGCCAGTTCTCCTCCTCCTGCTGCGGCGAGGCCGGCTCGTGGTCCTGGCAGTCCACCCGCAGCAGGCCGTCCCCGAAGGGGGCGTCCACGAAGTCGCAGTGGTGGGGTGCCTGGGGGTCGGGGTGGACATACGGCCGGAAGAACCGGCACGTCAGGCACATCCGGGACACGGGGATGCGCCCGGCCTTCTGCAGGTACCGGATGGTTTTGAGGAGCACCCGGAGGAGGGCGGCCTGCTCAGCCTCGGGCAGGGAGCGCACCGCCCGCA
This sequence comes from uncultured bacterium, assembly GCA_964437095.1. Taxonomy (GTDB): domain Bacteria; phylum Sysuimicrobiota; class Sysuimicrobiia; order Sysuimicrobiales; family Sysuimicrobiaceae; genus Tepidifontimicrobium. The sequence continues at coordinate 105,289 of CAYTFH010000004.1, read as the reverse complement.
GCAGAAGGTCCGGCCAGCTGGCCACGCGCGCCGCTTCCCGACGGCCCGCGGGGGTGAGCACCAGCCGCCTAGCCCGGCCGTCCTCCGCCACCCGTTCTTTCCGGACCAGGCCCTTGCGCACCAAGGCGTCCACGGACTCGCTGGCGGTAGCAGGGGTGACCACCAGCGCTTCCGCCACCTCGGACACCCGGGCGCCCTGCCGCCCCCGGAACCTCAGGTAGCTCAGGATGTGGGCCTGGGTGGGCGTGAGGCCCCGTTCCCCGGCTTCCTCCCACGCGTGGCTGCGCAGGGCGGTGCTGATGCGGCCCAGCGCCTGGGCCACCCGCTCCGCGGTCTGCTCCCGTCTCCAAAAAGGCCCTCCCGTGTCTGCCCTGCGGGTCACCGCGACCTCCCTTGACACCTTCTGGCATCCAGGATACATTGTTAGCACTCCAAAATATATCAGGAGGTGGTTCCCGTGACCCGGATCACCCGAACCTTGGCCCTGGTGGCCCTGGCGGCGGCCGTGCTCCTGCTACCCGGGGCCCAGCCCGCCCCCGCGGCCCCCGCGGTGCGCCGCTACCAGGTCACCATGAAGTTCTGGAAGGCCACCGTGGCCGGCGTCTCCACCATCGCGGTGACCAACCTGCCCGCCGACGCCTTCGCGTACGCGGGGGAGACGGTGGAGTTCGTGGTGCGCAACGAAAGCCCCATCCCGGAGGGGTTCGCCATCGACGCCTTCGGGGTCAAGGAGGTCCTGCAGCCCAAGCAGACCAAGACGGTGCGGATCCGCAACGTCCGGCCCGGGGCCTACACCATCTACTGCCACCTGCACCCCATGAGCGTGCACTACACGGGCTCGCTCCTGGTGGCGCCGCGGCGCTGAGCGCGGCTCGGGCGGCCCTGGGCGTCAGATCTTGAGGTCGATGATGGCGGACACCCCGACCCCCACCACCCGCCGGAGGCCCTTCCAGGGCTCCAGGCTGTCCACGGGGATCAGGGCCCGCACCTGGAACACCCCCTGGTAGTTGGCGTCCAGGGCCGCCACCGCTTCCACCTTCTGGACCGCCGCCCGCGGCCCCGCCACCTGCGCCGCGCCGATGGTGGCCCGGCCGGGGGCGCTCAGCCCGATGGACACGCTGAGGATGGGGACCACCTTGGTGGTCTGCCGCGTGGCCGCGTCCCGGGACAGCAGCATGGAGTTGATGAAGTCGTTCAGCTGGGGGGCGAAGGTGCGGACCGCGTAGCCAATGCCGAACACCTTCACCAGCTGCAGGATGTCCTGGGCTTGGGCCACTCCCGCCACCGCCACCAGCCACGCCGCCGCCAGGGCGGCCACCCTCACCGTCCTCCGCATCTCGTCCCTCCAGGTCAGATTCCCGCTACAGGTACGCGGCGCGCCCCCCGTGGGTTCTGCCCTCCGCCCGCGTCCCCGGAGGCCGGGGCTTGAACACGCCCACGATGGCCACCTCCGCGCCCCGGGGGCCGCGCCGCAGGCCCACCAGCAGCCCCGCGCTGGTCCACTCCAGGTAGCCGCCACCGAGCCACTCCGGGTTGCTGCCGTACGCGGTCAGGAACTCCAGCAGCGTACTGCCCACGCCCACTCCGCCCTTGAGCCGGAAACGGGGGTCGTCCGTCACCACGGCCATGACCAGGCCCGGGGTCTTGGTGGGCTCCCGCTCGTCCTCGTAGAAGTAGTAATCGTAGGCGCAGATGCCCACGCCCTCGTCCAAGTTGCACACCTCCCGGCCCGCCTCCCGCGCCTGGTCCCGGGTCTGCCCGAACCCCTGCGCCACCTGGGCCGCCTCGTCCATGGCCATGCCGATGCGGGCTGGTCCGATGGCCTGTCCGGGCACGATCTCGCCCACGGCGGTCTGGGCCAGCAGCGGGCCCGCCACCGCCACCACCACCGCCAGTGCCGCCCACTGAACCCTTGCCATACCACCCTCCCGTGGTGCGCTTTGCTATAGCGTCCCGCGGGAGCGGGTGCCGCGCAAGGGACCCCGCTTGGCCCCCGTGACCACCCTTCCGGCGGCCCAGGCCACCGCCAGCCAGCCCGCCAGGTACAGAAGCCACGGGAAGGCCTGCGGCCGGGCCGCCACCGCTGCCTCCCAGCCGGCTCCCAGGTGGCTGAGGGCTGGCGCCATTACCGCCCCCAGGGCGGCGGCAGACCCCACCACGACCGCCGTCACGCTGGTCCAGTCCACCCGCACGGCCATCCCGGCTTCCCCGCGGATCGCTACGGCCGCACCGAAGGCTGCTAACAAAATCGCTGCCAGGACCGGCGCCCACACGGGTGCCCACCAAGGCAGGGGGATCAAGAACAGGAGGTCCCAGTCTCCCAAAGAACCGGGGAACCCCACGAGGACCCGGAGCCAGGCGTAGTACGCGAGGTCCCACACACCCCACGCGTACAAAAAGAAGCCCCAACGGGCCGGCCGGCTCCGGCCTGCAGCTTGCCCCACCGCGAACAGCATAACCAGGGTGGCCGCCTCCCGCCCCAGCTCCACCCACGCCAGGGCGTCCGGGCGCGCGGGCACGTCCCGGAGGAGGTCGCGGATCCCGTACAGGGCCCGCAGGTAGGCCACCACCGCGGCCTCCGCGTACGCCATGGCCACCGCGTACGCGGTCACCGCCAGCCCGCGCCGCCACAGGCCAGCACCCACGGATCCCTCCGCGTTACCCTGAGGGTGGGAGGCGACGGAGCATGGTGGAGTTCACGGTCCGTACCCGCCGCAAGCGCGAGCTGGTGGACATCACCAAACGGGTCCAGGAGGCAGTGCGCGCCTCCGGCGTGGAGGAAGGGATGTGCTGTGTGTACGTGCCCCACGCCACCGCGGCCGTGGTGGTGAACGAGAACGCGGACCCGCAGGTGTGCGAAGACCTGCTGGACGCTTTGGCTAAGCTGTTCCCCGACGGCGTGTGGCGGCACGACCGGGTGGACAACAACGCCAGCGCCCACCTGAAGGCCGCGGTCACGGGCCCGGGACAAGTCATCCCCGTGCTCCGCGGGCAGCTGGCCCTGGGGCGCTGGCAGGCGGTCATGCTGGCGGAGTTCGACGGGCCTCGGGAACGCACAGTCATGGTGGTGGTGCGCTAGACCACCCCGGTGGTCGTGGTTTCGGGCGGTTTTTCCCACGCGCCTAGATGACCCTGGCCCCGTCCACCGCGAACGTTTCGCGGACACGTTCCTAGGGCTCGCCCTCGCCCAACCGGACCGCCCGGCGGCGGGCCCGTTGGTACATCTCCCAGATCTCGTCCACGGTGGTGGCGTCCTCCGGGCGCTTGTCGTCCCGGTAGCGGCCGGTGAACCGGGGGAACCGCAGGGCTAGCCCAGCGCCTTCCTTGGCCCTTCCCCATGCCACCGTGTGGGTGGGGGACAGGGTGATCTCCGCGCCCACCACCTCCACCACCACCGCCGGGTGGAACCACACGTCCGGCTCCAGCTTGGAGTCCACCCGGGCAGGCCTGTGGTCGGCCTGGTACGGCCGCAGCCGCTTGGGCAGCTGCTCCAAATCCTCGTCCGAAAACCCGCTGCCCACCTTGCAGAAGCTCCGGAAGGCGTCCTCCCCGGGGTCGTAGGCGGCCACCAGCAACGCCCCGTAGCTCCCGCTGCGCCGGCCCCGGCCGTAGAAGGCGCCCACCACCACCAGGTCCAGGGTGTCCTGCAGCTCCGTGCGGTACTCCCGCTTGTGCTTGATCCACAGCCAGCCCCGGGCTCCGGCCTGGTAGACCGCGTCGTCTGCCACCGACTTGCACAGCAGGCCCTCGCAGCCGTCCGCGATGGCCTGCTCGAAGAAGGCGTCCAGCTCCTGGGCGCTGGCCACCAGCCTCCAGGTGGCCAGCTGCAGCCGGTCGCTGGGCTTGACCGCCCTCTCCAGCGCCCGCCTGCGCTCCAGGTACGGACGGCGGGTGAGGTCACCCTCCTCCCCGTACAGCAGGTCGAAGCAGAACAGCCCCACGGGGATGCGCTGCGCGGCCTCCTCGATGCCGTACTTGCGGCGCCGCTGCATCAGTTCCTGGAAGGGCCGCAGCTCCCCCGTGTCCGGGTCCACGGCCACGATCTCCGCCTCCAGGATGGCCCGCTTGGGCCGCAACCCCTCCCGCAACAGCTCCACCGCGTCCGGGAACTGGTCCGTGATGTCCTCCAGGCGGCGGGAGAACAGCTGGATGCGGCCGTCCAGGCGGTGGGCCTGCACCCGCTCGCCGTCGTACTTGTACTCCGCCGCGCACCGGCCGCCCAGCTTCGCCAGGATCTCCTCCGCGGTGGCCAGGCGCTGGGCCAGCATGGGCCGGACGGGGTTCCCCGGCCGGACCTCCATCCGCTCCACCGCGGACACCCCGCCCCGCGCCAGGGTCTCCGCCACCAGCCCCAGGTCCGAGCAGATGTTGTACGCCCGCTCCAGGGGCGCCCGGTTGGCCCTTCCTCCCGCGTACACCTCCGCCAGGGCGTCCAGGATGGACGCGTCCCCGACCCCCAACCGCAGCTTGCCCGTGACGGTGCGCACCAGGTAGCGGGCCTCCAGGGGTGTGGCGCGGCGCAGCAGGTCCGCCAGGGACGCGATCTTCTGCATCTGGGCTCCCTTCCCTGAGGCGCTCGCGATGGCCTCCAGGTGCTGGAACACCTCCTCCACCGTGAGGTGGGACCGCCGCCCGCGGTGGTCCGCCAACAGCTGCTCGGCGGCGGTGCCGAGGTCTCCCACCCGCCGCAGCAGGGACTGCACCTTGTCCCCCGGAACGCCCGCAGCCTCCGCCACGGACCGTGTTGCCAGCTTCTCCGCCAGCCCGATCTCCACCCCCGCGAAGTCCGGGGCGATCTTGCCCTGGCACAGGTACACCACCTTGCGGAGCAGGCCCTTGGGGGTCTGGCGGAACAGGTCCGCCAGGACCTCGATGAGCTTCAGCCGGGCGGACGTCTCCTCCAGCTGCTGGTAGGCCCGCGCCAGGTGCGCGTAGTCCATGTCTACTCCCGGGACCGGACCAGCTCCCGGACGGGGCGGCCCAGGAGCAACCGCCCCAGCTTGCGGTGACCGATCTTCAGGTAGTGGCGGCGCCACACCTCCACCACCTCCTCCTTGGTGCGCGCCGCGTCCAGCTCCTCCTTCACCCGCTCCAGGTAGCGGCGCTCCTCCTCGGGGTCTGCGAACACAGGTTCCCTCGCCATGTCCGCCTCCTCGTGCCGCGACTCCACCTGCCCGTTCGACGGTCCCGCGGGTTCCCTCCTCGGCCGGGGCGCAAAGGCCCTATCATGCTAAGTATGACGCACGCCGCGCGCCCGCGCCCGTCCTTCGCGGACCCCCAGGCGTACCGCCGCCTGGTGGTGAAGGTGGGGAGCGCGGTGCTGAGCGGGCCGGAAGGCCTCCAGCAGGACGTCCTGGACCGGCTCGCGGACGAGCTGGCGGCCCTGCGGGCGGAGGGGCGGGAGGTGGTGGTGGTCTCCTCCGGGGCAGTGGCCGCTGGCACCGCCCACCTGCGGCTGGCGGAGCGACCCAGCACCATCCCCGCGAAGCAGGCCGCGGCGGCGGTGGGCCAGCCCCTGTTGGTCCGCGCGTGGGGACGGGCCTTCCGCCGCCACGGGCTGTCCGTGGCTCAGGTGCTGCTCACCGCCCCGGACCTGGCGGACCGGGCCCGCTTCCTGCACGCCCGTCACACCCTGCAGACCCTCCTCAGGTGGGGTGTGGTGCCCGTGGTGAACGAGAACGACACCGTGGTGGTGGAGGACGTGCAGTTCGGGGACAACGACCGGCTGTCGGTGCTGGTGGCCACCCTGGTGGGCGCGGACCTGCTGGTGCTGCTGTCGGACGTGGAGGCCCTTTTTGACCGGGACCCGCGGTCGTGCCCGGACGCCCGGCCCATCCCGTGGGTGGAGCGGGTGGATCGCGGCCTGCTGGACTCCGCGGGCGCAGCGCCCAACGAGCTCGGTAGCGGCGGGATGAGGAGCAAGCTGCTGGCCGCGGAGAAGGCCCTGGCCGCGGGGCTCCCCCTCCTCCTGCTGCCCGGCCGGCGACCCGGGGCCATCCGGGACGCGCTCCGGGGCGAGCCTCTGGGCACCCTGTTCTGGAGTGGTGCCCGCCGGTACGGGGGCCGCAAGCTGTGGCTGTATCAGCTCCCCAGGCCCGCGGGCGAGCTGCTCCTGGACGCGGGTGCCGCGCGGGCCCTCCGCCAGTCGGGCGCTTCCCTTTTGCCCGCGGGCATCCGGGGTGTCCGCGGCCAGTTCGGAGTCGGGGACCCCGTGCGGTGCCTGGACCCGGAGGGCCGTCTGGTGGGGGTGGGCCTGGTGAACTATAGCGCGGCGGAGGTGGAGCTCATCAAGGGCCTGCACACCCGGGACATCGAGGCCCGCCTGGGCTACAAGCACTCCGACGAGGTGATCCACCGGGACCACTTCGCCCTGGCCAGCGAGCTGGAGGCAGAGGAGTACGCCTTTCGGGGGTCCGCATGATCGACGTGAGCACGGAGATCCGGCAGATGGCTTTTCGGGCCCGCCAGGCCGCCCGGGCCCTGGCCGCGGCCTCTCCCGCGGCCAAGCAGCAGGCCCTCCTGGGGCTGGCACGGGCCCTGGTGGAGTCCTGGGACCGGGTGGAGGACGCCAACCGCCGCGACCTGGAGGAGGCGGCGTCCGGAGGGCTTTCCAAGGCCAAGCTGGACCGCCTGCGCCTGGACGTGAGGGCCCGGGACGACCTGGTGGAAGGGCTCCGCCAGGTGGCCGCCATGCCCGACCCCGTGGGGGAAATCGAGTCCCTGCAGGTGCGGCCCAACGGGCTGCGGGTTGGGCGCATGCGGGTGCCCCTGGGGGTGGTGGGCATGGTGTACGAGGCGCGGCCCGGCGCCACCGTGGAGGCCAGCAGCCTCGCGGTCAAGGCGGGGAACGCCATCCTGCTCCGGGGAGGCAAGGAAGCCCTGAGGAGCAACACCGTCCTGGTGGAGCTGTTCCGCGGGTGCTTGCGGGACGCCGGGCTGCCGGAGGACGCGGTGCAGCTCGTGCCCCACACGGACCGGCAGGCGGTGCTGGAGATGTGCCGGCTCGTGGGCCTGCTGGACTTGCTCATCCCGCGGGGCGGGGAGGAGCTCATCCGGTTCGTGCAGGAGCACGCCCGAGTTCCGGTGCTGGCCCACGCCAAGGGCGTCAACCACCTGTACGTGGACGAGGGTGCGGACCTGGAGGTGGCCGTGCGGGTGGCCGTCAACGCCAAAGCGCAGCGGCCAGCTACCTGCAACGCCCTGGAGAAGGTCCTGGTGCACCAGGCGGTGGCCCGGGAGTTCCTGCCCTGTCTGAGCCGCGCCATGCGGGAAGCGGGCGTGGAGCTGCGGGGGTGTCCCCGCACCCGGGAGCACCTGCCGGACCTGCGGCCGGCCACGGAGGAGGACTGGGAGGCCGAGTACCTGGACCTGGTCCTGGCGGTGAAGGTGGTGGACTCCATGGACGAGGCCCTCGCCCACATCGCCCGGTACGGCTCCAACCACACGGAGGCCATCGTGACCCGAGACCACGCCCGGGCGTGGCGGTTCCTCCGGGAGGTGGACGCCTCCCTGGTGTTGGTGAACGCCAGCACCCGCTTCAACGATGGGTTCCAGCTCGGGCTGGGGGCGGAGATCGGCATCAGCACCAGCAAGCTGCACGCCTACGGCCCCATGGGCCTGCGGGAGCTCACCACCACCAAGTTCGTGGCCCTGGGCGACGGCCACGTGCGGACGTAGGTGCACGCCGCGGCCCGTCCTCGCCCTCCCGCGCCCCTGGTACGGGTCAGCGGCCAGCGGACAGCACGGCGTTCAGCGCGGGCTCCAGCTGCGGGTAGCGGAACCCCAACCCCGCGTCCAGTAGCTTCCGAGGTACCGCGCGCTGGCCGGACAGCAACACCTCGTCCGCCATCTCGCGGCCGAACAGGGCGCGTACCGCGAAGGCGGGTACGCGCAGAACGCACGGCCGTCGCAACTGCCGCGCCAGGCTGCGGGCGAACTCCCCGAAGGTCACGGGGTTCGGAGCCGTCACGTTCACCGGACCCTCCAGCTCCGCGTGCTGAAGGACGAACTCCACCGCCCGCAACCAGTCCTCCAGGGCGATCCAGCTCACCCCCTGCCGACCGTCCCCCACCGGACCTCCCAACCCCAGCCGGAACGCGGGCAGCAGAGGGGCCAGGAACCCTCCCCGCGGGCTGAGCACGGGCCCCGTGCGCAACAGCACCGTGCGCACCCCCGCTCGCTTCGCCGCCTCCGCCACGGCCTCCCACTGCACGCACAGCGAAGCCAGAAATCCCCGACCCGGGGGGCTGGCTTCGTCTACGGGTTCCTCGAAGGGACGGTGGCCGTAGTACCCGGTGGCGGAGGCCGACACGAACACCCCGGGCGGCCGGTGCAGCCGGGCCAGGGTACGGCTCAGCAGCTGGGTGGCCTCCACTCGGCTGCTCACGAGCTCCCGCTTGTACGACTCCGTCCAGCGCGCGGGCGCGATGCGGGCACCCGCCAGGTTCACCACCGCCTGGCAGCCCTCCAAAGCCTGCGCGTCCAGCTCGCCCCGTTCGGGGTTCCAGTACACGCCGTCGGCGGGCGGCCGCCGGCTGATGGGGACCACCGTGTGCCCCGCCGCCTGGAGCCGCGCGCGCAGGGCGCTCCCCAGAAGCCCCGTGGCTCCCGCGATGACCACCCGCACACCGTCAGGCTAGCGGCACCGGCCCCACCGCTCAACCGCCCCGGTTCTGCCAGCCGGGGCGCGTCTGGTATCCTAGAGCCAGCGGCCGGAGGGGTGCGGGAGTCCGGCTGATCCGGCGCGCCTGGAGAGCGCGTAGGTGGGCTAAAACCCGCCTCGTGGGTTCAAATCCCACCCCCTCCGCCAACTCCCGGAGGATCCCTCGTGCGACCGGCGGCCGTGTTCTTCGACCTGGACGACACCCTGGTGGACGAAACCGGGCTCATGGCCGACTGCGTCCGCCAGGTGGCCGAGGAGATGCAGGACACCTACCCGTTCCTGCCGCCCGAACTGGTGGTCCGGACGTACCTGGAGGCCTCCGTGGAGTTGTGGAAGCGCGTCACCCCCGCACAACCTGGCGTTACCATCCCCCTCATGCGCCGCTGGACGTGGGAAGACACCCTCCGCCGGCTCCGGGTGCGCGGGCCCGTGGAGCCCTTCCTCCAGCGTTACACCGCCCTCCGGGATGGACAGGTGCGGCCCTTCCCCGACGCCCTCCCCACCCTGGAGGAGCTGCGGCGCAGGGGCTACCGCACCGGCCTCATCACCAACGGCGAGGCCGCCCTGCAGCAGTGGAAGCTGGGACGCACGGGGCTCGCCGGCCTCCTGGACCCCGTGATCACCAGCCAGGAGCTGGGCCGCAGCAAGCCGGACCCGGAGGTGTTCCTGGAAGCCGCCCGCCGGGTCGGGGTGGCTCCCGAGGCGTGCTGGATGGTGGGGGACCTGCTCCACGCGGACGTGGCCGGTGCGCTTTCGGCGGGTATGACCGCGGTGTGGGTCCGCCGCCGGGCCACACCGCGTGTTGAAGCCCTCCCCTCCCCCCACCACGTGGTCGGTCGACTCAGCGAGCTGCTGGACCTCCTTCCCGGCTAGGCGGGCACCCCCGGGCCTCCCCCGGAGGCCAACCGCGCCTGGACGTACCGCAGGGCCAAGCGATACCCGAGGGTGCCAAAGCCGCACAGCACACCCTCTGCCACGTCGGAGAAGAACGAGCGCCTCCGAAACGGCTCCCGCTTGTGCACGTTCGAGATGTGTACCTCCACGAAGGGGATCCCGACGCCCAACAGGGCGTCCCGGATGGCCACGCTGGTGTGCGTGAACGCCCCGGGGTTCAGGATGATGAAACGGATCCCTTCTGCCCGTGCCGCGTGGATCCGGTCCACGATGGCGCCCTCGTGGTTGCTCTGGAAACAGACGACCTCCAGCCCGAGTTCTTTCCCCTCCGCTTCCAACTCCGCTTCCACCTGCTCCAGGGTCTGCGCCCCGTAGATCTCCGGCTCCCGCGTCCCTAGCAGGTTCAGGTTAGGCCCGTTGATCACCAGCACCCTCACGCTTGACCACCTCCTCCCCTGCTCGCTAGGCTAACTCTGATGGCCACGATCCCCAATCTTCGCCGTCTGGCGCCCGGGCTCCGGCCACCGCACCTCCGCCGTCGGTTCACCCCCCGGGTTTGACCCCGCGCCGTGCGCAACGTCGTCCTCGTCGGACTGCCCGGCACCGGTAAGAGCTCCGTCGGCCGTCGGCTGGCGGAGATCCTCGGCTGGCCCTTCTTCGACACCGATGAGCTCATCGAAGCGAGGTACGAAACGTCCATCCCCGATCTTTTCCGCCAGCGGGGCGAATCCTTCTTCCGGGACGTCGAAGAAGCCCTGGTCGCACGACTCACGCGTCAGGCCTCGGGGGTGCTGGCCACGGGCGGCGGCGTGGTGGTCCGAGATGCGAACCTCGAGCGTCTGCGCGCCTGGGGCTGGATCGTGGCCCTGGTCGCCCCGCCCGAAGTGCTCGCCCAGCGACTCGGGACCGCCGACCACCTCCCGTTGGTGGCGCAGGACGACCCGGCCGCCAGCCTCGCCCGCCTGTGGGCCGAACGCGCTCCGAGGTACCTGTCCGCGGACCTGGTGGTGGACGCCTCCACCGCAGACATCGACGACATCGTCCGTCAGATCCTCGCCTTCCTCGCACAGCGGGAGGAACTTCAGATCACCGTTCGCACAGCCTCCGCCACCTACCCCGCGTACGTCGGCGTCGGGACCCTGGGACTGCTCGGCCACCACGCCACCGAGCTCGGGTGCACCGGCCTCGCTGCCCTTTTGACCACCCCGGCTCTGGACCGCCGTTTCGGGGACCCTCTCCGCGAGACCCTCCGTGCCGCCGGCCTCAAACCCACCACCGTGCTGCTGCCGCCCGGCGAGGCCGCCAAGACCTGGTCCACGGTGGGACGTCTCTACGGCCGCCTCCTCCACGAGGGCCTCGACCCGAGCTCCACCCTGTTCGCCTTCGGCGGGGAGGAGCTCGGGGACGCGGCAGGCTTCCTCGCCGCCACGTACATGCGCGGCCTATCCCTCGTCCACGTCCCCGCCACCCTCCTGGCCCAGCTGGACAGCTGCGTGGGAGGGAAGGTCGCCCTCAACCACCCGAAGGCCAAGAACCTCGTCGGGACGTTGCATCACCCGCGCCTGGTGCTGGTCGACGTCTCCGTGCCGTCCCGCTTCGGTCTCCGCTCTCTCCGCGCGGGCCTCGCGGAGGCCGTCAAGTACGCCATCATCGCGGATGCCCTCCTCCTCCAGTTCCTGGAAGAGCGGCTCGAGGACCTCCTCCGCGCGGACCCGGCTGCCCTGCGCGATCTGGTCGTCCGCTGCCTCTCCCTGAAGGCCGGGATCGTGGCCGCCGACGAGCAGGGCAGCGGGCCACGGCTCCTGCTCAACTATGGCCACACCTTCGGGCACGCGTTGGAGACGGCCACCGCCTACCACCGCTTCTCCCACGGCGAAGCGGTCGCCATCGGCATGACCCTCGAGGCCAAGCTGGGATGCGCTCTCGGGCTGACGGATCCGGAGGTGCTGCGGCGGCAGACCGACCTCCTCCGGCGCATCGGGTTGCCCACCCACTTCTCCGGCGTCGCCTCCAACAAGCTCTTGGAGGCCCTCCTGCGGGACAAGAAACGGAGGGCGGGGCGCCTGCGGTTCGCCCTCCCTTCCCGGGCGGGCTCCGGCCAGGTGGTGGAGGACGTTCCCCTCGAGCTGGTGGAACGCGTCCTGGCCGGGGCTGTGCCGCTTCCGCTTCGCTAGCCCTCCGCAGCCCCCGCGTAACGGCGTGGACCCGGCCCCTCGTACCGGTACCCGACCTGGGGAGGCATCGGGCCCTTCAACCGCTGCCCCTGCGTCATCTGCTCGAGCGCATGGGCCACCACACCCAGACACCTCGACAGGATGAACACCGCCCGCCCCACCCTCGCCGGGAACCCGAGCTCGCACAGCGCCACCGCCATCGCCCCGTCCACGTTCATGGGAATCCGCTTGCCTTTCCGTTCCGCGAGCCGCGCCTCCAGCTCCGCCGCCGCCTCCAGGAATCTCCCAGACACCCTGCCCTGGTCTGCACACCGCCTCACCAGCTCACCCAGGCGCACCGCCCGGGGGTCCGCTTCCCGGTGGATCCGGTGGCCGAACCCAGGCACGCGCTCGGAACCGAACTCTTCCAGGACGGCACGCACCGCCTCCCCCAGTTGGCCGGTTTCGTCGCGCCGGCGGTCCACCCGGTACAGCAGCTCCATGCACTGCTCTCCGGCTCCCCCGTGCACGTCCCCGATCGCTGCCAGGCCCGCCGCCACCGCGGCGCTCAGGGAGACCCCGCAGGTCGCCGCCATCCGGGCGATGGCGATGGAGGGTGCCATCGGGCCGTGATCCACCCCGGCGACCAGGACCGCCTCCAGCAGCTCCCGCTCCCACTCCTCCGGTAGCTCACCCCGCAGCAGCAGCCCGACGACGCTCGCCCAGCCCACCCTCCCCATCAGGTCCTCGATGGGGTACCCCCGCAGCCGCACCACCCCTGGCCCGGTCTCCACCAGAGCGGTCCGCCACCAGTCCCTCAACGCGTCCCGATCCAGCTCGCCCACGCGGCCGCCCTCACCGCGAGGGGTTCTCCCCCGGCGGGGTGTAGCACCACAGCAGCACCAGGGGTTCCTCCCCCGTGTTGACGTGCTGGTGCTCCACGCCCTTGGGGATGAAGATCACGTCGTGGGGGCCAAAGCTCGTCCTGCGCCCCGCTCCGTCCACCACCTCGCCCCTGCCCGCCAGCACCACGTCCATCTCCTCCGACCCCTCATGCGCGTGGAGCGAGCTGGCCTCCCCTTGCGGGAACACCGTGATCCCCGCCACCAGGTGCTCGGACCCGCACAGCTCCGCATCCACCGCTCGGAACACCTTCCGCCGGAACCCGGGGTGCTCCAGCCCGATCCAGTACTGCCGCCCCTCCGCGTATGGCCGGATGACCCGGATGGATCCTCCTCCCTCCTGCATCGGTCCGTCCCTCCTCCCTTACAGCTCGATGGCCACGGTCTTCACTTCCGTGTACTCCAAGAGCCCCTCCAGCCCCAGCTCCCTGCCCACCCCGCTCTGCTTCATCCCCCCAAAGGGCGCTTCCACGTAGGTCACGGGCACGCTGTTCACGCTCACCACCCCCGCCCTCAAGGCCCGCGTCACCCGCAGCGCCCGGGACACGTCCCGCGTCCACACCGTGGCCGCCAACCCGTACCGCGTGTCGTTCGCGATCCGGATGGCCTCCTCTTCGGTGTCGAACCGCAGCACGCAGACCACCGGCCCGAACACCTCCTCCTGCGCGATCCGCATCCCGTTCCGCACCCGGCCCAGTACCGTCGGGAGCAGGTAGTAGCCTCCCCTGAAGGCCTCGCCCTCTGGAGCCCTTCCTCCCCACAGGACCTCCGCGCCGTCCCGCACCGCCTCGGCCACGTAGGCCAGGATGGCCCGGCGGCGTTCCTCCGAGATCACCGGTCCCATGTCCGTACGCTCGTCCAGCGGGTCCCCCACCCGGAGCCGCTTCGTGGCGTCCACGAACCGCTCCACGAACTCCTCGTAGACCCCGTCCTGCACCAGCAGCCGCGAGCGGGCCGTGCACCGCTGACCCGCGTGAGAGAACACCGCCCACACCGAGCCTGGGACCGCCCGGTCCAGGTCCGCGTCCTGAAACACCACGTTCGGTGACTTCCCGCCCAGCTCCAGCGTGACCCGCTTGACCCCGCTCGCCGCGGCCTGCATCACGGCCTGGCCCGTCTCGCAGTCTCCCGTGAAGGCCACCTTGTCCACCCCCGGATGCCGCACCAGCGCCATCCCCACCTTTTCCCCCGGCCCCACCACCACGTTGACCACACCCTCGGGGAGCCCCGCCTCCAGGCACAGGCGGCCCAAGATCACGGCCGTGAGCGGCGTCGCGCTGGCGGGCTTCAACACCACGGTGTTCCCGGCCGCCAGAGCCGGGGCGGTCTTGTACGCCGCCATGATGAAGGGGCTGTTCCACGGCAGGATCCCCGCACACACGCCCACCGGCTCCCGCATGGTCAGCAGCCACAGGTTCCCGTCGGGCGCCAGCGTACGCCCCCACACCTTCTCGGCCAGCCCCGCGTAGTACGCGAAGCAGGAGGCTGTTTTCCTGACCTGCCCCCTCGCCTCTCGGATGGGCTTGCCCGAGTTCACCGCCTCCAGGCGCGCGATGTCCTCCGCGTCCCGCTCGATCAACTCCGCCACCCTCAGCAGGAGTCTGGCCCGCTCCTTCCCTCCGGTGCGCCCCCACGGCCCCTCCTCCAAAGCCGCACGGGCCGCGCGCACCGCAGCGTCCACATCCTCCGGGCCTGCCTTTGCCACCCGCGCCACCACCTTCCCCGTGGCGGGGCTCCGCACCTCGAGCTGCTCTCCGGAGGTGGACTCCCTCTCCACACCGCCGACGATGAGCCCGTAGACCGGCCCAGCCTCCTTCGCGTAACCCTCCGCGGCCGTCACCATGGATCCAGCACCTCCTCCGCTACCACGCCAGCAGCACCCGCCCGCAGGCGACGGCGCCCGCTACGAGCTTCCGGAAGGTCTCCTGCGCTTCCGCCATCCGCTCCGTACACCACTCCCAGGGCGGGAGCTCTCTGAGTAGAGCGACGGCGCGCCCGAAGTCGGCTCTCGTGTACGTGTAGCTGCCGATCAGCTGAACCTCCTCCACCACCAGCTTGTTGAGCCGCACGGACACCTTGGGCTCGCCCAGCCCCACCACCACCACCTTCCCCCCGGGCCTGCACCGGCCCACGGACGACTCCACGCTCCCGCTCGTCCCCACCGTGTCGACCACCACGTGGAACTCTCCGCTCACCTCGGGGGCGACCTCCCGCGCGAACCCAAGGCTCACCAGCCAGTCCCGCCGCGCTCCCGCCCGTTCCGCGATGGACACCTGCCAGCCCGCGCGGGCGAGGGCCCAGCCCACCAGCGCCCCGATCCCCCCGCCCCCCACCACCAGCGCTGGCCTCCCGTTCCCGGCTCCCGCGGCCCCTGCCGCCCGCAACGCCACCGCCAGGGGCTCCGCCAGAGCTCCCTTCCAAGCCTCCGTCCCCGCGGGCAGCGGCACCAACTGCTCCCGCTCGACTCGGATCCGCTCCGCGAACCCGCCCGGCCGGTGGAAGCCGATGTGGGCGCGCCGCCTGCAAAGGTTCTCTCGGCCCTCCGCGCACTGCTCACACCGCCCGCAGGGGACAATGGGATTTACCGCCACCGCCTTCCCGACCAACTCGGGTGGCCCTTCCTCCACCACCCCGCTGATCTCGTGGCCCAGGATCAACGGGGGCTTCCAACGCTCCCGCATCACCTCCTTCCCTTGGTACACCGCCACGTCACTCCCGCAGACCCCACACCACAGCACCCGCACCACCACGCCCTCCGCCCCCGGCTCGTCCACCTCCCTCATCACCAGGCGCCCGTACCCTTCCAGCACCACCGCGCGCACGGCCACCCACCTTCACGCCACCACTTCACCCGCGCCCCTCACCCCGCTGCCCTCCTCCGCCCGGTTCCGCCTCCACCGGTACGCCGCCATCCCCACCACGAGCAGCACGTTCGCCACCGCGAGCCCCACGGCCAACGGCCGCCGTACGAAGCTCAACAGGTCCCAGTGGGTCTTGATCATACTCACCACGAACGCCCGCTCCAGCAGCGGCCCCAACACGAGGCCCAGCACCACCTGCCCCACCGGGAACCCCCCTGCCCGCAACAGCCACCCCAACAGCCCGAACCCGGCCGCCACGTACAGGTCCTCGGGGTTGTTGTTGACCCCGTACGCGGCCACCGCGCAGACTCCCAACACCGTGGCCAGCAGGATCCGCTTCGGCACCCGGACCACCAGGGAGACCGCCCTGGCCGCCAGGTACCCACCCAAGGGCATCAACACCACACTCGCCAACAGGAAGGCCCCGTACAGGTTCACCACCCAGTCCCAGTGCTCCGCGAATAGCGCGGGTCCTGGCGTGATGCCCAGCGAGATGAACATGCCCAGGATGATGGCCGTCAGCGTGTCCCCTGGGATCCCGAGGCTCAACGCCGGCACCCAGTCGCCGGCGATGGACGCGTTGTTCGCCGTGGTGCCCGCCAGCGCCACCTCCTCCTTGCTACCGCCCCGCAGCCGTTCGAGGTTGCTGCACACCCAGGCGGCAAAGTCCGACCCAGCTCCCGGCAGGAACCCCACGAACAGACCGACCAACGACGAGCGGAGCACCAGCCACCGTTTCCGTACCATCAACCTCCACGGTTCCACGAAGTACTCCCGCGCCGCGCTCGCCCCGCCCCCGCGGGCCACTTCCATCGAGCCCGCCGCCGGCTTTCCGCCCAACTCGGCCAGGGCCTCTCCGATCCCGAACAGTCCCACCAGGGCCACGATGAAGTCGAACCCGCCCAGCAGCAGCTCGCTTCCGAACGTGAACCGAGGCATTCCCAGGGCCGGGTCGTAGCCCACCGTGGCCAGTAACATCCCCAGCCCGAACGCCACCAGGCTCTTGACGAAGGGCGAGCCGGCGAGCACTCCGCTGGACACGCCCAACAGCACCAGCCAGAACACCTCGAAGGACGAGAACTGCTTGGCCAGCTGGGCCAACGCCAGGGAGCCCCCGATCAGGAACGCGACCCCGATGAGGCTGCCCACCGCGGAGGGCAGCGACGCAATCCCCATGGCGTAGGCCACCGACCGCTCCCGGCTGATCTCGTAGATCTCCTCGTTGTAAGCCGCCGACGCGGGTGTCCCCGGGATCTTCACCGCGATATTCCCGATGTCGCTCGCGAAGATCCCCATGGCCGTGATGCCCACCAAGGCCGGAAGCAGCAGACGCGGCTCCATAAAGAGGCCCACGGGGATGAACAGGGCCAGGGCCAACGTCACCGTCAGGCCCGGGATCGCTCCGAACACGAGCCCGTAGGCGGAGCCCAGCAACAACGACAGCAGCACGTCGGGCGACAGGAAGTTGCTCATCTGCCCACCCCGAGAACCCCGATGAACACCACCCGGACCAAGAGGCCCACCACCGCCACCGCCGCCACGGTCCCCCGCCACCCCGTCCCCAGCAGCCACCCTCCCAGCGCGGTCAGCGCGGCCGCGGTGGCGGTCAGCCCCACCCGCTCCGCTAAGGGGGCTGCCGCCACCAGCGCGACCGCCATCACCGCCACTCGGGAGAGGGCCACCTCCTCAGGGTCCTCCGATTTGGTGTGCCGCCAGCCCACCACCTCCGCGATGCTGCTCGCCACCAGCCCCAGGCCTAGCAGCCTCGGGAAAAGGGCCGGCCCCAGGTACCAGGGCTGCCCTCCGCTCTCCACGGGCACGACCCAAGCTCCCACTCCCAGTGCTCCCGCGAGCAGGACCACCGCCGCCTCG
The DNA here is from genome assembly GCA_964437095.1 of uncultured bacterium. Taxonomy (GTDB): domain Bacteria; phylum Sysuimicrobiota; class Sysuimicrobiia; order Sysuimicrobiales; family Sysuimicrobiaceae; genus Tepidifontimicrobium. The sequence continues at coordinate 87,945 of CAYTFH010000004.1, read as the reverse complement.
TACCGACGCATCGCGCCCTCCCGTTCTCGTCCCGCTCTCCCTCCCACGCTGGTGGCGACGCCTACTTCGCCACCTCCTCGTGCACGCGCCGCATGGTCCTCGCCCGCTCCTCCAAGAACTCCTTGGACTTCGTCCGCCCGAGGTACGCCACCACCAAGTTGGCGTTGTTCATGAACCGGATGAACTCCCCGTCCCCCACCGCCCGCGCGAACGCTTTATCCAGCCTCTCCACCACGTCCGGGCTCAGGCCCTTCGGGCCCGCGGCCATCAAGAAGGACGCAAAGGTCCAGTCCACGCCCACCTCCTTCAGGGTGGGCACCTCCACGAAGCCCGGGAACCTCCGCTCCGTCATGAACCCCAGGTACCGGGCCTCGCCCGACCGGACCAGCCCGCTGGCCTCCCCGATGGCCACGAACGCCACGTCCACACCGCCGGCCACCAGCTCCTGCAGCGCCGACGCCGCCCCCTGCGCCGGGACCCACGGGAGCGCGGCGTCGCTCAGCCCCAGCGCTCTCAGGAACCCCAGCCGGGCGTAGTCGTAGGAACCGAACCGCGCCGTCCCCGACGCCTTGTAGCGGCCCGGGTTCGCCTTCACGTCCGCGATCAGTTCCTGGATCGTCCTCCACTTCGCGTCCCGCCTCACCACCACGGAGACTGGGTTCAGCACCAGGAGGGAGATGGGGGTGAACTGGGAGCTGTCGATCTTCGTCTGTGCCACCCACGCGGGCAGCACCACCTCCAGGGTGATGATCCCGATGGTGTACCCGTCGGGCTTGGCCCGCGCGATGGCGCCGTGGCCGATGGCCCCTCCGCCCCCTGTCCGGTTCACCACTTGCACCGGCACCTTCAGGTCTCGCTCCAGAACGGGCGCCAACGCCCGGGCGGTCAAGTCCGTGGACCCGCCCGGGGACCAAGGCACGATCAGCGTGATGGGCCTCGCCGGGTACTGCTGCGCCCAGCCGAGGCCAGCCACCAACAACAGCACCGCCAGAACCAACGCCACTCGCCGAGCCATGGTCTCATTCCCCCTTTCGGTGTTCTGCAGGCCGTTCGGCTTCACGTCGGGCCTTCTGCCGTCGACCGGACCAACCGCCTCCCACCCCCTTCCCGCGTCTCACTCTCGGAACACGCCCCGGTAGATGTCCAGAATGTCCCAGTACCCCGGGGTGGGCACGGGCACGTTGGCCGTCGGCACGTCCACCACGGCGGGCTTCTCCGCCCTCAGGGCCCGCTCCAGCAGGGGCCGGAAGTCCCCGGCCTCCCGCACCGTGTACCCTTCCCCTCCGCAGGCCCGCGCGATCGCGGCGAAGTCGGGGGAGTACGGCTCGCCGTTGCGGAAAAACAGGGTTCCGTGGGTCGTCCCGAAGGCGGACTGCTCCAGACCCGCGATGGTGCCGAATCCTCGGTTGTTCATCACTACCCACACCACGGGGATGTTCTCTTCCACCGCGGTGGCCACCACAGACATCTGCGACCCGAAGGCGCCATCGCCCACCAGTGCCACCACGGGCCTCGTCCCCGCCGCCAGTTTCACCCCCAAGCTCGCCGCGGGACCGAACCCCATGGTGGCCAACCCGCCCGGCGTGACGAACGTCCCCGCCTCCTCGACCGGGTACTGTTGCCCGACCCCGTTCTTGTTCCACCCTACGTCCGTCACCAGGATCCCCTCCCGTGGGAGGACCTCCCGGACTTCCCGAAGGATCCGCTCCGGACGCATGGGCAGCTCCTCCGACCGCTGCAGCGGCTCCAGCTCCGCGGTGAACTCCCGCCGCCAAGCGGCGATGCGGTCCTGCAGCTCCTTGCCTTCCTTGCCCCGCCGCGCCACCGCTCTCCTCTCCGCCAGCTCCGCCAGCATACGCAGCGCTTCCCCGGCGTCCGCCACCGCGCCCACGGCCGTCCGGCAGTTCCGGCCGAACTCGCTCGGCTCCACGTCGATGTGGATCAGCCTTCCCCGGGGGGTGTACCGGGCGTCCCAGGAATTCCAGTCCGTCTCCGAAAACCGCACGCCCACCGCCAACACCACGTCGGCTTCCTTCACCCACTCGTTGGCCAGCCGGGTTCCCCAGAACCCGGTCATCCCCAAACACAGAGGGTGCCGATCACTCAGGGCACCCTTGCCCATCAGCGTGTACGCCACCGGCACCCCCAGCGCCTCCGCGAGCCTCCGCAGTGCCTCGGATGCCCGGCAGGCCACCACCCCGCCCCCCACCACGATCAGGGGCTTGTGGGCGCGTTCCAGCTCGTCCACGATTCGCTCCGCCACGTCCTCCCGCAACCCCGGCCGGACCACTTCCTCCACGCCCACGGCCGCGTCCTCGTCCAGCGGCCGCGACCACACGTCCATGGCCACGGTCACCAAGACGGGCCCCGGTCTCCCTGACCGGGCCAGGTGAAACGCGCGCCTCACCGCCCACGGCAGGAACCCCGGCCGTTCCACGCGCCACACGGCCTTGCAGAACGGCCGGTAGATCTCGAACTGGCCCGCGTCCAGGTGTACGTTGATCTCCTGATGCGCGTTGCGTCCGAAGAAGTAGCTCGGGATGTCCCCCGAGAGGACCACGAGGGGGACGCAGTCCAGGGCTGCGTTGGCCACGCCGGTGGTCGCGTTCGTGAGGCCGGGCCCTAGGTGCAGCAGAACCACGCCCACTTCCCCGCTGACCCGCGCGTAGCCGTCCGCCGCGTGTGCGGCCACCTGTTCGTGCCGCACCTGCACGAAGCGCACCCGGCTCCGGCTCAGCGCCGCCAGCACCGCCACATTCGTGTGGCCGCACAGCCCGAACACAACCCGTACGCCCGCGTCCTCCAAGAACCGCACCAACCACTCCGCCGCTGTTCCAGACACGCCCGTCACCCCCTTTTCCCGCGCTCCTGCTACCGAGGGGCCACCATGCCGTGGAGAACCTGGCCGACCTCATCGAGGTGCTCCAGGACGACCGCGCCCGCCTCCCGGAGCACTTTCCTCTTGAACTCCGCGTCCTTCCCGCGCCCCTCCACTACGGTCCCCGCGTGGCCGAACCGAGTCTGGCCGAGCACGTACCGGCCCGCCACGTACACCGCCAGAGGCTTGCGGAACTGCCCGCTTGCGAGGAGCTCCGCGGCCTCGAGCTCCATCGTGCCGCCCGCCTCCCCGAAGGCCACCACCGCGTCCGTCTCTGGGTCTTCCTGGAACAGCGACAGGATCTCCCGCCAGCCCATCCCCACGATGGCGTCTCCCCCCGTGCCGACCACCGTGCTCTGGCCGAACCCGGCCCTCCGCACGTAGTAGGCCAAGGTGGTCGCCTGCCCCCCGCTGCGGGACACCACGCCCACGCGTCCCCTTCGGAAGACCTCGTCCACGAACTCCCCGCCCCCTCCCAGGGTCCCGACCAGGCACCTCCCCGGGCTGATGAGTCCGATGGTGTTCGGGCCCAACACCCGGGCGCCCCGGGCCTGCGCCACTTCCAAGAACCTCATCACGTCGTGCTGGGGGACCCTCTCGGACCGCACCACCACGAGGGCGATCCCTGCTGCCACGGCCTCCACCACGGCGTCTTCCACCGCGCCCGCGGGGACGCTCACGAGAGAGCAGGAGATCTCGGGGTGCACCTCCAGAGCTTCCCGCACGGTGTCGTACACGGGCACCCCTTCCACCACCTCGCCGGCGCGGCCCGGCGTGACCCCCGCGACCACCTCGGTGCCGTACGCCCGCATGAGACGGATGGCCCTCCGCCCGGACACGCCTGTGGCGCCCTGGACCATCACCCGCGTTCGCTCGTCCACCAGGATGGCCAAGATCCCGCCCTCCTGCTCAGTCGGCCGCCCGCAGGCCGGTCCCCGGCACCTCTTCCGCCGGCCGTTGGCGGATCAGCTGGTCGAGCACCGCCACCGCCTCCCTCTCCGTCGTCTCCCGCCCGAGCAGCCTCACCCCGCGGCCGCGCAGTCCTGCGCGCCCCAGCAGTTCCAGCGCCTCCGTATCCTTCCATCCCCGGAAACAGAGAACGGTGGGGACCTCGGGCACCCCGCCGCTCCCCGGGTACGTTTCCTGGAGGGCTTTCAGGACTCCCTTCGCGGTCTCCACCAGATCCTGCGACGAGACGCAGGTCACGAACAAAAACCCCGCTAATCCCGTCTGCCGGAGCACCAACCTCGCAGCCCGGTACACTTTTTCGGCCCCTGGGCTTCCCGAGGTGTCGCAGAAGTTCATGGGGTAGTACCCCCGAGGGACGAGCTCGTCGAACACGGTGAGGAACGCGCCCGTTCCCACGGTCTGGACGGCCACGGGAACCAGCCCGCGAGCTTTGGCGCCACTCCCGTCGGGGTCCAGCTGGACGAAGTGGACCGAACCCCTGTGGTCCTCCGCGTCGATTCGGGCCGCTTCCAGCTCCAACGGCGTCGGCAGACGGTTGCCGGTCTCTTCCGCGGCCCGCACCCCCAAGCGTTCCTGCAGGCCCGGGTGCCGGAACAGCGCGTCGTCGTCCACGGCCACCCTGCCGTCCAGGGCGACCCAGCCGCGCTCGGTCCAAGCGAGGGGGTTCACCTCCACCAACCGGGCGTCGACGCTGCGGTAGAGGTGAGCGAGCGCCACACAGACGCGGGCCAGGTCCGCCGCGGCTCTGGACGTTAGCACAGACCGCACCCGCAGGGCGTCCAGGACTTCAAAGGCCCTCAGGGGCCGGGAAAGGCTCAGCGGTAGCCGCACGGCGCCTCCGCTCGCGAGCGCTTCCTCCACGGAAACCCCGCCCTCGGAGCTGACGAGCAGTTGGGGTCTCTTGGCTGCTGGGTCCGTGACCACCGCGGCGTACCACTCCGTTTCCGCCGGGACGCGCTCCTCCACCAGCACTCGCCGGGGCAGATCCCCCCAGAAGTCCGCGGCGAACAGCCGCTGGCTCTCCTGCACGGCCTCCTCCGGGGTGGCGGCGGAAGCGATGAGGCCACGCTTACCCCGCTGCCCCTCCAGGATCTGCGGCTTCACCACCACTGGTCCCCCGAGCTCCCGCGCCGCAGACTCCACCTCCCGCGGGCTACCGGCCACCCGGCCACGTGGGATCGGCACTCCCGCGCCCGCCAGCAACTCCTTCGCTTGGAACTCGAACAGCCTGGCCATCGTCTGGCGCGTCCCGGCTACGCCCGGGCGAGTTGGACTTTCAGTTCGAACAAGCTGAGGACCCGCTCCCGCGAGGCCCGGATGTGGGCCCTCACCGCGGCCTCGGCAGCGTCAGGGTCCCGGCGAACCACCGCCTCGAGGATCCGCTTGTGCTCTTCCCGCGCCCGCTCCCCGGACGGGTCCGAAAGGATCTCCATGAACCGCACCCGCTCGATGCGCCGGAGCACCTGCTCCAGGAACTCCTCCAGGACCGCGCTGCCGCTCAGCCTCGCCAGGCTGCGGTGGAACTGCCATCCCACCACCAGCCGTTCCTCGGGCTGAGTGGCGGCCACGTGCACTTCCACCACCCTCCGGAACTCCTGGACGTCCTCCTCTTTCGCCCTCGCCACCGCGCGCTGGACCGCCAGAGCCTCCAGGGCCTCCCGCACCTCGTACAGCTCCGAGACGTGTTCCGGGGACAGCTCCGCCACCAGGAAACCGCGGGCATCCTTCACCACCAGGCCTTCCCGCACCAGCTGGAACAGGGCCTCGCGGATCGGCGTCCTGCCCAGGCCCGTCCTCCGTTGAAGCTCCGACTCCACCAGCCGCTCTCCGGGCCTGAGCTGGAGCTTGACGATCATGTCCGATATGAGGTCGCGAGCCACGCTGGTCCGCGGCCGACCGGGCGCGGCAGCTGTAGGGGGCGCGCTCTTCTCCATAACGTGTACGGCTCCGCCTACAACTCTGAACGTAGATACCGTACCTATTCGTATACAGATTGGTACACGACACAAGGGGCTTTGTCAAGTGCGTGGCCGTGCAACCCGAGCTAAGACCGGGCCTCGGACAGGAAAATCTCGAGCACCCGGAGGAAATCCTGCCCCCGCTCCCGTGGCGGCCAGTGGCCGCAGCCCCGAAGGACCACCAGTTCCCCGTTCGGAATCCTGCGGGCGGCCGCCTGCGCGTCGCGCAAGGGCACCAGCCGGTCCCGGTTTCCGTGCACCAACAGGGTCGGGCAGCGCAGCTCCGGGAGGCGGTCCAGGTAGCACGTCCGCACCCCGCGGGGCCCGAGTTCCGTGGCCAGCCACCGCCAGAACAGGCCCGGGCTGGTGCGCTGCAACGCCGCGCGCACGTCCTCCACCAGCTCTGCGTCGGCGCTGCGGGGGTCGCCCACCAGCCAGCGCAACCCCACCCACAAGCCTCTCCCTCGTCGCACCGACCGGGACGACAGCACCCGCCAGAGCCCCGAGCGCAGGACCACCCGCAAGAGCCCTTGGTAGGGCACCGTCGGGGACAGCCCGTAGCTCGCCACCAGCACCAGCCGGTCCACCCGGTGAGGGTGGTCCAGGGCGTAGCCCAGGGCCAGGCAGCCCCCGAAGGAGAGGCCCACGAAGCTCGCGCGTTCCACCGCGGCATCGTCCAAGAAGCGCTGGAGCCACGCGGCGTAGGCAGAGGTGGTAGGCTCAGGAAGCTCCGGGGTGCCGCCGTGTCCGGGCAGGTCGGGGGCCAGCACGCGGAAATGCGTCGCTAGGCTCGGCGCCACGTACTTCCAGCTCAGCCGCGCGCAGTCCGCCCCCGCGCCGTGCAGGAGCACCACCACGGGCCGCCGTGAGGTCACGCCGCGCTGAGGGCTCGCAGGCAGCGCTCGAAGTCCGGGAAGGACACCGCGGCGCACTCCGCCCCTTCCACGGTGACGCCCTCCCGGGACAGCAGGCCCGCCACCGCGAAGGCCATGGCGATCCGGTGGTCGCCCTCGGGGTCCACCACCCCGCCCCGGATGGCCTCGCCCCGCACCACGAACCCGTCCGGAAGCTCCTCCGCCTCCACCCCCACCGCCCGCAGGGCGCTGACCACGGTGCGGACCCGGTCGGACTCCTTCACCCGCAGCTCCGAGGCGTCTTGTACCACGGTCTCGCCCTCCGCCACCGCCGCGGCCACGGCCAGGGCTGGGAGCTCGTCAATGAGGCGCGGCACCAACTGGCCCCCCACCCGCGCACCCCGCAGCCGGCGGCCCCGCACCACCAGCGTGCCCACGGGCTCTCCCGCCACGTCCCGCAGCTCCTCCACCCGCACCTCCGCCCCCATGCGCTGGAGCACGTCCAGCAGGCCCGTGCGGGTAGGGTTCAAGCCCACGTGCTCCACCACGAGCTCCGCGCCCGGTTGAGAGGCGGCCGCCACCACGAAGAAGGCCGCGGAAGAGAAGTCCCCCGGTACCACCAGCTCCACCGCCTGCGGCACCGCGGGCCCCTGCACCTCCACCTCCACCGCGCCTGTGCCGAGCGGCCGGCTCACCACCCGGACCCCCATGGCCCGCAGCATGCGCTCCGTGTGGTCCCGGCTCGGGCCGGGCTCCACCACCGCGGTGGTGCCGGGAGCGTACAGCCCCGCCAGCAGCAGGGCGCTCTTGACCTGCGCGCTGGCCACCCGCAGTTGGTGGCGCAGGGCCTGCAAGCTCCCGCCCCGCACCCTGACCGGCGCGAACCTCCCCTCCCGGGCCTCCACGCGGGCGCCCATGCGCCGCAGGGGTTCCACCACGCGGTCCATAGGCCGGCGGCGCAGGGACCCGTCGCCGTCCAGCACCGCCTCCACCGGCTGTCCGCTCAGCAGCCCGCACAGCAGGCGGATGGTGGTCCCGGAGTTCCCCACGTCCAGGACCTCCCCAGGGCTGGACCACTCCCGCCGGCCCCAGACCCGCACCGTTCCGTCCCGCACCTCCACGGGCACGCCCAGGGCTTGCACGCAGGCGACGCTGCGGAGGGTGTCCTGGGCCGCGAGGAAGTTGCGGGCGGTGGTGGTGCCGCAGGCCAAGGCACCCAGCAGCACCGCCCGGTGGCTGATGGACTTGTCCCCCGGCGGCCGGAAGCGACCGCGGATCCGTCCGGGGTCTACCCGCAGGGCCGCCATGCTACTGAGCGCTCCGCAGGTCCGGCCGCAGCCGCTCGGCTTCCCCCAGGTACACGTGCACCACCTCTTCCTGGGTCATGGTGGTGTTCACCAGCATGAGGACCCGCAGCACCCGCGGCATGGACCCCGGCACTTCCATCTCCCGCGAGCACAGCAAGGGCACCCGGTCCCAGCCCAGGGCCCGGGCCGCCTCCGCGGGGAAGGTGGCGTTCAGGTCCGAGGTGCACGTGAAGATCACCGCGGCCACGTCGTCGGGCTCCACACCGTTGGCCCGCACCATCTCCGTGATGAGCCGGCGGGCGGCGTCCAGGATGGCCTCCGGGGTGTTAGTCTCCACCTGCACCGCGCCGCGGATGCCCCGCACCTTCACCGGGCTCCTCCCCGGGCCAGGTACACCGCCGCTTCCAGTCCCAACACGTAGCTGTACGGGCCGAACCCCAGCACCTGGCCGCGGACCACGGGCGCCAGGACCAGGCGCCGGCGGAAGGGCTCCCGGGCGTGCACGTTGGACAGGTGCACCTCCACCACCGGGATGCGCACCGCCGCGATGGCGTCCCGCAGGGCGATGGACGTGTGGGTGAAGGCCCCGGGGTTGAGCACCACCGCCTGACAGTCCAGCCGTGCCCGGTGCAGCTCGTCCAGCAGCACCCCCTCGTGGTTGGACTGCACGAACCGCACCTCCACCCCCAGCTGCTCCGCTCGCTCCCGCACCATGGCCTCGATGTCCGCCAGGGTGTGGCGCCCGTACACCTCCGGTTCCCGCTCGCCCAGAAGGTTCAGGTTCGGCCCGGAAAGCACCAGGATCCTCACGGCTCCGCCCCCAACTCGGCTAGCACCGACGTGACCAGTTCTTCCGAGACCTCCACGCCCGTGCGCGCCCTCCCCAGCTCCTCCACCAGGCTAAAGCGCAGCCGGCCGTGCCGGGTCTTCTTGTCCAGCCGCATGAGCTCCACCAAAAGCCGGCAGGACACCGCGGGGAGCCGCGTGGGCAGCCCCGCCCGCTCCAGCACGGCCTGTAGCGCCTCGGGCACCGCCGGGTCCGTCACCCCGGTCCTCACCCCCACGTGCGCCTCCGCAACCATCCCCACCGCCACCGCCTCCCCGTGCAGGTAGCTCCGGTAGCCCGTGGCGGCTTCCAGCGCGTGCGCCACCGTGTGCCCGAAGTTGAGCACCTCCCGCAGCCCCGAGGTCTCCCGCTCGTCCTGCGCCACCACCTCCGCTTTGACGGCCACGTTGCGGGCCACCAGCTCCACCAGGACCTCCGGCCTCCGTCGCAGCAGGTGGGGCAGCTGTCGCTCCGTCCACTCCACCAAGCCCGCGTTCCGCACCGCCCCGTGCTTGACGCACTCCGCCAGCCCCGCCCGCAGCTCCCGCAGCGGCAGGGTCCGCAGGGTGGCCACATCCGCCACCACCGCCTGAGGCTGCCAGAACACCCCCACCAGGTTCCTCACGGGACCCTGGCCCCGACCCGCGGCCACGTTCACCGCGGCCTTCCCCCCCACACTGGCGTCCACCTGCGCCACCAGGGTGGTGGGCAGCTGCACCAGGTAAACCCCCCGCATGTAGGTCCCGGCTACGAACCCCGCCAGGTCTCCCACCACCCCGCCACCCAACCCCACCACCGCGCACGAGCGGTCCAGGCGGGCGGATGCCATCTGCGCGTACACCCGGGCTGCCCGAGCCAAGGACTTGCTGCGCTCGCCCGGAGGCACCAGGACGGGTACGGCCTCCACGCCCCACGCCCTGAGGGATTCCGCCAGCTGGCGCCCGTACAACTCCCACAGCCGCGGGTGGGTGACCACCGCGGCCCTGCGGACCCCCAGGCCCCCCAGGTTCAGACCCACCAAGGGCAGCACGCCCTCTCCCACGCGCACGGGGTACCTGCCTGTGGGTAGGGCCACATCCACGGTGCGGGTCTCCTTCGCCGCCACCTCCTGCAGAACCCGTTGGGCCACCTGGCCCACGGAAAGTCCGTCCGTGTCCACCACCACCTCCGCCAGCTCCCGGTACCGGGGCGTGCGCTGTTCCAGCAGGGCGGCGGCCTTGCTGTGGCTATTGCCCCGCAGCAGTGGCCGGTCCGAAGGCTCCACCCGGCTCAGCACGGCTTGCAGCCCGGCCCTCAGCCACACCATGCGCCCCGTGGAGCGCAGCCGCCGGGCGTTCTCCGGGTCCAGCACCGCCCCGCCGCCGCAGGCCACCACCGCAGGACGGGTCGCGGCCGCCTGCGCCACCGCTTCCCGCTCCAGCTGGCGGAACGCCGCCTCCCCTTCCTCGTCGAAGATGCGGGGTACGGACTTGCCCACCCGCTGCTCCACCATGCGGTCGGTGTCCAAAAACGGCCAGCCCAGCCGCCGGGCCACCTCCTCGCCCACCGCGGTCTTGCCCGCACCCCTGAACCCGTACAGCACCACGTTCTTCACGGCACCCTTTGGGGCTGCTACAGTCCGGTCCTCAGCGGTGGGGCGGGGGTCCAGCGCGCCCGCTCCAGGTACTGCCGGTAGGCCTCCCGCATGTCGTCCAGCCGGTCGCACCCGAACTTCTCGCACAGGGCGCCCGCCAGCACCAGGGCCACCATGGCCTCGCACACCACGGCCGCCGCGGGGAGCGCGGTCACGTCCGACCGGACCACGGCTCCGGGCGCGGGCTGGCCGGTGCGGATGTCCACGGACATCAGGGGCTGCCGGAGCGTGGACAGGGGCTTCATGGCGGCCCGGACCACCACCGGCATCCCGTTGGTGACGCCGCCCTCCAGTCCGCCGGCCCGGTTGGTGCGCCGGAAAAAGCCACGCTCTGGCTCGAAGAAGATCTCGTCGTGGGCTTGGTGACCTGGGGTGGCCGCGATGGTGAAGGCGTCCCCCACCGCCACCCCCTTGATGGCGTGCACGCTCATCACCGCCTGCGCCAGCCGGCCGTCCAGCTTTCGGTCCCACTGCACGTACGACCCCAATCCCGGCGGTACCCCCAGGGCCACCACCTCCAGCACCCCGCCCAGGGTGTCCCCGCGCTCCCGGGCCGCGTCGATGGCCTCCCGCATGCGGGCGGCGGCCTCCGGGTCCGCGCAGCGGACGTCGGAAGCCTCGGCTCGATCCCGCACCTCCTCCCACCGGTCCGGGATGCGCGCCGCCCGAACCCCTCCGACCTGCAGCACGTGGCTGAACACCTGGATCCCGAACTCCTCCAACAGCCGCCGGGCCAAGCTGCAGCCCGCCACCCGGGCCGCGGTCTCCCGGGCGCTGGCGCGCTCCAGGGCGTAGCGGACGTCCTCGAACCCGTACTTCTGCACGCCCACCAGGTCCGCGTGGCCGGGCCGGGGCCGGGTGATGGGCGCCTCCTCCGTCCTCCAGTCCCGGTTCCACACCAGCACCGCCACCGGGGCGCCGATGGTCACCCCATCCATGACCCCGGACAGGATCTCCGCCCGGTCGCGCTCGATCTGCATCCGGCCGCCCCGTCCGTAGCCCTGCTGGCGGCGCCCCAGCTGCGCGTCGATGTACGCCTCGTCCACCGGCAGGCCCGAGGGCAGCCCTTCCACCACCGCCACCAGCCCGCGGCCGTGGGACTCTCCAGCGGTCAGCAGCCTCAGGGGCATCTCACACCCCGGCCCGCGTCAGGCCTACGGCCCGCTTCATCGCGTCCACGGGCGCCGGCCTTCCGGTCCAAAGCTCGAAGGCCTCAGCCCCCTGGTGCACCAGCATGGCGAGGCCTCCCACCGCCCTCGCGCCCGCGGCCTCAGCCAGACGCACGAGCCTGGTCCGCGCAGGGTTGTACACCATGTCGAAGACCACGAGCTGCGGACGCAGCCACTCCGCGGAGCCCACCAGACAGCCCTCCTCGTCCGGGTGCATGCCCACGGGTGTGGCGTTCACCAACAGGTGCGCCCCGCGCAGGGCTGACCTCAAGGTCTCCTCCTCCAGGGGCAAGGGCTCGAACGCCGTGGCGGGGAACTCCCGCCCCATGAATTCACACACCGCCTCCGCCGCGGGCAGCCTCCGCGCCAGCACCACCACCCGCTCCGCCCCCAGCTCTCCCAGCGCCGCACAGGCCGCCCGCGCGGCGCCCCCGGCCCCCAGCACCACCGCCCGCGCTCCCCGCAGATCCAGCCCCTCCTCCCGAAGCGCCCGGCGGACACCGGAGACGTCCGTGTTGTGGCCCACCACCCGGCCGCCCCGGAAGACCAGGGTGTTCACCGCCCCGCACCGCCGGGCCGAGGCATCCACCTCGTCCACCAGGGCCAGGGCCGCCACCTTGTGGGGGATGGTCAGGTTGGCGCCCTCAAACCCCAGGGCCCGCAGCCCGGCCACCGCCTCCCGGAGGTCCTCCCACCTCACCCGGAACGCCACGTAGGCCCACGGGAGCCCGCACGCCGCGAAGGCCGCGGCGTGCATGCGCGGCGACAGGCTGTGGGACACCGGGTCGCCCAGCAGGGCCACGAGCCGTGTGTTCGGTGGGATCTCCAAGCCCTCTGCCTCCGTGGTTTTTGACGCCATTCTAGATTACCCGGTACCCCCGTGGGCCAGCAGGCCCGGGGCTACCGGCGTCTTTCGCAGCGCGGCGAGGCTGTGCTACAGTAGCCCGTAAAACGAAAGTCCCCGGAGACGGCCATGCGGTACGAAGGCCAGACTTCGTACGAGATCCAGGTGGCGGGCGTGCGCAGGAACCTGCCCATGGAGCAGGTCCAGGACGGGGTGTGGATCCCCTTCTTCCGCCTGTGGGGCGACGTGGAGCTCACCAACGCCTGCGCCCGTGCCCTGGCCAGCGAGCTGCGGCTGAGGGAGTTCGACGCTCTGGTGTCCCTGACCGCGAAGTCCGTTCCCCTCGTGCACATGATCGCCACCTACCTCTCCGAGCCCCGGCACGGCCGGTTCTTCCCGTACGTGGCGTGCCGCCGGGCGGTCAAGAAGTACATGCGGGACCCCGTGGTGGTGGAGTCCCCCGACCCGTCGGTGCACCCCCTGGTCTTGAACGGAGAGGACGCCGAACGCATCCGCGGGCGCCGGGTGGCCGTGGTGGACGACGTGGTGAGCACCGGGGGAACCCTGCGGGCTGCCAGCCTCCTCATGGACCGGCTGGAGGCCCGCATTGCGGCCAAGGCCGCGGTGGTGCTGCAGGGCGACAGCTACCACGACCCGGAGCTAATCCACCTAGCCACGCTGCCCGTGTTCACCCGGTAGAGGGCCTGCCGCGTCGCCGTGGACACCGAGTCCATACCCCGTCGCCCGGACCGCCGGGCCCGGCAACGTAGCACCGGGATCGGGTAGGTGGTCGGTCCCCTCTACGCCCTGGGTGCCTTCGGCGCTTCCCTCCTGGTCCAGACCCTGACCCTTTGGCTGTTCCCGTTCTACGTCGCCTCGGGCCCCGTGCGGCTGTCCCCGGAACACACGGGCCTAGCCCTGGCCCTGGGCAGGCTCGCCAACTCCGCAGGGGACTTGGTGGTGGCCACGTGGAGCGACTCCCTCACGAGCCCCCGGGGACGCCGCAGGCCCTTCCTGATCCTGGGGAGCCCGCTGCTGGCGGGTTGCTTCGTGCTGGTGTGGACCCCTCCGGCGGCGGCAACGGCGGCGTACCTGGCCGGGGCCCTGGCCGGCTTCTTCTTCCTGTTCGCCGCGGTGATCAACCCCTACCTGGCCCTCATGGCGGACCAGGAGCTGACCCCCGGACAGCGGGTTTCCGCGGCGGCGTGGCAGGCGGCCGGCAACCTGTTCGGAACGGCCACCGCGTACGTGACCTCCGGGCTTTTGCACGCCCGCTTCGGCTACCCCGCCATGGCCGCGGCCTTCGGTGGGGTGTCCGTGGTGTGCCTGTGGGCCGCGGCGGCCTCCGTACGCGCGGAGCCGGTCCGGCAGGGAACCCGCACCTTCCGGGAGGCCGTGGCGGCTCTGAGCCGGAGCCCGGCCCTGCGGGCGTACCTGGCGGGCCTTTCCCTCGCGTGGGTGGGGCTCAGCATGGTCAGCCTGGTGCTGGTGTTCCTGGTGACGGTCCTCATGGGGCTGCCCGCTGAGTCGGTGCCCGCGGTGCTGTCCGCAGCTCTGGCGTCCACCGCGCTGTTCCTCCCCCTGGTGG
>CAYTFH010000004.1:42559-73819 GCA_964437095.1 uncultured bacterium | reverse complement strand
GTGGACGCCCGGGTGGCCGGCTACGGCTTGGTGGCCGTGAGCGGGCTACCCCTTGCGGCCCTGTACGTTCTGCCCAACGCCATCCTGGCGCAGATGGCCTCCCGGCACGACCTTCAGGCCCTTCACTTCGGACTTCAGGGCCTGGTCCTGAACGTGGCCAACGCCTCCGCCGCGGCGGCGGTGGGGTTGCTGCTGCGGTGGGGCTACGCGGCGGGAAGCGAGCTGGGCCTTCGCCTGGTGCCGGCCTGCGCCGCCGCGTGGGTGGTCGCGGGCCTTCTGGCCTTCCGGAGGCTCCGCTACTCCTGACCCACCACCGCGGGGTCCTGGGGCGGCAGCTGCAGGTAGCACGTATCGTTGATGGCCACCACCCTGGGGCTCCCCTCCCGCGGGACCTCCACCAGGTTCACCGCACCGTTGTGCTGCTGGATGCGGAAGTAGCTGCTGAGGGGCGCCTGCAACAAGGTCAGCAGGATGAGCTTGTTCACGCCCCCGTGGGCCACCACCACCACGGTGTCGTCGGGGTGGCGGTCCACGATCCGGCAGAAGGCGCCGTACGCCCGGGCCTGCGCCTGCTGCAGGGTCTCCCCGCCCGGCAGGTGGACCCCCGCGGGGTCCTGCCACCACCGCCGCACCAGCGCCCCCAGGTGCTCCTCCATCTCGTCCAGCCGCAACCCGTCCAGCACCCCGTGGTCCAGCTCCACCAGGCCCGGCTCCACGATGGGCTCCAGCCCGTGCTGGGCCGCGATGCGCTCCGCACCCCACCGGCACCGGCCCAGGGGGCTGGTGTACACCGCGCGCACCGGCTCCCGGGCGAGGGCTGCGGCCAGCCGCCGCATCTGGGCCCGGCCGAGTTCCGTGAGGGGCGCGTCCTTGCGCCCCTGGTACCGTCGCTCCGCGTTCCACGTGGTTTGGCCGTGCCGCACCAAGAACACCCTGGTCATGGTTCCCTCACCGGTAGCGGGCTCGCCAGCCCTCCTCCGCCTCCTCCAGCAACGCCAGGTAACTCCGCATGCGGGACGGGCTCACCTCGCCCCGCCGCGCCGCCTCCCGCACCGCGCACCCGGGCTCCTGGCGGTGCCAGCAGTCCGGGAACTGGCAGCCCGCCGCCAAGCGGGCGATCTCCGGGAACGCCGTGCGGACCGTGCGGGGTTCCAGGTGCGCGAACTCCAGAACCTGTACCCCCGGGGTGTCCACCACGAATCCGTCCGTGTCCACAGGGATCAGCTCCGCGGCCGTGCTGGTGTGGCGGCCCCTCCCCCGCCGGCTTACCTCCCCCACCCGGCGCCGCGCCGCGGGGTTCAGGGCGTTCACCAGGGCGCTCTTGCCCACCCCGGACGGCCCCACCATCCCCGTCAGGTGCCCCGCCAGAGCCTCCCGCAGGCGGTCCAGGCCGTGGCCGGTCCGCGCGCTCAGGGTCAGAACCGAGTACCCCACGCGTTCGTACAGGGCCCGCAGCTCGCCCGGGTCTTGGAGGTCCGCTTTGTTGAAGCACAACAGAGGGTGCAGGCCGGAGACCTCAGCCAGGGCGAGGAAGCGGTCCACGGCCAGGGGGTCCGGGTCCGGCTGGGCGCATGCGAACACCACGCACGCCTGGTCCACGTTGGCCGCGATGACCTGGAGGCGGCCCGGGTCCTTGGCCGCGGGCTTGGTGAGCTCGGAGGTCCTGGGCCGCACGGACTCCACCACGCCCTCGTCCTTTCCCGTGGGGACAAACCACACCCGGTCGCCCGCCACCACCCGCAGCCCCGCGGCCCTCCTCAGGCGGCCCCGCGTCACGCAACGGTAGGTCCGGCCCTGGCTGTACACGAAGGCGTACGCACCCGCTGCCCGGGTCACGATGCCCTCCAACGCTGGGGGGGCCGCGGTCATGGACAGGCCCGGCCCGTCAACGGTCCTCCGGACCGGCCGCCACCACCTGCCGGTAGCGCCGGTAGTGCCGTTCCACGGTCCTGCGGTCGATCCTGAAGTTCCCGGACCGCTCCGGCCGAACGCCACCGCTGAAGGTGGTGGGGATGTGCAGGAGCTCGTGGATCATGACCCGGTCCTGCTCATCGGGGGGGAGGTGGTCGAACCCCGGAGACAAAAACTCCACCACGTACGACGCGGGCAAGCCCAGGGCGTGCTGGAACACCGGAGGCAGGCCCCAGATGCGGGCCCACGCGTTGGCCCTGGCCCCGTACACCCGCAGGCAGTACACCCGGGTCGGGTCCACGTGGTCGAACTCCAACGCCCGCGCCATGCGGCGCATGCGGGCCTGCAGGTCGGGCGCAGGCTCCCACCGCATCCTCTGCCGGCCGGCGGTGCTTACACCCCGAACCGCAGCCACGCGGGCCCCGCGATCAGGGTGATGGCGCCGGGTACCGCCCACAACACCCACTTGACGCCCTCCACCAGCTCCCCCGTCCGGAACTCCCGCACGGCCTCCACCGCGGGGACCAGGGTGGCCGCCAGGGTGAAGTACGGGCCCGCGAAGGCCAGGGGGCCCGGCACGGCCCCGCCCAGACGCCGGTACACCTCCACCGCGGCCGCCACCAACCAGAAAAACGCCAGGACCCCTCTCATCCCGTCCCCAGAAGCTTCCGCAAGAGGTGCAGCTGGCCGTGGTGGTACGCCCAGTGGGCCAGGGCCCGCAGCACCGCGTCGCCCTTCTGGAGAACCACGGTCCTTCCGCCCGCCCGGGCTTCCACGGGGTGGTCCAGGTCGGATTCGGGAAGGCTTTCCAGGATCTGCCGGCTTTTCCGCGCCACCGCCTCCACCTGTTCCAGCAGTTCGTCCTTGCGGACGCGCACGGAGGGGTCGAACTCCGCGTCCCGGTCTCGACGCACGTCCTCGCCACCCACCACCTGGTGGATCCAGTACCGTTCCGAGCCCACCAGGTGGCGCACCAGGATCCCCGGACTGTTGGCGAGCCCCGCAGGTCGCCGGTTCAACGCCTCCTCGTCCATGCCCTGGACGAGCTGCACCACTGCGTTCCTCAGCTCGTCCAGGTGCCGCGCCGCCCTCGCGCACTGCGTCATCGCCATCGCTGCCTCCTTTCCTACGTAGCCGCGCCCGGCCTCTGGTACACCACCACGCCTTCCGGACACCAGGGGTGCGCCGGCCAGCCGCTCAAGGCCTCCAGTTCCGGGACGCCCGCGGCCAAAAAACACGCCAGCCTCCCTTCCTCCGGCATCGCCGCCCGCACCCACCCCAGGATGCCCAGCGGGGAGCCCGCCACGAGGGCTGCCACCAGGCGGTCCGGGCCTCGCCGCAGCACCATGGCCGCGCCACCTGCGCCGTCCACCAACAGCCTCCCCTCCCGCGCCGCGGCGAGGGCCATCTCCGGGAGGTACGCCCTCCACCTCCAGCCCAGGGCCACCAGGCCTGCCTGTCGGTCCTGCAGCTCCCTGTGCAGCCGCGCGGACACCGGACCCGCCTCCTGCCTGTCCGCCGCCCTGGCGGCGCCCGGACCCGCGTAATCCGGCGGTGCGACCCGCACCCAGAACCGCGCTGTTTCCGCGAACCCCGCCCGTTCCAGCCAGGCCGGACGGACGGCGGCGGGCAGGGCCGTCCTCACGGTGGTGACCCCGTAACCATCCAACACCTTCAGGGCCGCGGCCACAAGCCGGGCCTCCACCCACGGATCCTGCCCCCTCACACCCTCCACCCAACCCTCCCCGCGGCCCACCACCGCCACGTGCACCGCGCCGGCCACCGTGCCCGCCTGGACCTCCACCAGGACGCGGTGGGGCTCGTCCGCCCACGCCAGCCACTCCGGGGGCAGCGTGCCTTGCGGGTCCGGAACCTGGGCGAGTTCCGAGCCGGTGGGCTCTCGGACTTCCAACCCTCGGAAACAGGGGCGCCCGGGGTCCCCCCCGGGCGCCCCACCTCCCTCCTCCGTGGAGGTCACTTCACCTGCGACTTCAGCTCCTTGCCCGCGGTGAACGCCGGTACCTTCCGCGCCGGGATCCGGATCTTCTCCCCGGTCTGGGGGTTCCGGCCATCCCGGGCCTTCCGCCGGCGGACGCTGAAGGTGCCGAACCCCACCAGGGTCACCTTCTCGCCCTTCTTGAGGGCCCCGGTGATCCCCTCCAGGATGGCGTCCAGGGCCGCGTTGGCGTCCTTCTTGCTGAGGCCCGTCTTGCTGGCCACCCGCTCGACAAGCTGCTCCTTGTTCATGGGCTCCTCCCCTCCATGCGGTGGTGTGGTTCGGCGCTTCCGATTCTACGGCCCCCAGCTGAACTCCTCTCCGGGCCAGCCCGAAACCCGCGCCACCCGCGGGTTTCCGGTCCCGCCTACCGGTCGGCCTCCACCACCGCCACCGCCGACACCCGGTCGCCCAGCCCCAGGCGAATGAGCCGCACCCCCTGGGCCGCACGGCCCACGGTGCTGATCTCCCGCACCAGGGTCCGCAGGATCTGGCCGGACTCCGTGGCGAGCAGGACCTCGTCGTCCTCGGATACCGCCCTCACCGCCACCACCCGGCCGTTCTTGGACGTCAGCCGGATGTTGCGGACCCCGTACCCTCCCCGGACCTGCAGCCGGTACTGGGACGCGGGAGTCCGTTTTCCGTACCCCAGGTCCGTCACCGTGAGCAGCTCGGGCTTCTCGCTGGCCACGGCCAGCCCCACCACCTCGTCCCCGGGGCGCAAGCGGATGCCCACCACCCCTGCCGCCGCCCGGCCCATCTCCCGGACCCCGGACTCCTTGAACCGGATGCACTGGCCGTCCCGGCTGGCGAGGATCACCTCCTGCCTGCCGTCCGTGAGCCGGACCCCCACCAGCTCGTCGCCGTCCTGCAGCTGCAGGGCCAGGATCCCCGCGCGCCGGGCGTTCACGAACTCCATGAGCCCCGTCCGCTTCACCAGGCCCCGGCGGGTGGCCATGAACAGGGTGCCCGCGTCCTCGAAGGACCGGAGGGGGATCACCGCGGTGACCCGCTCGTGGACGGACATCCCCACCAGGTTCATCAGGCCCGTGCCCCGGGCGGTGCGGCCGGACTCGGGGACCTCGTACGCCCGCAGGCGGTAGACCTTCCCCCGGTTGGTGAAGAACAACAGGTAGGCGTGGTTGTGGGTCACCACCACGTGCTCCACGAAGTCTTCCTCCCGGGCCGCGGCCCCCACGATGCCCTTGCCGCCGCGGCGCTGAGCCCGGTAGGTGTCCAGGGGCACCCGCTTCACGTACCCCTGCCGGGTCAGGGTGACCACCACCTCGGTGTCGGGCACCAGGTCCTCCTCCTCCAGGATCGCCTCCTTGCCGGAGGTGATGCGGGTCCGGCGCGGGTCCCCGTACTTGGCCTTGATCTCCAGCAGCTCCTCCCGCACGATGCCTGCCACCTTCCGCGGGTCCCGCAGCACGTCCTGGTAGTACGCGATGGCCTTGAGCAGCTCCCGGTACTCCTCCTCCACCTTGCCGCGCTCCAGGGCCGTCAGCCGGGCCAGCCGCATCTCCAGGATGGCCTCCGCCTGCCGCTCCGACAGCCCGAACCGCTGCATCAGCCTCTCCCGAGCCGAGGCCACGTCCCGGCTGGACCGGATGAGCTGGATCACCGCGTCTAGGTGGTCCAACGCCACCTTCAGGCCCTCCAGCACGTGAGCCCGCTCCTCCGCCCGGGCCAGCTCGAACCGGGTCCGGCGGGTGACGATCTCCCGGCGGTGGTCCAGGTAGTGGGTCAGAAGCTCCCGCAGGGTGAGCTGCCGCGGGACGCCCCCCACCAGGGCCAGGAGGATGGCACCGAAGCTGGTCTGCATCTGGGTGTGCTTGTACAGCTGGTTGAGCACCACCTGCGGGTTGGCCTCCCGCCGCAGCTCGATCACCACCCGCATGCCCTCCCGGTCGCTCTCGTCCCGCAGGTCGCTGATGCCCTGGATCTTCTTCTCCCGCACCAGGTCCGCGATCCGGGAGATGAGGGACGCCTTGTTCACCATATACGGCAGCTCCGTGACCACGATGGCCGCCCGGCCGCCCCGCAGCTCCTCCACCGTGGCCTTGGCCCGCATCAGGATGGACCCCCGCCCCGTGGTGTACGCCTCCCGGATCCCCTCCCGCCCCAGGATGAGGCCGCCGGTGGGGAAGTCGGGTCCCTTGACGATCTTGAGGAGCTCCTCCGTGGGGAGGTCGGGGTCGTCGATGAGGGCCACCAGGGCGTCCACCACCTCGCCCAGGTTGTGGGGCGGGATGTTGGTGGCCATGCCCACCGCGATGCCCGAGGCGCCGTTGACCAGCAGGTTGGGGAACCGGGCGGGCAGCACCACCGGCTCCCGGCGGGTCTGGTCGAAGTTGGGAACGAAGTCCACGGTGTCCTTGTCCAGGTCCGCCAGCATCTCCATGGCCACGGGCGTCAGCCGGGCCTCCGTGTACCGCATGGCCGCGGGAGGGTCGTCGTCCACGCTGCCGAAGTTGCCCTGCCCGTCCACCAGGGGGTAGCGCATGACCCACGGCTGGGCCATCCGCACCAGGGTGGGGTAGATGACCGCCTCCCCGTGGGGGTGGTAGTTGCCGGAGGTGTCCCCGCAGATCTTCGCGCACTTCCGGTACGGCCGGTTGGGGGCCAGGCCCAGGTCGTTCATGGCCACCAGCACCCGCCGCTGCACGGGCTTCAGCCCGTCCCGCACATCCGGCAGCGCCCGGGACACGATGACGGACATGGCGTAGTCCAGGTACGCCTCCTGCATCTCCCGCTCCACGGGCTTGGGGACGACGCGCTCCTCCATGGTGCCTCCTCAGATGTCCAGGTTGCGGACCTCGCGGGCGTACCGCACGATGAACTGCCGGCGGGGTTCCACCTCCTCGCCCATCAGGGTGCGGAAGATGCGGTCCGCCTCCTCCGCGTCCTCCAGCTCCACCCGGATCAGGGTACGGCGGGCGGGGTCCATGGTGGTCTCCCACAGCTGGTCGGGGTTCATCTCCCCCAGCCCCTTGTACCGTTGCACCTCGCTGCCCTCACCCAACTCCTTCAACGCCGCGGCCAGCTCCTCGTCGGAGTACGCGTACCGCTTCCGCTTTCCGTTGCGCACCATGTACAGGGGTGGGACCGCCACGTACACCTTCCCGTGCTCGATGAGCTCCCGCATGTACCGGTAGAAGAAGGTCAGCAGGAGGGTGCGGATGTGGGCGCCGTCCACGTCCGCGTCCGTCATCAGGATCACCTTGTCGTACCGGCGCTTCGACAGGTCGAAGTCCTCCCCGATCCCCGTCCCCAGGGCGGTGATGATGGCCCGGATCTCCTCGTGGTTCAGCATGCGGTCCAGCCGCGCCTTCTCCACGTTGAGGATCTTGCCCTGGATGGGGAGGATGGCCTGGAACCGGCGGTCGCGTCCCTGCTTGGCGGACCCACCCGCGGAGTCGCCCTCCACGATGAACAGCTCGCTGCGCAGGGGGTCGCGCTCCGCGCAGTCCGCCAGCTTCCCCGGCAGGGTGCTGACCTCCAGGGCGCTCTTGCGGCGCACCAGGTCCCGCGCCTGCTTGGCGGCCTCCCGCGCCCGCATGGCCTGGATGGCCTTCAGGACGATGCGCCGGGCCTCCGTGGGGTGGGTCTCCAGGTAGTCCCCGAAGGTCTCGCCCACCACGGACTCCACGATCCCCTTGACCTCGGTGTTGCCCAGCTTGGTCTTGGTCTGGCCCTCGAACTGCGGGTCGGTCATCTTCAGGCTGACCACCGCGCACAGGCCTTCGCGCACGTCCTCGCCCGCCAGTGGCCCGTCCTGGTCCTTGAGCAGGCCCTGCCGGCGCGCGTAGTCGTTCACCACCCGGGTGAGGGCGGAGCGGAATCCCACCACGTGGGTGCCGCCCTCCGTGGTGGGGATGGTGTTCACGAAGGACAGCATGTGCTCCACGTAGCCCTCGTTGTACTGGATGGCCACCTCCACGTCCACGCCGTCCCGCTCCCGCCGGGCGTGGAAGGGCGGGTCGTTCAGCACCTTGCGGTGGCGGTTGGCGGCCCGCACCAGCTCCCGCACGCCTCCCTCGTAGCGGAACTCCTCCCGCTGGCCCGTGCGCTCGTCCACCAGGATGATGCGTAGGCCCGCCACCAGGTACGCGAGTTCCTCCAGGCGCTGACGCACGGTGTCGTAGTGGAACTCCGTCTCCACGAAGATCTGCCGGTCCGGGAGGAAGGAGACCCGCGTCCCGGTGCCCTGGGCGTCCCCCACGCACTCCAGCTCCGTGGTGGGCTTGCCCCGGCTGTACCGCTGGCGCCACCGCTTGCCACCCCGCCGGACTTCCACCTCCAGCCACTCCGACAGGGCGTTCACCACGGACACCCCGACCCCGTGCAGCCCGCCGGACACCTTGTACGCCCCACCCCCGAACTTGCCCCCAGCGTGCAGGATGGTCATCACGGTCTCCACCGTGGACTTACCCGTCTGCGGGTGCACCTCCACGGGGATTCCGCCGCCGTCGTCCACCACCGTGGCGCTGCCGTCCCCGTGCAGCACCACCTCCACCCGGGTGGCCCGGCCGGCCAGGGCCTCGTCCACGCTGTTGTCCACCACCTCGTACAGCAGGTGGTGAAGCCCTGCCGAGCCCGTGCTGCCCACGTACATCCCCGGGCGGCGGCGGACCGCCTCGAGCCCTTCGAGGACCTGGATCTGGTGTGCGCCGTATTCCTGTTCGCCCATTCCGGCCCACCTTCAGTCTATGCTACACATAACAGATGAAAAAATATCACCGAAGGATCGCGCGGTCAACTCGGCGGGTGCGGGCCGGAAGAGGCTCCCAGGTGTCAGGAGGGCAGCGCGCGGAGCCCTGCCCGCGCCCGCCGGGCGAGGGTGGAGGGCGAGATGGGCGAGGGGTACACCGCCTTCGTGGTCACCACCACCGAGCGGGCGCCGGCCAGCCCGTACCCGCGGAGCCGGCCCGCCGCGGCGGCCTGCTGCAGGAACTGCTGGTTGGCCTCCGCCGCCCGCAGCAGGCGCGCGTCCAGGATGGCCACGATGGCCTCCACCCTCACCACCACGTCCTCCCCGATGTGCACGTACAACTCGAGACCACCCCGCCGCTAGCCGCCCACGGTCCGTACCCGGATCTCGCGCACCGCGGGCACGCGCTCGTTCACCCGCGCCAGAAGCTCTCCGCAGCGCAGCGCCACTTCCTGGGCCTGGGCGCTGCTGGCGGCGTACACCGTCAGCCGCCCGCCCCTGAACTCCGCCTCCGCGGGCAGGCCCTCCGCCTGCGCCACCTCCCTCCACGCCCGCACCGCCAGGGCCGCCTCCAGCAGCCCCTGGGGGGCAACCCGCTGCAGCACGTCCCAAGCCCGCTTCACGCCCTCGCCCGCCCTCCCAGGTTCACCAGGTGGTCGCACGGCAGGTCGTGCCGGTCCGTGGCCGTGACCACCACCTGTGGCCCGCCCTCCAGGGCCCGGAGCAGCCGCCCGGCACGCTCCCGGTCCAGGTCCGCCACCACGTCGTCCAAGAGGAGCACGGGGTGGTCCCCCATCTCCTCCCGGACCACCTCGGCCTGGGCCAGCCGCATGGCCAGCACCACCGCCCTCTGCTGGCCCCGGGAGGCGAAGGCCCTCGCCTCCACCCCGGCCACCAGCACCTCCAGGTCGTCCCGGTGCGGCCCCACGAGGCTCACCCCCCTCCTCAGCTCCTCCCTCCGAACCCGGGCCAGCTGCTGGCGGGCCGTCTCAGGCTCCGAGGCCGTCCCGGGCACGTACCGGACGCTCACGGGCCCGCAGCCCAGCCGGTCCGCCCAGGCGCCGGTGGACGCCACAAGCCGCTCCACGAGCCCGCCCCGCCGGGCCGTCAGCCTCACGCCCAACTCCACCAGCTGGTCGTCCCACACCTCCAACGCCGCAGACGGTGCCTGCGCCCTGAGCAACCGGTTCCTGTGCCGCACCACCCGGTGGTACCGCAGCAGGGTCTCGTAGTACGACGGGCTCAGCTGGCACAGAACCCCGTCCAGAAGCCGCCGCCGCTCCGCCGCGGGTCCCGCCACCACCTGGGTGTCCTCCGGCCCGCTCCACACCAGCACCGCCCGCCCCAGCAAGCCCGCCCGCGAGGTCGGAGCGCCGTCCACCCGGATGTGCTTGAGCCCCGTGCGGTCCACCCGGACCTCCGCGCGGCACTCCCTCCCGGCCCCGTGGAAGGCGGCGCGCACCAAGGCCCAGTCCGCGCCGAAGCGCACCACCTCCACCTCCCTCCTGGTCCGGTGGCTCCTGCCGGTGGCCACCAGGTCCAGCGCCTCCAGGAGGTTGGTCTTGCCCGCGCCGTTGGGACCCACCACCGCGTTCAGGCCGGGCGTGAGGTCCAGCTGCAGCCGCTCGTGGTTGCGGAACTGCATCAGGAACACAGACGCCACCCTCACCGCCTACCCCTCCGAGACCACCACCCACTCCCGCCCCTCCACCTCCACCACGTCCCCCGGCCTCAGCTTCTCCCCGCGCCGCGTCTCCACCCGGCCGTTCACGCGGACCCGCCCGGCTTGGACCAGCCGCTTGGCCGCCCCGCCGGACGGGACGGCGCGCACCAGCTTCAGGAACTTCCCCAGCTCCACCCACTCCCCGCGGATCCGGACCTCCGTCCGCGTCACCCGTAGATGCGCACCGGTGCCACCACGTACACGTAGTCGTCCGCTCCCACGGGCCGCAGGGCAGCGGGCGACAGCGGCCCCGTGAGCTCCAAGGACACCTCCTCCGTCTCCACCACCGCCAGCGCATCCAGCAGGTACCGGGCGTTGAACGCCACCTCCATGGGCTCGCCCGAGGCCTCCACCTCCAGCTCTTCCCACGCCCTTCCCACCTCCGGGGTGCTGGAGCTCAGCCGCAGGACTCCCTCCTGCGCCAGGAGCCTCACCACGGTGGCGGAGTCCCGCGCGGTGATGGCCACGCGTCGGAGGGCGGCGTACAGCCGCTCCGTCCCCACCTGCACCCGCTGCTTGAACTGCTTGGGGATCACCTGTTGGTAGTTGGGGAACTGCCCCCCCACCAGGCGGCTGAACACCCTCAACTCCCCCGCGGAGAACACCATCTGGTTGTCCACCAGCCCCAGGTGGACATCCCCATCCACGCCCCCCGCCAGCCGGACCAGCTCCTGCATGGTCTTGCTCGGTACGATGGCGCCCACCGCCCTGCGCACCTCCGCCCGAACCGCCCGCAGCGCCAGCCTCCCTCCGTCCGTGGCCACGAACCGCAGCTCTTGCCCCTCCCCCGACACGTACACGCCCGTCAGGAATGGGCGGGTCTCGTCCGTGCTGGCCGCAAACAGCGTCTGTCGGATCACCGTGCGCAGCAGGGCAGCCGGGAGCACGCACACCTCCTCCACGTCCGCGTCGGGCACCCTCGGGAAGTCCGACCCCGGAAGCCCCACCAGCTCGAAGCTGGACCGCTGGCAGGTGATCTCCGCCACCGAGGAACCCTCCTCCACCCGCAGCTCCACGGAAGAGGGGGGCAGGTGCGACACGATCTCTGCCAGCAGCCGCGCGGGTAACGTGATCAGCCCTCCCCGCTCCACCTCCGCGCGGATCTGCACCCGCACCCCCAGCTCCAGGTCCGTGGCCACCACCCTCAGCCCGCCCGCGGTGGTCTGCAGGAGCACGTTGGCGAGGATGGGCATGGTGGTCCTGGAGGAGGTGGCCCGACTCACCGCGCTCATGGCCCGGCTCAGGTCCTCCTGCGCGCACCGGATCTTCATCCACAGCCTCCTGCTCGGACGCCCGCGACGGCTATTGCGTTATCGAGCTTCGCCGTAGCTTCCGTCGGCGGTGTGGGTAGCGGGGAAAATCCCCGGGCCCATTGTACGACGGGCGGTCCGGGTGGGGAGAGGCCGGGGACAACCCGTGGGGTGGCGGGCGGGGCGCGGCGGGGACAACCGACCCCCGCGGCCACGGGGGGCTGTTCCCACAGGCGGATCCCCAGGTTACGAACTCCCGCGGCGCAGCTGCTGGATGAGGGCGTGCACGGTGGCGGCCAGGTGGGGGTCGTGCTGCATGGCGGCCCGGACGCGTTCGCAGGCGTGGATGACGGTGGTGTGGTCGCGGCCGCCGAACTCCTCGCCGATCCGCGGGAGGGAGGAGTCGGTGAGCTCGCGGGCGAGGTACATGGCGATCTGTCGGGGGAAAGCGACCCCCTTGGTGCGCCGTTTGGCCTTCATGTCCTCCACCCGCAGGCCGAAGTGGTCCGCCACCGCCTTCTGGATGGCTGGGATGGTGATGGGCTGAGGTCGGTTCTGGGGAAGGATGTCGCGGAGGACCTCGCGGGCCAGGTCCGCGGACAGGGGTGCGCGGGTGAGGGTGGCGTAGGCCACCACCCGGACCAGGGCTCCCTCCAGCTCGCGGATGTTGGACTGGAAGTGCTGGGCGATGAACTCCGTGACCTCGTCGGGGACGTGCAGGCGCTCCAGCTCCGCCTTCTTGCGGAGGATGGCCACGCGGGTCTCGTAGTCGGGCGGCTGGACGTCCGCGATGAGCCCCCACTCGAACCGCGATCGCAACCGCTCCTCCAGGGTCGGGATCTCCTTGGGAGGCCGGTCCGAGGCCAGCACGATCTGCTTTCCGGCTTCGTGTAGCGCGTTGAAGGTGTGGAAGAACTCCTCCTGGGTGCTGGGCTTGCCGGCGATGAACTGGATGTCGTCGATCAGCAGGACGTCCACGCCCCGGTACTTCCGCCGGAGGTCCTCGGTGCGTCCCGCCTGGATGGCGCTGATGACCTCGTTGGTGAACCGCTCCCCCGTGCAGTAGAAGATGCGCGCGGGCACGGGGTGCTCCAGGAGGCGGTGGGCGATGGCCTGCAGCAGGTGGGTCTTGCCCAGCCCCACGCCCCCGTAGATGAACAGGGGGTTGTACGCGCGGGCGGGGGACTCCGCCACCGCCACCGCGGCGGCGTGGGCGAACCGGTTTCCGGAACCGACCACGAAGGTCTCGAAGGTGTACCGGGGCGACAGGTGCATGCCGTCGGCGCTCGGGATGGGTCTGGGCGGCGGCGGCAGTTCCTCTTCGGGGGACTCCTGGGAGACCACCAGCCGCAGGTCCAGGGGACGGCCCACCAGGCGGGATAACTCTTCCCGCAGGGCCGGCAGGTAGCGTTCCTCCACCCACTGCTTGGCCATGCGGTTGGGCACCGCCACCAAGAGCGCGTGCTGGTCCACCGCCAGGGGCCGGGCGCTCTTCAGGAAGATCTGCACGCCCAGTCCCGGGCGGCCGAGGCGCTCCTCGAGCCTTACCAGGGCCTGCTGCCAGACGTGCTGCGCAGACGAACCGGTGGCAGGGGACAAACTGTCCATGGGCGGTCCCTCCCTGGGTGGACGACCCCTACACTAGCACCACCCACCGCGGCGGTGGAAGCGATCACGGTTTCGGGGGACGGAAGAGTTCATCCACGAAGCGGACACCCGACTCCGTCAGGGTGCGCCGTCCGCGCGCGCCGGCGCGGAGCAAACCGAGACTCTCCAGGGTGGCCAGCTCGCGGTAGGCGGTGCTCAGGGGGATCCCGAGCTCCCGCGCCACCGCGGTGGGACCCGCGGACCCCATCTCGGCCACCAGGAGGAGGACGCGTCGCTGGCGTTCGGTGACGCCCACGGGCGACCACCCGCCGGGTGACGGCGTGCGGTCGGGGTGCAACCGCAGGGTGACCACGGTGCCCCCGTTCAGGTTGTCCTCGATGGTGATGGCCCCGCCCAGGAAGCTGAGCTGCTCCCGCGCCACCGGCAGCCCGGAACCCACCCCGCGGATCACGCGCCGCATGGTGGGCGTGGCGGTGGTGAAGCCAGGCTGCAGGGCGCGTTCCTTGTCCGGGATCCCTGGCCCCTGGTCGGAGATGCGGATGGTGTTGCCGTCCTCGCTGATGCTGATGACGGCGTTCCGGAAGTACGCGTGGATGAGGTTCTCCACGATCTCCCGGATGACCACGTACGGGATGCGTCCGCCGCGTCGCTGGGCGTGGTCGAAGGTGGCGGCGGCCAGCTTGCCCACGAGGTCGTGGAAGTCGTCACTCGATAGCGAGATCACCCAGGGCTCCGCCAAAGGCGAGTCGTACACGGCGAGCCGCACCTCGGGCGGGCCTTCGGGCTCTCGCCGGCCCTCCCGCTCCTCCAGGATCTGGGTCAGGAGGTCGCGCAGCGACATTCCCCGCCCCCGCTGGCCGAGCTGTTAGCCAAGCACAAGCATACTCCTGCTGGAGCGGGCGGCGTGAGGGAGGTTTCCACGCATTCCGGTGGAACGTTCCGCACTTCGCGGCAGGCGGGGAAACGTCCGGGCAAGGAGCGCGGCGCGGGACCGCGTCGCTCCGTTCGGCGTGGTCCAGGGCCGGAGAGGGGTTGTCCACAGGAGCTGGAAAACCTGTGGATCCGTGTGGCCGGGGCCCGGTGGACGGGGTGGACTCCTGCAGAGGGGGCATGCAGGGGGAGGAGATTGTGGACAACGGGCGCGGTTGCCGACAGGTTGTGCACAGCCCGGCCCCTGGCGGGGCGGGAGCGCGGCTGGTATACTAGCGGCCGGCTGGAGGAGGGACGGTGAAGCGGACCTACCAACCGAAGCGGCGCCGCAGGAAGCGGGTCCACGGGTTCGGGGCACGGATGCGGACTCCGGGCGGTAGGAACGTGCTGCGCCGGCGGCGGCAGGCTGGACGCAAACGGCTGACGGTTTGAGGAGTCGGCCCCCCAAAGCCCTTGAAGCTGCAGCGCCTGCGGTCGTCCCGCGACTTCCAACGGGTGTACGCGGAGGGTGTGCGGAGAGCGGGTCGGCTGGTGGTGGTGCACCGTTTGGGTACCGCTGGCCCCGTGCGGGTGGGGGTGGTGGTGGGGCGCCGGGTCGGCCGGGCGGTGGTTCGGAACCGCGTGCGGAGAAGGCTGAGGGAGGTTCTGCGGCAGTTGCCCCTGGTGCACGGCCAGGACGTGGTGGTCTCCGCGCGGCCGCAGGCGGCGGGCGCGTCGTTCTGGGATCTGCGCGAGGAGGTGGCGGGGCTGCTGCGGCAGCTGGGGGGTCTCGGGGAATGACCGCGGGAGCGAAGGCGTTGGTGGCGCTCATCCGCGCCTACCAGGCGGTGTCGCGGTGGACCCCGCGGGTCTGCAGGTACTGGCCCACGTGCTCGGAGTACGCGGCCCAGGCGGTGGCGCGGTACGGGGTTCTCCGGGGCGCGTGGATGGCGGCCAAGCGGCTGGCGCGGTGTCACCCCTTCGCGCCCGGGGGCTACGACCCCGTACCGTAGACGGGGAGTCCGGAGGTCGGATCGTTGTTCGGCTGGCTGGTGGCGCAGATCGCGGCCCTGCTGCGTTTCCTGTACGAGGTCACGGGGTCGTACGGGTGGGCCATCATCGCCCTGACGCTGGTGGTGAAGCTGGTGCTCCACCCCCTCACCCGGCGGCAGCTGCGCTCCATGAAGGAGATGCAGAAGCTGCAGCCCCACCTCCAGGCCCTGCAGCGAAAGTTCAAGGACGACCCGCAGCGACTCAACAAGGAGATCATGGATCTGTACCGGGCTCACGGGGTCAACCCCTTCGGGGGTTGCCTGCCCATGCTGCTGCAGATGCCGGTGCTGTTCGCCCTGTACCGGGTGCTCAGCGACCCCTCCCACTTCGTGTCCCGGAGCGGCCAGGTGCTGAACACCGTGCCCTTCGGGCCGTGGGACCTGCTGGTGCACCCCATGACGGTGCTGACCGACCCGGCCCGGTACGGGTGGGCGGCGGTGGTGGCGTACGCCCTGGTCCCGGTCGTCATGGGCGCGTCCACGTACCTGCAGCAGAAGGTGTCGGTGACAGACCCCCAGCAGGCCCGCATGTTCATCTTCATGCCCTTCCTGATCGGCTGGTTCAGCTTGAACTTCGCCGTGGGGCTTTCCCTGTACTGGTTCGCCTCCACCCTGGCGTACATCGCGGAGTACGTGAGCGTGGTGGGCTTTCCCAGGAGGACGGAAGAGGCGCGGGCCCGCAGGCGGGGTGGGGCGAAGACGGAGGTGGAGCGGGCGTGAGAGAGGTGGTGGCGTCGGGGCGCACGGTGGAGGAGGCCATCGCGGCGGCGCTCCAGCGCGCGGGGCTGAGCCGGGAGGAGGCGGAGATCCAGGTCCTGGACGAGGGCTCCCGGGGTGTGTTCGGCATCGGCGCCCGGGAGGCCCGGGTGCGGGTGGTGCCGCGTTCGGAGGTGCGGGAAGATCCCGCGGACGCCCGCACGCTGGCCGCCGCCACGGAGATCGCCCGGACCCTGGTGTCCAAGATGGGGTTCTCCGCCTCGGTGTTGGCCCACGCCACGGAGCGCGGGCTGTTCGTGGACGTCCGGGGCGACGATCTGGGGTTGCTGATCGGTCGGAGGGGACAGGGCATCGAGGCGGTGGAGACGGTGCTGGCTGCCATGGTACACCAGGCCACCGGGTCCCGCGGCGAGGTGGAGGTGGACATCGGAGGGTACCGGGCTAGGCGCCGGCAGCGGGTGGCGGAGATAGCGCAGCGGGCGGCCAGGAGGGCGGTCGCCCAGGGAAGGCCGGTGCACCTGCCCCCCATGGACGCCAGGGAGCGGCGGGTGGTCCACTCCGCGCTCAGCGGGGACCCCAGGGTGACCACCCGAAGCGAGGGGACCGGGGAGCAGCGACACGTGGTGGTGGAGCCCGCGGCGGGCCAGCGCCAGGGTCGCTCCCCCAGGAGGCCCACAGGCAGGCCGCCGCAGCAACGCCGTGGACCTTGAAGAAGCGTCCAGGGCGCTTGGGCTCCACCTAAGCGAGCAGCAAATCCTCCTCCTGCGCAAGTACCGGGACCTGCTGGTGGTGTGGAACCGCAGGCTGGACCTGGTGGCCCCCGCTACGCCCGAGGAGATCCTGCGCGCGCACGTGATGGATGGCCTGTTGCTGCTCGCCATGTCCGAACCCCCCGCGGGGGGAGAGGTGGTGGACGTGGGAAGCGGCGCAGGCGTTCCGGGGCTCGTGTGGGCTGTGGCCCGCCCGGACCTGCGGCTGCTGCTGATGGAGCCGAGGAGAAAGCGGGCGGCTTTCCTGGAGCGGGCTCTTGCTGAGCTTGGTGTGCGCAACGCGGACGTGGAGGCCAGGAGGGCCGAGGAGGCCGGAACGGATCCCCGCTGGCAGGGGCGGTTCGACGTGGCGGTGGCGCGGGCGGTGGCCACGCCAGAGCAAGTCCTAAGGGTGGCCCGGGGGCTGCTGAAGCCTGGGGGGAGGCTGGTGGTCCCCGTAGGGCCCGATTACCGCGTCCGCCCGCCGTTCCGCGAGGCGTCCAGGGAGGTGCCGTGGGAACCCGGCAGGGTACGGAGGGTGGCGGTTGCGGTGGTCTGATGGCCTGACCACCTTTCTCGGAAATTACCGTTGGAGGAAGCGCGGGGGCCCTGCCCGAAAAGCCCAGGTATGATCCTGGCCGTGGCCAACCAAAAAGGCGGCGTCGGGAAGACCACCACGGCCGTCAACCTGGGCGCGTACTGGGCGCGCTGCAGGTGGAGGGTGTTGCTGGTGGACCTGGACCCCCAGGGTAACGCCACCAGCGGCCTGGGCGTGAACCGCGCCTACCTGCGCCTGTCCACCTACGACTGCCTTCTGCGCGGCGTGCCGGTGCGGCAGGCCACCCTCCCCACCGAGCTCGAGAACCTCGACCTGTTGCCCAGCAGCCTGGATCTGGCCGGCGCAGAGGTGGAGCTGGTGGAAGCGGACGGCCGGGAGCACAGGCTCAGGCATGCCCTGGAGACCGTGCGCGGGCTGTACGACTGGGTCCTGGTGGACTGCCCGCCCTCCCTGGGCTTGCTGACCTTGAACGGCCTGGTGGCGGCGGAAGGGCTGTTGGTCCCCATCCAGTGCGAGTTCTACGCCATGGAAGGGATCGCGCAACTGGTACGGACCGCGGAGATGGTGCGGCGCACTCTGAACCCAAGCCTGCACGTGGCGGCGGTGGTGCTGACCATGTACGACCCCAGGACGAACCTGAGCGAGCATGTGGCCTCGGAGGTGCGCAGGCACTTCGGGAGCCGGGTGGCCAGGACCGCCATCCCTCGGAGCGTGCGGCTGGCGGAGGCTCCCAGCTACGGAAAACCCGTGATGCTGTACGACCCCCACTCCAAGGGGGCGCGGGCCTATGAGGCCCTGGCGGAGGAGCTGGCGCAGCTTTTGCGGCCCGCGGCGGCGACAGGGAGGCTGCGTTGAAGTCCAGGGGGCTGGGTCGGGGGCTGGCGGCCCTCATCCCCGGGGCGGACGACGCCCCGGGTCGGGAGCGGGTGGAGTACATCCCCACGGACCGGATCAGGCCCAACAGGAACCAGCCCAGGCTCTCGGTCTCCCAGGAAGAGCTGGAGGACCTGGCCGCCTCCGTGCGGGTGCACGGGGTGGTCCAGCCCATCGTGGTGCGGCCCGCGGGCGACGGGTACGAGATCGTGGCGGGGGAGCGCCGCTGGCGGGCCGCCGTTCTGGCCGGACTGCGGACTGTTCCCGCGGTGGTGCGGCAGGTGGGGGACTTAGAGAGCCTGGCCCTGGCCCTGGTAGAGAACGTGCAGAGGCAGGACCTGAACCCCGTGGACCGGGCCAGGGCTTACCGAAGGCTTGCGCAGGAGTTCGGCCTCACCCAAGGGGAGATCGCCCGGCTGGTGGGGTGCAGCCAGGCTGCCGTGGCCAACACCTTGCGCCTGCTGTCCCTCCCCGAGGAGGTGCTTGAGGACCTTCAGCGGGGCGCTATTTCCGAGGCCCACGGAAGGCTCCTGCTGGAGGTAGGGGACCCAGGCCGGCAGGTCCAGCTGGCCCGCCAGGTGGCGGCGGAGGGGCTCACCACCAGGGAGCTCAGCCGGCTGGTCCACCGCCAGGAGAGGCGCGCCGCGAGGCGGCGGGCTCCGGGCCAGGACCCCGACCGGGCGGCCCTGGAGGAGGCGCTGAGCCAGCGGCTACACACCCGGGTGCGGGTACGCAGGGGCCGGAAGGGCGGGGTCGTGGAAGTGGAGTTCTACTCCGAGGACGACCTAGCTAGGATCTGCGAGGTCATCTTGGGGGGGCCGCTGCCCTGAGCCGGCCAGTATTTCTCGAGAAATAATCCCCGTGCGCGCGGACCTCGACCGGCTCATGGAGGAGCGGGGGCTGGACGCCCTGGTGGTGGCAGGCCGGGCGGACGAGCCCAACATGCTGTACGTTCTCCGGGGCGTGCCCATCCAGGGCGCCATCTTCATCAAACGGCGTGGCGAGCCCGGGGTGGTCTGCCACGGCACCATGGAGCGCGGCGAGGCGGCCAAGACCGGGCTGCGGACCCGAAACCTGGGTCTGTACGACTGGAAGGAGCTCCTCGGCCGGGCGGGAGGCGACCCTCTGGAGGCCAAGGTCCTGCTGTTGAAGAGGATTTTCGAGGACGAGGGAGTCAAGAGTAGGGTGGCGTTCTACGGGGAGATGGACCAGGGGGCGGCGTACCGGTTGCTCGGGCGGTTGGCCAGCGCCCTGGAAGGGATCGAGGTGGTAGGGGAGTACGGCCGCAGCGTCCTCGCGGCGGCCCGGGAGACCAAGGACCCGGACGAGCTGGCCAGGATCCGGGAGGTGGGCCAGGCCACGCACCGGGTGGTGAGAAAGGTCCTGGAGTTCCTGCGGGCCTGCGACGCAAAAGAGGGGCTCGTCCGCCGGCCCGACGGAGAGGTACTCAGGGTCGGGGACGTGAAGGCCAGAATCCGCACGTGGCTCACGGAGGAGGGCCTGGAGGACACGGGGACCATCTTCGCCCAGGGCCGCGACGCGGGCCTCCCCCACTCCCGAGGCGAGCCGGACCGGCCCGTGGCCGCGGGCCAGCCCGTGGTGTTCGACATCTTCCCCAGGCCCTTCGGCGGGGGGTACCACTTCGACATGACCCGGACGTGGTGCGTGGGGGACGTCCCGGAGCACGTCCAACGGGTTTACCAGGACGTCTACGACTGCTACCGCAGGGTCACGGACGCGATGAGGGCGGGGGTCCGGTGTGCGGACCTGCAGCGCATGGCCTGTGAGTTCTTCGAGTCCCGGGGCCACCCGACCGTGTGTTCGGACCCCACCACCCAGGTGGGCTACGTACACAGCCTGGGGCACGGGGTGGGCCTGGACGTGCACGAGGAGCCCAGGCTGTCGGACCACCCGGGCAACGAGGCGGTGCTCCGCCCGGGAATGGTGGTGAGCGTGGAGCCTGGGCTGTACTACCCGGACCAGGGCGTCGGAGTGCGGCTGGAGGACGTCTGGGCCATCGGGGAAGACGGGCTTGCGGTCAACCTGTGCGACTTCCCCGCGGACCTGCAAGTGTAAACCGTCACACCTCCGCGGCGCCCAGCCACATGCCCTCCTCCCTCGCCCGATACAGGGCCCGGTCCGCCGCTCGCACCAGTTCGTCCACGGTCGCCCCGTGCTCGGGGCAGCTGGCCACGCCGATGGTGACGTCCGCACCCCGCAAGCCTTCCCCTGAACGCAGGCTCCGGTACAGGGACTCTGCCAGAGCCAGAGCGCCAGACAGCCCCGTGCCGGGCAGCAGCACCGCGAACTCGTCCCCGCCGAGCCGGAACGCGGCGTCGGTCTTGCGGATGCGGCGGCGCAGGACGTGCGCCACCCACTGCAGCACCGCGTCCCCCGCCTGGTGCCCCAGGGTATCGTTGACCCGTTTGAACCCCTTGAGATCCAGGAGCACGAGACTTACAGGGTCTCCGTAGCGGCGGT
Organism: uncultured bacterium; assembly: GCA_964437095.1. Lineage (GTDB taxonomy): Bacteria > Sysuimicrobiota > Sysuimicrobiia > Sysuimicrobiales > Sysuimicrobiaceae > Tepidifontimicrobium. The sequence continues at coordinate 53,277 of CAYTFH010000004.1, read as the reverse complement.
GCCGGGCCAGCTCCCGCTGGGCCACCTGGACGAACACGCGGCGGTTGAGCAGGTCGGTGAGGGGGTCCGTGGTGCTCAGGCGTTCCAGCTCCCGGGCCGCTTGTTCGAGGCGGGCCCGCAGATCCCGCCCGCCGTAGTAGGCGCGGAGGGTCAGGCCCACCAGCAGCCACACGGACACCGTGAGGGCGAACACGGGGGTGCTGGTCCGGTAGGCCAGTACCAGGAGCACCGACATGGGTGCGTATACCGCCACGCTCACGGCCACCAGCCCGGCCAGGGCGGTGGGGCTCAGCGTCCGAGGGTCCGCGGACTCGAAGTAGCGCGCGACGGCAGCCGCAGGGGTGTTGATGAGCCCGTGGATCAGCCCTGCGGCGAGGACGCCGGCCACCTCCGGGAGCCCCACCTCCGGGGGGATGGCGCTACCCCACAGCCGCCACAAGAAGCTGCCTGCCAGGAACATGGCCAGGGAGGTGTTGCCGAAGAACACGACGGCCCGAAGCACGCTGACGCGGTGCACCACGGGCAGCAGCAGGGCGCTGGCCGCGTACAGAGGAGGCGCCGCGGGCCACCCCACCAGCCACACGGCGGCAAAGGTGAACGGCCCCTGCATGCCGAGAAGGATCCCAGAAGGGAACCGCACCGCCACGAGACTCCCGAGGGCGGAAAGGACGCCGAAGGGCAGGAGGGGCCCGGGGTCAGCGACGAGCAGCCTCGGGATCGACGCGGCCAGCAGGATCGCGCCCGCGGCCAGCCAACTTACGGCGTAGGCCAGGTAGGCCCTTGAGGGCCCGGCCCGGTTGGGCGGCAACGTCCGGTCCAGGGACATCTCGGCGGGCCAAAAGCAACTTCGGTGCCAGGATACGAGCCCACCCCACGGAGGGTCCAGTGACGCGGGATGAAGCGTACGCGCTGCTGTGCGAGTGGGTACAGAACCCCAACTTGCGGAAGCACATGCTGGCCGTGGAAGCCTGCATGCAGGCTTACGCGCGGAGGTTCGGCGAGGACGAGGTGGAGTGGGGGATGGTGGGCCTGCTACACGACCTGGACTACGAGCGCTACCCCCACGCGGGCCCCGGTGGCCACCCCTTCGTGGGCGTGGAGGAGCTGCGGCGCCGGGGTGTCCCCGAGCACTGGTGCCGTGCCATCCTGTCCCACGCGGACTACAGCGGGGTCCCCCGGGAGAGCCCCATGGAGAAGGCCCTGTTCGCGTGCGACGAGATCACGGGGTTCGTGGTGGCGGTGGCCCTGGTGAAGGGCAGGTCCCTGCGCAACGTGGACGTGGACTCCGTCAAGCGCAAGATGAAGGACAAGGCCTTCGCCCGCGCGGTGCGCCGGGAGGACATCCTGAGGGGCGCGGAGGAGCTGGGCGTGAGCCTGGACGACCACGTGGCCACCGTGATCGAGGCCATGCGCGGCATCGGGCGGGTGCTGGAGCTGGACTAGAACGTCCCAGACCCCCTCAGCCTCCCGCACGGTCCGCGAGGTCCGCGGCCGCCACCGAGTCTCCCCGGTCCCGGGCCCGGTACAGCGCAAAGTCCGCGGCGGCCACCAAGCTGTCTGGGTCCCGGCCGTGCCGGGGGAAGGTGGCGACCCCCACGGTGGCCTCCAGCTTGGCCGCGGGGGCGCTGTCCAGGGAGCTGGCGGCCAGCAGCCTGACCACGTCCCGGGCCACGGTCACCGCGCCCGCGGTGTCCGTTTCGGGCAGGATCAAGGCGAACTCGTCGCCGCCGATCCTGAACGCCCAGTCCGGAGCCCGCAACCTCCGCCGGAAGACCTCCGCGGCCCGCTGCAGGGCCTGGTCTCCGGCCTCGTGTCCGTAGGTGTCGTTGATCTGCTTGAGGCTGCGCAGGTCCACCACGAGGACGCTCAGGGGCCGCCCCGTGCGCGAGTGCCGCTGGAGCTCTCTGGGGAGGACCTGGACGAAGTGCCGGCGGTTCCCCAGCCCCGTGAGCGGGTCGGTAGTAGATAGGCGCTCCAGCTCCTGCAGCGCCCGCGCCAGCTCCTCGTTGGCCCGCCGGGTCTGCACCATGCCCTTGAGGGCCACGGCGGTGAGGAGCCACACCCCCACCGCGAGGAAGGCGGCCGCGGGCCCGGTCTGCAGGGCCAGGAGGAGCAGGTAGGCCAGGGGGACGTAGCCCGCGAAGGACAAAAGGGCGGCTTCCACCAAATTCCGCGCCTTGAGGGAGGTGGGCCGGCCGGTGGCCAGGTACCGCCCTACGGCTGCGGTGAGTAGGTGGCCGGCCACGAACACGCCGCCGGACAGCAGGAGGACACCCAACTTCGACCAGGTGAGGCCCTCGGAGGGGGACGACCGGAGCCACTGGAACACCCAGCCGCCGGCGGACAGCCAGAGCGCTCCGCTTCCGAAGTACAGGAGGGCACGCAGGGGCTCGCGGCTGTGCAGCAGGACCAGGGGCGCGGTCAGAGCAAACAGAGGGGGGCCCGCGTGCCACCCGTAAAGCCAGACAGGGGTCAGGACCGGCTGCACGCTCAGCCGCAGGTCCCCGGGAAGATCCAGAACGAAGAACGCGTGCCCGGCCAGCGCGAGGGCCGCGAACAGCGCGTAGTCGGGAGGCAGACGCACGACGTGAGGCAGGGACAGCGCGAGCAGGAAAGCTCCCGCAGCCGCCAGGAGTAGGGTGTACACTCGATACGCGCCCGGGCACGCGCCGACGGAGCGAGGGACTGTGGTCGTGGCCAACCCGGCACCTCCTCCCGGAATACGGAAGAGCAAGCGAGGAGCCAACCCATGCGGATCGCAAAGGATGTCGAACACCAGTTTGCCATATCCGCGGAACAGGTGGTGCGGTGGATCCAGGAGTACTTGGAGGGCGCGGAGCGCTACCCGGTGCTGGCCAGGGTGAAGCCGGGGCAGGTCCGGGCCACCTTGCCGGTCTCCCCGCCCCAGGAGCCCGAGTCCTTCGAGGCGGTGTGGGAGGACTTCCGACGGGTGGTGCTGCCTGGAGTGACCCACTGGAACCACCCCGCCTTCTTCGCGTACTTCGCCATCACAGGCTCGGCACCGGGCGTGCTGGGCGAGATGGTGTCCGCGGCCCTCAACGTGAACGCCATGCTGTGGCGCACCTGTCCCGCGGCCACGGAGCTGGAGCAGGTGGTGCTGGACTGGCTGCGGCAGATGTTGGGCCTGCCCCCACGGTTCGGCGTCATCATGGACACCGCGTCCGTGGCCACCCTGTGCGCGGTGGCGGCCGCCCGGGAGAGCCTGGGCCTGGAGATCCGGACCCGGGGGATGGCGGGAAGGGCCGACCTGCCCCGCCTCCGGCTGTACACCTCGGAGCAGGCGCACTCCAGCGTGGAGAAGGCGGCCATCGTGCTGGGGCTGGGGCAGCAGGGCGTGCGCAAGATCCCCACGGACGACGAGTACCGCATGCGGCCCGACGCCCTAGAGCAGGCCATCCGGGAGGATCTGCGGGGCGGTTGGAAGCCGGTGTGCGTGGTGGCCACGGTGGGCACCACCTCCACCACCAGCGTGGATCCCGTGGACCGGATCGCGGAGGTGTGCGAGCGCTACGGCGTGTGGCTGCACGTGGACGCCGCGTACGGCGGGGCGGCGGGGATCTTGCCCGAGATGCGCTGGGTGCTGACGGGCTGCGACCGGGCGGACTCTTTCCTGGTGAACCCCCACAAGTGGCTGTTCACCCCCATCGACTGCACCGCCTTCTACACCCGACGGCCGGAGGTGTTGCGGGCGGCGTTCAGCTTAGTGCCGGAGTACCTGCAGACCCCCGAGGCCGACGCGGTGAACTTCATGGACTACGGGGTGCAGCTCGGGCGGCGGTTCCGAGCCCTGAAGCTGTGGATGGTGATCCGCATGTTCGGGGTGCGCGGACTCCAGGAGGCGTTGCGGCACCACCTGGAGCTGGCCCGGCAGTTCGCGGAGTGGGTGGACGCCTCGGAGGAGTTCGAGCGGGTAGCACCCGTGCCGTTCTCCACCGTGTGCTTCCGGCACACCGCGCCCGGCTTGGACGGCGAGGGAGCGGACCGGTTCAACGAGCGGCTGCTGGAAGCGGTGAACGCCACGGGGGAGGCCTATCTATCCCACACGGTGCTGCGGGGCCGGTACGTCCTGCGGTTGGCGGTGGGCAACCTGCGCACCGAGCTCCGCCACGTCCGCCGGTGCTGGGAGCTGTTGCAGGAGCACGCCCGCACCCTGCGCGCGGAAGTGGCGGGCTAGGAACGCGCCGCGCCTCGGGGGTGCCGTAGGAGGGAGGCGGTGGAAGGGCTGCGGCTGGTGGACTGGGTGTTGCTGTCCGCCACGGCCGCGGTGGCCGCGGCCGTGGCGGCGTTGAGCCGGCAGACGGCGCGCGCGCTGCGGGCGGGCCGGCAGACCGGCGGGGAGGAAGTGGCGAGGGCCCTGGAGGGGCTGCGGGTCGAGCTGGACCGGGCGCGGGCCGAGCAGGCGCGCCTGGCCGAACAGCTGGCCTGTTGCGTCCAGCGGGTGGGTATGGTCCGGTACGACGCCTTCCAGGGGTCGGGAGGCCAGCTGTCCTTCAGCGTGGCGCTGCTGGACGCCCGGGGCGACGGGCTGGTGCTGAGCGTGCTGCACAGCCGGGACAGCTCCTACGCGTACGCGAAGGCCCTCCGGAACGGTCAGCCCTCCCACCCGCTGTCGGACGAGGAGCGGCAGGCGGTGGCGCAGGCCATGGGCGGGTGAGGGGCTTGTTCCGGGACCGGAAGCACGCGGGCGCAGTCCTGGGGGAGCTGGTGCGCAGGCACCTGGGAGGGGACGGGGCCTCCGTGGTGGTCCTCGGGATCCCCCGGGGAGGTGTGGTGGTGGCCGCGGAGGTGGCAAGGAGTCTTGCGGCGGAGCTGGACCTGACCGTGCCCCGCAAGCTGCGGGCGCCCCACAACCCCGAGCTGGCCGTGGGGGCGGTGGCGGAGGACGGGAGCGTGTACGTGGACGAGCGGGTGGCCACTTCCCTGGGCGTGTCTTCGGACTACCTGGAGCAGGAGGTGGCCCACCAGCTGGGGGAGATCCGCCGAAGGCTCCACGCCTACCGGCAGGGCCGGCCTCCGGCGCAGCTGGCGGGCCGGACGGTGGTTCTGGTGGACGACGGCATCGCCACGGGGTCCACCATGATCGCCGCGGTGCGGTCCGCCCAGCGCGCGGGCGCGGCGCGGGTGGTGGTGGCCGTGCCCGTGGCTCCGCCCGAGGCGGTGCGGCGGCTGCGGGCGGAAGGCTGCGAGGTGGTGTGCGTGCGGGAAGACCCCTTGTTCGTGGCCGTGGGGCAGTTCTACGAGGACTTCACCCAGGTCTCCGACGAGGAGGTGCAGGCGCTGCTGCGGGAGTTCTGGGTAGGCCGGGAGGGCCCGGGTGGAGCCTGAGGAAGCCCTGGATCGGCTGGAGGAGGCCGCGGAGGAGCTCGCCCACTTGCTGGGTTCCCTCCCGGAACGCCTCCTGCAGGAGCGGCTCGAGCGGTGGACGCCCCGGGACGTGGTGGCGCACCTGGTGGGCTGGAACCACCACGTCCGGGAGGGGCTGCGCCAGCTGGGCCAGGGCAACGCGCCCTTTTACCTCGCCCAGGCGCGGGAGGACTTCCAACCCCTCAACGCCGAGTCCGTGGCCCGCTGGGGAGGCCTGGAGCGCGGGGCGCTGGTGGGCGAGCTGCGGGCGTCCCTGGCCAGCCTGGTGGCGTACCTCCGAGGGCTTCCCCGAGACGCCTGGGAGAAGGACTTCGGGGTGCACGTGGGGGGCGAACCGGTCACCGTGCTGGCCACGGTGGTCCAGCTCACCCAGGACTACCTGTCCCACACGGAGCGGCTCCGGTGGTGGGCATCTGGACGCGGCGCGGATGTTCCCCGGCGCAGGCGGCTGCGTACGGCCCTGTACCGCTGGCACGTGCAGCACGGCGCCCGGATGGTCCCCTTCGCGGGCTGGGAGATGCCCGTGCAGTACCAGGGGATCGTGGCCGAGCACCGCGCGGTGCGCACGGGAGCCGGGGTGTTCGACGTCTCCCACATGGGCCGGTTGCGGCTGTCCGGCCCAGGGGCCCTGCAGACCCTGGACGCGATCCTGTGCAACGACCCCAGGCGGCTACGGGTGGGCCAGGCCCTGTACACGCCCATGTGCCGCGAGGACGGCGGGGTCTTGGACGACCTGGTGGCGTACCGGCTGGCGGAGGAGCGCTTCCTGCTGGTGGTGAACGCCGCGCGCAGGGAGGCGGACGCCCAGTGGGTGCGGGAGCACGCGCAGGGCTGTCGCGTGCGGGACGCGTCGTTCTTCACCTCCCTGGTGGCCCTGCAGGGGCCGCGGTCTCAGGAGATCCTCCAGCAGGCCACGGAGCTGGACCTGTCCTCCTTGCCCCGCTTCCACGTGGCGGGTCCCGCCCTGGTGGCGGGCGTGCGGGCGTGGGTGTGCCGGACCGGATACACGGGCGAGGACGGGTTCGAGATCCTCACGGACTGGCACCGCGTGGCCCGGGTGTGGGAGGCGCTGGTGGGCCTCGGCGCAGTCCCGTGCGGGCTGGGCGCCCGGGACACCCTGAGGCTGGAGGCCGGTTACCTGCTGTACGGCGCAGACCTGGACGAGTCCACGAGCCCGCTGGAGGCGGGCCTGGGGTGGACGGTAAAGCTAGAGGGAAGACGGTTCGTGGGCGCGGACGCCCTCCGCCGCCAGAAGGCGGAAGGGGTGCGCCGGCGCCTGTGCGGGCTGGTTCTGGAGGACCGGAGCATCGCCCGCAGCGGCAGCGCCGTGCGCCACCGGGGACAGCCAGCGGGCAGGGTCACCAGTGGCACCTTCGGGCCGTGGGTCCAGCGCAGCATCGCCCTGGCGTACCTGCCCGCGGAGCTGGCGATCCCCGGCACTCGGGTGGAGGTGGAGATCCGCGGCCGGTGGGTCGGTGCGGAGGTGGTGAAGCTGCCCTTCTACCGGAGGGCGGGCGCGGGTCCGGTATAGTGGAACTATCCGCAGGAAAGGAGGCGGCGGTGTACCCGGACGACTACCGTTACAGCAGCGAGCACGAGTGGGCCAAGCGGGAGGACGGGCGCGTACGGGTGGGGATCACCCGCTTCGCCGCGGACCGCCTCACGGACGTGGTGTACGTGGAGCTGCCCCCGGTGGGAACGGAGGTCCGCTTCATGCAGCCCTTCGGGGTGGTGGAGTCCGTGAAGGCCGCCAGCGAGCTGTACGCCCCCGTATCCGGCCGCGTGGTGGAGGTCAACGAGCGGCTGCGGGACCACCCGGAGGTGGTGAACCAGGATCCCCACGGGGAGGGCTGGATGATCGTGGTGGAGATGAGCGACCCTTCGGAGCTGGACCGTCTCATGGACGCGGAGGCGTACCGCCGGCACATCGGGGAGGTCTAGTTGCGCTACATCCCCACCACCCCCGAGGAGCGCGCGCACATGCTGCGGGTCATCGGTGTGGAGTCCGTGGACGACCTGTTCGCGGACATACCCCAAAGCGTCCGCCTACACCGTCCTCTGCGCCTGCGGCCGCCCCTCAGCGACCCCGAGGTGCTCGCGTACCTGAGGGCCCTGGCGGAGCGCAACGGCCACGCGGACCGACTGGTCTGCTTTGCGGGCGCGGGAGCCTACGACCACTTCGTCCCCCCCGCGGTCTGGCAGCTGGCCGGCCGGGGGGAGTTCTTGACGGCGTACACGCCGTACCAGGCGGAGCTGATGCAGGGGGAGCTGCAGGCCGCCTACGAGTACCAGACCATGGTGTGCGAGCTGCTCGGCATGGAGGTGGCCAACGCCTCCATGTACGACGGCGCTTCCGCCCTGGGGGAAGCCGTGGTGATGGCCCGGGACCTCACGCGCCGGGATCGGGTGGTGATCAGCCAGGCGGTGCACCCGGAGTACCGCCAGGTGGTGCGTACCTACACCGAGCCCTTGGGGATCCGGTTGGTGCAGCAGCGCCACCAGGCGGGCGTGACTCCCCCGGACCCTCGCGCGGTGGACCACCGGACCGCGGCGGTGGTGGTGCAGCACCCCAACTTCTTCGGGTGCCTGGAGGACGTCCGCGGGTGGGCGGAGCTGGCCCACCGGGTGGGCGCCCTGATGGTGGTAGCCTGCTCGGACCCGCTGGCCTTCGGCCTCCTGGAAGCCCCGGGCCCGCTGGGCGCGGACATCGTGGCCGCAGAAGGCCAGCCCCTGGGCAACCCCCTGAACTTCGGGGGGCCCTACCTCGGGATCATCGCCACCCGGGAGGCGTTCGTCCGCCGCATGCCCGGCCGTCTGGTGGGAGCCACGGTGGACCGGCACGGCCGGCGCGGCTTCGTGTTGACCCTGCAGACTCGGGAGCAGCACATCCGGCGGGAGAAGGCCACCAGCAACATCTGCACCAACGAGGCCCTCAACGCCCTGGCCGCGGCCATCTACCTCAGCCTTCTCGGTCCCCAGGGAGTGCGGCAGGTGGCGGAGCTGTGCGTGCTTAAGGCGCACTACCTGAAGTCCAAGCTGGCGACCCTGCCGGGGTTCCGCTTGGCCTTCCCCGGGCCCACCTTCCACGAGTTCGTAGTGCGAACCCCCCGGCCTGCCGCGGCCCTGGTCCGCGCCCTGGCACGGGAGGGGTTCCTGGCCGGGGTCCCCCTGGGTAGGTTCTACCCGGGCTACCGGGACGCGCTGCTGGTGTGCGTCACCGAGGCCCGTACCCGCGAGGAGATGGACCGGTTCGCGGAAGCCCTGGAGCGGGTAGCAAGGCGCGGTGGGCGCGCGGTGGGGGGTAGGGTGCGGTGAAGGACGTTCCCCTGATCTTCGAGCGCAGCGTTCCCGGGCGACGGGGCTTCGGGCTGCCCGAACCGGACGTCCCCCCCGCCCCCCTGGAAGAGGTGGTGCCGCCGGAAGCGCTGCGGACCTCGCCCCCGAAACTCCCGGAGGTCAGCGAGCTGGACGTGGTTCGCCACTACACCCAGCTCAGCCACCGCAACTTCTCCATCGACGAGGGCTTCTACCCCTTGGGGTCGTGCACCATGAAGTACAACCCCAAGCTGCACGAGGAGGTGGCGCGGTTGCCGGGGTTCGCGCGCCTCCACCCGTACACGCCCGAGGAGCACGTGCAGGGAGCCTTGCAGCTGCTGTGGGAGCTCGGGGAGGAGCTGCGGGAGCTCGCGGGCATGGATGCGGTCACCTTCCAGCCCGCCGCGGGAGCCCACGGGGAGCTGGTGGGCCTGCTGGTGATCCGGGCCTACTTCGCCTCCCGGGGCGAGCGGCGCACCAAGGTGATCGTGCCCGACTCCGCTCACGGCACCAACCCGGCCACCGCAGCCATGGTGGGGTACCAGGTGGTGACCGTGCGGTCCGACGCCCGGGGCAACCTGGACCTGGCCGCCCTGGAGGAGCACCTGGACGAGCACACTGCGGCGCTCATGCTCACCAACCCCAACACCCTGGGGCTGTTCGAGGAGCAGGTGGACCGGATCGCCGAGCGGGTCCACGGCGTGGGCGCGCAGATGTACCTGGACGGCGCCAACTTCAACGCCATGGTGGGGATCACGCGGCCCGGGGACCAGGGCTTCGACGTCATGCACATGAACCTGCACAAGACCTTCTCCACCCCCCACGGGGGCGGCGGGCCGGGCGCGGGGGTGGTGGCGGTGAAGTCCCACCTGGAGCCGTTCTTGCCCGTACCCGTGGTGGTGCGGGAGGGCGACCGCTACCGGCTGGACTTCGACCGGCCCCAGTCCATTGGCCGCGTGCGGGCGTTCTTCGGGAACTTCGCCAACCTGGTGCGGGCGTACGCCTACATCCGTACCCTAGGCGCCGACGGACTGCGGGCGGTGGCCGAGCACGCGGTGCTGCACGCCAACTACCTCCGGGTGCGGCTCGCGCCGTACTACGAGATCCCCTACGACCGGGTGTGCAAACACGAGTTCGTGGCCTCCGGCGTGCGGCAGAAGAAGCGGGACGGGGTCACCACCAAGGACATCGCCAAGCGGTTGCTGGACTACGGGTTCCACGCGCCCACGGTGTACTTCCCCCTCATCGTGGAGGAGGCCATCATGATCGAGCCCACGGAGACGGAGAGCCTGCAGACCCTGGACGCCTTCGTGGACGCCATGGTGGCCATCGACCGGGAGTGCCAGACGGACCCCGAGAAGGTCCGCACCGCGCCCCACACCACCCCCGTGGGCCGGCTGGACGAAGTCCGCGCCGCCCGCCACCCCGACCTCCGCTGGAGACCCTGATCCTCCGCCCGGAGGGACGCGGCGGGTGGCCGGGGAGTTGCTCCTTGGCCGCCGGGGGGACCTGCGCATGACCCTGGCGGCGAGACTCGCCCTGCTCAGCGTGGCGACCATGCTGCCGGTGGCGGGCAGCCTGGGCTACACCTACCGCCGGGAGCAGGCCAGGCAGACGGAGCGGGTGCAGCAGCAGGCCCAGCGGTCCGCGGAGCTGCTGGCCACGGACGCCGGCCGCCTGATGGACGAGGTGCGGCAGACCTTGGTGCGGCTCAGCCTGCTGCCCGCGGTACGGGACGCCCAGCCCGAGGGGTGCAACCACCGGATGGCCAGGACCGTGGCCGACGGCACGGTGCTGGCCATGGTGGTCCGCACGGACGGGAACGGGAAGCCTTTATGCGCCTCCCACCCCCTCCACCGCCTGGGATGGCTGCGGCGGGCGGGGAGTGTGGGAGTGGGCCGCGCGGGGCGGTTCTCCGTGGGCGGGTACGTGGAGTTCGGGCAGGTCCAGGCGCTGGTGGTGGCCGCACCCGTGTTCGACAAGACCCAACGGTGGGCGGTCGGTCGCCTGGTGGGGCT
>CAYTFH010000004.1:0-42459 GCA_964437095.1 uncultured bacterium | reverse complement strand
CCGCACCCGTGTTCGACAAGACCCAACGGTGGGCGGTCGGTCGCCTGGTGGGGCTCGTGTCCGGTGACAGACTCCAGCAGCTGGTCCGACAGCGGCCCACCTCCGCGGGGGAAGTGTGGGCGCTGGTGGACCCGCGGGGGGTGGTGGTGGCGTCCTGGCCGGAGGAGCGGGCCCCCATGGGCAGACCGTGGCCCGTTTGGCTGGCGGTGCTGGCCGGTCCGGACGGGCTCGGCGCGGTGGGCAGCCGGGAGGTGGCCTGGAGGGGTGCCGCCTTCAGCCGGGTCAGGGGATACGCACTCGCCCACGCGTCCCTGGCGGACGGAGGTCTGTCCGCGGTATGGGCGGTGTCCGAGGACGCGGCGTTCTCGGACCTGCGTGCGGCCGCCCGCACCAGCTGGGTGTTGCTGGGCCTGGCGGCCCTGTGCTCGGCGGTGGTGGCGTGGGTGGGCGGGTGGTGGATGGTGCTGCGACCGGTCAGCGCCCTGATGCGGGCGGCCCAGCGGGTGCGCCGGGGCGACCTTCAGGCCAGGACCGGTCTAGCGCACCACGGCAGCGAGCTGGGGTCCCTGGCCGCCGCCTTCGACGAGATGGTGGAAGCACTGCGGGTTCGGGAAGCCGAGCTGGCGTCCGCGTACGACACCACCCTGGAGGGCTGGTCCCGGGCCCTGGACCTGCGGGACCGGGAGACCCGCGGCCACACCCTGCGGGTCACGGCCCTGGCGGTGGAGCTGGCGAGAGCCATGGGGGTTCCCGAGGAGCACGTGGTGCACCTCCGGAGGGGCGCTCTCCTGCACGACATCGGGAAGATGGCCATCCCCGACGAGATCCTGCACAAGCCGGGTCCCCTCACACCCGAGGAGATGGCGGTGATGCGCCGCCACCCGCAGTACGCGTACGAGCTCCTGCAGCCCATCGCGTACCTCCGCCCTGCCCTGGACATCCCGTACTGCCACCACGAGCGGTGGGACGGCACCGGCTACCCCCGGGGCCTGCGCGGGGAGGAGATCCCCCTGGCGGCCCGCATCTTCGCGGTGGTGGACGTGTGGGACGCGCTGTCGAACCCCAGGCCGTACCGGCCCGCTTGGCCTCCGGACCGGGTGCGGGCGTACCTGGTGGAGCAGGCGGGCCGGCAGTTCGACCCGCAGGTGGTGGACGCGTTCCTCAAGCTCCTGGACGGACGCGGCGCGCAGACCGCGGAGGCGTAGACGGGGGCCGCGGGCTACTTGGAGTGCTTGTCCGCCACCTTCGTGGCCCCGTACGCTTCGGGCTTGGTCCTGGCGGCGTAGCCGGAGCCGGTGACCATGCCCACCACCTCCCGGATGATGGACTTGGTCTCGCCCCGGTCCCCCACGTCCACGTGGATCTCAACGGGCAGCTGGGAGTGGCCGTTCCGCGCCAGCTCCGCGGACAGGCGGGACGCCACCTCCAGGCTGAGGGACACCTCGTACAGGATCCGCTGCCGGAGGCTGTCCAGCTTGCGGCTGTAGTGCTTCCGGTAGAAGTACCGGCCTCCCTGGCCGACTCGGTGGATCACCACCGCGGTCACGAAGCACGTGTGGTCGGAGACCAGGGAGTCGGTGCCCACGATCAAGTGGTACGGCCGCTCGGGCTGCTCCTCCACGAACGCCACCAGGTGGCGGAACATCTCCTCGAAGCTCATGCGCCCGAGGGTCGGGCTGACGTACTCCATGGCCTGCGCTCCCAGGTCAGTATACGGCGGCGCGGAAAACGCGGCCACCGGCCCCGGCGAGCCGGTCGCGCAGGGAACCGTGCCTGTTACAGCTCCCGCCGGCCCTCCAGGGCCCTGGCGAGGGTGACCTCGTCCGCGTACTCCAGGTCGCCTCCCACGGGCAGCCCGTGGGCCAGGCGCGTCACCTTGATGCCGAGGGGCCGGATGAGGCGCGCCAGGTACAGGGCCGTGGCGTCCCCCTCCACCCGGGGGTTGGTGGCCACGATGACCTCCCGGACCTCCCCGGTGCGCAGACGCTCCAAAAGCTCGCGGATCCTGAGGTCTTCGGGGCCCACGCCGTCCAGGGGGGAGATGGCTCCCTGGAGCACGTGGTAGCGGCCGCGGAACTCCCGGGACCGTTCGAGGGCCAGCACGTCCCTGGAGTCCTCCACCACGCACAGCACGGAGGGGTCCCGGTTGGGGCTGGTGCAGATCTGGCACGGGTCGGTGTCCGTGAGGTGGAAGCACACAGAGCACGGTTTGACCCGGGCCTTGGCCTCCAGGATCGCTTCCGCCAGCTGCCGCACTTCCTCCTCCGTCATGCGGAGAATGTGCAGGGCCAGGCGCTGGGCGGTCTTGGGGCCCACCGTGGGCAGGCGGGACAGCTGCTCCACGAGGCGGGCGAGGGCTTCCGGAAGGGCCATGTCAGGGGGCGATTCCCGGCAGCCCGAAGCCGCCGGCCACGGTCCGCAGCCGCTCCTCGGCCCGAGCCCGGGCCTGCTCCTGGGCGGAGTTCAGCGCCGCCAACACCAGGTCCTCCAACGTTTCCACGTCGCCGGGGTCCACCACTTCGGGCGCGATGTGCACCTCCAGCACCCGGCCGTGCCCGTCCGCCACCACCCGGACGGCGCCTCCGCCCGCGGTGGCCTCCACCCGCTCCCGGGCGAGCTCCTCCTGCACCCGGGCGAACTCCTCCTGGACCTTCTGCACCTGCCGCAGCACCTTGCCCATGTCCCGCACGCTGCACCTCGTGCGCCTAGTCTTCCGGCTCCCTCAAGGGGCGGAAGGCCACCGCGGGCCCCAGCAGGTGAGTGGCCTGCTCCACCAGGGGGTCCCGCGGGGAACTCGAAGACGCGGTGGAGCCGTCCGCCACCACGAAACACACCCGGAGCCCGCGGCCCACGACCTGCCGCACCGCCTCCTCCACCAGTTCCCGGTGCCGCACGTCCTGCAGGGTTTCCGCGGCGAACTGGCTCCCCGCAGGGAGCTCCACCACGAGCTCGTCCCCCCGGACGGCCACCGGCTTGCCGTCCGTGAGCAGGGCGAAGGTGTAGGGACGGCGGCTTTTGACCTCTTCCAGAATCCGCGGCCAGCGTCCGGACACCGACTCCAGGTCCACCTCGGGCTCCACCGGCAGTTCCGACTGCACCGCGGGGCCGTCCGCCTGCCGTGGAGGGCGAGCTTCGGCTGGACCAGGTTCGGGGGGTTCCTCCCGCTCCGCGAGTATCCTCTCCAACCGCAGCACGCGTCCCCGCAGCCCTTCCAACGTGGGGTCCAGGTCCGGACGGGCTAGCCGCAGGAGGGCCAGCTCCAGGGCCAGCCGCGGCTGAGGGCTCCACCGGGCCTCCCCCTCCGCGGAGGTGAGCACCGAGATGGCCCGCAGTAGCTCGTCGGCCTGGAAGCGGCGGGCTTGCTCCACCAGCCGAGCGATGCGGTCCGGGGGCGCCTCCACCAGGTCCCGCAACTCGGGGGACGTGCGGAGCACCAACAGGTCGCGGAAGTGCAGGACCAGCCGGCGCAGGGCGGAGCGCGGGTCGCGGCCGCTCTCCACCACCTGGGCGGCCAGGCGCAAGGCCGCGGCGGCGTCCTGCGACCGCACCGCCTCGGTGGCCGCGTCCACCACCTCGTCCTCCAGAAGGCCCAGCAGGCGCACCACGTCCGCCTCCTGGATGGGCCCCTCCGTGCTGCTGGCGAGCTGGTCGAGGACGCTCTCCGCGTCCCGCAGGGCGCCGTCCGCGGCGCGGGCGATGAGCTGCAGGGCGGCCGGGGTGACGTCCACTCCCTCCTGGCGGGCGATACGACCCAACCGCTCCACCACGAGGGCGGTGGGGATGCGGCGGAACTCGAACCGCTGGCAGCGGGACAGGATGGTGGCGGGCAGCCGGTGGGGCTCGGTGGTGACTAGGACGAACACCACGTGGGCGGGAGGCTCCTCCAGGGTCTTCAACAGGGCGTTCTCCGCTTCGGTGGTGAGCATGTGGGCTTCGTCCAGGATGTACACTTTGTAGCGGCTGGCCGCAGGCGCCAGGCGCACCCGTTCCCGGATCTCCCGGATCTCGTCGATGCCGCGGTTGCTGGCCGCATCCAGCTCGATGACGTCCAGGGACGAGCCCTCGCTGATGGCCACGCAGGCCGGGCACCGGTTGCACGGGTCGGGGGTGGGCCCCTGGGCGCAGTTCAGGGCCTTGGCCAGGATGCGGGCGGTGGTGGTCTTGCCCGTCCCGCGGTGGCCGCTGAACAGGTAGGCGTGGGCCACCCGTCCGGAGGCGATGGCCGACCGCAGGGTGCGGGTCACGGCCTCCTGGCCCACAACGTCGTCGAACGACTGGGGCCTCCACTTGCGGTACAAGGACAGGTGCGCCATGGGGCCAGCGGGTTACCGGCACCGGTATTCTACCTGAGAATGGTACCGGAGACCTTGGGCATCCTGGATCGAGCGGGCTTCGTGGCCCTACAGGTGCTGGCGGCCGTGTGGGTGTACCACGACGCCGCCCGCAGGGCGCGGCCCGGGTGGTGGTGGGGGCTGGCGGTGGCGGTGGCCGCGCCGTTGGCCTTCCCGGCATACGTGCTGCTGGCGCGGCCGGCCCCACGCGAGTGGGACGGGGCGGAGATCCTGGCCGTGGCCGTGTTCGCCTTGGTGGCCGTCCCCCTGGGGGCGAGCCTCCTGCTGGGGCCCTGGTTCGGGTTCGAGGCGGTGGGGGCGGTGGTGGTGGCTCAGAGCGCCGCGTTGCTCGCAGGCTGCGGACAGGTCCTGCGGCGGCGGGGGCTGCCCTGGGCGGCGCTGGGGCTCACGGGGGCTGGGCTAGGACGGGCCGCGGCTTTGGGCCT
Organism: uncultured bacterium; assembly: GCA_964437095.1. Classification (GTDB taxonomy): domain Bacteria; phylum Sysuimicrobiota; class Sysuimicrobiia; order Sysuimicrobiales; family Sysuimicrobiaceae; genus Tepidifontimicrobium. The sequence goes on along the minus strand of CAYTFH010000004.1, from coordinate 37,682 downwards.
GGCGGCCGCATTCCCCGTGGTGGCCGCGGCGCACTACGTGGTGCAACCGGCGTCGGTGTACCTGCTTGGTCTGGTGATCGGCCACGACCGGGCGCGGGCGCTGGCGGAGCTGGAGCAGTACGCCAACCCCCTGGTGCAGGTCCTCCCTCCCCTGGCGGACTGGCCGAAGGTGGTACTGTTCGCGGCCCTGGTGAGTGGGCTGGTGCCGGTGGCGGAGGAGGTGTTCTTCCGTGGTTTGGTGTACCGCGCGGCGCGCCGCGTATGGGGTCCGGCGCAAGCGGCGGTGCTCACGGGGCTGGCCTTCGCCGCGGTGCACCTGCAGGTGGCCAACTTCCTGCCCATCGCGGTGCTGGGCTGGGCCTTCGCCTTGGCGGTGGAGCGCACGGGCAGCGTGGTAACCTCGGTGGCCATGCACTCGGTGAACAACCTCGTTGCCCTGGTGGTGGCCTACGGGCAGCGGTAGTGCGGCCGTGCACCCGCCGTCGACCAGTTCCGCCGCGGCGGCACCCGGGACGCTGGCTCGGGCCAGGTGGCCCTGCGGCACCCGGGAGGGGCTGCTTACCGTTGCTTCCTTCCGGACCTGGCGGGGTTCGCAGGCTCCCGTCGCGCAGGACCCAGCCCTCCTCGCCCGCGGGCCCGGACCGGACCCGTAGCGGCGCCGCCTCGGGCGGGAGTTCAGCCCCCCTGTGGCGGGTCGGGGGTACAGGGAACCGCCAGCTCCCCGCCTAGCACGGCCGCGCCCACAGTATAGCACCGCCAGGACCCGGCACCACCTTCCGCGAAGCACCCCCCAGGGGGACGGCGTGGGCCGCGTGCAGGCGGAGCTGTTCGGACGGGAGCCGGCCCGAGCCCTGCGGCTGGGGCGAGCGGAGGTGTACGTGGGCACGTGCTCGTGGACCCGGGGCTTCGAGACCTTCTACCCCAGGGGCTACCGCAGCCGGCCGGAGGCCCGTCTGCGGTACTACGCTACGGTGTTCCCCACGGTGGAGGTGGACGCCACGTACTACGCCCTGCTGCCCGTGGACACCGCGCACAAATTCGTGGCGTGGACCCCGCCGGGGTTCGTGCTGAACGTCAAGGCCTTCGGGCTGTTCACGGGCCAGGGCGCGGAGACCCACAGGCTGCCGGACACCGTGCGGGCCCTCCTGCCCGCTCAGCTCCGGTCCCGGAGGCGGGTGGTGGACCGCGACCTCCCGGAGGAGGTGCAGAACCTGTGCTGGGAGCTGTTCCTGGACTTCTGCAGGCCCCTGCGGGAGGCGGGTCGGCTGGGGTACCTGCTGTTCCAGTTCCCCCGGTGGGTGATGTACTCGGAGCGCTTCGTGCGGCGGCTGGACTTCTTGGCCCGCATGACCCGCGGCTACCGGCTGGCGGTGGAGTTCCGGCACCGGTCGTGGGTCGAGCCCGGGGTCCGTGACCGGGTGTGGGGCGCCCTGCGGGAGCGGGGCATCGCCTACGTGGTGCCGGACGAGCCGCACCTGGAGTGGACCGTGCCCCCCGAGGTGGCGGTGACCGCGGACTGGGCGGTGGTGCGGTTCCACGGGCGCAACGCGGAGGCGTGGGCGGCGAGGGGCGCGGAGGTGAAGGAGCGGTTCGACTACCTGTACTCGGAGGACGAGCTTCGGCCCTGGGCGGAGCGCGCTCGGCGGCTCGGTGCGGAGGTGGATCGCGTGTTCCTCATGATGAACAACTGCGAGCGGGGCCAGGCGGCGGTGAACGCTCAGATGCTCCTGGACCTGTTGGGGCGGGGAGCCTGACGTGACCTGCCCCAGCCTCCAGGACGTTTTGGCCGCGCAGCAGCGCGTCGCGGGCAGGGTGCTGCGGACCCCACTGGTGTCCGCGTGGGCCTTGGGGGTGTGCCTGAAGCTGGAGTCCCTCCAGGTTACTGGCTCCTTCAAGCCCCGGGGTGCCTTCTCCCACGTCCTACGCCACCCGGACCGCTGTCGGCAGGGCCTGATCACCGCCTCTTCGGGCAACCACGGGCAGGCGGTGGCCTACGCTGCCCGGGAGCTGGGAGTGCCTGCGGTGGTGGTGGTGCCGGAGGACGTGGTGCCCGCCAAGGAGGCCAGCATCCGCGGGTGGGGCGCGGAGGTGGTCCGCTGCGGCCGCACCACCGCGGAGCGCATCGCCGCGGCCCTGGAGATGGCCCGCACCCGGGGGCTGCACTACGTGCCCCCCTTCGACGACCCGGACGTGGTGGCCGGACAGGGAACGGTGGGGCTGGAGATCCTGAACCAGTTCCCCCAGGTGCGGCGGGTGGTGGTGCCCTGCGGGGGCGGTGGGCTGGTGTCCGGGGTGGCGGTGGCGGTGAAGAACCTGCGGCCCGACGTACGGGTGGTGGCGGTGGAGCCGGAGGGTGCCGCGTGTTTCTGGGCCTCGTGGAAGGCGGGCCGGCGGGTGCGGCTGGACCGGGTGGACACGGTGGCCGACGGCCTGAGGGCCGTGGAGCCCGGGCAGGTGACGTGGGAGTGCGCGTCCCGGTACGTGGACGAGTTCGCCACGGTCGCCGACCGGGAGATCGTGGCCTCGGTGGTGCGGTTGTTCCACGAGGCCAAGGTGGTGGCCGAGCCGTCGGGCGCCGCGGCGGTGGCGTACTCCCTGCGGCAGCCGCAGGAGGGCACGGTGGCCGTGGTGAGCGGTGGGAACGTGGACCCGGACCTGTTCGTCCGGTGGCTCGCGCCCTCCCCTTGACTGGCGAATACACGTTCGCTATCATCGAGCTAGAAAACTCGCGAGGGGACCCAGGTGGTGGTGCGTCTCCGTTCCGCGGGCAGCAGCACCCGGCGCCGGCCGGCACCGGTCTGGGACGACCGCGGGCGGGTGAGGCTCAAGCTGTGGGTGATGCTGGCCCTGTACCTGTGCGCGGCGGTGGTGAGCCGTGGCTGAACGCGGGGCCTTGCAGGTGGTGGCGGGGGCGTTCGGAGGGGAGGGCGGCACCCGCTACGGCGTCGTGCTGCTGAGCCGCGAAGGTTCCGTGCTGCGCAGCTCCGCAGGAGCGCGGGCCCACCACGACCCCTCGGCGGTGGCCATGGAAGCGGTGCTGCAGGCTCTGTGGACCGCCCGCTCCTTCGGCCGGCGGGCGCAGGTGTACGTGTGGCCGCCGGAGGTGGCGGGGTGGCTGGACCGCCGGGCCCCCGTACCCGACCGGTACGTGGCGTGGTTCGTGCAGGTACGGGCCCTGAGCCACGCCTTCCGCGAGGTCCGTTTCCTGCCTGCCACCCCCGACCAGGCTGAGCTGGCCCGGCGGGTAGCGTCTGGGGCCGGTTCTTCCGACCCCGCCGCCCGCGACCTGGAACTCGTGGGGCGCTGATTCGGGAACCACAGCCGCGGACGGCGCGTATCCCGCAGAGGAGTACGCCGGGAAAAACGGAGGCGTGGCGCGCCCGGAGGGACTCGAACCCCCAGCCTTCTGATCCGTAGTCAGATGCTCTATCCAGTTGAGCTACGGGCGCGGGTCGTATGGATTCTACCAGAGCGTTTCGCTGGGTGTCCACGGCGCTAGCGGTGGTCATGGGACTGGCCGAGCTGGCGTCCGCACGGCCGCGGGATGGCCTTGCCATCGTCCCCGGGCGGGCGGTAGGCCCAGTGGCGCTCGGCATGAGGGTTGCGGAGGTGGTCCAGCTCCTGGGACCTCCCGCCGGCTCCGGTCGCGGGCGCGAGGCGGACAAGCTGTTCTGGCCGACCCTGGGCCTGACGGTGCGCGTGGACGCGGAAGGCCGGGTGGACGCGGTGTTCGTGGACAGTCCCCGGTACCGCACCCCGCGGGGCGTGGGCGTGGGCAGCAGCCGGCAGCAGGTGCTGGCCGCCTTCGGCCCGCCGGCCTACGCCCAGGAGGACCGGGCCACCCTGATCCTGGCCTACCCGGCCCTGGGGATCTCCTTTGCCATCCGGAAGGGAGGACGGGACCGGGTAGAGGTGGTGATGGTGTACAGGCCTGGCTGAGGGTTCGTTAGCCCACCAGGGCCACCTCTCGAGGGAGCTGGCTGAGGACTTCCGGACCCGCGGGGCCGAGGACCACCGCCTCCTCCAGCCGTACCCCGAACTCCCCCGGCAGGTACACCCCCGGCTCCACGGTGAACACCATGCCTTCCTCCAGGACCTGCGGGTTACCACCGTGGAGGGACGGCGGCTCGTGCACCGACAGCCCCAGGCCGTGCCCGGTACGGTGCACGAAGTACGGCCCATAGCCCGCGGCCTCGATCACCCTTCTGGCGGCCCGGTCCACGTCCCGCGACGGAACGCCCGGCCGCGCGGCGTCCAGGGCGGCACGGAGGGCTGTCTCCACCAGTACGTGGACCTTCCGGTACGGCTCTGGGGGCTCCCCGAGGAAGGCCATGCGGGTAACGTCGGAGCAGTAGCCTGTCACCCGGGCACCCAGGTCCACCAGCACGGGTTCACCCGGCCGGAGCTTGCGGGCCGTGGACTGGTGGTGGGGAAGTGCGGTGTTGGGGCCGGACGCCACCAGCGCAAAGGGCACGGACTCCGCGCCCGACCGGGCCATGGCCGCGCGGGCGGCCTCCGCCACCTCCAGTTCCGTGGCGCCCGGCCGGCACGCCTTCAGGGCCGCCCGTAGCCCCGCATCCGCCACCTGCGCTGCGCTGCGGAGGGCAGCGACCTCCTCGGGATCCTTGCGGGCCCGGAGGTCCCACACCAGCCGGGAGGCCAAGGTGAAGTGCGCGTCGTGCAGGTGCTGCTGGAGGAGCAGCAGGTGGTCCGCCCTCAGGTCGTCCGAGACCGCCACCTGCTGGACCCGGCCGCCGGTGTACCCGAGGGCCTGCCGCAGGGCCAAGTCGGGAAGCTCGGCGTCCCGGTAGGGGAACGCGGGCACCCCGAGGTTGCGGCGCACCTCATCCAGGCTCAGCTCCGGGGCCACCACCGCCTGGGTGTGGGGGCCCACCAGGAGCACGCACAGACGCTCGTCCGCAAGGGGCGACCAGCCCGCCAAGTACCGAAAGTCGTCCCCGGGGCCCAGGATCACGAGGCCGCAGCCGGCCTCCTCCATCCGGAGGCGGAGCTGCTCCAGCCGACGGGGGTGGAGGCCCAAGCCCTACCACCAGGAGAACTTCTTCCGCACCTCGCGCGCGGTCTCGGGGGCGATGTCCACGGGCAGCAGGTTCTCGTACTCGCCCATGCGGGTCACCAGGCGGGCGCCGTTGGGGACCCACTTGCCCTGGAACTTGCCGAGCTCCGGCACGTACGCGATGCTGCCCCCCTGCATCATGATGCCGCCGTAGAACTCCCCGTACTGCCCCACGGCCAACACGGGCATCAGGAGCTCCATGGTGCGGGCCCGGACCGCGGACTGCATGGTCTCCAGCATGTACGGCATGTCCGACGAGGCCACCATCTGCACCACGAGGATCTCCGCGCCCGCCCTGGCCAGCCTGCGGGCGATCTCCGGGACCAGCAGCTCGTAACCGCCCAGGATACCCACCTTCACCCCGTGGATTGTGGTGGGCCGGTTGGGGCCGGGGTCGTAGAGGCCTCGCTCCGTAGGGTAGAAGACCTGCTTGTAGTGCTTGCTGATGATCTTGCCGTTGGGGGCGATGACGAAGGAGCAGATGCGGGGCTTGGGGGCCTTCCGCGCGCCCTTGGGCTTGGGAATGAGCTCCCGGGTCGCCCCGCAGATCACGTACACGTTGGCTTCCCGGGCGGCCTGGCTGAGTCGGTCGGTGATGGGGCTGGGGATGGGCATGGGCTTGACGTTGCCTAGGAAGTACTCGGAGAAGGCTACCACCGCGGCCCCCTCCCGGCCCGCGCGGCGGATGAACTCCACCGCCTTCTCCAGGTTGTCCGTGGTCCCCTCCTCCCAGGACCGGCTCTCCCCCCAACGGTAGCGGATCTGGGCGAGTCCGAATCGCACCGCTTCACCTCCGCTCCGGCCACGCGAACGTTTGCGTCCGACCGCGTGTTCTGCCCGATTCTATACGCCCCTCCGCCCGCCCTTCTCCTGCAGGTTCGGTCCTACGGGGGTCGAAGTTGTTGCGTAGCGCCCCATGGCCGCCCAGTCCAGGCCACCCGCGGAGCCGGAGGCCCGGCGCCGGAGCCGGGTACGGGGCATCCTGCAGGCTCTTCGGGAGAGGTACCCGGACCCACAAATCCCCCTCCACCACCGGTCGCCCTTCGAACTTTTGGTCGCCACCATCCTGTCCGCCCAGTGTACGGACGAAACGGTGAACCGGGTGACCCCCGCCCTGTTCAGCCGGTTCCCTTCCCCCCAGGCCCTCGCCCGGGCAGATCTCAAGGAGGTGGAGGAGCTCGTCCGGCCCACCGGCTTCTTCCGGCAGAAAGCCAAGGCCATCGTGGAGTGCAGCCGCAGGTTGGTGACCGAGCACTCCGGGCAGGTGCCCGCGGACATGAACGCCCTCGTCCGGCTGCCCGGGGTAGGCCGCAAGACCGCCAACGTCCTGTTCGCGGCGGCGGAGATCGAGCGCTGGCCGGGCTGGCCGCACCACCGGGGCCGGCCTGACGGGACGGGCATCGTGGTGGACACCCACGTGACCCGCCTGAGCTGCAGGCTCAACCTGACGGGGGAGACCGACCCGGAGCGCATCGAGCGGGACCTCATGCGGGTCGTGCCGCCCGAAGAGTGGTCGCGGTTCTCCCTGCGCCTCATTTACTTCGGGCGGGAGGTATGCACCGCCCGGGACCCCCGGTGCGCGGCTTGTCCCCTGCAGCGCCTGTGCCCCTCCGCCCCGTACCGGGGCTTCCCGCCGTGGATGGGAGCACGGGGGAGGGCCGCCTCCCGGGCCGCCCGCACCCGGCGCTGAGCGCGGAGGGGTTCCCCCCGGTACCCGCGGGCGTCGTACAATCGACCGGGCCTTTTCCCTTGCGTTCGGAGGTGGGACGTTGCGCGATCCCAGGACGGAGCGAACCCTGGTGGTGGTCAAGCCGGACGGGGTGCAGCGGGGTCTGGTGGGTGAGATCCTGGCCAGGTTCGAGCGGGCCGGCCTGAAGGTGGTCGCCCTGAAGATGCTCCAGGCGCCCCGGGACCTGCTGGAGCGGCACTACCCAGAGGACGACCAGTTCCTCCGCACCATCGGGGGCAAGACCAAGGAGGCCTTCGAGGCGTACGGCCTGGACGTCCGGGAGCGCATGGGGACCGACGACCCCCTGGAGGTGGGACGGCGGGTGCGGGGCTGGCTCATCGACTTCATGGCCTCCGCGCCCGTGGTGGCCGCGGTGGTGGAGGGTGTGCACGCGGTGAGCGCGGTGCGCAAGCTGGTGGGCAAGACCCTCCCCATCTTCGCGGAGCCGGGCACCATCCGCGGCGACTGGAGTACCGACTCCCCCACCCTGGCCAACCTGGAGCAGAGACCGGTGCGCAACCTGGTGCACGCGTCGGGCACCCCTGAGGAAGCGGAGTTTGAAGTACGCCTGTGGTTCCGCGAAGACGAAATCCACCCCTACCGGCGGGCGGACGAAGCCGCGCTCTTCGGGAGCTGACTACGCCGAGGGGTTCTCCAGGGCCGGGAAGCGGCCCAGGACCCAGCAGCCCGCCTGGACCAGCCAGCCCGGCTGCAGGTCGCCCGCGAGGGACTCAGGAGCCACCAGCTCCACCTCCACCTCTCCTACGTCCAGGGCGAGGTGGAAGAACCGCTTTTGGGTGAGGGGGTTGGTCCGACGCTCCACCCACCGCACGCTGCCCGCCACCCAAGCGGTGGCCTCCGGCCGCTCGCGGGGCCCCTCGTCCAGGGCGGTGTGCCACGTGCTGGCGAAGCTGCGCGGCGGCATGCGGAAGCCGGTGCCGTGCTGGCCCACGGCCCAATCCAGGGCGTCCTGGTAGGCCACCAGGGAGTCCGCGAAGCACACCAGCTGGGCCTCGACCACCGCGGGCAGCGACGGCAGCCGGCCTGCCACGGAAAGGTAGTCCACCAGGTCGCACACCAGGGGGAACCGGCCGGTGTAGGGCTCCGACGGGTCGGTCGGGTCCAGCCACAGCTCCGCCCACCCCTCTTCGGGGTGGTCGGGATCCTCCCCTAGATCTACCACCCCGGCCCGATGGGTGACGTGGGGGCGGTAGAAGGGAAGCACGCCCAGCGGCTCCCCGGACGGGCCCACCTCCGCCCACAGCTCCACTCCCTCCCCCACTTCCCAACGGCGCAGCCCGAACCCGGGCTCGGTGGCCAGCGCCCGGCCACTGCGGGCAGCCTTCTCGGCCAGGGCCTGCAGGTCCGCGGCCTTGTGGAGCTGGAAACCGACGCAGTCGAAGTACGTCACGGCGAAAAAAGGACAGGAGACCGCTAGGGGCGGCCTCCTGCACGGCGGGTCGCCTGGTTCAGGCGGGTGGCGCGGCCTTTAGCGGCGCGTGCTCTTGCGCGTGCCGCGCCGGGCGGTGGCCCGTTTGGCCGCAGGACGCCGGGCCGCGCGCCGCGCCGCGGTCTTGCGCGCCGCCTTGCGGGCGGCCCGGCGGGGTGCCGCCTTCTTCGCCGCGGCCTTGCGGGCCGCCTTGGGCTTGGCCGCCTTCTTCGCCGGCTTCGCGGGCTTGCGGGCCGCGGGACGGCGCTTCGGCGCTGCAGGCGCGGGCGCTGCGGGTGTGGGCTCCGCGGGTGCCGGCGCCACGGGCGTTTCCATCTCGCCGTACATGTCCTCCGCCTCCTCGTCCGTCGTCAACGACAGGTCGCCCTGTACGTCAACTTCTTCTTCCGCAAACTCCTCGTGGACTCCTTCTTGGCGGCGTTCCTCCATGCCACACGCGTCCCCCGTGGAGATCTCCGGCACGATTCTAGTACCGCGCCCACGTCGTTGCGCACTCGGGGAAGGCTTCGGGAGCCCGAAGAGAGCGGTCCCTACGACCAGGACGGCGGCGCTCGGCCGGCGGGTTCAGCCTGCCAGACCCCTCACCCGCAGCCGCAGGTCGTTGGGGGAGTCGGCGTTGCGCAGGGCCTCCTCCAGGGTCACCAGGCCCTGGCGGTACAGGTCGTACAGGGCCTGGTCGAAGGTCTGCATGCCCTCCTGTGTTCCGGCCTGGATGGCCTGCTTGATGGCGTTCACGTCGCCCCTCCGCACCAGCTCCCGGACCCTGGGGGTGGCCACCAGGATCTCCAGGGCCGCCACCCGTCCGGCGCCGTCCGCGCGGGGGACCAGGCGCTGGGACACGATCCCCTCCAGGGTGATGGACAGCCTGTGGAGGATCTCCTGGCCGGAGTCCGGGGGGAAGAAGGCCAGAAGGCGCTCGATGGCCTGGGCGGCGTTCATGGTGTGGAGGGTGCTCAGGACCAGGTGCCCGGTCTCCGCGAAGTACAGGGCGGCGTCCGCGGACTCCCGATCCCGCATCTCGCCGATGAGGAGGACGTCGGGGGCCTGTCTCAGGGCGGAGCGGAGGGCGTGGTGGAAGGACGGGGTGTCCGTGGCCACCTCCCTCTGGCTCACGAGGCTGCGCTTGTCCGGGTGGAGGAACTCGATGGGGTCCTCGATGGTGACGATGTGGCCATCCTGATGGGTGTTGCGGTGGTCGATCATGGCCGCCAGGGTGGTGGACTTGCCCGACCCCGTGGGCCCCGTGACCAGCACCAGCCCCCTCTTGCGCATCACCAGGTCCTTGAGCACCTCCGGCAGCCCCAGGTCTTCGAAGGAGGGGACGTCCGTGCGGACACGCCGCGCCACGAAGGCCACCGTACCCCGCTGCCGGTACACGTTGACCCGGAAGCGGCCCACGCCGGGCAGGCTGTAGGCCAGGTCCACGCTGTGCTCCCGGCGGAGCTGCTCCTGCTGCTCCGCGTCCAGGATCTCCCGCACCAGGGCCTCCGCGGCCTGCGGGGTCACCTTGGGACCGGGCAGGGGCTGCAGGGCCCCGTGCACCCGGTAAGCAGGGGGCGAGCCCACCTTCACGTACAGGTCGCTGGCCTCCCGCTCGGCCATGCCGCGCAGGAGGTCTGCCGCGTGCAGCTCCACGGGTGCTGCGGTGCTCACCGCGTCCCCCACGCGGAGGCCAGGGTGGTCCCCGGGATCTGCGGGCCGAAGGCGTGTTTGTCCACGGCCCAGCGGTAGGCCACCTCCGCGGTGATGCGGCCGGTCTTGAGGAGGTGGCGCAGGCTCTGGTCCAGGCTCTGCATGCCGTCCTTGAGTCCGGTCTGGATGGCGGAGGGGATCTGGTGGACCTTGTTCTCCCGGATGAGATTCCGGACCGCCGGGGTGGCCACCATCACCTCCACCGCGGGCACCCGGCCGGCGCCGTCCGCGGTGGGCAGCAAAAGCTGGGCCACCACCCCCACCAGGGACTCCGCCAGCTGCACCCGCACCTGCTCCTGCTGGTAGCTGGGGAACACGTCGATGATGCGGTTGACGGTCTGGGCCGCGCTGCTGGTGTGGAGGGTGCTGAGGACCAGGTGGCCGGTCTCGGCTGCGGTCAGGGCCAGGGAGATGGTCTCCAGGTCGCGCATCTCGCCCACGAGGATGACGTCCGGGTCTTCCCGGAGGGCCGCCCGCAGGGCGGCGGCGAAGGACCGGGCGTGCATGCCCACCTCCCGCTGGTTCACGATGCTGCGCTTGTGGGTGTGCACGAACTCGATGGGGTCCTCCAGGGTGATGATGTGGGCGCTGCGGCGCTGGTTGATGAGGTCCACCATGGCGGCCAGGGTGGTGGACTTGCCCGACCCCGTGGGCCCCGTGACCAGGATGAGCCCGCGGTCCCGCATGGCCAGGTCCTCCACCACGGGGGGCAGGCCCAGCTCGGAGACGCTCTTGATGCGGGAGGGGATCACCCGGAACACCGCGCCCTCCCCCAGGCGCTGGTGGAACACGTTGACCCGGAAGCGGCCGAGCCCGGACAGTTCCACGGAGAAGTCCAGGTCCAGGTGCTCCTCGAAGCGGGCCTTGTGGGCGTCGGTGAGGATGTCGTAGACCATGGCGTGCACGTTTTCCCGGGACAGGGGCGGCCAGCCGGGGACGTCCACCAGCTCCCCGTTCACCCGCAGCTTGGGCGGGACCCCCACGGTGAGGTGCAAGTCGGAGGCTCCCTTTTCCCGGGTGAGGACCAGCAGTTCCGTGATGTCCAAGGTCATCCCTCCAGAAGCGGTACGAGCTGCTGTGGAGAAACGCGGCCAGCCTCCACCAGCTGGCGGGCGGTGGACTCCAGGGGGATGGGCGCTCCCCGTGCGGGCTCCCACTCGAAGGCTACGACTTGACCCGCGAAGCCCGAGTACCGGCACGCCTCGCAGCCTTGCGGGGAAGCCCACCGCCGAGGCGGCTCCCCGACCGGCCACGGGTCGTACGGGCTATCGTGGGTGAGCGCGCACGAGCACAGCGCGGGCAGAGGAACTGCGCGCAGGACCCCGCGGAGGGAGCCGGGCGGCCATTTGGCGAGGAAGGAGCGGGCGTGGCTTGTGCGCCAGCCGGGTACACCCAGCACGGCCCGCTGGCCGGGGCCGGTGGCTAAGACCAGGCTCGCGAGCCGGTGCGGCGAGGACGCTTCCGCCACCAGGGCGTCCGGCCGCGCCCGCTGCCAGGTCAGCGCGTCCCGGGCGGGACTTTCGATCACCCCGGGCACGGGCCTGGTGCCTGTCGCCCCCGCCAGCACCACCACACCTCCCCAGCGGGAAGCGAGCCGCGCCGCGGCGGACCGGAGCACGCGGCGGCGCAGGGCCAGGTCGGGGCAGGCGACCACGACCACGCCCCACGGCTCCAAAGCGGACTGCAAGCAGCTCCACGCCTCCGGGGGCAGGCCCGCGGGGTCGTGAACGGGGTCTTCGGGGAGGGGGACGAGGGGGCCTACCAGGGCTACGCCCCAACGGGTGTCCACCGCGTGCAGCACCGCCTCCACCGCCCTGCTGGCCAGGACCACCTCCAGGTGCAGCACCCGCGGGAGGGGAGTTCGCCGGCCGACCTCTTCCAGCAACTCCCAGGGGATGCTGGGCCCTTCCCCGGGGAAGACGCCCACGGAGGTCCTGTACGAGAACCGCGCCACGCGCCCTGGCAGGGGCTCCACGTACACGTGCGTGGCGCCCTTCTGCGCCGCATCGCTCAGCGCCAGCCGCAGGGCCAGGTCGCCGCTCGCCTGGGTAGGCATGGAGGCCAGCACCTGCTCGAGGACTTCCCGGATGTTGGACTCCAGCGCCACCACGGGGTTGGGCCGCAGGCCGGTCCGACGCTGAACCTCTGCCAGCACCGCGCGGTCCGTGGGGTCCGCCACGGCCACCGAAACTTCGCCCTCGGAGGCCAGCAGGGGCAGGACGCACAGGTGCCGCTGCACGTCTGCGGGGAGCAGCCGGACCGCCGCGGGGTCCACCAGCTCGGGCCTCAGGTGCACGTAGGGCAGGCCCAGCTGGCTGCTCAAGGCCCAGGCCACGTCGTCCTCGGTGGCGAACCCCAGCCGGACCAGGGCCTGCCCCAGGCGGATGCCCTCCCGGCCCTGCAGGGCCAGCGCCCGCTCCAGCTGGTCCTGGCGGATGACCCGCGCCTGGAGCAGGATCTCCCCCAGGGGTCGGTTCAAGAAGGGTGCCAAGGATTGGTCCTCCATGCTCTCTCAATGGGAGGGACTTAGCAAGATCCTTGCCAAGAAGGGGGTCTAGAGGGTGGCTCCGGCGGTAGGACTCGAACCTACAACCCCCTGGTTAACAGCCAGGTGCTCTACCATTGAGCTACGCCGGAACAACTGCACCGGGCGGCTCGATCATACGCACAGCTGCAGCTGGTGTCAAAGGGGTTTCGGGAGGTGAGGGTGAGTCGGTCCGAGGTGGCGGCCAACGCCCTGGTGGTCAGCCTGGTGGTGGCGGCCACGTACGCGGTCCTGTGGCTGCTGGTGCGCATCACGGACATCCTGGTGCTGGTGCTCATCGCGGCCATCCTGGCCTCCGGGCTCGCCCCCAGCGTGGCGCGGCTGGAGCGGGTGCGGGTGGGGCGGCGGGTGCTGGGACGCGGCTGGGCCATCGCCGTGGTGGTGGGGGGGGTGCTGGTGGCCGCGGGCGTGCTCTTGAGCGTCCTGGTGACCCCCCTGGTGCAGCAGGCGGGGGCGTTCCTCGCCCGGCTGCCGGAGTACGTGCAGGAAGCCGAGCGGTGGCTCCGGGAGCTGCGGGTCCGGTACCCGTGGCTGCCCGACGCCAGCCGGTGGGTCAGCCGCCTGCCCCAGGAGGTGGAGAACCTGGCCCAGTACTTCGGGACCGCGGCGGGAGTGTTCGGCCGGTTCGTGAGCGGCGTGTTCACTGCCACCACGGTGCTGGTCCTGGTGGTGTACATGCTCATCGAGGGGCCACGGCTGAAGCGCGGCTTCGTCCGCCTGTGGCCGCCGGCCCAGCGGCCCGTGGTGGTCCAGGTCCTGGACGGGGTTTCCGCGAAGTTCAGCGGCTGGGTCCGCGGCACGTTCCTCATGGGCCTGTCCATCTTCGTCATGGACACCGTGGGCCTGATCCTCCTCGGCATCCCGTACCCCTTCGTGCTGGGGCTCGCAGCCGGAATCGCAGAGCTGATCCCCGTAGTGGGCCCGTTCCTGGGTGCTATCCCCGCGGTGCTGGTGGCCCTGTTCCAGCCCACGTGGAAGTTGGTGGGGGTGGTGGTGCTGTTCGTGCTGGCGCAGCAGATCGAGCAGAACATCCTGGTGCCGCGCATCATGAGCCGCGCCGTGGGGCTATCTCCCATCCTGGCCATCTTCGCCCTGCTGGCGGGCGGGGCCCTCATGGGGCCCGTGGGGGTCCTGCTGTCCATCCCCGTGGCCGCGGCCCTGCAGGTGGTGGCCACGGAGGTGGTCCGGGTTGCCCTGCCCTACACCCGGTCCGAGGCCCACGTCCCCGACGAGGCGGCCGACCCCGCGGCCAGGTAGCTACCCGGGCGGCTCCAGCAGCCCGAAGGCGCGCCACGCCTCCAGCTTGGCCCGCACCCGGCGGATCACCTCGTCGGTGAACTCCGTGGTGGTGGCGGCCCCGCCCAGGTCCGGGGTGCGCACGCCGTCCTGCACGGCCTCGAAGGTGGCCTCGTAGACAGCCCGGGAGGCCCGCGACGCTGCGGGGTCGTCCAGGTACGAGAGGGCCGCGGCGGTGGCGAGGATCATGGCCATGGGGTTGGCCAGGTTCTTCCGGTACAGCCTGGGCGCGGTCCCGTGCGGGGCTTCCGCCAGGGCCACCCGCACCCGCAGGTCCTGGTCCAGGGAGAGGACCACGGACTCCGCGCCCGCGATGCTCCCGAACATCTGCAGCACCAGGTCCGAGAGGGTGTCCCCATCCCGGTTCAGGGCCGGGATCACCAGGGCCTCGCCCGTGCTCTGCAGCAGCAGGGCGTACACCGCGTCGATGAGCTGCGGCTCGTAGGGGACGTCCGGGTGACGCTGGGCCGCGAGGTCCAGCTCCTCCTTCAGCAGGCCCTCGTACACGGGGCTCACGGTGTACTTGGGGCCCCCGAACACCTTCGCTCCCAGCCGACGCGCGTGCCGGAAGCTGAACTCCGCCACCACCCGGCACGTGCGGCGGCTTACCCGGGTGGTGCGGAACGCCACCTCGTCCAGCCCTTCCCCCTCCCGCCACTCCCGTGCGCCGTAGGCGTCCTCCACCGCCATCCGCACCACTGCGATGGGCGCCACCACGCCCGCCAGGGGCCGCACGCCGGGGATGCGCCGGCCCGTGCGCAGGATCACCTGGGCTCCGATGAGGTCCCGGAGCAGCGCGTTGGGGCTCCCCACGTCCCCCGGACCTTCAGGGGTGGTGGTGGCGGCCTTGATGCCCACGCGGTGCTGGCGCAGGGCTTCCGCGGCCTCGTACACCACCCGGTTGGCGGTGGCCCTGCGGTGGGCAAGACTGAGGTCGAAGCGCACCAGCTCCACGGGGAAGCCGCACACACCGGGGTCGAGCAGCCGCAGGGCCTGCTCCAGGAGCTCCTGGCCCGTGAGGTCCCCTTCCAGGACGACCAGGCTCAGCCCCATGCGCCACGCATCAGGGGTCCTGGAGCGCTTCCCGGACCCGGGCGACCAGCTCGCTGATGAGGAACGGCTTCTGCAGGAACCCTTTGGCACCCCGGGCCACCGCGTCCCGGGCCGCGCGCTCCTGGGTGTACCCGCTGGTGAGCAGGATCCGGGCCTGGGGGTCCAGGGCGCGCAGAGCGTCAAAGGTCTCCGTGCCGGACAGCCCCGGCATGGTCATGTCCAGCACCACCAGGTCGATCCGGGCCCCGTGCTCGCGGTACACGCGCACGGCCTCCTCCCCGTCCGTGGCTACCAGCACCCGGTACCCGCGGCGGGTGAGGACGTCCCGCAGCAGCTGGCAGAGGGGTTCCTCGTCGTCCACCACCAGGATGGTCTTCCCCGAACCCCGCTCCACCGCTCCTTCCGCCTCCTCGGGCTCCGCCACGCCTCCAGCCACGGGCAGGTACATGCGCACCGTGGTGCCCTTGCCCACTTCGCTGTCTACTTCCAGAAACCCCCCGTGGTTGCGCACGATGCCGTAGACCATGGCCAGCCCGAGGCCCGTGCCCTTGCCCGGGCCCTTGGTGGTGAAGAAGGGCTCGAACATGCGCGCCTTCACGTAGTCGTCCATGCCCACGCCCGTGTCCCGGACCGCTAGGCACACGTACGGCCGAAGCACCGGCGGCTCTCCGGAGGTGGGGTCGGGGGCGATCACCGGCTGCAGGGTGATCTCCAGGGTCCCCCCTTCCGGCATGGCGTCCCGGGCGTTCATACACAGGTTCAACACCGCCTGGTGGAGCTGGCTGGCGTCGCCCTCCACCAGGGGCAGGTCGGGCGGGAAGTGGGCGGACAGTTGCACCCGGGGGTCCAGGGTGCTGCGGAACAGCTCCACCACCTCAGAGCACAGGCGCGCCAGGTCCAGGGGCTTCACCTCGAACTTCCCCTTACGGGCGAACCCCAGGAGCTGGCGGGTCAGCTCTGAGGCGCGCAGGGCCGACCGCTCCACGACCTCGAAGTAGTGGTGGAGGTCCGGGTTGTCGGGCAGCTCCTCTTTGAGCAGGCCCAGGTAGCCCATGATGGTCCCGAGGATGTTGTTGAAGTCGTGGGCGATCCCGCCCGCCAGGGTGCCGATGCTCTCCATCTTCTGCGCCTGCAAGAGCTCTTCTTCCAGGCGCTTTTGGTCGGTGATGTCCCGGTACACCCCCACCACCCCCACCGGACGGCCCTGGGGGTCCCGCTGCACGGACAACGACGCGGAAAGCCAGGCCACCCGGCCTTCCGCGGTGCGGTGCTGCAGCTCTCCCCGCCAGCTCCCCTCCCGGAGGAGGTGGTGGCGCAGCCGGGCCAAGCTGTCCCGGGCCTCGGGCCGCACCAGGCTGTCGAAGTCCCGGCCCAGGGCGTCGCTGGCCAGCCACCCGTACAGGGCTTCCGCGGCGCGGTTCCAGTACACCACGCGGCCGTCCCAGTCCGTGGCCACGATGGCGTCCTGCACCTGCTCCAGGAGGTTGGCCTGGAAGTGCAGGATCTCCGCCACGCGCCGCTGCTCGGTGAGGTCCCGCACCGTGCCGAGCAGCATGGGCTTGCCCCGCAGGACCACCCGCGTGGCCTGCAGCTCGCACTCCAGCCTCGTCCCGTCGGGCCGCACGCCCGCGAATGTCACCGTGGCCCCGGGCGAGGCGGAGGAAAGGCGATCCCGCAGGTAGCTGGCCAGCTTGGGACGGTCCTCGGGCGCGCACAGGGCCACAGGTCCCAGGCGGCCCACGCAGTCCGCGGAGGTGGTGCGGAACATCTGGAGGAACCGGCGGTTGACGAACCGGAACAGCCCGTCCTCCAGCAGGAACACGCCGTCGGGGGACTCCTCGATGAGGGTGCGGTACCGCGCCTCGGACTCTCGCAGTTCCTCTTCCAGCCTGCGCTGCTCCGTGGTGTCCAACGCCACCGCCACCACGAACTGCAGGTGGCCGTCGGGGTGGCGGACGGGAGCCAGCAGCACCTCCACGATCTTGGCGGGCGCGGGCCCGGCGCGGCGGTCCGCAGGCGGCCAGACGAACGCCTCCAGCCGCACGGGCTCGCCCCGCAGGGCCCGTTCCAAGGCGCTACGGTGCTGAGGGCCGAACACCGACCCGCCCCGCAGGACGTTGGCCGACGCCGGGGCGGGTTGGCCGAACAGCTCCGCCCAGGCGGGGTTGGTGGCCAGCACGTGACCGTCGAGGTCGAAGGCCTGCACCGCCAGGGGTAGGTCGTGCACTGCGTGGCGCACGTGGGACGCCAGCTCCCTCCCCTCCACCGCCCGCGGGGGGGTGACGGACCACACCACGGACTGCCTTGCCGCGTGCGCCCGGGCGGATGCGGTGACCACCGTGCCGTCCGCCCTGCGGAAGGCCAGCTCGCCTTCCCACCTCCCCCGGCGCCGCACCTCGTCCAGCACGTGCAAGGCCTGGGGGGAGCCGTCGGTGATGGCCCGGAACGGCAGGCCCACGAGCGAATCCCGGCTGAGGCCCACCAGCGCACACGCCTGAGGGTTTGCCGAGGCCACCAGGCCCTGTGGATCCACTTCCAGGACCGCGTCGGAGACCGTCTGCAGCACCGCCGCCAGGCGCTCGGAAACCTCCCGCGCCGGCCCGTCTTCCCCCCGCTTTACCCGGAACGGAAACATCCCCTCCCCCGAAGAGCAACTGCCGTGCCGGGATTCAGGCGTGCAGCTCCAGCACGTCCCCGTCCTGCAGCACGTGGTCCCGCCCCACCATCTGTCCCTGGTAGCCGCGGCCCCACAGCCGCGCGAACTTCAAGTTCTCCGCCAGCTCCTTGTGGATGACCTCCGCGGCCTCCCGCACCGTGGCCCCCTCAGGCAGGACGAAGGGGCTGTCCAGGTCGGGCTTGCGGCCCGGCGGCTTGCTGTACACCCGGATCTTGCGCAGGACGCGGAAGATCCGCCCCCGCAGCTCCCCCAACCCGTCCCCACGGGTGGCGGAGACGGGCAGAGGAGGACCCGGAAGGCGGTCTCCGAAGAGCTCCAGCAGCACCGACAGGTTCTCCTGTGCCCCCGGCAGGTCGCACTTGTTGGCCGCCACCACGGTGCGTTTGCGGGCTCCCCTCGGAAGGGCGGGGTCGTCGGCGGCGTCCGCCTCCTCCCCCACCAGGAACACTCGGTTTTTGGGCAGCAGCTCCAGGCTGTCCTGCAAGTACAGGACGCCGTCGTCGCTGGCGTCCAGCACCAGCACCGCGGCGTCGGCCCCCCGGATGAGGCCGTACAGCCAGCCGTCGTCGAACTCCGGGCACACGGGCGGGGTGTCCACCAGCTGCACCTGCACGTTCTCGAAGGCCATCATCCCGGGTTGGGGCACCCGGGTGGTCATGGGGTACGGAGCCACCTCCGGGGTGGCGTTGGTCAAGGCCGCCAGCAGGCTCGACTTCCCCGCGTTGGGCGGGCCCACCAGCACCACCTGACCCGCCCCTTCCCGGGGCACGTGGAAGAAGGGCTGCGCCCGCGCGCCCCCGCGCCGGGTCTGCATCTCCTGCCGCAGCCGGGCGATCTTACGCTTGATGTCCGCCTGCAGCTTCTCGGTGCCCTTGTGCTTGGGCACCGTGCGCAGCATCTCCTCCAGGGCTTCCAGCCGCTCCTGGGGGGAGCTGGCCTGGCGGTAGCGCTGCTCCGCAGCCAGGTACTCAGGGGTCAGGTTGGCCGGCATGGTCCTCCATTCCAGCTTACCGCCTCCGCCCGCGGCGGGAGGGCGGGCTATGATGGACGGGATGGCACGCGCTCCGGTGCGGCAGACCTCCCGAGTGCACCCGGCCCTGCGCCCGCTGCTGCGGGCGCTGCGGGCGCCGGCTGCGGCACCCTTCCGCCCCTCCGACTTCCAGCTGCGGGCCCTGGAGGCCCTTCGGGCGGGCGACGTGCTGGTTCAGGCGCCCACGGGGAGCGGGAAGACGTGGATCGCGGAGCAGGCCATCGCGGAGGGCCTTCAGGCCGGCCGGACCTGCTGGTACACGACCCCCCTCAAGGCCCTGTCCAACCAGAAACACCGCAGGTTCTGCGGCCTGTACGGGGAGGACCGGGTGGGGCTGGTCACGGGCGAGCGGAAGGTCCGGCCCGAAGCCCCTGTGGTGGTGGCCACCACGGAGGTCCTCCGCAACGCCCTGTACGACCTGGAGGCAGCCCCGGACCTGGTGGTCCTGGACGAGGCCCACTACCTCAGCGACCCCGAGCGGGGCACGGCGTGGGAAGAAGTGATCCTGCACGCGCCGCCCACAACCCGCCTGCTCTTGCTGTCCGCTACCCTGCCCAACGCCGAGGAGCTGGCGGACTGGATGGGCGAGGTCCGGGACAGGCGGCCCGCGGTGGTCACGGAGAAGGTACGGCCCGTGCCCCTGGAGTTCGTGGCCGCGGACAGCAGCGGGCGGCTCGTCCCGCTGGATCGCGCCGCGGTGCGTCCGGACCGGTCGCGGGAGTGGCTGGCCGCGGTGATGGCGGCCCTGGAGGAGGCTGGGCTGCTGCCCGCCATCTTCTTCTTCCCCGCCCGGCGGCTGTGCGACGAGGCGGTGTCGGTGCTGGGCAAGCGGCCGGCCCCGGGCGAGGCCGAGCGCCAGGAGGCGTGGCGGCGGTGGGAGGCGGAGTTCCCGCACCTGCGCGCCCACGCCCTGCGCGTGCCGCTTCTGCGGGCGGGGGTCGCGCCCCACCACGCGGGCCACACCACCACATGGCGCATGGCGGTGGAGGACCTCCTGGAGCGGGGGTTTTTGCGGGCGGTTTGCGCCACCACGACCCTGGCCGCGGGCCTCGACGTTCCCGCGCGCACCGTGGTGCTGACCACCCTGGCCCGCAACAGCCCGGAGGGCCTGGTGTACCTGTCCGCCACGGAGTTCCACCAGATGGCGGGCCGCGCGGGCCGCAGGGGCAAGGACACCGTCGGCTTCGTGGTGCTACCCGCGGTGGACCCGGACGAGCTGGCCTACGGGGAGGCCCTTTTGGGCTCCAGCCCCGAGCCGGTGCGGTCGGCCTTCACCCCTACGTACGCCCTCGTGCTCAACCTGCTGCGTACCCGCCCCCTGGAGGAGGTACTCTCCGACCTCGACCGGTCCCTGGCCGCGTACCAGCGGCGGCGGGAGGTGGCGGCGCTGCGTGGGCAGCTGGAAGCCCTCCCCTCCGACCCTCTGGTGGACCGCCCGTGCGGGGACCGGCTGTACACCCGGGTCCGCTACGAAGGGATGCTGGAGCGGCCTGAGCTGCACCGGGAAGAGCTGGCGAGCTGGCCCTGTGGAGCGTGCGCGGTGCAGGAGCGGTGCGTACAGACCCTGGAAGACCTGCGGCGCGTGGAGCGCCGGCGCTCCCGCCTGAAGCGGCGCCTGGCGGAGCTGGAAGGGGGACTACGGGAGCTGTTCCTGGCCCGGGCGCGGGTGCTGCAGCGCCTGGGTTACCTGGACGGCAGGTTCCGCCCGACCTCGGAAGGGCTGTGGGCCGCCCGCCTGCGCCACCCCAGGTGCCTGGTGCTGGCGGAGCTAGTCCGCAGGGGCCTAGTCCCGAAAGACCCGCAGGGGCTCTGCGGGTACGCCGCGGCCCTCAGCACCGAGCGGGCACCGCGGCTGGGGAGGGAATTCGGACTGGCCAGCCTGGGGCGGCTCGTGGAAGCGGTGGCGGAGCTGGAAGCTCAGGAGGGCCTGCCCGCGGACGGGCTGGCGGAGGAGTTCCGGCCCCAGTGGGACCGGACCCTGCGGCGGGTCGTCCCCTCCAGCGCGGACCGCCGGGCCTGGGCGGCGGTGAGCTGGAGCGCCGGGGCGGGGTTCGCACCCCTTTGCCAGGAGCTGGACGTAGCGGAAGGAGACCTACAGCGCATCCTCCTGCAGGCGGCCGAAGTCTGCAACCAGCTGGCCAACCTCCCCCAGTGGGAGGTTTCGGAAGCCGCCTCCCGGGCCCGGGACTCGCTACTGCGGCCTCCCGTGGTGTAGTGCGCCCTTCAGGCGCCCGCGGCGTGGGCGGGCGTGAACTGCTCGGCCTCCGTGGAGCCGGCCAGGGCCACCGTGGACTGGACCCCCAGGGCCTGCAGCACCAGATCGAAGTAGCCCGTTCCCACCTCCCGCTGGTGACGGGTGGCGGTGTACCCGTCCCGCTCCAGCTGGAACTCGTGCTCCTGTAGCTCCACGTACGCACTCATGCCCTGCCGCGCGTAGTCCCGGGCCAGCTGGAAGGTGGACGCGCACAGCGCGTGGAAGCCCGCCAGGGTCACGAACTGGAACTTGTACCCCATAGCCGCCAGCTCCCGCTGGAAGGCGGCGATGGTCTGCGGGTCCAGGTGCCGACGCCAGTGGAAGCTGGGCGAGCAGTTGTACGCCAGCAGCTTGCCGGGGTAGCGGGCGTGGACGGCCTCCGCGAACTGCCTGGCCTCCTCCAGGTCGGGCCGGGAGGTCTCGAACCACAGCAGGTCCGCGTACGGCGCGTAGGCCAGGGCCCGGTGGATGGCGGCTTGCAACCCCGCCCGCACCACGTGGTAGCCTTCCGGGGTACGCTGCCCGGTGAGGAAGGGCGCGTCGTATGGGTCCGCGTCGCTGGTGAGCAGCCGAGCGTCCCGGGCGTCGGTGCGGGCCACGAGCACCGTGGGCCCGTCGCACACGTCCGCGGCCAGGCGGGCCGCCTGCAGGACGCGGATGAACTGTGCGGTGGGCACCAGCACCTTGCCTCCCAGGTGCCCGCACTTCTTCTCCGAGGCCAGCTGGTCCTCGAAGTGCACCGCCGCCGCACCGGCCTCGATGAACGCCCGGGTTACCTCGTACGCACTCAAGGGGCCTCCGAACCCGGCCTCCGCGTCCGCCACGATGGGGACCAGCCAATCCCGCTGGAGGCTGCCTTCCGCCCACTCGATCTGGTCCGCCCGGCGCAGGGCGTTGTTGATCTTGCGGACCAGGGCCGGCCCGCTGGTCCAGGGATACAGGCCGAGGTCCGGGTAGGCGGACTCCGCCAGGTTGTTGTCCGCCGCCACCTGCCAGCCGCTCAAGTAGATGGCCTGCAGGCCAGCCCGGACCATCTGCACCGCCTGCATGCCCGACAGCGCCCCCAGGGCCGCCACGAAGGGCTCCTCGTGGAGGGCCCGCCACAGGCGTTGCGCACCCCGCCGCGCCAGGGTGTACTCCACCTTCACGGACCCCCGCAGCCGGACCACATCCGCGGCGGAGTAGTGGCGGCGCACGCCCCTCCACCGCTCCTCCGTCTGCCAGCAGTACTCCAGCTCCCGCGCCTCCCGTTCCAGGGCGGTGTCCATGCAGACCTCCGTTGTCCCGGGCTTGTTGTTCTTTAGAGAAAAATCCGGTTCAGCTGGCTTCGGGCAGGACCGCGAGCTCGGCTTCCAGCTGGCCCAGGGCCGCACACGCTCCGCAGAAGGCCGTACCTTCCGGGGTGTACGCGCAGCTGGGGCAGCAGGGCGCCCCGCAGCTCTGGCACGTCCACGCCTCGAACCACCGCACCGTCCGTCCGCACCAGCACGTGGTCATGTCCGTCACCTCGCTTCCCAGCCTGGCAGACCCCCGCAGACCCCTCCACAGAGGGCCCACCAACTCCCTCCCACCAGAGGTGAACGGTTCAAAAACGGTGATGAGCGGCTGGCTTTGTAGGAAGCCTAGATAAACGTTATGGATCGGTCCCGGGGCGGTACGGCGGGACGGGCGGCCTACAGGTGCAGGAGCAGGCGCAGGGTCCGGGCCGCGGTGCGGCTCACGGGGATCTCCGTACCCCGGTCGTCGTCCAGCTTGAGCAGGAGGGTGCCGGAGAAGTACGGGTGAACCTCCCGGACGCAGTCCAGGTTGACCACGAAGCTGCGGTGGACCCGCAGGAACTGGGCGGCCGGCAGCCGGCGAACCAGCTGACCCACGTTGCAGCGGGCGTCCAGGGTGCCGGTGCGGGTGACCACCCGGCAGTTCTCCCCCTGGGCCTGGACGTACAGGATCTCCGAGGGGTCCACCAGGACCACGTGGTCCTCCGTGGGGACGGCCACCTTGGAGGTGGGGGTGGGCTCTTCCTGCAACAGCCGCTCCAGGGTCTTGCGCAGGCGGGCCCGGTCCACGGGCTTGAGGAGGTAGTCGAAGGCCGCGGCCTCGAAGGCTTCCAGGGCGTAGTCCTCGAACCCCGACACCAGCACCACCCGGGGCCTGCGGGGGAGGGTGGCCAGGCTGCGCAACAGGTCCAGCCCCGAAAGCCCAGGCATGCGCACGTCCAGGAACAGGGCGTCCACGGGGCCCTGGCGCAGCCGCTCCAGGGCGGCTTCCGCGGAGTCCACGGACTCCACGTCCTCTTGCCCTTCTTCCCGGAGCAGCTCCTCCAGGTAGCGCCGGGCGTGGGGGTCGTCGTCCGCTACCAGAATGCGCAGCTTCCGAGTCACGACGCCTCCTCCAGGCGCCGCGGCACCCACACCGTCACCCGGGTTCCGCGGCCCTCCTCGCTCTCCACCCGCAGCCCCGCGGCCTCACCGTAGATGGCCCGCAGCCTCCGCTGGACGTTGAACAGGCCGATGCCCAGCCCCGATCCCACGCCCCGCTGGGTCACGAACTGCAGCCGGTGCTCGGGGATGCCCACGCCGTCGTCCTCCACCACCAGGACGAGCCGTTCGGGGTCCACGCGGGCCCGGACCCGCACCACGCCCGCGCCCGTTTTGGGCTCGACTCCGTGCACCACCGCGTTCTCCACCAGGGGCTGCAGGGTCAGCACCGGCACCAGGTGGTCCAGGGCCTCCCGGGGCACGTCCACGTGGGCCCGCAGCCGGGGGCCCAGACGGGCCCGCTCGATGGCCAGGTACTGTTCCACGTACCACAGCTCTTCTTCCAAGGTGCAGAACTCCCCGTGGGACCGCAGGGCGTGGCGCAAAAACTCCGCGAAGTCCGTGAGCAGCCGGCGGGCCCGCTCCGGGTCCCTGCCCACCACCGCGGCCACGGAGTGCAGGGTGTTGAACACGAAGTGGGGCGAGATCTCGGCCCTGAGCGCCCGCAGCTCCTCCCGGGTGAGGCGTTCCACTTCTGCGTCCAGCAGCGCCAGCTCGAGCTGCGCGCCCAACAGGTCACCCACCAGGGTGGCACCCTCCACCACGTCGGGGGCGAACGCCCTGCCGTCGGTCCGGTAGAACTTCAGGGCCGCGGGGACCATCCCGCGGACCCTGAGGGGCACCACCAGGGCCGCGGTCAACGGACACGTGGGTTCCGGGCACCCGATCTCCTCCCGGGTCGCCGCCACCTCCACCTGGCCGGTGCGCAGGACCCGCTTGGTGAGCTCCGTGGTCACGGGCTGGCCGGGCGGGTGGTGGTCCTCGCCCTCCCCCACGAAGGCCAGCACCTGCGCCCGGCCCACCAGCGCCACCGCGTCCGCGCCCACCGCGTCCCTCAGCATGCGGGCCACCTCGGCCGCGGCTTCGTGGGTAAGGCCCCGCCGGAAGGCGTGCCGCGCGTGCCGGCTGGCCTCCACCAGCCTCTGCACCGTGGAAGCCAGGGCGCTGCGGTACAGCCCGTCCACCACCCGACCGGTCCGCTCGCTCACCGCGTCTTCAGGATAGCGCGGGCTGCCGTTCCGAAGCGCGGAGGTTTTTTTACCGGAGCGACGCGCCCGGAGGAACTGCCCGAGGGGATCGCGAAAGTCGCCCCATGGCGACTCAGGAAGGCGAGCGTACGTTCGGCTTCGAGAAGTTCAGCGCCCACGGGTTCTTCCGGGAGGTGAACCGGTGGCTGGTGGAGCACGTGGGCATCCGCTCCGGGGACACGGTGGTGGACCTGGGGTGTGGGCCCGGGGCGGTGACGGAGCTCATCCTCCCGCACGTAGACCCGGAGGCGGGAGGCGTGGTGTACGCCATCGACCCGTCTCCCTCTGCGCTGGAGGTGGCCCGCCAGCGCATCCGGTCCGTGGTGGTGCGGTTCCTGGAGGGGACCGCGGAGCGGCTGAGTCAGTTGGTCCCCCGCGCGGACGTGGTGCTCTTCTGCAACGCCATCCACCTGGTGCAGGACAAGCTGGCGGTGGTCCGGGAAGCCCTGACGGTGCTGCGGCCGGGAGGGGCCTTCGCCTTCAACACCACGTTCTTCGAGGGTGCCTACCCTCCGGAGACCCTGCGGTTCTACAAGCTGTGGATGCTGCGGGCCGTCCGGCACCTGAAGGAGCGGGGCTTCGAGGTGGCCCGGGGTGTGAAGGCCACGGCCATGCGCTGGCTGTCGCCCGACGAGTACGGGGCCTTGCTGCGAACCAGCGGCTTCCGGGACGTGCGGGTCTACCTGCAGCGGCAGGAGCTGTCCTGCGAGAGCCTGGAGGACATCAGCGAGTTCTCCCTGTTCATCGAAGGCGCCCTACCGGGAGTGCCCCTGGAGGAAGCCTGCGAAGCCCTGAAGCTGGGCGTGCGGCAGGCCTTCCAGGAACTCGCCCTGGCGACCGTCCCCCGGAACTGGCTGCAGGTGATCGCCCGCCGCGGCGCGCCCTAGCCCGCGGCAACGGACCCGGGCCGCGGTTCCTGAGGGGCGCGCACCTGCCGGGAGTGGCGGTGGGTTAGCCGATGACGCGGACGTTGGAGGCCTGGGGGCCCTTCTGACCCTGGGTGACCTCGAACTCCACCTTCTGGCCTTCCTGGAGGTTCCGGTACCCCTCCCCCACGATGGCGCTGTAGTGCACGAACACGTCCTTGCTGCCGTCGTCGGGGGTGATGAACCCGTACCCCTTCTCCGGGCTGAACCACTTGACCGTTCCCCTGGGCATCCTGCTCCTCCGTGCTGATCTCTCCCCGCCCCAGGCGGGACAGGCCCATCATCGGCCAGCCTCCGGGGTTTGTCAACGGCCCGGGCGGAGGAACGGCGGCGCGCGGGGAGAAAGCAACACCGGATGGCCTGCCCGCTGGTGTACAGCCCGGACTGCCGCCGGTACGACTTCGGCGGAGGACACCCCTTGAACTCCACCCGGCTGGAGCTGGCCACGGACCTCATGCGGGAGCTGGGGTTGCTGGATCGGCACGGGGTGGTCCCGCCCCGGATGGCTTCCGAGGAGGAGCTGGCGTGGGTGCACAGCCCCGAGTACGTGGCGGTGGTGCGGGCCCTGAGCGAACGTCCGGATCACCCGCTGCTCAGCCGGCTGTACGGCTTCGGGCCGGGCGACAACCCGCCCTTTGCGGGGATGCACGAGGCCGCGGCCACCATCGTGGGAGGTGCCCTGGTGGCCGCGGAGGGGATCGCGAGCGGAGCCTTCCGGCACGCCTTCCACATCTCGGGCGGGCTGCACCACGCCCAGCGGGCCCAGGCCAGCGGGTTCTGTGTGTACAACGACGTGGCAGTGGCCTGTGAGTTCTTCCGCCGGCGCGGGTGGCGGGTGCTGTACGTGGACGCGGACGCCCACCACGGCGACGGCACCCAGGCCCTCTTCTACGACACGGACCAGGTCCTGACGGTGTCGTTGCACGAAACCGGCCGCTACCTGTTCCCGGGCACGGGCGAGCCCGAGGAGCTGGGGGAGGGTCGCGGCTACGGCTACAGCGTCAACGTGCCCCTCCTGCCCCTCACGGACGACGCCTCTTGGGTGGAGTGCTTCGAGTGCGTGGTGCCCGCGGTGGCGCGGGCCTTCCGGCCGGACGTGATCGTGAGCCAGCACGGGTGCGACACCCACCGCCGCGACCCCCTCACGGACCTGGCGTGCACGGTGTACACGGCGGAGTACTTCGCCCGCCGGATGCACGAGCTGAGTCACGAGCTGTGCGGCGGGCGGTGGCTGGCCACGGGCGGGGGCGGCTACGACATCTGGGCCACCGTCCCCCGGGCATGGACCCTCGTGTACGGCGCGGTCTCGCACCAGGAAGTTCCCGACGAAGTCCCGGAGGCGTGGCGGCGCCGCTGGCGGCCCTGGGGACCCCACGACCTGCCTTCCCGGATGCGGGAGCAGCCCTCCGAGGACGCGTCCCCCGCAGTCCGGGCCCACAACCTGGACACCGCCAGACGCGTGGCGGGCCGGGTGCTGGCGCTGCTGGAGGCGAGCGCGTGAGGCCCGTGGTGTGGCTGGACGGAAGCCCCGAGAGCTGGGAAGCCTTGGCCTACGCCGCGGAGTTGGCGCGGTCCCGGGGCGTGGGGCTGGTGGTGGTGTGTGACCCTTCGGTGTCCCCGGAGGACCGGACCCGGGTGGCGCGGGAGGCCGCGGCGTGGCAGGTGGCGGCAGAGCTGCGGGTCCCGGCGGAGGGGCGGCGGCCCGAGGTGGAGGTGTGCCGGGTGGGAGAGGAGGAGGGCGCGGAGGTGGTGGTGGCTCCCAAGAGGACGGCCACCCGCAAGGTGGTGTTGACGCCGGGCATCGTGTGGCTCCTCACCAACGCCCCGGGCCCCGTGGTGGTGTACCGCTCGCCCCGTCAGCCGTGAGGTAGGGTGGTGCAGCGCTTCCGCGACCTCCGCGGCCGGTGGGTGGAGATGAGGGAGTACGCGCCCCAGGACCGCGGGCGCCTGTTGGCCATGTACCGCACCTTCGACCCCGACCACCGCGCCCAGGGGATCCCGCCCGTGCACCCCCTACGCCTGGAAGCGTGGCTGGACGTGCTCACGGGGGAGGGGATCAACGTGGTGGCCTGCTGGGAGGGACGGGTGGTGGCCCACGCGGCCCTGGTGCCCGACGGCCGCGGTTCCCACGAGCTGGCGGTGTTCGTCCACCAGGAGTTCCAGGGAGCCGGCATCGGCCTGCGGGCGGTGCGATGGCTCCTGGAGGTGGGACGGAGGCGTGGGGTGGACCACGTGTGGCTCACCGTGGAGCCGTGGAACGCCCGGGCCGTGCGCCTGTACCAGCGGGCGGGGTTCCGGCGGACGGCTTCGGACCCGTGGGAAGAGGTGTGGGAACTGCGCCTGCAGGAGTGCGCGGGAGGGCCGGTCTAGCGGCCGAACCGGTGGTACTCAGGGTTCGGGTGCCAGCCCAGGGCGTTGGCGAGCCGGTTGGTGAAGTTGAACATGGCCGCCACCTGCGCGATGTCGAAGATGTCCTCGTCGGACCATCCCACCGCCCGCAGGTTCTCCACGTCCTGTTGGGTCATGCGGTGGGGCTCCGTGGTGAGCTTGGCGGCGAAGTCCAACATGGCGCGGTCCTTGGGGTCCAGGGCTGCGTGGCGGTAGTCCGTGGCCAGGGTGTCCGCCAGGACCGGATCCTCCGTGAGCAGCCGGAGGGCCGCGCCGTGGCTGGTGGAGCAGTAGTGACAGCGGTTCAGGGACGACACCACCACCGCGATCATCTCCCGCTGGACCTTGCTGAGGTTCGAAGGACCCCGCATGAGGTAGTCGTAGTACTGCCACCACCGCACGCAGTGCTCGGGCCGCAGGGCGAAGATCCGGAACACGTGGGGGAAGATGCCCAGCCGGTCCACCGAGGGCTGCGCCAGCTGGCGCACCGCCTCCGGAACCTGATCCTCCTCGGGGACGTGAACCCACGCCAGAGGGTGCGGGGAGCCGGCCATCACGAACCCCTCACGAACTCCTCGTACAGCCGTTCCGTCTTGGCGGCCATGACGAAGTCGTTGCGGTGCAGGCCCCGGATCTTGTGGGTCCACCACGCCACCGTCACCCGGCCCCACTCCGTGAGCAGCGCGGGGTGGTGGCCTTCCTCCTCCGCCAGCTGGCCTACCCGGCTGGTGAAGCGCAACGCCTCCGCGAAGTTCCGGAAGGGAAAGGCCCGCTCCAGGCGGGGCACGCCGTCCCGCTCCACCACCGCCCAGCCCGGTACTTCCCGCCGCAGCTCCTCCACCTCCCCCGGCGACAGGGGCGGCTCGCCCCCGCGGCAGGGCACGCAACGCGCCTCGGCCAGTCCCACGGGCAGTTCCCCCCTTTCGGGGTCAGGATAGCACACGCCGCGGTGGCCAAGAGCCAGACGGGGATAGATGGCGGCTATCCCGCGCATAGCGCGCATCAATTGGAAGGTGCCGGGGGCAGGTGTTAGGGTGGTGGTGCAGGAGCGACCGGGGCAGGGAGTGCCCCGAGGGCCGGAGGGAGAGGCCGTGGGCGTGAACCACCTCAAGCTACTGGTGGGGGGTGTTCAGCTCCGGGACGGCGTCACCACCGTCACGGACATCCTCGGCAGGATCTTCACCCGCGCGGGCCTGTTCGTGGTCGCCATGGAGAAGGGGTACGCGTCCACCATCTATGGGGCGCACCAGTTCGACCCCATGCTGGTCACGGAGGAGCCCCCGGTGTCGTACGGGGACCCAGAGCTGGACGTGCTGGTGGCCCTGGATTACGACAGCAACCCCGACGGGGCGGAACAGCCCAACCGGGACACCGTGCTGCGCCACGGCGACAAGCTGCGGGACGGCGGGGTGCTGGTGTACGACTCCTCCACAGGGGAGATCCCCACCGCGTCGTTGGAAGCCCGAGGGATCCAGGTGTTCCCCATCCCTGCCCGGAAGATCGCCCAGGGGGAGCTCAAGCGCGAGGTCGTGAAGAACGTGGTGATGACCGGCGCCCTGTTCCGCCTGCTGGAGTTCGACTCCGACGAGACGTACCTGCGCCAGCTCCTGGAGGAGCGGTTCCTGCGCAAGGGCCACGAGGTGGTGGAGTTGAACCTTCAGGCCGCGCGGCGGGGCCGGCAGGAGGTGGAGCGGATCCTGCAGGCCAACGGCTACCGGCCGCGGGTGCGGCTGGAGCCGCGTCCGGGGCGCCACCGGGCGGTGTACATCTCCGGCAACGAGTGCCTGGGGCTGGGGGCCATCGCCGGTGGAGTCCGGTTCTACGCCGGCTACCCCATCACCCCGGCCAGCAGCATCCTGGAGTTCATGGAGCAGTGGCTGCC
The DNA here is from genome assembly GCA_964437095.1 of uncultured bacterium. Taxonomy (GTDB): domain Bacteria; phylum Sysuimicrobiota; class Sysuimicrobiia; order Sysuimicrobiales; family Sysuimicrobiaceae; genus Tepidifontimicrobium. Next base: position 8,118 of record CAYTFH010000004.1, on the reverse strand, counting down.
CCGGTACGGGGGGCGGGCCCTGCAGGGCCAGAACGAGCGGGAGAGCATCCGGGCGGCCATCGGTGCGTCCCTCGCAGGGGTTCGGGCCATGGTGGGCAGCTCCGGGCCCGGGATCTCCCTGAAGGTGGAGGAGTTCGGCGTGAGCGGCGCCACGGAGACCCCCGTGATCGTGGTGGACGCCCAGCGCGCGGGCCCGTCCACGGGGATGCCCACCCGGCCGGAGCAGGGCGACCTGAACCTGGTGGTGGGGGGCGGACACGGCGACTCCCCCCGCATCGTGCTGGCGCCGGGCACGGTGGAGGAGTGCTACACCCTGATGCTGGAGGCGTGCGAGCTGTCCGACAAGTACCAGTGCCCGGTGTTCTTCCTCACGGACCTGAACCTGTCCGAGGGCAAGAAGACGGTCCTGGAGGAGGTGTTCCGGCCTCCCCAGGTGGTGCGGCACGCCGTGGTTCGGGAGAAGGACGTGCAGGGCAAGCCCTACCGCCGCTTCGAGGTCACGCCCTCGGGTGTGTCGCCCCGGAGCCTGCCGGGCACGCCGGGCGCCATCTTCAAGGCCAGCGGGGCGGAGCACGACGAGTTCGGGTTCGTCTCCATCGACCCGCGCAAGCGCGCCGCCATGGTGGAGAAGCGCATGCGCAAGCTGGAGACCTACCTGCAGGAGGACTGGAAGCCGCCGCGCGTGTTCGGCACGGTGCGGGGCAACCCCGTGATGGTGGGCTGGGGCAACACCCGCCCGGTGTTGGAGGACGCCCGCCGGATCCTCAACCGCCGGGGCATCCCCGTGGCCCTGGTCCACTTCGTCCACGTGTTCCCCCTGCACCGCGGGAAACTGGAGGCGCTGTTCGCGGACGCGGGCCCCGTGGTGGTGGTGGAGCAGAACTTCAGCGGCCAGTTCGCGGACCTGCTGCAGCGGGAGCTGCGGATCGCCACCCGGCGGGTGAACAAGTACAACGGCGTGCCCCCGTACCCCACGGAGGTGGCCGACGCGGTGGAGCAAGCGCTCCAGCGGGAGGGCGCGGTGGTGCGGATCGGAGGCGACAGCCAGCCGGTGCCCGTGGAGGTGGGTCGCGGTGAACACGAAGGGGATTAAGCTCTGGGAGGAGAACGCCGTCCCCAAGCACCGCATCCAGTGGTGCCCGGGCTGCGGCGACTTCGGGGTCCTGGCGGCCCTCAAGCAGGCGCTGACGGAGCTGGAGATCATGCCCCACGAGCTGCTCCTGGTGGGGGGCATCGGCTGCTCCGGGCAGATCCGGAACTACCTCAACGGCAACGCCTTCCACGGGACCCACGGCGGGGCGCTGGCGTACGGCTTGGGGGCCAAGATGGCCAACCCGGACCTGACGGTCATCTGCCTCGCGGGGGACGGCGACACCTTCGCCATCGGGGTGGAGAACTTCGTACACGTCTGTCGGCGGGACCCCGACATGGTGCTGCTGGTCATGAACAACGGGGTGTACGGGCTCACCAAGGGTCAGGACTCGCCCACCGCGGGCCTCGGACAGCCGGACGAGCGGGGGTCCCGGGAGGAGGCCCCGCCCATGGTGGACGCCCTCCTACTGGCCCTGGCCAGCGAGGCTACCTTCGTGGCCCAGTCCTTCAGCGGCGACGTGAAGCACACCGCCCGCATGATCGCGGAGGCCATCCAGCACCCCGGGTTCGCGTTCATCAACGACTTCTCGCCCTGCGTCACGTACAACCGGTTCAACACCTACGACTGGTTCCGGGAGCGGGTGGAGTACGTGCCCGAGGACCACGACCCCTCGGACCGGGACGCGGCGTGGAAGCTGGTGCGGGACTTCGCCCGTCGCGGCAAGGTGCCGCTCGGCGTGGTGTACCGCAGCCCCCGGCCCAAGCGGCCCCAGCGCAGGCTGCCCATCTGGGAGGACGAGCTGTCGGGGGTGAACCTGGACCCGGTGCTGGCTCAGTACCGCTAGGCCGGTCCAGCCAGCTCCGCGGCCTCGAAGCCGCAGCCTTGAGCACGGCATCCGGACAAGGTACCATGACGGCGCTATGGCCGCCGTCCAGGACCGGGACCGGTTCATCGCCTGGCTGCGGGGGGAGCTTCCGAAACTCCTGCGGGAGGAGCCAGGCTTCGCCTCGGAGGTGGTGGGCATCCTCGCGCAGACCCTGAGCACCCGGGCCGAGCTGAGCCGCATCTTGGACGAGATCCGGGAGCTGCGGCGGGACTTCAGCGAGCGGTTCGAGGCCATGGACCGGAGGTTCGAGGCCCTGCAGCAGGATACGGACCGCCGCTTCGAAGCCATGGATCGCCGGTTCGAAGCCCTGCAGTGGGACATGGACCGCAGGTTCGAGCTCCAGGCCAGGGCGCTCCGGCGTCTCGAAGTCGGCCTGGGCAGCCTCCGCAGGCGGTTCGGGCTGGGGTTCGAGGAGGCGGTGCGCGCTATCGTGGAGGAGTTCGCGGGCCTTGGGCCCCTCAAGGCCGAACGCGTCGTGCTGCGGGACGAGGCGGGCGAGGTGTTCGGGGTGAAAGGGCAGGCGGGGAGTTCGACGCCTTCGTACACAACTCCCGGCGCTTCCTGGTAGAAGTGAAGGGGTTCGCGGAGCCCGAGGACGTGCTGAACTTCTTCCGGAAGGTGGAGTTCGCCCGCAAAACCCTCGCAGAGCCCTTCGAACCGGTCCTGGTGGCCCCCTTCGCGCACCCGCGGGCCGCGGAGCTCGCCCGGCAGCTCGGATTCCACGTGCTGGCCTCAGCGGAACCCGAAGCCACCTAGCGGGTTGTCCGCCGCACGTGGGCCAACCCGTTCAGTGCCGGGTCCCGCAGCTGCAGCTCCCTCCGCAGCCGCAACCGCCGGAGGTGTGGGCGGGCCGCGGAGCGGCGATGAGGGACACCAGCCGCCGGACCTGTTCTGAGCCACATCGCCCACAACGGACGCCGTCCGCCTCCGCGTAGGCGACCAAGCGCTCGAACCGCTCCCCGCAGTGGGTGCACACGTACTCGTACACGGGCATGGCGTGTGTTCTCCTCCGGGTCCATGATAGCAGGGGAGGTGTCGGGCCTTGGAGGAGGCGGTGCGGATCCCGCTGGACGGGAAAGCCCTGGAGGCCGACCTGGTGATACCGCCGGGGGCCAGGGGCCTAGTGGTCTTCGCCCACGGCAGCGGCAGCAGCCGCGCAAGCCCCCGCAACCGGTTCGTAGCCCACAGGCTGCAGCAGGCGGCGCTCGCAACGTTGCTGGCGGATCTCCTGACCCGGGAGGAGGAGGCGGAGGACGAGCGCACCCGGGCGCTGCGGTTTAATATCCAGCTGCTCACCCACCGCCTCCTGCGGGTCGTGGAGTGGGCGGGCGGGCACCCCCTGCTGCGAGATCTGCCCGAGGGCCTGTTCGGGGCCAGCACGGGCGCTGCAGCCGCCCTGCGGGCCGCGGCCGCCAGGCCCGAGCTCGTGGCCGCGGTGGTGTCCCGGGGTGGCCGCCCGGACCTAGCCCGCGAGGCCCTAACCCACGTTAGGGCGCCGACCCTCCTCGTGGTGGGAGGGGCAGACAGGCCGGTTCTGGACCTCAACGTGCAGGCGGCGGAGCTGCTGCGTTGCGAAAAGCGCGTGGAGGTGGTGCCGGGGGCGGGCCACCTGTTCGAGGAGCCCGGTGCCCTGGACCGCGTGGCGGAGTTGGCCGCGGACTGGTTCGCCCGCTACCTGACCCCGGAAACCCGCGGCTAACCTCCCCGGTTTCTCGGACACCCCCTAGGCGCCCAGCAGGCGGGCGGCCCGCTCGTAGTCCTCCGGCTTCACCCAGAGGATCATGCCGTACCGACCCGCCCCGGCGGTGGCCGCCGCGGCGGCGGTGATGTTGACCCCCGCCTCGCTGAGCCTGCGGATGTGGTCCGCTGCAGCCCCCACCCGGTCGTCCCCCTGGACCAGGAACGCCCACTTGGGTGAGCTTAGCTGCCAGCCCTCGCGGGCCGCCACCCGGCGCAGGGCTTCCGGATCCTCCGCCACCAGGTCCAGCTGGGCCCGCCCTCCCTCCACGGGGAAGCCCAGGTACGCCAGGAGGTTTACGCCCTCCCGCCGGAGGGCGTCCAGCACCCGCAGCCCTTCTCCCGGGCGGTCGGGCACCACCACGTACTGGTACTCCACCCGCCGCACCACGTCCGCCATGGCCCACCCCCTTGGTGAAGTCCTGGCACCCGTATTGTCCACCCGGGAGGGCGCGGCGGGAACGGCCCGTTGACAGTGGGGCGGGCGCGGGGGTATTTTTAGCCGAGGAAAATTTAGCTCCAGCTAAACCGGAGGCCCCGTGACCAGCGCGGCGGTGGAGGACTACCTGAAGGCCATCTTCAAGCTCGGACGGTCGGGCCAGCCCGTGGGCACCAACGCCATCGCGGAGCTCATGGGGGTCGCCCCCGCGTCCGTGACCAAGATGCTCAAACGCATGAGCACCCAGGGGCTGGTGACCCACACCCCGTACCACGGGGTCCGCCTCACCCCCGCGGGGCAGAGGGCGGCCCTGGAGGTGATCCGGCACCACCGCCTTCTGGAGCTGTACCTCACGGTGAAGCTCGGGCTCCCCATCGAGCAGGCCCACGAGGAGGCGGAGCGGTTGGAGCACGCGCTTTCGGAGAGCCTGGAGGAGCGCATCGCGCAAGTCCTCGGCCACCCCACCGCGGACCCCCACGGCGACCCCATCCCCTCCCGGGCCGGGGAACTCCAGGAGGAGCACCACCCGCGCCTTTCGGAGGCGGCTCCCGGGAAGACCTTCCGGGTGGAGCGGGTGAGCGACAGCGACCCCGCCCGGCTCCGGCGCCTGGCCTCCCTGGCCCTGTTGCCCGGCACGCAGGTGCGCGTGGTCCGCAGGTCCGCGGGGGCGGTCACGGTGCAGGCGGGGGAGGCCACCCACAGGCTACCCCTGCGGGCCGCGGAGGGCGTGTTCGTGCGGGAGGTGGCGGAGTGAGGGGACTGCGGTGGTGCGGGTGGGTGGTCCTGCTGGCGCTGTCCGGTTGCACCGCGGCGCCGGGAGCACCCCCGGAGCGTCCCAGGGCGGTGGCCACCATCAACATCCTGGCGGACTTCGTGGCGCAGGTGGCGCAGGACCGGGTGGAGGTCACCAGCCTGATCCCCGTGGGAGGAGACCCCCACACCTACGAGCCGGTGCCGAAGGACGTGCAGCGGGTGGCGGAGTCCCGGGTGGTGTTCTACAACGGGCTGGGCCTGGAGAAGTGGCTGGAGGAGCTCATCGAGAACGCGGGCGGGCAGCGGGTGTCCGTACAGCTCACCCGCGGGCTGCGGCCGGCCATCCAGACGGAGGGCCGGTACCGGGGCGACCCCGACCCGCACCTGTGGATGGACCTGGTGTTCGCCAAAACGTACGTGGAGAACGCCCGGGACGCCCTCGCCCAGCTGGATCCCGCGGGGCGCGCGGTGTACGAACGCAACGCGGCCCGGTACCTGCGGGAGCTGGATGCCCTGCACGCGTGGATCCAGCAGCAGGTGGCCCAGATCCCGCCCCACCGGCGGAAGTTGGTCACCACCCACGACGCCTACCGGTACTTCGGCCACCGGTACGGGTTCAAGGTGGTGGGCACCATCTGGGGGATCAGCACGGAGGACGAGCCCTCCGCCCAGGAGATCGCGCGGCTGGTGGACCGCATCCGGGCGGAAGGGGTACCCGCGGTGTTCGTGGAGACCACCATCAACCCCAAGCTCATGGAGCGGGTCGCCCGGGAAGCCGGGGTTCGGGTGGGCCAGAAGCTGTACGGGGACTCCCTCGGCCCGCCGGGCAGCGACGCGGACACGTACGTGCGGATGATGCGGCACAACGTGCGGGCCATCGTGGAGGCGTTGCGGTGAGCGGCGTTCCCGCCATCCGGGTGCACAACCTCACAGTCTCGTACCGGGGCAAGCCCGCCATCCGCAACGTCACCGTGACCGTGGAGCAGGGGCTGCGGGTGGGGCTCATCGGCCCCAACGGCGCGGGCAAGTCCACCCTGCTCCGGGCCCTGGTGGGGCTGTTGCAGCCCGACACCGGATCCGTGGAGCTGTTCGGCCGGCCGGTGGCGGAGGTGCGGCGTCTGGTGACGTACGTGCCGCAGCGCAGCGACGTGGACTGGGACTACCCCGTGGTGGCGGAGGAGGTGGTCCTCATGGGTCGCTTCCCGCACCTGGGCTGGATCCGACGCCCGGGGCCCGAGGACCGCCGGGTCGCCCGGGAGTGCTTGCGGCAGGTGGGCATGGAGGAGCTGGCCCGTCGGCAGATCGGGCAGCTGTCGGGGGGGCAGCAGCAGCGGGTGTTCCTGGCCCGCGCGCTGGCCCAGCAGCCCCGCCTGTTCCTGCTGGACGAGCCCTTCGTGGGGGTGGATGCGGCCACGGAGGAGACCATCTACGCCCTGCTGGACCGGTTCCGGGAAGAAGGCCGCACGGTGGTGGTGGCCACCCACGACCTCAGCCGCGCCCAGACGGCCTTCGACCGGCTGCTGCTGCTGAACCAGCACGTGGTGGCCTACGGGCCGCCGGAGGAGGTGTTCCAACCCGCCCTGCTGCAGCGCACGTACGGCGGGCGGCTGACGCTGCTGGAGGTGGCAGACCACAGGATGGTGATCCGGCCGTGAGCGTGTGGGAGCTGTTGGGAGCACCCCTGCAGTACACCTTCATGCAGCGGGCCCTGGTGGCGTCCGTGCTGGTGGGGGGCGTGTGCGCGGTGCTGAGCTGCTTCCTGCTGGTCAAGCGGTGGGCCCTGCTGGGGGACGCCATCTCCCACGCGGTGCTGCCGGGCGTGGCCCTGGCATACCTGCTGGGCCTGCCCTTCTTCGTGGGGGCGGTGACCACGGGGGTGCTCACCGCCCTGGGGATCTCCGCGGTGGAGCGCCACACGCGGATCAAGGAAGACTCCGCCATGGGGATCGTGTTCACGGGCGCCTTCGCCCTGGGGTTCGTCCTGATCAGCCGCATCCGCAGCAAGGCCGTGGACCTGTTCCACATCCTCTTCGGGAACGTGCTGGGAGTGTCGGACGCGGACTTGGTCCTCACCGCGGTCACGGGGGCAGTGGTCCTGGGGGTGGTGGGGCTGCTGTACAAGGAGCTGGTGTTGTGGACCTTCGACCCCGTGGGCGCCGCCGCCATGGGCGTACCCACGGGCGCCCTGCACTACACCCTGATGTTCTTGCTCTCCCTCACCATCGTGGCGTCGCTCCAGACGGTGGGCATCGTGCTGGTGGTGGCCATGCTCATCACCCCGGGCGCGGTGGCCTTCCTCCTCACGGACCGCATGGCCCCGATGCTGGGGGTGGCGGTGGCCGTGGGGGTGATGTCCGCGGTGACGGGCCTGTTCCTCTCCTACCACCTGAACGTGGCGTCGGGGGCCACCATGGTGCTGGTGGCCAGCGTGCTGTTCGGCGTGGCGGTGCTGGCGAGCCCGCGGGAGGGGCAGGTGTGGGAGTGGGCGCGCCGCAGGCGGCTGGCCCGCCAGCGGGCCGTGGAGGACTTCCTCAAGCAGGCGTAGGCCCTCGGCCCGGACCCCGTGCCCCTGGAGCGGCTGGCGGAACGCGTGGGGTTGGCCCTGCGGCGGGCGCAGGCCCGTGCGCAGGCTGCGGGCGGAGGGGTTGGTGCGGTGGGAAGGCGGGCGTGTGGCGCTCAGCGAAGCGGGCCGCGCCCGGGCGGTGGAGCTGGTGCGGTCGCACCGGCTGTGGGAGCGCTACCTGGTGGAGCGGGTAGGGGTGTCGTGGGCGGAGGTGCACGCCGAAGCGGAGCGGCTGGAACACTTGAGCCCCGCGGAACTGGCCGCCAGGCTGGACGAAGTCCTGGGCTACCCGCAGCGGGACCCCCACGGCTCTCCCATCCCGCCGGGCGGCCGGGACACCGCACCGTCCGTGCGGCTGGCGGACCGCCAGACCGGAGAGGTGGTGGAGGTGCGGGAAGTGGAGGACGAGGACCCCCGGGTGCTGCGGGAGCTGGAGGCGCGGGGCGTCCGCCCCGGGGTGCGGCTGGTGGTGGTGGAGCGGGGGCCGAAGGGCGTCCGGGTCCGCGCGGACGGCCAAGAAGCGTGGCTGGACGTCCGCCTGGCGGAGGCCGTCCACACATAAACCTGGGAGGCTCAGCGGAGGATCTTTGAGAGAAACGCCCGGGTGCGTTCGTGCCGGGGGGAGGAGAAGAACACGTGGGGCGGGG
>CAYTFH010000003.1:124134-208527 GCA_964437095.1 uncultured bacterium | reverse complement strand
GTAGGAGAGCACTCCCGCCATCTGCAGGCGGTACCGCACCTGCGCGGGTGCGGGGTTCAGGGCCCACCCGCCCACCAACACCGCCAGCAGGACACCCGCCGTCCGCAGCTTCACCGCGTTCCCTCCTCTCACACCGTGAGCTCCGGCCTCCAGCGCAGCAGGTAGGCTTCCACCCGCCGCGCCCCTTCCACCACCGCGTACCCCACCGTCATCAACACCAGCAGGATGGCGAACACCCGGGGCGTGTCCAGTACCCCCGTGGCCAACACCATGCGGTACCCCAGCCCGTGGGTGGAACCCACGAACTCCCCCGTCACGGTGGCCGCCAGGGCCAGGCTGATGCTGGTCCGCAACGCCGCGAACACCCAGCTGGCCACCCACGGCAGCACTACCCAGCGCGCCACGTGCCGCCCGTCCCCGCCCAGGACCTGCACCGCCCGCACCAGGTCCGGGTCCACGCTGCGCACCCCCGCGTACGTGTTCATGAAGATGACGAACACCACGGTGAAGAACGCCAGCAGCACCTTGGACGTGATCCCCAGCCCGAACCAGATGATGAGCAGGGGTGCCACCGCCACCCGGGGCAGGGAGTTCAGCGCCGCCAGCAGGGGCTCTAAGGCATCTCCCAGCCTGCGCGCGTAGGCAAAGGCCACCCCGAGCACCGTGCCCACCACCATACCCAGCCCCAGGCCCAAGAACGCCTGGGTGAGGGTGCGGGTCACGTCCAAGCTCAGGAGGCCCGAGCGGGCGTACTGCACCAGGCTTTGCCAGGTCTCCCCGGGGCTGGGCAGCAGCGCCGGCGGAAGCGGCCGCCACCCGAGCCCTCCGGTGCCCGCCTCCCACACCGCCACCGCCAGCACCACCGCCAGCGCCCGCAAGCCCGCACTCCCCCCGGCCCGCGCACCCCGGGCTGGCCTCGCCCGGCCCAGCACCCAGCCCTTGGGTTGGACCGCGGACACTAGACCCCCGCCCCTTCCTCTTCCCGCTCCAAGTCCTGCGCCCGGAACTCCCGCGCCAGGCCCTGCCAGATCTCCGCGTGCAGCAGGGCGAACTCCCGCCGGCCCTGCAGCTCGATGGGGTCCCGAGGGTATTCGAAGGGCACCTCGAACACCTGCACCACCCGCCCGGGCCGGTGGGACATGAGCACCACCCGCTGGGCCATCACGATGGCTTCCGTGAGGTCGTGGGTCACGAACAGCACGGTGTTGCGCAGTTGCGCCCACATCTCCGTCACTTCCCGCTGCAGGCCCAGCCGCGTGTGGGCGTCCAGGGCCCCGAAGGGCTCGTCCATGAGGATCACCTGGGGCTCGTAGGCCAGGGTCCGCAACAGCTGCGCCCGCTGGCGCATCCCACCGGACAGCTGGTGGGGGAAGACGTGCTCGAACCCCCCAAGCCCCACCATCCGAACCAGCTCCCGCACCCGGCGCTCCCGCTGCTCCCGGAGCACGCCCCGGATGCGCAGGCCCAGCTCCACGTTCTGGTGCAGGGTGAACCACGGGAGCAGGGTGTCCCGCTGGAACACGTAGCCCAGCTCGCCCGCCCAGTCGAAGGCGGTCCGGATCTCCCGGCCCTTCCACACGACCTGCCCGGACCGCTCCACGTCCGCACGCCGGTCCACCAGCCCCGCCACCACATTGAGCAGCGTGGACTTGCCGCACCCGCTCGGCCCCACCACGGACACGAACTCCCCGGCGGCCACCTCCAGGGTGACGTCGTGCAGCACCTCCACCCCGGTGGCGTACCGCAAGCACAGCCCCTCGATCCTCAGGCTCAACCTCAGCCCCCCTAGGCTTCCCTGCGCTCCTTCGGGGGCCGGTAAAAGCGCTCCTCCATACGGAAGGGCACCCCCTCCGCCCGCAGGCGCTCCTCGTACTCCCTGCGCACGTGGGGATCCTCGTCCCAGTACGGGATGGCCGAACCCCCTTCTTGGAGGTCCATGGCGTTCTTGTCCAGGACCTCCTCCCCCGGCCGGCCGGGCTCCCGCCCGGTCCCCCGCCCGAAGGGCCCGAACCACGCCATGAGCCGCAGGGGTTCCCTGCCCACGGAGAAGTGCTGGTGGAACCACTCCCCGCCCATGGGTGCGGCGCTCACCAAGCCCACGGGCTCGTAGTCCTGCCGAACCACCCGGTGGGCCTGCCCCGTCTGCCACGGCCGCGTGCCCACCGACCTGGGCCACGCGTAGGTGTACCCCTTTCCCTGGACGCAGATGAGCACGGCCGCGGACTCGTGGGCGTGCGCCTTGGAGTACCGGCCGCTCTCGTGTTGGCCCGCCCACAGGTAGAACACGTTGCGGTCCAGGTGCGGCTCCAGGCGCCTGGAGCCCGGCGAGCGGCGGTTGTCCAGGGGCAGCTCCAGGGTCCGCACGTCGGGGACGAAGTTGGTGCGGACCATGGCCAGCCCGCGGTACGGGTCCGGCTCCAGCTCGTCCAGTCGGGGCCGGAAGTAGTCCTCGGACTCCTCGTCGTACCGGTCCCGGAACACGTACGGGCACTGGAACACGAACTCCACGCTGTTGAACAGGTTCATCACCGCGGGCGCGGTGGTCCCCACCAGGAGCAGCGCGGGCCCGCTCGATAGGCCGTTCAAGAGGCGGTGGTACGCGTTGAGGGGAACGGTGAACAGGGAGCCGGGCTGCCACTCGAACACCTCCCGCCGGCCCCCCTCCCGGGCCCACACCTCCGTAGCGCCCCTCCCCTCCACCACGTACACCACTTCCTCGTATAAGTGCCGCTCCACCTCCAGGGCCCCGGAGGGCGGGATCTCCACCACGTACATCCCCCAGATCGCCTCGGTCCCGTACAGCTGGATGTACGCACCCCTACCTCCCAGGCGCCGCCAGGGTCCCAGCTCCAGGTCCTGCACCCGGCGCACCCCGATCCCCCGGTAGACGGGCACCCCCTCCGACTCCATGAAGCGGTCGTACACCGAGGGCGGCCGCTTCCAGCGGCCGTAGCCCGCCCGCTGTTCACCGGGTGGCTCCCGCCAAGCAGCCTTCAGCGGCTCGCCCGCGCTCATCGCACCAGGAGAGACGACACCACGCCCGTGGGGATGGGCACGTGCAGCAGGCGCACCAGGAAGCCCTCCAAGGCGAGCCAGGTCCCGAGGGTGACCGCGCCCACGAACCACCATCGCTCGCGGCCGACCCACCACAGGTAGCCGAGGACCAGCAACACCATGGCGGGGATGAGCCCCACCAGCCAGCCCAGGGCCAGGAAACCCCCGATCCACCCGACCCCTTCCAGGGTCCTGCGACGCACGAGATGCGGAGGGAGCTCCGACTCGAAGGCCAACTCCACCGGCCCGCCGCCCTTGTTTTCCTTGCCCAGCGCGGCGAACACGCAGCAGGCCGCAGAAGCTGCCACCAGGGCGCTGGCCATCACGCGAGGGTACAGGGCCGCCTTCACCGGCCAAGCCCCGGTCTGGGCGAAGGCGAACAGTCCCAGGACTCCCAGGATGGCGCTGAAGAGGAGCTCCCCGAGCCTCGGTTCAGTCCGCATGGACCGCCTCCTGCTGCACGAACGCAGCACCCCGGCGCTCCCGCCACTCCTGCAGGAACGGGTACACCAGCACCGCCACCGTGAGCACGCCCAGGATCACCACCCCGGGCCTGCCGAGCCAGTCCCACCCGTACCGGGCCACGGAGATCCACAGGTACCGCTCCGCCAGGTCTCCCAGGACCAAGCCGAGGACTAGGGGAGCCCGGGGCCAGCCGAACCGCACCATGGCATAGCCCAACACCCCGAACGCCACCGCCACCAAGATGTCGCCCCAGCTGTTGTTGGCGGTGTACGCCCCCACGAACACCAGCAGGAGGAGGAAGGGCACCAGCCGCGTGGCGCGGACGTTGGTGAGGCGGGCCAGGTACGGCAGCAAGGGGAAGCACACCGCCACCGTGACCACGTTGGCCAGGGCCAAGGTGCAGACCATGGAGTACGTCACCGGTAGGTAGCGGGTGAGCATGTCCGGACCCGGCACCAAGCCCGTGAGGAAGAAGCCACCCAGCAGCACCGCCATGGCGGAGCTCCCAGGCACCCCGAAGGCCACGGTGGGGATGAGAGCTCCCCCTTCCTTGGAGTTGTTGGCCGCCCCCGGTCCCAGGACTCCCCGCACGTCCCCCTTGCCGAACCGCGCGCGTTCCTCCGCGGTGCGGGCGCTCTGGACCGCGTGACCGTAGCTCACCCACTGCGCTACCCCGCCGCCCAGGCCCGGCATGATGCCGATGAAGGCACCGATGAGGCTGCAGCGCAGGGTCAGCCCCATGTGCCGGAAGCAGTCCTTGACCCCCTCCCAGACTCCCACCAGCTGGCCCGCAGGGGGCGCGGCGGCGATGGCGGACCGTCGGACCATCAGGTCGAGGATCTCCGGTATGGCGAACAGGCCCACCACCGCGGGCACCAGGTCGATGCCTCCCCACAGGTACAGCTGGCCGAAGGTGTAGCGGAGGATGCCCGCCTGGGGGTCCTGGCCCACGGAGCTCAAGAGCAGCCCCAACGCGCCCGCGGCCACGCCCCGGGCCAGACCCCGCAGGCCGCGACCACTGAGGGACGCGATGAAGGCGATCCCCATAACCGCGAGCATGAACAGCTCCGGGGAACCGAAGCTGAGCACCAGAGGCCTCACCACCGGGATGGCCACAGCCAACGCCGCGGCTCCCACCAGGGCTCCCACCAGGGAGCTCATGAGGTTGGCGCCGAGGGCTCGTCCAGCTTCGCCCCTTTTCGTCATGGCGTACCCGTCCAGCACCAAAGCCGCGCTCACTCCCTCCCCGGGGATCCCGAACAGGATGCTGGTGAGGTCACCGGTGGTGGCCACCACGGAGTGCATGCCCAGCAGGAAGGCGAACGCCTGCACGGGATCCATGCCGTACACGAAGGGCAGCATCAGGGCCAGGGTCACCGTACCGCCCAGCCCGGGCAGGATCCCCACCCAGAACCCGATGAACACGCCGAACAGCATGTACACCAGGGTGTGGGGCTGGAGGATCCGAACTAAGCCTTCCAGCAGGGCTTCCACCATCCGGCGCCGTCACCCCTTCCCGAGATCACTCACTCCCCGAACCGGAAGAAGGACTTGAACACTCGCACGACCCCCGGCGGGCTGTCCAGGACCTCCTGGATCACCCGGAGGACCGCCTCCCCCGGTGTGTACACCACCTCGAAGCCCAACCGCTCGGCCTCCGCACGGAACGCCGAGTCTTCCACCAAGCGGCGGAAGGCCTCCCGGTACGCCCGCACCAGGTCCGCGGGAACCCCTGGCGGCAGCACGAAGGGCCGGCCGATGCGGTTGGGCACCGCGTGCAGCTGCAGGACGGCCTTCGCGGTGGGCTCGGTCACGAGGTCCACGTCCGCGGGCACGTCCCGCAGCTCGGGACTCTCCGAGGGGGTCTTGGTCAGCACCCGCACGAGGCCCCGGCGCACGTACGACACCATGGAGGACCACGAGCCCGCGACCCCGTCCACCTCCTTGCGCTCGATGGCCAGGATGATGTCGGAGCGGCCCGCGTACCCGCTGACGATGCGGATGTTCAGCTTGAGGAACGCCTTAAGCACCAACGGGAAGTCATACGAACCCGACCCGGGAGCCGTGGCCCCGACGGCCAGAGGAGGGTCTGCCTTCCGCAGATCGAGGATGTGGCGATAGGGCAGGTCTGCGCGGATGGTGAACACGTCCGTCTCCCGGGTGACGCTGCCCACCCACTGCCACCGCCGCATGTCCACCCGCAGCCCCTCCACCTGGAGGAGCTGGCCGAACACCATGTTCTGGTTGAACAGCCCCAAGGTCAGGCCGTCGGGCCGGGCCACGTTGTACAGGTGGTTGGCGGCCACCACCCCCGCCGCGCCCGGCATGTTCTGCACCACCACCGTAGGGTTGCCCGGAAGGTACCGGCCCAGGTGCCGGCCTACCACCCTGGCCAAGCGGTCATAGCCTCCACCCGGAGGGTTCCCCACCAGGATGGTGACCGTCTTGCCCGCGAAGGGGGTCTGCGCTAGGCCTGGTCCGGTCACCAGGGCCAGCCCACAGGCCACAGCTACCCACACCGCCACCGTGCGCCTCATCGCCTCCCCCTCCTCGTGAGCCGACTTGGACTTCTACTCGAAGCGGAAGAACTCCTTGAAGACCCGCACCACCCCCGGCGGTGTGGCGAACACCTCGTCGAACATCCTTTGGATCTCCTCCGCGGAGGTGAAGCTCACCTCCACCCCCGTCCGTTCCGCCTCCGCCACGAAGTCCCGGTCCTGAGTGAGGCGTCGGAAGGCCTCCCGGTACAGGCGGACGAGCTCCGCTGGTGCACCTGGAGCAGCCACGAAGGGGCGCCCCAGCTTGTTGGGGATGGCCCGCAGCTTCAACACCGCCTTCGGCACCGCCTCCGTGACCAGATCCTGGTCCACGGGGATGCCGCGCAGCTCGGGCTTGGTAGAAGGGGTCCGCACCATGGGCTTGATGAGACCTCGCTGCACGAAGGGCTTCAGGGACGACCACGAACCCGCCCGGCCGTCCACCTCCTTGCGCTCGATGGCCAGCATGATGTCCGCGCTGCCCGGGTACCCGCTGATGATGCGCAGGTTGAGTTTCAGGAAGGCCTTCAGGACCAGAGGGAAGTCGTAGGTGTTGGCCCCCGGCCCCGTGGCCCCAATGGCCAAGGGCGGGTCCGCCCGCCGCAGGTCCAGGACGTGCCGGTAGGGTAGGTCCGCGCGGATGGCGAACACGTCCGTCTCCTCCGCGGGGGAGCCGATCCACTGGAAGCGGCGCATGTCCAGCCGCATCCCCTCCACCCCCACCAGCTGGCCCAGGACGAGGTTGCGGTTGAACAACCCGACGATGAACCCGTCGGTGCGAGCCACGTTGTACAGGTGGTTGGCCGCCACGATGCTGTTGGCCCCGGGCATGTTCTGCACCACCACCGTAGGGTTGCCAGGGAGGTACCGGCCCAAGTGACGGGCCACGATCCGCGCCACCCGGTCGTACCCTCCCCCGGGCGTGTAGCCCACCAACACGGTCACGGTCTTGCCCGCGAACGGGGCCTGCGCACCGGCGGGCAACGCGGCCAAAACGGCTAAGGCGAGCGCCCCTGCCACCAACATCCTGCGCATGCGGATCCCTCCCCCTCCGCCACCGGAGTCGACGCGGTACCGCGCCGCAAGGCCACTAGTATGGTGGCCCCTTCCGTTCGGCGGCTACAAGGGCTGGGTTCCGCATACCCGAACACCAGGCTTTTCCGGCTCCTCCCCGCCCCGTAGACTGATGAAGGTGTTGCTCATCTCAACGGAGGGGTGTGCCGTGCAGAAGGAGCCAGCGCCGCTACCCAAGGAGTGGGGCCGGACGGCCTTCAGCCAGTTCCTGCAGCAGGAGAGCCTACCCGTGGTCACGGGGCTCGCGGTCCCCGACCTGCACGAGGTGGAAACCGCCCCGTGGCCCCGGCTGGACGCCCGGGGAGCTTACGTACAACTCCTGGGTGCGGAGGACACCAACATCGCCTACGTCCTCGACCTACCGCCCGCCAAGGCCACGGCGGTGGACCGGCACCTGTTCGAGGAGGTGTTCTTCGTCCTGGAAGGACGCGGCACGTGCGAGGTGTGGAACCAGGCGGGGGGACGCGCCAGCTTCGAGTGGCAACGGGGCAGCGTGTTCGCCATCCCCCTCAACACCTTCCACCGCCTGCACAACGGTTCCGGCCAGCAACGGGCCCGGTTGCTCGGCGTCAGCACGGCTCCGCTGATGATCAACCTCCTGCGCAACCTGGAGTTCGTGTTCGGCTGCCCCTTTGATTTCACGGACCGCTTTGCAGGGGAGGCGGATTACTTCACCAGCGAAGGCACGGTGTACCGTCGCCCCGACACCACCCAGAAGATCTGGGAGACCAACTTCGTGTCCGACGTGTACAACCTGCACCTGTACGAGTGGGTGGAGCGGGGCGCGGGGGGCAAGCACATGAAGTTCGAGCTGGCCAACAACACCCTCATCGCCCACGTGTCGGAGTTCCCCGTGGGGACCTACAAGAAGGCCCACCGCCACGGCCCCGGAGCCCACGTGGTGATCCTCCACGGCCAGGGCTACAGCCTCATGTGGACGGACCAGCACCAGGACTTCGAGGAGGTCCCCTGGAAGCCGGGAACCCTGTTCGTGCCCCCGGGCATGTGGTGGCACCAGCACTTCAACACCGGCCCCACGCCCGCCCGGTACCTGGCCATCCGCTGGGGCAGCACCAAGTGGAAGCTCACCCGCTACCTGGACTACCAGGGCGTGGACAAGGACGCCAAGGCGGGTGGGAACCAGATCGAGTACGCGGACCAAGACCCCCGCGTCCACCGCATGTTCGTGGAGCGCTGCCGCGCCAACGGGGTGGAGGTCCGCATGGACGCCTTCCTGGTCCGCACCTAGGCCGACACGGCGCCCGGGCGACCTCCGGACCACGGGGTGGAGCATGCACGAAGAGGACGAGGACCACATCCACCTGGGCGACGACGAAGTGCCCGTCTACGTGGGCGAGCGGGTGGAGCTGCTCACGGTAGGGGTGGACGTGGGGTCGTCCACCTCCCACCTGCTGTTCTCGCGCTTGCTTCTGGAGCGCCAGGGCCGGCGCTTGAGCAGCCGGTACGCGGTCACGGAGCGGGAGGTCCTGTACCGGTCGCCCGTGGTCCTCACCCCGTACGCGGCCGGCCGCACCATCCATGCAGAGCGCCTGCGCCAGTTCGTGGAAGCCTCCTACCGCGACGCGGGCGTCCGCCCAGAGGACGTGCACACCGGGGCCGTGATCACCACGGGCGAGGCCGCCCGGCGGGACAACGCCCGGTCCGTCCTGGAGCTGTTCTCCCAGGAGGCGGGCAAGTTCGTGTGCGCCACCGCCGGCCCGAACCTGGAGAGCCTGCTGGCGGCCCACGGCTCCGGCGCGGCGGAGCTGTCCCGGGACAGCGCGGAACCTGTCCTCAACGTGGACGTGGGCGGTGGGACCACCAAGTTCGCGGTGTGCCGGAGGGGACGGGTGGAGGAAACCGCAGCCATCCACGTGGGCGCGCGGCTGGTGGCGTGGGACGACTTCGGCCGGCTGGTGCGGGTGGAGGAAGCGGGCCGGCACCTGGCGGCCCGGGCGGGGCTGCGGGGAGCGGTGGACGTGGGGTCAACGGTCGATCCCGCGGCCATGCGGGGGTTGGCGGAGTCCATGGCGCGCCTCGTCCTGCAGGTGGTGACCGGAGATCCGGGCGCGGAGCTCCCGTGGATCACCCCGCCGCTCTATAGCCGGGGCCCGTTCCGTTCCGTGGTGTTCTCCGGAGGCGTGGCGGAGTACGTGTACGGCCGGGAGCACCGCCGGTTCGGAGACCTAGGCCCGGAGCTGGCGGAGGCCCTGCGGACCGGAGCCGCCCGGCTGGGCGTGCACCTCCTGGAGCCGAAGGAGGCCATCCGGGCCACCTGCATCGGCGCGTCCCAGTACACAGTGCAGCTCAGCGGCGACACCATCTACCTGTCCGACCCAGACCTTTTGCCCGTGCGCAACGTGCCCGCGGCCGCGGTCCGGGGGATCCCGAGCCCTCCCCACGCCGGGGGTGTGGCCGCGGCGGTCCGCAGGGCCCTGGAGCGGCTGGACCTCGCGGACGGGGATGGAGCGTTCGCCCTGGCCGTCCACTGGCACCACGGCGCGGATTACGCCTCGCTGCGGGAGCTGTGCGCGGGGATCGTGCACGCCCTTCCGCGCACGGTCCAGTCCGGCCAGCCCCTGCTGGTGGTGGTGGACGCGGACGTGGCGGGGATCGTGGGAGAGCTCCTGCGCACCGAGTTCCGCGTCCCTGGACCGGTCCTGTGCGTGGACCAGATCGCCCTCCGGGAGTTCGACTACGTGGACGTGGGCCGCCCCATCCAGCCTCAAGGCGTGGTGCCCGTGGTGGTGAAGAGCTTGGTGTTCCGGTAGGCGCATGGGGACGGAGCGACCCCAGACGCGGAGGCCGGCCGGGCCGAACCCCGCGCCAGCCACGCGCGGAGGGGTCTAGGGCGGTACGCCACCCGGGAGGTGGGACCCGCACGCATGGAAACTTCGTGGAGGAGCACGCCGCGCTGGCGGTGGCCCCGCCCCGACGTGTCCAACGCCGGGCTGTGGGCCATCGCCACCGGGCACGCCCTCAACCACGGGATCTCCGCAGCGTTCACCCTCTTGCTGCCCTTCCTGGCAAAGGACCTGGGCCTGAGCTTCGCCCAGGTGGGGCTGCTGGTGAGCGTGCGTCAGTTGATGAGCATGTTGGTGAACCTACCCGCGGGGGTCCTGGTGGACGCCGTGGGCCACCGGGAGCGTCTGATGACCGCCTCCCTGGCGGTCTCCATCCTCCCGTACAGCGTGGTAATCGTGTACCCGAACTTCTATGCTCTGCTGGCCTGCCAGGCCCTGGTGGGGGTGGGGATGTTCCTGTGGCACCCCGCGGCCATCACGAGCCTGTCCGCCCGCTACCCCGACCGCCGCGGGTACGGCTTAGCGCTCCACGAGCTGGGGGCGAACGTGGGCGACACCCTGGCGCCCCTGGCCGCGGGCATCCTACTTGGCGTGCTCTCGTGGACCGGGGTCCTGGGAGTGCACGTGGCCGCCAGCGCCGCCCTGGCCGGGGTCACCTTGCTGGCCTTCCGCTCGCCCTCGCCCGCGGCCGCAGACGCTCAGCCGGTGTCCCACAGCCGCGCCCGGGGTTCCCTCCGAGGGCTCGGCGCCACGCTCCGCAACCCCGGCCTCGGCGTATTGGCCCTGGCCTCAGGAGTCCGTTCCCTCACCCAGAACGGCTTGAATACCTTCCTGCCCCTCTACCTCGTGTACGCACTCCGTCTGCCCGCGCCCCTGTTGGGCCTGTACATGACCCTGGTGCAGGTTTCCGGCCTCGTGGCCACTCCCCTGGCGGGCAGCCTGTCCGACCGCATCGGTCCCAAGCGGGTGGCCACGGTGGGCATGACCACCACCAGCCTGGCGGTGGTGGCCGCCGTTCTCCTCGGTGCCACCCCGCTCTTCGTGCTGGTCCTGGCTGTGCTCGGGTTCTTCCTTTACTCCATGCGGCCTGCCCTGTTCCGCTGGGCCATCGGGGTCGTCTCCCGGGAGCATGAGGGGACTACGGTGGGGTTGCTGTTCACGGTGCAGTCGCTGTTCTCCTCCCTCACCCCCGTGGTGGGGGGAGCGGTAGCGGACCGGTTCGGTCTGCCCGTGGTGTTCTACGGCATCGCTGCCTCCGTCCTGGTGGGAAACCTCCTGCTGCGCTTCGTACCCGACCTACACCCGCCTACGCCCGGTCCCGCCCATGGAGTCCCCGCGGACAGCCAGCCCGGTCGTTAGAGCCCGGTCGGAGGTCACGTGGACGGAGCTGGTCAGCGGCTTCCTCCGCATCGGGACCACGGTGTACGGAGGGATGTGGGGCGGGGTCCGGGAGCTCGAGCGGGAACTCGTCCACCGCCGCCGGTGGCTGTCCGTGGAGGAGCTGCGGCTGCGGTTGGTGCTGTCCACCCTCATGCCTTCTCCCCGCTTCATCGGACTGGCGGGCCTCGTGGGATTCCAGCTGCGGGGCTGGTGGGGCAGTGTGGTGGCGGTTCTGTCCCTCCTGCTCCCCTCCTCGCTCATGGTGCTGGCGGTGGTGATGGCCGCCAGCCACCGCACGCTGCCCGCGGCCCTGGAAACCGTCCAGCGGTGGGTCTCCGTGGCCGTGGTGGGCGTGCTGTTGGGCAACGCGTGGAGGCACGCCGCAGAACAGTCCACCACGGGCCGGCGGCGAGCAGCGGGCGTCCTGTTGAGCACAGTGGTGGCGGTGTCCGTGCACCAGGGCGTGCCCCTCGCGGTGGCGGCCGTGGGCGGGCTCCTCGTGGGCTGGTGGCTGCTGGGAGGGGGTCGGCAGGCGTGACGGCCAGCGTGGTGGAGATCGCGGTGGTGGTGGCGTTGGGAGGTCTGGCGGCCTTCGGCGGGGCCAACGGGCTGGTGGCGGTGATCCAGCACCAGTGGGTCCGCACCGGGGACCTTGGACCCCCAGGCCTTCGCGTGGGTGTTCGCCACCAGCTACTTGTTCCCGGGGCCGAGGGCGGGCTTCGTGGCAGGCGTCGGCTACCTCCTCCGCGGCCTGCCCGGCGCGGCCGCCGCTTTGGTGGGGGTGACGCTGCCCGCGTGCGTGACCTCCGCGTTGGTCCACCGCGGGCTCAGTCGGGTGGAGCCTGCCATCCGGTCTCTGAGCCTGCCCGCGGCGTTCGTGGTGGCGGGCCTGGTCGTCGCAGCCGCCTGGGACCTCGCCGACTCCCTCCATCCGGGATGGCTGGAGCTGGCGGGCGTGGCAGTGGCCACGTACCTCGCGGGTCCCAGGGACACGGAGCCCCTGTGGCTCGTGCTGGGCGCGGCGGTGGTGGGGCTGCTGGTCGCGGTGGCGGCGTAGGCAAAGCCCCGCGGTTCCGCTATGGCGAACCCAGCCCTTGTGGCCGGTGGGTGGCTCCCCTACCCTGAAGCTAGCGTTCGGACGAGGAGGTGGCACGCATGAGCCGGGAAGAGGGACGGGTGTTCCTGCGGGGGATCAGCTCGGAACAGTACAGCCTGGAGGAGTTCCGGCGGCGGCAGCGTTCCGCGCCCCGGGTCCGCCCCGCGGGGACCGTGGTGGACGACGCCCGGGTGGGACACTCGGGAGACTCCGAGCAGTCCCGCACCTGGTGGATCCTGGGTCCCGGGGACGACCCGTTCCTGACGCAGACCATCCAGATGCACTTCGTGGAGCTGTTCCCCGGCGGTTCCAACCGCGGTCACGGTCACCAGAACGAGGCCACCTTCTACATCCTGGAGGGCCGCGGGTACGAGATCCACGACGGGGTGCGGTACGACTGGGAGAAGGACGACCTGGTGGTGGTGCACAACGACTCCGTCCACCGCCACTTCAACGCCGACCCCCACCAGCGGGCCCTGGCCCTGGTGATCAAGGCCAAGGCCACGTGGATGTTCCTGGGCCTCATCCAGCAGGGCAAGATCGGGAAGGCTCCCGACGACGAGGCCTACGGACCCCGGGAGGACTGGTCGCGGCTGTGGACGCCCGGGGTGACGGAACGCAAGAAGGTGGTGAAGCCCTCCGACACCCGGTGGGAGGTCACCCGGGAGGGCAAGGTGCGGGTGCTCACCTCCCCGCAGCGCACCGACGTGCGGGTCTTCAGCGTGGACGTACACCAGCAGGAGATCCCGCCGGGCAGCCGCTCCGCCAAGCACTGGCACATGGCGGACGAGGCCATCTACGTGATGTCCGGCCGTGGGTACAGCCTGCACTGGGACGTGGAAGCGGAGATCCAGGACCGCTACTACGCGCGGGTGGCGAAGGAGCCCACGCGGTGGGACTTCCAGGAGGGAGACCTCTTGTACATCCCGCAGAACACCGTCCACCAGCACTTCAACGCGGACCCGGACCGGCCCCTGGTGTTCCTGTCCGCCCAGAACCGGCTGTTCAAGCTGCTGGGCTACGACTCCGTGGTGTACCTGGAGGACGCCCCGGAGTACACCGCTCTACAGGCCGCGGTGCGGGCGGGTTAGAGGCAGGGCCTTCCGCCCGGGCAAGGTCTCGGGGACCCCAAAGGCTAGAAGGACGCCCGCGGCCCACAGAAGAGGGCTCAGGACCAGAAAGCCCACGGCGGGGCTGGCCAGGTCGCTGGCCAGCCCCGCCACCAGAGGTCCCACGAGCCCGCCCACCTCGCCCACCAGTCGTCGCAGGGCTTGAAGCCGGCCCCGGGCGTGCGCGGGGATCACGTCGTAGCTCAGCGCGGACATGGAACCCAAGGAAAGCCCTCCCGCCACCCCGAACAACCCGGTCAAGACCACAAGGGAGGGCAGGGTCCGAGCCAGGGGCATCAGGGCGTAGCCCAGGGCGGGCACCAGGCACGCGGGTACTGCTCCCCACTTCCGGCCGAACCGGTCCAGCAGGATGCCCGCGGGGACGATGAAGGCGAGGATGAACGCGCTGGTGACGCCGAACAGGCTTCCCACCGCCGCACCCGGATAGCCCAGCTGCGTCCCCACGTACAAGGGGAGCAGGGTGTTCAGGCTGGCCCGGTACAGGGTCAGCACAGAGGTGGCGAAGGTGACGATGACGAACGGGGCTCGGTGCGCCACCGGAAGGGCGCGCAGGGCCTCCCGCAGATTTCCCGGGTCCGGTCTGCGCACGGCTGCGGGCAGCTCTTCCCGAGTCGCGGCGCTGACCATCCACACACCGGCTGTGAGGGCCGCGGCCACCCAAAGGGTAGGCCGGAGCCCCGCGCGGTCCACCAGCAATCCCGCGGCCACGGGCCCCAGGGCGTTGCCCGCCATCTGCAACCCGAAGAAGGCGCTCAGCAAACGACCCCTGCGCTCGGCCGGCACGAACTCCAGGCCTGCCGCCTCCCTGCCCAGGGTCCAAAGGCTGGCGCCGGCTCCGGACATCACCTGGCCCAACAGGACGCCCCAGAACGCCGGGCTCGTGGCCACCGCCACCGCACCCGCCACCGCGAGGGTAGAGCCCAGGAGGAGCACCGCCCGCGACCCCAGGGTGTCCACGAGTACCCCTGCGGGGAGGAGGATGACCATGCGGCCGGCCCCGAAGGCGGTGACCACCTGCCCCGCGGTGCCCGCGGAAACCCGGAAGACTTTCGCCAGCTCGGGGATGGTGGGGAAGATCATCCCTTGGGCCACGCTGAGGACCAGGGTGGGCAAGTACAGCCAGAGCAGAACCCGCCTCGCGTCCCCGCGGGATGCCGTGGGCTTCAAGGTGCTACGGCCACGTGAATGGCAGAGGGATCGAGTTTCTCTCCCTGCACCCGCAGGGCGTAGTCCACCTGGTCCAACCCGAACCGGTGGGTCCGCAACCGGTGCAGGGGGAGGCGTCCGGAAGCAAGCACGCGAAGCGCCTCCTCGACGGCTTCGAAGTCCCTCCCCCGCACCCCCTTCACCAGCAGGCCCTTGCGCACGATGGGCTCCGCCACCGCTTCCACCGGAACCTGGCCGTGTTTAGTGGCCGCGAACAGCACCACCCCTCCTTTGCCGGCCAGAGCAAGGGCCGTCTGCACGCCGTCGGCGCCACCGGGCGCCAGGTCGATCACCAGGTCCGCCATGCGTCCTTCGGTGGCCGTGCGGACCGCCTCCACCACGTCCTCGCGGTCCGCCGCCAGGGGAACCGCTCCCAGGGCCCTCGCAGCCTCCAGCCTGGGGCTCTCCGACCGGGCCACGGCGAACACCTGAGACGCGCCAGCCTCCACAGCCGCGGCCACGCAGCCGAGTCCGTGGGCTCCGGGCCCGATCACCACCACGGTGCCCCCCGGCTCCAGCTGGCCGTCGCGGCGCACCCAGCGGATGCCGTTGGAAACCGGCACGAACAGAGTCGCGAGGTCCGCGGATACGCCTGGGGGCACGCGGTGGACGAGGGCCCGCGGGTGCAGGTACAGCACCTCGCTGAACCCGCCCCACAGGGCCGGCGGCACGTCCACCGGGGTCGCGCCGTACCGCAGGAAGGGCCCCCGGGAGCGGGAGTCGGTGGCGTCACACAGGGCCGGCCGGCCCGTGGTGCAGAAGCGACACGCCCCGCACGGCAGGAACTCCTCCACGGCCACCCGGTCCCCCGGCCGGACCTTCCAGCGCCGGGCTGCCTCCTCCCCCACGGCCAACACGGTTCCCACGATCTCGTGGCCCAGGATCATGGGCCCCAGGTGGGCGCCCCGCTGGCGGGTGTAGTACTCCCAGTCGGTGCCGCACAGGCCGCACGCCTCCACCCGCAGGAGCCCGTCCTCCGGGCCGACCTCCGGGAGGGGGAAGGTGCGCAGCTCGGTGCGCAGGGGTCCCGTGGCCACCGCAGCCTGAACGTCCACGGTCTACCTCCAGAACAACTCCTCCGGCCGGACGTGGGCGGGCAGGAAGTCCCCCTTGCCGGCCACGAGGCGGATCTGGCGGACCTGACGGTCCAGGAACGCCGCGTCCCACCGGCTCGTGTACAACGGCGCAAGCCGCCGGGCAGCCAGCTGGACCTCCGCCGGGCTGTCCAGTCCGAAGACCTCCCGTCCGTAACGTTCCAGGTAGCCGACGGGATTCGCGCGGAAGGCCGCCACCGCCTCGGCCAAGGCCAGCCGAATGCGCCGCGCCACGTCCGCGTTGGCGGCAATCCACTCCGCCTTGGCAGCGAGGGCGATGAACAGGTTGTCCGCCGCGGTCAGGCGCCGAAACTCCTCGTTGAAGTCCATCACGGCTCGGTAGCGGCCGCTCGCCAAGAGGCGACTCACGTGGGCCTCGAACACGGCAATGGCGTCCACGTCTCCCCGTTCCAGGAGGGCGATGAGTGGCACCGCTTCCCCAAAGCGCATCTGGAAGTACCGTTCGGGGTCCCCCAGGCCCTTGACGAGAAGGATCGCCGCCAGCGTGTTGTACGTCCCACTAATCTTCGACAACGACCCCACCGGTCTCCCCCGAAGGTCTTCGAGCCGCCGGTAGGGAGCCTCCACCCGCACCACCACGTAGTTGTGGTTGAGGAGCATGGGCGCGAACAGCTTCAGCGGGTAGCCTTCCGCGGCGGCCCGGGCTGCGGAGATGGGGTTGAAAATCCCCACAGGGACTCTTCCCTGAATAACTGCCCGCTCCGCGTCCGCCACGCTGAGGGGGACGATCCCGAGCTCCACCCCGTTCTTTCGGTCCAGACCCAGGTCTTTCACCAGTCGGACCAACAGCCCAGTGGCGCCCACCGCGGCCACGCTGACGTCCACCCGCGCCTGCGCCCACGCGTCCGGCGGTCTGCCCCAGGGCCCTCCCCCGGCCCAGGCTAGGGCCAGCACCAGGACCACGCCTCGAGCCGTCCACGTCCGCACATTCATCTTGTCTACCCCCTTCACTCGCCTCGCGTCGTGGGAGCCGCCAGCTCCCCTTCTGCCCCGCGCCGCGCCCCGTCTCCTCCCTTCAGCGCCTGGACGATGGCGCGGGCCAGGGCTGCCACCTCCGGGCTCTCGGGCTCCCTGGGCTTCGCCACCGGGTTGGCCAACTCCGCCACCACGCGGGCAGGCCGGCGCGACAGCACGTAGATGCGATCCCCCAACACAGCTGCCTCTAGAGGATTGTGCGTCACGAAGAGGATGGGCTGCGCCAGCCGCCCCTGCAGGACCAGCAGCTCTTGCCGGAGCGCCCGGGCTGTGATCTCGTCCAGCTTGCTGAACGGCTCGTCCATGAGCACCACGTCGGGCTCCAGAGCCAGCGCCCGTGCCAGCCCCACCCGCTGCCGCATGCCCCCGGAGAGGAACAAGGGGAACTGGTCCTCAACGTCCTCCAACCCCACCATCCGGAGGTAGGTCTGCGCGCGCCGTCGGCCCTCGCGGGGGTCCAGCTTCAAGGCCTGCAGCCCGAACTCCACGTTCTCGCGGACCGTCCGCCAGTTCAGCAGGCGCGGATCCTGGAACACGTACCCGATCCGCACCTCTTCCCGCGCGACTTCCCGGCCGGAGCGGTAGAACCGAACCGCTCCTCCGTCCGCTCGCGCTAACCCCGCCACCACGTGAAGCAAGGTCGACTTCCCGCACCCCGAGGGACCGAGCACGCAGGTGAGTCCGTCCACACGGAGGGACACCTCTTCCAGGACCGGCAGCCACCCCCCTCGCCCGTCCGGGAAGCCCTTGGTCAAGCGGTCGACCTGGACCCAAACGTCCATGGGGTCAGTCCCCCAGGGCGATTCGTGGCCGCCAAGCCGTGAAGCGCCGCTCCAGGGGCGCCACCACCCCGTACTCCAGCACCAACATGGCCGTCAGGAACGCAAGCGTCCACGCCAGGACACGCTCCATGCTGAACAGGTGGTAGGACTCGTACAGCAGGTAACCCACCCCGTTCCCGAACCCCAGCATCTCGATGACCACCACGATCTTCCAGCCCCAGGCCAGTCCGTAGCGAGTCGAGGCGAACAGCTGGGGGATGAGCTGGGGAAGCACCACGTCCCACAGCATACTCCGGGAGCTGGCCCGGTAGACCCGGGCCATCTGCACCAGGTCTCGGTCCAGGGCCTTGACTCCCTGCCACCAGTTCACCGTGAACATGGGCACCAGCCCTGCCGCGATGGCGGTGTAGATGGTGAACTCCGAAAGGCCGAACAGGAGGAGAGTGATCAGAGCCCAGATGAGCCCAGGGATGGAGAGGGCCACCACCAGCCAGGGCAACAACAGACGCTCCACCGTCCTGAAGAACCCCATGGCCAGCCCCACGGGAAGGCTCACGACCAGGGCGCCCACAAACGCCACTACGACCCGCCGCAGGGTCAGCCCCAGGTGGCCCAACAGGACCCCCGTCCTGGCCGCTTCCACCACCCGGGCGACAACCCGCTCGGGCGGAGGAAGGAACCTCGGGGACACGAGGCCCAGGCCGCTCACCACGTACCAGGCGCCCAGCGCCAAGAGCACGGGCGCGCCGTAGAAGGCGAACAGCTCCGCCGACGCCCCTACGCCACGGCGCAGCCACTCCCGCGCTCGCTCCTGCTCCCACCCGGCCGCCATGACCTCCTCCCCGAACTGCTCACTCGAGCCACCCTGCTTCCCGGAGCTCCCGGACCCAATTCTCCCACGCGCGGCGGATGCCGATCTCCCCAGCCGGACTCGCAGCATGGCCTGCGCCTCCACGTGGCTGAGGGGCCGCGCGGGTGCCACGGACTCCGCCATCCACTGCACCCTGCAGTTGTGGTCCAGGGAGTACGTGCTGACCACGAGCTCGGGGAGGGTGCTGCCTACCACCACGCACCCGTGGCCCCGGAGGAGGACGGCGCGGCGGGAGCCCAGGGCTGCGGCCGTGCGCCGGGCCTGCTCCTGGGAGATGATGTACACCCCCTCGTGTTCGGGGTCGTAGTAGTCCGCGTACACGGGCACGCCCTCCCAGAACATGGCCGCGGAGTGGACCACCACCTTCACGGGCCGGCCCGTGAGGCCGAAGGGGAGGACGGAGGCCATGTGGGTGTGGACCACGGCGTGGACGTCCGGCCGCGCGCGGTACACCTCCCCGTGCAGGGCGCGTTCCATGTAGGGCGGCTTGCCGGAACCCGTCCGCTCGTTCCCGTCCAGGTCGAACAGCAGGACGTCCTCCGCCGTAACCCACCGGGGTGCCTTCGCCCAGGAAAGAAGGTAGGTGGAGGGATCCTCGGGGTTGCGGACGCTCACGTGCCCCATGGAGTCCAGCAGGCCCAGCCGAACCAGGATCCGGTTGGCCAGGACGAGCTGCTCGCGGGCCTCGGCCAGGGTCCGTGCCCGCCCCCACATGCCCCGTCAGTCCTCGTCCAAATCCGGCTCCGGGAGGGCCACCATGTCGCTGGTGTCCACCAGAGGCGCCAGCTCCATGTGCCGCACGCGGAGCAAAGCTTCCAGCTCCTCAGGTCCCAGCACCACCGCGAGGCCGCCGTTCATGTCGCGAATCAGCAGGCCCTGGCCGCCCACCAGGGCCACGGCCACCAGGGCGAACTCGTTCTGAAGCCTCTCCGAGCGTTCGGCCACGGACTTCCACGCCTCCGCGGCCTGCTCCGCGCCGTCCGTGGCACCCACGGGGAGCGCGGGGACCGGCTTGTAGCGGACCCGGGTGAGGCCCTCCAGCTCCAGAGGGTCCAGGAAGGCTTCAGGACCTCCCTCCGGGTCCCTGAGCCGCAGCCGCACCCCCGTGGGGGTCTCGTACCGGCTCACCTCCATCCGCCCCACCCTCCCCAGGGTCCGCTCCACCCGCCAGGGGCGCCCGTACGGGTCCATGCCGCCCTCCTACGGGATGAACGAGAGGTTGTACTGGGCCTGGTCGCAGTCCAGCAGGACGACCTTCTTGAACGCGATCCGCCAGCCGCCGTCTACCCTCCGGAGACGGTACTCGCACCGGGCCGCCAGCCACCTCGGGCTGTTCAGCCCCCCCTGCCCCGGCCCGCCCGGCCGCATCTCCGCGATGAGCTGGTTGCACCGCACCCGCTGTTCCTCCGCGGCCTGCCCGGGCTCCACCTCCACGTTGGCCACGATGCGCACCGTGCGGGACGGCGGGTTCTGGTCCAGGACCGGCGTCTTGGTCAGACGGTACACGCGCTCGTGCAGCCGCTTGCGGTCGTCGTACACGATGGACACGCTGTCTGCGGGGTCGCGGTCGGGGTCCATGGGGACCCAGTACACCGCGTCGTCGGTGAACAGGGACTCCCACTCCTCGAACCGCCGCTCGTCCAGCAGCCGGGCCTCCGCCACCAAGAACCGCTGCGCCTCCTCCACCGTCAGCATCCTCCAACCCCCTTCACGGCTGGGACATGATCCTCTTCCACTCCCGGTAGAAGGAGCGCTGGGGGGCCTCGTCCGTGGTGTGGCCGATGACCTCCCCGTCCACCACCCGCTCCCGGTGCTGCCCGCGGTTCAGCAGGTTCCAGGGGTCTCCGGTGGCCGCCAATCCGGTCTGCATCTCCGTGAACACCTCGATGTCGTCGGGGGCGCCGAAGCCCGCGGGCCCGTAGAAGCGCTCGTGCCCCCGGTAGCGGCTGCGGTTGATGGCCTCCGGCACGTCCTCCAGGGCGTACACGTACAGCTGCACCTCCGTGCGGTCCACCGCCTTGGGGACGATGACGCGGATGTGGGTGTCGAACAGGTACAGGTTGGGGAACACGAAGATGTTGCGCCGCGCGGAGATCTCCACCAGTTGGGCATCGTCGAAGCGCCTGCGCATGGCCTCCGCGTACTCGGGGTAGCGGTGCATCATGCGCGCGGTCCAGCTGGAGGCGGGGTTGAGGCTGCCGGGCCGCTCCAGCAGCCCGTGGCCGTTCCGAAGGCCCCGCACGCACCCCTCCTGCCGGTACTGCTGGACCTCCTCCACCGTGGACTCCTTGGACAGCTGCAGCACCCGCTGCCAGGACAGGTGCACGTAGTTCCCGTGGTAGCCGTCGAACCCGTTCTCCGCCTGCAACTTCCAGTTCCCCGGGTACCCGTACCGGTGGGGCGGGAGGATCACCTGGATGCGCTCCGAGGGGGATCGGCCGAACCAGGAGTCCACGTACTTCCGGACCGGCTCCAGGTGCTCCTCCAGGCTGGGACCCGAGGGGGACAGGTTCACGAACAGCAGCCCCCGGTAGGACGCCAGGCGGGCAGCGGGAACCAGGCCGTACCGGCTCCGGTCCAGGTCCTCCGGGTAGCCGGAAGCCTGCGCCATGCCGATGAGGGCGCCGTTGTTGGCGTACACCCAGTTGTGGTAGCGGCAGCGGAAGAAGTTGGAGTGGCCCCGCTCCTCCCGGCACACCACCGCCCCGCGGTGCCGGCACCGGTTGTACAGGGCGTAGATCCGTCCGTCCTCGTGCCGCGAAACGATCAGGGGCTGGCGGCCCACGAGCACCGTCTTGTAGTCCCCGGGTGCGG
This sequence comes from uncultured bacterium, assembly GCA_964437095.1. Taxonomy (GTDB): domain Bacteria; phylum Sysuimicrobiota; class Sysuimicrobiia; order Sysuimicrobiales; family Sysuimicrobiaceae; genus Tepidifontimicrobium. The sequence goes on along the minus strand of CAYTFH010000003.1, from coordinate 187,224 downwards.
GGAGCTCCGACTCGTGTCCCACGTACACCCACGTGCGCTCGAAGATCCGGTGCATCTCTTCTTCGTACACCTGGGGGTCGGTGTAGATGGACCCGTGCACCCGGAACTCCCTGGGGTCGTCCACCACCAGGTCCACGTACGTCCCCCTGAGCTGGGTCACGGACACCACCATCCCTCCCTTCGGCTGGGCCCTCTCGCGGCCTACTTGACCGTCCGCCCCAAAAGGATCGCGCGAACCGGTCGGCCGCACAAGGCCGCCGTTCGGTTATTCTGCACAGTTTGTTCACGATGGTTGAACAGACCCCTTTCCCCCGGCCCGCGGAGCGCCCATAATCGGGCTGAAGTTTCAGAGGAAGGGGGAGCCCATGGCCAGCGTGCTACCTCGGAACCTGCAGGGTCCTCCGGTCCCCTTGCGGTGGCCCGCGGAGGACAACCGGATCCCCCGGGAGATCTTCACGGACCCCGACCTGTTCCGCTGGGAGATGGACGCGGTGTTCACGGGCCCCGTGTGGGTCCTGGTGGGCCACGAGGCGGAGATCCCGCAGCCCGGCGACTACAAGACCCTGTCCGTGGGAGCGGTCCCCGTGATCGTGGTGCGGGGAGCGGACGGCCAGGTGCGGGTGCTGGTGAACGCCTGCGCCCACCGCGGCGCCCGCCTGGTGGAGGGCCCCCGGGGCAACGTGGGGAAGGGCGGGCTCCGGTGCATCTACCACATGTGGACGTACGCGCCGGACGGCTCCCTGCTGGGGGTGTCCCTGCCGGAGGACTTCCCCGTGGAGTTCCGCAAGGAGGACTACGGCCTGCCCCGGGCGCGGGTGGCGCTGTACAAGGGATTGATCTTCGCCTCCTTCCACGAGGAGACCCCGCCCCTGGAGGACTACCTGGCAGAGCTCACCGAAGGGCTGGACCGGGTCCTGGGAGACGGCCGCCTCCGCTATCTGGGCTCCATCAAGGTGATCTTCCGGACCAACTGGAAGCTGTACGTGGAGAACATCTACGACGGCTACCACGTGACCGCCCTCCACACGGGCTTCCAGCTGGTCCGGCTGCGCTCCCACGGGGGCCAGCGGCTGGTGCCCAACTACGAGCGCAACGGCCACCTGTGGGGCCGGTCCCGGTCCAGCCGCCGCGAGGAGCTGCAGCCCGTGCTGCGGGACATGAGCCTGTTCGACGTGCGGACCAAGCCCACCACCGACCACACCATGATGGTGGTGTTCCCCTCCGGGGTGGTGACGGACTACTTCGACACCATCCAGCTCCGTTACGTGCTGCCCCTGGCCGTGGACCAGACCCTCATCGAGTTCACCTTCTTCGCCCGGGCCGACGACCCCGAAGAGGTGGTCCGCCACCGCGTGCGGCAGGGCCCCGCGGTGCTGGGGCCCGCGGGGGCCATCACCCTGGAGGACGCCGCCGCCCTGGAGCGGGTCCAGATCAGCTCCGTGGCCCGGGGGGACAACGTGGTCCTGAAGGGGACCCCTAAGCGGTTCCCGCCCTACCGGCACGTGGACGAAGCTCCCATCCGCCACTTCTACCAGGCGTACCGCCGGCTCATCGGACTCCCTGCGGAGGAGGGAACGCCGTGAAGGCCCTGGAAGAGCGGGCTTCCCGCGAGCAGGCGGCCCGGGAGCTGCTGGCGCGGTACGTGCGCGTGGTGGACGACCCGGACCGCATCGAGGAGTGGCCGGACCTGTTCGCGGAGGAAGCCGAGTATCGGGTGGTGACCCGGGACAACCTGGAAGCCGGCTTGCCGGTGTCCGTGGTGTGCGACGACTCCCGGGACCGCATCGTGGACCGCGTCACCGTCATCCGGGAGTTCTGGGGCGCGGGCGGCCGGCTGGAGGACCGTCACTACAACCAGGTGCGGCCGCGCCACGTGGTGGGCCCGGTGTGGACCGAGCTGCAGGACGACGGCACCGTGCGGGTGGTGGCCAACTTCGTGGCGTGGGGGACGCCCGCCACGGACCCCGCCCCGCGCCTGCTGGCCCTGGGGGAGTACCGGGACGTGGTAACCTTTACGGACCGGGGCCCGCGGTTCCGGTCCAAGTGGGTGGTGCTGGACACGCCGGTGCTGCAGGACGTGTTCGTGTATCCCCTGTAGGAGGCCGGCCTTGGCGGAGCTGCGACTGACCCTGGCCTGCGGGCCGTACGACCGCACGGAGGCCCTCCGGACGGGGGTGGTGCGGCCGGAGGGCATCGACCTGGTGTACGTCCCCATCCAGTCTCCCCCCGAGCTGTTCGCCCGGATGGTGGCCACCGAGTGCTTCGACGTGTCGGAGATGTCCTGCTCGCTGTACTTCATCCGCCGCTGCCGGGGCGACTTCCCCTTCGTGGCCCTGCCCGTGTTCCCGTCCCGCATGTTCCGGCACGGGTTCGTGTTCATGAACGCCGACCGCGGCATCGAGCACCCCAAGCACCTGGAAGGCAAGCGGGTGGGCGTGCCCGAGTACAGCCAGACGGCCGCGGTGTGGATCCGGGGCATCCTGCACGACGAGTACGGGGTGGACTGGAACACCTGCCGGTGGTACACGGGAGGGGTGAACGGCCTCGGGCGGCCCGACGCTCTGGTGGAGTGGCCCCGCCACCCCCTCTCCATCCAGCGGGTGTTCGACCGGACCCTCAACGACATGCTCGCCGCGGGAGACCTAGACGCCCTCATCGGGGCCCGCATCCCCAAGTCCCTCGGCCGGGACCCTCGGGTGCGGCGGTTGTTCCCTGACTACCGGGAGGTGGAGAAGGAGTACTACCGCCGCACGGGCATCTTCCCCATCATGCACACCGTGGTGGTGCGGGAGGCGGTGTACCGCCAGTACCCGTGGGTGGTGCACAGCCTGTACAGGGCCTTCGTGGCGGCCAAGGCCTGGTGCCTGGAGCAGATGCGGTTCAGCGGGGCGTTGCGCTACACCCTCCCGTGGCTGCACGCGGAGCTGGAGGAGACGCAGCGGGTGCTGGGGGAGGACCCGTGGCCGTACGGGTTGGAGCCCAACCGCAAGACCCTGGAGACGTTGCTCCGGTACCTGGTGGAGCAGGGGTTCGTGGAGCGCCCGCAGCCCCTGGACGAGTTGTTCGCGCCCGTGACGGTGGTGAACGAGTAGGCGGAGAACATGGGGGAGAAGGTGGGAACGTGAGCCGCAACGGAAGAGTGAAGGTCGCCATCCTGGGTTCCGGGAACATCGGGACCGACCTGATGTACAAGATCCTGAAGGACCCGGGCCCCATGGAGCTGGTGCTGGTGGCGGGGATCGACCCCCAGTCGGAGGGCTTGGCCCGGGCCCGGGCCCTGGGGTTGCGGACCAGCGTGGACGGAATCCAGGCCGTGCTGGAGGACCCCGACATCCGCATCGTGTTCGACGCCACCAGCGCCAAGTCCCACCTCCGCCACGCCAAGCTCCTGCGGGAGGCGGGCAAGGTGGCGGTGGACCTGACGCCCGCGGCGGTGGGCCCGTACGTGGTGCCGCCCGTGAACCTGGGGGAGCACCTGGACGTGCCCAACGTCAACCTCATCACCTGCGGCGGGCAGGCCACCATCCCCCTGGTGCACGCGGTGAACCGCATAAGCCCCGTGCGCTACGCGGAGATCGTGTCCACGGTAGCCAGCCGGTCCGCGGGGCCGGGCACCCGCCAGAACATCGACGAGTTTACCTCCACCACCGCCCGCGGCCTGGAGGTGATCGGGGGGGCGGCCATGGGGAAGGCCATCATCATCCTCAACCCCGCGGAGCCCCCCATCATCATGCGCAACACCATCTACTGCATCCCCGAGGACGAGGACGCGGACCGCGAGCGCATCCGGGAGTCGGTGGAGCGCATGGTGGCGGAGGTCCAGCGGTACGTGCCGGGCTACCGCCTGAAGAACGGGCCCCACTTCGACCGCCGGGAGACCCCCTGGGGCGAGCGCACGGTGGTGGCCATGCTGCTGGAGATCGAGGGCGCGGGCGACTACCTGCCCACCTACGCGGGCAACCTGGACATCATGACCGCCGCGGCTCGCCGGGTGGGCGAGCTGCTGGCCCAGCACATGCTGGAGGAGGCGGTGGCATGAAGCCTCCCCGGATCACGGACACTACCCTGCGGGACGGCTCCCACGCCTTCCGCCACCAGTACACCCGCGAGCAGGTGCGGGCGGTGGCCGCGGCGCTGGACGAGGCGGGCGTGCCCGTCATCGAGGTGACCCACGGCGACGGGCTCGCGGGCTCGTCCATCCAGTACGGGTTCTCCCGGGTGCCGGACCTGGACCTGGTGGAGGAGGCGGCGTCCGTGGTCCGGCGGGCCCGGATCGCCATCCTCCTCATCCCCGGCATCGGGACCCGCCACGAGCTGCGGGAGGCCGTGCGGCGCGGCGCCACCGTGGCCCGCGTCGCCACCCAGTGCACGGAGGCGGACATCTCCGAGCAGCACTTCGGCCTGGCCAAGGAGCTGGGCATGGAGGCGGTGGGCCTGCTCATGATGGCCCACATGATCCCCCCGGAGCGTCTGGCGGAGCAGGCCCTGCTCATGGAGTCCTACGGCGCGGACTGCGTGTACGTCACCGACTCCGCGGGCGCCATGCTGCCGTGGCAGGCGGCCGCGGCGGTCCGAGCCCTCAAGCAGGCCCTGCGGATCCAGGTAGGCTTCCACGCCCACAACAACCTGGGCCTGGGCATCGGCAACTGCCTGGCGGCGCTGGAGGCGGGGGCCGACCAGCTGGACGGCTCCCTGCGGGGCTGCGGGGCCGGGGCGGGCAACGCGGCTACGGAGGTGCTGGCCGCGGTGCTGGACAAAGCGGGGCTCAACCCGGGGCTGGACGTGTTCAAGCTCATGGACGCCGCGGAGTTCGTCCTGGCGCCCATGATGCCCTTCCAGCCCATGCCCGACCGGGACGCCCTGACCATCGGGTACGCGGGTACGTACTCCACCTTCCTCCTGCACGCGCGGCGCATCGGCGAGCAGTTGGGCCTCGACCCCCGGGAGATCCTCGTGGAGCTGGGCCGCCGCAAGGCGGTGGCGGGGCAGGAGGACTGGATCCTGGACGTGGCCTTGGACCTGCTGCGGCAGAAGCAGGCCGCGGTGGCGTCCTAGCTCGCAGGCCGCGCCGGCCTCGGGGTGCGAGATGACCGTGACCCAGCTCCAGCAGGACCTCGCGGACCGGATCCGGGCGGCCCGGGCCGCCCGGACTCCGATTCCCGGCGGCGGGACGGACCTGCCCCTGGAAGCCGCGTACCGCGTCCAGGAGGCGCTGGGCGCCGGCCGCGTGCTGCGGGGGTTCAAACTGGGCCTGCTGAGCGAGGCGAAGCAACGCCAGATGGGGATCCGGGAGCCCATCTACGGCCGCGTGTACGCGGACATGATCGCCGACGGCTTCCTCCCCCTCCAGCGGTTCGTGCAGCCCCGGGTGGAGCCGGAGCTGGCCGTGCTGCTGCGCGGGGACGTGCCCCCGGGGACAGTCCCCAGCCGGGCACGGGCGAGCTTCGCGGGTTTCTTCCTGGCCCTGGACGTGTTGGACAGCGTGTGGCAGGACTACCGGTTCACCGCTCCCGAGGTGGTGGCGGACAACGCCAGCGGGGGCGCCTTCGCCCTGGGCCCGGTCATGCTTCCCGAGAGCCACCTCCCCCTGCAGCTACGGCTGTTCGTGAACGGCGCCCTCCGGTCGGAGGGCCCCACGGAGGCCTTGGGGGACCTGGGGGTCCGCGTGGCGTGGCTGGCCGACCAGGTGGGGGGCCTGCGGGCGGGTCAGGTGGTGTTCTTGGGTTCTCCCGCGTCCGCGGTGCCCGCGGAGCCCGGGGTGGTGGAGGTGTGGGGCGGGGCGCAGGCTCTGCTGCTGCGGTTCGAGGGCTGAGAGGAGGTCGGGAGCATGGCGACGCCCAGGTTCGAGGTGCAGCACTACATCGGAGGGGAGTTCTCCAAGGGGCGCAACCGGTTCGAGCTGTTCTACCCCGCCACCAACGAGGTCATCGGCACCGCTCCGGAGGCCGGGCCGGACGAGGTGGACGCCGCGGTGCAGGCCGCGCACCGCGCCTTCGCCTCCTGGAGCCGGACCCCCGTGGCGGAGCGCCGCAAGATCCTGCACGCCTTCGCCCGGGCCATCCGGGAGGAGGCGGAGGAGCTGGCCCGCATCGAGACGTGGGACGTGGGCCGGCCCATCCGGGAGAACAACCCCCAGGTGTACATCGCCCGGGTGGCCAACAACATCGAGTTCTTCGCGGACTTCGCCGCCACCCACGGGAGCGAGGCCTTCCTCATGGACAACGGGTACGTGAACTACGTCCAGCGCATGCCCGTGGGCGTGGCGGCCCTCATCACTCCGTGGAACGTGCCCCTGCTGCTGGAGACGTGGAAGGTGGGGCCCGCCCTGGCCTTCGGGAACACCGTGGTCCTCAAGCCCGCGGAGTACACCCCCATCGGGGCCTGGAAGCTCGCCCAGATCGCCCACCGGGTGGGGCTGCCCCCGGGAGTGTTCAACGTGGTCCACGGCTTCGGCCCCAACTCCGCGGGCGAGTTCCTCACCAAGCACCCCCTGGTGCGCCTCATCTCCTTCACCGGGGAGACCACCACGGGCAGGACCATCATGGCTGCGGCGGCCCCCACCCTGAAGCGGCTCAGCTTCGAGCTGGGAGGCAAGGGCCCGAACATCGTGTTCGACGACGTGGACCTGGACCGCGCGGTGGAGGTCAGCGTGCGCGCCGCCTTCTTCAACCAGGGCGAGTTCTGCCTGGCGGGCCCGCGCCTGCTGGTGCAGCGCGGGATCTTCGAAGCCTTCCTCTCGCGCTTCTTGTCCGCCTGCGAGCGCCTCCGGCCCGGGGACCCCATGGACCCCGAGACCACCCTGGGAGCCCTCATCGCCCCAGAGCACCTGGAGCGGGTGGTGGGCTACGTGGAGGAGGCGCGGGCCCAGGGCGCCCAGATCCTCCTGGGAGGAGACCGGCCTCGCCCGCCCGCGCCCTTCGACCGGGGCAACTTCCTCAACCCCACGGTGATCACGGGCGTGCGGCACACCGACCGCATCTGCCAGGAGGAGGTGTTCGGGCCCGTGGTGACGGTCATGCCCTTCGACACCGAGGAGGAGGCCCTGGAGATCGCGAACGGGGTCTCCTACGGCCTGTCCGCGGTGGTGCAGACCAAGGACGTGGGCCGCGCGGTCCGGGTGGCCAACGCCCTGGAAGTGGGCACGGTGTGGGTGAACGACTTCTTCGTCCGGGACCTGCGGGTGCCCTTCGGCGGGATGAAGGCCAGCGGGATCGGCCGGGAGGGGGCGCAGTACAGCCTGGAGTTCTACACGGAGGCCAAGACCGTATGCCTGAGCAACCGGTAGACCCCGAAGGCCTCGCCCACCGCCTGGAAGAGGCGTTTCGGTCGCGGCGCCCTATCCCGCCCCTCAGCGAGGCAGGCCTAGCGGACGTGGCCCAGGCGTACGCGGTCCAGCAGCGGTGGAACGCCCTGCGCCTGGCCGCGGGCGAGCGTCTGGCGGGGCGCAAGATCGGGCTCACCAGCGCGGCCATGCAGGCCCAGCTGGGGGTGGCTGAGCCCGACTACGGCTGCCTGTGGGCCAGCCGACACGTGCCGCAGACGGGCGGCCGGGCGGAGGTGGCCTTCGAGCTGTTCCTGCAGCCGCGGGTGGAGGGCGAGGTGGCCTTCCTGTTGGGACGGCCCCTGCGGGGTCCGGGCGTGACCGTGCAGGACGTGTTGGCGGCCACGGAGGCCGTGACCTGCGGCATCGAGATCATCGACTCCCGCATCGCGGACTGGCGGATCAAGATCACCGATACCGTGGCGGACAACGCGTCCTTCGGGGGGTTCGTGCTGGGATCGTGGTCCTCCCGCGCGCGCCACGAGGACCTGCGGCTGTTGGGCATGGTCCTGAGCCACAACGGCCGGCCGGCCACGGAAGGGGTGGGTGCCGCGGCCCTGGGCCATCCGGCGCGGGCGGTGGCGTGGCTGGCGAACAAGCTGGCGGAGTTCGGGGAGGGGCTGGAGGCGGGGGACGTGGTGTTCTCCGGCTCCCTGGGCCGGGCGGTCCCCGTGCAGGCAGGGGATCTGGTCACCCTGGAGATGTCAGGGTTCCCGCCCTTGTCGTTGCGGTTCGCCTGACTACTGGCCCTCGAAGACGTGCACGGGCGCGAAGGCCTCCCCCAGGGTGAGCTCGCCCTGCAAAAGGTCTTGCTCCCGTAAGTAGCGCAGCAGGGTCTGGAGGACCTTGCGGTTGGGTTCCAGGCCGTACGGCCACGGATCCCCTCCCAGCAGCTCCTGGGCCTCTTCCAGGTCCGCGTGCAACCACGGCAGGGAGTACCGCAGGGAGGGGCTGTGGGCCATGCGGCGGAAGGCCACCTCCTTCGCCTCGCAGAACGCCTTGTACAGGCTCGTGGCCACCCACGGGTGACGCCGCAGCAGTTCCTCCCGTACCACCACGGTGTGCATGATGGGGAAGATGCCCGTGCGGCGGTAGTAGTCCTTCTCCACCTCCCGGTAGTCGGGGAAGAGCCGTCGGATCCTCGGGTCCTTGCCGAAGGACTGGGGGCGGACGGCGCCCATGTAGGCATCCAGGAGCCCCTCCGTCAGCATCCGGTCCAGACTGTAGCCTTCCGGGGCCGCTTCCAACGTCCACCCCTCGCCCCGCGGGCGCCCCGTGATGGCCGTAGACCGCCGGCCCGGCCGGTTCGCCTCGCCCACCACCCAGACCACCGACCGCAGGTCCACGCCGTAGTCGTCCTGTAAGATCCCCCGCAGCCACACCAGCCCGGTCTGGCTGAACTCGGGGATCCCCACCCGCTTCCCCTCCAGGTCCTTGGGCCCGCGGATCCGCGCGTCTGCCCGCACGAAGGCGTAGCCGTGCCGGAACATGCGGGACGGGAACACGGGCAGCGCCACGAAGGGCAAGTCGCCCGCGGCCCGCCGGGAGAAGTACAGGGAGCAGCTGAACTCGAAGGCGTCGAACTCCCCCGCGAGCCCCCGGAGGAAGGCCTCCGGGGGCTCCTCCAGGGCCACGTACACCAGCTCCATGCCCTCCGGCCGCACGGTGCCGTCCCGCAGGGCCTCCGTGCGGTCGTAGGGGCCTGCCGCCAACGTGACGGTGAGCCTGGACATGCGTCCGTTTACCGCGCGCACACCCCCGCCCACCGCGGCTCCAGGGCTTCCTCGAAGCTCACGGGCTGCTTGATCACGCCCGTGTCCATCATCCGCCGCAGCTCCACCTCGTAGCCGCCGCGGCTGAGGCACCCGGTGCCGTACCCGTGGCGGATGCGGTCCACCATCTTGACCGCCAGCTCCGGCGGCACACCCTGGAACAGCGCGTTGGTCTTGGGGTTGGCCGTCACCAGGCGCACGATCTCCTGCGAGGAGTGGCTGCGGACGTACGCCAGGCCCTTCTGGATGGCCACCACCATGGCCGCCACCAGGTCCGGCTGGTTGCGGAGGACGCTCTCCGTGGTGGCGAGCACGTTGGACAGCACGCGGTCCGTGCCCATCCACCGGCGTGCCACGTTGCGGTCGAAGATGTTCACCAGCACGTACGCCACCCCGTCCTGCTCCGCGCGGGTCATCACGGGCTCGCTCCACGCCAGGGCGTCCACCCGCCCCGTCTGCAGGGCGGTGTACAGCACCCCGGGGTCCGTCCCGACGGGGAGCAGCCGCACGTCCCGCTCGGGGTCCAGTCCCGCCTTCTTCAGGTAGGTGAGGGTCATGGACCAGGAGTACGAGCCCGGGGCGCTGATGCCCACGATGCGGCCCCGCAGGTCCGCCACGGTCTTCACCTCCCCCCGCAGGCCGGACCGCACCATGAGGGCGATGTTGGGCAGGTCGTAGGTGGCCACCACCCCCTTGAGGGGCGCGCCCGCCAGCCGCGCCAGAGGGATGTGCTCGGTGCCCAACACCCCGAAGGGCACGCGGCCGCCGATGAGGAGGTTGCGGATGGACGTCCCGCCCGCGAAGATCAGGCGCCCGATCTCCACCCCCTCCCCCCGGAAGTGGCCCGCGGCTTCGGCCACCAGCACCGATAGGCTCGCCTCGTACGCGGCGATGGTGGGAAGGTCGAGCTGCACCACCGCGCGTTGGGCCCCCGCGGGCCGAAGTACGACCAGGGTCAGCGCTACCCCACACATCCACAGGACCTTCCGCACTGTCCCACCTCCTTTACGTGTCCCGTTGCCACCGCAGCAGCCTCCGTTCCACCACCCCTGCCAGGGTCACCACCCCGTAGCCCACCGCCGCCAGGACCACCAGGATGGCGAAGGTCCGGGGCGTGTCCAGGACGCCCACGGAGATCACCATGCGGTACCCGAGACCCTGGACCGACCCCACGAACTCCCCCACCACCGCCACGCCCAGGGAGACGCCGATGGACGTGCGCAGGGCGGCCACCACCCAGCTCACCACGTACGGCAGGATGACGTACCGCGCCACCTCCCGCGGCCCGCCGCCCATGACCTCGATGGCCCGCACCCAGTTGGCGTCGATGGTGAGCACACCCTGGTACACGTTGAAGAAGACCACGAAGAATACCGCGAAGAACACCAGGGCCACCTTGGACGCCATCCCCAGGCCGAACCACACCACGAACAGAGGAGCCAGGGCGTAGCGGGGCATGGCGTTCAGCGCCACCATGAGGGGTTCCGCGGCCTGTCCCAAGAGCCGCACGTACGCGAACAGCACGCCCACCGCGATGCCCGAGACGATGGCGAGCCCCAGCCCTGAAGCGGCCTCCGACAGAGTGTACAGCGCGTCGCTGGCCAGCTCGCCGCTCCGCGCGTAGCCCTGCAGGCCCCGCAGCACCTCCGTGGGGGAGGGCAGGATGGCCCGCGGCATGGCCCGCCAGCCCGCCACCAGGTCCCCGCTCAGGGACGCCCAGCCCAGGAGCACTGCCACCACGAAGGCCGCCCGCAGGGCCAGGACCCACACCCCGCGCCGGTACGCTGCGGTCCTGACCCGTCGGGCCTGGGGAATCGCGAGGCTCACCTGCCCGCCTCCTTATAGCTCCCGGACGCGACCCCACGGGGGTGGGCCTGGCCAGAGAGCTCCGCCAGGAGCTCCTCCGCCCGCTCCACCGCCTTCGCCGCGTAGCGGCGCTTGACGTCCTCGAAGCCTCGGATGCGGTCCGGCGCGTTGAGCAGCTCCACCACCTGCGCGTAGTTGTGCGGGGTCAGCGCGTCCAGGGCCCGATCCAGCAGACTCCGGTACCAGTTCACCAGCTCCCGTTCCTCGCGCCGCGCCCGCAGGTAGCCGAAGGGGTCTAGGACGGTCCCGCGAAGGCGGCGCGCGGCCCGGAGCAGGCGGAACACCCACAGCACCCACGGGCCCACCGCCACCTTCCGCCGCACGCCCAGCGCCCGCAGGAGCGGCGGGTGGAGGTGGAACCGGAGCTTCCGGTAGCCGGGGAACGTCCGCCGCAGCCGCTCCCAGAACTCCTCCCGCAGGTACAGCCGCGCCACCTCGTACTCGTCCTTGTACGCCATCAGCTTGAACAGGGACCGGGCCACCGCGTGGGTGAGGGGCCCGGTGCGCCCCACCGCCTGCCGCTCCCGTTCCGCGGCCCGCAGGACCGCGTCCACGTACGTCTGCGCGTACCGCGCGTCCTGGTAGTCCACCAGCTCGCCCACCCGCACGGCCAGCAGCCGGCGGGACTCCGGGTCCAGGTGCTGGCAGCGGTCCAGCAGCCCCGCGTAGGCCCGCGCCCGCCGGCCCCCGAGGGCCCGCAGCCACCGCGCCCGCTCCTCCTCGTACCCCGCCCGGGGCCGCTCCACCAGGGCGCGTACCCGCTGCGGGTCGTGTACCCACAGCCGGCCGTACCGGAACGCCTGCAGGTTCTGCTCCACCTGCACCCCGTTCATCCGGATGGCCGCCTCGATGCTGGACGCCCGCAGGGGGAGCCACCCGGCTTGGTACGCCACGCCCAGCACGAACAGGTTGGTGGCCATGTGGTCCCCGAACAGCGCCTCCGCCAGGCTTCGCCCCTCCACGTACACGTTGTCCGCGGCCCGCGTGTACCGCGCCACCGCCTGCTCCAGGACCTCCGGCGACACTCCGGCGAAGGGGTCCCGCACCATCTCCCCGGTGGGCAGGACCGTGGTGTTCACCACCGCCACGGTGCGCTCCGGGTCGCACCGGTCGAGGTTCGTCGGTGCCGCCGCTCCCACCAGGTCCAGGGCCACGTACAGGTCCGCCTGGCCGGCCCCGATCCGGTTGGCCCACAACCGCACGCCGCGGGGAGCCAGGACCAGGCTGGACAGCACCGCGCCCCACTTCTGGGCGGCGCCCGTCTGGTCGTAGCTCAGCGCCTCCAGCCCATCCATCCAGGCCGCGAAGGCCAGGATGGCGTTCGCGGTGATGACCCCGGTGCCCCCGACCCCCGGCATGTACACCCGGTACGGGCCTCGCAGCGCCACCTTGACCGCAGGCTCCGGGACCTGGTCGGGCGCGAGCTCCGGAGGCTTGGGGCGCGCGAACCCCTGCGGGGCCTCCACGGTCACGAAGGACGGGCAGTCCCCCCGCAGACACGACTCGTCCTGGTTGCAGGTGGACAGGTGGATCTGGGTCTTCGAGCCGAACTCCGTCTCCACCCGCTGCAGCGACATGCAGTTGCTCGCCTGCCCGCAGTCCCCGCAGCCCTCGCACACCCCCTCGTGGATCCACACCCACCGGAGGCGCGGCGGCGCCTTGCCCCGTTTCTGCTGCCGCCGCCGCTCGTTGGCGCACGTCTCGTCGTAGACGTACACCGTGGTGCCGCCCGCGGAGGCCAGGTCCCGCAGGGCCTGCTCGTGGGCGTGGTGCGGGTAGACCTTCGCGATGCGGGCCAGGCGCGCCCTCCGGTACCGCGCGGGATCCTTGGTCACCACCGCGATCCTGCGGACGCCGTCCAGCTCCAGCATCCGCGTGAGCTCGGGGATGCCCAGCTGGCCCACGGGCTTCTGGGCCCCGGTGTTGGCGATGTAGCCGTTGTACAGCACCTTGAAGGTGATGTTCACCCCCGCGGCCGCGCAGAAGCGGATGTTGGGGTAGCTGGAGTGGAACAGCGACCCGTCCCCCACGTTCTGCACCACGTGCGGCCGGTCTACAAAGGGGGCCAGGCCCACCCACGGCAGCCCCTCCCCCCCGTACTGGGTCATGGCCACGATGTGCCGGTGCGGCTGCTCGATGATGGACGCGAAGGAGTGGCATCCCGGGCTCCCCCACGCCACCTGGCCGGGCAACAACACCGTGGACGTGTTGTGCGGGCAGCCGGAGCAGTAGTTGGGCGTGCGCCCTCGCACGGGCTCGTACTGCCGGCGCCGGACGCTCTCCAGCTGGACCAGGCGCTCCTTGCGCGGGACCTCCACGTACGGCTGCAGCCGTCGGGCCAGCACGTCCGCCACGAGGTCCGCGTCCAGGGCTCCGTGGGCCGGGAACAGGGGGTCGCCCGCTTCGTCCGTCTTCCCCACCACCCGCACCGGCAGGCCGCACAGGGCTTCCTTCACCTGTGCTTCCACGAACCCGCGTTTCTCCTCCACCACCAGGACCTCTTCCAGGCCACGGGCGAAGCGCCGCACCGTCTCCGCGTCCACGGGGTAGATCAGGCCCAGCTTCAGCAGCCGCACCCCCGCCCGGTACAACGCCTCCTCCCCCAGCCCTAGGTCCTCCAAGGCCTGCCGCACGTCCGCGTAGCTCTTCCCCGCGGTCACGATCCCCACCCGGGCGTGGGGCGGGTCCACCACCACCGGGTCCAGCCCGTTGGCGCGGGCGTAGGCGCGCACCGCGGCGTGTCGCTCCTCGTACAGGTGGCGCTCGGTTTCTACGTTGGTGCCGGGGAAGAACCGGAAGTCCGCCCGCTTGCGGAAGGGCCGGCCGCCCACCTGCACCTCCGGCAGCACGATGCAGGGCCGGTGGGGGCTCACCTCGAAGATCTCGCCGCCGTCACACAGGCTGGCCACCAGCTTGAGGGCCACCCAGCAACCGCTGAAGCGCGACAGGGCCACCGCGTGCAGCCCCAGCTCCAGGAACTCCGCCACCGACGCGGGGTACAGCACGGGGATCCCGTGCGCCATGAAGGCGTAGTCGTCCTGGAACGGCATGGTGCTGGACTTCCCCTCGTGGTCTTCGCCCGCCAGGACCACCACCGCGCCGTGGCGGCTGGTCCCCGCGAAGTTGCCGTGCTTGAAGGCGTCGCCGCTGCGGTCCACCCCCGGCCCCTTGCCGTACCAGAACCCCACCACCCCGTGGAACTGGCTGTGGGGATGTTCGTCCAGCATCTGCGTGCCCATGAGGGCCGTGGCCGCGGACTCCTCGTTGGGAGCGGGCTGGTGCACCACCCCGTGCGCTGCCAGCAGGTCCCGCGCCCGCTGTAGGGCCAGGTCGTACCCACCCAGGGGAGAGCCGGGGTAGCCCGTGATGAACACCCCCGTGCGCAGCCCCGCCCGGCGGTCCCTGCGCACCTGGTCCAGGGGAAGGCGCACCAGGGCCTGGATCCCCGTGAGGTACACCCGCCCTTCCTCCAGGGTGTACCGCTCCTCGAGGCCCACCCGCTCCGTTGCCGACACCGCCTACCTCCGCCCCAGCTCCCGCACCGCCTGCCGCAGGTACGCGAAGTCGAAGACCCGCTCCAGGGGCAGCGGGTCCGCGTACTTCAGGTAGCCCCGCCGCATGTAGAACCTCTGCTGCTCCTCCAGCTGGCGGGTGTCCACGTTCAGGTTGGGATCCAGGTGGTGGGGCCGGGCCCGCCGCAACAGCTCTAGCCGCGCCCCCGTGTACCTGGCCACCACCTGCAGGTTGTCCTCCCGCTGCCAGCCGTTGCCCACCGCCAGGTCCCGGGCGGCCCTGAGGTACGCCCTCATGAAGCGCTGCGCCGCCTGGGGGTTCCGGCCGGCCCAGTCGGTGTTCCAGAAGACGAAGGTGAAGGGGATGGGCCGGGCGCCCGGAGGCTTCCGGAGGGGCCGGATCCCGACTCCCCGGTCCTCCGCGAGGGTGGGGAAGGGTTCGGAGACGATCCCGGCCCAGATGGCCCCGCTCTCCAGGGCGGGAACCATGTCGGGGAAGGGCATGGTCTTGAGGTCCACGTCCTCGATGGAGATGCCGTCGCTGCGCAGCACGCGGTCCATCATGTACTCCGTCACCACGCCCCGGGCGTTGATGGCCACGGGCTTGCCCCGCAGCTGCGCGATGCGGTTGATCTCGCTGCCCCACACCGCTCTGCGCACGGTGAAGTAGTCCTCGATGAACCCGTTGTGGAGGGAGGCCACGAACCGCACGGGCAAGCCCTCCACCGCCGCGTTGAACGCCGCGGCCCCCATAGCACCGCCGCCCACCTGCAGCTGGCCCATGGCCACCTGGGACAGGATCTCGGCCCCGCTGGGCAGCCGCACCATCTCCACCTCGAAGCCCTCCTGGGGCAGGTACCGGTCCGCGGCCAGGAGCAGGGCCGCGAAGGAGTCCACGGGGATGTAGCCGATCCGGAGCTTCACCCGCTGCACCGGGCCCGCGGAGGCAACCCCCACCAGCAACACCACCGCCAGGATCCAGCCCCACCGACGCATGCGCCGTCCCCCCTTTCTCAGTGGAGTGGTCACCACACGTCCACGGACACCTGCCACGCCAGCAGGCGATCCTGCAGCCTCTTCAGTCCTCGGGTGAGGAGCAGCCCGAGGAACCCCACCACCACGAAGGCCGCGTACATCCGGGGTGTGGTGAGGGTCTGCCACGAACTCCACACCACGTGCCCGAGCCCCGACTTCGCGATGGCGAACTCCACCGCCACCACCGTGACCAGGGTCAACCCCAGCCCCAACCGGAGCCCGGTGAGGATGCTGGGGAGGGCCGCGGGCAGTACCACCTTGCGGACCAGCCGGAGGCCCGAGGCTCCGTAGTTGCGGCCCACTTCCAGCAGGCTGGGTTCCACCTGGCGGATCCCGTCCATGGTGTTCACCACCACCTGGAAGAAGGCCGTGAACGCTCCCGTGACCACGAAGGCCCGCTCACCCACCCCGAACAGGATCAGCATGAGGGGCAGCAGCGCCACCTTGGGAATGGGGTACAGCAGGGCCACGTACGGGTCCAGCACCCTCCGCACGGGGTCGGACAGGCCCATGCAGACGCCCACCAGGAGTCCCGGGGCAGCCGCGAGGAGGAAGGCCAGGACCAGCCGGCCCAGGGTGGCCGCCACGTGCGGTACCAGCTCCCCCGCAGAGAGACCCTCTGCCAGCGCCGCCGCCACCTGGCTGGCGGGCGGGAAGTACGCGGGGTTGAGCACGCCCTTCCGGGACAGCAGCTCCCATCCCGCCACCGCCAGGACCGCGGCGGCCGCCGCCCGCGCGTCCGTCGAGCTCCGGGCTCTCGACTTCGCCGCGGCGGTCACCGGCGGACCTCCACCGTCGGCTGCCAGGGCAGCAGCCAACCCCGCGCCCGTTCCAGACCGTATGTGGCCAACAGGCCGAGAACGCCGACGACCAGCAAGGTCACGTACATGTCCCGGACCTTCAGGGTCTGCCAGGACAGCCACAGCAAGGCCCCCAGCCCGCGCTCGGCACCCACCATCTCCACGGCGACCACCACGATCAGCGCGAACCCCAAGCCCAGCCGCAACCCGGTGAAGATCCACGGAAGCGCGCCGGGCAGGAGGACCTTGAAGAACAGCTTGGAGCCGGCGGCCCCGTAGTGGGTGGCGGCCTCCAGGATCCCCCGGTCCAGCTGACGCACGCCCGCCATGGTGTTGGCAGCCACGAGGAAGAAGGACGTCACCGCGGACGTGAGGACCCGGGCCGCCTCGCCCCGGCCGAGCACGAAGGCGGCCAGAGGCAGGAACAGCACGCTGGGGATCGGGTACACGAAGGCGAACAGGGGGTCCAGGGTGTCCCGTGCCGCCCTCCACACGCCCATGGCGAGCCCCACGGCGACCCCCGGGACGGCGGCCACGAGGAAGGCCCACACCAGGCGCGTCACGGTGTTCCCCACGTGCTCCCTCAAGGTTCCGTCGCGCACCAGCAGGTGGAACTGCCAGACGATGGAGGAAGGGCGTGGGAAGAAGGCCTCCCGGACCCAGCCCGCGGCCGCGCCCCACTCCCACAGGGCCAGTAGGAGGACCACGGACCCCACCGACCAGGCCGCGGAACCCAGGGAGCG
Source organism: uncultured bacterium (assembly GCA_964437095.1). Taxonomy (GTDB): domain Bacteria; phylum Sysuimicrobiota; class Sysuimicrobiia; order Sysuimicrobiales; family Sysuimicrobiaceae; genus Tepidifontimicrobium. Next base: position 170,175 of record CAYTFH010000003.1, on the reverse strand, counting down.
CCGCTTACGCACCACCCGGCCCCTCCGCACGGGAAGCCGCGTCCACCTCCTCGCGCAGCAGCTGCCACACCTCGTTGTACAGTTGGGCGAAGCGCGCCGATCCCTTCTGCTCCAGCGTCCTCGGGCGGGGGAGGTCTATGGGCACCACCGCCTTGACCCGTCCGGGACGCGCGGTCATGACCACCACCCGGTCCCCCAAGAGCACCGCCTCGTCGATGGCGTGGGTAACGTACACCACCGTCTTGCCGAACTGGGACCAGATGCGGAGCAACTCCTCCTGCATGAGGTTGCGGGTCTGCGCGTCCAGGGCGGCCAGGGGCTCGTCCATCAACAGGACCTCCGGGTCGTTGGCCAGGGCTCGCGCGATGCCCACCCGCTGCTTCATGCCCCCCGACAGCTGGTACGGATAGGCGTGCTCGAACCCGCCGAGCCCCATCTTGGCGAGGATCTCCCGCGCGTGCCGGTACCGCTCTGCCTTGGGGACACCCCGGTTCTCCGGCCCGAAGGCCACATTGTCCAAGACCGTCCGCCAGGGCAGCAGGGCGTAGTCTTGGAACACCATGGCGGTCAGGGGTCGGTCCCCTCCGTCGGAGCGGATCTGCACCTCACCGGCGGTGTATGGGATGAGCCCAGCCAGGACGCGCAACAGGGTGGACTTCCCGCACCCGCTGGGACCCACCACGCAGCAGAACTCCCCGGCGTCCACGGACAGGGACACGTCCTGGAGGGCCGTGACCGTTCCCCGCGGCGAGGCGTAGCTGACCGACAACCCGCGCACCACGACCTTCGTGGTCGTGGACGTTCGAACGCTGGAGGCCTGCACCACCTCGGTCATCCCGCACCCCACGGACCGTGTCGCGGGCGTGCGCTGCTTGTGCCTGCGGGAGCCCGCGCAGCCTGCTATATTCTATAGCGCTTCGCCCTATTCCCTCCTGGGTGCGATTCGACTATACGGAACAGGGCGCTCACACGTACGGCGACGGGGGCGGGAGGGGAGCCAGCCGCTCCCCGGTTCTGGGCTGAACCCGCCGGGCGGTGGTGAGGAACCCGGTGTGGGCCACCATACGGTGGGCTGGCCGCACGCTCTGCCCGGAGAGGTTCCACGGCCGCACCAAAGTCTCGGTGGTCTCCACCAGGGCGAAGGCACCCGACGACCGCAGCGCCTCCGCGGTGTGGTGGGCCTGGGGGACGGTAGGGACGTACGACGCGAAGATGCCGCCCGGCCGCAACACCTCCACCGCATGCGGTACCACCCGCCACGGTTCCGGCAAGTCCAGAACCACCCGGTCCACAGGCCCGTCGGGGATTCCCTCGTACACGTCGTGCACCCGCGCCACCAGGTTGTCCGCCGGGCCGTGGATGGCCTCGATGTTCCGGCGTGCCACCTCCAGCAACTCCGGCCGGACCTCGTACGTGAACACCACCCCCGCGGGCCCCACGACCCGCAGGAGAGCCAGGGTGAGCGCACCGGACCCCGTGCCCGCCTCCACCACGCGAGCCCCGGGGTAGACGTCCGCGGCCACCAGGATGGCCCCCAGGTCCTTCGGGTAGATGGGGGTGGTCCGGCGGGGCATCTCCAGCACGTACTCCGCCAGGGTGGGCCTCAGGGCCAGGAACACCTCACCGTGGCTGTTGCGGACCACCACCCCCTCCTCCTGCCCGATCAAGGCGTCGTGCTGCAGGCGGCCCCGCAGGTCCTGAACCTTCCCAGGCTGCAGCCGGAGCAGGTAGCGGCGTCCCTTGCGGTCCACCAGAAGCGCCACCTCGCCCGGCCGGAAGGGGCCGGCCCTCATGCGCGGTGGGGGCTCCCTGCGGGCGCGGCGGCTGCGGGCTCCGGCTCCTCCGCGAGGGACACCGCGGTGCGAACTTGTAGCCTGCGGGCCACCCGCTCCGTCATGCGGCAGAAGGCGCAGACCTCCGAGGTGGTGGGCTGCCCGCAGTGTACGCAGGTCCGCAGGGGGACGGGCTGCGAGGCGGTGCGCAGCAGGGGCCGCAGCTTCTCGAGGAAGTTCCAGTACAGGTTCTGTTTGGTCCCCGGCGCGTCCCGCTCCAGGAGGTTGAGGGCTTCCTTGAGCAGCAGGGACCGCGCTCCCGCACTGTTGGGGCACTCGTCCAGGACGTAGTCGATGCCCCGGAGCACCGCGTACGCCGCGGTCTCCCGCTCCGCGATGCGGTACAGGGGCTTGACCTTCTTCACCAGCTGGGGGTGGGTGCTGTCCAACACCGGCGCCTGGCGCACCAGGGCGTCCACGTTGCCCGCCACGAGGTTGCCCAGCAGCACCGCGGCCTCGTCGTCCAGGTTGTGGGCGGTGGCCACCACGTCGAACCCCTGCTCCCGGGCGACCTTGTTGAACAGGTACCGCTTGCTGAGCCCGCAGGCGGAGCAGGCCACGCGCCCGGACAGCTCCGCGAGCCCCTCCACCCCCACCCCGTACTCTTTGGGGATGTCCACCACCAGCAGCTCCGCACCCCGGGACCAGGCGAAGGCCTCGCACTTCTCCTGGGACTCCCGCGAGTAGTCCCCGATGCCCAGGTTCAGGTGCAGGCCGGTGGCGCGGTAGCCCAGGCGCAACAGGACGTCCCACAGGACCAGGCTGTCCTTGCCGCCGGACACCGCCACCAGCACCCGGTCTTCCTGTCCGAACATGTGCTCGCGCCGGATGGCGCGCTGCACCTGGGCTTCGAACCACGCCACGAAGTGCGGGCCGCAGAAGGCGGTGTGGTGCCGCCGCACCTCCACCTGGGCCGTGGCCTTGCACTTGGCGCAGCGCACGCCTAGCCTCCCGAAACCACCGGCCGGATCTCCAGCTCGTCGTCCTCCGCAACCCGGGCGTCGCGGGTAAGGAGTTCGGTGCCGCGGACCACCAGGACGGTCTCCGGGTTGAGCTGCAGGCGGTCCAGCAGCTCCCGCACCGTCCGCACGCCCACGAGCTCCACTTCGCGCCGCTGGTGCCGGATCCGCACCTTCACGGCGCCATCATACCGGAGGGCTGGGGGTGGCTCAACCGACCGTGGGCCCGCTCACTCGCCCGAGCCTGCCTCACCCCGAGGCACGCCGGCACTCATGGCCTCCCTGCGGAGGAGCCGCGTCCGCAGCGGCGCCAGGGCCAGGTACCACCACGCCCGCCAACGCCGCGGGTGGGCGACCAGGTAGGTGGAGTTGGGGCACGGGCGAGCTCCGAGGGTCCTCTTGTACGGCTCGTCGCCCCGCAGCAGGTCGTAATAGGCGTACCCGTCTGCGATGGCGGCCTTGATGCGCCACAGGGTCAGGACGATCGTGGGCGACGATCGCGGCGTGCCCACCGAGGCCATGGCGGACATGTAGCTGTACACGCTGCGGCCGAGCCGAAAGTCGTACACCACGGCTTGGGCAGACCCTCGCGCCTCCAGCCAGCAGAGGTCCAGCGCCCCACGACGCGCGAGGGCGCTGGACAGGAGTCTGTGGAACCGGACTGCGGGGCCCCGCAGGACGAGTCCAGGTTGAGTGTGTCGCCGCTCCCACTGTCGGGTGTGCAGCTCGATGAACGCGTCAATCCCCCGCGCGGGGTCCCCCGGGTCGTCTACCCGCACCACCTGCGCCCCGAGCTCCTCCAGACGGCGGGCCTTCTGGAGGAAGCGCTTCCGCCTCCCGCGGCTGAGTTGGGCCACGTACTCATCCCAGCTCTTGGCGAGGGGCACACGCAGCGTGCACCCCTGGCTTGAGCGGAGCCGGACCCGCCTGCGCTGGAGGCCCTCCAAGAACCGCCGGGTCGCCAGCGCGTGGTGGGGGACCTCGGGCATCCAGAGGACGTCCCAGCACGGGTCCTCGTAGACCGCCTCGGCCATGACCCGCGCCACCTGGTCCTGGAGGTCCGGCGCTGCGAGGATCCCGCCGTAGTCCGCCTCAGGGCTGCCGAGGAGGCGGAGCCTGCGGGCTCCCGAGCGGGTCCGCTCGAGGCAAAAAGGGGCGAGGCCCGCCAGGCGGTTCCCCGCCCACACCCCCATCACGCGCCACCGACGCCCCTCGCCGAACGCCTCCCACCAAGCGCGGGCCCACATGAGACGGTGGCACCGGACTCGGGCACCAAGGCGTCCCAGGAGTCGGCGAGGTCGTCCAGGCTGTCGGCGGCGTCGTACAGCCGGACGCGCAGCGAGCCCGCGCCCCCGGGCGTCTGACCCTGCTCCCGGGGCGGGTCCGCCGGGCCAGTCCCGGGAGCGGTGGTGGGCGCTGGAGGACTTGAACCTCCGACCTCTTCCGCGTCAAGGAAGCGCTCTCCCTCTGAGCTAAGCGCCCAGTCCCAGCTCCCAGTATACACGCCACCCCCCACGTCTCCCGTCCCCGGATCCCCCCGCCATCAGGCCAGGAGCCTGGCCGCGAGTTCCTCGTCGGTGGCGGCACGGGTCGCTTCCTCCTCCACCTCGCACGCCTGCAGCTCCAGGTACACCTGGTACGCCTCCGGCCCCATGAGGGACTTCAGCCTCTCCTCCAGCTGCGCCTTGCGGGCGAACAGCCTCTCCTGCGCGAGGCGCCGGTACAGCCAGAGGACGCGCGTGCGCAGGGTCTGCAGCCGGCTCAGGTCGGGAAACGTCGCGTCCCGCCGTCCCTCGAGCTCCGCCACGAGTCCGAAGACCCTTCGCAGGTCTCCCACCAGCCGGACGGCCGGGGGGTCGGCTCCGTTGGCGGTGAACAGCCGCTGTTGCACGAGGAGGGCCACGAACCGTTGCTCCACAGCGTCCAGGGCAGCCTCCAAGTAGCGGATCGCTCGCTCGTCCACGCCCTCACCCCGTCCCTTCCGGGCGTACGGGAGCCGGAGCAGCCACGGGAACCTCCACGCGACCTTCAGGCTGCGGCAGCCGGTCGTCCACCCACAGCAGAACAGCGACCCACACGAACAACGCCGCCAGGCCTGGCCACGGAGAGGCCGAGGAGGCGGCCGCCAGTGCGGCCAGGACGCTGCCGGCCTGCAGGGCGTACAGGGCCACCAACCCGCCGCTTACCCCACCCCACTGGGACAGCCTGTGCGGCAGGTGCTCCCGGCCTACGGACTCCATGAGCCCGTGGAGCCCGAGCCGGCGCCAGCGCCGGAGGTGCACCGCCACGAAGTCGAACACCGGGACCGAGACCAGGAGTAGGGCCGCGAGCGCCCGTGCGGCCGGCTGCTCGGTGGCCGTGCGGGCCGCCATCCAGCCCACCAGCAGGCCCACCGGGAGGCTGCCCGCGTCGCCGAGGAAAATGGTCGCCCGCGGCCGGTTGTAGAGCCAGAACCCGCCGAGGGCACCGGCCAGCGCGAGCGCGGCGACCTGGGTGTGTTGTCCCCAGAGGAGTGCCACCGCGGCCACGCCCAGGGCGGCCAGGCCCCCCACCCCTGCGAGGCTACCGTCCGCGCAGTCGAAGCAGTTGGCGGCGTTGATGACGCCCACCGACCACAGGGCGGTGAGGACGGTGGCCAGCCAGCCGGGCACGAACGTGGGGGTCCAGAGCCGGGTCCCCGTGGCCCACAGCAACACCAGGCAGACCACGAGCTCCACCCCGAGTCGCAGGGAGGCCCGGACGCCCCAGAGGTCGTCCGCGAGGCCGAGGAGCGCGAGGGCGGCCGCGGGCAGCAGCCACGGCAGTTCCTCGGGACGGAGGGCGGCCAGGGTGACCGCTACGGCCGCGAGCACCGCTGGCCCGCCCAGGAGGGCCACGGCCCGGCCGTGGGCCTTGTGACCCCGGGGGACGTCCACCGCCCCCACACGCCACGCCAGCCACCGGGCCGCCGGCACCAGCACCAGGGCCAGGGCGAACGAGACGAGACCGCTAGCCCACACCAACGCGCACCTCCACGGCACCCCGCACGAGTGCCGCCACCTGGCACACGTCGTCCTCCGAAAGGGACGGGTAGATGGGCAGGGAGACGGTGGTGGCGTGCAGGCGGTCCGCCACGGGGAACCCGGTGAGCCCGAGGATGCGGTGGAGGGGCCGTTTCACCGGCCGCTTCGCTTCCACCCCGCCCCGCCGGAGGCGGCGCAGCAGCCGGCCCGCCTCGGGGCTCCGCACCACGTAGCGGTACCAGACAGGCTGCCCATCCGGCGAGGAGGGCTCCGGCAGCTCCAGCCCGCAGCCGTCCAGGGCCCGCGCGTATGCCGCAGCCAGAGCCCGCCGCCTCGCCACGAACTCTCCCAACCTTCCGAGCTGCACGCGGCCGACGGCCGCCTGCAGGTCGCTCATCCTGTAGCTGAAGCGTTGCCGACGGTCGCGCGCGTCGGAGGTACAGAGCGCGCGCGCCCGGCGGAGCAAGCCACGGTCCTGCGCCAAAACCATCCCCCCTTCCCCGCCCGACGTGATCATCTTCGTGGCGTAGAAGGAGCACACCGTCACCTGAGCGAAGGAACCCACGGGCCGACCCCGCCAGACGGCACTCAGGGCCTGAGCCACGTCTTCGACCACGGGCACGCCGAGCCGCAGCAGGGTGTCCAGGTCCGCGGGGGTCCCGAACGCGTGCGTCACCACGACCGCGCGCGTCCGCCGGTTCCGGGCCCTCCCGACTGCGTCCGGGTCCAAGTTGCCGTCCCCCAACACGTCCACGGGGACCGCCCGTGCTCCCGTAGCGGAGACCGCGTGCAGGACCGCGCTGCACACGTACGTGGGGACCACCACCTCGTCGCCGGGTCCCACGCCCAGGGCCAACAGGGCGACGTGCAACGCCGCGGTGCCGGAGCTCGTGGCCACGCCGCCGGGGAGTCCCAGGAGGGCTGCCACCTCGGCCTCGAACCGGTGCACCTCCTCGTCCGCTGCGAGCTGGCCGGAGGCGATCACGCGCCTCGCCGCCGCCTCTTCCGCGGGGCCCACCGTCGGCCGGGAGTGCGGGACCCGGAACCTCACGAGCTTCGACTCCGCGGCGAGACCGCCCGGGCCGTGAACTCCCGTACGAGGTCCTCCGTGGCCTCTCGCGGGTGCCGGTTCAACAACCCGGTCAGCATGAGGGGCACGCTGTAGCCCCACCGAGCTCGGGCGAAGGCCGTCCGGTGATCCTCCACGAACCGCAGCAGGGGGACCAGGGAGCGGTGCAACGGGTCGAGCAGCCCCACCAGCAGCTCCAGGGGGCAGTTGCCCGCGCCCCGCCCCATGCCGAGCAGGCTGGCATCCACGAAGGTGGCGCCGGACTCCAGGGCGGCCAAGGTGTTGGCCAGGGCGAGCTGCCGGTTGTTGTGGCCGTGAAACCCGATCGCCTTCCCTGGCAGGGCCTGCCGGAACCGCTCCACGAGCCCGCGCACCGGGCGGGGATCGAGGTGGCCGTAGGAGTCCACCACGTACACCACGCCCGCGGGGCTCCCCGCGATCCTGGCAAGGGCACGGTCGAGCTCCGCGGGCGGGATCTTTGACACCGCGAGCAGGTTGAAGCTCGTCTCGTAGCCCGCGTGGTGAAACCGCGCCACCAGGTCCAGCGCGGCGTCCATGGTCTGGAGCCGGCCGGCCACCCGGACCAGGTCGGGGGCACCGCCCCGCCGGCGGGCCACGGGGCCATCCGGCACGCCCCACACGTCCACCATAACGGCCAGCTTGGTGTGCGCCTTCGTGGGGAGCACCTTCCTGAGCAGGGCCTCCGTCACCGACTGCCAGGGCCGGGGGTCGGGGACGTCCCACCGCTCCCGGGCGTTGGCGAAGCCCACCTCCATGTAGTCCACTCCGGCCTCGTCCAGCGCCCGGTACAGGGCGCTCACGAAGTTCACGGGGAAGTCCCAGCCGTTGGCGAACCCCCCGTCCCGGACGGTGCAGTCCAGGACCCGAATCCCCCCCTGAGCCCCCTCAGACCACATAGCGGTAGCAGTAGAACGCCTCTGCGGCCTCCACGGCCACCTCCGCCCCGCGCACGCGAGCGAGGCGCTCCACGTGTTCGAGGCTGGCGTGGTGCGGCGGCGGGCGCAGCTGGGACCGGTGGCAGGCGTGCGCCCGGAGCTTGTGGTCCAGGTACCCCGTGACGTCCACGTAGAAGTTGGGGTGAAAGGGGGTGTGGTTCCACGCCAGCTGCGGTGCGTCCGCCGCCAGCACCACACGCACGAACGGTTTCACGGACGGCAGGTGTGGCCGGCAAGCCGCGAAGCCGGCCTTGAACAGCGCCTCGTGGTCCTGGTTGTAGGAGACCGCGGGCAGGATCAGCACCGTGGGGCGCACCCGGTCGATGCTCAGGCGGCCCCCAGACTCGATCAGGCGGACCAGGTCGAGCCGCGGTACTGCGTCCAGCCGCATGTGCCGGTGGGGGTCGTTGAACAGGATCTCGAAGTCGTCCACCCCCAGGGTCTCCATGGCGTCCCGGAACTCGCGGGCTCGCTGGTCGCCGGACACCGTGGGGTGCTCGGGGGCGTAATGCAGTAGGTCCCCGACCGCGGCCACGACCACGAACACCTCCCCGCCCTCCGCCTTCACCCGGGCCATGGTCCCCCCGCAGCCGAACGTCTCGTCGTCCGCGTGCGGCATCACCACCAGGACCCGCTGCTGGCCCCAAAAGCTCACCCCGCCACCCCCGCTGCCTGTGGCACGCCCTGGTCCCGGTAGGCCCGCAGCATCCGACTGAGTCCCTCCTCCAGCCGGACCTTGGGCCGGTACCCCAGCACGCCACGGGCTTTGTGGAGCCCCGGGACCCTCCGGTAGATGTCCTCGAACTCCTCCCCGTACACGTCCTCCGTGGTCACGTGCCGCCAACCCAGACCCCGAGCCATCCCCAGTTCCTCCGCAATGCCGACCATTTTCTTCGCGAGCTCCAGGATGGTGATCTCCTCGTCGTTCCCGATGTTGAACGCCTGCCCCACCGCCTCCGCTACCCGCGAGGCGAGGATCGTCCCTTCCACCATGTCGTCCACGTAACAGAAGGACCGCGTCTGGCTGCCGTCCCCCACCACGTCCAGGGGCCGGCCCTCGAGGATGCTCTTGACGAACAGGGGGATCACGCGGCGCGGGAAGTAATAGTCCATCCCGTAGCCGTAGGAGTTGAAGTACCGCACCACCACCGTGGGGAGCCCGTAGCGCCGGTGGTACTCGAAGCACAGCTGCTCCTCCAACGACTTCACCCGCGCGTACACCCAGCGCCGCACGTGAGGCCCCGCGTATTGGTTGTCGTCGTCCTCGTCCAAGGGTACCTTGTTCAGGGTGCCGTACACGTCCGCCGAGGAGCTGAAGACCACCTTGCTCCTCTGCCGGCGGGCCACTTCCAAGACATGGAACATGCTGTCGATGTTGTTGCGGATGGTCCGGATGGGGTCGCCGATGGTGGTCCCCACGCCCACCACGGACGCCAGGTGGAAGACCACGCTGGCGTCCGAAGCCGCCTCTTCCACGTCTTCCGGCACGGTGGCGTCCCCGCGCACGAAGCGAAACCTCGGGTGGCCCAGGAGGTCCGCAATGAGGCCGAGGTCCTCCGGGCCACAGCAGTCCAGCACCGTGACGTGCAGGCCCTGCTCCCACAGTCTCCGGGACAGGAACGACCCGATGAACCCCGCCCCCCCGGTGACGCAGACCCTGTCAGCGCTCACGCCGCTCCTCCCACCCGCGTCGGCTCGCGCACGCTCGCCCCGCTCAGCAACACTCCGGCCGCTCCGTCTCCCTCGTTGAGCACGAGATCCACCACGGACAGGTCCGCCATGAAGCCCACCTTCGGGTGGCACTGCCGGTACACCGGGCACGTCCACTCCATCACGGCCAGCTCCACCCCGGAATCTCGGAACGCCTCCGCGTCCAGGTGGTTCCTGGCCGCGTACGCGCCCGACAGGTACACGGTGGCGCCTAGCTCCTTGCAGATCCGGACCAGCCGCTCGCTGCCCTCCCCGCCCACTCCCAGGGACGAGGCCCGCACGAAGGGGGTCCGCACCCTCAGCGCCGACCGCAGGTACTCCAGGCTCGCCACGTTCAACTCCACGAGCTGCTCCCAGGAGGTGGCGTAGAACCCCTCGAAGAACGCCGCGTGCTTCCGGAAGTACGGGGCCCGCCCGTAGGCGGCCTGCAGGGACTTCCAGTGCTGGGCGCGCCACCGGTCGTCCGCCACGCGCACGTCCACGATCCGGTCCGTCACGTGAGCGTGCACGGGCACCGTGAGGTACGCCCAGCCGTTGGCGGTCTTGATCCGGTTCCGGTTCTGCCACCCGTTCTTCGTGTACTGCACGTCGTCCAGCAACACGAACACGTCCGCCAGCGCCACCTTGGCCATGTACCGGAGCCACGGCAGGTAGTGCGGCTGGTGGATGGTGACGATCACCGACACCCCTCCGGACGAAGCTGTCCCAAACGAAAAGGAGGCCGCGCGCCCGCGCGGCCTCCCGTGTCTTTGTCGGGTCGGCCCAGCGAGTTCACCCTATCCGAGTCCCCGGAAGCCGCAAAGTCCACGGACGAACATACCGCCCAGCTCGACACGGCCCTTACCACCTCCTCCAACGGTAGCCGCCGCATCACCCACCTGGACATGGTCTTCCACCCAAAGGGGCGAACGAACGTTTGTTTGCCAAGATCTATAGGATTTGCTAGCCTGGAGCCCCAGTCTCGGGCGGCGAGCCGTGGGGAGGTGCGCGGGAAATGACAGCTCCTCGTTCCTTGAAGGCTGGACTCCTGGCTTTGACGGTTTCGACGGCGGCCGCGTGCGGCGCCGGCGGCGCCACGCTCCTCGGCCCCGCCCCGATCCAGACCCGCGTGGTGCCCGTCCAGCAGACCCGGGTGGGCGAGTTCGGAGGACTCCTGGTGAACGGTCAGAGCGTGGTGGTGGCCAGCCTGAACAAGTTCGCAGGGTGGGCCGGCTCGGGATGGCTCAGGACCACCGCCGAGTACGAGCAGCGGTTGCGGGAGGCCAAGGCCGCGGGGTTCAACGCTCTCTGGGTCCGCGAGGCCCCCGCGAACTTCTGGAACACGTGGTCCATGTGGGCGACTGCGAACGCCTACGACCTCCAGAGCAGCCAGGAGGTGTTCAACCCCGACCGCATCGCCCGCATCGCCCGGGACCCCGCCATGTTGCTCTGGTTCCTGCACAGCGAGTTCCACGGCATGAGCAGCAGCTACTCGGACTGGACCGCCACCAAGAACCGTGTGAAGGGCATCGATCCCAACCACGTGGTGGGTGACCTCGTCATGTACCAGGCTGGTTACCCGTCCGAGACCACCAATCCCTATGCCGTGATGGAGTACCCCATGCCGGAGTTCACCATCTCGGAGTTCGCCCCGTACACCCAGGTGCTCCACATGGTCAACGAGTCCCAGTATGCGGACCGGATTCGGGCGCGGGGCGCCCGCTTCGTCAAGGCCGGCTCGGTGACCGTGGTCAGCGAGTTCGCCACGTACATCAACGGAGGCCGACCCTCGGTCCCCTCCCGGGAGGAGATCTTCCGGGCGTTCCTGCTCCTCGCGGCCCTCAACTACAGGGCCTTCGACGTGCTCTGGGGAGCGAACCAGGTGATCTTCAGCAACGAACAGGAGCGCCAGCAGCTGATCCAGAACCTCGAGCAGCTCCGTCCCGCCATCGACCGAGCTTGGGCGGACACCCTGGATGCATTCCGCCTCCTGACGGGCCCCCTGTACCCCGTCATCGCGAGCTCCGAGAACTTCACCGCCATCTCCGAAGCGACGCCACGCTTCCAGCTGCAGTTCGACCGCTACGCGGGCGTGTACGCGGTTCGCAAGGTGGTGGACGGCACCACCTTCGTACTGGCCATCAACCCCGAGGAGAACCCCATCTCGGTGTCCATCCCCGTGTCGGGCAGCATCGCCACGGACCTGGTCACGGGGCAGGGCCTGTCCCTGAGCGGGGGACGGATCTCCGTGACCCTTCCCGCGCGCGCGGCTCGGGCGTACGCGGTGCGTTGAACGGCGCCACCGTCCCGGCGCCCGGGAAGGTCACGGCCCGCGCCGCGGGCGTCCGCCGTCCGGCACTCCAGGCATGGCGGTAGAGGGCGTCCACCGACCGGACCATGGCGTCCGCACTGAGGTCCCGTGCCACGTGCGTCCGTGCCGCGGCCTTCATCCGAGCCCAGGCGCCCCGATCCTCGGCCAGGGAACGGATCGCGTCCGCCAGCGCACCGGGGTCCGCGGGGGGCACCAGAATCCCCGTGATCCCCTCGACCACCAGGTCGGGGATCCCGCCCACTCGGGCCGCCACCACCGGCACCCCTGCGGCCTGGGCTTCCACGATGACCCGTCCCATGCCCTCGTTCCGGGACGGCAACACCACCACGTCGAAGAGCGGTAGGAGGTCGGGGACGTCCCTCCGCAGTCCGAGAACGTGCACGCGATCCTGGAGCCGGAGCGCGGTGACCAGGCGTTCCAGCGCCGGCCGTTGAGGTCCGTCCCCGACGAGCACGAGGTGGACCGGCGGACTGAGGCTCCGCAGCTGCGCCGTGGCCTCGATGGCGTCCTCCACTCCCTTGACGGGCACCAGCCGGGCCACGCATCCCACCACGAAGCCGTCCTCCGGCAACCCTACATCCTGGCGGCGCAGGGCGCTCTGGCGCTGGTACCCCTCCATCTCCACCCCGCTGGGGATCACCGCCCACTGCTCGAGGCGGCCCACGCCCTCCCGGAGGTGCTCTCGCTTCTCGGACTGCGTCAACGCCACCAACGCGTCCGTCCACCGGGCCAGGGCGCGCTCCACCCACACGAAGAAACGGCTCCGGAGCCTGCCGCCGTACCCGTGGTACACGTGGCCGTGCGGGGTGTGAACGACGAGGGGCACCTTCGCCCAGCGCGCGGCGACGCGGCCGAGGACCCCTGCTTTCGACGTGTGGGTGTGCACCACGTGGTAACCGCGGCGCATGAGCCGGCAGAGACTCCAGAGCGCCCGCAGGTCGGACAGGGGTCGGATCTCGCGGACCAGGGTCGGGATCCGGTGGGCCACCACCCCCTCGGGGATCGCCAGCGAGCCCTCCGGCCCGGTCTCGGACCCCACCGCCAGCTCGACCTCGTACCCGAGGGCCCGTAGACCTCGAACCGTCAACAGCGTGTTCTCTTGTGCGCCGCCCACCACGAGGCGCGTGATCACGTGGAGGACCCGAGGCGGCCTCGGACCCCCGGGAGCCCAACCGGAGGCGCGCCACAGCTCCAGCACCGGGTCCCGCGCGTCCCGACGGGCGCGACGCCGGCCCTCCTCGCCGAGCCGGCGGGCTTCCCCCGGGGAACGGGCCAGGAAGCGGAGCGACTCCGCAAGGCCCCCCACGTCGTCGGCCGGGACCAGCAGGCCTGTCCGCCCGTGCTCCACGGCCTCCGGGATCCCCCCGGTAGCCGCCCCCACCACGGGCAACCCCGCGGCTCCCGCCTCGAGGAACACGATGCCGAAGCCCTCCACGCCGTCCCGGTCCGGCAACTGGCGGCTCGCCATCACGAAGGCGTCCGCGGCGGCGTAGTACCGAGGCAGGGCCTCCTCCGGTACGAAGCCGGCAAAGTGCACGGCGTCCTCCACCCCCAGCTCGCGGGCCAGGGCCTGGAGTCTCGGCCGCTCCGGGCCGTCGCCCACGACCACCGCCGCCACGGCCTCTCCCTCGCGCCGCAGTTCCGCCACGGCCCGCAGTAGCAGGTCGTGGGCCTTCCGGGCCACCAGGCGACCGACGCTCAAAGCGACGAACTGGCCGTCCAGCCCGAGTCCTGACCGCAGTTCTTTCCGCGCGCCTTCGGGGGCGCGGAGCCGCTCGGGGTCCACGGTGGGGGGCAGCAGCACCGTGGTGGGGAGCTCGAACCCCAAGGCCCGGAAGTGCCGGCGCGTGAACTCGCTGTTCACCGCCACCGCGGCCGCACCTCGGAGCCAACGCGCGAACAGCCAGCGAACGGGCCTCCACCGGAGCAGCCCGGGCGCCTCCCCCCCGTGCAGGTAGACCGCGTACCGAACCCCGAACAGCCGGCGCATCCACACGCCCACGGGCAGCTGGTACAGGTGGCCCAGGTGCACGGCCACGAACCCTTCACGGCGCACCAGCTTGCCCGCGTGCCAGGCGAGGAGGACGCACTGGACGCAGCGCGCCACGAACCCGGGCCTCGTGGGCACCCGGCGACGGTGGACCCGCACGGGCAGCTGGGCGTCCACGTCGGGCGCGCCCGGCAGGTCCGGTGCCAGGACCTCCAGGGATCCCGGGGGCGCCTGCACGCAGAGCCGTTCGTAGTACCGTGCACACCCCCCGGGCATGGGCGGGAAGTCGTTGGTTACGAGGAGGATCCGACTCACTCCGCGCGCTCCAAGTAGGTGAACTTTCCCGCAGCCCGGCGAGGCAGGTGCCGTGGGCGCTCCACGCTGGAGTGGAGGCCCACGGAGGCCGCCAGCGACTCTGCCTGCGCCGCCGGGCTGTCGGCGGGAACCCGTACCAGCCCGCTGCCCTGCAGGCGCACGGTGAACCGGGCGGGCAGCCCCGCCCGCTGCGCCGCCTCGCGTGCGGCCTGCTCGAACCGGCGCCACACGTCCTCCTGACGGCGCAGGAAGCTGAGGCAGGGGAGCCCGAGCCCGCACCCACAGGGCCCTGACTGCTCGACCACGGGTTCGTCGAGGGGGTAGCGGATCAGCGGAGCGGGACGGGGCAGGAGGGAGGTGCCGAGGGTCCGTGAGCCGACGTGCTCGAGCCACACCTGCTCCGCGTTGACGTGCGGTGAGCCGTGTGGGCATTGGAAGGCCACGGTGCCCAGTTCGGTGCAGCCGAACTCCTCGGCCACCCCGGTCTGGAACGCGCTCTCGATGGCGCTTCTCTGGAACCCGTACAGGGGCTCGCCCGTGGTCACCACCACCCGCGGCGGCCCAGAGACCCTGACCCCGGAGACCGCGAGTTCGTAAAGGGCCGAGGGATAGCCGTACACGTAGGCGTACCGTCGGTGTCTCAGCAGGGTGCGGGCCTCGTCCACCCACGGTCGCGCGTCGTCCACGATCACGCGGTGGACCCTCAGGGCCCAATCTTTGGTCCGGACCAGGGTCCGCCGCAGCTCCGAACCGCCCGCCCCGAGCAGCGCCAGCCCCGGCTCGCCCGGAGCCACGCCCCACCAGCGCATCCCCCGCCAGAAACCGGCGAGCATCCGCGCGTACGTCGTCCGCCCTACCGCCACCTCCACCGCTTCACCCGACGACCCGCTGGTGCGGCGGCGCCACGTAAACCCTGCACCCAGCCCGCGCCGTTCCGCGGAGGGAAGGGCGGCGAGCGCTGCGTGCACATCGTCCGCTCCCACGGGCCGGCCCGCCGCCCGCAAGACATGCGCGAGCCGTTCCGCCCGCATCCTGGCCAGCTCGTCCGGCGAGCTCTCGGTCCGCTGCAGCAGGGCCAGCTCGTCCCAGAAGGCCCGGCCGAGAATCCAGGAAAAACCAGCCGCGGTCACCCCCGTCCTCCTCCGCCCGTCAGCCGGCCGGCGGCGTAGCCTGCCAGGTAGCAGAGCTGTGCCGTCACACCCACCCAGCGCAGCGTCACCGCCCCCTTCACCAGCCGGACGGCGTGGCGGGCCGCCCGGTACGCGGGGCTGCGGAGCGGCTGGAACTCCGCCACGTGGCCGTCCGGGTTCTCCAGGGCGAGGTGGGGGAAGCGGCGGACCACCAGGGCAGTTTCCCGCCCGTTCCGGAAGAAGGTGCGACACAGGGCGCTCAGGCCCTCGGGCATCGGGTGGTAGAACCACGTGCCGGGCGCCACCACGGTCCTCCACCCGGCTTCCCTGAGCCGGTGGCGGAACTCCGGGTCCACGCCTCGAGGGATCCCCTCGTGGAACCCTCCCAGCTCCCAGAACAGGTCGCGCCACACCGCGCAGCAAGCGGTCACCACCATGTCGCTGTCCGTGGGGGTGCTCACCACCGGAGAGGTGCTCCGGGGGATCTGGCGGGCTGCCACCCTCTGGAACCAGTTGGACTCTTCCGGCAGCAGCTGGGCCGCCCCCACCATCCCGGCTCGCTCGACGCTCTTCAGGCAACGCACCATGGCCTCCAGCGCCCCGGCGTGTCCGAGGCGTACGTCGTCGTCCAGGAACACCAGCACGTCGCCTCGTGCCCGCCGCGCCCCCTGGTTTCGGGCGCGACCGCTGGGGCGCACGCCCCGCACCACGTACACGTCCTTCGGCGGCAGGCTCTGGCTGCGCAGGTCCCCGAGCAGGCCCTCCAGGTTCCGCTCGCGGTGAGGTCCAGCCGAAGGGATCACCACGCTGATCACCAGCGCACCTCGAGCCCTTCCAGGTCCACCACCGCGCGACAACCGCCCACGCCCACTTGCACCGTGGAACCCGTTGCCTCGCACCACGGGTCCGCGTCCCCCACCGCCACCGCCACCACCACGGGGATCCCTGGTGGCAGCCCGTACCGGACGACGTAGGCCAAGCCGTTGCTGGTGAAGGCCTCGCGGATCTCCGGCTCACCCGCGACGCCCCAGAGGAGCCGGATCTCCCCCTTCAGGCCGCGGTGGTCGAAGCGCAGGAGCCCGTCCACGGGGACCACCGGGACCGCGAGCCGGACGGTGCCCCACGCCGCCTCCACCTGCCCGTCGAAACGGTCCACGGCCACCAGACACCCCTCCTCGCGGAACCAGACCAGCGCCCGGCGGAGTTCGCCACCGGGGAGGCGCAGAACCCGGTACGCGCCCGGGGGCCGGACCCCCAGACGCTGGGCCGTGGAGCGCACGCCCCGCAGAGCCCAGCCGAGCCACTGGTTCCCCTCTGCCCGCCGCGCCGCGCGGTGCGTCGGTGTGGCGCGCAGGCCGGTGGGGACCCCGCGTCCCACGAAGGCCACCCCCGCGGGCGATGCGTAGGCGCGCACGTCGTCGTACGTCCGAACCGTCCACGGTTCCGCGGACTGCTCCACCACCGGCATGAACCCGACCCAGTGGGGCTCCGCAGGGTCGCCCATCTCGTGGGGCGGGGGCGGGACCACGGTCCGGTCGCCGTCCTTCCAGACGAGCACTTGCATGCCGCTCGAGCGAGCGTCCACGAACAGGTACGAGCCCGGGTGCAACTGCCCGCGGGTCGAGAAGGCCGCGAAATGCCGCGCGTCCCCCTCCACCCACAATCCCGCGTCCTCCGCGGCCCACCGCACGGGTTCGGGCTCGAGCGCCGGCGACGGCACCAGCGGCGCCTGGACCAGCAGGAACGCCGCGAACGCCGCGTAGTCCAGCCGGTGGACGTAGTCGTCCCAGCCCAGCCGCTCCCGTTCGAACCGGGTCGGGTACGTCCGGGAGCTCCCGTCCGGGCCCACGAGCCGCGCGAGGAACTCCCGCAGCCGTCCACAGGCGGACGCCACCGCGGCCCTCTCCTCTCCTCCGGCTACCCCCAGGCGCAGGGCCGTGCTCATCGCGTACCAAGCCGCCGCGTACCCGTACAGCGAGTTGCAGCTCCGGCCGAAGTACAGCGCCTCGCCGTCGGGGGCGCACAGGCGGGCGAGAGCGACCACACCCCTCCGGAGTGCCTCCGCGGCGTGCCCGTCGTACATCTCAGACAGGAACATGGCGATCATGGCGCAGAACTTCGCGTGGTAGGTGAGCGGCGTGCACCGGGGCGTTCCGCCGCCCGGCGGGTAGTCGGCGAAGAGGCCTGCCCGGTCCTGCAGCGGCAGGACGTCGCCGCGCAGGCACCGCAGGGCTGCCTCCACGTCCCCGGGCCGCTCCAGGGAAATGCCCCGCTGGAGTAGGCAGACGGCCCGCATGGCGTGCCAGTTGTTCGTGGCCCGACCCTCGAGGGACGCGAAGGGCATCCGTACGAGGTACTCCCGCAGCCGCCCGCGCAGTCCGTCGGCCTCCTGGAGCCCAGCCCACGCACGGTACACGGCCAACAGCCCCAGGTTGTTCAGCTCGTGTGCACCGCGCTGCGACGGCAGCAGTCCCAGGACGTAACGGACCGCTCGTTCTGCCGGCACCCGCAGGTCCGCTTCCCCGGACACGGCGCACGCACCCGCGAACAGGCTCACGGCATAGTGGAACGGCGCGAGAGGCTCGCCCGTCAGCGGGTCACGGAGGTTGCCCCCGGGCTCCTGCCAACGGGCCAGTCGGTGGAGCAGCTGGCGCCCGGCGGCGCGGAGGTCGTCCACCGCCGAAGCTACCGCGGCCATTCCACGGGCCTCCCTCCCAGGCCGGCCACCTTCGCCCGACGCGCGCACACCAGCGCGCACACGCTCTGCACGCGCTGGGCACGGCGCTCCCACCCGTGCCGGGCGGCGAACCGGCGTCCGGCCTCCCCCATCCGCTCCCGCGCCTCGGGGTCCTGCAGGAGGCCCACGAGGGTGCGCACGGCCGCGTCCTCGTCCCCTTCGGGGACCAAGTACCCCGTGACGCCGTGCCGCACGGCCTCCACCGCCCCCCCCGAGGCCCCGCCCACCACCGGCCTCCCGCACGCGCCTGCCTCCAGGAACACCATCCCGAACCCCTCCACGTCCCCGTCCGGGGTCGTGCGGTTCAGCATCACGAACACGTCGCAGGCGGAGTACAGGGCAGGGAGCTCCGAATCCGAGACGGCCCCGATTAAGCGCACGCGGTCCCGCACTCCGTGCTCCTCCGCGAGGCGCTCCAGCCGGCTGCGCTCCGTCTCTGTTCCCTCCCCGGCGACCCAGTACACCACTGGCACGTGCCTGCCCACGTGGGGCAGGAGGCGGATGACGGTGTCCTGGCCCTTGCGGGGAATCAGGCGCCCCACGGTCAGCAGCACGGCCTCGTCCCGGACACCGTACCGTGCCCGCAGGCGCGCGCCGTCGGTGGGCCGGAACCGCACCAGGTCCACGCCGGGCCGCACGAGGCGGATCCGGGTCTCGGGGACACCGAAGCCTCGCACCTGGCCCCACGTGAACCGGCTGTTCACGAACACGGCCCCGGCTCGGCCCAGGACCTTCCGGATCGCCCAGCCGGCCACCGGCGCCCGTCCCAGGGTGGTGAGCTCCTCCCCGTGCACGTAGGCCACGTAGGGCACGCCCGTGAGCCGGTGGACCGCGTACACGGCCAGGCCCACCGGGTACAGCTGGCCCGCGTGCAGCACGTCCACCCGGTCGCGCACGGTGAGCCACAGCGTCACCAGGAAGTGTGCCAACCACTCCACCACCATCCTCACCCTGGGGACGGGCGGGAACGGCGTGCGCACCACCCGGAACGGCTGCCTGCGGTCGAAAGAAGCCGCCTGGGGGTGTTGCCGTGCCACCACCGTCCACTCCACCTGCGGCATCCGGCGCGCCAGCTCGTAGTAGTACACCGCGGTGCCCCCCGGGTGGGGGGCGAAGTACTCGGTGACCAGCAGCATACGCACGGTCAGGCCCCCACCGCCGCACCAGGGGCGGGAACGCGGTCCAAGTAGTGGCGCGCCCAGACCTCGAGCCCCAACAGGGCGTACAGCCGGTGGCCGTGGTCCGCACGGCCCTGCCGGTGCTCGTCCAGCAGCCGGCGGACCGCGTCGGCGCGCAGCCAGCCTCGTCCTGTGGCCCGCGCGTCCAGCAGCAGGTCCCGCGCCCACGGGTGCAAGGGGCCCCGCAGCCAGGGCCCCACGGGGACGCTGAACCCCTGCTTGCGCTTACGCAACAGGGCCGGGGGCAGCAGATCCCGCACCGCCCGGCGGAGCAGGTACTTGGACGTGAGCCCTCGCAGCTTCCACTGCGGCGGCACGGTGGCCATGAACTCCACCAGCTCGTGGTCCAGCAGCGGCACCCGGGCCTCCAGGGACCACGCCATGGTCATGCGGTCCACCTTCGCCAGGCAGTCCTCCGGGCAGTAGAAGTGCGTGTCCGCGTACAGCATGCGGTTCCGGAAGTCCGCGTCCGGCAGGGCCTCCAGCCAGGCCCGGAGGACCTCGAGACTGTCGTGGCCGTCCAGGGCCCTGTACAGGTCCTCGTGGTACAGCTCTCGCCGGCGGGACGCGTCGAACAGCGTCATGCGGCGGAGGTACCCGTCCACGGGACTCAGGCTGACGTCCGCGAGCAGCCCCGTGAGCCGCTGCCGCCACGGCCCTCTCGGCAAGAGCCGTGCCAGCTGGGGCGCTTGGGCCCGGATCGCGGCCGGCAGCCGGTACACGGGCTTCAGGAGCTCGTACCGCCGCTGCCACTCGTACCCGCAGAAGACCTCATCGCCCCCGTCGCCCGTCAGCACCACCGTTACGTGCCCCCGGGCGAGCTCCGACACCAGGTAGGTGGGGATGGCGGACGAGTCCCCGAAGGGCTCGTCGAAGTGCGCCAACAGCTCCGGCAACCGCCCGCCCGCCTCGGGCTCCACCACCAGCTCGCGGTGTTCCGTCGCGTACCGCTGCGCCACCAACCCCGCGTACGGCAGCTCGTCGAACTGCGCTTCGCGGAACCCGATGGAGAACGTCCGGACCGGGTGACCACCCTCCCGGTTCATCAAGGCCACCACCGTGCTGCTGTCGAGCCCTCCGCTGAGGAAGGCGCCCACGGGCACGTCGCTCACCAGGTGCACCCGAACCGCGCTGCGCAGCCTTTCCCGCAACTCGTCTACGTACGCCGATAGACTCTTGGCCGGGCGCTCCGAAGGGACGAAATCCCAGTAGCGCTCCACCCGCAACCCCGCACGGTCCCGGACCAGCACGTGGCCGGGAGGGAGCTTCCGGATCCCTCGGAACGCGGTGCGGGGGCTCGGGACATACCCGTAGGTGAGGTACAGGTCGAGCGCCTCGGGCTCCAGCTCCCGTGGTACCTCCGGGAGTTGCAGGAGCGCCTTCAGCTCCGAGGCGAACGCCACGCGCTCGCCCCGCTTCCAGTAGTACAGCGGTTTGATGCCGAGCCGGTCGCGGGCCAGCACGAGCCGCTGCGCCCGCGCGTCCCACAGGGCGAAGGCGAACATGCCCCGCAACCTCCGCACGCAGTCCAGGCCGAACGCCTCGTACGCGTGCACCACCACCTCGGTGTCGGACCGGGTCCGGAACCGGTGCCCTCGGGCCACCAGCTCAGCGCGCAGCTCGCGGAAGTTGTACACCTCGCCGTTGTACACGAGCCACACCCCGCCGTCCTCGTTCGTCATGGGCTGCGACCCCCCGCCGGGGTCGATGACCCGCAGCCGGCACATGGCCAAGGCCACGTGAGGCGCCTCGTGGTACCCCTCCTCGTCGGGGCCCCGGTGCCGGAGCGAACGGTTCATCCGGCGGAGCACCGCGCCGTCCACCACGCGGCTCGCGGCCATGTCCGCCACCCCGCAGATCCCGCACACGGCTTCACACCACGCACAGGACCCGGTGCCGCACCGAGCCCCGGATGCTGCCCGCGGTGAACACGGCGAAGTCCACGAGGTGCAACGCCACCAGGGCCGGAAGCTCCCAGGCGAGGACGGGCACCCCACGTTCTCGGGCCGCGTCCCGCAGGGTCCAGCCGAGCCGGGCGAGGTAGGCCACCAGGGGCAGCGCCGCCCACGGCTGCCACGCGGCCGCCAGCACGAACGCGAGCGCGATTCGGTCTGGGGTCGACAGGTTCACCCAGCCCCGCCAGGACCTCAGGGGGACGCGCACGGCCCGGTGACCTGGCAGCGTCAACCACAGCCCGGCCTCCGCGTGCTTGCGGAACCAGCCCGGCACGCCGGTGCCGTACTGGAACAGGCGCCGGGTCATCTTCCTCAAGGAGTCACGCTGTACGTGTGCCACCACCGGCCGAGGGTCGTACAGAATCCGGTGTCCGCCTCGGAGCAGCCGCAGGCAGAGGTCCACGTCCACGCCCACGGGGAGGGTCTCGTCAAACGGTCCCGCGCCCTGCAGCGCCTCACGCCGGACCAGGAGGTTCGCCGTGTAGAACGTGGGGGGTGGGAAGGACCACCGGTGCACCACCACCCGTGCCCGTGGCGTGGGGAAGGCGGCCACGGACAGGTACCTCTCCACGAACCCGCGGGGCCGGTACCCGACCACGGGGCCGGCCACCGCCGCGCAGTCCGGCCCCTCCTCCAGGCACCGCAGGGCGTTGGCCAACCAGTCGTCGTCGGGCACGCAGTCCGCGTCCGTGAACGCCAGCACCTCGCCGTTCGCTTCTGCCAGGCTCCGGTTGCGCGCCGCCGCCTCGCCGAGCCTGGGCTCGCTCACCACGCGGAGCCCTGGCACCTTGCCGGAAAAGCCCCGGGCGACCTCCCCCGTGCCGTCCGTGGACGCGTTGTCCACCACCACCACCTCCTCGGGCGCCCGGGACTGTCGGGCCAGGGCGTCCAAGCACAGCCCAAGGGTCTGCGCGGCGTTGTGCGCGGGGATCAGCACGGACACCCGCATCCTGCTCATGTCCGCCCCTCGCCCGGCCGGCTCCCGAGGGCCGCGCGCTCTCGCCAGCTCCCCTGCGGCAGCCGCCCGCACGCCGCACTCCAGTACCCGGCCGCGAACGCCAAGCTCCTGGCCGCATCCAGGAGGGGGAACGCGACCCTCACCCGACCTGCCCCGCGTCCCGTGAGGAGCCGCCGCAGAGCCCGCACCGGCGCCGTCCCCGCTGAGGCCAGCGCCAGGAACGCCTGCCGTACGCCTTCGGCCAACGTCGCCCGCGTCCCTCGCGTCTTGGCCAGCAGCCTCGCCCGTCCCGCTCCGTATCCGAACCATTGCTGGCACAGACCCCGGACCGTGCTCGGGTGCATGTGGTGGACGACCGCACTGGGGCAGGGGACCACTCGGAAGCGTCCGTCTCGAGCGATCCGCCAAGACATCTCCATGTCCGACGCCGCGGCCAGAGCCGGGTCGAAGCCACCCAGTGCGTCGAATACGGCGCGGCGGTACGCCACGTTGGCGGTGACGAAATTGGGCCACGGCCTCGCCCGCATGCGCGTCGCCAATCGAAAAACTCCAGCTTCGTCCACGTACCGGGCCACCAACGACTCGCCGCTCCCTGCCACGTCGCCTGCGCAGCCTGCTACGTCCGCTTCCTCGAACGGCTCCACCAGCCTCCGCAACCAGTCCCGGGCAGGGACACAGTCCGCGTCCGTAAAGGCCACCACCTGCCCCCGGGCGTGGGCGATCCCTGCGTTTCGTGCGGCGGCCCCTCCCAGCGGCGGCTGACGTACCACCGAGACCCCGAACCCGGCCGCCACCTCGGCCGTCCCGTCGGTGGACCCGTCGTCCACCACGATGACCTCGTAGGCCTCCCGCGGGTAGTCCTGCGACAGCAAGGCCCGCAGGCACGCCCTGATCCGGGCCGCCTCGTTCCGCGCGGGGACCACCACGGACACCTTCACCATCTCCCCGACACCGCCGTGCCGGCGGCAACCCCGTAGCGGGCCCGGTACCATTCCACGGTCCGCCGCAGACCCTCCTCCAGTGGCGTGCTGGGCACGTAACCGAAAAAGCGCGCTGCCACCGCCGGGTCGCCCACGGTCCGCGAGCCAGGGGGTTCGCCGCGCCGCATGGGCAAGTGGACGATGGGCACGGTCGGGTTTACGAGCTCGCGGACCCTCCACGCCACCTCGTTAACGCGGAGGGTGTGGCCCGTGGCTGCGTCCACCTGGCCCCGCACCGGCTCCGGCGCCAACGCCGCGCGGACCAGGATCTCCGCCACGTCCTCCACGTACACGAGGTCCACCTCCTGCTCCCCGTCCCCGTACACGGGGAGCGGCTGGCCCCGCAGGGCCGCGCACACCAACGTCGGCACCAGCTTCCTCGTCTCGTCGGCCTTCTGTTTGGGCCCGTACCCGTTCATGGCGCGGACCACGGTCACCGGCAGGTCGAACTCTCGCTCGTACATCAGGCCGAAGCGCACCGCCGCCTGCTTGGTGATGGTATAGGGGTTGTCCCAGTCGTTGCCCACGTTGATCAGCACCACGCGCACCCGCCGTCGGCGTGCCTCCTCGAGGATCCGGAGGGTGCCGATCAGGTTGTTGTCCACGGTCTCCACCGGAGAGTCCACGGTCAGGTCGGTTCCCAAGACACCCGCCAGGTGCACCACCACCGCGCAGCCCTCCATGGCCGCCGCCACCGCTTCGGGGTCGCGCACGTCTCCCGCGTAGTAGACGGGGGCCACCTCCAGGTCGTCCGGCCACACCAGGTCCAAGACCACTGGCTCCACGCCCCGTCGCGCGAGCCGCTCCACCACGTAGCCGCCGATGAAGCCAGACCCTCCTGTCACGAGCACACGCATCGCTGACCTCCCCGATTCAGCCTCAACAGCAGAGCACCCGTTCCCGGAACGACCCGCGGAGACTCCCCGCGTTCACCGCCGCGAACTCGCACACCTGCAAGGCCGCCCACGCCACCGCCTCCCACACCGAGTTCGGCTCGAGGCCTCGTCCGCGCGCGGCCTCTCGCACCCGACCCACCAGCCTCACCCCGTAGGCAGCCAGAGGGACGAGGAACCACGGGGTCCAGAGGCTGAGGGCGGCCAGGCTCAGACACACCTTCTCCGGGGACGCCAGGTTCACGCACCCGGTCAACCCGCCCTGCCAGACGAACTGGCGTCGCCCCACCAAGGCGTACAGAACTCCCCCGCAGTGCTTCCGCAGAAGCTTCGGCCGCGACGCACCGTACTCGTAGAAACGCCGGAGCATCGGCCACAGCCGCGACCGGTGCACGTGGCCCACTATGGCCGCGGGCGTGTACGCCATCTTCCAGCCTGCCTCTAGGATCCGACAGCACACGTCCAGGTCGTCCGCCGGCGGCATGGCCACGTCGAAGCCCCCCAGGTGGCGGAGCACGTGGGTCCGCACCGAAACGTTGGCGGTGTAAAAGGCGACAGTCGGGAAGGAGTACTCCTCCAACACCTGTGGCTCCCGCGGAGTCGGGAACGCGGCCACCGAGAGGTAGCGCTCCACCAGGTTCCTGGGTGCGTACCCGACCACCGCGCCGGCGACCGCTCCTACCGTGGGATCCTCGTAAGGCTCCACGAGCCGTTCCAGCCACGTGGGCTCCGGCACGCAGTCCGCGTCCGTGAACGCCACCACGTCCGCCTCCAGGAGAGGCAACGCAGCGTTCCGGGCGGCGGCCTGCCCACGGCGCAGCTCCCGGAGCACCCGAAGGCGCGGCTCCCTCCGCTCCCGTTCTCTCAGCCACTCGTACGTGCCGTCCGTGGAACCGTTGTCCACCACCCACACCGCTTCTGGCGCGCGGGTCTGGTGTAGCACCGCGTCCACACACCCGGGGAGGGTCCGCAGGCCGTTGTATACGGGGATGACCACCTCGACCCGCAGCTCCGTGGGCACCCTACACACAGAACACCCCCTGGGCGAGGGAGTGGACGAGGAGGGAGGCCGCAGCCACGTAGGACTCCAGCAGGTCCAAGCCGACCATGGCCGCGAGCTGCCACACGGAGGAGCCCGCCACGCCTTCGCGGAGGGACCGGCTGCGGATCCTGCTCCCGAGGTACAGCCCGTACGGCAGCAGCAGCCCCAACGCCCACGGCCACCGAGCCCCGGCCAAAGCCACCAGCGTTACCACCTTGTCGGGAGAGGTTACCTGCACGCTTCCCGTCAGCGGGGCGTGCAGCTCCCACACCCGGCCTGCCGCCTGCAGCACGAACCGCCGTCGGAAGTGCCTGCGTAGGATGGCCGGCCGTCCCGGACCGTACTTCGCCACGCGACGGACGAACTGGCCGACGGTCTGCTCACAGAACCGGTGACGGACCTCCGCGCCCGCCACGTACCGCAGGCGCCAGCCCGCCTCCACCACGCGCAGGCCGAGGTCCCAGTCCTCGGAAATACGTAGGTCCTCGTCGAACAGGCCGACCCGTTTCAACACCGCCGTGCGCACGCACGCGCTGCACCCCGCCAGCCCGATCGCCCCGTATTGCGGCCCCTCCACCACAGCGTCCGGGCGGGCTGGGTCCCAAGCCACGAGGGCGGTGTAGCGGCCCACCACGGTCTCGTTCCCGACCCCGCGCACGCACCCGGTGGCCGCACCCACCCGTGGCTCTGCGAAGGCACCCACGAGCTTCTCCAGCCAGTCGGGCTGCGCGGAACAGTCCGCGTCGAGGAAGGCGATGAACTCGGCCTCTGCCAAGGCGCGCCGAATCCCGGCGTTCCGCGCCGCCGCAGGGCCCCGCCGCAGCTCCCGCACCGCCCTCAAGCGGTCCCACCTGGCCTGCTGTTGCTGCAACCACTCCCAGGTTCCGTCTTGGGAGCCGTTGTCCACCACGTACACCACCGTGGGCTGCAGGGTCTGCTCCTGCAAGGATCGCAAGCAGTCTGGGAGCGTGCCGCGAGCGTCGTACGCGGGGACCACCACCGCCACCTTACGCCTCCCGGTTCCCACGTCGGCCGTCATACGCACAGAACTCCCGTTCGGAGTCCGACCCGAAAGGCCTGGACGTTGGCCGCCGCTGCCTCGGCCAGTTCCAGCAGCACCAGCGCGGGGAGTTGCCACGGCCGCGCCCACATCTCCTCCCGGTCGCGCGCCGTCGAGCGAATCCGTGCTGCCAGGTACGTCCCGTAGACGAGCAGCGACGGCCAGGCCCAGGGGAACCGCAGCGAGACCGCGCAAAGGGCCAGGGCCACCTTCTCCGGAGACGTAAGGTGCACGCTGCCGGTCAAGGCCCCGCACACTCTCCTCTGCCGGCCGAAGGCGGAGAGGAACAGGTGTCGGGGGAAGTGGCGGGCCAAGATGGAGGGTCTGCCGCGCCCGTACTTGACCGCCAGCCGCAGGAGGTCTCCCACGGTGCGTTCGGAGTGCAGGTGGTGCACAACTGCTCCGGGCGTGTACCGGATCCACCAGCCCGCCCTCAACAAACGCAACCCCAGGTCCCAGTCCTGCGCGACCAGGAGGGACTCGTCGAACGCCCCCACCTGGTCCAGCGCCGCCATACGGACGCAGCTGTTTCCGCCCGCGATCCCCTCCCCTAGCTCTGCGGACGACGCCAGACGGTCCCGGGCCCCGGGGTCGAAGGCCGCGATCCGCAGGTACGACCCCACCAGGCTCCTTTGGACCTGCGGCCGGATGCTCCCCACCACCGCGCCGACCCGCGGATCCTCGAACTCACGGCACAGGTTCTCCAACCAGCCGGGCTCCGCGATGCAGTCCGCGTCCGTGAACGCCACGAACTCTGGCCGCCCCTCCGCCTGGGCCGCTCGGATCCCCGCGTTGCGGGCGGCACCCGGCCCCCGGCGCCCCTCCCGCAGCGGCCGGACCAAGGGATGCCGGCCGGCGAAGGACTCCAGCCAGTCGTACGTCCCGTCGCTCGACCCGTTGTCCACCACGTAGACCGCGCGGGGCTCCAGAGACTGGCCGAGGAGGCCCTCCAGACACCCCGGGAGTGTGCCGCGCCCGTTGTGCACAGGCACCACCACCACGTGCGTCATGAGGCCCCCACCCGCACGCCCACTCCCCGCAGGAGGGTAGCCGACTCCCTTGGCCACAGCCCGAGGGCCGCGGTGACCGCCAAGTAGGCGCCGCCACCGACCGCCAGCGACAACCAGGGTCCCAGGGTGGCCGCGGCCAGGGTCACGACACCCATGGCGGCCGCCGCCATGACCGCCCTCCTGGCGAACCCCCACTGGAGTCCGAGCCCGAGCTTCCTCCGCACCACCCAGTAGCTGGCCGCCAACACCGCCGCCTCCGCGCACAGGGTCGCCCAGGCAGCCCCCACGATCCCCCACCTCGGGATCCACCACAGGTTGAGGGCCACGTTCAGCACCGCCCCGCCCACGAGCAGTCCGAGGTGCGCGGTCTGCTGCCCGCCTGCGATCAGGAGCTGGCGGCACGTGCGCGCGGCGAACATCAGGCCGGTAGCCCACAACAGCACCCGCAGCGGCGCCGCCGCCCCCTCGAAGCCCGGCCCGTAGACCAGGGCCACCAAGGAGGGGCCCAGGATGGTCCCCCCGATCCCGATGGGGAGGGCCGCCAGGGTGAGGTAGTCGAAGGCCCGTTGGAACACCACCTGCACCGTCGGCCGGTCTTCGTCCACGCGCGCCAACACGGGGAAGACCGCGGCGTTCACCACGTAGGGCAGGGTCAGGCTCAAGTTCACGAACTTGTAGGCCGCGCTGTAGAGGCCCACGGCCTCGTACCCCGCCAGCCGGGCCAGCAGGACTCCGTCCACCCGGCCGTACACGAGTGCCACCACCGACGCGAGGCCCAGGGGTGCGGCCTGCGCCAAGAGGTCGCGCGCGGTTTCCCGGTCCCACCGAAGGCGGAGCTGGACTCGGTCGCGGAGCGACCAGAACGTCAACGCCAGGGGGACGGTCTGCGCCAGCGCGGTGACCCCCACGAGGGTGAGGAAGCCCGCGCCGAGGGCCGCGCAGGCCACCAGGAACACGAGCTCCGCCACCCGCGACCCGACCACGATCGCCTCCCGTAAGGGGTACTCCATGCGAGCAGCGAGGAGCGACCACAGGGGCACGTACCAGGCCGACAGCAACAGGGGCAGGACGGCCAAGACCGTCCCCCAGGCCACCGAGGGGTCCCGCTCGCCCAGGTGTGCCAGCACCGCGGCCGCGGACACCGCCACCGCGGACAGGAGTAGCCGCAGCGCGATCGCGTTCCCCAGCAGCCGCTCCACCGCCTGGCGTCCGCGGCTCAGCTCGCGGGTCAGGATGTCGTCCAACCCGAAGGACGCGAACCCCTGGAACAGGGTGGCGTACAGGAACACCAGGGAGTACCGCCCGTAGTCCGCCACGCCCAGGTACCGGGCCAGCACCATGGAAGAGAGCATGGCGACGACGGTGGCCGCCGCGTTGCCCGCCAGCAGCGCCCCGATCCCCGCCAGGATCCTGCGGACCACCCGGGCCGAGGCCGGAGCCGCCGGAGCCTGCCCGTGGCTCACGGGGCCCGGCCCTCCCGCTCACGGCTCTCCTGAGCCACGTACAGGCCGGCCACGACGCCCGCGACCAGCCAGAACAGCCCCGCCGACCGGATCGCGGTCAAGTTGGTCGCGGTGACGCTCTGCACCATGGCGCCCACGAACCCCGCGAGAAAACCCCACGCCAACGCCCGCGCCCACCCTTCCCGGCCTTCCAGAGCGACTCTCTTGGCCACCCGCCACACGCCCGCCAGCACCAGGAGGTAGAGCACCAGCCCGACCACGCCTCCGTAGTACAGTTCCTTCACGAGCTCGTTGTCGATCCACCCGAGTGGCAGCGCCCCCATCCCGTAGCCCACCAGGGGCTGTGTCACGATCTGGCTGACCACCATGTGCCAAGCCCCCAGCCTCGCCGCCCACGACTGGGTGGTCCGCTCGGGCGCCCCGAACACCACGGCGATGGTGGACGCCCGCTCGTGCACCTCCTCGGGCAGCACCGCGGAGGCGAACAGCACCACCAGGACCGTGGCCACCAGCAGCGCCCGGCTCCGCCGAAGCCCGAGGAAAGCCAGGGCGGCCAGCATCCCCACGTACGCCCCGCGGGAGTACGTGTACAGCAGCGGTACCGCCGCCACGAGCCCCACGGCGAGCAGCGCCAGGCGATGCCACCAGACCCGCAGGGCCACCGCCATGCCGAGCGAGACGCTGATGAGGAACACCAGGACCGCGGCGAAGGTGGCCCGCTCCCCCGGCCGGACCCCCGAGACGATGAACTCGGGCCCGAAGGCCAGGCGCTGGTACAGCCCCACCGCCGCGGTCACCGCGAATCCCACGAGCAGCGCTCCGACCAGCCACCGCGCCCAGGTCAGGTCGCGGGCCGCTTGCACCGCGAGGAAGAACAGGAGGAGGTACTGGATGCGCTTGAACAGGAAGAAGAATCCGAGCGGCGGCTGCGGGATCGTCCCCCGGAAGATCCCCAGGGAGGTGGAGACGAATCCCGACAGCAGCAGCACGAGGATCAAAGCGTTGAGGGGGGTGGAGGCCCACTTCTGGCGGTTGGCCGCCGCGTGCCCCAACCAGCCCAGGAGGACGAGCGGCAGCAGTACGTCTTCCAGGCGCACCCGCACGAGTCCCGCCCCGACCTCGGGGGAGAGCAGGACCGCGAGCGGCAGCAAACACACGCCGAGCCGGTATTCCACGAGGACCGCCCCCGCCACCACCGCCGCCACCACCACGGCCAGGGGCAGGGCTGCGGGGGTCCCCCGGTCCAGGTACGCCAGGGCCGCCGCCGCGGCCGACCCCAGTACGCACACCACGAGCGCGAGCCGTAGGCCCGACGGCGTCCGAGGCACCGCGTGCGCCGGGATGCTGCCGATACCCATCCTCCGCTCCTACAACGTCACCACGTTGCTCCCCCGCAGGCCCCGCAGGGCGTTGCGGGTGTCCACCACGAGGCGCGCGGTGCGCGCGATCCAGGCGTAGTCGTAGGTCCGGTGGTTGGTGGCGATCACCACACAGTCCGCGGAACGCAGTGCTTCATCCGTGAGCTCCACGGACGAAAGGCGCGTCCCGGGGTTCGGGAGCGCCACCTCCGGCACGTAGGGGTCGTGGTAGCTGACCAGCGCCCCCCGCTTCCGCAGCAAGGAGATGACCTTC
Organism: uncultured bacterium; assembly: GCA_964437095.1. Taxonomy (GTDB): domain Bacteria; phylum Sysuimicrobiota; class Sysuimicrobiia; order Sysuimicrobiales; family Sysuimicrobiaceae; genus Tepidifontimicrobium. Next base: position 139,993 of record CAYTFH010000003.1, on the reverse strand, counting down.
AACGCCGGGGACTCCCGCACGTCCGGCACGTCGGGCTTGTAGGTGGCGCCCAGGACCAGCACGCGGGCACCGTGGACGCTCTTCCCGTGGTGGCCCAGGGCGGAGACGACCTTGGAGCACGTGTAGTAGGGCATGCTGTCGTTGACCTGTGCCGCCACCTCGATGAACTTCACGTGGAAGTCGTACTCCTTCGCCTTCGCGGCCAGGTAGTACGGGTCCACGGGAATGCAGTGCCCGCCCACCCCGGGCCCCGGGTAGAAGGGCATGAACCCGTACGGCTTGGTCGCTGCCGCGTCGATGATCTCCCACACGTCGAGCTCCATGCGGTCGCAAAGGAGCATGAGTTCGTTCACGAGAGCGATGTTCACGTTCCGGAACACGTTCTCGTAACACTTCACCATCTCCGCGACCGTCGGACTCGACACGGGCACGGTCCGGTCCACGATGTGCTCGTACAGCTGGCACGCGAGCCGCGTGCACGTGGGCGTGTGCCCGCCCACCACCTTCGGGACCGCCCGGAAGTGGGACGGGTTGCCGGGGTCCAGCCGCTCCGGCGCGAACGCCAGGAACACCTCCTCGCCCGCCACCAGGCCCGTCTGCCGCAGCCGGGGCAGCACCACCTCCTCGGTGGTCCCGGGGTACGTGGTGCTCTCGAGGACCACCAGCTGACCGGGGCGCAGCGACCGCCGGATGCTGTCCACGGCCTGGTGCACGTACGAGAGGTCGGGCTGCTTGGCGGGGGTGAGGGGCGTGGGGACGCAGATGATCAGCACCTCGCAGTCCCGCATCCGCCCCTCGTCCACCGTGGCCTGGAGCCGTCCCGCCTCCACGAGGGGAAGCAGCACATCGTCAGGCACGTCGCTCACGTGGGACCGGCCCGCGTTCACCGCCGCGGCGCGTGCGGGGTCCACCTCGAACCCCGTCACGGAAAAGCCCGCCCGCGCGAACTCCACGGCCGTGGGCAGCCCCACGTAACCCAGGCCCAGGATGCCCACCCGGGCCGTACGGGCCTCGATCATCGCTGCCAGCCTCTCCGCGGCGCTCAACCTTGGCTGCACCAGCTCGTGCATGCGCTCACCTCATCCGTGTGAGAGATCTGCCCGATCAGATCCGGGCCACCGGGCCCAGGGACGTGAACACGCTGCGGGCCCAGTGCCACCACGGCGCGTCCACGTACCACCCCACCGCCAGCCCCGCCCCCACCAGCAGGACCAGGGCTGCGGTGGCCCCCGCCACCTGGGCGGCGAGCCGGGGGCGGGCGATGTACCGGGCGTACAGCGCGTACGTCTCGTCGTCCGGGCTGGACACGCGGTTCACCACCAGGCCCAGCAACCTCGCCCGCGCCCGGACCAGTTGGTCCCGCACCCGCTGCCCGTCCGCTCCCACGGCCTGCCCCGCACCGACCACGAGGACCGTCCCGTCCGCGTGGGGCGCCATGGCCACCGCCTCGGGGAACGGCAGGGCCGCGGGCCCGTCCAGGATCACCATGCCCGCGTGCTGGGTCCACGCCGACAGCAGCTTCGGCAGCACCGCGTGGAGGCGTCCGGAGGGGTCTTCCGGCGGGCTGCCCGCGCGCACCAGGAACAGGCCCGGCACCTCTGCCTCCTCCAGGGCAGCGGCTGGATCTCCCTTGCCCGCCAGCAGGTCGCCGAGCGTCACCCGGCCCTCCCAGTTGTCCACCGCGAGACTCGGGTGCCGAAAGTTGGCGTCCACCAGGACGGTGGGGACTCCCGCCCGGGCGTAGGCCGCGGCCAGGTTCCGGGCCACGGTGGACGTGCCGCTCCCGGGCCGCACGCCGGTGACGAGCAGGCTCTTGACCTCGCCCGCGGCGCTCCGCAGGTTGTTGCGCAGGGCCGCGTAGGCGTCCGCCAGGGGCGGGTTGTGGGCGGGGATGGTGCCCAGGGCGGGGATGCCCACGACCCGTTCGGCGTCGCGGGTGGTCCGGACCGTGGTGTCCACGTAGTCCCTGAAGAACGCTGCGCCGATCCCCAGGGCGAAGCCCAGGAGCAGGCCGATCCCCAGGCGCACCGTCCGGTCCGAGGGGATGGCGGCCCCCGAGGCCGTGGCGGTGTCGAGGATGCGCGGACTGGCGGTGGCCAGGACTTCCTGCTCCTTCACCTGGGCCGCGTTCAGCTGATCCTGCAGGGCGCCCACCATGCGCTCCGCGGACGCCACCTCCCGGGTCAGCCGGGCGAGCTCCGTTTCGTTGCGGGAGAGGGCCGGCAGTCGGCTCCGCATGCTCCTCAGGCTCGCCTCGGCGCCCTGGATGCGGGCGTTCACGGACGCCCGCTGCACCAGCAAATCCACGCGGCTCCCCAGCAGCCGGTCGTAGATGGGGTTGGCCCCCACGGTCTCGGAGGTGAGCACCTTCCGCAGCTCCCCGGCCAACATCTGCTCCAGCTGGACGATGCGGGACCGCAGGACGATGACGTTGGGGTGCTCCTCCGTGTGCACCGCGAGCTCCGCGTTCAAGGCGATCTGCAGCCCCACCAGCTCGCTCTCGATGCGCTGCGCCGCGGGGTTCTCGCGGACGATCCGCTCGGACCGCGTCCGCTGCTCACGGCTCAGCAGGGCGTCCGTGGCCGCGAGCCGCGCCTCCACGTCCGCGCGCTCGGCCACCGCCGCGTCCCGGGCGGCTTCCAGGGCCAGGGTGCGGTCCAGAGCGGCGGCCACGGTGGGGCTCAGGGCGGCACCGCTGCGGGCCCGGAAACGCGCCAGGGCCGCCTCCGCGCGGTCCAGCCGGGCCCTGGCGTCCCTCAGCTGCGCCTGGATGAACTCGCGCTGCCGGGTGGCGCCCTCCCGGATGAGCCGCTGGTACACGCTCATCCCGCTCTCGACGAAGGTGTTGGCCAGCTTCTCCGCCGCCTCCGGCGTCTCGCCGATGGCCATCACCCGCACCAGACCGGCGTCCCGGTCCTCCTTCACCACCATCCGCCCGTGCAGGGCCGCCGGCGTCACCCGGAGGGCTTTGGCGGTCTCGGCGAGCACCGTCCGGCTGTTCAACACCGACAGCACCGCCGTGGGGCTTTCCGCCTTAATGGACGCCGTGGCCGCGTAGCCTGCGGGCGGGGGTTGGTACGTGTACAGCACCGCCGCCAGCGCGGCCACCAGCACGACCAGGAAGGTCCACTTGCGGCGCCGCAACACCCTGTAGTACTGCCAGAACTCCATGGCCTTCCTCCTCTCCCCGCGCCCTTACCAGCGGATGAACGGAATGGTGAAGATAAAGCTCAGCCCGCGCAGCACGCTCTCCCAGTCCGGGGTGCGGGTCTCCGGCACGAACACCACGTCCCCGGGCTGCAGGACGGGGTTCTGGGACACGTCCGCACCCCGCAGGAACCGCAGGAGGTCAAACGTCTGCAGCCGGCCCCGGGACGGGGCGTCCTGGCGAACCACTCCCACGGCCTCCAGGGCCGCGCGGCGGTCCGGCCCTCCCGCGAGGCTGATGGCCTCGTGGAGCCGGGCGCCCTCGGAGATCTCGTACGCGCCCGGTCGGGCGACCATGCCGAGGACGAACACCCGACGCAGGGGAGACTCCGGGACCACCACCACGTCCCCGGGCTCCAGAGCGGGAGCTTCCCGGACCTCGCCCCGCAGCAGCACCCGCTCCAGGTCCAGGGGCACCGTCTGGTCCTGCCGCAAAAGCTGGGAGTTGCGCAGGTCCGCCCTCGGGGTCACGCCGCCCGCGAAGGCGATGGCCTGCACCACGGTCCAGCCCCGCTGGACCTCGTAGGCGCCGGGGCGGGCCACCTGGCCCACCAGGTACACGTACGCGCGGAGCCTCGCCTCGCGCACGGACACGGTGACCTGCGGCCGCCGGAGATAGCGGGTCAGGCCTTCCGTGATCCGGCTGGCGAGCTCCGCCGGCCGCAGCCCGGTGACCTGGAGCTCGCCGAGCATGGGGTAACTGATGCGGCCGTCCGGCCGGACGGTCACCGTCACGGTGAGCGCAGGCTCCCCGAACACCACGATGTCCACCACGTCGCCGGGGCCGAGTGCGTACTCCTCCGGCGCCTGCGCCAACGCGGCGGAGGCCACCAGGACCACCACCGCCAAAGCCCACCAGCCACGCGTCCCGCTTGTTCTTGCCATGCTGACCCCTCCCCTCACGGGTGTGTGGACTCGGAACCCTTGCCCTCCCTCAAACCGCTCAGGACGCAGTACTCCTCGGACTGCCCGGTGGTTGGGTCGTACACGAGGTAGATCCCGACCACCCGCCACACCCGGTCGCCGTACCGCACGTGGTCCCCCACCACCACCGGCCCTCCCCCGCCGGCTGGGTCGACCTTCCGGCACTCCGCCACCCGTACGCTGATCTGCTCCATGGCCCGCCCCAGCCCAAACGAAAGGCCCCCTGCTGTCGCAGGGGGCCTCCCGTGTCATTTTCGGGTCAGCCCGTGCTCACGGGTCCGCCCGCGCTGGGGCGTCCCGGGCGAATCCTACTCGTACCGGACCTTCTCCGTCTTCTCCACCTGCACCACCTTCCCGTCCTGGACCTTGATCAGGATGTGGCCGAACCGCATGCTCTCCGCGGCCTGTCGGACCGCCGCGAGCAACCGATCCGTCTCGGTCCGGTGCGTCCGCTGTCGTGCGAGTTCGAGCTCGGAGCGGGAAACCACCGTCATCGCTCTCCTCCCCTCTGGGTGTGCTGTCTTTGTAGCAGCCGGCCCGTACCGAGGAAAGACCCCCTTCGGTGCGAACTTCCCTGCCGACCGGCTAACTCAGGAGTGTCGGCCGAGGCGGAACGGCCCTGTCCTCTCGACCCTCCCCGCCCACCGCTCGGGCAACCCAGACGTAGCCGGTCGGCCAACCAGCCCACGCGGGGTGTCCGGCAGGCCTACGAGGTGCACGAGAAACGTTCGACCTTCGGGACGAAGGGGACCCGGGTGGTCTAGCGCAGGTAACCCTTGCGGATGGCGTAGGCGGCGGCCTCCGCGCGGTCCCGCACGGAGATCTTGCGGAAGATGTGGCGCAAGCGGCTCTTGACCGTGCTCTCGGAGATGAACAGCTTCTTGGCGATCTCCTTGTTGGTGGCCCCCTTGGCTACCTCCACCAGGATCTCGATCTCCCGCTCCGTGAGCCCGTCCCCGTACAGCCGACCCGTTTCTTGGTCCTGGGAGATCAAGGACAGTCGGTCCAGCACCCGCCGGGCAATGCGCGGGTGGATCATGGTCTGGCCCCGCACCATGGACTGGATGGCCCGCAGCAGGTTCTCCGGCGTGATGTCCTTGAGGATGTAGCCCGTGGCGCCCGCCCGGATGGCCTCGAACACCGTCTCGTCCCGGTCGTCCGCGGTGAGGACCAGCACCTCCGTCTGGGGGTGGTGCTCCTTGATGGCCCGGCACAGCTGCAAGCCGCTCATCCCGGGCAGGTTCACCTCCAGGATGACCAGGTTGGGCTGGGACTCCGCGCACATGCGGAGGGCGGTCACGCCGTCCTCGCACATGCCCACCAGCTCCACCCCCGGTGCGTTGCCCAACACCGCCTGCAGCCCCACCCGCACGATGGGGTGGGGGTCTACCACCAGAACCCTCGTGGTCCCTGCCTCCGGCATCGCGTCCCCCCTCCGCTCGTGACCGGGCGCGGCCGGTTCCCCGGGACGGCCCACGGTATACGCAGCAACTTCCTTGCCACCCCGTGGGTACCCGAGCCGAACCTTACTCCCACAGCCTCCTGGGCACGTCCCCGGTAAGGATTTCGCAGCCGTCCTGTTGGACCACCACCACCTCCTCCACGCACACGCCGCCCGCTCCCGGCAGGTAGACGGCGGGTTCGACGCACAGCACCATCCCCTCCTGGAGCACCTCCGGGCTGTCGGGCACGAGCCACGGCGCTTCCACGGTCTCCAGACCCACGCCGTGCCCCAGGAAGCGCGACGCGTGAGCACCCAGCCCGGCGGCTTCGTACGCCTGCAGGGCTGCACCCACCACCTCCGCCACCGTCACACCCGGCCGCACCGCGGACAGGGCCCTCGAAAGGGCCCGCTGGGTGGCCTCGAACAGCTGCCTTTGCCACGGCAGGGCGTCGAACCCCACGAGGATCGTGCGCCCCACATCGAAGGCGTAGCCGGCCCGGGCGCCCACCGCGTCCACCAGCACCAGGTCGCTCTTCTGCAGGACCCGGTCGGTGGCGGGAGGCCACCGGGTGGGCCACGCGCTCCACGGCCCGGAGTGCACCCGCACGTAGCGCACGAAGTCCGCCCCGGCCCGCAGACCGGCCGCGGCTCCGGAAGCGGCCACCTCCTGTTCCCTCGCGCCCGGTACACACGCGCGCGCACACGCCAGGATTGCCTCCCGGGCGCAGACGCACGCCGCATGCAGGAGGTCCACTTCCGCAGGGCTCTTGACCTTGCGCAGCTCCCGCACCACCCCGTCTGCGGGCACGAGCTGCACGCCCTCCTGCTCCAGAGACCGCGCGCCCTCCCAGGGCACGATGTCCGACCCCACGCAGCCCACCGGACCGGAAACTCCCGCCAGCAGGCCTGCGAGTTCCGTCCAAAGGTCCCGGGCCACCCGGACCTCCGAGGCCACCACCAACTCCTCCCGGCGGCACGGCGTGTCCACCACCAGGACCGCCCGGCTGGCGTCCACCACCAGCGCCGCGTGCCCCGTGCCCCGGACCCCGCCAGCTCCCTCCGCAGAGGGGAACGGCGGCAGGTGGCCGCAGAGGTAGGCCACGTCCCCGCACCGTGCGTAGAAGGGACCGCCCACCACCAGCAAGGCGGCCAGGCCGCGCCCGGCCATCCGGCGTCGGACGCGTTCCTGGCGCCGCATGTACTCGTCCCGCCCGACCACGAAAGCGGCTACCCTTCCGCCTGCTCCAAGGTCCGCGCCACCGCTTCCAGGGCGCCGTCCAGGGCCGCGCACGCGGCTTCCACGTGCTCCCGCTCCACCACCAGGGGCGGGGCCAGGCGGACCACCTCGGGTCGGTTGAGGGAGAAGAAGAAGATGACGCCGCGGGCGATGGCCTCCGCGGACGCGAGCAGGGCGACGTCCGGGTCGGAGAACTCCACCCCCACCAGCAACCCCTTGCCCCTCACCTCCCGCACCCACCGGGGGTGCCGCGCGGCCACCCCCCGGAGCCGGTCCAGCAGCAGCTCGCCCATGCGGGCCGCGCGCTCCGGCAACTTCTCCTCCACCAGCACCTGCAGGGTGGCGACTCCCGCGGCGCACGCCGCGGGGTTTCCGCCGAAGGTGGACGAGTGCAGGTACGGGTCGTCGGAGAACGCGCTCCACAGGTGCGGACGCGCCACGAAGGCGCCGATGGGCATCACCCCGCCCCCGAGCCCCTTCGCCAGGGTGAGGATGTCGGGGACCACGTCCCAGTGCTGGCACGCGAACATGCGGCCCGTGCGGCCCAGGCCCGTCTGCACCTCGTCCGCGATCATCAACGCGCCGGTCCGGTCGCAGATCTCCCGGACCCGGGGCAGGTAGTCGTCGGGCGGCACCCGGACGCCCCCTTCGCCCTGGATGGGCTCCACGATGACCGCGGCGGTGGTCTCGTCCACGGCCTCTGCCAGAGCGTCCGCGTCCCCGAAGGGCACATGGCGGAACCCCGGCAGCAAAGGCTCGAAGGGCTTGCGGTACTTCTCGCGGCCCGTGGCCGAGAGCGCGCCGAAGGTCTTCCCGTGGAACGCGCCCTCCGTGGCCACGAACCCCGGCCTTCCCGTGGCCACCCGCGCCAGCTTCAGGGCGCCCTCCACCGCTTCCGCGCCGCTGTTACAGAAGAACGAGTACCGCAGGTCCCCGGGGGTCAACTCGGCCAGCAGCGCCGCCAGCTCCGCCTCCGGACGGCGGGGCATGGCCCTCACGGACATGGGCATGCGCTGGATCTGCTCCACCACCGCCCGCACCACCCGGGGGTGGCGGTGTCCCAGGACGAACACCGCGGGCCCGCCGGAGAAGTCCAGGTACTCGCGGCCGTACACGTCCCGCACCACCACACCCTCGGCCTCCCACTCCACGGTCTCCACCCCGCCGAAGCGGAAGAGCTTCACCAGGCCGGGGTTCACGAACTCCGCGTACTTGCGGAGGGTGTCTTCCACGAGCGCCTGAGGATCGGGGACCATGGTTCACCGACGGGACAGGGAAGCGAGGGCTTGCTGGGCCCGCCGCAGGATCTCCCGGGTCTCCTTGTAGCGCACCCGCTCCACCGCCTCCTCCACGGGGACCCACTCCGCCCCCACGAACCCTTCCTCCCGCTGCGGGCGGGGCTCTTCGCCGCCCTGCCACTCCAGCAGGTAGTAGTGCACGGTCTTGTCGTAGAAGGTGCGGTCCGGCCTCCAGTAGAACCGGTACCGCTCCTCCCCCAGGTCCGCCACCCGCCGGAGGTTGCGCAGCCCGGTCTCCTCCGCCACCTCCCGCAGCGCCACCTGCTCGTCCGTCTCGCCGGCCTCCGTGGTGCCCTTGGGGAGCATCCACCGGCCGTTCTCGTGGCGCAGCAGCAGCACCTCCGGCCCGGATGGCCCCAGCCGGTACACCACGCCGCCCGCGCTGTGCGCCCGCTTCACCCGCTGTGCCGCCCGTCCCGCCACGCTGCTAACCCCGTAGGGCTTCCTGCACCAGCTCCGCCACCCGCCTGCCCTCCGCCCGCCCCTGGGCCCGGCTCATGACCCACCCCACCACGCGGCCCGCGTCCCTGGGAGTTGCCGCGCCCGTCTCCTGGATGGCCTGGGCCACCAGGGCCCGGAGCTCCTCTTCGGACAGCGGCTGGGGGAGGTACTCCAGCAACACCGCCATCTCCAGCTCCTCCCGCCGCGCGGCCTCCTCACGGCCGCCCCGGCGGTAGGCCTCGATGGCCTCCCGACGCCGCTTGACCTCCCGCCGGAGCACGTCCTGGACCTCCGCGTCCGACAGGGGCCGGCCCCGCTCGATCTCCAGGTTGTGGATGGCGGCCCGGGCCAGCCGCAAGGTGGACACCCGGACCTCGTCGCGGTTCTTCAGCGCCCGCTGCAGGTCCTCTGCCAGCCGCTGCGCGAGCCCCATGCACCCCTCCAAACGAAGCGGGCTCCGAACCCCTCGGAGCCCGGGCTTGCTCCCTCCCAAGCCCTGGAGTCAGCGGGCCTTGCGCGCCCGCTTGGCCGCCTTCCGACGCCTCCGGTCGCTGGGCTTCTCGTAGTGCTCGTGCCGCTTGGCCTCCACGAGGATCCCGGAGCGCTGGACCTGGCGCTTGAACCGGCGGAGGGCGCTGTCCAGCGATTCGTCCTTGCCCACCCGGACGGTAGCCACGTTCACACCTCCTTCCGGCACAGCGCGCGGCTGCTTGATGGTAAGATTGTAGCATAGCCTCCGGCCCCTCCAAACCCGCCCCGCGCCACGTTCATTCTACGGGACATCCGGAGGCTCGAAGGGGGTTCCTGTGGCTGCACCCTCCCAAAACCCTGCTTCCGCCGGGTCCAATCCCCGCTGGGCCCACGAAGAGCGTCCGGCGGCGCGGGGGCACACCGCCGGATACCGGGCCTACGCGGCGGTGTGGGGGCTCGTGGGCGTGGCGCTCGCCGCGGTAGGGTTTCCACGCGCCTTCGCCGTCCACGGCGGCCTGCTGGGCCTCCTGCTGGCCCTGGCCGCGGCGGGCAACCTCATCGTGGTGCGCTTCCCGAAGGACGTGGTGTTCACCATGCAGGGCCCGGTGGCCCTGGCCGGGGTCTGGCTTGCGGGCTGGCCGGTGGCACTCCCCGTGAACCTGGTGTCCGCGGCCATCCTGGCCGCCACCCAGCGGGCCAGCGTGTGGAGGGCCGTCCTGTACTTCGGAAACGCCACCTGCGGCCTCGCCGCGGCGGACGGGGTGTTCCGTGCCCTGGCACCGGGGCCCGTGAACGTGGACGCACCAGCGGGGACGGTGGCCGCTTTGCTCGTGGCCGGTGCTGTGTTCGGGGTCCTCAGCGGAGCCGTGGTCTCGGTGGGCCGCTTCCTGGACAGCGGGGACCGCGGGCACCTGAGTCCCAGGCGGTGGGCTGCCCTGGCCGCGGCCGCGGTGGTCCTGTACGTCCCCCTTTCCTACCTGATGGTGGTGGCCCTCCGAGCCGGGTCCGCGGGAGCGGTCCTGGCCGTGAGCATCTGGGTCCTGGCGAGTCTGGCGGTGAAGGGGTTTTCGGACACCCGGGAGGTAAACCGCCGGCTGGAGCAGGCGTTGAAGTCCTTGGCAGAGGTGGCGGTCACGGACCCCCTCACGGGCCTTTATAACCGCCGCCGGTTCGACGAAGCCCTGGCCTGGGAGTGCCAGCGGGCGAGCCGGTCGAGCCGGCCGGTGTCGGTACTGCTGGTGGACGTCCGGGGTCTCAAGCGGGCCAACGACGTGTTCGGCCACCAGGTGGGAGACGCCCTGTTGCGGGCCGTGGCCGCGGCCATACGGCAAACCATCCGCTCCACGGACATGGCCTTCCGGATCGGCGGGGACGAGTTCGCGGTGCTGCTGCCGGACACCGACTCGGGGGGTGCGGCACTGGTGGCTCAGGCCCTGGTGGACGAGGCGGCACGCCACGCGGTTCCTGCGGGCGGCAGGAACCTGCGTGCTGCGCTCACGGCGGGCACCGCGGCCTTCCCGGACGACGGCTCGAGCCCCGGGCAGGTGGTTCTGGCCGCGGATCTGGCCATGTATCGGGCGCGCGCTGCTGGCCGGTCCGTGGGCCAGGCCAGCGGTCCCATGGCCGTGCCGGAAGGATAAGCCCCCTTCGTGGTCAGTCCCAGCGGCGCTCGTCCACCAGCACCCGGTCCACCTCGCCCAGCGAACCCAAAGGCAACACCTCGACCTCGGCTCGAAGGGTGGTGATGGCCTGCACCGTGTCCGCGAACCGCCGGGCCAACTCCGGATCCGGTGGGTCTGCCTCCACCCGCGCCACGAGCTGGTCCCGGTCGCCCTCGCGGCGCACCACGAACTGGAACCTCGCCACCTCGGGGTGGCGGGAGGCCGCCTCCCGAAGCTGCCCCGGGTGCACGAACACCCCCCTGACCTTCGTTGCCTCCGAGACCCGCCCTAGGATCCCGGCCAGGCGGGGCGCGGTACGGCCGCAAGGGCACGGCTCGTCCACCAGCACCGAGACGTCGCCGGTGGCCAGCCGGAGCAGGGGGTAGGTGGGGTCCAGGAGGGTCACCACCACCTCCCCGGGCTGGCCCGGAGCCGCGGGCTCGTGAGTGTGGGGGTCCACGAGCTCCACCAGGCACCGGTCCAGCAGGTGCATGCCCTGTTTGTGCGGGCACTCGTACGCCACGAAGCCCACGTCCGCGGTGCCGTACGCCTGCTGGGTGCGGATCCCCCGGGCCTCGAACCGAGCCCGCAGGGAGGGAGGGAGCGGCTCTGCGGTCACCAGCGCCACCTCGAAGTACGTGACGAGACCCAGCTCGTCCGCCCGCTGCAGCAGGGTCGCCAGGAAGCTTGGAGTCCCCACGAACCCCGTGGCCCGCAGCTGCGCAGCGGCCCGCGCCTGAACCTCCGTGTTCCCCACGCCTCCCGGAACGACCACCGCACCCAGGGTTGCGAGGCCGCCGTCCATCATCCACGCCGCGGGCGTCAGGTGGTACGAGAAGCTGTTCAGCACCAGGTCGCCGGGCCGGAAGCCCGCCGCGTGCAGCGCCGGCGCGCAACCCCAGTAGTCCGGCCCGGGCCCCTCAGGGTCGAAGATGGGGCCCGGGGACACGAACACCCTCCGGACCCGCTCCCACCAGACCCATCCCCCGAGGGGCCACCGATCGCTCTGGACCCGGGGCAGGTCGTCCTTGCGGAGGACGGGCACCCTTCGCAGCTTCTCAAGGCTCAGGGGGCCGTCCAGCAGCCCCGCCTGCCGGGCCCGCTCCCGGGCTGCCGGGGCACCCGTCTGCGAGAGGACCTCCCGAACGCGGTCCAGCTGGCGTTCGAGGCGCCGGTCGGGAGGGAGCGCTTCCTCCGGCGTGAACAACCTGTCCGTGCGGTCCACCATGGCGGCCACCCCTTTTTGCGTTCCGGTTTGATGTACGGGCACCTGGCCCCTGCCGCCGGTTGCCTGCTTCCCCGGCGGGTCCTACGATAGGGGCTGTTGCACATTACCCCAGGAGGCCGGCATGTGGACGGTACCGAGAGCCATCACCGTCGCCACAGGGGCGGGGGAGGGGTCCACGGAGATCAACGCCTTCGACCGGGCGTTGCTGGACGCGGGGATCGCCAACCTGAACTTTTTGCGGGTCACCAGCATCCTGCCCGCGGGGGTCCGGCTGGTGCCCATGCGCCGGGTCCCGGAGGGCACCCTCATGCCCGCCGTGTACGCCCGCATCACCAGCCACGTCCCGGGGGAGCGCATCGCGGCGGCGGTGGGGGTGGGGTTCAGCGAGGACAGCTACGGGGTCATCATGGAGTACTCCCACAAGGGCACCGCGGACAACGCGGAGCAGATCGTCCGGCGCATGGTGCGGGAGGCGTTCGACATCCGAGGGCTGCGGCTGCGGGAGGTGGTGGTGGGCGTCCGCGAGCACGTGGTGGAGCGGGTGGGGTGTGCGGTGGCGGCGGTGCTCTTCTGGCCGGACTGAGGCCGCGGAGGAGGGATGGCGAGGATGGCGGAGTGGTTGTGGGACCACGGCGGCGAAGGTTTCGCCCAGACGTACCGCGTGGACGAGGTCCTGTTCGACACCCAGTCCGCGTACCAGCGGGTACGGGTCATCCGCACCCCCATGTTCGGCCGGATGCTCATCCTGGACGACGCGGTCCAGACCTCCGAGGCGGACGAGTTCTGCTACCACGAGATGCTGGCCCACCCGCCCATGCTCACCCACCCGCAGCCCAAGCGCGTGCTCATCATCGGAGGCGGCGACGGCGGGCTCCTGGAGGAGGTGCTCAAGCACCCCGTGGAGCGGGTGGTGATGGTGGAGATCGACCGCGTGGTGGTGGACGCCACCCTGCAGTGGATCCCCCAGATCCCCAAGTCTGCCTTCCAGGACCCGAGGACGGAGCTCCGCATCGAGGACGGGTTCGCGTACGTGCGCGGCTGCTCGGAACGGTTCGACGTGGCCCTGGTGGACTCCACGGACCCGCAAGGGCCCTCCGTGCCCCTGTTCGGCGAAGCCTTCTACGGCGACCTGTACCGGGTCCTGGCGGACGACGGGGTGCTGGCGGTCCAGAGCGGGTCGCCCCTGTACCAGGCCGACCTGATCGCGCAGGTGCGCCGCAGTCTCCGGGCCCACTTCCCGGTGGTCCGCACGTACCTGTGCTGCGTCCCGAGCTACCCGGGCGTCCTGTGGACCTTCACCCTGGCCTCCAAGTGGGCCGACCCCCTGGACATCTCTCCCGAGGCCGTGGACCGGCGGGTGGCGGGTTTTGGGCTGCAGTACTACACGGGCCTGCAGCACCACGCGGCCCTGAATCCCCCGCCTTTCCTCCGGTCGGTCCTGGAAGCGTAGTCGCCGGCTGTTCCGGCCCGCCGTGAGCCGGTTCCTCGGGAGCTCGGACCAGGGCCGCGCGGTCCTCCTGGGAGTGCCGTACGACCGCACCCAGTCCTTCCGGCGCGGTACGGCCCAGGCGCCCCGCGCGGTGCGGGAGGCTTCGTGGAGCCTGGAGACCTACAGCCCTGCGCTGGACACGGACCTGGTGGACGTGGGGCTCAAGGACTTCGGTGACCTGGACGTGGCCGGGGCCGAGCCCGCGGCCATGGTGGAGGCGGTGGGCCGCGCCGTGGCGGAACTCCTTCCGAGGGGTGTCCCGGTCCTGCTGGGAGGGGACCACACCGCCACCGCGGGAGCGGTCCGGGCGGTGGTGGAGCGTTTTCCGGACCTTCGGGTGGTGATCCTGGACGCCCACCTGGACCTGCGGGACGAATACGAAGGGCAGATGTGGTCCCACGCGTGCACCGCCCGGAGGATCTGGGAGGCTGTGGGGGACGGACGGGTGGTGCAGCTGGGAGTCCGGTCCGGGACCCGGGAGGAGTGGGAGTTCGCCCGCCGCCACTGCCGGTGGGCCATGGGGGTTCTGGCGCTACCCGAAACCGTCCGGGCGGAGCTGACCGCCCACCCCGTCTACCTGAGCGTGGACGTGGACGTGCTGGACCCCGCCGTGGCGCCCGGCGTGGGGAACCCGGAGCCGGGCGGTCCTGGGTTCACGGACGTGCTGGAGGCCGTCTACGCCCTGCGGGGGCTGCGGGTGGCGGCCATGGACCTCGTGGAGGCCGCCCCGCCCCTGGACCCCTCCGGAGCCACCGCGGTGGCCGCGGCCAAGTTGCTCCGGGAGATGGTCCTGTGCCTGTGCGGCTAGCGCCCGGCGCCTGAGCTTCGGCCCGACAGCACAGCGTGTTGGAAACGCTCCAGCTCCTCCACCAGGGCGTGCGGGCCGGACGCTCCGGACGCCTCCGGCGAGCGGGCCCCCACCATCTCCCGGATCTGCGCGAAGGTGAAGCCCAGGTCCCGCAGCTCCGCCACCCGGTCTGAGGGTACTCCGAGCAACCGCGCCGCCTCCGACACCCGCCTAGCCTCCGCGGACGGGTCCGGGTCCACGGACGCTGCGAGCTGCGCCAGCACCCCCACCGGCGCGTCTGCCACCACGGAGATCCGCAGCCCGCCCCGCTCCCACACCAGCACGCGGAACAGCCCCACGCCGTGCAGTCGAGCCCGGACGCTCCCGACCCGCACCACCTCCCCGCCCGGAGGAGGCGCCATTCGGGCGGCTGGGAGCTGGACCACGGAGACGATGGAGACCCCGTCCGTGAACTCCAGCACCGCGGCGGTGGCACCGCCGAGGAGCGCTACGCCCCCTGCCCGGAACCGGTAGCCCGCAGGCAGGTCCTGGGGGGCCACCACGGGGAACCCGGCCCGACGGGCCACCTCCGACACTCTTCGCAGCCGCGGCCCTCCGCCTGCGAGCTGGACCAGCCGGACTCCCCTGGGTCTCGGTACCCGGAACAGGTCTGCGGGCAGGGGCTGGAAGCTGACCCGGGTGAAGGTGCTGGTGAAGTACACGCCCCGCTCGGGGTCCGAAGCTTCCCGCTTCAGCGCGACCCCCGTGGCCCGGTCCACCCACAGCCGCCGGGTGGCGCCTCCGGACCGGGGCAGCAAGGCCAGCAGGTACGTCCCCCGCCCCGACACCACGTCGGTCCCCAGCAGCCGCACCGTGTAGGCGTGGGCCGCCTCCGCCACGTCCACGGAGTCGGACCGGGCCAGGGAAGGGCCCTGGACGAGGATGTGCAGGGAGGGGTCGTACGTCCACGAGTGGGTCCCGTCCTCCACCACCACGCGGCCCGCCAGCCTGGCCGGGGACAGGAACTCGGTGCGGTACGCATGGGGCCGCCGGTGCCACACCGCGGCCCGCACCGTTTCCGGCCCTTTGGGGCCGAGCGTGGTCAGGACCTGTAATGCCTCGTAGTCCGTGGTGAGGGCTGACTTGGCAGCGCGGCGCAGGACCTGCAGGGGCGTGGCGGCCGGCTCCGCACCCACTGCGGGAGCGGCCAGCACGAGCGCCGCGGCGGCCAGGACCACGCCGGCTCTCACCGCTCTCCCTCCGGGAGCGAGGGGCGCTCCCCCAGCAGGATCAAGGCCGTGTCGGCGAGGGTGACCTGCCACGCGGTCCGGTCTCCCACCAGGTCCCCGGCCGCGCGGGAAGCGTGCACCCACGCGAACCAGTGCGCGCCGGACTCCGCGGCCCTCAGCCGATCCAGTTCGCCCCGCACCACGGGGAGCAGGACCACTGCCGCCGCGGCGGCGGCCAGGCCACCGGCCAGCACCGCGCGCCACCGCCTCCTCCCCGCGCGTTCGGACCGCCGTTGGACCTCCCGGAGGATCCGGTCTTCCAGGTCCTCGGGACTTCGCCGAGCCGGCAGCCGTTGCAGCAGAGCCTGCACCCCGGCGAGCTGCCGGTAGAGCGCCTGAGCCTCCGGGTCCTGCCGCAACCGGGCCTCCACCGCCCGCATCTC
>CAYTFH010000003.1:41392-124034 GCA_964437095.1 uncultured bacterium | reverse complement strand
AGAGCGCCTGAGCCTCCGGGTCCTGCCGCAACCGGGCCTCCACCGCCCGCATCTCTTCAGGCGTGAGCTCTCCGTCCACGTATGCGCTCAGCAGCCGCTCCCACCGCCGGTCCACGGTCAGCCCTCCTTCCCGGGGTCGCTTTGCAGCAGGGACGGCCGTAGGGACGGTGCCAGGCGGTCCTTCAGGAAGCGGCGCGCCCGGTGGAGCCTGGACTTCACGGTCCCGAGGGGCAGGCGGAGAATGCGGGCGATCTCCTCGTACGAGAAACCCTCCACGTCGCTCAGGAGCACCACCGCCCGCAGCTCCGGGCTGAGCTCCAGCAGGGCCCGCTGGATCCAGGCGTCCACCGCGGCGTCCACCACGAGCGCCTCCGGGTTGCCCGAGGGATCCGCCACCACACGCTCCACCTCCTGCCCTGCCCGGGTCAGCGCCGGCTGGTCCAGGGACTCCACCCGCAGGCGGCGCCGGCGCACGGAGTCGATGAACAGGTTGGTCACGATGCGGTACAGCCACCCGTCCAGGGGCACGTCCGGGCGGATCCGGTCCAGCGCCCGGAACACCCGCAGGAAGGCCTCCTGGGTCAGGTCCTGGGCGTCCGCGTCGTTGCCCGTCATCCGGTACGCCATGTTGAACACCTGTCGCGCGTAACGGCGCACGAGGCTCTCGAAGAAGTCCGCGTGCTGGCTGGCCTCCGCCGGCCGCACCTTCGGAGGGTTCAACAGGGCTTCCCTCGCCACTCCCACGTTCTGGGGTACGGAGTTCGCCGTGCCCCGGGTTCCCGCCCCTGGGCTTTCCCCCACGGCCGGCTGGGTTCCTCCCCTACGGCACCCGGAGGTACGGCCTGAGCCTCTCCAGCTTCCTCGGCCCGATCCCCTTCACCCGGAGGAGGTCCTCCACCCGGGCGTACTGCCCATTCCGGCTGCGGTCCTCCACGATGCGCCTCGCGAGCACGGGCCCGATGCCGGGCAAGCGTTCGAGCTCCTCCGCCGTGGCGAGGTTCAACGACCGGGTCAGGGGTCCGGCGACGACCGGAGGCGCAGCCGCTGGCAAGGGCTGCGGTGAGCCGTGCACCACCACGGGCGCGGGCCGAGACCCCATCCAGGACACCGCGAGGCCGGCCAGGATGGCGGCGCACACCGCCCCCAGGAGCACCACCTCGTTCCGGGTGAACTGCGGCATCCCGTAGAACAAACGGGCCTGGCCGCGACTTTCGTCAGGCGGGGGACGCGTCCGGTTTTAGCCCTTGGCCTCCGCGGGCACCGGCTCCAGGACGATGTTCAGCACCTTCCCGGGCACGTACACCACGTCCTTGACCACCCGGCCGTTCACGTACTGCCGGACCCGCTCGCTGGCCAAGGCCAGGGCCCGAGCCTCCGCTTCGGGAAGGTCTGCGGGTACGGTGAGCCGGTCCCGCACCCGGCCGTCCACCTGCACCACCAGGGTGACCTCCGGCGTCCGGGCCAGCTCCGGGTCGTAGGTGGGCCAAGGCTGGGTGTGGACGCTGTACGGCCCGCCGGTCCGCTCCCACAGCTCCTCCGCCAGGTGAGGGGCGATGGGCGCCAGCATGAGGATGAGCGCCCGCACCGCCTCCTCCCACGCGGGGCTCCCCACGAGGCGGTCCCGCACGCGGACCATGTGGTTGGTGAGCTCCATCAGGGCCGCGATGGCGGTGTTGAACCCGAACTGCTCGAAATCCTCCGTCACCTTCCGGATGGTGCGGTGCACCCGGCGGCGCAGCTCCAGGACCTCCTCCCCCGACGCCGGGCCCTGAGAGGCCGGAGCTGGGGCCGTGATCAGGTCCCACACCCGCCGCAGGAACCGGGACACCCCCTCGATGTCCCGGCTGCTCCACGGCCCCCCTTCCTCCCACGGCCGCATGAACATGAGGTACGCGCGCACCACGTCCGCCCCGTACTTCGCCACCTGCTCGTCGGGGTCCACCACGTTGCCCCGGGACTTGCTCATCTTCTCCCCGTCCTCGCCCAGGATCACGCCCTGGTTGAACAGGCGCAGCATGGGCTCCCGGAAGGGAACGAGGCCCAGGTCCGCCAGGGCCTTGGTGAAGAACCGGGTGTACAGCAGGTGCATCACCGCGTGCTCCGCCCCGCCCGTGTACTGGTCCACGGGGCACCAGTACGCCACCCGCTCCGGGTCGAAGGGGGCACGGTCCTCGTGGGGGGACAGGTACCGGTACTGGTACCAGGAGGAGTCCACGAAGGTGTCCATGGTGTCCGTCTCCCGCTCTGCGGGCCCTCCGCACCGCGGGCAGCGGGTCCTGCGGAACCCCTCGTGGTACTTGAGGGGCGACTCGCCCGTGGGCATGAAGTCCACGTCCTCGGGCAGCAGCACCGGGAGCTCCTCGTACGGCACGGGGACCGTCCCGCACCGGTCGCAGTACACGATGGGGATGGGGGTGCCCCAGTACCGTTGCCGGCTGATGAGCCAGTCGCGCAAGCGGTAGTTCACCGCCCGCTTGCCCCGCCCGGTTTCCTCCAGCCACACGATGACCTTGGGGATGCCCTCCGGGACCGGCGTGCCGTCGAAGGGCCCCGAGTTCACCATGCGGCCGGGTCCCTCGTACGCGGCCTGCAGGGGCTCCGTCAGGGGCTCCCCGGGCGGCTGGATCACCACGGGCACCGGCAGGCCGTACTTCCGGGCGAACTCGAAGTCCCGCTGGTCGTGGGCGGGGACCCCCATGATGGCGCCCGTGCCGTAGCCCATGAGCACGTAGTCCGCGATCCAGATGGGGATGCGCTGGCCGTTCACGGGGTTGGTGGCGTAGCTGCCCAGGAACACCCCCGTCTTCTCCCGCTCGGTGCTCATGCGGTCGATCTCGCTCTGCCGGCGGGCCTGGAAGACGTACGCCTCCACCTCCGCCCGGCGGTCGGGCGCGGTGAGGGTGGGCACCAGGGGGTGCTCGGGGGCCAGGACCATGAAGGTGGCGCCCCACAGGGTGTCCGGGCGCGTAGTGAACACCACCAGGGGGTGGTGGGTGCCGTCCGGGGCGTGGGCGGTGAAGGTGACCTCCGCGCCCTCGCTGCGGCCGATCCAGTTGCGCTGCATGGTGACGATGCGATCGGGCCACTGGATCCCGGAGAAGTCCAGCAGTTCGTCCGCGTACTTGGTGATCCGGAAGAACCACTGCTCCAGGTCCTTCTTCACCACGGGGGTGTCGCACCGCTCGCAGCGCCGGTCCGCGCCCACCACCTGCTCCCGGGCCAGGGTGGTGTTGCAGTTGGGACACCAGTCCACGGGCGCCAGGGCCCGGTACGCCAGCCCGGCCTCGTAGAACTTCAGGAAGAACCACTGGTTCCACTTGTAGTACTCGGGCTCGCAGGTGACGACCTCCCGGGACCAGTCGAACATGGCCCCCATGGACCGCAGCTGGCGGCGCATGCGGTCGATGTTGGCCAGGGTCCACGTCTTGGGGTGGATGCGATGCTTGATGGCCGCGTTCTCCGCGGGCAGCCCGAAGGCGTCGAACCCGATGGGGAACAGCACGTTGTACCCGCGCATGCGTCGGTACCGCGCGGCGGCGTCGCTGGGGGCCATGGCGTACCAGTGGCCGATGTGCAGGTCCCCGCTGGGGTACGGGTACATGGTCAGGAAGTAGAACTTGGGACGGTCGCTGCGGTCCGGCGTCCGGTACAGGCCATCCTGCTCCCACCGAGCCTGCCACTTGGCCTCCAGGGCCCTGGGGTCGTACCTCTGGTTCATCCTCCTCGCCCCCTCACTCCCCCGCGGACGGCGTGGCTTCCGGCCTCCGGGCGGTCCCCACCGGGGTCAGCCAGCCGTGCCGGTCCGGCACCTTCCCCTGCACCACTTCGTAGAACGCCCGCTGGACCCTCTCCGTCACCGGACCCCGTCGGCCCGCGCCCACGGGGATGCGGTCCACGGACCGCACGGGGGTGATCTCCGCCGCGGTGCCCGTGAGGAAGATCTCATCCGCCAGGTACAGCACCTCGCGCGGGAGGGAGACTTCCCGCACCTCGTAGCCCAGCTCCCGCAGCAGGGTGATGGCCACCTGACGGGTGACCCCGGGCAGGATGGAGTGGGCCAGGGACGGGGTGTACACCACCCCGTCCCGCACCACGAACACGTTCTCCCCGCTGCCCTCGCTCACGTACCCCTCCACGTCCAGGGCGATGGCCTCCGCGAAGCCTCCATCGCGGGCCTCCATGGTCATGAGCTGGGAGTTGATGTAGTTGCCCGCGATCTTGGCCATGGCGGGGTGGGTGGACGGCGCCATGCGCCGCCACGTGGACACCACCACGTCCACGCCCTGCTCCAGGGCCTCGGGCCCCAGGTACGCACCCCACTCCAGGGTCAGGATGGCCACCTCCGCGGGCGCCTTCCGCGGGTCCAGGCCGAAGGCTCCGGCTCCCCGGTACACCAGCGGCCGGATGTAGCAGGCCCGGTGCTCGTTGTACCCGACGGTTTCCAGGATGGCCTGGGAGATCTGCTCCGGGGTGTAGGGCACCTCCATCCGGAAGATCCGGCAGGAGTCGAACAGGCGCCGGACGTGGGCCCCCAAGCAGAACACCGCGGGGCCCTGGGGGGTGTCGTACGCGCGGATACCCTCGAACACGCTGCTCCCGTAGTGGAGGGCGTGGGCGGCCACGTGCACCGTGGCCTGCTCCCACGGCACCAGCTTGCCGTTGTGCCAGACGTAGCGACCCGGCGTCATCTCAGCCTCCCCCTCCGCGCCTGCGGCCCAGCCTCGGACCCTCCCCTCGAAAGCCACGAGCCTCCGCCCGTCCAGGACGGAGGCTCACCTCCGCGGTTGCACCCTCGTGGGCAACTTTGGTGGAGCCAAGGGGACTCGAACCCCTGACCTCGTGCATGCCATGCACGCGCTCTCCCAGCTGAGCTATGGCCCCAGACCTGCGTTCTCCGTGCCCTTCACGCGGGCCCACGGCGCCGCAAACCCCGGGCTTGCGGCGCGGCAGCCGGACCGGTCCGCCTCGCTCCCGCGGTCCCGGTCCTCGCCGCCTCCATCCGGCATTCAAGTATACGGCGGCGGCGGCAAGGAAGTGAAGGGGTCCGGAGCCGGCCCCGGCCCGGGCTCACTCGGAGGCCCGGACCACGAAGGCGCCCGTCATCCCCTGGGCGGCGTGCTGGCCCACGCTGCAGATGAAGCTCACCTGGCCCCCAGCGACCCGGGGGACGGTGAACTCCACCTCCGCCCGCTTGCCCACGTCCACGAACACGAACCGCCGGCCGTCCGCAGTGGTCCCCTGGCGGAACTCCCCTCGCACGGTGAGCTCGGTCTGGTTGAACAGCTCCGAGGCCAGGTTGTGGGGCCGTTGGGTGTCGTCGTTCACCAGCTCCAGGACCACCCGCTCCCCCTGGCGAAGGGTGATGAGGTTGGGCTCGAACTTGAAGGAGGTCATGACCACCTGGATGGTCCGAGGTGCGGGAGCCGCAGCCCCCGCGGAGACCACCCACGCCGCCACCAGCAACGCCACCAGGATCCTGCGCACCACGCCCATCCCTCCCGTCCGCGGTTTCGCTTCCGGGTTCATCAGAGCGGCCCGTTGTAACGGGCCGTTCACAGCTGCCGCCGTGGGCTCAGCCTCCCAGGTAGGCCTTCTTGACCTCGGGATCCTCCCGGAGCGCCGCCGCGGTGCCCTGCAGCACCACCTGGCCGGTCTGCAGGACGTAGCCGCGCTGGGCCACCTGCAGCGCCATGTACGCGTTCTGCTCCACCAGCAGGATGGTGGTCCCCTGGCGGTTGATCTCCTGGATGGCGTCGAAGATCTGCTCCACCAGCAGGGGCGCCAGGCCCATGGACGGCTCGTCCATGAGGAGCACCCGGGGCCGGGCCATCAACGCGCGGCCGATGGCCAGCATCTGCTGCTCGCCCCCCGACAGGGTCCCCGCCACCTGGCCCGCCCGCTCCCGCAGGCGCGGGAACAGGTGGAACACCCGCTCCAGGTCCTCCCGGACCCCGCGCGGGTCGGTGCGGGAGAAGGCCCCCATCTCCAGGTTCTCCAGCACCGTGAGCTGTCCGAAGACCCTTCGGCCTTCGGGGACCTGGACCACGCCCCGCTGGACGATGCGGTGGGCCGGAGTTCGGGTGAGGTCTTCGCCTGCGAAGCGCACCGAACCGGAACGGGGGCGGAGCAGCCCGCTGATGGTGTTGATGGTGGTGCTCTTGCCCGCACCGTTGGCCCCCAGCAGGGCCACGATCTCCCCATCCTCCACGGTGAGGGAGACCCCCTTCAGGGCGTGGATGTTGCCGTAGTACACGTGCAGGTCCTCGAGCTCCAGCAGCGCCATGATCCTAGCCCAGGGCTTCCGCCGCCACCGTCCGGGTGCCCAGGTACGCCTCGATGACCCGGGGGTCACTCTGCACCTGCTGCGGGCTGCCCTCGGAGATCTTCTCCCCGTAGTCCAGCACCGTGACCCGGTCCGAGATGGTCATCACCACCCGCATGTGGTGCTCGATGAGGAGGAGGGTGATCCCCAGCTCGTCCCGTAGCCGGCGGATGAAGTCGATCATCTCCTGGGTCTCCGCGGGGTTCATGCCCGCGGTGGGCTCGTCCAGCAACAGGAGCCTGGGGCGCGTGGCCAGGGCGCGGGCCAGCTCCAGCTTCCGCTGCTCCCCGTACGGCAGGTGGCGGGCCAGGAAGTCCTCCCGGCCCCCCAGCCCCACGAAGTCCAAGAGCCTCCGGGCCTCCGCGTACGCCCACCGCTCCTCCCGCCGGACCGCGGGGCTCGCGAGGATCGCCTGCACCCACGTGGACCGGAGGTGGCGGTGCAGGCCCGCGAGCACGTTCTCCAGGGCGGTCATGTTGGCGAACAGGCGGATGTTCTGGTACGTCCGGGCGATCCCCAGGTGGGCGATCTCGTCGGGGCGCAGGCCATCGATGCGCTGGCCGGCAAACCAGATCTCGCCCTCGTCCAGTCGGTAGAAGCCCGTGACGCAGTTGAACACCGTGGTCTTGCCCGCGCCGTTGGGCCCGATGATGCTGTGGATGGCCCCCTCCTCCACCTCCAGGTCCAGCCCCCGGACGGCCACCAGCCCCCCGAAGCGCTTGGTCATGCGGCGGGTGGCGAGGATGGGCACGTCAGCTCCCTCCCTCCACCGCCTGCGCGCCCGGCACCGCCTGCGGGGCTTGCTGCTTCTCCAGGGCGTGCAGCTCCCGCATCTGGGCCGCGGCGGGCAGCAGGCCCTCCGGCCGCAACAGCATCATGGCCACCAGGGCGGCTCCGTACACCAACAAGCGGAACTCGCCGAACTCCCGCAGCAGTTCCGGGAGCCCGATGAGCACCGCGGACCCCACCACCACGCCCGGGATGCTCCCCATCCCGCCCACGATGATGAGGGCCAGAACCTGGATGGAGATCAGCAGCTGGAAGCTGTGGGGGAACACCGAGCCCACCATGACCGCGAAGATGGCCCCACCCACCCCTGCAAACGCCGCCCCCAACCCGTAAGCCAGGAGCTTAACCTGCACCAGGTTGACCCCCAGGGCCTCCGCCACGTCCTCGTCCTCCCGGATGGCCATCCACGCCCGGCCCAGGCGCGACTCCTGGAGCCGCCAGGCTACGTACGCCACCACCGCCGAGGCCACCACCGTCAGGTAGTACAGGTGCTGGGGCCCGGACAGCTCGAAGCCCGCCAGGACGGGTTTGGGGATGGCCAGCACCCCCTGGGACCCGCCCAGCCACGGCCGCAGGGCGTCGGACAGCACCAGCAGCCGCACGATCTCCCCGAAGCCCAGGGTGGCGATGGCCAGGTAGTCGCCCCGGATCCCCAGGACGGGGATCCCGAGCACCACGCCCGCCAACAGGGAGACCAGGACCGCCACGGGGACGGCCGCCCAGAAGGACCAGTGGGCGATGCCGTGCTCGCCCACGGAGGTCAGCAGGCCCACGGTGTAAGCGCCGATGGCGAAGAAGGCCACGAATCCCAAGTCCAGCAGGCCCGCCAGTCCCACCTCCAGGTTGAGGCCCAGGCCCATGAGGGTGTACAGGCCCACGATCACCAGCACCTGCGCCACGAAAGGCCCCCCGGCCACTGGCAGGACGAGGAGGAGCAGGAGCCCCACCACGGTCCACACCACCCGTCGGGTCCGGGCGGGGAGAGCCGGCAGGCCCCGTTCCCCTCCCCGCAGGGCCGACCGCGCCGCCACCACCGCCGCGGAGGCCGCGAACACCGCCACCACGCCCTGGACCGTGGGGCCGCCACCGGCCACGAACAGCCAGTCCCGGACGGGCGCGAGGCCCTCCGGCTGCAGCACCAACAGCACCAGTTCCTGGAACAGGGAAAGGCCCAACGCCGAAGCCAGGCCCGCCAGCAACGGGCGCACCCAGCGCGGCGGCGCGCAGGCGGCGAACGCCCCCACCAGCCCCGCCGCACCGCCCAAAGCCACCGCCCCGGGCCACGCCTGCGCAGGCTGCTGGCCCGCGGACAGCAGCTGGAACAGCACGGGCGAGGCGTTCACGAACATGGTGCGCAGGTTCACCCACGAGCCCAGCCACACCAGCAGTCCCACCCAGAACCCCGCGACCGCCCCCGCCACGAGCCCCGCCGCGAGCTTGCCGGCCACCCTCCCCGAGTGGCGCCGGGCCGCCACCCAGCCTGCGGCCACCCACAGGCCCACCAGCAGGGTTTGACCCGCGGAGGCCCGTCCGTCCACCACCCACCGGACGTGGAGCGCTTCCACCAGCCCTGCCAGGCTCACGAACCACGCCACCACCCCGAAGACGAACCCTACCCGCCCCACGACTAGGCCCTCTTGGCCGCCAGCCGCTCGCCCAGGATCCCCTGCGGCCGGAAGATGAGCACCATCACCAGCATGGTGAAGGCGATCACGTCCTTGAGCTGATACGGCGCGGGGATGCCCAGCCCGTCCAGGAACAGCGCGGGACCCACGGACTCCACCACCCCGAGGAACAGCCCGCCCAGCATGGCGCCGGGGATGTTCCCGATCCCCCCGAGCACCGCGGCGGTGAAGGCTTTGATCCCCGGCACGAACCCCATGAAGAAGTGGACCTGCTTGAACACCAGGGCGTACAGGATCCCCGCCGCCCCCGCCGCCGCCCCGCCGATGGCGAAGGTGAGCACGATGATGCGGTCCACGTCGATCCCCATGAGGGCCGCGGCGTCCTTGTCCTCGGACACCGCCCGCATCGCCTTGCCCACCTTGGCGCGCATCACGAACTGGTACAGGGCGAACATGAGGAATGCGGCGCTCACCAGCACCACCGCCTGGGTGCGGAGGATCCCCACGCCCAGGACCTGCCACTCCCCCTTGAACAGCTCGAACTCCGGGTAGGCCTTGAACCCGGAGCCGTACAGGCCCCGGAAGGCGTACTGCAGGAAGAAGGACGCCCCGATGGCGGTGATGAGGGGCACCAGCCGGGGAGCCCGCCGCAGGGGCCGGTACGCCACCCGCTCCACCAGCACCGCCACCCCCGTGGACACCGCGGCGGCCACCGCCAGCAGGACCAGGAGGCTTGCCATGGGGTGCCGGTTGAGGAACCCGGAAGCGGCCAGGGGTGCGGCCACGAAGTACGCGGTGTACGCCCCGCTCATGAACACCTCGCCGTGGGCGAAGTTGATCATGCGGAGGATCCCATACACCATGGTGTAGCCCAGGGCGATGAGGGCGTAGATGCCTCCCTGGGCCAGTCCGAACACGAAGAAGTCCAGCCACTGCTCCCCCGTGTAGCGCGCCAGCCGCACGGTGCCGATGGTCCCCCACACCACCACCACCACCACCGCGAGGCGGAAGGCCCACAGGAAGGCATCCACGAAGTTCAGGCGCCGGACGCTCGTCCGCAACGCACCCGTGGCCAACCCTCACCCTCCCCCTTCGCCCCGGCGCCCACGGCCGCGGGGGACGGAGGCCCGTCCCCCGCGGCGCGTGGTGCGGGCGTTACCGCTTCATGGACCAGACCTTCTTCGGGTCGACTCCCGGGTTCCACTTGGCCGGGTCCGCGGAGATGGTCTGGTAGACGGCGATCTTGGGGTCCGCGCAGTCGCCGTAGGGGTTGCAGGTGAGGTTGCCCGTGATGCCCGGGAAGTTCCGGGTGGCGAACAGCGCGTCCCGCAACGCCTTGCGGCCGATGTACGTGTTCCCCTGGGCGTCCTTGCGGGCCACCTTCTCGATGGCCGCGAAGATCATCATGGCCGCGTCGTAGGCGTGGGCGTGGAAAGCCGACAGGGGCTTCTCCCCGTACTTCTTCTGGTGCTTGTCCAGGAACTGCTGGTACTTGGGCCCCAGGGCCTCCACCGACAGGTCCGGGCTGGAGTTGTACACGCCCCGGGCCGCCTCCCCCGCGGCCTTCCAGAAGTCGGGCGAGAAGGTCCCGTCCGCGCTCATCAGCTTCACGTTCTCCAGGCCCGCCACCTCCTTCGCCTGCCGGGTGATGTGTCCGCCCGCGGCGATGAAGATGGGGTAGTAGATGAGCTGCGGCTTGCCCGCGGCGATGCGGGTGAGCACGGGCCGCATGTCCGTGTCCGTGGGGGACACCGCCTCCTGGGAGGTGACGGTCCCGCCCAGACGCTTGAACACATCCGCGAACACGTTGGCCAGCCCCTCCGCGTACGGGCTGCCGTCGTGGATGGTGGCCGCGCGCCTTACGCCCAGCACGTGGTAGGTGAACTGCGCCGCGGCCCGGCCCTGCACCAGGTCGTTGTGGGCGGTGCGCAGGTAACAGGCGTACTCGGGCCCACGCTTGGGGTCGGTGAGCCGAGGCGCGGTGTTGGACGGCGAGACCGTGACGATCCCCGCCTTGCACAGGATGGGCGCACCGGGCACCGCCTCGCTCGAGCAGCTGCTCCCGATGGCCGCCACGATCTGGCGGTTGGCCGCCAGCTTGGTGGCCGCGGTGGTCCCGCCCTCCGCGTTGCAGCCCGTGTCCTCCCCGATGAGCCGGACGGGGTGGCCGGCCACGGTCTTCTTGTCGTCGATGGCGATCTCGATGCCTCGGCGGCTGTCCACCCCGAGGCTGGCGTCGGGTCCGGCGACCACCAGCCAGTACGCGATCACGATGGGCTGTCCGCGGGCCACGCGGACCACGCCCCACTCGTCCGTCACCGGCCCCATGCGGACCGGTGCCGCAGAGGTGGCCACCCACGACGTGAGGGCCACCACCAGCGCCACCAGCACAGCCCAAGTGGCTTTCGCCTTGCTCATCGCATCAGCCCCCCTTGCTGGCAGTTTTTGGTCCCAGGATCTACCCCACAAGCGAACCCCGCGCCTCACCCCCTTTCGAACCCAGGTTTGCTCCTTGAACTCGGCCAGCAACCTACCCTTCGCTACCTCCCCTGCCACTCCTGCCGCTGGACCCCGGGAGACCGGGCCAGCTGGCTGAGCCGGACGAACCGAATCCCCGCCCGCTCCACCTCCGCCACCATCTCCGCCAGGACCGCGGCCGTGTGCGGGCGGTTGGCGTGGCCGATGGCCACCGCGGAACCCTCCCGCAGGGCCACCTGGACCAGCCGGCGCACCTGCTCCCGCACCGCCTCCGGCTGTGGGTCGTGGTCCAGGAACACGGACCGGGCCACCGCGGGCACCCCCAAGCTCTTCGCCACCGCGCCCACGGAGCTCTTTCCGGTGGTCCGGGAGTCCAAGAAGAATAGTCCCTCTTCCGCCACCACGCGCAAAACCACCTTCAGCACCCGCGGGTCCGCGGTGGCCTTGGATCCCATGTGGTTGTTCACCCCCACGGCCCCGGGGACCGCCCGCAGGGCCGCGCGCACGGTTTGCTCGATCTGCTGCTCCGACATGGTGACCCGGACCCCGAACTCCCCCAGCCGTTCCGCGAGGGCAGGGTCCTCAGGCTCCATGGGCAGGTGCAGGAGCACATCCAGGCCCGCCTGGCGCGCTCTTTTGGCCAGCTCCTCGGAGTGCGGCAGGCCGGGCAGGACGGCCAGGGCCAACGGCCGCCCGACCCGCAAGGCCTCCTGCAGCTCCTCCAACCGCATGCCCGCGTCGTCCAGGACCACCGCCACCCGGGCTTGCGCCCCGCTCTTGTACGGGACAGGGACCAGGCGCACCTGCAACACGGGCACGACCTGGCCCTGAGCCTCCACGCCGAACTCCAGCAGCTGCCCGTCCCCTTCCGGCCGGCTTGCCAGCACCGCCCCGCCCGCGTCCTCCGCGGCCTTCACGAGGAGGCCCGTGGTGACCTTGACGTTGGTACCGGGAGGCAACGCCACCCGGTAGCGCGCGTGGCGCCACCGCAGGTTTCCTTCCCGCCGGGCCTCGGCGCCCACCGCCTCCCAGCGGGCGCCTGGAGGAAGCGCTGCCAGCACCCTGGCCCGTAGCTGGGCGGCCTCGGGCTCCAGGTCCGTCACCGCAGCCGGAGGGGCGGAAGGCGTGGGGGTCGCGGGTGTGGGGAGCACCTGCGCGGGCCGGGGCGCGGGCGGACGGGTGCAGGCGAAGCCCAGGGCGGCCGCGGCCAGGGCCAGCGCCACCACCCATGCCCACCGGTGCCTGCGGCCCCCCTTGCGCCGCTTGGCCACGGCTCACCGGCTCCGCAGGATCTCCGCCGCTTTGCGCAGCTGCTCCAGCCGGATGGCCTCCACCTGCTGGTCGGTCTTGCCCTCCACCCGGTCC
Organism: uncultured bacterium; assembly: GCA_964437095.1. Classification (GTDB taxonomy): domain Bacteria; phylum Sysuimicrobiota; class Sysuimicrobiia; order Sysuimicrobiales; family Sysuimicrobiaceae; genus Tepidifontimicrobium. The sequence goes on along the minus strand of CAYTFH010000003.1, from coordinate 111,455 downwards.
CCGGCCAGGACGTCCGGCTGGATGCCCTTGCGGTGGATGTCCCTGCGCTTCGGCGTCAGGTACTTGGCGGTGGTGATGGTGGCGCCCCGCCCGCCCGGCAGGTCCACCACGGTGGTGATGACCCCCTTCCCGAAGGTCCGCTGGCCGACCAGGACACCCGTCCCTGTGTCCTGCAGGGCGCCCGCCAGGATCTCGCTGCACGAAGCGGTGCCCTCGTTGACCAGGACCACCACGGGCTTACGGTACTTCTCCCGGGGGGTGGCCTGCACCGTGCGGGTCCGGCCGTGGCGGTCCACCTCGTGCACGATGGGGCCCCTGGGCACGAACCAGTCCGCCACCGCGGTGCACTGGTCCACGAGCCCGCCGGGGTTGAAGCGCAGGTCCAGGATCAGCCCGCGGGCGCCCTGGGCCTCCGCGCGCCGCACGTGGGCGCCGAACCGTTCCGCGGTGTCCTGGTTGAAGGCCAGGATGCGCACGTACGCCGCCTGCGCGGACCGGACCACCCCCCGTTCCGCGTCGGTCAGAGCCTCCTCGCCCTGCACGCTCACCACCTCGATGCGGGCCCGGGTGATGGACACCTCGAAGGTGCCCTCGCCCCGCTGGACCCGCAGCTTCACCGTGGTGCCCTGCGGACCGCGGATGCGGGCCACCGCTTCCTCGATGGGCATGTCCCGGGTGGGGACTCCGTCCACGTGGGTGATGTGGTCCCCTGCCCGCAGCCCCGCCCGCGCCGCGGGCGTGTCGGGGATGGGGGCCACCACCAGCAGGCGGCTGTCCTTCTTCTCGATGAAGATGCCGACGCCGTAGAAGAAGCCGCGGAAATCCTCCCGGAACCGCTGGTAGCCCTGCGCGTCGAAGAAGGCGGTGTAGGGGTCCCCCAGGGCCTGCAGCATCCCCCGCGCCGCCCCGTCGTACAGCTTCCGCCAGTCCAGCTGGCGCTCGATGTAGTTCCGCTGGAGCTGGTCCGCCAGCACCTGGAGCATCCGCTGGCCTTCGCTGCGGGCGTCGGCCGCGGACGCCTGCCGCAGGCCCAAGGCGTAGCCCGCGGAGAACACCAGGGACAGCACCACCAGGGCCGCGAGCCCTGAGAGCAAGACGTTGCGACGCTTCATGCCCGACCTCCTCAAGGGGTCCACGGAGGCAGCCTCACCGGAGGGGGTCCACGGGCCGGCCGTCCACCCGGACCTCGAAGTGCAGGTGAGGCCCGGTGCTGTACCCGGTGCTCCCCACCCGGCCCACCAGGTGGCCCGCAGCCACCCGCTGCCCGGCCGACACCGCGATGGAGGACAGGTGGCCGTACAGGGTCGCGATCCCGCCCCCGTGGTCGACCACGACCAGTTTACCGTACCCGCCGAACCAGCCCGCGTACACCACCGTCCCCGCCGCCGCGGCGCGCACCGGGGTGCCCCACGGCGCCGCGATGTCCACCCCATGGTGCGGCCGCACGATGCCGAACAGGGGGTGCCGCCGAAGCCCGAAGGCGGAGGTAACAGGACCCCGGGCGGGCCACGCCAGCCCCGCCCGCAGCCGCATCCCGGCCCGCCGCGGGCCGGGCCGGGCGGGCGCGAGCTGGCGCAGCAGGGCTTCCAGCCTCCGGGAGTCCTCCTCCAGCTCCTCCGCCAGCCGCTCGTACGCCGCCCGCTCCCGCTGGACCCGAGCCAGCAGGGCCCGCTTCCGGGCCTCCTCCTCGGCCACCGCCCGGCGGCGGGCCTCCACCTTGCCCCGCAGTTCTTGCAGCTCGGCCCGTTCCTGCGCCAGCTGGTCCCGGAGGGCCTCCCATCGCCGCCGCTCCTCCGCGGTCTGCCGGACCAGGTTCGCGTCCTCCCGCACGAGCCTGCCGAGGAAGTCAAAGCGGGTCACGAAGGTGGCGAAGTCCCCGGACCGTAGGAGCACGTCCACGTAGCCGGCCCGGCCCCACCGGTGGATGGCTCGCAGGCGCTGCTCCAGGCGAACCTGCAACCGCTCCAGGCGAGCCCGGGAAGCCGCCTCCCGTCCCGCGGTGGCCACCTCCTGAGCCCGGACCCGCTTCCGGCGGAGCTCGAGACGTCTCACCTCGTCTTCCAGGCGCTCGCGGGCCTGCTCGATCCGTTGCAGCTCCCCCAGGATGCTGCGCTCCTGCCGGCGGGCCTGCCGCAGCTCCTCGCGGGCGCGCTCCAGCTGCCGGCGCACCCGTTCCAGCTCCCGCTGCCGTTCCTGGAACGGCGCCGCCCCTGCCACCCCGGAAGCCAGCCACAGCGCCAGCAGGCACGCCATGGCGCGGGAGAGCACCCTCACGGCCCCACGAACCTCCCCACGGACACCACGGCGCCCAACAGGCCCAAGGCCAGCCCTGCGGCCAGGAGGGCTGCGGCCAGGGGCGCCAGTACCTGTCCGGGCCCCAGCACGGGCAAGAAGGGCCACGCCTGCTGGGCCGTGCCCACCAGCCACGGGTAGAAGCCGGCCCACAGAGCCACGGCGCACAGCCCCGCGGCGGTTCCCTGCAGGACCCCTTCCACCAGGAACGGCCCGCGGACGAACCAACTGCTGGCGCCCACCAGGCGCATGATCTCGATCTCCCGCTGCCGGGCGAGGACCGTCAGCCGCAGGGCGTTGGTGCTCACCACGGTGGCCACCACGGCCAGCACTGCCACCGCGGCCGAACCGCCGGCCCGCACGAGGCGGGTGAGCGCCAGAAGGCGGTCCGTGGCGTCCTCCCCGTACGTCACCTCTTCCACGCCCGGGACGGACCGCAGGGACTCGGCCACCCGGGCCAGGTCCTGAGGCCGCTCGGGCCGGACCTCCAGGGTGTGGGGCAGGGGGTTGCGACGGACGGCTTCCTCCAGCTCCACACCGCCCAGGGCCTGCTCGAGCCTCCGCAAGGCCTCCTCCCGGGGCACGAACACCACCTTCCGCACTCCCGCAAGGTCCGAGGCCCGCCTGCGGGCGGACTCCACCTCCGCGGCGGAGAGCCCGTCCCGCAGGTACGCCACCACCACCAGCTGGGCCTCCACCCGGGCCGCCAAGTGCTGCAGGTTCCACAGGCTCACCAGGGCGCCTCCGAAGGCCAGGAGCGCGGCCAGCATGGAGGTCACGGCCGCGAGGGACATCAGGCCGTTGCGCCAGAAGCTCACCGCACCCTCCCGGCTCAGGAACGCCAGGGTGGCCAGCGCCACGTGGACCCGCGGGGGAGCTCTGCGCCGCGGCCGCGAAGCGGGCGTGAGGCGCTCAGGGAGCTGCGCGAGGCCTGGCATACCGTCCCTGCACCTCGTCCCGCACCACCCGGCCGTCCTGCAGCTCCACCACCCGGCGGCGCAGGATGTCCACCACGGTCTTGTTGTGGGTGGTCATGATCACCGTGGTGCCCCGGAGGTTGATGCGGGACAGCAGCTTGACGATGTCCCACGAGGTGTCCGGGTCCAGGTTCCCCGTGGGCTCGTCCGCCAGCAGGATCCGGGGACCGTTGGACAGCGCCCGGGCGATGCTGGCCCGCTGCTGCTCCCCGCCCGACAGCTGCCTCGGGAACGCGTGGGCCCGCTCCGAGAGCCCCACGGTCTCCAGGGCCGCCCGCACCCTCGCCGGGATCCACTCGGGCGGGGTCCCCACCGCCCTGAGGGCGAAGGCCACGTTCTCGTACACGGTGCGGTCCGGCAGCAGCTTGAAGTCCTGGAACACCACACCCAGATGCCTGCGCAGGAGGGGAACCGCTCCGGGCCTGAGCTTTTGGACCTCCCACCCGGCCACCCGCACCCGGCCGCGGGTGGGCAGCTCGTCCCGGTACAGCAGCCTCAGGAGGGTGGACTTGCCCGCGCCGGTGGGCCCCACCAGGAACACGAACTCCCCCTCCTCTACGGAGAGGGAAACGTCGCGAAGGGCCACCCGGCCACCGGGGTAGACCTTGTGAACGCCTTCCAGCTGGATGAGGGGCACGTCCCGTGCTCCGTTTACGCGCCGCGTGGTCGGTCCGGCCGCTCGAGCCGGACCTTCGGGCCGACTCCTCCACACCCCGGTTGCTGGGTGTTTCTTCGCCCCCAGCCGGCCGAATCCTGCCGTCCTTCAGCTCCGATCCACGCCGCGCAGCAGCCGGTCCAGCGGCCATGCCGCCAAGGTGGCCACCAGGCTCCGGTGGGTGAGGTCCATCTGCAGGGGGGTCACGGACACGAACCCCTGGTGGAGGGCGTGGCTGTCCGTTCCCGGCTCCGCGTCCTCTGCGGCCGTGCGCTCGCCCGCGATCCAGTAGTACGGCCGGCCCCGGGGGTCCGTGCGGCGCTCCAGCCGGCTGCGGTACCTGCGGGCGCTCTGCCGGGTCACCCGAACCCCCCGGATGCGCGACGGGTCCAGGTTGGGGACGTTCACGTTCAGCAGGGCGTCCGGGGGCATGCCGCGGCGGGCCACCTCCTGAGTCAACCCCGCGGCGAAGGACGCGGCCACCTCGTAGCGCGGGTCCTGGCCCGGCTCTGCGTCCAGGGACACCGCGATGGCGGGGATCCCCAGGATGGCGGCCTCCGTGGCCCCGGACACCGTCCCCGAGTACGTGAGGTCGTGACCGATGTTGGGCCCCAGGTTGATGCCGCACACTACCACGTCCGGAGGAGAAGGCAGCAGGCCGTACACCGCCAGCACCACGCAATCCGCGGGCGTCCCCGTGGCGGCCCACGCCGCCGCCTCCGAACCGGGAATCTTGGCCTCCGTCACCCGCAGGGGCTTGTGCAGGGTGATGGAGTGCCCGCTGGCGGAGCGGTCGTGGTGGGGCGCCACCACGGCGACCTGCCCCACCCGCTCGCACGCGCGGACCAGGGCGTGGAGCCCCTCCGCCTCAATGCCGTCGTCATTGGTGACCAGGATCCGCACGCGTGGCGGTGACCTTAGCTCCCGGCCGGACGCGGGTTCCCGGGCACGGCGCTAACCCTCCGGGCCGGCAGCCACGGACTCCACCACCCACGCCCGGTAGGCGGCCAAGGCGTCCTCCACCGGGAGGGCCAACACCTCGGGGACCTCGTAGCTGTGCAGGGAGGCCACCCGTTCCCGTAGGGCTCCGAAACGCTCCCGGGTGGTTTTGACCACCATCAGGACCTCCTCCGCCTCCTCCACGGCGCCCCGCCACCGGTACACGGACCGCACGCCGGGGAGGACGTTCACGCAGGCCGCCAGGTGCTCCTCCACCAGGGTCCGGGCGATGCGGTGCGCTTCCTCGGGGCTCGCGGCGGTCACCAGGCATACCACCATGGCCGGCCCCTCAGTCCTGGTCCCGCCACCAGTCCGGAGACACGTCCCGCTCGCTCTTGAACACCCGCACCGTGGGCCGGGCCGGCGCGCCCGCTCGCTCCCGGGCCACCCTGGCCCGCAGCTGCTCGTACTCCCGCAGGTCCGTCAGGACCTTGATGGTGTTCCACACCGCCTCCTCCAGCTGTGGGTTGCCGGCCTTGAGGAGGGCCAGCAGCGGCTCGATCACGCTCTTGTCGTGGAGCTTGCCCAGCAACCGGATCGAAAGCCGCTGGATCTCCGCGTCCTCGTCCCGCACCAGCTCCAGCAGGGTGTCCTTCACCCGGGGGCCCTCCACCTCGAACAGGGCCCGGAGGGCGAACTTCCGTACCTTGGGGTTCCCGCTCGCCGCGGCCGTCCGCAAAGCCTCCGCGGCCTCGGGGCTGCTCGCCAGCTTGCGGAAGGCGGCGGCCACCTCCTTGGGCAGCTGCACGTCCCGATCCCCTGAGGGCGCCTCCAGCACCCCCCGCTCCTCCAGCCTCGGCAGGTTGTTCACCACGGTCTCCTGCAGGCGGGGGTCCGTGAGGAACAGGCGTACCAGGGGCTCCACCACCCGCTCGTCGCCCAGCTTCGCCAGCAGGGCGACCGCGTAGGCCCGCACGTGGTGGTTATCGTCCTCCAGGGCCGCCAGCAGGGGTTCCACCGCCCGGCCCTTGATGTCCGTGATGATGCGGAGCACCTGGTTGTGGACGCGTCGCCGCAGGTTCCGGTCCTTGAAGGTCTCCAGCAGGGGCCGCACCGCAGGTGCGCCGATGCGCACCAGGGCCTGGCTGGCGGCGTTCTGGAGGTTCCGCTCCCGCCGCCCCAGGACCCGCACGAGTCCCTCCACGGCCCCTGCGTCCACCGCCTGCTGGACCTGCGCCACCGCCTCCTGCACCACCTGCTCGGACCGGTCCCCCAGGGCGAACCGGATCCCCTCCAGGGCCCTGGGGTCCCGAGACCGCAGGCGCCCCAGGGCGTGCACGGCGCTCTTGCGCACGTACTCGTCCGGGTCGTCCAGGATGCGGCTCAGGGCGTCGATGGCCTCCGCCACTAGGTTCGCCGGGACCTCGGGGGCCTCCAGCTTCCCCAGGGTCAGGGCCGCGTCGCTGCGGACCGTGGCGTCCGGGCTGCGCAGCCGCCCCGTGGCCTCCTTCAGGACCTGCTCCCAACCGTCCTTTGCCATGACACGACTCCTCCGGTGCCCGTCTCGCGGGCGTTTCCGTCCTCGCCGGTTCGAACACGGATGCGGGGAGTGACCGCCCCCGCTATTGTCCCATGGCCCCGCACCGCCTGGCAAACCCGGGTCGTTGCGGCCCGGGCGGTGAGAGCCGTATACTGGCCGCGAACAGGCGCTCGACCATGCCGGCCAAAGCCGCGGTACCCCGCAAGCGCACCGCGCGGTTCGCCAACCCTGCGGAGGAGGAGTTCGCCCGCATCCTGGACTTCTACGGCATCCGGTGGGAGTACGAGCCCCGCTCCTTCGTCCTCAGCTGGGACCGGCAGGGCCGGCCCCGGGAGCGGTTCACCCCGGACTTCTACCTCCCCGACTTCGACCTGTACATCGAGCTCACCACCCTCAAGCAGGCCCTGGTCACCCGGAAGAACCGCAAGATCCGGCGCCTGCGGCAGCTGTACCCCCAGGTGAATTTGCGGGTGTTCTACGGGCGCGACTTCCGGAGCCTGCTGTTGAAGTACGGCCTGCGGCCCCCGAAGGCGCCGGCCCCGCAGCGGTCGTCATGAGGGCCCTGAGGAGCCTGGACGAGGACATCGAGGAAGTCCTGTTCGACGAGGCCACGCTCCAGCGCCGGGTACGGGAGCTGGCCTCCGAGCTGGAGCGGGACTACGCGGGCCTGCGGCCCCTGCTGGTGGGCATGCTGCGGGGCTCCGTGTACTTCCTGGCGGACCTCAGCCGAGCCCTGCGGATCGCCCACGAGATCGACTTCATGGCCATCGCCGCCTACGGGACCCGCCACGCGGCCACGGGGGCGGTGCGGCTGCTCAAGGACCTGGACGAGGAGATCACGGACCGCCACGTGGTCCTGGTGGAGGACATCGTGGACACCGGCCTCACCGCCGCCTACCTCACCCGGCTGCTGCGGGCCCGCCGGCCCGCGAGCCTGGTGATCTGTACCCTGCTGGACAAGCGCGCCCGCCGCATCGCCCCCAACCTGCCCCTGGCGTACGTGGGCTTCGACATCCCGGACCGGTTCGTGGTGGGCTACGGCCTGGACTACCGCCAGCTGTACCGCAACCTGCCGTACATCGGCGTGCTGCGCCCGGAGGTCCTGCGGGACGAGGGGCCCCCGTGAGGGGGGTTCAGTCCGTCTGCGCGCCCACGGGCTCCCGCCGGCCTTCGAACACCACCTTCCCGTCCCTCACGTCCGCCAGGACCACGTCGCCCTGACGGAACCGGCCCCGCAGGAGCTCGTCGGAGAGAGGGTCCTCCACCAGCCGCTGGATGGCCCGCCGGAGGGGTCGGGCCCCGTACTGGGGGTCGAAGCCCTCCTGCACCAGCAGTTCCCGCAGGGCGTCGGTGAACTCGATGTCCATGCCCTGGCCCCGCAGCTCCCGCCGGACCCGCTCCAGGAGGATGCGCACGATGGAGTGCATCTGCTCCTTGGTGAGGGGGCGGAACACGATGATCTCGTCGATGCGGTTGAGGAACTCCGGCCGGAAGGTCCGCTTGAGCTCCTCCATCACCAGGTCCCGCATCCGCTCGTAGGCCCGCTGCTGCTCCGCCCGCTCGTCGGTGATGGCCCGGAAGCCCAGGACGGGCGCGTCCCGCTCGATCTGGGGCGCGCCCACGTTGCTGGTCATGATGAGCACGGTGTTCTTGAAGTCCACGGTCCGGCCCTGGGCGTCCGTGAGCCGGCCGTCGTCCAGGATCTGCAGGAGCACGTTGAAGATCTCCGGGTGCGCCTTCTCGATCTCGTCCAGCAGCACCACGGAGTACGGCCGCCGGCGGACCTGCTCCGTGAGCTGTCCGCCCTCCTCGTAGCCCACGTACCCCGGCGGCGCCCCCACCAGCCGGGAGACGGTGTGCCGCTCGCTGTACTCGGACATGTCGATGCGGATGAGGGCGTTCTCGTCCCCGAACAGGAACTCCGCCAGGGCACGGGCCAGCTCCGTCTTGCCCACGCCCGTGGGGCCCAGGAAGATGAAGGACCCGATGGGCCGCTTGGGGTCCTTCAGACCCGCCCGGGCCCGCCGGACCGCCCGGGACACCGCGGCCACCGCCTCCTCCTGGCCCACGATGCGCTCGTGCAGCTTCTCCTCCATCTTGAGGAGCTTCTCCGTCTCCTCCTGCATGAGCCGGGTCACGGGGATCCCCGTCCAGCTGGACACGATCTCCGCGATGTCGTCCTCCGTGACCACGGTGAGGTCGCGGCCCCGCTGGCTGCGCCGGCTGGCCTCCAGCTCCTCCAGCTTCTGCCGCAGGGCCTTCTCCCGGTCCCGCAGCTGTGCCGCCCGCTCGAAGTCCTGGTTGCGGATGGCCTCCTCCTTCTCCCGGCGGGTCTTCTCCACCCGCTCCATGGCTTGGCGGACCTCGCTGGGCAGGAAGGAGGCCTGCAGCCGGATCCGGCTGGCCGCCTCGTCCATGAGGTCGATGGCCTTGTCCGGGAGGAACCGGTCCGTGATGTACTTGTCCGCCAGGGTGGCCGCGGCCACCAAAGCGGCGTCGCTGATGCGGACGCCGTGGTGGGCCTCGTACCGTTCCCGCAGGCCCCGGAGGATCTCCACCGTCTGCTCCACCGTGGGCTCCGCCACCAGGATGGGAGCGAAGCGGCGCTCCAGGGCCGCGTCCCGCTCGATGTACTTCCGGAACTCGTCCAGGGTGGTGGCGCCGATGCACTGCAGCTCGCCCCGGGCCAGGGCGGGCTTGAGGATGTTGCTGGCGTCGATGGCTCCCTCCGCGGCCCCCGCGCCCACCAGGGTGTGCAGCTCGTCCACGAAGAGGATGACCTCGCCCTGGGCCTTGCGGATCTCGTCCATCACCTTCTTCATCCGCTCTTCGAACTCGCCCCGGTACTTGGTGCCCGCCACCAGGGCGGCCAGGTCCAGCTGCACCACCCGCTTGCCCCGCAGGCTCTCGGGCACGTCGCCCCGCACGATGCGCTGCGCCAGGCCCTCCACGATGGCGGTCTTGCCCACGCCGGGCTCGCCGATGAGGGCGGGGTTGTTCTTGGTCCGGCGGCTCAGGATCTGGATCACCCGCTCGATCTCCCGATCCCGGCCGATCACGGGGTCCAGTTTGCCCTCCCGGGCCATCTTGGTGAGGTCCCGGCCGAACTCGTCCAGGGTGGGCGTTTTGCTGGATGGCCGCGTGTACGTGGATGTCCCCTCCTCCCCCAACAGGTACACCACCTGCGCCCGGACCCGCTCCAGGTCCGCGCCCATGGCCTCCAGCACCCGGGCGGCCACGCCTTCCCCCTCCCGGATGAGCCCCAGGAGCAGGTGCTCGGTGCCGATGTAGTTGTGGCCCAGGCGACGGGCCTCATCCAGGGCCAGCTCCAACACCTTCTTGGCCCGCGGGGTGAAGGTGACCTCCTCGTACGGCGTGCGGTCCCCGCGGCCGATGGCGCTCTCGATCTCGGCCCGGATCCGCTCGGGGGAGATGTGCAGGCTCTCCAGGACCTTGCTGGCCACCCCCTCGCCTTCCCGCACGATCCCGAGGAGGATGTGCTCGGTGCCCACCGCGCTGTGGTTGAGGCGCTTGGCCTCGTCCTGCGCCAGGATGATCACGCGCCGCGCGCGCTCCGTGAACCGTTCGAACATCGGCATCCGCAGCCCCCTACCGACCTGCCCGTGCTCCTCCGGGGGTCCGCCGGGGAGCGTCCCCTACCAGGGGTTTCGCACCCGGCCCCTGCCACTCCTCCAACCCACGCCGCCCGCCGGGCCTCCCGGCCACCCGTTCAACGCCCCCGCGCTCACGGCCATTCCCTCCTGCGGCCCCGAAACAGAGAACCGCCGGCGGCCCCGGCGGCTCTCCCGTGCCCGCAGCCTGCCTGGGGTCTCTAGTAGCCCAGGCCGGTGATCTGCAGGCGCAGGAAGCCCGCAGGCACCTGCACCTCCACCACCTCTCCGGGGCGCTTGCCCAACAAGGCACGCCCCACGGGCGACTCGTTGGAGATGCGGGCCTGCCCGGGGTCCGCCTCCGCCGAACCCACGATCCAGTACTCGAACTCCTCGCCGCTCCCGAGGTCCCGCACCCGTACCCGGGACCCCAGGGTCACCTCTCCCGACGCTCCGTTGCCCTGGATCACCTTGGCGTTGCGCAACAGCTGCTCGAGGGCCAGGATCCGGCCTTCCACGAAGGCCTGCTCGTTCTTCGCGTCCTCGTACTCGGAGTTCTCGCTCAGGTCGCCGAACGCCTTGGCCTGCTTGATCCGCTCCGCCACTTCCTTGCGCTTGACGGTCTTCAGGTACTCCAGCTCCTCCTCCAACCGCCTGAGCCCCTCCGGGGTGAGGAACGTCTCCTTCTCCATGGCCTCTCCCAGTCCTCCCGGCCTGTGCCGGCGCTGTCCACGGGCGCGGGTGGGCAAGAACCGTGCCGCGGGGAAAACAAAACACCGTGGGGACTCGCCCACAGCGCCCGTTTTCCACACCTATTATACGCGGGCCCCTCCCTCCCCTTCAAACCGCGAGCCCTCCCCGGCGGAGGCGCGCCCGCTGGCGGATGCGGTCCACGTCCTCGTCCGGGATGGCGCGCTCGAACCTCCGGAAGCCCGCCAGCCGGAACCCGTGCTTGCGGGCGAGCTGGGCGATCTCCTCCACCCGCTCCAAAGACACCTCCCCGCCCAGGGTGTAGGACTCGTACCGGCCCTCCAGGGCCAACACCATGGTCTCTGCCATGCACGCCTCGCACGTGCCGGGGGGGAAGCCGAAGTCGAAGCCGAAGTCCACCTCTCCCGGGACCTGGATCACCCCACCGTCCAGCACCAGCACGTCGTCCCGTCGCGCGTACACCTCCCGGGAGACGTTCCGGGGCCGGGCCACGTCGCACACCACCGCGCCGGGTTTCAAGTCCTCCGGCTGCACCAGCACCGTGGTGGCGCTGGTGACGGTGAGCACCATGTCCGCGTCCCGCACCGCCTCCCGCACCCGGTCCGTGGCCTCCACGGAGCACCGGGACTCCCGGCGGATCTGGTCCGCGAGGCGCTCCAGCCGCTCCCTCCCCCGGGCCACCAGGCTCAGGTGGTTCACGTGCCGGGCCAGGAGACGGGCGCACGCCGCCCCGATGGCGCCCGTGGCCCCCACCACCGCGGCGCGGGACTGGGAGGGCACGATGTCCATGCGCTGGGCGGCCGCCAGGGCGCCTTCCACCGCGCTGGCGGCGGTGTAGGAGTTCCCCGTGGTCACGGGGATGCGAGACCGGGAGGCCACCGTGACCCCGCGGTCGCCCACGATCTTGGTGAAGGCTCCCAGCCCCAAGATGCGGGCGCCCAGGCGGTGGGCCAGCTCCGCGCACCGAACCAGCCTCCGGTACACGAACTCCGGGTCTGAGTCCAGCATCACCCGGGGGGTCATGGGTAAGCCGATGAACCAGCCCTCCGCCTCCACCCCCTGCGCGGACCGCACCCCCGTGATGTGGGAGACCACCAGGGGGGGTACCATCCGGAACAGCCCCTCCACCCACCGCGCGGGCAGGAACCGGGTGAAGGGGTACTTGCGGGCGAAGTCCTCCACCTGCAGGGGGTGGATCACGAAGGCGAACCGCTCGGGCACCGCTCTAGGCCGTCCTTTCCACGGTCCCGGTCCACCGGTCCCGCAGGCGCTGCAGATCCGGCGAACGCGGTGGGTTCAGCCACTCCACCCGCGGCTGGAAGCCCAGCCGCCGCATCCACTCCACGTACTCCTCGGGAGAGATGGCGTCGGGGGCCTTGCCCGCGAAGGCCACCACCAGGGCCTGGAACACGTTGGTCCCTAGGGAGCGGCCCGCGATCTCCGGCGTGACCGTCACCAGGAGGGCGACGCCCCGCCGCCGGAGTTCCTCCACGTCCGTCCGGGTGAGGGTCTGGCTGAGGATGACCTTGTCCTGGAGGTCCTGGGGCATGTACCGGCGGATGAAGTGGAAGTCACCCGCCACCACCTCCGCCCACCGGAAATACGCCCCGTAGCGGGGCGTGTTCGCCTCCTGGCGGCTCCCGGTAGGGTACAGCCACCCGATGGGCACCTGGCTCAGGACCGGTAGGAGCAGCGCCGCCAGGACCTGCACGCTGCGGAGGGACCGCAAGGGGATGGGAAAGCCCAACGCGAACAGGAAGTCTCCGTACACCACCTCCGCCCCAGCGCGGGCGAAGGCCTCCGCCATCCCGTAGCGGTCCACGGAGCTCACCTGCAGCACCCTGCGGCCCGACAGCGGGTAGCCCACCACCTCCGGCAGGTAGCGCAGGACCACGTACGGCTCCCACGCCTGCTTCAGCCCGCTCCCGTCCACCACCGGGGTGCGCCGCACGCGCCGGGCCAGCCGGACCGCGTCCCGCAGGTAGTAGCGGCGCTGGCCCGCCTGCAAGAACAGGTCCATCCCGCCCAGGCCGATGGCGTCCACCTGTCCGTCCAGGGACTCCAGCAGCCGCGCACACCGCGCTAGGTCCCCGTCGGTCCCCACGCGCTCCACCACCACGGGCTCTCCCAGCAGCTCCAGTTCCACGCGGGCGTCCCGCCGGGAGGAGCCCAGGCTCACACTCACCACGCGCTTCACGAAGCCAATGTACCACGCCCCGCGGACGCCTACGGTGCGGGGCGTACCTCCGTCCGCCGGTTCCGTAGGAACAGCAGCCGCAGGCCCTCCAGGGTCAGCAGGGGGTCGTGGTGGTGGATGCACGACAACTCGCCCGCCAGCAGCCGGGCCCAGCCCCCGGTGGCGATGACGGTGGCGGGTTCCCCCAGCTCCCGTTGGATGCGCCGCACGATCTCCTCCACCTGCCCGATGAAGCCGTAGAACACCCCGGCCTGCATGGCGGCCACCGTGGACCGGCCGATGGCGGTGCGGGGCTTTTCCAGGTCGATGCGCGGCAGCTGGGCCGTGTGCTCTGCCAGGGCGTCCAGGGAGATGCCGATCCCCGGCGCGATGGCCCCACCCAAGAAGTCCCCCTCCCGCGAGACCGCGGTGAAGGTGGTGGCGGTACCGAAGTCGCACACGATGCTGGGCCCTCCGTACTTGGCGAAGGCGGCCACGGCGTTGCAGATGCGGTCGGCTCCCACCTCCCGTGGGTTCTCGTACAGGATGCGCATCCCCGTGCGGATCCCGGGCCCCACCGCCAGGGGCCGGGTGCCGAAGTACCGGTCGCACAGCCGCTCCATGGTGTCCAGTAGCGGCGGGACCACGCACGACACGGCCACGTCCGTCACGTCCTGCAGCCGCAGGCCCACGTGGGCGAACAGCTGGGCGAACAGGATGCCGTACTCGTCCTCCGTCTTCCTCAAGTCCGTGGACACCCGCCAGTGCACCGGCGGGGGGCCGTCCCGTTCGGGTTCGGGGTAGACGGCCAGCTTGATCTGGGTGTTGTTCACGTTCACCGCCAGCAGCATGCCCATCCCCCCTTACACCAGACGCGCCGCCCGCAGGGCGCGGACCACGGGCACCGTCACCACCACCGCCAGCAGCGCTTCCGGCAGCCCGTGGGTGGCGCCCACGAGGAAGGCCGCCCCCGGCGGCATCATCTGCGGGAATCGCAGGACGATCAGGGTCAGCACCCCCACGGTGTTGGTCAGGGTCCCCACCACCGCCGCCGCGCCCACGGGCGCGTCTTCGCCCCGCAGCAGCGCGTACGACAGCCCTGCAGCCACGAGCCCTGCCGCCACGGCCACCCACCACGTCCCCGCGGTGGAGGACGCCACCGCGTGGTAGGCGTCCACCAGCCAGCTGTGGGGCACCCGGCCTGCCGCGAAGGCGGCTTCGAACGCGGCCGCACCGGGCCCCAGGGCCGTGAACACCGCGCCGCCGCACGCCAGGCACGCCACCACCCGGGAGGCTTTGCGGGCCAGGAGCGCGAAGGCGTACGCGCTCAGCACCCCGATGAGGATGCGCGGCCCGAAGGCGATGAGAGGGTCCTTGAAGAAGGGCAACGTGGCGCGGGTGAAGCTGAAGAACCCGAACACCGCACCCACCAAAGCCCCCGCCACGGGCCCTCGGGCGACCCCCGCCAGGATCACCGGGATGTGCATGGTGGTGGCGGCTCCCGCCGGCGTGGGAGCGGGGATGAACCCCACACCGGGGACTGTGCCCAGGACCGCGCTGACGGCTCCCAGGGCCCCCACCACGGTGAGGTCCTTGGCCTGCAAACGAAAACCCCTCCGCGATTGCGGAGAGGCTGCGGGCTGCTCCATGGTCCACCTCCGTTCCAGTCTGGTTTACCCAGTACCGGACGGACCGAAGGGCCTTCGGTTCGCCGGGGTCCGGCTCCACGGGGATACCGGCCCGGCACCAGCCTAACCTCCGACGGGTCCCGGTGCAAGCGGGATCAGCCGCCCTGCGGGTTCGCTAGCCCCGGGATGCCGTGGAGCCCGCGGGCCAGCCGCACCGCGCGGCGCACCGCCTCCGCCACCACCGCGGGGACCGCAGCCGCCACCACGTCGTACGCAGCCTGGACCTGGCCGGTGCTCAGGGCGAAGAAGGTGTCCCCGTCCAGGGTGGTGTGGGAGGGCGACACGGCCATGGCGAGGCCGTGGTGGGCTACCCGGGCCAGGCGGTTGCACTCCACCTTGGACAGCGCCGCGTTGGTGGCCACCACCCCCACCACCGTGTTCTGGCCCAACATGCGGGGAGGGGCGTACCCGCTCTGCAGCAACTTCGCCGACCCCACCAGCTCGCCCGTGGCGGGGTCCCGGGTGCCCGCCAGCACCGACCCGTCCGCGGTCACCACGTCGCCCACGGCGTTCACCACCACCAGCGCCGCCACCACCACGCCACCGGACAGGGCCACGCTCCAGGTGCCCACCCCGCCCTTCATGGCGCCGGCCGGGCCGTACAGCTTGCCCACGGTAGCCCCCGTGCCGGCTCCCACGGTCCCTTCCTCCACGGGGCCGCCGGAAGCCGACTGGCAGGCGGCGTAGCCCATGGCCGCGTCCGGCCGCACGTCGGGCCGTCCCAGCCACAGGTCGAAGATCACCGCCGCGGGCACGATGGGTACCCTGGCTACCACCACGTCGTAGCCCACCCCGCGCTCCTCCAGGTACCGCATCACCCCGTCCGCGGCGGCCAGGCCGAAGGCGCTGCCGCCCGTGAGCAGGACGCCGTGCACGTGCTGGACCCGGTTCAGGGGGTGCAGGAGGTCCGTCTCCCGGGTGCCGGGAGCGCTGCCCCGCACCTCCACGCCCGCCACGGCCCCGGACTCGCACAGCACCACGGTGCAGCCCGTGGCTGCCTCCAGGTCCGTGGCGTGTCCGACGCGGATCCCGTCCACGTCCGTGATCCCGGGCACCGTCTCCCACCTCCGCCATGCAGCCGCGTGCGCGGGCTTCCGAGTTCGGGAAAGCCCAAAACGTGGCGCGGTCCGCCGGGACGGTCAGCCCACCTCCCCGGCCACGATGCGCTTGCGCCGCCCGTCCGCTAGCCGCACCACCAACGCCCCGTCCTCGTCCACGTCCTCCGCCACCCCCTCGTACACCCCGGAGGACACGTGCACCCGCACCCGACGGCCCAGGGTGGTGGACCTCTGCCGCCACCACTCCCGCAGCGTGGCCCAGTCCCCTCCACGGAACACCTCGTACACCAGCTCCAGCTCGCCCAGCAGGGCCTGTAGCAGCGCCGCGCGATCCACAGGGCTTCCCACCAGGTCCTCCAGCGAGCCCGCGCCCTCGGGCAGGAGGTCTCGGGGCACCTGCACGTTGATCCCGATGCCCGCCACCACCCACCGCACCTCCGGCCCCGCCTCCAGGAGGATGCCGCCCACCTTCTTGCCCTCCACCACCAGGTCGTTGGGCCACCGCAGGCCCAGCCGGACCGGGCAGCACCGTTCCACCGCGCGGCTGCACCCCACGCCCACCGCCAGCCCCAGGCGGGGGACCTCGTGGGGCGCCGCGATGGGCCGGAGGACCACGGACAGCCACAGCCCCCCGGGCGGCGAAACCCACCGGCGCCCCAGCCGACCGCGGCCGGCGGTCTGGGTGCGCGCCAGGACCGCCGTCCCCTCCGGGGCGCCCGCCTCCGCCAGGGTCCTGGCCACGTCGTTGGTGGAGGTGACCTCCTCGAACCAGTGGATCCGCCGGCCCACGTACCGGGTGCGCAGGCCGGTGTGCACCGCTTCCAGCTCCACGTCCGTCACAGCCGCACCACCCGCTGGTCCGCCACGGACGGCAGCAGGGAAGCCACGGGGGTGCCGTCCGGCAGCACCAGGTCCGGGTCCAGTTCGTACAGCGGCACCAGCACGAAAGCCCGCTCCCGCAGGCGGGGGTGCGGGACCACCAGGTCCGGCTCGCGGATCACCCTCCGCCCGTACAGCAGCAGATCCACGTCCGCGGTCCGAGGCCCCCACCGCACCGTCCGCACCCTGCCCAGGGCCAGCTCCACCTCCTGCGCGCGCCGCAGCAGGGCCCGGGGAGTGAGGGAGGTCCGGACTTCCACCACCAGGTTCAAGAAGGCGGGCTGGTCCGTGTAGCCCACCGGCTCGGTCTCGTACCACGAGGACCGGCGCACCACGCGCACACAGCCCTCCTCGAGCCTCCACAGGGCTTCCTCCAGGTGCGCCCTGCGGTCGCCCAGGTTGGAGCCCAAGGACAGGAACACCCGCTCGTCCACGTCACACCGCGGGAGGACTCGGGACAGCCCGGCGCCGGCGCTCCACCCGTACCGCCGCGTACCCCACCGCACCGCCCAGCTGCACGTGAAGCTTGCGCACCTCCACCCGCACCGCCTGCACCCGCTCCAGCTCCAGGATCCGGTGGGCCACGTCCTCTGCCACGGCTTCCAGCAGCGCCTTGGGAGGCCCCACCAGCACCGCCTCCACTCTGCGGTAGACGTCGCGGTAGTCCACGGTGTCCTGCAGGTCGTCGCTGTGCCCCGCGGGGTGCAGGTCGCACTCCAGCTCCACGTCCACGAAGAACACCTGGCCGCGCTCCCGCTCCTCGGGCAGCACCCCGTGGTAGCCGTAGAAAGCCATGTCCTTCAGGACAATCCGGTCCACGCGTCCTCCGGAGTCGACGTCCAGCCGCGCACCACCGCGTCCGCCATGCGCGCCACCCGCGCCATGACCCGCACGTCGTGCACCCGCACCACGTCCACCCCGTACGCCACCGCCAGGGCCACCACCGCCGCCGTGCCCTCCACCCGCTCCCACGGCGGCAGACCGCCCAACACCACCCCGATGGTGCTCTTGCGGGAAGGGCCCAGCAACACGGGGCAACCCAGCTCCCGGAACACCCGCAGGTGGCGGACCAGGGCCAGGTTGTGCCCCGGGCGCTTGCCGAACCCGAACCCGGGGTCCAGGAGCACCCGTTCCCTGGGAATCCCTTGGTGTTCCGCCCACCGCAGGCGCTCCGCGAGGAAGTCCCGCACTTCCGCCACCACGTCCCGGTAGGTGGGGTCCCGCTGCATGTCCTTGGGCGTGCCCTTCATGTGCATGAGCACCACGCCGCACCCCGCGTCCGCCACCACCCGCGCCATGTCGGGGTCGAACCGCAGGGCGCTGATGTCGTTGACCATGTCCGCGCCCGCCCGCAGGGCTTGCCGGGCCACTTCCGCCTTGGTGGTGTCCACGGAGATGGGCACGTCCACCGCCGCCCGCAGGGCTTCCACCGCGGGCACCACCCGCCGCAACTCCTCCTCCAGGGGGACGGGCTCGGACCCCGGGCGGGTGGACTCGCCCCCCACGTCCAGCACGTCCGCGCCGTCGGCCACCATGCGCCGCCCTACGTCCACCGCGCGCTCCAGCCAGTCCGGGCCGGTAAACAGCCCGTCGCCGCTGAAGGAGTCCGGGGTCACGTTCACCACGCCCATGATGAGGGTGCGCTCGCCGAACCGGAGGGCGCGCCGTCCGCACACCAGCTGGGCCGCGGTCACTCCACCAACCTCGCTTCCAGCACCCGAAGGCCGTGCAGGTTGGACGCCCGGAGGGAGGTGGCCGCGGCCTGCGCCACCGCCTCCGCGGGCACCAGGCCCACGAACTCCGTGGACGCCACCTCCACCCCCCACCGGGCCGCTTCCTCTTCCACCGCCCGGTACAGCACGGCCAGGGGCGTGGCGCGGTAGTCCAGGACGTTCACCGACACCTGGACGCCTCCTTCCGGCAGCTTCCAGCCCGAAGCCTGCACGCCGGGGAATCCGCCGGAGGACTGCCGGATGCGCCGCGCCACCGCCCTGGCCACCTGCACGTCGTCCGTGGCCAGGGTGAAGTTCCACGCCACCAGCAAGGGACGGGCCCCCGTGGCGGTGGCCCCTGCGGTGGGGTGCACCCGGGGCTCCCCCACGTCCGGGTGCCGGTCGGGGTCGGTGATGGCCAGCTGGAGGGTCTCGAACCCTCCTCGCCGGATGTACGGGAGCCAGCGCCGCTCGGGCCGCAGGGCGGAGTACGCGTAGTAGTACACGGGGACTCCGTGCCGCTCCCACAGGGCCCGGGCGAAGGCGCGGCTGAGCTCCACGCAGTCGTCCATGGTCACTCCCCGCAGGGGCACGAAGGGCACCACGTCCACCGCGCCGATGCGGGGGTGGAGGCCGTGGTGGTGGCGGAGGTCGATGCGCTGCACCGCCACCGCGGCCAGGGCCAGGGCCGCGTCCAGCACCGCGTGGGGAGGCCCCGCGAAGGTGAACACGGAGCGGTGGTGGGCCCAGTCCCACGAGTAGTCCAGCAGGCGCACCTCGGGGGTGGACCGTACCGCCTCCGCCAGCTCCTCCACCACCTCTTGCCGGCGCCCCTCGCTCACGTTGGGCACGCACTCCACCAGTTGGCACACGGCCGCGACCTCCCCGCCCCGTGTATCATACGCTGGGAACGGGAACCATGGCTGCCACCGACCAACGCCGCGCGGAACGCCTGAGCCGCCTGCTGTCCCTGGTCCTCCGGCACCGGCCCGGGGACTTCGGCCTGACCCTCGACCCGCACGGCTGGGTTTCCGTGGACGCCCTCCTGGAGGCCATCCGGCGGCAGCGGGGCTGGGAGGACGTCAGCCCGGAGGACCTGGAGGCGGTGGTCCGCCTTCCCGGCCGACAGCGGTTCGAGGTCCGGGACGGCCGCATGCGGGCCCTGTACGGCCACAGCGTGCCCGTCCAGCCGGAGGGCTCGCCGCTACGGCCCCCGGAGTGGCTGTACCACGGCACGGCGCCCGAGCGGCTGCCCGCCATCCTGTCCGAGGGCCTGCGGCCCGGCACCCGGCGGTTCGTGCACCTCTCCCTGACTCCCCTGCAGGCCCGGGAAGTGGGCCAGCGTCACAGCCCGAACCCCGCGGTGCTCACGGTGCTGGCCCGGCGGGCCTACGAAGCCGGGGTGGCCTTCTACCGCGCCAGCGGGGACGTGTACCTCGCGGACCGAATCCCCCCGGAGTTCCTCTTGGTCCCGCAGCCGGACGACCGCCGGGTCACTCCCGCACCGGCGAGAAGTGCACCACGGTGACCCAGTCCTCCAGGGTCACGGGGCGGCCGTAGATGGAGGACAGGAACTCCAGCAGGTCCTCGTGCCGCCGGAGCTCGGGGTGGTCCCGCTGGATCTCCCGAGGGGTGAGGTCCTTCACCTGCTTGTACTCCGTGCGGTCGATGACCGCGCAGAAGATCTTCTGCCGCTCCCCGAACCGTCGGCCCACGGTGACCCACACGATCTGCCCTTCGCGGTACTTGTCCCGCTTGTCGCCCAGCCGGATGGTAGCCGTCTTCCGCCCCTGCCGCAGCTGCTCCGCGAACACGCTGGAGTAGAAGTTGAGCGCGTACACCGTCCTCCCCCTCAGGGTTTGGCCAGGGTCACGGTGGCGTTCCGCTCGCCCCGCCGCTTGGCGCCCCGGGCCACCTCCTTGCCCCGCAAGGTGTACCGGATGGCCACCCGCTCCACGGACGCCAGGGCCGGGCTGACCACCTGCGGGGGCGGGCTCAGGATGCGGTCCGCGGCCACGTCCGTGGCGTCCCGGAAGAACTGCGGCCAGCTGGACCGGTCCTCGGGCAACGCCCGCACGCCGTCCATGGCGATCTCCAGCTCCGCGGTGCCCCCTTCCAGGCGCACGGACCGCACCGTTCCCTCGCCCACGAACCCCTCCGTGAGGTTGCGCACCACCGCCTCCGCGCTGGGAGGCCTGCGGCGGGCTTCGTACCGCGCCTGCAGCACGCCCAGCACCGCGCCCAGAAGGGCCACCACGCCCACGTAGGCCAGCACGGGCCGCAGGAGGCCGTCCTTCCCCTTGCGCTTGACCAAACCGGTCGCCTTCCCGAGCGGGATTCGCACCGAAGTATACTATAGGCGCGGCCGGGAGGTGGTGCAGGTGGAGCGCGCGGCCCTCATCGTGGTGGACGTGCAGAACGACTTCTGCCCCGGGGGCGCCCTGGCCGTCCCCGAGGGCGACCAGGTGGTTCCCGTGGTCAACGCCCTGGCGCGGGCTTTCGCCCGCCGCGGGCGGCCGGTGGTGGCCACCCAGGACTGGCACCCCGCAGACCACGTGTCCTTCCGCGAGCGCGGCGGGCCCTGGCCACCGCACTGCGTGCAGGGGACGCCGGGAGCGGACCTGCACCCGGAGCTGCGCCGGGAGCCCATCATCCACGTGGTGCGGAAGGCCTACCGGCCCGACCAGGAGGCCTACTCAGGCTTCCAGGGCACCGGGCTCGCGGAGTTGCTGCGCGGCCTCGGGGTGGAGGAGGTGTACGTCTGCGGCCTGGCCACGGACTACTGCGTGAACGCCACCGCCATGGACGCGGCCCGGGCGGGGTTCCGCACCGCGGTGGTGGAGGACGCCACCCGGCCAGTGTTCCCCGAGCAGGTGCCCGAGCGCCGCAAGGAGTGGGAGGCCGCGGGGGTCCGGGTGGTGAAGTCCGAAGAGCTGCTGGCCGGGGCCCCCGCCTGAACCCGCTTTCCAGAGGGCCCGTCAGC
This sequence comes from uncultured bacterium, assembly GCA_964437095.1. Taxonomy (GTDB): domain Bacteria; phylum Sysuimicrobiota; class Sysuimicrobiia; order Sysuimicrobiales; family Sysuimicrobiaceae; genus Tepidifontimicrobium. Next base: position 90,234 of record CAYTFH010000003.1, on the reverse strand, counting down.
TGGCCTCGGGCTTGGGCCGCCAGGAGGGCACCACGGGAGGGGCCGGTGCGGGCTTGGGTGCAGCCTCGGGCGGAGGAGGGGCGGCGGGAGCTTCAGCTTCCAGGGGCTGGCCCGCCAGCAGCCGGTCCAGCTCCTCCGCGTCCAGGGACTCCTTCTCCAGCAGCGCCCGGGCCACCGTCTCGAGCTTGTCGCGGTTCGCCTCCAGGATCTGCCGGGCCCGGTTGTAGCACTCGTCGATGATGCGCCGGACCTCCTTGTCGATCTCGTAGGCGATCTCCTCGCTGTAGTTCCGGCTCTCCACCAGGTCCCGCCCGAGGAACACGGGGCCGTGCCGCTTGCCCAGGGACATGGGCCCGAGCCTCTCGGACATCCCGAAGTCCGTCACCATCTTGCGGGCCATGTCCGTGGCCTGCTCGAAGTCGTTCTCCGCGCCCGTGGTGACCTCGCCGAACACGATCTCCTCCGCCACCCGGCCTCCCATGGCCACGGTGATCTCGTCCAGCAGCTCCGCCCGGGTGCGGGTGTACCGGTCCTCGGGGGGCATGCCCATGACGTAGCCCAGGGCCATGCCCCGGGACACGATGGTGACCTTGTGGGGCGGGTCCGCGTGGGGCAGCAGCTTCCGCAGCAGGGCGTGACCGGCTTCGTGGAAGGCCACCAGCTCCCGTTCCCGCTGCGACAGCACCCGGCTGCGCCGCTGCGGTCCGGCGATGACCCGCTCGATGGCCTCGTCGAACTCCGCCATGGTGATGCGGCGCTTGTTCCGCCGGGCCGCCAGCAGGGCCGCCTCGTTCACCAGGTTGGCCAGGTCCGCACCCGAGAACCCCGGGGTGCGCTTGGCCAGGACGTCCACGTTCACGTCCTCCGCCAGGGGCTTGCCCCGCAGGTGCACCTCCAGGATGGCCTTGCGGCCCTTGGTGTCGGGGTTGTCCACCACGATGCGGCGGTCGAACCGTCCCGGCCGCAGCAGGGCTGGGTCCAGGATGTCCGGCCGGTTGGTGGCCGCGATGACGATGATGCCCGCGTTGGGATCGAAGCCGTCCATCTCCACCAGGAGCTGGTTGAGGGTCTGCTCCCGCTCGTCGTGGCCACCGCCCAGCCCGGCCCCGCGCTGGCGGCCCACGGCGTCGATCTCGTCGATGAACACCAGGCACGGCGCGTTCTTCTTGGCCTGGTCAAATAGGTCCCGCACCCTGCTGGCGCCCACCCCGACGAACATCTCCACGAACTCCGAGCCCGAGATGGAGAAGAAGGGCACGCCCGCTTCCCCGGCCACCGCCTTGGCCAGCAGCGTCTTGCCGGAGCCCGGCGGCCCCACCAGCAGCACCCCGCGCGGGATCTTGGCTCCCAGAGCCTGGAACTTCTTGGGGTGCTTGAGGAACTCGATGATCTCCTGCAGCTCCTCCTTGGCCTCGTCCACCCCCGCCACGTCGTCGAAGGTGACCTTCGGCTTGGACTCGTGGTGCAGGCGGGCCCGGCTCTTGCCGAAGGATAAGGCCTGGTTGCTGCCCGACTGGGCCTGCCGGATCATGAGGAACCACAGGCCGATGATGAGCAGCAGGGGCAGGAAGCTGCTCAGCAGGTTCGGCCACGGGGAGTTGCGGGCCGGCGCTTCCACCGCGAAGGGGATCCCCTTCTGGCGCAGCAACGCCTGGATCTGCAGGGTGGCCTCCTTGGAATAGGTGGTGCGGAAGGGCTGGCCGTCCTTCCGTTCCCCGGTGATGGAGCTGCTGTCCTCGTTGAACACCACCTTCCCCACCACCTGGCCCTGCTCCACCAGGGTGAGGAACTCGCTGAAGTCGATGGACCGGGGCACGGTGCGGGTGCTCCGGTACATGGGCACCAGTACGAACAGCACCACCGCCACCACCAGCGCCCACACCACCAGGCTGCGCACGTACCGGTTGGTCACCCGACCGCCTCCCGTCCTTCCTCCCCGCCCCGGGCGCCGGAGCGGGAATCGTTCACCCAGTATACCATCGGCCTGCCGCGTCCGCGGGTGTAGGCGACGCCTCCAGGGGCCACGCCCGTAGCCGCAGGCGCTCGCCCGATCCGGGCCGGGCCCGGGCGGCTTCCGAGACCGCGAAACCCACCACCCAAAGCACCTGGCCGTCGCCCGTGGCCACCACCGGCACCCGGTCCCGCTCCCACCGCGGCACCCGCCGGTCCGTGAAGAGGTCCTGCAGCTTTCGGCTCCCCGCCTCCAGCCGGAGGCGGTCGCCGGGCCGCCGGTTCCGCACCACCAGCCGCTGGCGCGCCCACGCGGCGTCCAACTCCGCCTCCCACGCGCCCGGCGCCACCTCCCCGCCCTCCACCGCCAGCCGGGCTTCCACCAGGACGCCCAGCTCCGGGATCACGGCCCGTCCCGGCACGGGCAGGTCGGCTTCCACAGAGCCTACGTCCTGTGGCGTCCCCACCCAGAACGTTCCCGACTCCACCCGAAGCCTTACGCCCGCGGGCAACGTCAGCTCCTGGCCCGCCTGCCCTGCCCGTACCAAGCGGCGCGCCTCTTCCAGGTGAACGAAGGAGCTGCCCCCGCCGCTTCCCACCAGCTCCCGCAACACCCGGCGCTGCAGGGCCGGAACCAGCTTGAGGAACGCCTCACGGTCCACCCGGTACCCGCCGTCCGTCGGACGGGCAACCCCCCTCACCGCCTGCCGCACCCACTCCCCCCACGCTTCCTCCTCGTCGCCCACCACCTCCGCCAGCTGCGCCAGGGCTTCCGGCAAGCGCGGGTTCTCCGCGGTCAACAGGGGCAGGATGCGTGCCCGCACCCGGTTGCGGGCCCACCGCGGGTCCTGGTTGGTCTCGTCCTCCCTCCAGCCCTCGCCCTCCTCGGCGAGGAACCGCCGCAGGGCCTCCCGCCTGCACCACAGCAGCGGCCGCACCACCTCGACCCCAGGAGCCAGAGGCCGGCGTGGCAGGATCCCCGCCAGGCCCTGAACCCCCGTACCCCTGAGGAGGCGCAGCACCACCGTCTCCGCCTGGTCGTCCAGGGTGTGGGCCGTGGCCACGGCCTCCGCCTGCGCCTCCCGGGCCATGTCCGCCAGGGCCGCGTACCGGGCCGCCCGCGCCCGCGCTTCCAGGTTGGGAGGCTTCAAGCCCACCAGGCGACGGGTGAACGCTGGAAGGTCTAGGCGCCGGGCCAGGTCAAGGACGAATCGGGCGTCCTCGTCCGCGGACGGCCGCAGCCCGTGGTGGACGTGGCCCACCGCTAGCTTCCAGCCGTACTCGGGGGCCAGGTGGGCCATGAGGTGGACCAGGGCCACCGAGTCCGCACCTCCCGAGCAGGCCAGAAGCACCTGGCTTCCGGGACGCAGGAGATCCCGGTCTTCCACGGCCCGCCGGACGGTGCGCAGAAGGCTTTCCCTGCTCGGAGGGGGCACGGCATCGGGCTGCGGAGTAGTAGACTGCGTCGCGCGGGTCGACAACGTCCTCGCCTCGGTGGTGGCGGCGGAGGGCTTCGAACCCCCGACACCGCGGGTATGAACCGCGTGCTCTAACCAACTGAGCTACGCCGCCCCACGGCAGTATACCGCAGGCGCCGAGGCGCGGGCCACGGGCCGCCAGCCGGTCCCCGCCGTGCCGACGGTCTTTTCTCAACGCCTCGCAGGCGGTGGGAAGGAAAAGAGTCCCGGCCCACCACCGGGACTCTCCTCGACCTTAGACTTCCCCCTCCAGGTGGGTGGGGGTGCGGTGTCTACTCAACGGCGCACCACCTCCTTTCCTCGTGGCCACCTGGCCCCGGCCCGTGGGATTGGCCGGGCGTCGTCTTGCGGGCAAAGTAGCACGTACCGTTGGCGCTGTCAAAGCCCGGGGGTACCATGCAGTCGATGAGCCGGCATCCGGCCCTGTGCCTGGTCCTGCTCCTGGCCGCCTCGGCGGTTCTGCGGTTCTGGCGCCTTGCAGAACCGCCCTCCCAGGTCTTCGACGAGATCTACTACGCCCGCACCGCTCGGGAGTACCTGACGGGCCAGCCCATCTACGAGTGGACCCACCCGCCTCTCTCCAAGCTCCTCATCGGCGTGGGGGTGCGGGTCTTCGGGTTCAACGCGTGGGGCTGGCGGGCCGTGCCCGCGGCCTTCGGGGTGTTGCTGGTGGCGGCCCTGTACGCCTTGGGGGTGCTGGCCACCGGCCGACCGCGCGTGGGCCTCGCCGCGGCGGGGCTCGCCGCGCTGGACTCCATGCTCCTGGTGGAGTCCCGCATCGCCAAGCCGGAGGTGTTCCTGGTGACCTTCGGGGTCCTGGCCTGCGCCTCGGGCTGGCTGGCGGTACGCACCGGCCGGTGGGGCTGGCTGGCGGCCGCGGGGGCGGCGGCGGGGGCCGCCTGCGCCACCAAATGGACAGGCCTCGCGTTCCTTGCCGCCTTGGCGGTGCTGGTGCTCTGGCCTCGCAGCGGGGGGCCGCGGTGCCGGTGGTGGGCCCTGGCGGTGAGCTTGGTCGCGGTGCCGCTGGTGGTGTACACCGCCTCCTATGTCCCCCACTTCCTGCGGGGGGAGTCCCTGGCTGACCTGTTGCGGCTGCAGGCCAACATGTACCGGTACCATGCCACCCTGCGGGCCAGCCACCCGTACTCCAGCCCGTGGTGGTCTTGGCCCTTGCTGTTGCGGCCCATGTGGTACTACTTCGAGTCCTCGGGAGGGTGGATGAAGGGGATTTTCGCCGTGGGCAACCCCCTGGTGTGGTGGGGCGTGGTGCCCGCGGTGCCGGCTGCCCTCCCCGGCGCGCGAGCCTGCCCGGCCCGTGGGTTCGCGGTGGCGGGGTTCGCCCTGAGCTACCTACCGTACGCCTTCATCGGCCGCCTGCTGTTCGTGTACCATTTCACACCGGCGCTGCCCTTTGGCTACCTGGCCGTGGCCATGGCCTTGGACTGCCTCGGGCAAGCGCGCCCCGACTGGGTGCGGGCGTACTGGCTGGCGGTGGTGTTGGTGTTCGCGTACCAGTTTCCGGTGCTCACCGCCTACCCGGTCCCCGCCCACTGGCTGCGGTGGTGGACGTGGGTGCGAAGCTGGGTGTAACTCCGACAGAGGAGCCTTGGGGGCGTCCATGACCTTGGTGCTGATCCTGATCTCGGTGGTGCTGGGTGCCGCGGGGCAGGTGCTGCTGAAGATGGGAGCCCTGCGGCTGGCCGGGGTGGGCGACGTGGGCCTGCTGCTGTGGCGGATCGTCAGCAGCCCCCACATTCTGGCCGGGTTCGCCCTGTACGGGGTGGCCAGCGTGCTGTGGATCGTCGTCCTCTCCCGCGCCCCCCTCAGCCTGGCCTACCCCCTGCTGTCCTTGGGGTACGTGCTGGTCCTGCTGGCCTCCGCGTACGTGTTCGGCGAGACCATCCCCGCCACAAGGGTGGCGGGGATCGCGGCCATCATCCTGGGGCTGGTACTGGTGAGCAGCAGCGCGTGAAACGCGGGTCCCATGTGCTCGCAGGGGGCGTCAGCGCCTTCTTGCCCTGCCACAACGAGGAGGGCAACGTGGAGCGCGTGGTGACGGCCACGGTCCGGGCCCTGGACGCCCTCGGCGTGCCCTTCGAGGTGATCGTGGTGGACGACGGGAGCACGGACCGCACCGCGGAGGTGGCCCTCCGGCTCTCGGAGCAGGACGCCCGGGTGCGGCTGGTGCAGCACCCGCGCAACCTCGGCTACGGCGCGGCCGTGCGCACCGGGCTCGCTTCCGCCCGCTACCCGTGGGTGTTCTTCACCGACGGGGACGGCCAGTTCGACCCGGCGGACATCGTGCGCCTGGTGCCCCACGCCGATTCTGCGGACCTGGTGGTGGGCTACCGCGCGCGGCGTCAAGACCCCCCGCACCGGCGGGCGTTCGGGTGGCTGTGGAACCTGCTGGTGCGGCTCTGGTTCGGGGTCCGGGTGCGGGACGTGGACTGCGCGTTCAAGCTGCTGCGGGCGGAGGTGGTGCGGGACCTCCCTCTTCGGGCCACGGGGGCGTTCCTCAGCACGGAGTTGCTGTGTCGGGCCGCGCGAAGGGGCGCCCGCATCGTGGAGGTGGGGGTCCCCCACTACCCCAGGCGGTGGGGCCGGCAGAGCGGCGGCCGCGTGGACGTGGTGCTGCGGGCCTTCTGGGAGCTTTGGAAGCTGCGGTCCGAGCTGCGCGGTCGGGTCTGAGGCGCCGAAGGTGGGGCGAGGATCCGCCGGGCCCTGCGAGCGCCCACACAGGCGGAACAACCCAAGCCAGGGAGTGCTTTCCTCCCACCACGTTCTCGTACTCCTCCAGCACCACGCGTAGGGGCGATCCCCCAGCGCTGCCGCGAAGAACCGGGAGGGTGCAGGAAGTCCCAGCTCACAGCTCACCCTCGCCGTTCGGAGTCGAACTTCCCCCTGCCGCTGAACGCTGGTCGCGCAGGACCACCGGGGCAAGGCACGCGTGGTGCGCTGTCCGTCTCAAGGCCCAACCGGCCCAGCCCGTGGCGAGTAGGCCCGCCACGCAGAAAAGTTCGGGGATCGGCGCCCCGAACGCGTGCCACACCGCGGCCCACCCCGGCGTCCTGTACTGCGGGAAGCTCGAAAGATAGCTGAACCCGTACAGCAGGTTTCCCAACAGGATCACGGAAAGCGCCACCCACAGCCCGCTTGCGGCCCGGCCGTGGGACCAGGCCAGCAGCGTGAAGGGGACTGCAGGGAACAAGTACCGTTCGTGCATGCGGGTGGCCAGGGAGAACGCGGCCGCCACCATCCACCCTCCAGCCAGGGCTCCCAGCCCCACGTCCCCGCGCCCCGCCACCAGCCGCCCCGCCCAGACGGCCGCGGCCAGGGTGAGCAGCCCTCCCCACACCACCGCGGGCAGGCCTAGGACCTGGGCCGAGTCCGGCCCCCAGTTGAGCCCCAACGAGTACCACAGGTTCAGGGCGTTCACGGACCCGTACGGGTACGTGGCGGACGCACCGAGCGCCACCCGCGCCAGCACCCACGGCGAGAGCCCGAACACGAGCCCGCTCGCCACCACCGCGGCCACGCAACCGCCCGCCGCGGCCAGGACGTGCGCCGGCCGGCCTTGTGCCGAACCCGCGAGCAACAGCACCCCCGCCAGTGCGTACTGGGGCTTGGTGAGCGCCCCAAGGGCGAACAGCACCCCGGCCCACCCCGGCCTGCCTTCCCGCCAGGCCAACACGCTCCCGAGGATCCACGCCACCGCCACCGACTCCACCTGGCCCCACCACGGCCCCGCCAGCAGCACCGCGGGGTTCCACAGGTACGCCAGGGCTGCCAGGGTCCGTCGAGGACCTCCCAAGCGCCACAGGAGGTAGGCCACGGCCAGGTCCGCGGCCGCACCCGGCAGCTTCACCCACACGGGCGCAAGGTGCGGGATTGCTCGAGCGAGCAGGCCCACGGGCCACAGCACCAGGAGGTAGCCTGGGAGGTAGTCCGCGAACACGCCGGGCCGGTAGAATCCCGGCGGCCCCACCTCCGCCAGCCGCACCGCCCACGCGGTGAACGCAGCCACGTCCACCGTGTGGCCCGGGACCCACAGCAGTGCGAGCCGCACCGCGCCCGCCCCGGCCCAGAGGACGACCCACCAAGCTTTCGGCAAATTCCCCGACCTCGCGTGGATCAGGCCCGCCGGGGCCGATGGTAGCACGCCACCAGGAGGCGCGGTGGGGTCCGTCGAACCCCCACGACCGTGTGGGTGGGCGTGCCCAGGGAGCGCAAGGACGGGGAGTACCGGGTGGGGATCACGCCCGCGGGCGTGATGCAGCTGGTGGAGGCCGGCTGCCAGGTGCTGCTGGAGAGCGGCGCCGGCGAGGGTAGCGGTTTTTCCGACGAGGAGTACGCGCGCCGCGGGGCGCGCATCACCCGCGACCCGGCGGAGGTTTGGGGCTGCGACCTGGTGATGAAGGTCAAGGAGCCCCTGCCGGAGGAGTACGGGTTCTTACGGCCCGACCTGGTGGTGTTCACCTACCTGCACCTGGCCGCGGACGAACGTCTCACCCACGCCCTGCTCCACGCCGGGACGGTGGCCATCGCCTACGAGACGGTGCAGCTTCCCGACGGCGAGCTGCCCCTGCTGACGCCCATGAGCGAGGTGGCGGGCAAGCTCGCGGTCCAAGAGGCCAGCTACTACCTCAAGCGCACCCAGGGCGGCAAGGGGACGCTGCTGGGGGGCGTCACGGGGGTGGCCCCCGGGACCGTGGTGATCCTGGGAGGCGGGGTGGTGGGCACCAACGCGGCCAAGGTGGCGTTGGGGATGGGTGGGCAGGTCACGGTGCTGGAGCGCAACCCGCGGCGCATGGCCCACCTGGACGACGTCCTGCACGGGCGCGTCCAGGTGCTCATGAGCAACCCGTACACCGTGGAGCAGGCGGTGGCCTACGCGGACGTGCTGGTGGGCGCGGTGCTGGTCCCCGGCGCGCGCACCCCCAAGCTGGTCTCCCAGGACTTGGCACGGGCCATGAAGCCGGGGTCGGTGATCGTGGACGTGTCCGTGGACCAGGGCGGCTGCGTGGAGACCATCCGCCCCACCACCCACAGCCACCCCGTGTACGAGTGGGGCGGGGTAATCCACTACGGGGTCACCAACATGCCCGCCGCCGTCCCCCGGACGTCCACCGTGGCTTTGACCAACGCCACCGCGGGCTACGCCGCCGCCCTGGCCCGCAAGGGCTGGCGGGCGGCCTGCCGCGAAGACCCGGCCCTCGCCCGGGGGCTGAACGTGGTCGCAGGCCGCGTGACCCACCCGGGGGTGGCGGAAGCCCACGGGCTCCCGTTCACGCCCGTCGAGGAAGTCCTGCGGGACTGACCTCCGGGCTGCGCTACGGGCTGGGCAGGTTGGCGAAGATGGCCTCCACGGACTCCGGGAACTCCGGCTTGATCCTGCCCGCCGCGATCTCCTCCAGGGCCACGGTCACGGGGTTCTGGGAGTCCACGTCCACCAGGGGCAGCTGGCCGGCCCGCAGCTCCCGGGCCCGCTTGGCGGCCAGCATCACCAGCAGGTACTTGTTGGTCACCCGTTCCAGAAGCGTCTCGATGGGCGGACGGACCATGGGTCTCCTCCTTCTGCGCCTCCGCCGTCTATTCTAACCTGTGGGCGGCCTCAAGGCATCCGGCGGGGGAGGGCGTATGGCCACGGTGGAGCTGAAGCGCCTGACCACGGGCACGGTCCCTCAGCGTTTCCTGCAGGCCGTACGGGAGCGGGGAGATCGGGTGGCCATGTGGCACAAGCGCCGGGGGCTCTGGCACCCCATCACGTGGGAGCAGTACGGGCGGGCGGCCCGGGAGGTGGCCGGCGGGCTGGCAGCCCTGGGGTTTGAGCCCGGCCAGGCCGCGGCCATCATCGGCAACAACCGGCCCGAGTGGCTGTTCTGCGACATGGGGACGTTGCTGGCGGGAGGGCTGTCCGTGGCGGTGTACGCCACCAACCCTCCCGAGCAGTGCGCGTACGTTTTGGCCCACAGCGAGGCCCGGGTGTTCTTCGTGGAGGACGAAGAGCAGCTGGACAAGGCCCTGGAGGTCCGCGGGCAGCTGCCGCACCTGGAGCGCATCGTGGTCATGGACCCCGAGGGCCTGGGCGAGTTCTCGGACCCTCAGGTCCTGACCCTGGACGAGCTGCGGGCCCTGGGGCGCGCCGCGTGGGACCCGGACGGCCTGGAAGGGAGGCTGCGGGATACCTCCGAGGACGACGTGGCCATCCTCCTGTACACCTCCGGCACCACCGGCCCTCCTAAGGGGGCCATGCTCACCCACCGCAACCTCCTGTGGACCGCCCACGCCCTGGGCCAGGCCAATCCCTTGTACCCCACGGACAGTTCCCTGTCCTTCCTGCCCCTGTCCCACATCGCGGAGCGCATGCTGAGCGTGTACCTGCCCCTGGTGTGGGGCTTCGTGGTGTACTTCGCGGAGAACTTGGACACGTTGTTCCAGAACCTGCAGGAGGTCCGGCCCACCATCCTGTTCGCGGTCCCCCGCCTGTGGGAGAAGCTGTACTCCCAGCTGAGCCTCCACATGCGGGAGGTGGACGCCGTCAAGCGCTGGGCCTACCAGCTGGCCCTGGGGGTCGGACGCCGGTACGCGCTGATTCGGCTGGCGGGCCAGCGTCCCCGCGCCGGCCTGCGCGCGGCGCACGCCGTGGCGGAAGTGTGCGTCCTGCGGCCCCTGCGCCGGCGGCTCGGGCTGGACCGGGTGCGGTTTGCGGTCTCGGGTGCCGCCCCCATCGCCCCCGAGATCCTGGAGTTCTACCACGCCCTGGGGGTGCCCATCCGGGAGGTGTACGGGCAGACGGAGGGCAGCGGCCCCACCACCATCCACCAGGGCGACCGCATCCGGCTGGGGACCGTGGGCCAGTCCCTGCCCGGCGTGGAGGTGCGGGTGGCGGAGGACGGGGAGATCCTGGTCCGCGGCCCCAACGTGTTCGCGGGCTACTTCAAGGACCCGGAGGCCACTGCCCATGCCCTGCGGGACGGCTGGCTGCACTCCGGGGACGTGGGCGAGATGGACCCGGACGGCTTCTTGCGGATCACCGACCGCAAGAAGGACCTGATCGTCAACGCCTACGGCAAGAACATCGCCCCCGCGTACGTGGAGAACCAGCTCAAGGCCAGCCCGTACATCCACGACGCGGTGGTGGTGGGCGACCGGCGGCCGTACCTGGTGGCCCTGGTGGTGATCGACGAGGACAACGTGGCCCGCTGGGCCCAGGACCACCGGATCCCCTTCTCCACCTTCGCGGACCTCAGCGGCAACGACCGGGTCCGGGAGCTCATCGCCCGAGAAGTGGACAAGGTCAACCGCAAGCTCAGCAGCCCGGAGCAGGTCAAGCGGTTCGCCATCCTCCCCAAGCGGCTGTACCAGGAGGACGGGGAGGTCACGCCCACCCTGAAGGTGAAGCGCAAGGTCCTGGCGGAGAAGTACCGGGACCTCATCGAAGCGCTGTACCGGTAGCCCGCGGCCCAGGGACCGTGGTGGGCCTCAAGCCCACCGCCGCTTGGGCCGCCAGCGGCGGAAGCCTTTCGGGGAGGGCTCCCGCTGGACCCCCAGGTACAGCTCCTGCACGTTGGGGTCCTCCCGCAGCCGGTCCGCGGGCCCTTCCAGCACCAGGCGGCCCGCCTCCAGGACGTACCCGTAGTGGGCCACGCGCAACGCCATGCGGGCGTTCTGCTCCACCAGGAGGATGGAGATCCCTTCCCGGTTGAGGGACTCCAGGATGGAGAAGATCTGCGCCACCACCCGGGGTGCCAGCCCCAGGGACGGTTCGTCCAGCAACAGCAGGGACGGCCGCAGGAGCAACGCGCGGGCGATGGCCAGCATCTGCTGCTCCCCGCCCGACAAGGTGCCCGCCGGTTGCCGCAGACGCTCGCGGAGCACGGGGAACCGGTCCAGCACGGCCTCCAGCGTCCTTCGGTCGTACCGCCGGGTGTAGCCCGCCAGCTGCAGGTTCTCCTCCACGGTAAGCTCGGGGAACAGCCCGCGGCCCTCCGGCACCAGGGCCAGCCCCATCCGGGTGATGGCGTCCGGGTCCAGGCCGTTGAGGCGCACGCCCCGGAACACCACCTCGCCCTTCTCCGGCTGGTCCGGCAGCAGGCCCATGACCGTCCGCAGCAGGGTGGTCTTGCCCGCGCCGTTGCTGCCCAGCAGGGCCACCACCCGGCCTTCCGGGACCGCCAGGGAGACCCCCCGCAGGACCACCAGACCCCGGCGGTAACCCGCCTCCACGTTCCGGACCGACAGCACCTCCGCGGTCATGCGGTGACGCCCAGGTAGGCCTCCACCACCCGCGGGTCCTGTTGGACCCGCTCCGGCGGGCCTTCCGCGATCACCTCCCCGTGGTCCAGCACCACCACCCGCTCCGACAGGTCCATCACCATCCGCAGGTCGTGCTCCACCAGCACCACGGTGAGCCCGAAGGCCCGGCGGGCGTCCTGCAGGCGGTACTTGAGCTCGTCCTTCTCCTCGGACGTGAGGCCCGCGGACGGTTCGTCCAGCAACAACAGCCGCGGCTCGCTGCACAAGGCCCTGCCCAATTCCACCACCTTCTGGACCCCGTGGGGCAGGGCCGCCACCGGGCGGTCCCGGTAGGACTGCATCTCCAGGAACTCCAGGACGGCCTCCGCCCGCTCCCGCTGCCGGACTTCCTCCTCCTTAGCCCGGCGGCTGCCCACCGCCACCTCCCACACGGGCGACCGGAAGTGGCGGTGGCAGCCCAGGAGGAGGTTGTCCAGCACCGTCATCCCCCGGAACAGCTCCAGGTTCTGGAAGGTCCGGGCCACCCCCATGCGGGCGATGGCGTCCGGGGAGGCCCGGGTGACGTCCCGACCGTCCAGCACCACCCGGCCCCGTCGCGGCCGGTACAGGCCGCACACGCAGTTGAACAGGCTCGTCTTGCCCGCGCCGTTGGGCCCGATGACGCTCACCAGCTCGCCGCTACGGACCTGTAGGCTCACGTCCTGCAGCGCCACCACCCCTCCGAACCGCAGGGTGAGCCCCTCCACCTGCAGAAGCGGCGCGGTCAAGGCCCGCTCCCCACGCGTCTAGAAGCCCACGGGGTAGCTGATCCAGTCCGTGAGCCTGGTGTACCGACCGCCTTCCGCCCGGGTGAGGAACAGCCGGTTGGTCCCCTGCCGGCGGTCCGGACCGAAGGTGACTCCCCGGATCACCTGCCCGTCCCAGTTGCGGATGCTCTCCATGGCGGTGACGAACCGCTCCTTGGTGAGGTCCCTGCTCGCCCGTCGGAGGCCCTCCACGAAGGGCTCCATGAAGGCCCAGCCCGCCAGGGCGTTGAAGGGGTTGGTCCGCAGGGCGGGGTCGACCCGGGTTAGGATGGCCAGGGCCTCGTCCACCCGGCTGTCCCCGGCCCCGGGCAGGGGGAAGAAGCCCGTGGAGATCACCCCGTTCCAGGCCTCTCCCGCCAGGGCGAACATGATGGGGTCGCCCAGGGTGAAGGACGACAGCAGCTTGGGCGCGTAGCCGATCTTGGCCATCTCCCGCACGATGAGGGCACCGTGGCGCGGGGTGGCGTACAGCAGCACCGCGTCCGCCCTCGACTCCCGCAGCTTCAACGCCTCGGAGCTCACGTCCGTCTGGGTGACCTCGTAGGGGACCTGCGCGGAGATCCGCACCCGCGACCGCACCGCGCCCTGCTTGGCGCCCAACAGCCCCTTCTGCCCGTACAGGTCGTTCTGGTAGAAGACCGCCACGCTCTTCACGCCCAGCTGCTTGGCGGCGTAGTCCACCAGGATCTTGGCCTCCTCCACGTACGAGGGGTAGGTCACGAACAGGTACTTCTTGTCCCGGAAGCCGTACCACATGGTGGCGTCCGCGGTGGGCGAGATCCACACCACCTCGTTGCGCACGATGTAGTCCCGCACCGCGAAGGCGTTGGCGGTGCCGATGAGGCCCACGATGGCGAACACCCCCACCCGCTCCACCAGCTCCCGCACGTTGGCCGCGGCCCGCGGGGGCAGGTAGCTGTCGTCCCGCACCACCACCCGCAAGCGCCTCCCGTGGATCCCGCCCTGGTCGTTCAGGTACCGGGCGTACGCCTCCATCCCCCGGCCCACGGCCCCCCAGTACGCCGCGGGGCCGCTCAAGGGCATGGAGGTCCCGATCACCACCTCCTCCGCGGTCACCCCCCGCTCCTGGGCCGCGGTGGCCAAGGGCAGGGCCAACAGCAACCCAAGGCAAACTCCCACCGCTGCACGCACGGCCTTCTTCCCCCCTTTCCCGTTGTGTTCGCTCCCACGGTCCGGCGGACGCGCTCCTAGCTTAGCAAACCCGGCCACCCGCGGCCGTCACACCCGACGGTGGAACGGCCGTCCCAACAGCCCCTCGGGCTTGGCCAGGAGCACCACCACGATCACCACGAACGCCAGGGTGGCCTTGAACTTCACGGACACGTAACCCGCGAACACGCTCTCCGCCACCCCCAGCAATACCCCGCCCAGCACCGCGCCGGGCAGGCTGTCCATCCCGCCCAGGACCGCGGCGGCGAACCCCTTCAAGAACGGGTCCAGCATCATGAAGGGGTCCAGCAGCACCGCCGGCGCCAGGAGCATCCCCGCCGCCGCCCCGAGGCCGCCCGCCACCGCCCAGGTGGCGGCCAGCACCCGACCTGCGGGGACTCCCAGGAGCTGGGCCGCCTCGGGGTTCTGCGCCACGGCCCGCATGGCCAAGCCCAAGGGCGTCTTCTGCAGCAGCAACGTCAGGACCGCCACCAACAGCAACCCCACCACCAAGGAACCCAGGGTGAGCTCGCTCACCGTCACCCCGCCCAGCCGGTACACCCGCACCTCGGACAGGGGAAACGGGAAGACCTTGGTGTCCGTGCCCCAGACCCACACCATGAGCCCGCTCAAGAACAGGGCGAACCCGAGGGTGGTGATGACCAGGCTGAGGACCGTGGCCTGCCGCACGGGCTTGATGAGCAGCCGGTAGAAGGCCGCGGACACCAACCCCGTCCCCACCACCCCGGCGGCCAAGGCGGCGGCATACGGCCACCTGGCCTGCACCCCGCTGAAAGCCAAGAACACCCCCAGGGTCGCGAGGTCCCCGTGGGCGAAGTTGAGCACCCGGGAAGACCGGTACAGCAGCACGATCCCCAGGGCCACCAGGGCGTACAGGCTGCCCGCCGCGAGCCCGTTGGCCAGGTACTGCAGGAGGAGGGTCACAGGGGCCACGTCCTCCAGTACCGTTGCACCCGCAGCCACCGCGCCACCAGCCCGCCCGGCTCGAACCTCAGCACGAGGATCACCACGAGGCCGTACAGCACGTTGAGAGCCTCCCCCATGCCCGAAAGCGCCTGCGGCAGGAGGGTGAGGAGAACCGCGCCCAGGATGCTGCCCGCCACGGAGGCGAGCCCGCCCACCACCACCATGGAGAAGAAGTACACGGACTCGAACAGGGTGAACAGCTGCGGCTCCAGGAACCCCACCACGTGGCCCATGAGGGCCCCTCCCACACCCGTGTACAGGGCGCTCAGGGCGAAGGCCAGGGTTTTGTACCGGGTGAGGTTGACCCCCGACAGCTCCGCGGCCACGTCGCTGTCCCGGATGGCCACGAAGGCCCGCCCCACGTACGACCGCACCACGCGCACCGCGGCCAGAACCAGGGCGCAGGTCACCGCCACCACCAGCCCGTACAGCACCCGCTCGTCCTTCACCGACGCGCCCAGCACCTGGACTTCCGGGAGGAACAGCCCCGACCTCCCGCCGCTGAGGCCCTCCCAGTTCACCAGCACCTGGTGGACGGCCAGCCCGAAGGCCAGGGTGGCCACGGCCAGGTACGGTCCGGAAAGCCTCAGCGCGGGCAACCCCACCAGGTAGCCCACCGCCGCGCTCACGGCGGCGGCCGCCAACAGGGACGGCCACAGCCCCCAGCCCAGGCGGGTGAGGGCGAGCCCGTGGGTGTAGGCGCCCACCGCGAAGAACCCCGCGTGTCCCAGGGAGATCTGGCCGGTGTAGCCCACCAGCAAGTTGAGCCCCACCGCGACCAGGGAGTGCACCGCGGCCAGGGTCGCCACGTACACCACGTACCGGGGTGCCGCGAAGGGCAACAGGGCGAGCCCGCCGAGTAGCAGCACTACCCCCAGCCACCCCGTCCAGCCCGACACGAGCTTCAGGTCCTGAGCGTAACTCGTCCGGAGCTCCACCCCCGCGCCCTCCGCGCACTTGGTGTTCGCCAGGGCGGCCGGCTCACCCTTCGCAGGACCCGCCCGCCCCAGTCCCGAAGCCACCTCCTTGTGCGACCGTGGGCGTGGGTGTTGGTGCTGGCCGCCGCGGCGTGGGCCCGGGCCCAGAGCATACCCCCGGACCTCGCCGGCAGCTGGGCAGCTTCCCGTGTGCAAGCCCTGCTGGAACGGCGCGTGGTGGACTCGGATCCGGACCGGCTGTTCCGGCCCGAAGCCCCCCTCACCAGAGCCCGCTTCGTCCGCTGGCTGGTCGCCGCCAAGGGCATCCCCACGGAGCCACCCGAAGGTGGGATGTTTCCGGACGTTCCTGCAAGCCACCCCGACAGCCCCTACGTGGAGGCTGCGGCGCGCTACGGCCTGCTGCCGGAGCTCACGCGCTTCCGGCCCCAGGAGACCCTGCGCAGGGAGGACGCGGTAGACTGGGTGGTGCGGGCCCTGGGCTACGGCTGGGAGGCCGCTTGGCTTGCCGCCAGGGTCGCAGGCTCGGGGGTACCGCCGGCCATGCTGGTGGCCGTGCGCACGGAACCGCCCCTGCTCCAGGAGCCCACCCCGAGCCTGCGGCCTGGGGCAGCCATCACGCGTGCGGAGGCGGCTTCCCTGCTCTGGGCGTACCTCAAGGCCGTAGAAGAGGGCCTACGGTTGCGGTACGAGCAGGAGCTGGCCAGCGGGCTGCGGCTCGTGGTGGAAAAGCGCGGCGCCCTGAGGGCCCTGCCGGTGTGGCGCGTGCAGGCGGGGGCGTTCGCGGAGCCCGCCAACGCCCAACGCCTGGCCGCTCAACTCCGGGCGCGGGGGCTTCCCGTGTTCGTGGACGATGTGGACGGGTTGTTCAAGGTCCGGGTGGGCGCCTTCCGAGCGCGCAAGGACGCCGAGGAACTGGCGCGCGGGCTCAGGGCAGAAGCCCTCCCCACCTGGGTCGTGTCCACGGTGCGGGACCCGGAAGCCCTCCCGGGACCCCAGTGGGTAGCCGTTCTGAGAGTAGACCCTCGGCGGGTGGAGCTCCGGCCCCTGTTGGCGCGCGGACAGGTGGTGGGCAGGGAACGGACGTCGGACATGGCCAGGCGGGCAGGAGCCCTGGCCGCGGTCAACGGCGGGTTCTTCGCGCCGGACGGAGACCCCTTGGGAGGGTTGGTGATCGACAGCGAGTGGGTGAGCGAGCCGCTCCCTGGGCGGACCTGCCTCGGCGTCGCGGACGAGGCGGTGCTGGTGGACGCCGTGGACTGGCGGGGCGAGGTCACGGCTCCGGAGCTCGTCCTGCGGCTGTCGGGCGTCAACCGTGCCCGCAGGCCCGGCGAGCTGGTCCTGTACACCCCCCGCTACTCTGCCACCACGCGGACGGACCCGTCCGGGGTGGAGGCGGTGGTGGCCGGCGGCGTGGTGCGGGACGTGGCCTTCAGGGGCGACAGCGCCATTCCCCAAGACGGCTTCGTGCTGTCCGCCAGCGGAGAGGCTGCCGTAGCCTTGCAACGGTTGCGCCCCGGCCATCCGGTGCGCGTGTCCCTCACGCTGCAGCCCGCTTCCCAGGACCCCCGCTGGCAGGACGTCCGTCACGTCCTGTGCGGGGGTCCGCGCCTCGTCACTCGGGGTGTCGCCTCACCCGCCCACGAGGGGTTCCCCAACGCTCTGCGGGAACGGAGGCACCCGCGCACCGCGGTGGGGGTGGCCGCGGACGGAAGCGCGCTGCTGGTGGTGGTGGACGGCCGCTGGCCCGAGCACGGGCTGGGCATGACCCTGCTGGAGCTGGCTCGGGAGCTGCAGGCCCTGGGAGCCGTGGACGCGGTCAACCTGGACGGAGGGGGTTCCGCCACGCTGGTGGTGGGACGAGCCGTGGCCAACCGCCCCTCCGACGAGTCGGGCGAGCGGCCGGTGAGCGACGCCTTGGCGGCCTTCCCGAGACCCTCAAGCCGCCGGTAAGCCTAGCCCGCCTTCGCCGCCAGCTGGAAGATGGGCAGGTACAGGGAGACCACCATGGCACCCACCACCACGCCCATGAACACGATCATGGCGGGCTCCAGGGTGCTCGCCAGCGCCCCCACCGCGGCCTCCACCTCCGCGTCGTAGAAGTCCGCCACCTTCACCAGCATCTCGTCCAGGTTTCCGGCCTCCTCGCCCACCCTCACCATCTGCACCACCATGGGCGGGAACAGCTCCACCTGCGCTAGGGGGACCGCGATGCTCTCCCCCTCCCGGATGCTGGCCCGCACCTTGCGGATGGCCTCCTCCACCACCACGTTGTCCACAGCCTTGCTCGTCACGTCGAAGGCCTGCAGCAAGGGTACCCCGGCGCCCAGCAGGGTTCCCAGGGTGCGGGCGAACCGCGCCAGGATGGTCTTCTGGATCACGGGGCCGAACACGGGCAGGCGCAGCTTCGCCCGGTCCCACCAGGCCTTGCCCGTGGGGGTCCGCAGCCACCGCGAGGCCGCCCACGCCACAAGCCCGATGCCCGGGATCCACACGTACCAGTAGGTCCGGAGGGCGTAGCTGATGGCCATCACGATCTTGGTGGGTAGGGGCAGGTCCCCCACGTTCAGCTCCCGGAAGAACACCACGAACTGCGGGATGATCACCATGGTCATGAACAGCAGGGCGCCCGTGGCCGCCAGGGTGAGGATCACGGGGTACACCATGGCGGACTTGATCTTCTGCCGCAGGGCGAACTCCTTCTCCAGGAAGGTGGCCAGCCGCTGCAGCACGTCGTCCAGCACCCCTCCCGCCTCCCCGGCCCGGACCATGTTCACGTACAGGGAGCTGAAGGCTTGAGGGTGCTTGCTCAGGGCGTCCGCCAGGGTCCGGCCCTGCTCCACGTCCGCCCGCACCTTACCGATGACCTCCCGCAGGCGCTGAGCGGTAGTCTGCTGCTCCAGGATGGTGAGCGCCCGGACCAGGGTGAGGCCGGAGTTCACCATGGTGGCGAACTGCCGGCTCATGAGGGCTAGGTCCCGGAGGGAGATGCCCCGGAACAGATCCATGAAGCTGCGGGCCTCCCCGGGCCCGGCCTTGGCGCGCTCGATGGCGGTGATGAAGAACCCCATCTGGTGGAGCTTCTCCGCCACCTGCGCGTCCGACTCCGCCTCCAGGATGCCCGTCACCACGCGGCCCATCTGATCCCGAGCGGTGTACTGGTAGACGGCCACGGCGAACCTCCTCCGTTCAGGCGATCATCTTGCGGAGCTCCTCGGGGTGGATGGCGTTCCCGATGGCGTCCTCGAAGGAGATGAGCCCCCGCTGGTACAGGTCCCGCAGGGACTGGTCCATGGTCTGCATCCCCCACTCCGCCCCCGTCTGGATGGCGGACTCGATCTGGTGCGTCTTGCCCTCCCGGATCAGGTTGCGGATGGCGGGGGTGGCGATCATCACCTCCACCGCGGGCACCCGGCCGATCTCCTCCAGGGTGGGCCACGCCCGCCGCAGGGTGGTCACGGCCCCGCTCCGCCGAAGCGCCGCGTAGCCCTCCTGGTTGCCGAAGCGCCGCAGGAACAGCTGGTTGGGCAGGAGGATCTGGCTGATGACCGCCTCCAGCACGGAGGCCAGCTGCACCCGGACCTGCTGCTGCTGGTGGGGCGGGAACACGTCGATGATGCGGTCCACGGACTGGGCCGCGTTGGCCGTGTGCAGGGTGGCGAACACCAGGTGCCCGGTCTCGGCAATGGTCAGGGCCGCGGCGATGGTCTCCAGGTCCCGCATCTCGCCGATGAGGACCACGTCGGGGTCCTCCCGCAACGCGGCCCGCAGGGCGTTGGGGAAGGACTGGGTGTCGAAGCCCAGCTCCCGTTGGTTGACCACGCTGCGCTTGTGCTCGTGCAGGTACTCGATGGGGTCCTCGATGGTGACGATGTGGCAGCTGCGCTCCTCGCTGATCTGGTTGATCATGGCCGCCAGGGTGGTGGACTTGCCCTGCCCCGTGGGCCCTGTGACCAGGATCAGGCCCCGGGGACGGCGGGTGAGCTCCACCAGCACCGGAGGTAGGTTCAGGTCCTCCAGGCGCGGGACCTCGTGGGGGATGACCCGGATGGCCACCCCCACCGCGCCCCGCTGCCGGTACACGTTCACCCGGAACCGCCCCAGGCCGGGCACCCCGTAGGACAGGTCCAGCTCCCAGTTCTTCTCGAACTTCTGCTTCTGCAACGTGTTGAGCATGCTGTACGCCAGCTGGTAGGTGTCCTCCGGCGTGAGGACGGGGTAGCCGTCCAGGGGCGCGAGCTTGCCCCACACCCGCACCATGGGCGGCACCCCCGCGGTGAGGTGCAGGTCCGACCCCTGTCGGTCCACCACTTCCTTGAGCAGCTGCTCGATGTTCATCCTTTCCCTCCCCCGCGGAGACTACGTGCCCGCGGCCAGGACCTCCCGGTGCGCGGACAGCAGCCCCGCCTCCTTCAGCTGGTTGTAGATCTCCACCACCTTGGAGAAGCCCCGGAAGTCCGCGCGGTACTCCTTCTCTAGCTTGAACCCCAGCTCCACGAACTTGTTGAGGGTGATGAAGAAGGCGAACTGGACGATGTTGGACTCCACCTCCGGCGCGTCCCGGTTCTTGTCGATGAACAGGTTGAGGATGTCGATCTTGGGCAGCTCCTCGGGGTCCAGCCCCTCCTGGCGAGCCTTGGACTCCAGGTACTCCCGCAGGTCGCGGGTGGCCTTCCAGTCCTTCACCAGCACCATGGCCACGTCCAGGTCGTACTCCAGGTCCCCCGAGCCCACGCTGTGGTGCATGGTGGGCCGCTCGTACAGCTCCGCCTCGCCGTCGTCCTCCGCGGGCCGCTCGTCCAGCCGGCACCCCCCCTTGTCCAAGGGGGAGATGGCCAGGATGGGGGCCCGCAGCTCCAGGCTGAGCTCCGCCAGCTGGGAGGAGATGAGGTCGGTGCGCGCCTTGTCGTCCGCCACGGGCTCGTCCAGGGGGATCTTCTGCAGGTAGTCCAGGCAGATCAGGACCTGGTTGGTGTCGTGCTCCTGCATCACGTTGTAGGCGTGGGCCTTGATCCGCTCCAGGGTGTCCTTGCGACCGGCCTCCACCAGGTACAGGTAGGGCGCGTACCGGTACACTTCTTCCTCCGCGGCCCGCAGCTTCGCCAGGGTGGCGGGCGACCGGTCCAGGGTCCCCGCCAGGATGTCCGCGGGGCTCACCAGCATCTCCTTGGCCAGCAGCCGGGCAGCCAGCACCTTCGTGGTCTGCTCCCACGAGTAGAAGAGCACCGGGATCCGGTGGTTGCGGGCCACGTAGCTCGCCAGCTGCAAGGCCAGGTTCGTCTTGCCCCTCCGGGGAGCGCCCGCCAGGCCGTAGTAGAAGCCGGGCCGCAGCCCCGACAGCACCCGGTTCAGCCGGTCGAAGGGGGAGATGGAGTAGCCCAGAAGCCCCCCCGCGCACGGGCTCTGCACGTGCTCAATCAGGTCCCCCACCACGTCCCCCACGGGGACCAGCTTCTGCCGCAGCCTCTTCTTCTGGATCTCGAACAGCTCCCCCACCACCTCGCCCACGAAGCGCACCAAATCCCGGGAGCCCGGCCGGTCGCCCTGCCGCAGGAAGTCCTGGATCCGGCGCTGCACCGCCTCCAGCCGCCTGCGACTCTCCCGGGCCTTCAGGGCGTCCAGGTACGCCACCATCTGGGCCGCGGTGGGCGGACGGGTCAGCTTCACCGCCCGCAGGAGCCGCTCCACCTCCGGGGTCAGCATGCCCCGCTCCTGCACCTCGTGGCGCACCGCCAGCTCGTCCAACGGGGCCGCCCGGGCCATGGCCAGCTCCAGCACCACCCGGGCTAGGCGCTGGGCCACGGGGCTGTCCAGCATCTCCGGGCCGAAGCCCTCGTTGAGGGCCAGGCTCACCAGGTGGCGGTCCGCCACCAGCCCGCTGAGGACGGCTACGTCCAGCTCGTACCTGGCGTCCATGGGTGTCATGGATGTCAACCCTTCCCTCCTACCCCCGTGGAGTCCTGCCGGGCGACAGCGGAGCAACTTTCGTTCCAAGTGTGGGAGCCCGGGGCTGGAGGCCGGGGGTCCTTGCGTCACCCCGGGGTGGGGGCACGTTGCCTGCAACCGGGCCACGTCTAGCCGGACCCCGAGTTGGGTATCAAACTTGCTCTTCGCCGTCCGGGAGGGAAGAGCGGGGACGGGAAACCTGTGCGAACATTCTCGGGGTGGTCTAGACTGAGGACGCCAGCGGTTTTTCGGGGGGCGCGGTGGCCAGGACCCGGGAGCGCAGCATGAAGGCAGGCAGCACCGGCATAGACGAGGAGCTCGTGGTCCTCCGGGAGTACAAGGCTTCCCTGGGGATCCCCCTGGAGAACCAGACCTTGGAGTGCGCCTGGAGGTACCATCAGGCCCTGCGGCACGCCCACGCGGGCCGCCTCCAGGAGGCCATCGCCGAGTTCAAGAAGCTCATCGAGATGGCCCCGGAGGAACCCGTCCACTACCTGGACCTGGCAGACCTGTACCAGTCCGGCGGCTACCTGAAGGAAGCGGTAGTCGTCCTCCTGGCCCTGGGAGAGGTGTACGAGCGGCTGGGGATGCAGCAGGAGGCGGCCAGCGTCCTGGACCGGGCCGCGGCGCTGGAGGCGCGGGCCAACGGCCACCCGGCCCCGGCTGTACGCAGGGAACCGGCCGCGGGACCGCCCCCGGAGCCGGCCAAAGTCGCCCCCCAGCCCGAGCCCCGCGTGGAGCCGAAGCCCGTCCCCGGGCCTGCGGAAGCCACGCCGGCGCACGAGCCTGTCCTGACTCCTGCGGAAGGACTCGGGGAAGTTGCACCGCCCGAACCTGAGCCCACGGTACCGGAACCGGCCCCCGAGCCGGCGCCACCGCAAGCCGTGGAGGTCCCCGCCGAGCCCACCGCGCCGCAGCCCGGGCCTGCCCTGCCGGTCCCGGACCCGGCCGCGCCACCGGCACCCCCGTCCGGGCCTCGTGCGGCCGCGCGGCCGGGCGCACCCACCCTGGTGCGCCGGGAAGCGTTGGGCGGGATTTTGGTCCGCATGGGCTTCCTCAACGAGGCGCAGCTGCAGCACGCCCTGGAAGTCCAGGGCCGCACGGGCGAACGGCTGGGGCGCATCCTGGTGCGCATGGGCCTCATCACGGAGGAGGACCTGGCCAAGGCCATCGGGGTGCAGTGGGGGTACCCCTACGTTAGCCTGTCCAGCACCCCCGTGGACCCTGAGGTGGTGAGGCTGGTTCCGCAGCACATCGCCTCCCGCCACAAGGTCCTCGCCTTCGGCCGCAACGGCGACCGCCTCCTGGTGGCCCTGGTGGACCCTCTCAACCTGCTGGCTTTGGACGACGTGCGGCTGGTCACCGGGATGGACGTGGAGGCCCGCATCACCACGGAAGACGAGCTGATGCAGGCCATCAACAAGTACTACCACGTGGGGACCATCTTCGAGCAGGCGGTGGTCACGGAGGAGGAGGCCGCGGGGGACGAGGAGGTCAGCCTGGACCGCCTCCGGGAGATGGTGGACGAGGCCCCCGTGGTGAAGCTGGTGAACGTGATCCTGGACCAGGCCATCCGGGAGGGCGCCAGCGACGTCCACATCGAGCCCCACCGCAACGGCCTGCACGTGCGGTACCGCATCGACGGGGTGCTCCACGACGTCATGTCCCCTCCCAAGAACCTGAAGGCCGCCCTGGTGTCCCGCATCAAGATCGTGGCCAACCTGGACATCGCGGAGCGCCGCAAGCCCCAGGACGGCCGGATCCACCTGAAGGTGGACGGCCGGGAGATCGACCTGCGGGTGTCCACCCTCCCCACCATGTTCGGGGAGAAGGTGGTCATGCGGATCCTCGACCAGTCCAACGCCCTCATCAGCCTGAACCGGCTGGGGATGGCCAGCGACGTCCAGGCCACGTGGGAGGAGCTGGCCAGCAAGCCCTACGGCATGATCCTGGTCACGGGGCCCACGGGCAGCGGCAAGACCACCACCCTGTACGCCACCCTGAGCAAGATCAACACCCTGGACAAGAACATCATCACCGTGGAAGACCCCGTGGAGTACCAGCTCCCCCGCATCAACCAGGTGCAGGTCAACCCCAAGGCGGGCCTGACCTTCGCCACGGGCCTGCGGAGCATCCTGCGGCAGGACCCGGACGTGATCATGGTGGGGGAGATCCGGGACCGGGAGACGGCGGAGATCGCGGTCCAGGCGGCCCTCACGGGTCACCTGGTGTTGAGCACCCTGCACACCAACGACGCGCCCAGCGCCTTCACGCGCCTGGTGGACATGGGCATCGAGCCGTTCCTGATCACGTCCTCGGTCATCGGGGTGCTGGCCCAGCGCCTGGCGCGCCAGATCTGTGCCAAGTGCAAGGAGGCGTACCGGCCGCCCCGGGAGGCCGTGCGGCGGTTGTCGGAGGAGCTGGCGGAGGTGGAGGACCTGGTCCTGTACCGGGGCGCGGGCTGCGAGTACTGCCGGCAGACCGGCTACAAGGGACGGACCGGGGTGTACGAGCTGCTGGTGGTGACCGACCGCATCCGGGAGCTGGTGGTGCGCCGGGCCTCCGCCAACGAGATCCGGGAGGCGGCACGGGCGGAAGGCTTCCGCACCATGCGGGACGACGGGATCCGCAAGGTCTTGGAGGGCGTGACCACCATCGAGGAGATCCTGCGGGTGGTGTACGTCACGGAGGGCGCTTAGCCCCCCCCGCCGGCCTCACGGACTGCTGTAGGCGTCCTCCGCGTCCGCCGGGAACACCACCGCCCGCGCGCCCGTGGCCCGCACCCGAACCCGGGCCCCGGGCCGGAGGCTCCCTTCCCCCACCACCCTGCAGCGCACCACCCGTCCGGACGCCAGCCGGACCTCGTACACGGTCTCCGGGCCCTGGAACCGCCGGCCCACCACCACCGCCGGCCCCTCGGGGCTCGGCTCCAGGGCCAGGTCCGCGGGACGCAGCATGACCTCCACCGCGGTGCCCTCCGGGAGGCCGTTGCACGGAAAGTCCCCGAGCTCCGTGCGGGCCACGTGGTCCTGGACCCGGCCCGGCAGGAACTCCGCCTCACCCACGAAGTCCGCCACGAACCGGCACGCGGGCGCGTGGTAGATCTCCTCCGGAGGGCCCACCTGCCACAGGCGGCCCCGGCTCAGCACCCCGATGCGGTCCGCCACCGCGAAGGCCTCTTCCTGGTCGTGGGTCACCAGGATGGCCGTGGTGCCCTGGTCCTTCAGCAGCCGCCGCAGCTCCTCCCGGGTCCGCCGGCGCAGCTCGGGGTCTAGGCTGCTCAGGGGCTCGTCCAGCAACACCACCGAGGGCCTGGGCGCCAGCGCCCTGGCCAGGGCCACCCTCTGCTGCTCGCCGCCCGAGAGCTCGTGGGGGAACCGGCCCGCCAGCTCCCGGGCACCCACGAGGTCCAGGACCTCCTCCGCCCGCCGAACCCGTTCCGCCCGAGGGGCACCCCGCAGCCCGAACGCCACGTTCTCCAGAACCGTCAGGTGGGGGAACAGCGAGGGCTCCTGGAACACCATCCCCACTCCCCTCGCCTCCGGAGGCACCCACCGGGGCCCGGCGACCACCCGGCCGGCCACCTCCACCCGGCCCTCGTCGGGCTGCTCCAGCCCCGCGACGATACGCAGGGCCGTGGTCTTCCCGCACCCGCTGGGACCCAGCAGGACGAGGATCTCCCCCTGGTGCACCGACAGCGTGAGGCCCCGCAGGGCCTGCACGGGCCCGAACCGTTTGGACACGCCCACCAGCCGGACCTGGGGGGTCCTCGCCGCGTCCGCGCCGTCCTTATACGCCACCATCCCGTCTCCCGCCCGTTTAGGCTAGGCGAACTCCGGGAGCCCGGTCAATCCGATCTCCAACCGATGGGCGCTCCGAACCCGCCTCCACCGGTACCTCCGCGCGGGACCGGTGCACCGCCCGGTCCAGCAGGAGCACGGGCACCAGGCCCACCGCCACGATGCACAGCCCCGCGGTGGACGCCTGGGCGAGCCGCTCGTCGGTGGCCAGCTGGTACACCCGGACCGCCAGGGTGTCAAAGTTGAACGGACGGAGCACGAGGGTCGCGGGCAGCTCCTTCAGGGCCTCCACGAACACCAACAGGGCCGCGGTCAGGATACTCCCGCGCATCAGGGGGGCGTGGACCCGAAGCAGGACGCCGGTGGGCCCGTGACCGAGGGTACGGGCCGCGCCCTCCAGGGTCGGGCCGATCCGGCTCAGCCCCGCTTCCACGGCGTTCAGGGAAGCGGCCAGGAAGCGGACCAGGTAGGCGTACACCAGCCCGACGGTGGTGCCCGTGAAGAGCAACCCTGCGGAGATGCCCCACCGGCTCCTGAGCCAGGCGTCCACGGCGTTTCCCAGCCAGCCGAAGGGCACCAGCACCCCCACCGCCACCACCACCCCGGGGACCGCGTACCCCAACGACACCACCCGGGCCGCGAGCCTCATGGGTGCGGTGGGTGCGACCCGCATCCCGTAGGCGAGAAGGGCCGAGACCACCACCGCCACCCCCGCGGTGGTGGCCGCGAGGCCGAAGGTGTTGGCCGCCAGCGTGAGGAACGGTCTGCCCCAGAGGGGGTCTCCCGCCGAGGACGCCAGGTAGACCAGGTACGCTGCGGGAAGGCCGAAAGCCAGGACAGGTGGCCCCAGACACACCGCCGCAGCCAGTACGGCCTGAACACCCCGGAGCCGGCGGGGGCGGGCGGCGCGCTGGGGGCCCGAGGGCCTGTGGTACCGGCGCCTTCCCCGGGACAGTCGCTCCGCGGCCACCACCACCAGGACCACGGCCATGAGCCACGCTGCGAGCCTGACCGCGCCCGCCACCGAGCCGAAGCTGAACCACACCAGGTAGATGCCCGTGGCGAAGGTGTCCAGCTCGAAGTACTTCACGGTACCGAAGTCCGCCAGCACCTCCATGCCCGCAAGGCTCAGGCCGGCGGCGATCCCGGGCCGGGCCGCGGGCAGGGCCACCCGGAAGAACGTGCTCCACGGCCCGTGCCCGAGGGTACGGCTGACCTCCCACAGGGTGGTGGACTGTTCCAGGAAGGCCGCCCGGCTCAGTAGGTACACGTACGGGTACAGGACGAAGGTGAGCACGAACACCGCCCCGCCCAAGGAACGGATCTCGGGGAACGGGTATCCCCGGGTCCAGCCGGACCACGCGCGCAGGGTGGACTGGACGGGGCCCGCGTACTGCAGCAGGTCCGCGTACGTGTACGCCACCAGGTACGCGGGCACGGCCGTGGGGAGCAGCAGGGCGGCCTGGCACAGCCGTCGGCCGGGGAAGTCGTAGGCGGTGACCGCCCACGCGGCCCCGACCCCCACCACCAGAGTGCCCGCGCCCACACCCGCCAGCAGCCACGCGGTGTTCTGCAGATACCGCGGCAGCACCAGCCGGACGAACTCCCGCCACTCCCCTTCCGCGGGGACCAGCACGCTGGCGGCCACCGCCAGGACCGGCAGGGACAGCACCGCGGCCACCGCGAGCCCCGCGGCGGGCAGCACCCCGTACCAGGCTGCCCGCCGCACGCCGGTCCACCCGTGGAACCTCACGTCTCGCTAGACCACCCCAAACATCGGTCGCGCGAGTTTTGGGGAATCGGGTCCCATGCACCGCGACGGTTTCTCGAACACGGCCCTACGGCGACACCTGGATGACCCCGCGCATCCCCAGGTCTCGGTGGGGACGGCCCCGGTACAGCACGGAGCACCAGAACGGAAACGTCCCTGCGCGGCGCGGGACCAGCTCCACCACGGCCTCGGCCCCCGGTGGGAGCTCCAACTCGTCGATCTCCCCTTCCACCACGACTCCTCCCACGGTTACTCTTGCTTCACCGACGCTTCGAAACAACAACGTGAGGAAGTCGTGCTCCTCCTTGCCCACGTTCCGGACCCGCAGGACCAAGACCTGACCCCTGCGAGCCGAGATCCGCGCAGGGCTGTAGCTGAATTCCCGCGCCTCCACGGTCACCGTGGACCTCGGGGACGCGCCGTGCGAAGCCGCCCCGAGGAGGCCGGTCAGGCCTGCGGCGGCCGCGAGGACGAAGGCCCACACCGTCGTCCGCGCGATGGTTCGGCGGTCCATCGGCGTCTTTCTCCTCTAGCGCCAGCCCGCGGCCACCATGAGCCGCAGGGCCTTGCCACCGTTGGCCGCGTAGATGGCCGCGTTCAGGGTGTCCTCCTTGAGGTTGGCGGGGGCCACGGCCGCCATGGGGTTCGTGACGCCCCGTGGCGCGGGGAACTCGAAGTTGCCCTTGGCGAACACCTCCTGGGCGAAGTCGGACGCGAGGAACTCCAGGAACGCCACCGCCGCTTCCCGGTTTCGGGAGGTGGCCACCACGCAGGCACCGCTCAGGTTCACGTGCACGCCCCGGTCCTCCACGCCCTGGTTGGGGAAGAACAGGCCGACCTGCTCCGCCACCCGTCGGTCTGCCGGGTTCTGGGAGTTCAGCAGCCGCAGGTAGTAGTAGTGGTTGACGATGGCCAGGTCCCCTTCGCCCGCGGCGATGGCCCGCAGCTGGTCGGTGTCCCCTCCCTGGGGCGGCCGGGCCAGGTTGGCCACCACCCCCCGGGCCCACCGGGCCACGAAGGCCTCCCCGTGCCAGGCGATCATGGCGCCCACCAGGGACTGGTTGTACACGTGGCTGGAACTGCGCACCAGCAGCTTGCCGCGCCACCGGGGATTGGCCAGGTCCTCGTACGTGGAGAGGCTGGCCCGGCTCACCCGAGCTCGGGAGTACGCCAGCACCCGGTAGCGCTTGGTGAACCCGAACCAGTACCCTTGCGGGTCGCGCAGGTGCGCCGGGATCCGCCCGGTCAGCACGGAGGACTGGACGGGCTGGCAGAGGCCCAGGCGCTGCGCCCGGAACAGCCTGCCCGCGTCCACGGTGACCAGCACGTCCGCGGGGCTAGCCTGACCCTCCGCCCGGATGCGCTCGATGAGCTGGTCCGCGTCCCCCTGGACGAGGTTCACCCGGACGCCGGTGCGCCGCGTGAACTCCTGGTAGATGGCCTCGTCGGTGTCGTAGTGGCGCCCGTTGTACAGGTTCAGCTCACGGACCTGCGCCACGGCCCGGGGCTGCGGGGGAGCTGCCAGGAGACTCAGGAGGACTGCCACCAGCAGGGGGAGGGCAACAGACCGCACGGTCCACCTCCAGGCGTCCTTGTTGAGTGAAAAACTCAACTTTCGGATTAGGCTAGTCTAAACACGTGCGATTGTCAAGCCTAACAAGTGGGGGAAGTGCGTCTTTTATTCGCGCCTGACCCTCACCTTCCCGGCCGCCTCCCGGCCGATGGCGTGCCGGAAGCCTTCCGCCTCGAAGAAGATGGGTCCGTTGAAGGGAGCCACCTCCAGGACCGCCACACAAGCGTTCGGCACCAGGTGAAGGGACCGCAGGTAGGCGACCAGCTCGTGGTCTTCCTCCGGAATGGCCCACACCGTGGCCGTCTGCCCCGGGGCCACGTCTACGAGGGTTTCGGAGGGCACGGGTTCCACGCTTCCGTCCGAACGGGGGATGGGCAGGCCGTGGGGGCAACGGGTGGGTGAACCCAGCACCTGCTCCAGGCGCGCTTCCACCTCGGAGCTGATGACGTGCTCCAGTTTGCAAGCCTCCTCGTACACCCGCTCGAGGTCGAGACCCAGAACGTCCGTGAGCAGCCGCTCCGCCAGCCGCAGCCGCCGCACCACCCGGACCGCCACCTCCCGGCCGGCGGGGGTGAGGCCCACCCCGTCGTCTGCCCCCCGCACGTAGCCCTGCTGCTCCAGCCGCTTGAGCATCTCCGAGGCGGAGGGCACGGAAACGCCCATGAACTCCGCTACCTTGGACACCGTGGCCGGGGGAGCGGTGTGCTGCAGCGCGAACACCGCCTTCAGGTACATCTCCGTGCGCTCGGTCTTGGCGATGTCGTGGGTGGACACGATCCCCTCCCCGCCCACCATACCACGGCGGGGCCACCCTGGCTGGAACGGGCCCGCCCTGGCAAGCTAGGAGCGTGGCCCACCGCAGGCTGGCCTCCTTCCAGCGGCACGTGCGCCTGGTCCGGGCGGCGCGCTCGGCGTACGCCGCGCACGGCTGCACGCGGATCTTCGCGGACCTGCCCGGGGAGCGACCGCCCCGCTCCGTCCACCTGGCCGGATTTCCTCCCTCCCGGCCCGACCTCACGTGCCGCGACCGTCAGAACCGCCTGCTGGTGGTGGAAGCCGAGACCTGTGACACCCTGGACCTGGAGGAGACCGGCCGGCAGTGGCAGCTGTTCCGGGCGTACGCGGACCTGTGCGGCGGCGAGTTCCACGTGGTGGTTCCCGAGGAGTGCCGCCACCGGGCGGAGGCGCTCCTGGAACGCCTCGGCCTGCGGGCCGACCGCGTGCTGGGCTTCCCCCTGGAGGAGGCCTGAGCCCGTTCAGGCGGGCTGCAGAGCCTCCAGCCCTTCCAGGGCCCTGCGGATCTCCGCCTCCGGGTACTCGAAGTCCGGCAGCCGCCCCGCCAGGTACTCCTCGTACGCCGCCAGGTCGAAGTGCCCGTGGCCGGACAGGTTGAACAGGATGGCCTTGGACTCTCCCGCCTCCCGGCACGCGATGGCCTCGTCGATGGCCTTCCGGACCGCGTGGGCGCTCTCCGGCGCCGGCGGGATCCCCTCCGTGCGGGCGAAGGTCACCGCGGCCTCGAACACCGCGTTCTGCGGGTAGGCCACCGCCTCGATGTACCCCTGGTCGTACAGGAGGCACACCGTGGGCGCGTCTCCGTGGTAGCGCAACCCGCCCGCGTGGATCCCCGGGGGCACGAAGGTGTGGCCCAGGGTGTACATCTTGACCAGGGGAGTCATGCGGGCGGTGTCCCCGAAGTCGTACAGGTAGCGGCCTTTGGTCAGGGTGGGACAGGCGGTGGGCTCCACCGCCACCACCCGCACCTTCCGGCCCTGCAGCTTGTCCTGCAGGAACGGGAAGCTCAGGCCCGCGAAGTTGCTGCCTCCCCCGATGCAGCCGATGACCACGTCGGGGTAGTCGTCCACCAGTTCCATCTGCCGTTTGGCCTCCAGGCCGATCACGGTCTGGTGCAGCAGCACGTGGTTCAGGACGCTGCCCAGGGAGTACTTGGTGTCCTCGTGGGTGGCGGCGTCCTCCACCGCCTCGCTGATGGCGATCCCCAGGCTGCCCGGCGAGTCCGGGGCCTGTTCCCGGATGGCCCGGCCCGCCCGGGTCCGGTCGCTGGGGCTGGGGATCACCTCCGCGCCCCACGTCTCCATGAGGATGCGGCGGTAGGGTTTCTGCTGGTAGCTCACCCGCACCATGTACACGCTGCACTCTAGCCCGAACATGGAGCACGCCATGGCCAGCGCGGAGCCCCACTGGCCGGCTCCCGTCTCCGTGGTCAGGCGCCGGACGCCCGCCTGCTTGTTGTAGAAGGCCTGCGCCACCGCGGTGTTGGGCTTGTGGCTGCCCGCGGGGCTGGTGCCCTCGTACTTGTAGTAGATACGGGCGGGTGTCCGCAGGGCCGCCTCCAGGCGGCGGGCTCGGATCAGGGGCGTGGGCCGCCACAGCCGGTAGACCTCCCGCACCGGCTCGGGGATCTCGATCCACCGCTCCGTGCTCACCTCCTGCAGGATGATCTCCATGGGGAACAGCGGCTCCAGGTCCCCAGGGCCCACGGGTTGCTTGGTCCCGGGGTGCAGGGGAGGGGGCGGGGCCGAGGGCAGGTCCGCCAGGATGTTGTACCACGCCTTCGGGAGCTCGCGTTCCGGTAGCACGACCTTGGTGACGTCCTTCATGGCCTTTTCCTCCTAGCGGGCTTTGAACCCGTGGGTTCGACGCCTCCCTCCCTCCCCCCTCCCGCCCGGAGGCCGGAGGCCACCGCCTCCGGCAGGCTGGCCGCAGCCGCAGCTGAGTCGTCCAGCCCGAGGCGTCGGAGCGCGGCGCGTAGCCGCCTCCGCGCGTCCTCCACGCTGCGCCCCCGTGCTGCCACCTCCGCCCACCACCCCAGCTCCACCCGCCGCCCTCCACCGGAGCCCCGGATCCGCTCCAGCACCACCTCCGCGCCGCCGGGGAGCTTCCAGAGTTCTCCCCGGGTGTGGTCCACGCGGAAGGCCGGCTGGAACCCCAAAGCCCTCGCCACCCGCAGGCAGTCGCGGAGGCTGCCCTGGTACAGCTGCACCTTCCCGCCCGGCAACCGGGACCGGTGGACCGTCGCGCCGCCCGCGCGGCGGGCCGGAGTCGCGCTGAGCAACAGCGCGCATTCCGACCGGGGCCGCCGGTACCGGCGCACCCTCAGGGTCCCCGCGTCCAGCGCGCCGGGCTCGCTGGGCGGCCGTAGGATGGTGTCCGCGAACGCGTAGCGGGACACGAACGCGCCCGCTGCCCGCTGGATGCGGTGTCGGAACTCCCCGGGGGAGGCCACGCGGAAGCGGAGCTCGACCTCGGTCTCCGGCTTGCGGGGCGGCCGCAACCGTTACCGGACCAGGAGGGCGCGGCTCTGCCGGGCCATGCGGGCCAGCTCTTCCCGACCGCGGGCCAGCTGGCTGTCGAAGCCGCTGTCGAGGTCCGCCGCGGTGAGGTCCACCTCCACGTCCGGCGACAACCCCCGGCCCTCCAGCTCCTCGCCCCTGGGTGTGAGCATGCGGGCGATGGCCACGCTCAGCCCGGCGCCGCCGGGCAGCGGGAAGGTCACGCTCACCAGCACCGCGCCCGCGGTGCGCAGGCCCACCAAGGGTGCGCGGCCGTGGTCCCGCAGCGCCGCGCTCAGCAGCTCCGCGGCGCTGGCGGTGTCGTCGTCCACGAGCACCACCACGGGGAGCGCGGGGTCGAGGAAGGGGCCGGTGCGGGTGACGTACGACCGCCGCCCCTCGTCCCGGCTCTCCATGGTGTACACCACCACGCCCCGCGGCAGGAACAGCTCCGCCACCCGGTTGAGCTCGGACACGAACCCGCCGGGGTTGCCCCGCAGGTCCAGGACCAGGCCCCGGACTCCCTGTTGCTGGAGCTCCGACAGGGCCCGGGCCAGGCGCGCGCTGGCGCCCTGGTTGAACTGCCCGAACCGCACGTAGCCCAGCTGGCCTTCCGTCACCGCCCACTCCACGGAAGGCACCACGATGGGCTCCCGCACGATGGTCACCACCACGGGGGAGGGCTGGCCCGGGCGCTGGACGGTGAGGGTGACCGGGGTCCCCTGGGGCCCGCGGATGCGGCTAGAGACCTGGTCGGTGGTCATGCCCTCCGTGCTGACGCCGTCGATGGCCACGATCCGGTCGAAGGGCCGCAGCCCCGCCCGCTGGGCGGGGCTCCCGGAGAACACCCATCGCGCGTAGAACTTCCCGTCCTTGCTCGACAGGAGGATGCCGATCCCCGTGAAGGCCGCCTCGTTCTGCTGCTGGCGGCGCATCTCCGCCAGCCGCTCGGGGGTGATGAAGCCCGTGTGGGAGTCGCGGAGGCTGCTGGCCGCGGCCCGCGCCGCGGCGAAGGCCAGCTCCCGCTCCGTGAGCCTGCCCGCACCCGCCCGCACGGCCTGGTCGAACCGCCTCTGGAACTGCTCCCGCGCGTGGTCCTCGTCCCTGGCGAACAGGTCCGCCACGGGCGTGCTGACCCCTGCCCGCTGCAAAGCCTCCCGGACCCCGCTCAGCGCCGCCCGGTAGAGCTGCACGGGGTCCGGCCGCGCCACGTGCTCGTCCCGCAGCAGCTCCACCACCCGGAAGACCAGGGAGGCATCCGCGGCCTGGGCTGCCCCGGCCAGGGCCCAGGCCAGTAGCACCGCCGAAAGGCCGAAAGCCGTGAACTTCCGGACCCAAAAGACCGTCCTCATGGGGAGCCTCCCCTGCACGCCTTCCCCGTAAGCCTTTGCGGACATTGTAACGTGGCGGTGCACGCCTTCCCTACGAGGCCGAGCGGAGCACCACCGGGTCTCCCGGGGCCACGCCGAGCCGCGCACCGGCGTCGCCCTCCCGCACCGCCAACTCCACGAACCCGTCGCTGCCCACCAGCACCACCAACGCGCCCGCCGGTGCGTCCCCGTACGTCCTCACCCGCAGGGCGGTCTCCTCCCGGCCTCCGGCCCGTACCCGCACCACGTCCGCCAGGTCGCCGAGCCACTCCCCCGGCAGGTTCGTGGCGAGGTTGCCGAAGGAGTCCCGCGCCACCACCTCGCCCACGAGGACTCCGCCCTCCCTGCGGGGTCGGGTTTCGGACAGGGGTACGGGGTCTGTGACCACAGGACCCACTTCGTGGAACGGGAAGCCCAAAGCCAGCCACCGCGCGCACGGCGCGAACACGTCCCGACCCCAGAAGGTGGGTGTTACCTGCGGCCGGCGTAGGTCCGGATGTGCGATCTCCCGCACTTCGGGCACGCCCACCGCCAGCGCCGCGGGCAGGAGCAGGCCGTTGTCCGGGCCCACGAACAGGTGGCCGCCCGACCGCACCGCAATGGCCCGTCGGGAAGTGCCCACCCCGGGGTCCACCACCGCCAGGTGCACCACCCCGGGCGGGAACAGCCCCACCGCGGACCGCAGGGCGTACGCTCCCTCCCGCACGTGGTGCCGGCGGACGTCGTGGGTGAGCTCCACCACCCGGATGGTCCGAGGGGGTGAGGGAGCCAGGAGAACCGCGCGCAGCTCCCCCGCGTAGCGGCTGGCGGTGCCGAAGTCGGTGAGGACGGTGACGACACCCGTCAAGCCGGGAACAGGAAGTACACCACGAAGGCCGCGGCCGCCACCCACATGAGTGGCCGCACCTCCCGGGCCTTGCCCGCCAGCACCTTGAGCACCGTGTACGTGATGAACCCCGCGCCGATGCCGTTGGTGATGCTCCACGTGAAGGGCATCACCAGCATGGTCACGAAGGCGGGGATGGCCTCCTCGTAGTCGCCCCACGGGATGTCCCGGGCCACGGTCATCATGAACAAGCCCACCAGGATCAGGGCGGGAGCGGTGGCCTCCTTGGGGATCACCCCCGCCACGGGGTTCAGGAACATGGCCAACAGGAAGAGCACCCCCACCACCACGGACACCAGGCCCGTGCGGCCGCCTTCGGCCACCCCGGCCGCGCTCTCGATGTAGGTGGTGTTGCTGCTGGCGTTGGCGAACCCTCCGAAGGCAGCCCCCAGGGAGTCCACCAGGAGGACCTGCCGGATCCGGGGCAGCTTGCCCTGCTCATCCAAAAAACCCGCCTCCGCGCCGATGCCCACCACGGTACCCATGGTGTCGAAGAAGTCCGCCAGCATGATGGAGAAGACCACCAGCAGGGCCGTGGCCAGGCCCAGGGTGGAGAAGAACCCGAAGTCCACCCGCGCGAAGATGCGCTCCGGACCCCACAGGCCCGCGGGCGCACCCACCCACCGTTCGGGCAGCACCGCCGAGGGCCCGAAGGCCTTGCTGCCGCCCCACAGGGCGTTGGCCACCACCGCCACCGCGGTGGTGAGGAGGATGCCGTACAGGAGCGCACCCCGGACGCGCCGCGCCAGCATCCACCCCGTGAGGAGGAACCCCAGGACGAACACCGCCACGGGGAGGGTGTGCAGCTTCCCCAGGGCCAGGGCGGTGGCCTCGCCCTTGGCCACGAACCCGCCGTTCACGAACCCGATGATGGCGATGAACAGCCCGATCCCCACCCCGATGGCCCGCTTCAGGGACATGGGGATGGCGTCCATCACCGCCTCGCGGAACCGGGTAAGCACCAGCACCAGGATCACCAGGCCCTCCAGCAGGATCACGGACATGGCCTGGGGCCACGTCAGCCTGAGCGCTCCCACCAGCTGGAAGGTCACCACCGCATTCAGGCCCATCCCCGGAGCCAGGGCGAAGGGGTAGTTGGACGCCAGGCCCATGAGGATGCTGAGTACGCCCGCGGTCAGGCAGGTCACCGTCAGCGCCGCGGGGAAGGGCATCTTGGCGCCCGTGGGGTCCGCCACGGACCCGAGGATGCTGGGGTTGACGAAGATGATGTAGGCCATGACCATGAAGGTCGCAAGCCCCGCCCGCACCTCGTTGGTCACCGTGGTCCCCCGCTCCCGCAGCTGGAAGGTCCGCTCCAGCCACCCCTGCGCCGGGACTGCTCCCACCGCCTCCGCCAACGCCACCACCTCCTGTTCGTCGATTCGGAACGATCGTGGCAAAGGTGGACCCGCAACTCGATGGTAGCGGGCATGTCCGGTCGGGTCTACGAGACACGACCCGAACGTTCGGGCTCTAGCAGGGTGGCCGCGGAGACGGGCGCGGTTCCGGCGATTCCTACAGAGGCTCTAACCCTCCTCCAGGTTGAAGGCCCGGTGCAGGGCCCGCACCGCCCGGGGCACGGACGCGGCGTCGATCACGCAGGAGATCTTGATCTCCGAGGTGCTGATCATCTGGATGTTGATCCGCTCCGCGGCCAGAGCCCCGAACATGGTGGCCGCCACCCCGGGGTTGCTCACCATCCCCGCGCCCACCACGGACACCTTGGCCACCCCCTCCTCGCTCTCTACCTTGCCGGCCCCCAGCTCCCGCGCCACCCGCTCCGCCCCCTCCACCGCGGCCCAGGCGTCGGCCCGGCTCACGGTGAAGGAGATGTCCGCGCGGCCTCCCCGGCTGGCGGTCTGGACGATCATGTCCACGTTCACGTGGGCTTCCGCCAGGACCCCGAACAGCCGGTGGGCCACCCCGGGCACGTCGGGCAGGTCCTGGACGGTGATCTTGCACACG
Organism: uncultured bacterium; assembly: GCA_964437095.1. Lineage (GTDB taxonomy): Bacteria > Sysuimicrobiota > Sysuimicrobiia > Sysuimicrobiales > Sysuimicrobiaceae > Tepidifontimicrobium. The sequence goes on along the minus strand of CAYTFH010000003.1, from coordinate 54,048 downwards.
TCCAGGTCGTGGGTCACCGCGTTCACGGACCGTACCGGCTCCATGGCCTCCTCCCCGATGAGGGTTCCCTCCCCTTCCTCGAAGGTGCTCCGGACGTGCAGCCGCACCCGGTGCAGCTTGGCGTACTCCGCGGCGCGGGTCTGCACCACCACCGCGCCGGAGGACGCCATCTCCAGCAGCTCGTCGTAGGTCAGGTACGGGAGCTTGCAGGCGGTGGGTACGAGACGCGGGTCCGCGGTGAACACCCCGGGCACGTCCGTGTAGATCTCGCACACGTCCGCCCCCAGGGCCGCGGCCAGGGCCACCGCGGTGGTGTCGGAACCGCCCCGGCCCAGGGTGGTGAGCTCCCCGGAGGCGGTCACGCCCTGGAAGCCCGCCACCACGGGGACGCGGCCCCGGGCCAGCTCGTCCAGGAGCCGACCTCGCTCCACGTCCAGGATGCGGGCCTTGGTGTGCACGGGCTCCGTGAGGATGCGGACCTGCCAGCCCGTGAGGGAGGTGGCCCGCTCTCCCTCCTCCTGCAGCGCCATGGCCAGCAGGGCGATGGAGATCTGCTCGCCCACGGCCAGGAGCATGTCCAGCTCCCGCGGCGAAGGCCGCTCCGTGATCTGGTGGGCTCGCCGGATGAGCTCGTCCGTGGTGTCCCCCGGCGCGGAGACCACCACCACCACCTGGTGGCCCGCCCGCCGGGTACGGGCCACCCGCCGCGCCACGTGGAACATGCGCTCGGGCGTGGCCACGGAGGTGCCGCCGAACTTCTGCACGATGAGGGCCATGGCGCTTCGTCCTCCCGCGTGTCACTCGATCACCCGCAGCAGGGGGCTGCACCCCCGAACCACGGGCATGCGCTGCAACCGGTGCATCACCGCCCGTAACGCCCGCTCGGGCGCGGGGTGGGTCCGCAGCAGCACGTCCGCCTCCTCCCCACGGCTCTGCTGCACGATGGAGTGCAGGCTCACCTGTTCCTCGCCGAAGGCCGCGGCCACCTGCGCGAACACCCCTGGCCGGTCCACCACCCGCAGCACCAGGCAGGCGGCCATGACCCGGTCCGCGGAGCTGCGCACGGCCTTCCGGTGGTAGCAGGTGCAGCTCAACCGGCCGTGGGTGCCGCTGCGGCGGTTGCGGGCCACCGCCACCAGGTCGGACAGCACCGCGGACGCCGTGGGGTCCCCGCCCGCTCCCCGGCCGTACAGCAGCAGCTCGCCCGCGGCTTCCGCCCGCATCCACACCGCGTTGAACTCCCGCCGCACGGACACCAGGGGGTGGGTGGCCGGCAACAGGGCCGGGTACACCGCTACCTCCACCTCCTCCCCCAAGTCCCGGGCGTGGGCCACCAGCTTCAGGGTGAAGCCCAGCCTCTTGGTGTACGCCACCTCCCGCTGGGTGAGCTGCGAGATCCCCTCGCAGTGCACGTCGCTGCGCACCACCCGGCTGTTAAAGGCCACGCTGGCCAGGATGGCCAGCTTGGCGGCGGCGTCGTGGCCCGCCACGTCGTCCGTGGGATCGCTCTCCGCGAACCCCAGCCGCTGCGCCTCGCTCAGGGCCTCCGCGAAGGACAGCCCGTCCTCGTCCATGCGGGTGAGGATGTAGTTGGTGGTGCCGTTGAGGATGGCCACGATCTCCCGCACCCGGTCCCCGGCCAGGGACTCCTTCAGGGTGCGGATCACGGGAATCCCGCCCGCCACGCTGGCCTCGAAGAACAGGTCCGCGCCGTTGGCCTCCGCAGCCTCCAACAGCTCCCGCCCTCGGCTGGCCATGAGCTGCTTGTTGGCGGTGACCACGGACTTGCCGAGGCTCAGGGCCTCCCGCACGTAGCTGCGGGCGGGTTCGATGCCCCCGATGAGCTCCACCACCACGTCCACCTCGGGGTCCCGCACCACCTGCCAGGCGTCGTCCGTGAGCAGGTCGCGGCTGACGGCCACCTGCCGCGGCTTGTCCAGGTGCGCCACGGCCACCCGGCGCAGCACCATGGGCATGCCCGCCCGGTGCGCCAGCTCCGCCGAGTTTTGCTGCAGCCGGCGGACCACCGCGCTGCCCACAGTACCCAGTCCCAGCAGTCCCACGCGCAGCATCTCGCTCGATTCTACCGACTCGGGCTTGGGCTGGACAGCCCGCGGAGCGAACGCGCTAGAGCAGGGAGGCCAAGGCTTCCACCGTGGGCTCCACGTGCACCGGCTGCGGCGCCCGCTCCGCGGTAGCGGGGTCCTTCAGCCCGTGGCCGGTGAGCACCGCCACCACGGGCCCTTCCAGCCGCACGCCCTCCCGGGCCAGGCGCAGCAACCCCGCCACGGAGGCTGCGGACGCCGGCTCCACGAACAGCCCTTCCTCCGAGGCCAGCCGCGCCTGGGCCAGGAGGATCTCCTCGTCGCTCACCGCGAAAATGCGGCCCCCGGATTCCGCCGCGGCCCGGACCGCCCCCTCCCAGGAGGCCGGCCGGCCGATGCGGATGGCGCTGGCCACCGTCTGCGGTCGCTCCACGGGCCGTCCCAGGACGATGGGGGCGGCACCCTCCGCCTGCACGCCCCACATGCGGGGCCTGCGGTCGGGCTCCGTGGCCTCGCAGAACCCCCGCCAGTACGCGGTGATGTTGCCCGCGTTGCCCACGGGCAGGACCACCGCCCGCGGCGGCTCGCCCAGCTGGTCCAGGATCTCGAAGGCCGCGGTCTTCTGTCCCTCCAGCCGGTAGGGGTTGAGGGAGTTCACCAAGGCCAAGCCCAGCCTCTCGCTGGCCTCCCGCACCAGCCGCAGGGCGGCGTCGAAGGAGCACGCCACGCTGGCCACCACCGCGCCGTGCATCCGCGCCTGGGCGAGCTTGCCGGTGGCCACCGCACCTTCCGGCAGCACCACCAAACACCGCAGCCCTGCCCTGGCCGCGTACGCGGCGGCGGAGGCCGCGGTGTTCCCCGTGGACGCGCACACCACGGCCCGCGCCCCGGCCTCCACCGCCTTGGCCACGGCCACCACCATCCCCCGGTCCTTGAAGGACCCCGTGGGGTTGGCGCCCTCCCACTTGAAGTACAGCTCCGCGCCCTGCAGCTCCCGGCCGATGGACACGGAGGGTACGAGCGGCGTGTTCCCTTCCCGCAGGGTCAGTAGGGGCGTGCGGTCGCTGACCGGCAGGCGGTCCGCGAACGCCTGCAGCACCCCGGGCCACGGCCTCATGAGGGCAGCCCCGCGGCGGGGTAAGAGCCCAAGCGGATCACCCACAGGCACTGGGCCCGCAGGGCGTCCAGGGCCCGCTGCACCCGTTCTTCCTCCTCGTGGCCTTCGAAGTCCACGTAGAACACGTACTCCCACACCGCCTGCCGGGCGGGCCGGCTCTCCAGCTTGGTCAGGTTCAGCCCCTGCTCCGCCAGGGCGCCCAGGGCCCGGTACAGGGCGCCCGGGCGGTGCGCGGTGGCGAACACCACGGACGTCTTGCTGGGGTCCCGGCGGGGGGCGGGCTTGCGCGCCACGGAGAGGAAGCGCGTGTAGTTCATGGGGTTGGTCTGGATCTCCTCCGCCAGCACCACGAGCCCGTACAGCTCTGCGGCCCGGCGGCTGGCGATGGCCGCGCAGTCCGGGGAACGCTGCTGCGCCAGCATCTGCGCGGACCCCGCGGTGTCGTAGTACGGCACCACCTCCACCCCCAGCTGGCGCAAAAACGCCTCGCACTGCGCCAGGGCCTGCGGGTGGGAGTAGACCTTCTTCACCTGCTGCAGCGTGGTGCCCGGGAGCCCCAGCAGGCAGTGGGACACCCGCAGGGTCACCTCTCCCGTGATGCGCAGGGCGTGGTGGAACTGCAGCAGGAGGTCGTAGGTCTCGTTGATGCTGCCCGCCTCCGAGTTCTCCACGGGGACGATGCCCGCGTCCGCGTCCCCTTCCGCCACCGCCTCGAACACCTCCCGCAGGCTGCGCCGCGGGAGGACGTCCGTGGGCCCGAAGTGCCTTAAGGCGGCCTCCTCGCTGAAGGCACCCCGCTCCCCCTGGAAGGCCACCCGGGGCGGGCTCACGACGCCAGCTCGCGGGCCCGGCGGGTGGCCCGCTGCACGGCCTCCACGAAGGCACCCCGCACGCCGTGCTCCTCCAGCGCGCCCACCCCCGCCATGGTGGTGCCTCCCGGGGAGGTCACCCGTCTCCGGAGCTCCGCGGGGTCTTCGCCGGTCTCCCGGAGCATGCGGGCCGCTCCGAACACCGTCTGCACCACCAGGTCCCGCGCCACCTCCGGCGCCAGGCCCGCCCGGACGCCCGCTTCGATGAGGCTCTCCACCAGGAAGAACACGTACGCGGGGCCACTGCCCGAAAGCCCCGTCACCAGGTCGATGCGCTCCTCTGGCACCTCCACCACCGCGCCCACGGCCCCGAACAGCTCCCGGGCCAGGCGCGCCTCCTCCTCCCCCGCGAGCCGGCCCAGGGCGTAGGCGGTGACCCCCTCCCGGACCGCGGAGGGCGTGTTGGGCATGGCCCGCACCACGGGCACACCTGGGAAGGCCCGCTCCAGGGAGGCCAGGGTGAGCCCGGCCACCACGGAGAGCAGCCGGTGGTCCGGGCGGACGAAGGGCCGCAGCTGCTGGCTGGCCTCCGCTACGTCCTTGGGCTTGACCGCCAGCACCAGCACCTGGCTTGCGCCGCACAACTCGTCCTTCCGGTGGGTGGTGTGGATGCCGTAGCGGTCCCGCAGCCACTCCAGCCGGGCGCGGTTGGACCGGTTGGTGGCCCAGATGCGCTGCCCCGGCCAGCCCGCGGCGCGCATGCCGCCGATGAGGGCCTCGGCCATGTTGCCGGCGCCCACGAAGCCCACCGTGGGGTAGGTCCTGCCGTCCACCATCGCGTCCACCTCAAGCGCGAGCGCGCCTCCGCCCGCAAGGGCGGAGGCGCGCTCCGCGGTACCACCTTGCTTCCGGCGGCACCTCCGGTGCCGCCGGCGCTCAGTTCGCTGTCACGGGCTCACCCGGCGGGTCTGGGCCGCAGCTTCCGGCCTTCCTCCCGCGGCTCCGGGGTGGGTGTCCGGGCGGCCACCTACCGGCCTCGCACCAGCCCGCCGGCTCGCTCCGAGGTGCCTCTCCCGGCTGGCCCCTTCCTCGCCGAGATTCACGCAGTATGTACCACGGCGCCCGCCACCCAGTCAACGCGCCCGCGCTGCCGCCGAACCTCAGGTGCTGGCCGAGCGCGGACTACAGGGCCCGCTCGAAGTACAGGTGCACGCGCTCCGTCACGAACCCCAGGCGCCGCAGCAACGCCGCCGCGGGGACGTCCAGTCCCCAGTGGTTCACCCGCGCGGGGTGTTCCTTGGTGTGCAGGAACGCCACCGCCGCCGACGCCAGCGCGGTCCCCACCCCCTTCCGCCGGTGGTTCTCCCGCACCGCCACCCACAGGTCCCCGATGCCCCCGCGGGAAACCGCGTGGGCGTAGCCTACCCGTATCCCCGCCCGCTCGCACACGAAGGTCCGGGTGTGGGGCTTGCCGATGCGTTGGGCCACCTCCGCCTCCGACAGGCGCTCGCCGTACGCCTCGTGGTGGATCCGCGCCACCTCCGGGGCGTCCTGGGGCTCGGCCCGCCGCACCACGTAGCCGGCAGGGGGATCCACGGGCTTGGCCCGTTCCCGCCGGACCACGGTCCGCAGGGTGTTCACCAGCCCAAGCCCCTGCTGCCGAGCCAGAGCCAAAGCCAAGGGGTTGGCCTCGTGGGTGCGCAGGAGCACCGACTCCTGCCGGGCGGCGCGGTACCGGTCCACCAGGAACTGCCAGATACGGCGCAGCAGCGCCTCGTCCGTGGGGTCCAAGGGCTCCGTGCGGACCACCACGCCGCGGGGGTCTCCCACCAGCTCCTCCACCAACAGGCGCCGCCTGTCCTCGCCCAGCACCACGAAGCCCGCGGCCCTGCCGTTGACCACCATCAGGTGGACTTCCTTCTCGGACTGCACCCACCAGAAGTCCTGGGGCCCGATGGGGCCGTACTTGTCGAAGCAGGCGGAGTACCCTCCGGCGTGCACCGGCTCGTACAGCCGCACCAGCCGGTCCGTGTCCTCCGCGGTGGCCGGTCGGAACTCCACCCGCACCGCAGCCCCTGGTCCTAGACGACCCCCGGGGTCCCTGGCACGATCCTCGGGGACCCCGGTCCCCTGGAACAGCGAGCGTTTCTCCCCGCCACGCTACGAGCGCCGGCTGCGCACCCTCCGCGGGATCGGAGGTGCGGCCCGTTCCGGACCCCACAGCCGCTCCAGCCGGTAGTAGGCCCGCTCCTCCGGCCCCAGCAGGTGCACCACCACGTCCCCGTAGTCCATCAGCACCCACCGGCTCTGGGGCGTCCCTTCCCGTCCCAGCAGCCGCGCGCCCGCGGCCTCCATGGCCTCCTCAACTCCCTCCGCGATGGCCCGGAGCTGCACCACGCTCTCCCCCGTGGCCACCACGAAGTAGTCCGCCACGAGGGTGTACTCCCGCAGGTCCAGGACCACCACATCCGCGGCGTGCTTCTCCTCCGCCGCGCGGGCGGCCACCATGGCCTTGGCGTACCCGTCCATGCCTACGCGGCGCCCTCCTCCGGTCGGTACAGGCCGTGCTTCAGGATGTACTGCTCCACGGACTCCGGCACGAGATACCGGATGGGTTTGCCGTTCCGCACCCGCCACCGGATCTCCGTGGACGAGATGGCCAGGGCGGGGATCTCCAGGAGGTGGATGCGGTGCCGGTACTCCCGGCCGATGGCGCTGTTCTGCCAGTCCTCGTGGTTCAGGGTGTAGCCGGGCCGGCTGGCCGCGATGAACTCGCACAGCCGCAGCAGTTCCTCGGTCTGGTGCCACTCGCCCCGCAGGATCTGGTGGATGGCGTCCAGCCCCGTGATGTAGAACAGCTGCACCCCCGCGAACCGGGCGCGGAACGCCCGCAGGGTGTCCACGGTGTAGCTGGGGCCCGGCCGGTCGATCTCCTCCCGGGAGACGTCGAAGTACGGGTTGGTGGCGGTGGCCAGGAAGGTCATGCGGAAGCGGTGCTCGGGGTCGGTGACCTCCGAGGGGTCCTTGTGGGGCGGGTGCCGGTTGGGCACGAACACCACACGGTCCAGGTGCAGCTGCCACCGGGCTTCCTCTGCGGTCACCAGGTGCCCCAGGTGGATGGGGTCGAAGGTGCCGCCCATGATGCCGATCCGCGCCATCCTCACTCCCGGACCGCCGCCACGTGGCGGTTCGATGTCCTGCCCCGGGCCCCCTGCACCAGCTCCCACAGCTTGGCCGCCAGAAGGTGCACGCCCTCTCCGGTGACGCCCGAGGTCAAGAACACGTGGTAGCCCCGACCCTCCAGCACCCCCTTCAGGGCTTCTGCCCGGCGGCGGCCCTCCGGCAGGTCTACCTTGTTGAGCGCTACCACCTTCGCCCGCTCCACCAGGCTGGGGTCGTAGGCGGCCAGCTCGGACCGCAACGTTTCCAGATCCTGGAGGGGGTCTTCCGACAGAGCCGCGTCCAGCACGTACGCCAGGACCCGGGTCCGGGAGACGTGCCGCAGGAACCGGTGGCCCAAGCCCGCGCCCCGGTGCGCTCCCTCCACCAGGCCGGGAAGGTCCGCCAGCACGAAGGACTGTCCCACACCCAGGGAGACCACCCCCAGGTTGGGGTGGAGGGTGGTGAAGGGGTAGTCCGCGATCTTGGGCTGGGCTGCGGACATCCGGGCCAGCAGGGTGGACTTCCCCGCGTTGGGCTTGCCCACCAGCCCCGCGTCCGCCAGCAGCCGCAGCTCCAGCAGCAGGGTTCGCTCTTCGCCCTTCTCCCCGGGCTCCGCGTACCGCGGTGCCCTGCGGGTAGGGGTGGCGAACCGGGCGTTGCCCCGGCCCCCGCGCCCGCCCCGCGCCACCACCGCCACCTGCCCGTGCTCCGTCAGGTCCGCCAGCACCTCGCCGGTGGTGGCGTCCTTCACCACGGTCCCCACGGGCACCGGGATCACCAGGTCGGGCGCGGAGCGGCCCGTGCGGTTTCCGCCCTCCCCGTGGCCGCCCCGCTGGGCCCGGAACACCCGGCGGTACCGGAAGTCCAACAGGGTAGAGAGCCCCTCGTCGGCGCGGAGGACCACGCTGCCCCCGCGGCCTCCGTCGCCCCCGTCGGGCCCTCCCTTGGGGACGAACTTCTCCCGGCGGAAGCTCACGCAGCCTGCGCCGCCGTCTCCCGCCTTCACGTAGACGGTGACCTGGTCGACGAACCGACTCACGGACCCTTACCGAAACGAAAAGCCCGGACCGCGGACCGGCCCGGGCGGTCCTTCACTCCGGCGGCCGGCTCACGCACCGACCGGCAGCACACTCACCTGTCGGCCCGACCGGCCCCGGCGCTCGAAGGTCACCACCCCGTCCACCAGGGCGAACAGGGTGTCGTCGGAGCCGATGCCCACGTTGCGGCCGGGGTAAATCCGGGTCCCCCGCTGCCGCACCAGGATGCTGCCCGCGCGGACCCACTGCCCCGCGAACCGCTTCACGCCCAGCCGCTGCCCGGGGCTGTCGCGGCCGTTCCGAGTGCTGCCTCCGCCCTTCTTCTGCGCCATACCGACCTCCTCCGCCTCGCGAGAACTTTCCCGGCCGCCGCGGAATTCCCTACACCACCTAAGGCGTCTCGGCCGTCGGGTCTGCCGAGGGCACCTCGATGCGCTCGATCCTCAGGTCGGTGTAGGGCTGCCGGTGCCCGCGCTTGCGACGGTAGCGCACCTTGGGCTTGTACTTGAACACCAGGATCTTCCGGCCCCGGCCCTGCTGGACGATCCGGGCCACCACCCGGGCGCCCGGGATCCAGGGAGTGCCCACCAGGGTCTGCTCCCCGGACACCATCAGCACCCGGTCCAGGGTCACCTCCTGCCCGGGCTCCCCGGGGATGCGTTCCACTCGGACCGTCTGGCCCTCGAAGACCCGGAACTGTTTCCCTCCGGCCTCCACCACCGCGTACACGCGTCCACCTCCAGAAACCCAGGGGATTGTACCAACCGCCCCCCACCCCCGGCAACGCGCCCTACCCTCACTCCCGAGGCCGGCGGGAGGCGCCGCGTCTGCGGATGCTCCTGGCCTGGTCAGTCGTCCGGGCGGGACTCGGGCCCCACCTTCCGCTAGGGGATCGGTTACCGGTTCCGGGGACAGAAGGCCCGCAGTCCGATCCGGGGGGCATTTTCCGGCGTCAACGGGGTCCCCTGCGGGAGTTCGCGGTTGCCACGCAAAAGGGTCGCCAGGATGTCCCAGTAGTCCTGGGGCCTCAGGACATCTTCCGGCGGCATGTTCCGGGAGACCCACGCGTACAGCCGCTGGGCATCCGGAAACCGGCAAGGGTAACCGCGTCGCAAGCCCGCCAGAGGGGGCACCCCATAGCCTCCCTCGCCCACCGGGCCGTGGCAGGAAGCACAGTAGAAGGAGTACAGTCTGCGGCCCCGCTCCAGTTGCTCCTGGGCGCCGGGCCGCGCGGCGCGCGCCGCTGCGGCCGCGGCGCCCAGGATCAGCAGCACCACCAGCGCGTTACGCCACCTGGACCGGGTGCGCCACGGGCCGGTTCCAGCCGTACCCGAGCTTGTTCCACTTGGGCATCTCCAGCGGCTGCGCATTGCCCTCCTCGTCCGTGGCGCGGGTGAGGATGCCGTACAGTCCGGGCGACGCGTCCCAGTTGAACTCGAACCGCACCCACTCGATCTCGCTCCTCTGGCGGGACGTCAGGCGCGCCGGTTGCCACTTGACCCGCGCCCGGTCCGCGGGGTCCACCCGCCTCCACTCGTCCAGGGTGGACAGGCGCACGATGGCGTACTCCACCTTCTGGATCTTGGCGAAGGGCGACCACGCGAACCCCCAGATGCGGTTGGCGCCGGGCCTCAAGCGGTGGGGCGTGGGATCCTCGGGCTCCACCCACTTCAGGGCGAGGGCACTTCGGATGGCCGTATTGGTCACGGGGACCCCGCGCGCGGGAGGCTGGGGCGGGAAGTCGGGGCCCTCGAAGATGTACTTCTCCGTGTTCCACTCCACCCAGATGGGTTTGACGTCCACGTAGATGGTTCCCAGCCACTTGATACTGGACGCGCACGTAAAGCGTGGTACAACCGCGCGGAGCGGCCAGCCGTGATCGAAGGGGAGCCATTGCCCGTTCATGCCGTAGGCGAGGATGGTACCCGGGAACAGCGCTTCCTGGATGGGGATGGGCCGGTTGTATTTCTTGGCGTCCAAACCGACGAAGTTCACAGCCACGGCCTCCCGCTTGAGCCCCGCCCGTTCCAGGACCTCCCGCAGCGGGACCCCGTCCCAGTTGGCCTGGCCAATACTCCCCCACCGCCACTGGAGGCCTTCCGCGGGCCTGCCCATGACGTCCCGGAAGAACGACCGCCCGTTCCCCGAGCACTCGTTGTAGGCGTTCTGGTTCACGGACGGGAGCCGGAGGATGTCGTCGAAGGTAAGCTCCAGGCGCCGGGTCACCCCCGGACCCTCCACCACAAGGCGCCACTTCGTATGGTCGACGATGGCCGCCGCGTTATGGGTACGGAGGTAGTAGAAGCGCGTAGGGACGTTAATGTCCCCGTATCTGAGGTTCTCGTACCGTAGCGCGTAGTTCAGCGGGTCCAGCCGCCACAGGGCGCTCAAGTCCTTCACGTACGGGTTGTCCTCCGTTCGGGGCTCGGGAAGACGGGTCGGCAGAGGGCCCAGCCGCCGCTCCGGGCCTGCGGGAGCGGCATACGCCACCCAGTCGGCCCGCCGGGCCTCCGCGATGGCCCCCAGGACCGCCGCGGCACCGCCCAGGGCCAGCAGCCGCAGGAAGTCCCGGCGGCCCATGTACTCACGGGCGGTCCACCACAGCACCTCCACCTGCGCGCCGCTCAGTGGAGGGCCCGCTTCTCCCCGCTGTTTGGCGTCCTGCAAGGCTCGCTGCAACAGGTCTACGAACCGGTCTGACATGTCCATCCCCCCTTCACATGGACGTTCGCGAGGTCACCGTGAACCACACCGCAGCGGCCAGCAACAGCGACAAGCCCTCTCCGGGCCTCGTGCACAGGGTCGCGCCGAGGATCTTCTTGACCCCGAACACGGGCAGCAGCAGCGAGCTCACGTCCATGTAGTACGAGGCCATGGGGTCCCTCGTGTACGCCATCAAGGCCAGCCTCAGCTGCGTCAGGCCCACGGCCCCGGCCGGCATGCCCCACAGCAGCACCAGAGCGACGGCGCGTTGCCACGGCCGAGCTTGAACCGCCCACAGGACGCTCACGGCTACGGCCGCTGCCACCGCCAGGGCGAACAGCCGCAGCTCCACGAACTCCTGGGGACGCAGCGGCCGGATGCCGAACATGCGGCCGAACCGGTTGAAGGAGTCGATCTGCCCGGTCACCCCCCTCCCGGAGATTCGCAGGTGCAAATACCCCTCGCGAAACGTCCCCAAGCCGCGCACGTCCGCGTCTAAGCCCCACACCGGGAGGAAGAACCCGGCCATCCCCAGCACACCGGTGACGAGGACGGACGCGATCCTGCGCCGCGACGAGCCCACAGGCCCACCTTGCGGGCGGCGCCGGCTGGGGTCAATGAAACTTGTCTGCAGTTAGCGCGAAGTTTGCCGGAGCTGTCGGTCCAACACGGGGGCGATCCGTACCGCGAGGCGGTCCAGATAGTGGTAGACCTGCCGCGCGGACAGATCCAGGCGCTCTGCGACGGCCTCCACGGAGTACCCCGCCAACAACAGCCTCGCGATGTGGTACTCTGCCCACCCTGCAGGGACCCGGGTCTTGCGCTTCTTCCGGAGGGGCCTCTCCCGGAGTTCGTCCACGGAGGGCGCTTCCCCCGGGGGCCGGAGGGACTCCACCGCTGCCTCCAGGGCGTCCCGCAGCAGGGACCCGACCTGTTCGGGGCCCAGCCCGCGGAGGAACTCCAAACTGGTTCCGCCCCTGAAGACGACGTCGCAGAGCCGGGCCGGGGAAGCGCCCCCGCGCAGCATGCGCCGCACATCCTCGGGCCGCAGAGGCCCGCCGCCCGCGGCTAGGGCCCGCGCGGTCGCACGGATCCTGGCCTGCTCCTCCTGTAGCTCCCGCAGCCTGCGAAGCGTCGCCTCTAGCCGGTCCAGCTCCCCCCGCGCCAGCGTCTCGTGGCACAGCAGCACGGACACCTGGCCCGCCACCAGGGAGAACCACACCCGCTCCCCCTCGGTGTACGGCACCCCACCGGCACGGGCGCCCGCCACCAGCTCACCTGCGAAACGCTCTCCCGCGTAGACCGGGTGCCGGAGGGCTTCCGGGTCCTGGACCCACTCGCCCGGAGCGTCCCCCACGTGGTGCGGAAGGCCCAACCTTGGCGCGTCGGGGGAGGCCAGCAGGCACACCCCCGGGGCGCGCAACGTCCTCCGGACGTCCGCCAGGGTCCGCTCCACCAGGACCACGCGGTCGTCCCGCGTCAGGTCGCTGGCAAACGAGCGCAGGCGGGTACGGAGCTCCGCAAGATCCGGGAGGATCAGACGGTCCCACAGGGAGCGGATCTCGTCCACCAGGAGGTGGGTGACGATCGCCAGGCCCAAGACCACCACGGTGGTCAGAGCCGCAGGGTCGAACCGCAGGCTCACGGACAGCTGCGTGGCGAGCACCGCTGACGTGCCGTAGGCGAGCAGCAGGAACGCGGACGTGGCGAGGCTGAGCAGGAGGTCCTCTGCGGCAGGACGGCCACCCCCAGCCCCCACGCTCCCGAAATGCCTGCCAGGGCC
>CAYTFH010000003.1:0-41292 GCA_964437095.1 uncultured bacterium | reverse complement strand
CTGCGGCAGGACGGCCACCCCCAGCCCCCACGCTCCCGAAATGCCTGCCAGGGCCCGGGCCAGCCTCCGGTCCGCGCACGGAAACGCGAGGCAGTTGGCAACTGCAGAGGACGAGACCAGGAGTGCGTAGGTCGCCACGGGAAGCCGCAGTTCCAGGGGCTGGAAGGAGGTGCTGGCAAAGGTCCAGTTGCCCAACAGCCACAGGGCGGAGAGTCCCACGGCCGCGGCGTCGGACAGGTACAGCAGGGCGTGCCTCCACCGTCCCGGCGGCGTTGCGGACACCGCCAGAGTTGCGTGCAGCCAGAGGGCGAAGAACGGTACCACGAACCAGCCTAGGAACCTGCGCCACAGGAAGCCCGCGTGGACCGCCGGCACGTGAAAGCACAGGACCGCGGGCAGGAAGTACAGGGCCAGGGCGAACAGACTCGCGGCCGCCCACAGTCCCGCGCGATCCCTCGCCCGGGCCGCGGTGAGGTACGTGGCGAGCCAGAGGGCCACCAGGAACCCGACCGCGGAGACCACGGACACCGGGGTGCGCCAAGCCCACGCCCCTCCTGTCCCGTACATAGCCGTCAGGGTTCTCCCTGTCAACGCGCGCCGGCAGACGGGCTCCTCCTTTTCGGGGAGGGCAAGTGGTGGGCAATCTCATCCAGCGGTTCCCCACCACCGTGCCGCCCGCATCCTGCACGTCCCCCACCCGCAGGTCCGGGCCACCCTCCTCCGGCTGATGCGACGGTACGTGGCCGCTACACCCGTGGACCCAGAACGCTTCAAGGGAAGACCTCGTCCGCGCCTATTCCCGCGCTCTCGGGCTGCCGCCGGAGCCCGGGGCGCTGTCCGAGGCGGAGCGGGCGCAGTGAACGCCCTAGACCAACTGTTTTTGAGTTCTTTTGAGTTCCGAGTGGCTCCGAGGGGCCCAGGGGGCCGCGAGGTGTGGCGGGTGAAGGCGCGGGCTGAGCGAGGCCTACGCGCAGCCCGAGGTCTCTACGAGGCTGGTGCGCCTCATGAGCCGGCGGACCGCGGCCCCTGCGAAAAGGGACGGCACTCACCCCTCGAGAGCTGGAAGCCCTGCGCCTGATGGCCCGGGGCCACAGCAACCAGGAGATCGCGGACCCCACGGGGGTGTCCCTGGAAACGGTGCGGTCCCACGTGAAGAACGTTCTGCAGAAACTGGACCAGCCCAACCGCACCGGGCGGTGCTGTACGCCCTGCGGGCGGGCCTTGTGAGCCTGGACGTGGGGGAAGGCTGACCCGGACTCCGCTCACCGGCGGGAGCGCGCCGCGGGGACCCGGATCCACCGGTCCGCCCAGCGCTGGACCTCCGCGATGACCCGTTCCAGGTCGCGCCCCTTCTCCGTGAGCACGTACTCGATGCGCACGGGGACCTCCGGGTACACCTTGCGCTGGACCAAGCCCTCGGCCTCCAGTTCCCGAAGCCGCTCCGACAGCACCCGGTCGTGCAGCCCGGGCACGGCCTCCAGCAGCTCCGAGAACCGCCGGGGGCCGTCCATGAGGGAGCGCAGGATGGCCCCCGTCCACCGCTTGCCGATCAACTCGATGGCCCGGTGAAACTTCGGGCAGACCTGGTCCACGTCTCCCGCCTCCGCCTCCATTCTTCCACCGGGTCAGATGCTTGACAATCACAAGCCTCCGGCTTAGCTTTCTAAAAAGAAGCGACTTCCCAAATACTAGTGCGGAGGTGTCGCGGTGCCGCAGCGGACCATCGACCCTGCCCACACCACGGTGGAGTTCGCCGTCCGCCACATGGGGATCGCCACGGCGAAGGGACGCTTCAAGGGCGTGGCGGGCACCGTGAAAGCCACGGAAGACGGCCGCCTGGTCTTTGTGGAGGCCACCGTGGACGCCGCCACCATCGACACGGGGGAGCCGCAGCGGGACGCCCACCTGCGCTCCGGGGACTTCCTGAACGTGGAGAACCACCCCTCCATCACCTTCCGCAGCACCCAGATCCAGCCCCTGGGCGCCCACCGGTACCTGGTGGAGGGCGACCTCACCATCCGCGGCGTCCGCCGGCCGGTCCGCTTCAAGGTGGAGACCACCGAGCCCGTCACCGACCCGTGGGGCATGCGGCGGGCGGCCGCTAGTGCCACGGGGAAGCTCAACCGAAAGGACTGGGCCTGACCTGGAACCAAGTCCTGGAGTTCGGGGTGTTGCTGGTGGGGGAGGAGGTGCGGTTCAGCCTGGAGGTCGAGGCGGTCCAGGCCGCGGCCCAGACCCCCGCAGCCTGAGGCGCACCAGGGCTGGACCGGGCACGCTTCTTGCTCGGTCCAGCCCTGGATGGCGGATTCGGGCGGACACGAGGATCAGGTTCCTCTTGCCCTGCGGCTGCTGGAGGTGGCCGCGTGGGTCACGGACGCCGTGGACCCCGACGGCGTGCTGCGGCGCGCCGCGGAAGGGCTGCACGAGGTGCTGGGCGCCGACTCCGCGGTGGCGTACGCGTACCACGCTCGGGAGAGAGCCTTGGAGCTCCGGGCCAGCGTGGGCGCTACTCCGCGGGTGCGGCCGTACGTTCCCATCCGCAGCCACGGGGTGACCAGCCGGCTGCTGCGGGCCCTGGCCCCCCTGGCGGTGCCGGACTGTGCCGCAGACCCGTCCGTGAAGCCCGAGCTGGTGCTGGCAGGGGTGCGGGCCTTCGTGGGCCTGCCCCTCCTCCGGGATCGGAGTCTGCGGGCGGTGCTGTACGCGAACTTCCACCGGCCCCGGGAGTTCACCCCGGAGCTGCTGGCCTTGCTGGGAGCCTTCGCCCGCCAGGCCAGCGCGGCCCTGGACCGGGCGGAGGCCCACCGGGCCCTGCGGGTCGCCCGGGACCGCATGATCTTCAGCCTCGCGGAAGCGGTGGACGCCCGAGACCACCCCACGGGCGGCCACTCCCGCAGGATCCAGGCGGTGGCCTGCGCCGTGGGCCAGCGCCTGGGCCTGAGCCCCGACCAGATGGAGTCCCTGGAGGTGGCGGCCCTGCTGCACGACATCGGGAAGATCGGCGTCCGGGACGCGGTCCTGCTCAAGCCCGGAGAGCTTTCACGGGAGGAACGGCTGGAGGTGGAGCAGCACTCCCTCATCGGCGCGCGGATCCTGGCCGCCGCGGGGCTCCCGGAGGAGGTGGTGGAAGCGGTGCGGCACGCCCACGAGTGGTTCGACGGCACGGGTTACCCCGCGGGCCTGGCGGGAGACCGAATCCCCCTGCTGTCGAGGATCGTGGCCGTGGCGGACGCCTTCGAGGCCATCACCGCGGACCGCCCGTACCGCCGCGGCACCACCTGGGAGGACGCCCTGCGGGAGCTGGAGCGGCAGGCCGGCAGGCAGTTCGACCCCCGGGTGGTGGACGCCCTGCGGCAGGTGCTGTCTGATGCGCGGCAGCAAGAGCGTTTGAGTGCGGAGCTGAGCGCGGTGTCCTCCCCCGGGACGGATCCCACCACGCACCTGCACCCCGCGGAAGCCTCGCAGCTCCTCGCGAAGAGCTTCTACGCCCTGAGCTGGCACCTCATCGCGGGCTTCGAGCAGACCGCGGGCCCGCTGGCGGCCGAACGCCTGCTGGACGGGTTGCCCGTGATCCCCCTGTTCGAGCCCTCCGGCTCCGGTGACGGGGCGGTGTCGGTCTCCCACGCCACGGTACTCCGGCGGCTGGAGCAGTACCGAGCTCAGATGCGGGAGATGGTGGGCCACGTGCAGCGGGTGTGCGGCGACCGCATCTGCCGCAACCTGGTGCACGAGGCGGTGCGGGGCCTTCCCCCGGAGCTGCAGGAGGCCTGCGCCTTCCTCCTGCAGGGCGTCCTCCCCGCGCCGTCCAACGGCAACCCCGCCTGACCGTTCAGTGGGCCTCCGCGGCCTGCCGCTGGCGGGCGGCCTCCTCCACCACCCTCTGCGCGATGTGGGCGGGGACCTCTTCGTAGTGGGAGAAGCTCATCTCGAAGGAGCCCCGGCCGCCCGTGATGGATCGGAGATCGCTGGCGTAGCGCAGCATCTCCGCCATGGGCACCTGGGCCCGCACCGTGGTGGTGCCGTCCCCATTGGGCTCCATACCCTGGATCCGGCCCCGCTTGCCGTTGAGGTCGCCGATGACGTCGCCCACCAGGTCGTCGGGGACCGTCACCGCTACGTTCATGATGGGTTCCAGCAGCACCACGCCCGCCTGCTCCGCGGCCTTCTTGAAGGCCAGGGACCCCGCGATCTGGAAGGCGATGTCCGAGGAGTCCACGGGGTGCGTCTTGCCGTCCACCAGGGTCACCCGGACGTCCACCACGGGGTAGCCCGCCAGCACCCCCTCCTCCATGGCCTTGCGGACCCCCTTGTCCACGGAGGGCCGGAACTGCTGCGGGATGGCACCCCCGAAGATCCTGTCCACGAACTCGTACCCCGCCCCGCGCGGCAGGGGCTCGATCTCGATGGTGCACACCCCGTACTGCCCTCGGCCGCCCGTCTGCTTCACGTAGCGCCCTTCCGCGGTGGCCTTCTTCCGGACGGTCTCCCGGTACGGCACGTGGGGCTGGCCCAGCTGCACGTCCACGTGGAACTTCCTCCGCAGCCGGTCCGCCACGATCTCCAGGTGGGACTCTCCGAGCCCCGACAGGATGGTCTTCTTGGACTCGGGGTCGTGCTGCACGTGCAGGGTGGGGTCCTCCTCCGCCAGCCGCGCCAGGGCCTGGCCCAGCTTGTCCTCGTCCTGCTTGCTCTTGGGCTCCACCGTCATGGCGATGGCGGGCTTGGGGAACTCCACGGGCCGCAGCCGCACCGGGTGGTCCTTGCTGCACAGGGTATCGTTGGTCTGAGTTTCGCTGAGCTTGGCCACCGCCCCCAGGTCGCCCGCGGTCACCTCCGCCACGGGGACCTGCTGCTTGCCCCGCAGGAGGTACAGCTGCCCCACCCGCTCGGTGCGCTCCTTGGTGGCGTTGTACACCTGGGAGTCGGACCGCAGCGTCCCCGAGTACACCCGGAAGTACGACAGCCGGCCCACGTACGGGTCCGCGGTGGTCTTGAACACCAAGGCCGCCAGGGGGCCTGAGGGGTCGGGGCGGAGGGACTCCCCCTCCGCAGACGTCTCGGGCGGCCGGTCCGCGGGGCTGGGGCCCAGTTCCACCAGGGCGTCCAGCAGCTCCCGGGCGCCCAGGGCCTGGACGGCCACCCCGCACAGCACGGGCACCACCCGTCCGGACGCCACCCCTGTCCGCAGGCCGCCCCGGAGCTCTTCTTCGGACAGCTCCCCCGACTCCAGGTACCGCTCCAACAGGTCGTCGCTGGACTCCGCGGCCTGCTCCACCAGCTTTTCCCGCCACCGCTGGGCTTCCTCCCGCACCTCCTCCGGCAGTTCCACCTCCTTGGGCCGTCCGTCCTCGTAGCGGAAGGCCCGCATGGACACCAAGTCCACCACCCCGTGCACCGCGCCGTCCGTCCCGAGGGGCACCTGGAGGGGCACCACGTGGGCGCCGAACCTGGCCTGGAGTCCCTCCACCGCGCGGGCGAACTGCGCGTTCTCCCGGTCCAGCCGGTTGACGAACACGAACCGGGGCAGCCCTTGCTGGTCCGCCACCTTCCACAGCTTCTCCGTTTGCACCTGGACCCCGCTGAGGGCGTCCACCACGAACAGCGCCGCGTCCGCCACCCGCAACGCCCCGTACGCCTCCCCCACGAAGTCCGGGTACCCCGGGGTGTCCACCACGTTGACCTTGTGGTCCCTCCACTCCAGGGGCGCGGTGGCCGCGTAGATGGTGATCTTCCGGCGCACCTCCTCCGGGTCGAAGTCCGTGGTGGCCGTCCCGTCGTCCACCCGGCCCAGCCGGTCCACCGCCCCCGCACAGAACAGCAGGGCTTCCACCAGGCTGGTCTTGCCCACGCCCCCGTGCCCCACCACCGCCACGTTCCGGATGCGCTCCACCGGGTACGTCTTCACCTCGGGCCCCTCCCGCTCAGTATCCTGCTTCCCTATCTACCACGTTTCGCAGGGGCTCGCCCGCGAGATACCGGGTCAGGTTGTCGCAGAACACGGCCACCACCCGATCCATGTACCCCCGGAAGCTGCCCGCCACGTGAGGGCTCATCAGGACGTTGGGCAGCTCCCACAGGGGGCTTTCCGGGGGCAAGGGTTCGCAGGCGAAGGTGTCCAGGGCCGCGCCCCGCAGCCGACCAGCCCGCAGCGCCTCCACCAGGGCACCCTCGTCCACCAAGCCCCCGCGGCCCACGTTGACCAGCACCGCGTCCGGCTTCATCCACGCCAGTTGCTCTCGGCCCACCAGACCCCGGGTGGACGGGACCAGGGGCAGGGCTAGGACCACGTAGTCCGACTCCTCCAGCACCTCCCGCAGGCCTTCCGGGCCCACCACCCGGTCCACGTACGCCACGGGCTCCGGCCGACGGCGCATCCCCACCACCCGGGCCCCACAGGCTTTACACAGCCTGGCCACTTCCTGGCCTACCGACCCCAGGCCCAGAATGCCCACGGTGCTCCCGCTCAGTTGGCCGCCTTCTTCCCGCTGCCAGCGCCGTTGGCGCTGGTGGTGGAGGTGCACGTGCAGGTTCCGGGCGAACATCAGCAGCCAGCCCAGCACGTGCTCCGCCAGGGGCGTGGCGTGCACGCCCCGGCTGTTGGTGATCACCACCTCGGACCGCCACAGGGCCCCGCCCAGCAGGTGGTCCACGCCCGCGGAGGTGACGTGCACCCAGCGCAGCCGGCGGGCCTGCTCCACCCATCCGTCCGGGACCATCCAGCTCAGCAGCACCTCCGCGTCCGGCAGGTGGGGGCCCGCCTCGTCCCGACGCACCACCCGGACCTCCACCTCGGGTCCGCACGCCCGGATGGCCTGGACGTGGTGGGGCTCTACCCGCGCGGTGCACAGGACCACGCACGGCCCCCGCCTGCCCCGCACCCTACGGAGCACGGGAGCCCACCTCCTGGCCGGAAGCTTGCCAGAGGCGCTGGACCACGAAGGCGCGGTCCAGGGCGGCCAGCAGCGCGCCTGCCTGCGGGCCGCTATCCTTGCCCAGGAACGCCAGGTACACGGCCCCGAAGGCCTCCTTGGCCGATAGCCCTATCTCCGACTTCAGGGCGTGCACCGCAGCCTGCAACGCCTCCGCCTCCCACGGGCCAGTTTCCGCCCACCGGGCCAGCCGGGCCAGCAGGTCCCGCTGCGACGGCGTCAGGCGCGCGGCCTCGGGAGGCAGCTCCCGCCGCACGGCCACGTGGTAGTGGGGAGGTGCCCACCGGGCCAGCCACCGCCGGGCGTCCTCCGTGCGCGCCGCCAGCTCCTCGCGGTCCGCTTCCGTGAGAGGTCCGCCCTTCTCCCGCTCCACCAGGTCCTCCACCCGCACGTGCGGCATCTGCACCCAAAAGGCCACCTTGGAGAACCGCGGCCGCACGAAGGGCTGCGGCGCGGTGGGCTTCAGCCACGCGTAGTGGAAGGTGCGGGCCAGGTCCCGCACGTCCTGTTCCTCCCCCGGGGTTCGGGCGGGGAGCTCTCCGAAGTACGCCGCCGCGGCCCGGTCGTACTCGTCGTACAGGCGTGGGATGGTCTCGCCCGAGGGGTCGAAGTCGATGGCGGTCCTGTAGTACGACCGCACCACCAGGAACCGCACCAGCTCCGGCCGGAGGACCTCCAGCAACTCCCGCGCGGACACTCCCCCGCGGCTGCTGGCCATCTTCTTCCCGCCCACCAGGAAGAACTCGTAGGGGATGGGGAAGGGTACGTCCACGCCGAAGATGCGTCGGGCCACCACGGAGGCGGTGTCGTGGCTTCCGCCCCGGGTCATGTGGTCCTTTCCCGCGCCCTCCACCTTGACCCTGAACAGAGCCCACTTGGCCGCCCACTCCGTGCGGTACGTGAGCTTGGCCCCGCCGCGGAAGGGGGAGCGGCGGCCCCGGTGGCCGCAGCCGCGAGCCCACGTCACCTTGTCGGGCCGGCACTCGTACTCCACCTCCTGACCGTCCCAGCCCAACACCACGGTGGTGCCGATCCGGCCGCACGCCTCGCACAACACCTGCACGGGGTGGCGCTCCGCCCGCCGGCTGCCCGTGATCTCCCGCTCGATGGCCACGATCTCCTGGGCGCGGTCCAGGGCCAACCGCAGGGCGAGGTCCAAAGCTCCCCCGCGGTACAGGTCGCTGGTCCGGTACGTGCGGGGTTCGCAGCCCACGGCCCGGAAGACGTCCTCGAACTCCGCGGAAAACCGGTGGGCGAAGCTGGCGTAGTCACCCCCGTGCCAGGGGACATCACAGAGGGGACGCCCCAGGTGCTGTGCGTAGGCGTCCGCGGGCACCGACGGAGGGACTCCGTCCATGGGGTCGAAGTCGTCGAACCCGTACAGGAACTCCACGGGCAAGCCCCGCTCCCGCAGGCCCTTGGCCACCGCGTCGTGCAAAATCACGCCCCGCAGGGAACCCACGTGGGCCGGGCCCGAGGGCGTCCACGCGTCGTTGACCACGTACGGCGCGGCGCGCTCCTGACAGATGCGTTCCACGAGGACGTCCACCCACACGGGACCGCCTCCCGCACCGGGATTCCGGGCCCGAAACAGCCCACGTGGGCCCGGGAATGCCCCGGGCCGAGACATGGCGCGACGGTTCTAAGATACTGGCGCCGCGCACCCGCGCGCCACCAGCCAGCGGCGCGCGGGGCCTGCCACGAAGAACGACCCCGCCACCACCAAAACGTCCTCCACCCCGCACCGGTCCAGGGCCTCGGCCACCGAACCCTCGCAGTCGTCCACCACCTCCACCCGCGGGTGCGTGGCCCGCACCACCTCCGCCAGCTCCCCCGCGGGCACCGCCCGCACGTGGTGAGCCGTGGTCACCACCACGTGGTCCGCCGCGGGTAGGATCTCCCGGACCGTGGACTCCACCTCGTGGCCGCGCACCATCCCCAGGACCAGGACCACCCGCCGGCCCCCGAACAGCTCTTCCACGGTCTGCCGCAGAGCCCGCATGGAGGCGGGGTTGTGGGCCACGTCCACCACCACCCACGGCCGCTCTCCCACGATCTCCTGCCGCGCGGGCCACCGCACCGCGGCCAGGCCCTCCCGCACCGCCTCCGGCTCCAGGCGGTGGCCGTCCCCCTGAAGCCACCCCTCCGCCGCGGCCACCGCCACCGCCGCGTTGGTGGCCTGGTGGCGGCCCAGCAGGGGCACCCGAAGGTCCGGGTAGCTGCCCGCTTCGGTCTGCACCGAAAGCCGCACGCCTTCCAGGTCGCTGGCTTGCACCCGGTAGCGCACGTCCGAGCCCACCCGCACGCGGAAAGCTCCCAGCTCCCGACACGCCTCCTCAAGCACCCCCTCCGCGTCCGGGTGCTGGGGCGCGGACACCACCGGTCGGCCCGGCCGGATGATCCCCGCCTTCTCCTGCGCGATCTCCCGCAGGGTACGGCCCAACACGTCCGTGTGGTCGTAGGACACCGGGGTGATTACGGACAGCTCGGGGTCGCAGGCGTTGGTGGCGTCCAGCCGCCCTCCGATGCCCACCTCCAGCACCGCCCGGTCCACGCCCTCTTCCACGAAGTACCGCAGGGCCACGGCCACGGAGACTTCGAAGTACGTGGGCCTGCCCCAGGGGTCGGAGGCTCCCACCTCCACCGCGGGTGCCACCTCCTGTACCAAGCGCGCCAGGCGCTCCGGCGGGACGAGTTCGTCGCCGATGCGGATGCGCTCCCGGTAGTCCCACAGGTGAGGCTTGGAGTAGAACCCCACCCGCTGCCCGTGGGCGTGCAGGATGCACACCAGCATGGCCGCAGTGGACCCCTTGCCCTTGGTCCCGGCCACCAGCACGGTCCGCAGCCGGTCCTGAGGATCGCCCAGACGCCGCAGCAGGGCCCGGATCCGCTGCAGCTTGATCTGCGCGTAGGGGACTGCGGACTGCTCGTAGTTGAGCAGCCCCTCCAGCCACGCGAGGGCCTGGGGGTACGTCCACGGCCCGCTCACCGGCCGCCCTCCAGCTGCAGGCGCGCCGCCCGCACCGTGTTCCGCAGGAGCATGGCCACCGTCATGGGGCCCACTCCGCCCGGGACCGGGGTGATCCAGCCCGCCACCTCCCGCACCGCCTCGTAGTCCACGTCGCCCACCACCTTGCTCCCTTCCCGGGTGATCCCCACGTCCACCACCACCGCTCCGGGTTTGACCATGTCCGCGGTGACCAGGCGCGGCCTGCCCACCGCGGCCACCAGCACGTCCGCTTCCCGGGTGTGGGAAGCCAGGTCCAGGGTGCGGGAGTGGCACAGGGTCACCGTGGCGTGCTCCGCCAGCAGCAGCAGAGCAGTAGGCTTGCCCACCAGGTTGCTGCGCCCCACCACCACCGCCCGCGCGCCCCTCAAGGGCACGCCGGCGGACCGCACCAGCTCCACGATCCCCAGGGGAGTACACGGGACCAGGTGCGGCCTCCCCAGGGCGAGGCGTCCCGCGTTGTACGGGCTGAGCCCGTCCACGTCCTTGCGGGGGTCCAGGCGTTCGAACACCGCCTCGGGGTCCAGGTGTTCCGGCAGCGGCAGCTGGGGCAGGATCCCGTGCACGTCCTCCCGCTGGTTGAGTTGGTCGACCAGGCTCAGGAGTTCGTCCTCAGAGGTGCTGGCGGGCAGGTGGAAGGTCTCGGAACGGATGCCCACCTCGCCCGCCGCGCGGGCCTTATTCCGCACGTACAGGGCAGACGCAGGGTCGTCGCCCACCAGGATGGCCGCCAGGGTCGGGCTGCACCCGTGCCGGGAGACGAAGGACTCCACCTCCCGGCGAACGTCTTCGCGGATCCGCGCGGCCAAAGCGCGACCGTCCAAGATGTGCGCCATTCCTCTCCTTCTCCTGGCGAACTTTACGTTCCGCCTTCCGCAGGCGAACCGACCCTACGTTACCACAGGGGGCCTAGGGGCCCCCGGTGGAGGGCACGTCGGTACAGAACCGGCAGACCCCGTCCGGCTGGCTGCTGACCACCACGTCCTCGTCGTTGACCCGCACCGACCTCAACTTGAACCGCACGGGCCAGTCCTTCTGGGTCAGCACGGGGTTGAAGTGCCGCTCCAGCTCCCTCACCACCGCCTCGGGGACGGGGAAACCGTTGACCCTGAGGCGCTGCACGTGGAAGTACAGCTCCGGGCCGCCATCCACCGCGAAGGTCCCCTTGAGCTCCACCGGCAGGGGAACCCCCCACAGGGGGACTCTGCCCCGGCCGTAGACGGCGCCGCGCTCGCTCCACAGCTGCACCTGCTGGCCGGGGGTGAGTTGGGAGAAGTACTGTTCCAGGCTCCGAAAGCTCACCCGCATGTGCAGGGCCGTGTCCCGGACGCCGTCCAGCTGGAACTGTCCCCGCCGCAACGCCTGGGGGTTGAAGCTGGCCCCCACCAGCCTGACCCACGCCTCGTCCACGCGGAACCCGCCGGTGAGGGTGGCCCGGGCGGCGTACACGCTCACCCGCGCGTAGCCGCCCTCGTACAAATCCGGTACCGCGTCCACCCGCAGGACCCGGGCGTCCTGGAAGAAGCTGGACACCGCGCGTCGCAGGAGAGCCTCATCCGCGGGGGCCTGTTGGGCCGCCAGCACAGCCCAGGCTAGGCCCAGCAGCAGACAAGCCCAAAGCGCCCGAGGCCGCATGCGATCCCCCCGACCACGACTCCGCGCGGACCCTGCCGGGCGCCCGAGTTGGAGCGGGAGACGGGAATCGAACCCGCACCACCAGCTTGGAAGGCTGGGGCTCTACCATTGAGCTACTCCCGCCCGGCCGGAAGAGGCCTTCCGAGAGGCGTGGTGGGCGGGGAAGGATTCGAACCTCCGAAGGCGTTCCGCCAGCTGATCTACAGTCAGCCCCCTTTGTCCGCTCGGGCACCCGCCCAGCCACCTGCGATTCTAGGTTCGCTCCCGCCCACGGTCAAGGCGACCCCTTCCCTCCCAGCCGCCCCCGCAGCACCTCCGCCAGCACCACCGCGTTGTTGCGGTGCGGGTCCCGGGCTGCGAACAGCAGGGTCACCGTCCCCTGCCGGGCGCGCTCCGCCAGGTCGTCCAACGCCCCCTGGACCTCCGGCCGGCGCAGCTCTTCCCGGTACCGCCTCCGGAACTCTTCCCACCGCGCAGGGTCGTGGCCGAACCACCGCCTGAGCGCGTCGCTGGGCGCCAGGTCCCGCGCCCACAGGTCCACCCGGGCGGCTTCCTTTCGAAGCCCCCGGGGCCACAGCCGGTCCACCAACACCCGCAACCCGTCTTGGGGCTCGGGAGGCTCGTACACCCGGCGCACCCGGACCACGCCGCGATTATACCTCTGTGGCTCCGGCCTGGACCCAGGCCCGCGGCTGGTGCACAATGGTGGGCGGACCGTGGGCTCGGGAGGCAAGGATGGCGGCTGCAGTGGGAGTGTTGCTGGCGTTGGTGGTGATGGGCACGGCCCTGTACGTGGCCTGGAAGCTGGCCGCGCCCGCGTGGCGGCAGGCCTTGGAGGAAGTTGACCGGGAGCTGTCGGGGGAGGCGCCCGTACCCCGCCCGGACCTGGCCGCGGACGTGGCGGACCACAACCCGCCCCCCCGGCTGTCGTGGAACTGGGCCGCGGCCCTGCTGGGGCCTTTCTGGTACCTTTGGCGGGGCCTTTGGGCCCACTTCTGCGCCCTGGTGGCGGTGGTGCTGCTGAGCGGGGGGCTGCTTTTGCCGTTCGTGTGGCTGTACTGCGCCCTGAAGGCCAACGAAGATCTGTGGGAGCTGCGGAAGGCGCGGTGGAGCGCGTACTGAGGGTCGTTAGCCCTGTGGGTACAGCCGGCGCAGGAACCCGTCCTTCCGACGCCAGTCCTGCGTCACCTTGACCCACAGGTCCAGGTACACGGGCTCACCCACCCACGCCTCGATCTCCGGCCTGGCCCGCCGACCGATCTCCCGGATCACCCGGCCGCCGGAGCCCACCAGGATCTTCTTCTGGGAAGGGCGTTCCACGTGCAACGTGGCCCGGATGTACGTGAGGTCCCGGTCCTCGCGCTTGCGGAACTCCTCCAGCTCCACCGCCACCGCGTGCGGCACCTCCTCCCGGGTGAGCTCCATGGCCTTCTCCCGGATGATCTCCCGCACCAGCGCCTGCAGGGGCTGGTCCGTGAGGTCCTCCGGGGAGAAGTAGGGCGGGCCTTCCGGGAGCCTGCGCACCAGCTCGTCCACCAGCCGGTCCAGCCCTTCGCCCCGCAGGGCGCTGATGGTGAGCACCGCCTCGGCGGCCAACCGCCCCTCCAGCCACCCCCGCCAGGTCTGGAGGCTGTCTTCCGTGGCCACGTCCAGCTTGTTCAGCGCCACCAGCACGGGGACCCGGACCTGCTGGGCCGCCCGGGCCGCTTCCTCCGACTCCTCTCCCGGGCTGCGGGAAGCGTCCAGCACCAGCAAGGCCAGGTCCACGTCCTCCAGGACCTTGTGGGCACCCCGCACCATGTGTTCCCCCAGCTTGTGCCGGGGCCGGTGCAGCCCGGGGGTGTCCACGAACACCACCTGCGCCTCGGGCAAGGTCAGGATGCCCCGGAGGGGGGTGCGGGTGGTCTGGGGGACCGGGGACGTGATGGCCACCTTGGCCCCCACCAAGGCGTTCAGCAACGTGGACTTGCCGCTGTTGGGCGGCCCGAACAGGGCGACGAAGCCCGACCGGTGGCCCAAGGCTACCGACGCGCTCGCGGGCTGTGGAAGGCCCTGGGCAGCAGGTCCCGAAACGCGTACACCCGGGTTCGGCCCCCCCGGGTCAGCACCACGTACTGAGTCCCGAACTCCTCCATGACCTGGCGGCACGCTCCGCAGGGGGTCAGCTCCCGTGCGTCCGGGCCCGCCACCGCCACCGCCACCACCCGCCGGGCGCCCTCGGATACGGCCTTGTGGATGGCCACCCGCTCCGCGCAGTGGGACAACCCGTACGACCCGCACTCCACGTTGCAGCCCGCGTGGATCCGGCCTTGATCGTCCAGGACCGCGGCCCCGACCCGGAAGCGGGAGTACGGCGCGTAGCTGTTGCGCCGAGCCCGGCGGGCCGCGGCCACCAGCTCCCGTACGGTCTTCCGGTCCAGGTCCTTCACGGGCGCGGCGCGGGTTCGGCGTCCTGCGGGCTCAGCTTCTCCACCCGCAGGCGGGCAATGCGCTGCCCCTCCAGCTCCTCCACCCGGATCACCACGCCGTCGTAGGTGATCTGCTCCCCCTTTTCGGGTACGTGTCCCATGCGGCTGTACACGAACCCGCCCAGGGTGTCCACCTCGCCCACGGGCAGGTCCAGGCCCAGCCGCTCGTTAACCTCCTCCAGGTGCATGCGGGCATCCACCAGGGCGGTGCGTTCGTCCAGCATGACGAGGGGCTCCCGCTCCTCCACGTCGTACTCGTCCCGGATCTCCCCCACGATCTCCTCGAGGACGTCCTCGATGGTGACCAGGCCCGCGGTCCCGCCGTACTCGTCCACCACGATGGCCAGGTGGACCTTCTTCTGCCGCATCTCCTGGAACAGCTCGTCCACCTTCTTGGTCTCGGGGACGTAGTAGGCCGGCCGCGCCACCTCCCCCGCGGTCACGTGGACCTGCCCGTCCCGCAGGTACCGGAACAGGTCCTTCACGTACACCACACCCACCACGTGGTCGATGGTGTCCTTGTACACGGGGATGCGGGAGTGGCCCTCCTCCAGCACCAGGTCCACGATCTCCGGCAGCCGCGCGTCGTGGCGCACCGCCACCACATCCACCCGCGGGACCATGATCTCCCGGACCAGGGTCTCCCCGAACTCGAAGATGGAGTGGATCATCTCCCGCTCGCCTTCCTCCAGCTCGCCGTTGGCCTCCCCCATGCGGGCCAGCCACCCGAAGTCTTCCTCGTGCGCCAGGGGCGCGTCCCACCGGACCCGCAGACCCACCGGCCAGCCCAGCACGCGAGCGATCAAGCCGGAGAACGCCACCACGGGTGCCAGCAGCCAGCTGCACGCGCGAGCGGGCAGGGCGCACCAAAGAGCCGCGCGGTCGGGCGCCCGCGCCGCCAGGGACCGCGGCAGGGCCTCGCCGGCCAGCAACACGGTCCCCGCCACGGCCAGCGCCAACACCACCCCCCAGCCTCCCCACCTCGCCCCCATCTCCCACGCCAGCACCGCCGCCGCGGCCACGCTGCTGAGGACGTGACCTGCCCGCAGGCTGCTCACCAGGCGGGCGGGAGCCTCCAGAAGGCGCAGGGCTACCCGCGCCGCCCGGTGGCCCTGCTCCGAAAGCTGGCGCAGGCGCTGCCGGTTGGCCCTCGGCAGCGCCACTTCCGCGAGGGAAAAGAAGGCAGCGAACCCGGCCAGGACGGCGAACAGCAGGTACCGTCCCAGGCTACTGCCCGAGTCCTCCACTTGGAACTTCCTCCCGAACCCCACCCGCGGGTGGGTAGGAGCCCTAGCGGCCCCGCGGCGGTGATTCTACCACCCCCCGAGGGCCCGCCTCAACCGACGCTACAGGTTTCGCCCGTCTCCGCCAGGCGGCACCCACCAGCGCGGTCAGCAAGCCCACGCCACCCACCACGGGGCGGACCCAACCCGCAGGGAGCCCGAGCCGGCCCAAAAGCGCCGGCCCCAGGACCAGGGCGCCCACCGCCGCCGCGGCCGCGGCCGCCACCACCACCGCCGCGGCCGCGGTGTCCTTCACCACGCGGGCCGCCTCCGACCGGTGAGGCCACAAGTGGTCCACCAGAGCCTCCACGCCCGTGTTCACCACCTCCAACCCCACCACCAGCCCGCAGGCCAGGACCAGCAGCGCCAGCTCGGCACCGGGCAGATCCAGGGCAACACCCGCAGCCAGGACCCCGGCGGCCAAGGCGCACTGGATCCGCACGTTGCGTTGGGTGGCGAGGGCGTGCTTCAGGCCGCAGGCCGCCGCCCGGAAGGCCTCCTGCAGGGTACGGTTCACCCCGTGCGACCTCCGCGCGCCCACCGCCGGAGCAGCTCCGCCTGGACCTTCCCCATGAGCCTGCGACCTGCGGGGGTCTCGTCCTCGTAGCCCAACAGGTGCAGCGTCCCGTGGATGGCCAACAGCGCGATCTCGTGTCGGAGGGAATGACCAGCCCTGCGGGCCTGGCAGGCTGCTTGGGGAACCGAGATCACCACGTCCCCCAGCACGCGGGCGGGCCCGTCCTGGGGGAAGGCCAGCACGTCCGTGGTCCGGTCATGGCCGCGGTACGTGCGGTTCAGCTCCCGCACCAACGGGTCGTCCGCCAGGACCACGGTCACCTCCCCGACCTCCGGAGTGGCCCCCCGCAGGACCAGGCGCACCGCCCGGCGCGCGGCGTCCGCCAGCCTACGGGCCGACGCGCGGTCGCCGGCCCGGTACAGGCAACGCACCGAGACCGCGCTGCCGGCGGCGGTGCGCTTCAAGGCTGACCTCCGGGTACTCCAGCCGGGGGTGGAACATGGACACCAACAACCAGGTGAAGGCCTGGCTGATGCGCTCCAGGTCGCGGAAGGTGAGGTCGCACTCATCCAGCTGCCCGTCCTCCATCCGCTCGTGCACGATGCGCCGCACCAGCTCCCGGATGCGCTCCGGGGTCGGGTTCTGGATGGACCGGGCGGCGGCCTCTACCCCGTCCGCCAGCATGACGATGGCCGCCTCCCGGGTCTGGGGCTTGGGACCCTCGTAGCGGAACGCCTCTGGGTCCACGGGACCCTGCTGCTGCTCCACCGCCCGGTGGTAGAAGTACGCCATCAGGCACGTCCCATGGTGCTGGGGGATGAAGTCCGCGATCACCTTGGGCAGCCTGTACTGACGGGCCAGCTCCAGCCCGTCCCGCACGTGGGCGGCCACGGCCAGAGCGCTCAGGCTGGGCGCCATGCGGTCGTGGGGGTTCTGGCCGCCCACCTGGTTCTCCACGAAAAAGCCTGGCCGCCGCAGCTTGCCCACGTCGTGGTAGTAGGTGCCCACGCGCGCCAGGAGCGGGTCTGCGCCCACCGCCTCCGCCGCCGCCTCCGCCAGGTTCGCCACCATCAACGTGTGGTGGTAGGTCCCCGGCGCTTCCAGCTGGAGCCTCCTCAGGAGCGGGTGGCTGGGGTTGCTGAGCTCCAACAGCTTGATGGGGGTCACCAGGCCGAACAGCTCCTCGAGGTAGGGCAACAGCCCCGTGGCGAGGACGCCGCTCACCAGCCCGCCCGCCACCCCGACCCCCGCGTTCAGCAAGCCCTCCCGCACCGGTGTACCCACCACCAGGTCCGTGGCCAGAGCGGTGGCTGCGCTGGCAAGGCCCACCAGCAGGCCCGCGTACGCCAGGTCCGTGCGGCGGTGGATCCTGCGCACGCTGAACACCGCCACCAGGCCCCCCGTGTACGCCACCGCCGCCATCCTCAAGTCCGCGGACCCCAGGGTTCCCGCCAGCACCGCCAGGACTCCCGCGGCGAACGCCGCGAGACGGGGGTTCAGCAGGACGGCGGTCAGCATGACCGCCCACGCCGTGGGCAAGAGGAAGGGGTGCACCGTAGCGGCCACCAACCGGGTGCCCGCAGCGCCCAGCAAGACCAGCAGGCTCGCCAGCCCCACCAGCTTCGGGTTCGCCCAAACCTCGGGCTGGAAGCGCGCCAGGTACGCACCGAGTAGGGCCACCAGCACCGCCACCAGCACCGCCACGCCCACGAGCTTCTCCCACTGCCAGGGGCTGGAGGCAAGCCCCAGGGCCTGCAGCTTGCGCATGTGCTCGGGGGTCACCACCTCCCCCCGCCGCACCACCACCTCGTCCTTCAGCACCCGCACCCGCACGGGCTCCACCCCGGCGCGGGCGGCTTCCCTGGCGCGCCGGGTCTGCAGCTCGTCCACCACCAGGTTGGGCCGCAACGATCGGTCCACCACCCACGCGGCGAAGGGGAGGGCAGCCCGCGGCAGGCCCTTTTCCAGCAGGACGGGCTCCACCTGCCTGCGGGCGGCGTCCAGGTCCTCCGCCCGCAGGGGCCGGGCCATGAGTCGGTACAGCGCCGAGACCGCCACCTCCCGGGAGGCGGTGAGCTGTTTGACCTCCAGGGAGGCCGCCGTGTGGAGAACCTCTCCTTCCAGCCCGAGGCGCTGTAGGGCCTGCCTGCGGCGTGAAGAGGACAGGTCCCGTTGGGCGCGGACGGCCAGGACGGACTCCACCAGAGCTCTGGCCTGACGCTCGGCCTGGTCCAGAGCGTCGGGGACCGGGCGGTAGACGGGCGGCACCGAGCGGGCCACCTCGTCCCGCAGGGCCTCCGTGCGCTCGTGGTCCACGAACTCCACGGTGTGGGGAGCCACCACGTCCTGCAGGCTGACCACCCCTGGCCGCAGGTCCACGGGGGCCGTTGGTCGCGGGATCCAGCCCACCGCGGTCAGGAGCACCGCCAGGGCGCCGAGGATCGCCACGGGCCGCCAGCGGTCTGGGATCCGCACCCTCCCCTCCGTCGCCCCGCTATTCTAGCAGCTCCCTCAGAGCCCGCACGACCGCGGCGCGGTCCTCCGCCCTGCGCACCACCACCAGGATGGTGTCGTCCCCCGCCACGGTTCCTGCGACCTCCGACATCCGGCTCTCGTCGATGGCCGCGGCCACCGCGTGGGCACGGCCCGCCAGGGTCTTCACCAGCACCATCCCCTCCCCCCAGTCCACGCCCGTGACGAACTCCCGGAAGGCGGCCAGCAGCTTGGCCCGGGCGCCGGGCGGGGCGGCCTGTTGGGCCTGTTGCGGGGGTGCGTACCGGTAGCGTCCCTCGCGGTCGGGGATCTTCACCAGGCCCAGGCGCTTCACGTCCCGGGACACGGTGGCCTGGGTCACGCCCAACCCCCGCTGACGGAGGGCCTGCACCAGCTGTTGTTGGGTGTGCACGGGTTGGCTGGACACGATCTCGAGGATCAGACGCTCCCTCTGCGCCCGGCTCATAGACCCTCGAGCAACCGTCCCTCGCGGTACGCCACGTACACCGGCGGCGGACTGGCCGCAGACAGCCACGCCCGGGTGGTCTCCAGCTCCCCACGGGCGGCCTCCAGCTGCTCCGCCACCCGCTCGGGAGCGGGCCCCCCGTGGGAGTTCCTGGCCCGCACGGCGTGTTCGGGCCGCAGGACCTCGTACACGTCCGGCCCAGCGTCCGGGCAGGCCGACTGCAGCACGTCCAGGGGAAGCTGCCACAGCTCGCAGCCCCTCGCCTCCGCCTCCTGCACCGCCCGGCCCACCTGCTCGTGGGCGGTCCGGAAGGGCACGCCCCGCCCCACCAGGTAGTCTGCCAGGTCCGTGGCGGTGAGGTGCCCGGACTCCAGGGCTTCCCGCATGCGGTCGGGCCGGTACCGGATCCCGCCGGCCAGCACCCGCGCCGCTTCCAGGCACGCCGCGGCGTTGTCCAACACGTCGAAGAGCATCTGCTTGTCCTCCTGCAGGTCGCTGTTGTAGGCGAGGGGTAGTCCCTTGAAGGCGGCCAGCAAGCCCGCCACTGCCGCCACGCCCCGGCCGGCCTTGGCCCGCACCAGCTCCGCGACCTCCGGGTTTTTCTTTTGGGGCATGAGGCTGGAGCCCTTGGCCACCGCGTCCTCCAGCTCCGCGAAGGCGAACTCCGCGGAGCTCCACAGCACCACCTCCTCCGCCCACCGGGACAGGTGCAGCAGCACCAGGGCCGCGGTGAAGGCGGCTTCCAGGACGTAGTCCCGGTCGGCCACCGCGTACAGGCTGTTGGGGAACACCGTGGAGAACCCCAGCCAGCGGGCGGTGCGGTCCGGCCGGATGGGGTGGGGACTGCCCGCGAGAGCGCCGGCCCCGAGGACCGAAACCCCGGCCTGGTGGTGGGCAGCTTGAAGCCGGCGCGCGTCCGCGTTCAGGGCCCAGAAGTGGGCGAGCAGGTGGTGAGCCAGGCTCACGGGCTGCGCCCGCTGCAGGTGGGTGTAGCCCGGCATCCACGCGTGGGTGTGGGCGGATGCCTGCTGCACCCACACCTCCTGCAGAGCCGCCACCCGCTCCACCAGCTCCTTGAGCCGTTCCCGCACGTACAGCCGCAGGGCGGTGGACACCTGGTCGTTCCGGCTCCGGGCGGTGTGCAGCCGCCTGGCGGGCTCGCCCACCCGCTCCGCGAGGACCCGCTCGATCCACGTGTGCACGTCCTCCTCGGGGCCCTCCACGGCGAGCCGCCCTGCCTCCACGTCTTCCAGCATGCCCGCGAGCCCGGAGAGAACGGCGTGGGCCTCTTCCCGGCTCAGGATCCCCACCTCCGCCAGCATGCGGGCGTGCGCCAAGCTCCCCACCAGGTCGTGGCGGACCAGGCGCCGGTCGAAGGGGAAGGACGCGGTGAACTGGTGCAGCACCGGGTCCAGCTCGGCCTTGAACCGGCCGCCCCAGAGCTTCCCCGGCTTGCGCTCCTGCTGCATGGGCCCACGCCGCCGTCCTGAGGTGCGGCAGCCCCCTAGACGACCCCGAAGATCGCGGCCGCGATTCTCGGGGACCCCGGTCTCCTCCACCGCGAGGGTTTTCCGGACATGCGCCTAGCCGCCCACGTGCTCTTCCACCTTCAGGTCCCGGACCTCCGGGTGCACCCCCACGAACACCCGGGTGGGCAGGCCGAACAGGTGGATGAACCCCTCCGCGTGTCTCTGGTCGTAGCCGCCTCCTTCCCCGAAGGTGGCCAGGTCATGCCGGTACAGGGAGTAGGGGGACGAGCGCGCCACCGCGAGGCACGAGCCTTTGAAGAGTCTCACGGTTACGGTCCCCGTCACCCACCGGTGGGAAACCTCGAAGAACCCGTCCAGGGCCGCCCGCAGGGGAGAGTACCACTGCCCGTAGTACACCAGCTCCGCGTACCGCGGCGCCAGCAGCTCCTTGAAGTGCAGGGTGTCCCGGTCCAGGGTCAAGGCCTCCAGGTCCCTGAGGGCGGTCAAGAGCACGGTGCCCGCGGGGGTCTCGTACACCCCCCGGCTCTTCATCCCCACCAGCCGGTTCTCCACCACGTCCACCCGCCCCACGCCGTGAGCGCCCGCGATCCCGTTCAGGGACTCCACCAGGGCGGCCGGGGACATGCGGACGCCGTCCAACGACACGGGGAAGCCCGCCTCGAATCCGATCTCCACGTACTGGGGCACGTCCGGGGCGTCCGCGGGGTCCACGGTGAGCTGGAACATGTCCGGAGGCGGCATGGTGCCGGGGTCCTCCAGGATGCCGCCCTCGTACGAGGTGTGCCAGAGGTTCTGGTCGATGCTGTAGGGCTTCTCGGGGGTGGCGCTCACGGGGATCCCGTGGCGCCGGGCGTAGGCGATCTCGTCCTCGCGGCTCCGGAGCTCCCACTCCCGCCACGGGGCGATGACCTTCAGGTGCGGGGCCAGGGCCTGGTAGGCCAGCTCGAAGCGCACCTGGTCGTTGCCCTTGCCCGTGCACCCGTGGGCCACGGCGTCGCAGCCCGTCCGCAGGGCCACCTCCACCTGCACCTTGGCGATCAACGGCCGCGCCAGGGCTGTCCCCAGCAGGTAACGGCTCTCGTACACCGCGCCCGCCCGCAGGGCCGGAAAGATGTAGTCCCGGGCGAAGGGCTCCTTCACGTCCACCACGTAGCAGCTGCTGGCACCGCTGGCCAGGGCCTTCTGGCGGATGGCCTCGAAGTCCTCCAGCTGCCCCACGTCCGCCACCACCGCCACCACCTCGCACCCGTACCGCTCCCGCAGCCAAGGGACCATCACGGAGGTGTCCAGCCCTCCCGAGTACGCCAGGGCCACCTTCCGCACCGAAGCCATCTCCCTCACCTCCCCTCCGGGGCCGACTCCCGCACCGCATCCAGGGCCTGCGCCAGGACGTCCACCGCCCGGTCCACGTCTTCCGCGGACACCACCAGGGGCGGACACAGCCGCACGGTGTTGGGGCGCACCGCGTTCACCAGGAGTCCCCGCTGCCGGCAGGCGTCCGCCACCGCGGAGGCGTCCACGGTCAAGTCCACGGCCACCAACAGCCCCACCCCTCGCACCTCCCGGACCGCGGGCTGGCGCGCGGCCAGCTCCCGCAGCCGGCCCACCAGCCGTTCGCCCATGCGGGCCGCGTGGTCCACCAACCCGTCTTCCTCCATGATCTCCAGCACCGCACACACCGCCGCGGCGCTCAGGGCGTTGCCGCCGAAGGTGGAACCGTGGTCCCCGGGACCCAGCACCTGGGCCGCTTCCTCCGTGGCCAGGACGGCCCCCACGGGGACCCCGCCGCCCAGTCCCTTGGCCAGGGTGACCACGTCCGGCTGCACCCCGTAGCGCTGGAAGGCGAACCACGCCCCGGTCCGGCCCACGCCCGTCTGGACCTCGTCCAGCACGAGCAGCGCCTTGCGCCTGCGGCACAGGTCCTGCAGGCCGCGCAGGTACTCGGGTTCCGCAGGGAACACCCCACCCTCGCCCTGCACGGGTTCCATGAGCACCGCACACGTCCTGGGCCCTACTGCCTCCTCGGCCGCCGCGAGGTCGTTGTAGGGGACGAACCGGAAGCCCTCGGGCAGCGGCTCGAACCCCTGGTGGTAGCGGGGGTTGCCCGTGGCGGCCACGGTGGCCAGGGTGCGCCCGTGGAAGGAGTTGTGGGCCACCACCACCTCGTACGCCTGGGCACCCTTGTGGAGCTTGCCCCACTTCCGGACCAGCTTGATGGCCGCCTCGTTGGCCTCCGCCCCGCTGTTGCAGAAGAACACCCGCGCCAGGCCCGATCGCTCCGCCAGCAGCTTGGCGGCCCGGGCCTGTTCGGGGATGTGGTACAGGTTGGACACGTGCACGTACCGGCCCAGCTGCTCCGACAGGGCCCGCACCCACCGGGGGTGGGCATGGCCCAGGCTGGCCACCGCGATGCCCGCCACGAAGTCCAGGTACTCCTTCCCGTCCAGGTCCCACAGGCGGGTGCCTTGTCCCCGGGCGAAGGCCACGGGTGCCCGGCGGTAGTTCTGGAACAGGTAGCGCTGCGACCACTCCACCACGGTCTGGGTGTCCATCATCCCTCCGCCTCTCGCTTGCGGATCATGGTGCCGATGCCGGTGTCCGTGAACAGCTCCACCAGCAGCCCGTGGGGCACTTCTGCGCCGATGATGTGGGCGCTGCGGACCCCGCCCTCCAGGGCCGCCAGACACGCCTCCACCTTGGGGATCATGCCGCGGGACACCACGCCCTCCGTGATGAGGGTGCGGGCCGCCTCGGGGGTGAGTTCCGACAGCAGCTCCCGGCCCTGGCCCGTCTCCCGGTAGATGCCCTCCACGTCCGTGAGGACGATGAGCTTGTCCGCCCGCAGGGCCACCGCCAGGGCCGCGGCGGCGCTGTCCGCGTTGAGGTTGTAGCTCACCCCGTCGGGCCCGAACCCCACGGAGGCCACCACGGGAAGGTAGCCCGCCTCCAGGAGGACCTGCACCACGGTGGGGTCCACGTGGGACACCTCGCCCACCAGCCCCAGGTCTACGCCGGGGGCGTGCTTGCGGGCCCGCAGCAGGGCCGCGTCCTTGCCCGAAAGCCCCACCGCCCGGCCGCCGGCCCGTTGGATGAGGGTCACCAGGTGCTTGTTCACCCGCCCCGCCAGGACCATCTCCACGACCTCCATGGTGTCCTCGTCCGTGACCCGGAGGCCGTTGACGAACCGCGTGGTCTTCCCGAGCCGGTCCAGCAGACGGGTGATCTCCGGTCCGCCCCCGTGCACCAGCACGGGCCGGACCCCCGCCTGCTGCAGCAGCACCAGGTCCTGCGGCAAAGTCCCCAGGGAAGGGCCGTCCAGCACACTCCCGCCGAACTTCACCACCACGGTCCGGCCCTTCCACGCGGCCACGTACCGCAGCGCTTCCGCCAGAGAACGGCCCAGGTTCTGGGGGGGTGTGGCCAAGATCCTCAACGCTCCCCGCGGCCTGCGCCTCACGTGATGTAGGTGCCGTTGATGCGCACGTACTCCTCGCCCAGGTCGCACGTCCACACCTGGGCGCGGCCCTGCCCCAGGCCCAGGTCCACCCGGACCAGGACCTCGGGCCTGCGGAGGGCCTGTGCCGCCCGGTCGAACACTCCCTCCACCCCCACTCCGTCCCGGACCACCTGCACGTCCCCGAACCACACGCTCAGGCGTCCCTCGTCCACCTCCGCCCCGGAGTAACCCACCGCGGCCACCACCCGACCCCAGTTGGGCTCCCCGCCGTGCAGCATGGTCTTCACCAGGAGGGAGTTGGCGATGGCGAAGGCGGCTCGCTCCGCGTCCCGGTCGTCCGCGGCGCCCTCCACCACCACCTCCACCAGCCGCTGCGCGCCCTCCCCGTCCCGCACCACCATGCGGGCCAGGTCCTGCGCCACCGCCGTCAACGCCTCGGTGAACCGTTCCAGGTCCTCCCCGCCCTCCACCGGAGGTCCACCCGCCCGCCCGTTGGCCAGGACGAGCACGGTGTCGTTGGTGCTGGTGTCGCCGTCCACGGTGATGCGGTTGAAGGACGCCCGCACGGCCCGCTCCAAGGCGCGCTGCAGGACCGGGGCGGGGACCGCGGCGTCCGTGGTCAAAAAGCACAGGGTGGTGGCCAGCTTGGGGTGGATCATGCCCGCGCCCTTCGCCATCCCGCCCACGGTCACCGGAACGCCACCCACGGTGGTGGTCACCGCGGAGGTCTTGGGGAAAGCGTCGGTGGTGAGGATGGCCTCCGCGGCCTGTTCCCCTAACCGGGACAACGCCCGCACCGCCAGGGGGATCCCGCGGCGGACCGCGTCCATGGGCAGGGGCACGCCGATCACACCCGTGGAGGCCACCAGCACCCGTTCGGGCGGGATCCCCAGGGCCTGCCCGGTGCGCTCCGCCATCTCCCGGGCGTCCCGCAGGCCGCGCTCCCCGGTGCAGGCGTTGGCGTTGCCGCTGTTGACCACCACCGCCCGCGCCACCCCACGGCGCACCACCTCCTTACACCAAAGCACCGGGGCGGCCTTCACCCGGTTGGTGGTGAACAGCCCGGCCACCGCGGCGTCACACTCGGAAACCACCAGGGCCAAGTCGGGCTTTCGCTGCTTGATCCCGCAGTGGACCCCCGCCGCCAGGAAGCCCTGCGGAGCCGTCACCCCGCCGGACGTCCGCTCCCACGACCTCGGCTCGGTCACCACCCAGCACCTCTGAACCGTCAGGGGAAAACCGCGGGAGCCCACAGGCCCTCGGTCTCGGGCAGTCCGAACATCACGTTGAGGTTCTGGATTGCCTGGCCCGCAGCCCCTTTCCCCAGGTTGTCCAGGGCAGCCACCGCCACCGCCAGCCTCCGATCCCCGTCCACCCGCACCGTGACGTCACAGAAGTTGGACCCGTACGTGGCCTTGGTCTGCGGCAGCTCGTCCTCCAGCACGCGGACGAAGGCTTCACCGCCGTACGCCTCCCGGTACAGGGCCAGGGCGCCCTCCGTGGGCAGGTCGCGGGCCAGGGGTACGTAGCACGTGGCCAGGATGCCCCGGGTCATGGGGACGAGGTGGGGGGCGAACAGCACCGGGACCGAAACCCCCAGGTCCACCAGGATCTGCTCCATCTCCGGCTGGTGGCGGTGGGTGCCCACGTTGTACGGCTTGACGTTCTCGTTCACCTCTCCGAAGTGGGTGCCCAGGGACGGGCTGCGGCCGGCCCCCGAAACCCCCGACTTGGCGTCCACCACCACCGGGCCCGCGACCACGCCCGCCCGCGCCAGGGGATAGATGGCCAAAAGCGCGGCGGTGGGGTAGCAGCCCGGGTTGGCCACCAGGCGGGCGGTGCGCACCTTCGACCGGTACAGCTCCGTCAGCCCGTACACCGCCTCCGCCAGGAGCTCCGGCGCCGTGTGCTCCTGCTTGTACCACCGGGCGTACGCAGCCGGGTCCTTCAGCCGGAAGTCCGCACCCAGGTCCACCACCCGGGCGCCCGCCTCCAGGAGGTCGGGCACCACCTTTACCGCCGTCCCGTGCGGGAGGGCCACGAACGCCAGGTCGGAGTCCCGCCCGATGCGGGCCGCGTCCGCGGGCTCGAGGGTGTGGGCCAGCACGCCCCTGAGGTTGGGCAACACCGCACCCACGGGGCGGCCTTCATGCTGCGAGGCGGTGAGGTGCACGAGCTGCACGTGGGGGTGGCTGGCCAGCAGCCGCACCAGCTCTCCCCCCGTGTATCCGGAAGCGCCGAGAACACTCACCCGGACCGGCATGTGTATTATTATACGCGTCCTGAATGGGAATTCAAACCAGAGCTGCGGCCACCTCCGGGAAGTCCCGGACCACGAGCCCCGCCGCCACCCCGAGCCGGTCCGGGGCCGGCCCCTTCCGGTTGACCCAGGCCGTGGCGAACCCGAAGTTCCCCGCTCCCACCACGTCGAACCCGTTGGCGGAGACGAACAGGGCTTGTTGGGCCTCGATCCCGAGGGTCCCGCAGGCGGGGGCGTAGGCCGCGGGGTCCGGCTTGTACACCTTTGCCTCGTGGTCTACGCTGGCGATCCCGTCCAGGTACGCGGCGAGCCCGCTGGTCCGCGCCGCGGCTCCGAGGATGGCACGGGTGCCGTTGGAGAACACGCCTCGCCCCTCGCGACGCGAGGTGGGCGAGGGCTGGGACGGCGTCCGGGAAGGCCGGAGGCTCGAGGAACCCGCGCAACAACGCCTCCCGGGCCTCCGGAGTCAGGGCCATCCCCAGGGCCTCCCACGCGTACTCCAGGGACGCGCCGGTCACCGCCCAGAAGTCTTCGTAGCGGCCCAGGAGGGTCCGCAGCCACGTGTACTCCAGCTGCTTGGACCGCCACAGGCGGACCAGGTCCGCGGCCCGGGCCAACCCCAGGCCCTCCGCCCGCTGCACCAGTCCCTCCACGTCGAACAGGGTCCCGTAGGCGTCGAACACCACCACCCGCTTCACGCTCCCCCCTCCCCCGGGTAAAGCTCCGGCACGCGGCGCAGCAGCACCTCCGCCAGCAGGGAGGCCGGGAGGCCCACCACGTTCCAGAAGTCACCCTCCACCGCCTCCACGAAGGCGCAGGCCCGCCCCTGGATGGCGTACCCGCCCGCGCGGCCCCGCCACTCGCCGCTGCGCACGTACGCCTCCACCTCCCGCTCCTGGATCCTGCGGAAGCGCACCCGCGTGACCTCGTGGTGGAGCTCCTCCCACTCCTCCGTCACCAAGCACAACCCGGACACCACCTCGTGGGTCCGCCCCGACAGCGCCCACAGCATGGCCGCGGCTTCTGCGGCCGTGGAGGGCTTGCCCCACGTGCGCCCGTCCAGGAACACCGTGGTGTCCACCCCCAGGACCGGGTTGCCCGAGGCGGCGGGCAGAACGGAACGCGCCTTGCCCCGTGCGTGGGCCCGCACCATGCCCACGGGATCGCCGGTGGAGCCGTCGTCCTCCTCGTACGGGGGCGGCACCACTTCGAAGGGGACTCCCATCTGCGCCAGGATGGCGCGGCGCTGGGGAGAGGTGGACGCCAGCACCAGTACCCGTCGGTCGCGCCCGCTCGCCACGCCTCCGAGTTTAGCGCAGGCAGGGAGATTCTACCCCCGGGACGAAATCCACCCCGTGATCTTGGACGCCGCCTTGCCCAACTGCTCCCTCCAGGACGTGCCCCGGCTGGCCCGGGCCGCGGAGGAGCTGGGCGTGGGGTGTCTGTGGAGCACGGAGACCCAGCACGACCCCTTCCTGCCGGGGCCTCTGGTGTTCGAGCACACCCAGCGCCTGGCCTTCGGGACCGCGGTGGCCATCGCCTTCGCCCGCAGCCCCGCGACGTTGGCGTACACCGCCTGGGACCTGGCGCAGACAAGCCGCGGCCGATTCATCCTGGGTCTCGGCACCCAGGTCAAGGCGCACGTGGAGCGGCGCTTCGGGATGCCGTGGCCGGACTCCGTGGCGGGCAAGCTCAGGGAGCAGGTGCAGGCCATCCGGGCTTTCTGGCGCTGCTGGCAAACGGGCGAGCCCCTGCGCTTCGAGGGCCGGTACTACCGACTCAGTTTGATGTCGCCCTTCTTCAACCCAGGGCCCATCGATCACCCGCAGATCCCCATCTACCTGGCCGGCGTGAACACCGGCCTGGCCCGCCTCGCGGGTGAGGTGGCCCAGGGGTTCCACGTCCACCCCCTGCACAGCGCGGACTACCTCCGTCGGGTGGCCCTCCCCGCCCTGGAGGCCGGCGCCGCGCGGGCGGGGCGGCCGCCCTCCGAGGTGGCGGTGTCGGTGAACTGCTTCGTGGCCACCACGGAGCAGCAAGTGGAGTTCGTGCGCTCCCAGGTCGCCTTCTACGCGTCCACCCCTTCCTACCGTGCGGTGATGGCCCTGCACGGGTGGGAGGAGGTGGCCCGCAGGCTTTCCCAGCTCGCGGCCAGCGGCCAGTGGGAGGCCATGCCGAGGCTGGTCACGGACGAGATGGTGCACACCTTCGCCGTGGTGTCCGACCCGTCGGGCCTCCCCGAAGCCCTCCAGGCCCGGTACGCAGGCCTCGCCCACCGCCTCACGCCGTACCTCCCCTTCGACCCCGACCGCCACGGGGACTTTTGGGGGCACCTGGCTTCCTCTCCATGGTGAGCCGGGCGAAGCCACCGTTCGAAGCCCTCTCCCGGGAAGACCGGGCCTCTCGTTCCGAGAGCACGAAGAGGTTCGGGCGGAGCTCCTGCACCTTCAAGAGTCGGGCCACCGCGCTGCTCAGTCCCCGGCCGCGCGACCACGCACCACCCTCAACGCCCCCGCCACGCCCCTTGGGAGTCCCGGCCTCGGGAAGCCGCCGGGCCGCCGTGGTGCCTGGGGAGGGAGTCGAACCCCCGACACGGGGATTTTCAGTCCCCTGCTCTACCACCTGAGCTACCCAGGCCCTTCTGGCGGGAGCGACGGGATTTGAACCCGCGATCTCCGGCGTGACAGGCCGGTGTGTTAACCTGGCTACACCACGCCCCCGCTCCCGCCGAACCGTAGTCTACCGGCCGTCCGGCGGGAGAGCAAGGGTGCACGCCCGCCGCCCCCAGGGTACCATTCTTCCCGGACGTTCGAGGAGGAGGGCGGCATGGCGCGGGCGAGTCGAGAGTTCGTCACCCCGGACACGGTGGGTCTCATGGTGGACCTGTACGAGCTCACCATGGCCCAGTGCTATTTCCGGGAGGGGAAGAACGAGCCGGCCACCTTCGACCTATTCGTCCGGGCCCTGCCCCCCAACCGCACCTTCCTCCTCAGCGCGGGGTTGGAGACGGTCCTGGACTACCTGGAGGGCCTGCACTTCAGCCCTGAAGCGGTGGACTACCTGAGGAGCCTGGGCCTGTTCGACCAGGAGTTCCTGGACTACCTCCGGCGCTTCCGCTTCACCGGGGACGTCCGGGCCCTGCCCGAGGGGGAGGTGTTCTTCCCGTCCGAGCCCGTCCTCCAGGTCACCGCGCCCCGCATCGAGGCTCAGATCGTGGAGACCTTCCTCCTGAACCAGGTGAACTTCCAGGTGATGGTGGCCACCAAGGCCGCCCGGGTGGTGCTGGCCGCGAACGGCCGGCCCGTGGTGGACTTCAGCCCCCGGAGGGACCACGGGCTGGATGCGGCCCTGAAAGTGGCGCGCAGCAGCTACCTGGCGGGCTGCGCGGGGACCTCCAACGTGCTGGCGGGCATGCTGTACGGCATCCCCGTCTACGGCACCATGGCCCACTCCTACGTCATGTCCTTCGACAGCGAGCTGGAGGCCTTCCGGGCGTACGCCCGGCACTTCCCGGACCAGTGCATCCTCCTCATCGACACCTACGACACCCTGGAAGGCGCTCGGTTGGCCGCCCAGGTGGCGGACGAGCTCCGGGCCGCGGGCCACCGCTTGCGGGCGGTGCGCAT
Source organism: uncultured bacterium (assembly GCA_964437095.1). Classification (GTDB taxonomy): domain Bacteria; phylum Sysuimicrobiota; class Sysuimicrobiia; order Sysuimicrobiales; family Sysuimicrobiaceae; genus Tepidifontimicrobium. Next base: position 11,661 of record CAYTFH010000003.1, on the reverse strand, counting down.
CGACAGCGGAGACCTGCTGGAGCTGAGCCGCCAGGTCCGCCGCATCCTGGACGAGGCCGGCCACCCCGAGGTGCAGATCCTGGCCAGCGGGGATCTGAACGAGTACCGGATCGCGGAGCTGGTCCAGGCGCAAGCCCCCATCGACAGCTTCGGGGTGGGCACCGAGATGGGGACGTCCTACGACGCGCCGGCCCTGGGAGGAGTCTACAAGCTGGTGGAGGACGCCAGCGGCTACCGGATCAAGCGCAGCACGGGCAAGGTGACCCTGCCCGGCCGCAAGCAGGTATGGCGGGTCTGGCGGGACGGCACGCTGCACGAGGACGTGATCGCCCTGGCGGACGAGCCCGGCCCGCCTGGAGCCGAGCCCTTACTCGTAGAGGTCATGGTGGGCGGCGTGCGGTCCGTCCGGGAGGGCCTGTCCGAGGCCAGAGCCCGAGCCGGGAGCCGGCTGCGGGCGCTGCCGGAGCCGCTCAAGAGCCTGCGGGACGGAAGCTACCCTGTGCGCTTGAGCCCTCGGCTGGAGGCTTTGTTCCACCGCATGGCTTCCGCCTGAGGCTCAGTCTTACTGGAACCTCACCCGGACCCGGTCCCCGTTCTGCGGGTAGTAGCGGAGGAACTCCTCCACGGACATCTCCCGGTCGTTCACCCAGACCCGCAGCCTCCCGGGCTGGCCCCCGCACCGGTCCCTGTTCCGGTACCGTTTGCCGTCGGGCAGGGTCAAGGAGTCCGAGGTGAGGGTGACCCCGATGGACTGGAAGAAGGTGGCCAGGGTGGCCCGACGGCCCTCCTCATCGGTTTCCGGGTGCACGTGGATCACGCCGTCGCCGTGGGTGTGGGTGTTGCCCGGGCTGGGAGGAAAGGCGAGGGCCCGGCCGCACACCTCCACGGAGAAAGGTGCGTGCCAGTGAGCTCCGGCCCGCGGGTAGGGAGGGCGCGACCGGATGGCGTAGCCCACCACCGCCACCCCCACCACCACCACGGCGCCGAAGGCCCACGGCCACAGACGGTCGGAGAGCCCCTCCTGGGTCTTCCGCGCTTCCCTGGGTTGCTGGCGCTTGGCCATGCCCGCAGGAGCTCTATACGGGATAGCCCATGCTCTGCAGAGCCAGCCGCCCCTCCTCGGTCAGGTGCTCGGGGGTCCACGGGGGCGAGAACACGATCTCCACGTCCACCTCGTCCACCCCGGGCAGCTGGCCTACCTTCCACCGGATCTCCTCCGCCAGCACCGGGCCGATGGGGCAACCCATGGCGGTGAGGGTCATCTGGATCTTCACCCGCCCGTCTTCCTGGTGGATGTCGTAGATCAGCCCCAGGTCCCAGATGTTGACGGGGATCTCCGGGTCGTAGCAGGTCTTCAGCACCTCCACGATCTCCTCACGCGTGGCCATCCGTCCACCCCGAAACCGTTCTGGACACACCTAGCTTACCACGCCCTGCGGGCACCTCCCCGCGCGGGGTATCATCGGGACGTGCGCCGTTTCCACCAGTCCGCGAGCGTGGTGCTGGGCTACGACGAGACCGCCTTCCCCGGGGAAGTGGTCCGGGCGGCCCGGGAAGCGTGGAGAGCCCTCTTCCCCGCCCAGACCATGCGGTTCCTGCGGCAGGACCCACACGCCCCCGCCTCCGTGCTGCTGAGCCTGGGGTCCTTCCGGGACACGGCCCAGCTGCACTCCACCCTGGACCTGCTGCGCTCTGACGCCGCAAGGCCCGCGCGACAGGCCCTCTGCGAGCTGTTCCGTGCCTGCACCAAGCCCGGCCCCGAGTTCCAGTTCCGGTACGACGTGGCCGGCGTCATGGTGCGCGGCCGGTTCGTCCCCTCCGACCCCGCGGAGGTGGGGACCGCCCTGCGGGAGTTGTGGGACCTCGCGGACGGCCTCCGGCAGGCGGGCCTGCCCCACGGTGCCTCGGTGGTGGTGGCCGCCTACGCGCGGGGTGGCTGGCGGCTGCAGGCCGCTCACGGGTTCGACCCCGGGTCGGGCGCAGCCCGTCGGTACCGGTACCAGGACGGCGGGTGGCAGGCGGAGGTGAGGTAGCCGGTGGGTTGGCGCGTGGTGCTTCTGGCGCTGTTGGCCGTGCTCCTAGTGGTGTGGCCCACCGCGGCCCGGTGGTACACGGACTGGCTGTGGTTCGTGGAGCTGGGTTACCCCCGGGTGTTCTGGGTCCCCGTGCTGTCCCGGGCCGGGCTTTTCGCCTTCGTGGCCTTGGTGGTGTGGGCGGTGCTGTACTTCAACCTCCGGGCCGCCGTCCGCACCCTACCCCCGCCCGCCCGCATCGAGCTGCGGCTGGACGGCACCCGCTACATCCCCCAGCCGGGACTGCGTCGGTGGCTGGGGGTGGGGTGTGGGGCAGTGGCGATCCTGGCGGGGCTGGTTAGCACCGGCCAGTGGGTGACCTTCCAGCAGTTCGTGCACGCCCTGCCCGCGGGGCAACGGGACCCGGTGTTCGGCCTGGACGTGTCCTTCTACCTGTTCCGGCTGCCCTTCTGGAGGTTCCTGCAGCGCCTGCTGTGGGGATGGCTCCTGGTCGCGGGTGGGGCCAGCCTGCTGGTGTACCTCGCCGCGGCCACCGCACGCCCCAGCTTGAGGGGCCTGCTGGCGCTGCCGCTGCAAGCCCGGGCCCACCTCTCCCTGCTGGCCGGCTTGCTCCTGTTGGTGCGGGCGGCGGGGTTCCAGCTGGACGCGTACGAGTTGCTCACGTCCCAGCGGGGCCTGGTGTTCGGGATGACGTATGCGGACCAGTACGCGCGGCTGCCCGCCCTTCGCCTGCTGGCGGGCCTCGCGGTGGTGGGCGCGGCCCTGCTGTTCTTGAACGTGCGGCTGCGGACCCTGCGGTTCGCCGCGGGTGTGTTGGCGGGCATGGTGCTGGCGTGGTTCGTGGGCGTGGGCCTGGTGCCCTCCCTGGTCCAGCAACTGGTGGTGGCGCCCGCGGAGCTCACCCGGGAAGCGCCCTTCCTCCGCACGCACGTGGAGGCCACCCTGCGGGCGTACGGCTTGGACCGGGCGCGCGCGGTCCCCTTCGCCCCACGGGACTCCCTGGACCCCGCAGCGCTCCAGGCCCACCGGGACACCCTGGACAACGTGCGGCTGTGGGACTACCGGCCCCTGCTGGAGACCTTCCGCCAGCTGCAGAGCCTCCGGGCGTACTACACCTTCGCGGACGTGGACATCGACCGCTACACCGTGCGGGGCCGGCAGCAGCAGCTCATGCTGGCCGTCCGGGAGCTGGACACCACCCGCCTCCCGCCCCAGGCCCGCACGTGGGTGAACGAGCACCTGGTGTACACCCACGGGTACGGGGTGGTGGCGGTACCCGTGCACCGGGTCTCGGAGGAGGGCCTTCCGGAGCTGTGGCTGCGGGACATCCCGCCCCGGTGGGAGTTCCCCGAGCTGCGCCTGGACCGTCCCGAGGTGTACTTCGGGGAACTCACCCGGAACTACGTCATCGTCCGCACCCGGGTGGCCGAGTTCGACTACCCCCGGGGCGACGAGAACGTGACCACCCGGTACCAGGGCCGGGCGGGGATCCCCCTAGGCGGCTTCCTGCGCCGGCTGGCCTTCGCCACGCGGTTCGGGGACGCGCGGATCTTCCTGTCCACGGACATCACCCCCGAAAGCCGCATCCTGTTCGCCCGCGCCGTCCCCGAGCGCGTGCGCCGGCTGGCGCCCTTCCTGCGGTACGACCGGGATCCCTACGCGGTGGTCTCCCAGGGCCGGCTGTTCTGGATCGTGGACGCGTACACCACCAGCTCCCGCTACCCGTACACCCAGCCCGTGGGCTCCTTCAACTACATCCGCAACGCGGTGAAGGTGGTGGTGGACGCCTACCACGGCACCGTACGGTTCTACGTGGCGGACCCCTCCGACCCCGTGGTGCGGGTGTTCGGCCGCATCTTCCCCGGGCTGTTCCGGCCCCTGGAGGAGCTGGAACCATCCCTGCGGGCGCACCTGCGGTACCCCGTGGACCTGTTCGAGGTCCAGGCGCAGGTGTACTCCACGTACCACATGCACGACCCCCAGGTGTTCTACAACCGTGAGGACGCGTGGACCGTGGCCCAGGAGATCTTCGCGGACCAGCCGCAGCCCGTGGAGCCGTACTACGTGACCCTGCGCCTCCCCGGCGCCACCCCTCCTCAGCCGGAGTTCGTCCTCATCCTCCCCATGACGCCGCAGCGGCGGGACAACATGGTGGCGTGGCTCGCTGCCCGCAACGACCCGCCGCACCTGGGCGAGCTGTGGGTGTTCACCTTCCCCAAGGACCGGGTCGTGTTCGGGCCCATGCAGGTGGAGTCCCGCATCAACCAGGACCCCGTCATCAGCCAGCAGCTGACCCTGTGGAACCAGCAGGGATCGCGGGTGATCCGGGGCAACCTGCTGGTGGTGCCCGTGGAGGGCAGCCTGCTGTACGTGAAACCCATCTTCCTCCAGGCGGAGCGCAGCCAGCTCCCCGAGCTCCGCCGGGTGGTGGTGGCCCACGGACCGCGGGTGGCCATGGCCGCCACCCTGGAGGAGGCCCTGGCCCAGGCCGTGGGCGCGGCCCCGCCCGCCCCCTCCCAGCCCGAGGCGGGCCGGGACACCCTGGCGGAGCAGGCCCTCCAGCGCTTCCGCAGGGCCCAGGCCCTCCTGCGCCAGGGCGACCTGGCGGGCTTCCAGCGGGAGCTGGAGGCCCTGGGCAGGCTCCTGGAGCAGCTGGCGGGCCGACGCTAGCCAGCCCCCGACCCCGAGCGGAGCTTGCCGCAGGGTTCCAACCCCGATGCGGCGAAGGGAGCGCCGGTAAGAGGGGGTGAGCGGCGTGCAGAGCGAGGTTGGCTTCCCGCACACCATGATGCGGGTCCCCTTAACCCTCCCACACTTCCTGGAACGGGCCGCGAAGCTGTTCGGGAACGTGGAGATCGTGTCCCGCCTTCCCGACCGTTCCGTACACCGGTACACGTACGCGCAGTTCTACCGGAGGGCCCGGCTGTTGGCGGAAGCCCTGCAGCGGGCGGGCCTGAGGCCGCAGGATCGGGTGGCCACCCTCATGTGGAACCACTCCGCGCACCTGGAAGCCTACTTCGGTATCCCGTGCGCCGGCGGTGTCCTCCACACCCTCAACCTGCGCCTCCACCCCTCCGACCTGGCGTACATCGCCCGGCACGCCCAGGACCGGTTCCTCATCGCGGACGACGTCCTGCTGCCCCTGGTGGACCAGGTCCGCTCCCAGGTCCCGTTCGAGCGCGTCTTCCTGGTCCCCTGGCAGGGGACCACGTTGCCCGAGGGCTACGAAAGCTACGAGGACCTCCTGTCCACCGCCACGGGCGCGTGGGACTACCCGGCCCTGGACGAGGAGGCTCCCGTGGGCATGTGCTACACCTCCGGGACCACGGGCCGGCCCAAGGGGGTCGTGTACTGCCACCGCTCCCTGGTGCTGCACACCCTGGCCGCGGCCCTCCCGGACGCCTTGGGACTCAGCCAGCGGGACGTGGTGTGCCCCGTGGTGCCCATGTTCCACGTGAACGCGTGGGGCATCCCGTTCGCGGCCACGCTCCTCGGGTGCAAGCAGGTGTTCCCCGGACCCCACCTCGACCCCACAAGCCTCCTAGAGCTGTTCGCCTCCGAGGAGGTGACGGTGACCGCGGGCGTGCCCACGGTGTGGCTGGGGGTCCTGGACGCCCTGCGCCGGGAGCCCGAGAGGTGGAAGCTACGGCTGCGGACCATGGTGGTGGGCGGGTCTGCGGCGCCGGAGGCCATGATCCGGGCGTACGACCAGCTGGGGATCCACGTCCTGCACGCGTGGGGGATGACGGAGATGAGCCCCCTCGGGACGGTTAGCCGGCTCAAGAAGTCCGTGGAGGACCTGCCCGAAGACGGGCGGTACGCGTACCGCGCAAAGCAGGGGCTTCCCGCACCCCTGGTGGAGATCCGCGCGGTCTCCGATCACGGGGAAGTCCCCTGGGACGGCCAGTCCATGGGGGAGCTCCAGGTGCGGGGCCCGTGGGTGGCGGGGTCCTACTACGGGGCGGAGGAGCCGGACCGGTGGACCCCCGACGGGTGGTTCCGGACGGGCGACGTGGTGACCATCGACCGCGAGGGGTACGTGAAGATCGTGGACCGCACCAAGGACCTCATCAAGTCGGGCGGCGAGTGGATCAGCTCCGTGGACCTGGAGAACGCCCTCATGGGCCACCCGGCGGTGAAGGAGGCGGCGGTGGTGGCGGTCCCCCACCCTCGGTGGGGCGAACGGCCCCTGGCGGTGGTGGTCCTGCGGGAGGGCCACCACGCCACCCCGGAGGAGCTCCGGGCCTTTCTCGCCCCGCGCTTCGCCAAGTGGTGGCTGCCCGACGCCTTCGTGTTCGTGTCGGACATCCCCAAGACCTCCGCGGGCAAGTTCCAGAAGGCCAGGCTCCGACAGCAGTACCGGGACTGGTCTTGGGAGTAAACGAGAGGGGGAGAGGCCTTCCGCCTCTCCCCCTCAAGACACTCCCGGCAGCGACCTACTCTCCCGCGCCGTCGCCAGCGCAGTACCATCGGCCCTGGAGGGCTTAACTTCCGTGTTCGGGATGGGAACGGGTGTGGCCCCTCCGGCATTGCCACCGGGAAACTCGGACCGACGCCGGAAGCAGGCAGCCTCAACGGACTCCGCCTTGACAGAACCGCGACTGCTTCCAGCGTGGGAAACCTTCCGCACGCGAGAGCCGAAGGCCAAGCTCCTTTCAGCTGCCCCCGAAGGGGAGATCCCTTCAAGCCCTCGGCCGATTAGTACCGGTAGGCTCCACGCGTTGCCGCGCTTCCACCTCCGGCCTATCCACCAGGTCGTCTACCTGGGGCCTTACCCGGTTGACCCGGTGGGTGGCCTCATCTTGGGGCGTGCTTCGCGCTTAGATGCTTTCAGCGCTTATCACGACCGCACATGGCTACCCGGCGCGTGCCGCTGGCGCGACAACCGGTACACCAGAGGTGCGTCCACTCCGGTCCTCTCGTACTAGGAGCAGCCCCCCTCAAGCCACCTACGCCCGCAGTGGATAGGGACCGACCTGTCTCACGACGGTCTGAACCCAGCTCACGTACCCCTTTAATGGGCGAACAGCCCAACCCTTGGGAGGTACTGCCCCCCCAGGATGGGATGAGCCGACATCGAGGTGCCAAACCTCCCCGTCGATGTGGACTCTTGGGGGAGATCAGCCTGTTATCCCCGGGGTAGCTTTTATCCGTTAAGCCCTGGCGCTTCCACTTGCCGCCAGAGGATCACTAGGCCCGGCTTTCGCCCCTGCTCGACTTGTGGGTCTCGCAGTCAAGCCCCCTTATGCCCTTGCACTCGACGCACGGTTTCCAACCGTGCTGAGGGGACCTTTGGGCGCCTCCGTTACCCTTTAGGAGGCGACCGCCCCAGTCAAACTGCCCACCTGACACGGTCCCAGGGCCCGGTGTAGGACCCCCGTGAGGACGTAGTCCTGACAAGGGTGGTATTCCAAGGGTGGCTCCACGGGAGCTGGCGCCCCCGCTTCCCAGCCTCCCACCTATCCTATACATGCCAAAACCACATCCAGTATCAGGCTGCAGTAAAGCTCCACGGGGTCTTTCCGTCCAGCTGCGGGGAAACCCGTATCTTCACGGGTGGTACACCTTCGCCGAGCCCCTCCTCGAGACAGCGCCCAAGTCGTTACGCCTTTCGTGCAGGTCGGAACTTACCCGACAAGGAATTTCGCTCAGGAACCCCCTGTGTTTCCACAGGGCCTGGACTCTCTCTTCGGTGGCCGCCGCCGCATCCCAGCCACCAGGGACCGGATCCGCTCCAGTCCCTCGGGCGTGAGGTGCGCGCCCCGGTCCATCAGCAACACCACCCGCCGGAACCGGATGAAGTCGACCCGCTTCTTGGACTTCAAGCGGTGCCGTTCGAAGAACGGAATGATCCGCTCCCGCAAGTGCTCTCTCCGGCGTACCCGGTATGCCATCCGGTCTCCGTGGTTCCTGCGGACCACGCCGCACCCGAAGAAGGCCTTGAGGGCGTACAGCAGCTGCACGTCCCGCTCGTGCTGGACCACCACGAATTCCGGCAGCACCTGGTAGCCTCCCTGCATCTCCGGGTGCGCTTGAATGCTCACGTGGAAGCACCCCTCTCCGTCCACGAAGCCGACCACCCAGTCGGGTGTGAGCTTCATCGGCCACCTCCGAGCGTCTGGTCTCTGAGGGTTCCCGATCCACCGATCGGGCCTTCCCTGCGGATTGTCCCCGTGTCCGCCGGCTTTTGACTGCCAGGGACGCCTTCCCTGGCGAGTACCGGACGGCTGTGTGAGGAGTTCCCCGCATATAGCTCGGTTTTACTAAGGCTAGCGCGCCACTAACCTTAGGACGGTTATAGTTACCGCCGCCGTTCACCGGGGCTTCGGTTTGGAGCTTCGCCCGGGCCGGAGCCCGAGCTAACCCCTCCCCTTTACCTTCCGGCACTGGGCAGGCGTCAGCCCCTATACATCGCCTTGCGGCTTCGCAGAGACCTGTGTTTTTGTTAAACAGTCGCTTGGGCCGATTCTCTGCGGCCCCCTCGGGCTCGGTGCGCGAGCACCTCACCCTACCGGGGCACCCCTTCTCCCGAAGTTACGGGGTCAACTTGCAGAGTTCCTTGAGGAGGGTTCCCTCGCGCCCCTTGGCACCTTGAGTGCCCGCCTACCTCTGTCGGTTTGCGGTACGGGCGCCCGGAGTTCTGGCCGCGAAGCTTTTCTCGGCAGCGTGGGATCACTCCCTTCGCGGACGTTTCAAGTCCGCTCGCACTCCCGTCTCGGCCTTGACGGGGTCCCGGATTTGCCTAGGACCCCAGCCTACCCGGTTGGCCCGGCACCACCGGTCGCCGGTGGAGCTACCCTTCTGCGTCCCTCCGCAGCTCGTGGCGAACTCCGAGCGGGGCCGGAATGTCGACCGGCTGTGCATCGGCTACGCCTTTCGGCCTCGCCTTAGCTCCCGCCTAACCTTACGCGGACGAACCTTCCGTAAGAACCCTTAGGCTTACGGGGGGCGGGATTCTCACCCGCCTTTTCGCTACTCATGCCTGCATTCTCACTTCTGCCTCGTCCACCGGTCCTCACGGTCCGGCTTCACCCTACGGCAGAACGCTCCCCTACCGCTCGGCGCAGGCGGCGCCCGCGCCGAACCCGTGGCTTCGGTGCCCAGCTTAGCCCCGTTACGTTTTCGGCGCAGCACCACTCGACCGGTGAGCTATTACGCACTCTTTAAAGGATGGCTGCTTCTAAGCCAACCTCCCGGCTGTCTGGGCGGTGCCACTTCCTTTCCCACTGAGCTGGGACTTGGGGACCTTAGCCGACGGTCTGGGCTGTTCCCCTCTCGACGATGGAGCTTATCCCCCACCGTCTCACTCCCGGCGAGCACGCCGCGGCATTCGGAGTTTGGTTGGGTTCGGTACGGATTCTTCCGCCCTAGCCCATCCAGTGCTCTACCTCCGCGGCGCTCCGCACCGGGGCTGCACCTCAATGCATTTCGGGGAGAACCAGCTATCTCCGGGTTCGATTGGCATATCACCCCTACCCACAGCTCATCCCACGGTTTTGCAACACCGACGGGTTCGGGCCTCCACGCGGGGTTAGCCGCGCTTCACCCTGGCCATGGGTAGCTCACCCGGTTTCGGGTCTGCCGCGTGCGACTGGCGAGGCCCAGCCTCGCCCTCCCTTCCGGGAGCGGCGCCCTGTTCAGACTCGGTTTCCCTACGCCTCCGGCCCGAAGGCCTTAGGCTCGCCACACGCGACAACTCACAGGCTCATTCTTCAATAGGCACGCCGTCAGGCGTTCCGGTCCCTTGCGGGACCGACATAGCCCTCCGACTGCTTGTGGGCACACGGTTTCAGGCTCTATTTCACTCCCCTCCCGGGGTTCTTTTCACCTTTCCCTCACGGTACTCGTGCGCTATCGGTCGTCAGGAGTATTTAGCCTTGGAGGGTGGTCCCCCCGGCTTCCCACGGGGTTCCACGTGTCCCGTGGTACTCGGGAGCGTGGCCCAGGAAGTCCCCTCCCTTTCGGCTACGGGGCTGTCACCCTCTCTGGCCCGCCGTTCCAGGACGGTTCGCCTAGAGAGGGGATTGGTCACTTCCCGACCGGTCCGCAGCCCGGTCCGGCCACGTCCCACAACCCCCCGCGGGCAACGCCTGCGGGCTTGGCACCCGCGGGGTTTGGGCTGTTCCCCTTTCGCTCGCCACTACTCGGGGAATCTCGGTTGATTTCTTTTCCTCCGGGTACTGAGATGTTTCAGTTCCCCGGTTTCCCTCCGCACCGCCTATGGATTCAGCGGTGGGTGACGTGGCATGACCCCCGCCGGGTTTCCCCATTCGGAGACGTCCGGATCACAGCTTGCTCGGCAGCTCCCCGGACCTTTCGCCGCCGGCAGCGTCCTTCGTCGGCTCCTGACGCCAAGGCATCCGCCGTGTGCCCCTTCTCGCTTGACGGGTTCCCCCTCAGGAGCAGCTGGAAGGAGCCTCGTTCTTCGACCCTCGCGTTTGGCTCTCGCTATGCGGTTGTCAAGGTACGCCCCGCTCACAGGCGGGCATCACGCCGCGGAGGAGGCGAGCACTCGCCTCCTCCGCGGGGACCCAAAACCGAGCGTGGCAGGAACCGACGCGGCCTCGTGCTCCTTAGAAAGGAGGTGATCCAGCCGCACGTTCCCGTACGGCTACCTTGTTACGACTTCGTCCCAGTTACCAGCCTCACCCTAGACGCCTGCCCCGCTTGCGCGTTGGCTCAGCGGCTTCAGGTGCTGCCGGCTCCCATGACGTGACGGGCGGTGTGTACAAGGCCCGGGAACGTATTCACCGCCGTGTGGCTGACCGGCGGTTACTAGCGATTCCGGCTTCACGCAGGCGAGTTGCAGCCTGCGATCCGAACTGGGACCGGATTTTTGGGATTGGCTCCCCCTCGCGGGTTCGCAACCCATTGTCCCGGCCATTGTAGCATGTGTGTCGCCCAGGCCATCAGGGGCATGATGACTTGACGTCATCCCCACCTTCCTCCGGCTCATCGCCGGCAGTCCCTCTAGAGTGCCCGGCCGAACCGATGGCAACTAGAGGCGGGGGTTGCGCTCGTTGCGGGACTTAACCCAACACCTCACGGCACGAGCTGACGACAGCCATGCACCACCTGTGCCGGCTCCCGGCTTTACGGGTCCCTCCCCTTTCGGTTCGGTACTTCCGGCATGTCAAGGCCTGGTAAGGTTCTTCGCTTTGCATCGAATTAAACCACATGCTCCACCGCTTGTGCGGGTCCCCGTCAATTCCTTTGAGTTTTAGCCTTGCGGCCGTACTCCCCAGGCGGCTCACTTAATGCGTTCGCTTCGGCACCGAGGGAGTGACCCCCCGACACCTAGTGAGCATCGTTTAGGGCTGGGACTACCGGGGTATCTAATCCCGTTCGCTCCCCCAGCTTTCGGGTCTGAGCGTCAGGGACAGCCCAGGTGGCCGCCTTCGCCACTGGCGTTCCTCCCGATCTCTACGCATTTCACCGCTACACCGGGAATTCCACCACCCTCTGCTGCCCTCAAGCCGGGCAGTTTCCCGCGACGTCCCACGGTTGAGCCGTGGGCTTTCACACGGGACTTACCCGGCCGCCTGCACCCGCTTTACGCCCAGTAAATCCGGGCAACGCTCGCCCCCTACGTCTTACCGCGGCTGCTGGCACGTAGTTAGCCGGGGCT
>CAYTFH010000002.1:0-218697 GCA_964437095.1 uncultured bacterium | reverse complement strand
GAGCACCTGGTTTGCAACCAGGGGGTCGCCGGTTCGAATCCGGTCGTCTCCACCAACCCGCGGCATTGCCGGCTCTGCCGGGCTGGGTGTGCGGGGCGTCCTCCGGTCGCTCAGCCCGATTCCAGCATCCGCAACACCGCCCACAGGTCCGACGACTCGTGGGCGGGCCCAAACCGCGGGTCGTGCACTTCTTCCTCCGGAGAGCGCCTCACCCACAGCGTCCGGATTCCGAAGGCGGTGGCGCCGGATGCGTCCGTGGCGGAACCCGCCACGTGCAGGACCTGCTCCCGCGGCATCCCCAGCTGCTGGAGCGCCCTTTGGTACGCGGAAGGGTGCGGCTTGAACTTCCCGCCCTCCGTGGACACCACGGCGTCGAAGCGCACCGGCAGCGTCTCCAACAGGCGCCGGAGCATCTCCCGGTCCCCGTTGGACAGGGTCGCCAGCAACACGCCTCGCCGCCGCACCTCTTCGAGCACGGGGACCGCCTCAGGCCACGCCGGCAGCCGCTCCCACGCCGCCACCAGCTCCGCGCGTTCCTCCTCGGACAGCCGCACGCCCAGGGAGCCCACCGTGGCGTCCAGGGACGCCGTGACCGCCCTTCGGTTGCTGGCGGGTTCCACCTCCAGGGAGTTCGCCACCAGGAGGTAGTACCGCTGACGCCGACGCCACCCTCGCGCCAACACCGTGGCGTCCCCCGGGATCCCACGGCGCCGGAGGAAACTGTCCAGGGCCGCCGCCAGGCCCGCCTGGGTGTCGAACAGGGCTGAGTAGACGTCGAAGGTCACCGCGCGGAACCGCACGCCCCTCACCCAGCGGCCCAGGCCACCAACCAGGGTACGCAGGAGATCACCGTGACCACCCGGACCACGTGCAGGGACGCGATGGCCGGCGCGTCCAGCCCCATGTCGTCCGCGGCCATGGAGATCTCCGTGAGCCCCGCGGGTGCGGAGCTCAAGAACGCCACGGGCCAGGGCCAGCGGGCGAGGGCTGCGACTCCCCACGCCGCCACGGTGGAGAGAACCACCAGGTAACCCGTCAGCGCCAGGGCGGGCAGGAGCATGCGGCGGGCCACCTCCGGGTGCCAAGTGGCGGACACTGCGACGATGATGCCCACCAACAACTGCACCGCCCGCCGTGCGTGGAGGGGCACTTCCCGCACCGGCCCGCCCGCGAGCCGAAGGGCCGCCACCGCCACCATGGAGCCCACCAAGCCTCCCGCGGGTACCCCCAGCCACAGAGCGAGCCAACCCGCCGCCACGCCCACAGCCAAGGTCGCCAGCCACGCCCTCACCCTTCCACCTCCACCCGCCTGAGCCACAACCGCACCAGGGGGAGGGTGACCACCAGGGTCGTCACCACCCGGATCAGCTGAACCGTGGTCACCAGGTCCACGGGCCGGTCCATGGCGAGGGCGATCAGGATCATCTCGGGCATTCCTCCGGGCGTCGCCGCCAGCAGGGCCGTACCCCAGTCCAGGTGGCTGACCCACCGCAGGAGCGCCGCCCCGCCCACCGCGCCTGCCAGGGTGACCAGGACCACCACGAAGGCCGCCCGCGAAGCACGCCAGACGTTGGGAAGGGTCTCCGGGCGAACCCGGGAACCCAGGGTGATCCCCACCACGATCTGCAGCCACCGCCGCACGGACGGATCCACGGGCCCAGGCGCCACGGGGGCCACCGACAGCGCCGCCAGCGCGCCCAGCAGGCCACCCAGGAGGGGACCCGCGGGCAGCCGCAGTCGGATGCCCAGCAGGCCCCCCGCCACGCCCGCACCGAACACCAGAGCGGCCACCGCCACCTGGTCCGCGCTCACACCGACCTCACCCATCCTCCGTCCACCACCAGCGTCTGTCCCGTGATGTAGCTGGCCCGGGGCGAAGCCAAGAACACCACCACCGCGGCCACCTCCTCCGGACGTCCGTGGCGACCCAGGGGGATATCGTCCGCGTCCTCCTTCAGCACCTCCTCCACCGGCACGCCCCGACGGCCTGCATCGTGCTCCAGCCTTCGGAGCCTCCGCTCCGTGAGGATGCGGCCCGGGGCGACACAGTTGACCACCACCCGCGGCGCCAGTTCCTCCGCCAGACTCGCGGTGAGGTTGGCCACGGCGGCCTTCGCGGCGTTGGAAGGCGACTGGCCCCGGTGGGGCCGCTTGCCGGACGCGGAGCCCACCAACACCACCCGGCCGCCCTCGCGCAGAGCGGCAAGCGCCAGGCGCACCACGCGCACCGCGGCCAGCAGGTTCAGCTCCAGCGCCTGGCGCCAGACTCCGTCGTCCGCCTCCGCGAACGACACTCGGAAGCCGCTGCCCGCCACGTGCACCAGGGCATCCAGCCCGCCCTCGGACAGCTCCGCTACCGCCCGGGCGATCTCCTGGGGGTGCGTCGCGTCCGCTTTGGCCCACCGGGCTTCTCCGCCCCGCTCCCGGACCTCCTGCGCCACCCGCTCCAGGGCAGCGGTGTCGCGTGCCACCAGCCCCAGATGCGCCCCTTCGTCCGCCAGCAGCAGTGCCGTGGCCCGGCCCACACCCCGGCTAGCGCCCACCACCAGGACGCGCTGGCCTCGCAGGCCCAGGTCCATGCTAGCCCGTGGCGCTGGGGGCCCCGGACCCCACGGGCGGCGCGGGACGCTGCTCTGCCCGCATCCGGCGCAGGATGGGCGCCAGGAAGGTGATCACGGCCAGCGCCAGCAGGACCGCGGAGATGGGCCGGGTGAAGAACACCCAGGGGTCGCCCAAAGAGATGAGGAGGGACCGCCGGAGGTTCGCTTCCACCATGAAGCCGAGCACGAACCCCAGCACCATGGCCAGGATGTTGTACCCGTATCGGCGCATGAAGTAGCCCACGAGGCCGGTCCCCAGGACGATCCACACTTCCACCATGCTGTTGTTGATGGAGTACGCACCCACCAGCACCAAGCCCAAAATCCCCGCCAGCAGGAAGGGCCGGCGGACGTTCACCAGGGCGATGGAGGGCCGCAGGGCCAGAAGGCCCAGCCCCAGCATGAACAGGTTGGCCACCAGCAGGCCTACGAACAGGCCGTACACCACGTGCGGGGTCCGGTCGAACAGGGCGGGGCCGGGCTGAAGCCCGTGCAGCATCATGCCCGCCAGAAGGATGGCCGCGGAGTTGGAGCCGGGAATCCCAAAGGTCAGAAGAGGGATAAGGGCCGTGGCGGTGACCACGTTGTTGGCGGTCTCGGGGGCCGCGATCCCTTCCAGGGAACCCCGTCCGAACTCCTCCGGGTGCTTGGACCAGCGCTTGGCCTCGTTGTACGCGATGAAGGACGCGATGGCCCCGCCCCCGCCCGGGAGCAGCCCCTCGATGGTCCCGAAGACGATGCCGATGAGGGTGACCACCCGCAGCCGCCACAGTTCCACGAGGGACGGCAACTGGGTGGTGTAGCGGCCCCGCACCCGCTCCCAGTCCACGCCCTCCGCGATCTGGTAGAAGATCTCGGACACCGCGAACAGGCCGATCATGCCCGCCGCCGCGGCCACCCCGCCCACCAGGTCCACGCTGCCGAAGGTGAACCGCGGGGTACCGCTGAAGGGGTCCGTGCCCACCGTGGCCAGCATGAGCCCCAGGACCGCGGAGACCCCTCCCTTGACCAGGTCGCGGCCGACGAAGCTGCTGATGAGGGCCAGCCCGAAGACCCCGAAGGCGAAGTACTCGGGAGGGCCGAAGGCCAGGGCCATCCGGGAGAGGGGCACGGCCAACGCCACGAGGATGAACACACCCGCCACACCGCCCACCGTCCCGGTGACGAGGGAAACCCCGAGGGCTTTGCCGCTTTGGCCCCGCTGGTGCAGCGCGTAGCCGTCCACCACCGTGATGGCGGAGGCCGGCGTGCCCGGCGTGCTGATGAGGATGGCCGTAATGGACCCCCCGTACATGGCGCCCACGTACACGCCCGCCAGCATCATCAGGGCCACCGCGGGGTCCATCCCGAAGGTGAAGGGCAACAGCAGCGCCATGGCGATGGAGCCCGAGATGCCGGGGAGGGCCCCACCCAGGATCCCCCACGCCACCCCCAAGAGGGTCATGAGGAGAGCGTCGGGCCGAAGCGCCACCTGTGCGCCGAGAGCGAAGTTGCTCACCATCACAACCTCCCCAGCGGCCCGGGAGGCAAGAGCACTCCCAGCAACCGGCCGAAGACCACGTACAGGGCCGCGGTGATGCCCGTGGCCGCGGCCACCACGGGGAGCGGGCGGCGGACTCCGAGGACCAGCAAGGTGGCGGCCATCAACAGCGGGGTGGCCAGGAGGAACCCGAGCCGAGGCAGGATCGCCCCGTAGGCCGCCAACAGCCCCAGGGTCGTGGCCAGCAGGGCGGTACGGGCCGGCGGAGCCGGGGTAGGGTCGGACCTGCCCGCCAGGGCGCGCGCCAGGAGGGTCAGGCTCAACAGCGCCAGGGCCCCGGCCAGGACCCTCGGCACGAAGGCCGGACCCAGCCGGTCGGTGGCGAACCCCCGCACGATGAGAAAGGACTGCTGGAAGTAGACGGCCGCCACCGCCAACAACAACACCGCCGCGACCGCGTCCGCCCTGCGCAACCGCTTCCCCCTACTGGACGAGTCCGATGGACTTGAGGTACCGCCGCAACGTGGTGTTCATCCGGTCCAGGTACGCTTTGAACTGCACGTGGTCCATGTACGCGGGGACCAGGTACACGGACCGGTAGTACATCTGGTAGGCGGGTTTCCGCAGAACCTGCTGGATGGCCTGCTCCCAGAAGGCGATGGCCTCCGGGTCCATGCCCTTGGGCCCCAAGAGCCCCCGGAACTTCTCTACCACGATGGGGTAGCCCAGCTCCTTCGCGGTGGGGATGGTCGTCCCCGGGATCCTCTTCTCAGTGAAGGAGTTCAGCACCCGCACCTTCCCCGCCTGCACCTGAGAGGCGATCTCCGCGTACTCGCCCACGCCCAGGTCCACGTGGCCGCCCAGCACCGCCACCAGCAGGTCCCCTCCGCCCTCGAAGGTGACGGGCTGGACCTGCACCTTCGCCACGGCCATCACGTGGTGCGCGATCATGTGCTCCACGGAACCCGGGGTGGCGGCACCGAACCGAATCTGCCCGGGCCTGCGGGCGGCTTCGTCCAGGACGTCCTTGAAGGTCTTCCAGGGGGAGTCCGCCCGCACGTACAGGATCATGGGGTCGAAGAACACGTTGGCCACGGGCTGCAGGTCGAGGTAGCTGTACTGGGTCTTGGTGAGCAAGGGCGTCTGGAGCATGGTGGGTGTGGCCCCGTACAGCACGTACCCGTCCTTGGGGCTGGTGGCCACGTACGCCACCGCCCGGGCGGAAGCGCCTCCCGACCGGTTCTCCACCACCAGGGGCACCGGCACGATCCCCTCCAGGTGCTTCGCCAGGTTCCGGAGGAAGATGTCTCCGCCCGCCCCCGGGCTGGAGTGGGTCACAAGGACGATGGGCTTGGTAGGGTACCGCGCCTGTCCCAGAGCCGCGAGGCCCAACGCCAGGAGCAGCCCCACCGTCACGGACAGCCGGATCGCTTGCCTGTTCATCCTGGATCCCCCCTCCCTGCTCTGGCTTCACACGAGCCCGCGTGCGAACAACGGATCACCCTCCCGGAGCACCACCTCCCCGTCCAGAGCCACGGTGGCTCGCAGGAGGACGATGTCCAGGTGGACGGCGCTCTCCACCGCGCCCCCAAGGCTCAGGTTGTCGCCGAGGGCCACGTGCGCCTGGCCCAACCGCTTCTTCACCTCCCGGCTCTTGGGGATGACCCGGCACGCCGGGTTGGTGCCCAGCGCCAGCTCCGCGGCGAAGTTGCGGGCGCCGGGGTCCTTGCGCTCCAGGATCTCCCGCAGCGCTTGCGCTTCCGCACCGCCCTCCACCCGGACGATGCGGCCTCCTTCCACCTCGAGCCGGAAGGGCTCCCGCACCGCCCCGATCTTCTCGATCAGGTACGGGCTCACCAGGACGCCCTCCGTGGTCCCCTCCACGGGCGCGATGGCCGCCTCCCCGTCCGGCAGGCCGGAGAACTGGCCCGGCTCGCGGGCGAAGCCCGACAGGCCGAAGGCCGGCCGGCCCGTGAGATCCATCCGCAGGTCGGTCCCCTCGGGGGTCGTCACCCTGGCCGTCCGGGCACCTCGGAGGAGTTCCGCTGCCCGGCGGGTGATCCGGTCCACCACCTCGTAGTCCGCGGTCATCCCGCCGCGAACCATCATCTCCTCGTCCACCTCGCGGACGTTGCACACCCGCGCGCCGACCCGCAGCGCCTCCCGCTCCGCGTTGGTGTGGGTCATGGAGTGGGACGTCTGGACCACCACCGCGTCCGCCGCGCGCATGGCCGCGGCCACCGCCGGCGGGGGCTCCTCCCCACCCATCTCGCGGGCGGCCATGGCCACCACCACCACCTCGCAGCCGTACAGGGTGGCCACCGAGGCCAGCAGGTCGGTGATGGTCCGCGGCCGCTCGAAGTCGGTGACGATGACCACGCGCTCGCCCGGGCGCACCGCGAGGACCTGCTCGAACATCCGACGGGCCGTCAGGGCCATCTGAGGGTTCACCGCTCGCCCTCCTCCGTGAGCTGCTGGCGGGCCGCCTCCCACGCCCGCAGGATGTGGGCTTCCATGGCCCCACGGGCACCCTCCGGGTCGCGGGCGCGGATCCGGCCCACGATCTCCCGGTGCTCCGCCACCGACCGCGGCGGGCGACCGGGCAGGGACAGGGACTCCACCCGCAGCAGGATAATCCGGTGGCGCAGGTTGTCGATGAGGGACTCCAACAGGGCGTTGCCGCACCGTGCCGCCAGCTCGTCGTGGAACGCGTTGTTGGCGGCCAGCACCGCCCGTACGTCGCCCGCCCGCACCGCCTCCTCCGCGGCCTCCACGTACGACTCCAGGCGTTCCACGTCCTCCGGCCGGGCCCGGGCGGCCAGAAGAGCCGTCGCCTGGCCCTCCAGGGCGGCGCGCACCTCGTAGAGCTGTCGGGCGTCGTCCACCGTGGGGAGGGTCACGATGGGGCCCTTGTAGGGGACGGTGGTCACCAGCCCTTCCAGCTCCAACTTGCGCAGCGCCTCCCGGATGGGCGTCCGGCTCACGCCGAGCTGCTCCACCAGCTCCCGCTCGATGAGGCGCTGGCCCGGCTGGAAGCGGCCCGACAGGATGGCCTCCCGCAGCTTCTCCAGCACCCGCTCGCGGGTGGGACGGGCTTCCACCAGCAGGCTCTCGGTCAACCCAACACCTCCACCACCGCCTCGCCCACCTCCCGCGTGGTGGCCCGCCCTCCCAGGTCGGGAGTTCGACCTCGCGGGTCCCGCACCACCGCCTCCACGGCCCGCAGCACCGCCGCGGCAGCCTCCGTCTCCCCCAGGTGATCCAGCATGAGGGAGACGGACCAGATGGTGGCGAGAGGGTTGGCGATCCCCTTACCCGCGATGTCCGGCGCGGATCCGTGCACCGGTTCGAACAGGGACGGGTTGCGTCGCGTGGGGTCCAGGTTGGCGCTGGCCGCAAGACCCAAACTGCCCTGGAGGGCGGCGCCCAGGTCGGTGAGGATGTCCGCGTACAGGTTGGAGCCCACCACCACGTCGAAGCGCTGCGGGTTGAGGATCATGTGGTACGCGGCGGCGTCCACGTGCAGCTTCCACACGTCTACGTCCGTGTACTCGCGGGACAGGGACTCCGTCACCTCGTCCCACAGCACCGCGGTGTACTGCAGGGCGTTGGACTTGGTGATCGAGGCCAGGCGCCTGCGCCGCCGCCGGGCCAACTCGAAGGCGTACCGGAGAATCCGCTCGGTGCCCCGCCGGGTGTACACGGCGGTCTGCAGCGCTACCTCCTCGGCTGTCCCCTCCGCCACCCGACCCCCCACCCCCGCGTACTCGCCCTCGGTGTTCTCGCGGACGAACACCATGTCCACGTCCCGGGGGCCGCGGCCGGCGAGAGGCCCGGGAACTCCCTCCAGGAGCCGGACCGGTCGCAAATTCACGTACAGGTCGAACCGCTTCCGGATCTGCAGCAACAGCCCCCACAAGGACACGTGGTCCGGCACCCGGGGGTCGCCCACCGCGCCCAGGAGGATGGCGTGGAAGGGCCGGAGCTGTTCCAGGGCGTCCCGGGGCATCATGACCCCGTGCTGCAGGTAGTACCCACACCCCCAGGGGAACTCCACCGTCTCCGCGCGGAAACCGAACCGGCGCGCTGCGGCCTGGAGGACCCGCGCGCCTTCCGGGACCACCTCCGGCCCGATGCCGTCCCCTGGGATGACCGCCACGCGGTAGGTGTTCACGCCGCGGCCCCCTCCAGCAGTGGGACCAGGTGGGACACCGGGTGCCGCCGCACCGCCCAGAGCGCCTCCAGCAGCCGGCGCGCCCGGTCCTGGGGCATCACCAGGGCTGCGCACTCCATGAACTTCTCCGACACCTCCTCCCGCGACATGGGCTTGCGGGGGTGGCCCCGTGCCATGTCCGCCTTGCCAGACAGCACCCGGCCGTCCCGCAGGTGGATGGCCACCTTCATGCGCATCTCGTTGTAGCCCAGGGCCTCGATCTCGGGGTCCACGTACACGTGCACCCGCTCCATGAGGGCCCGCACCTGCGGGTCGCGGACACGCTCGTCGGTGAACTGGGCGAGCCCGGCCCTGCGGTCCACCACCCCCACGGCCATCTGGAACTGCAAGCTGAACTTGGCTTCCAGAGCCGTCTGGGGCCGGGTGTGGATGAGGGCGTTGGGGACGTGGGAGTTGACCCCCACCTCGATGCGGTCCACGTCCTCGGGATGCACGTCGTGTTCCCGCACCAGCTCCAGGAGCACGTCCTGTGCGGGGTGCGAGAGGGAGCCGGAGGGGTAGGGCTTGATGGAGATCCCCGGGCTCTCGAAGAAGTACGGGTTGCCCAGCTTTCCCTCGATCTTGGAGGGGTCGAAGCCGCCCGCGGCGGCGCTGTAGAAGCCGCGCTTGGCCTCCAGGATGTTGGTGGCCGCGGTCCAGCCCCGGCGGGCCAGCAGCACAGCCAGCAGGCCGTTCTCCGCGGCCCGGCCCGCGTGGAAGGGCTTGGTCATGGTGCCGAAGTTCTCCCGCAGCCCTGCCGCCATACTGGCCGCAAGGCCCAGGGCCCGGAGGGTCTGGTCCAGGTCGCAGCGCAGCAACCGCGCCGCGGCCGCGCACGCCCCGAAGGTCCCCAGAGTACCCGTGGAGTGGAAGCCGTCCCTGTAGTGGCGCGGGTCTACGGCGTCCGCGGTACGGCAGGCCACCTCCACGCCGATGACGTACGCGTCCAGGAACTCCTCCCCGGAGGCGCCCACGAACTCCGCCGCGGCCAGGGCCGCGGGCAGCACCGGCGAGGTGGGGTGGGTGAGCAGGCCGTACACGCTGCGCGGGTCGGTGGCCAGCTGCGTGTCGTCGTAGTCCAGGGCGTGGGCCGCGGTCCCGTTGGCCCACGCCGCCAGCTGCAGGGGCGCCCTCATGGTGGAGCCCACCACCACCGCCTGGGGTTTCCCGCCCACGTCCCGCAGGTGCTCCCGGACGATGCGGCCGGACTCCGCGGCCGCACCCGCCAGCATCACCGCCACCCCGTCCACTAGGTGGTACGTGGCACGGTCCCTTACGGAATCCGGGACCTGTGTGGTCTCCAGGATGAAGCGGGCGACCTCTCCCGTGACACCCACTAGCTCCCTCCAGGCCAGGTTTGGTGTACTGTATACAGCATACCACGACAAAATCCTCCTGCGGGGAGCGGGCTATGGGAAGAATCGCGGTGGCCATGGGGGACCCGTCCGGGGTGGGGCCGGAAGTGCTCGCCAAAGCGCTCGCGGGTGGGTTGGAGTGCGAGTTCGTGGTGGTGGGGGACGAAGCGGTTTGGGCCAGGGCGTGCGAGGTGGCCGGCACCGTGCTGCCCCTCGTGCACGCCCGGGCGCCCGTGCGGGGGGAGGGCTGGGTCCCCTTCCTGCAGGTGGACCCGCCGGCGTCCGGGTGGCCGGAGGGTCGCGCGTCCGCTGAAGCCGGGAGCGCGGCGGCCAGGTGGCTCGAAGGAGCCGTCCGGCTGGCGCTTCAGGGCCAAGCAGACGCGGTGGTGTTCGCGCCGTTGAACAAGCAGGCGCTGCGGCTTGCGGGCTTCCACGTGCGGGACGAGTACGAGCTGGTGGCGCGGATCGCGGGGGTGAGTGAGCACGAAGAAGTGAACGTGATCCCCCACCCCGCGGGCCGCGGGCTCCTTTCGGTCAGCCGCGCCACCGGCCACGTCCCCCTGCGTGAGGTCCCCGCCCTCCTGGACGAAGACCGGGTGCTGCGGGCGATCCGGCTCGTGCACCGCATGGCCCGCCTGGGCGGGAACCCCTCGCCCCGGGTGGGGGTGGCAGCCCTCAACCCCCACGCGGGGGAGGGCGGAACCCTCGGCGACGAGGAGATCCGGATCCTTGCGCCGGCCATCCGCAGGGCCCAGGCAGAAGGCCTGACCGTCTCCGGCCCGCACCCAGCGGACCACATCTTCCGCATCGCCCGCGCGGGCGCGCTGGACGCGGTGGTGGCCCTGTACCACGACCAGGCACAGATCGCCACGAAGCTGTTGGGGTTCGAGCGGGGCGTCTCCGTGGGCACCGGATACGCCTTCCTCATGACCACGCCCTCCCACGGCACGGCCTTCGACATCGTGGGCACTGGCCGCGCGGACCCGCGGCCCATGCGCCAAGCTCTGGAGCTCGCCATCGCCCTCGCCTCTCCCGCGGGCGTCGAGCCGCTCTAGGAGCGCCCGTACTGCTGGGCGAGCTTCTGCCACTGCTCGGTGTCCACCAGGGCGTCCCGTTCGTCCGGAGAAGCCAGCGCCACCCCCTCCACGAACCCGTGCTCCCGGAGGGCACGGGCCGCGGCCCGCATCGCCGCCACCGCCGCCCGCTGCAGCTCCGCCGGGTAGATGGCCAGCCGGCAGCCGGCCTGTTCCAGCTCCCGCGGCGACCACCCCGCTCCGGGAGGCACGTTCACCATGAGGGGCTTGGGGAGCCGGCGAGCCGCGTACTCTACCTCCTCCAGGGTCTGGAGGCCCTGAACGAACAGCGCCTCGGCACCCGCCTCCGCGTACGCGCTGGCCCGCCGGAGCGCTCCTTCCAGCCCTTCCGAAGCCCGGGCGTCGGTCCGCGCCACCAGGACCACGCCCTCCCGGCGCGCGTCCACGGCCGCACGCAGCCTTGCCCGCATCTCCTCCACGGGCACCACCGTCACTCCCGCGTACTGCCCGCAGCGCTTCGGGTGGGTCTGGTCCTCCAGGTGCAGGGCGGTCACGCCTGCGTCCTCCCACTCCCGCACCGTGCGCCACACGTTGAGAGGACCTCCGTAGCCGGTATCCGCGTCCGCCACCACGGGCAGGGACGTGGCTTTGCAGATCCTACGGAGGACGTCCGCGACCTCCGTCTGCGTGGCAAGCCCCAGGTCGGGGAACCCCAGGGACCGCGCCACCGCACCGCCGCTGGCGTACACCGCTTCGAACCCGCACTGCTGCACCAGCCGGGCGGACGGGGCGTCGAAGGCGCCCGGAGCCAGGAGCACCGGCCCGTGGGCGAGCCGCTCTCGCAACCAGGCGCGCCGATCCAGCGCGGTCATGTGCCCTGGCCGGGCACGGTTTCGGGCCGGGGCAGGTGGGCTGCAGCCCGCAGCCGCTGCAACACCAGCGCCAGGGCCAAGAGGCCGAACCCCGCGGTGTCGGTGACGATACCCGGCTTGATCAGCAGGAGGCTTGCGGCCAGCAGCAGACCCCGCTCGTTCCAGTTGGCCGGCCGGAAGAGGTAGCCCACCACCGCGCCCGCCAGGCAGAGGGTGCCCACGCTCGCCGTGAAGGTCGCCCACACCACCTCGTACCAGGGGCCCTGCATCAGCAGCGGCGGCCCGAACACGAACATGTACGGCACGACGAAGCCCGCCAGCGCGAAGCGCACCGACTGCCAGCCTGTCTCCCACATGGGCGCGCGGGCCAAGCTCGCAGCTGCGTAGCTGGCCAGGGCCACCGGCGGGGTGAGGGCGGACAGGCACGCGAAGTAGAACAGGAACAGGTGGGCCGCCAGGGGTGGGATCCCGGCCTGCACCAGGGCGGGGGCCAGGGTGCTCGCCATGATGGCGTACGCCGCGGTGGTCGGAAGCCCCATGCCGAGGATGAGCGCCACCACCATGGCCACCACCAGCATGGGCAGGACGTTGCCACCCGCCAGGGTGAGCAGGGCCAGGGACAGCTTTCCCCCGAGCCCCGTGAGCGAGAGGATACCCACCACCATCCCCGCCGCGGCTGTGGTGGCGGCGATCTCCACGGACCGCCAGGATGCGTCGTACAGAGCGTCCAGCAGGCGGCGGACCCCCTCCCGCGCGTGTGGCCACAGCGCGTACACCGCGGCCACTGCCGCACAGCCCACGAGGAAACTCCACACGGGTGCCAGGCCCAGCCGGCTCGCGGCCACGTAAACCCCCGCCCCCAGGAGCACCCACGGGTGGGCCACCCGCCCGTCCCGACCTGCCCACGAGGCCACCACCGCCGCCGCGATCCCCCACAGGGCCGCCCGGAAGGGCGACTGGTCGAAGCCCATGATGAGCACCAGGACCAGGGCCAGGGGTGCCAGCAGGTAACCCTGTCGGGCCAGCACGCCCCGCAGCTGGGGCAACTCCTCCCGCGCCAGCCCCCGCAGGCCGTGGCGGGCCGCGTAGAAGTCGATCATCCAGTACGCGGCCACGTAGTACAGCAGGGCGGGAATCAGGGCAGATAACGCCACCCGGGAGTAGGGGACCCCCAGGATGTCCGCCATGAGGAAAGCCGCGGCGCCCATAACGGGAGGGACCAGCTGTCCACCCGTGGAGTTCATGGCTTCGATGGCCCCCGCCACCGCGGGGCGAAAGCCCGTGGACTTCATCAGGGGTACGTTGATGACCCCGTCCACCATCACGTTGGCCGCGGACGAACCCGAGGCGGTGCCGAACAAGGCGCTGGTGAGGATGGAGACCTTGGCGGGCCCCCCGCGCCGGTGCCCGGCCACGCTGAGTCCGAGGTTCACGATGAACTTCCCGATGCCCGAGGCCTCCAGCACCGCCCCAAACAGGATGAACAGGTACACGTAGCGGGCCGATGCCGCGATGGGGGCGCTGTAGATCCCGTTGTCGCTGAACAGGAAGGAGATGGTGGTGGAAAAGGGGAACCCGTTGTGCCGGAACAGGCTGGGCAGGTACGGGCCCACGAAGGCGTACAGGACGAACAGCCCGCCCAGGATGGGCAAGGCCCAACCGGAGGTCCTGCGGGCGGCCTCCACCACCACCAGGAGTAAGACGAGGCCCACCACCACGTCTGCCGTGGTGGGCAGTACCCCCGCACGGTTGGTGAGGTCCGAGAACAACAGCAGCTGGTACACCACCACCGCCACGCTGGCCGCCCCCAAGGCCAGATCCCACAGGGTGGGGGTGCTGGAGGGGCGGTCCTTGCGGGCGGGAAGGAGCAGGAAGACCAGCAGGGAGGCGAACATGAGGTGGAAGGCGTACATCTTCTGGGGGTCGGTGGAGTAAAAGCCCAGCACCGCGATGTGGTACAGAGCCATGGCCACGCCGGTGACGCGGGTCAGCAGCCACCAGCCGCCCCGTAGCGGTCTACCCCGCAGCTCCTCCGTGGAGCCGAGCTCCACCTGGACGCCCCGCGACCCTTCCCCTGGCCCCGGCATCGGTCCTCCCCACAGAACCGTTACGGGGCCGCCTGGTGGGCCGGCCGCAGGCGCACGCCGCGCTCCCGGTAGTACCGCAGCGCCCCGGGGTGCAGGGGCGCGTTGATGTAGTAGACGTTCACCGGCAGCGTCTCTGCGCCCGTGGGGTGCACCTGTTCCAGCAGTTCGCGGTTCTCGAAGATGGTCTTGGTGAGCTCGTACACGAAGTCCTCGGGCATGTCCTTGTGCACGATGGCCCCGTTCCACATCTGCACGGTGCGGATGACGTAGTCCTGGCCCCGGTACACGTTGGCCCGGATGGCCGCGGAGGCCAGGTACGGGTACTGGCCGGTGAGCCGCGCGATCTGCTCGGGGTTGGGGGCCACGAACCGCGTCGGCCGGGTCAGGGACAGTTCCACCCACGCGGGCACGGGGATCCCGATGGTGATGCAGCTGGCGTCGATGAGCCCGTCCCGCAGGGCGTTGGCCCCCTCCGCCAGGGAGAGGTTGACGATCCGGGACGGACGGATCCCCAGCAGGTCAAAGGCCTTCAGGGACACGAACTCGCCGGACCCGCCCCGGGGTCCCACGTCCACCACCCGGCCGTGCAGGTCGCTGTAGGAACGCACGGGCCCGTCCCCGCGGACCACGCAGTGGTAGTAGGAGGTGTACATGGGCCAGGTGAACCGGATGGTGTCGTGCCGGGTCCCCCGGGCCCAGCCGATGCCCTGCATGCCTTCGTAGGCCGGCCCCATGGTGGTAAGCCCGAGCTCGATCTGCTTGGCGTGCACCAGCTGGACGTTCTGCACGGGACCCCCGGTGACCCGGTTGGAGGCAGGGATCCCCATCTTTTCCTGGATCACCTTGGCGTAGCCGCCCGCCACCACGTGGTACACGCCACCGATGGAGGCCGACCCGATGGTGATGCTACGGGGCCAGTGAGGCCGGACTTGAGCTGCCACCGGGAGTGCAGCCACGGCCAGGACCACCGCGACGCACGCCACCACCCACCGCTTCACGTCACTCCCCCCTTCCTCGGTTTGGCGATCTTATCGTACGCTGCTCCCTCTCAGGACTCCTTCCCCGGGGCCGTCCGCCGGAGACAGTCCAGCAGGGCTCGCCCCGCGTTGCGCACGTGCCGGCGCACCGCAGCGGCCGCGCCCCGAGCCGACCGGGCCTCCAGCTGGCGGAGGATCTCCGCGTGCTCCGTCACGGACCGCGCCACCTGGTCCGGCACCACCACGGGCGCCAGAGGCGGCAGCCCGGACCACAGGCCTTCGATGACCCGCGCCAGGCGGGCGTTGCCGCACCCGCGGTACACGAGGAAGTGGAACCGCTGGTTGGCCTCCACGAAGGCGTCCACGTCGCCCTCCGAAGCCGCCCGCTCCAGTTCCCCGTGCAGGCGCCGCAGCTCCGCCAGCTCCCGCGGCCCCAGCCGTGGCGCGGCCCTGGCCGCCGCCCGGGGCTCCAGCAACAGCCGCACCTCGTACAGGTCCGCCAGCTCTTCCGGGCCCCAGCGCACCACGTGGTAGGTCCCCCGCCCGTCGGGCTCCACCAGGCCGTCCCGCTCCAGGCGGCGCAGGGCGTCCCGCACGGGCAGGCGGCTGGTCCCCAGGCGCGCCGCCAGCTCCTCCTGCACCAAGCGGGCCCCGGCGGGCAACTGCCCGCGCAGGATGGACCGCCGGAGGGAGCGGTACACCTGCTCCTCCAGCCGCACCCGTTCCACCACACCGAGGTCCACGGCCATGGCCGGTTGACAGTTTACCGTATACGGGATACCTTGCCAACGTGGCGACCCGGGAAGTGCCCGTGGATAGGGTCCGGAAGGCGGTGGCCGGCCTCCTGCGGCAGTCCGTGGCCAAGCTGCCCCAAGACTACCTGGCGGCCCTGCAGGACGCCGCAGCCCGCGAGGAGTCGGAGCTCGGCCGGCGCATGTTGCGCATGCTCCTGGACAACGCGGAGCTGGCGGAGCGGGAGGGGGTGGCCACTTGCCAGGACACGGGGATCCCCGTGCTGTTCGTACAGGTGGGGCAGGACGTCCACCTCACCGGCGGGCCGTTGGCAGAAGCCCTGGAACAGGCGGTCCGGGAAGCGTACCGGGACCTGCGCAAGTCCGTGGTCCGGGACCCCCTGCTGCGGGAGAACACCGGCGACAACACCCCGCCCATCGTCCACTACGAGATCGTTCCCGGAGACCGGGTGCGGGTCGCCACCCTGATCAAGGGGTTCGGCGCGGAGATGACCAGTGCCCTCCGCATGCTGCCCGCCACCGCGGGGGAGGAAGCGGTGAAGCGCTTCGTGGTGGAGGTGGTCCAGCGGGCGGGTCCCAACGCGTGCCCCCCGGTGATCGTGGGCGTGGGCCTGGGCAGTTCGTTCGACGCCGTGGCGCTGCTGGCCAAGAAGGCGTTGCTGAGGCCGCTTGGGACTGCGAACCCCAAGCCCCACCTGGCGCGGCTGGAGCGCGAGCTCCTGGAGGCCATCAACGCCACGGGGCTGGGCCCTCAGGGTCTGGGCGGCCGGTTCACGGCCCTGGCCGTCCACGTGGAGAGCGCCCCCACCCACATCGCGGCGTTGCCCGTGGCCGTGAACCTGAACTGCTCCGCCCCCCGTCGCGGGGAGGTGGTGGTGTGAGGGAACGGCGCTTGCGGACGCCGCTGGGGGAGGCGGACGTGCTGGACCTGCGCGCGGGCGACTGGGTCCTCCTCTCGGGGGTGGTGTACGGGGCGCGGGACGCGGCGCACCAGCGCATGGTGCGGGCCCTCCTCCGCGGCGAGCCTCCCCCCATCCCCCTGGAAGGCCAGGTCATCTACTACGTGGGCCCCGCGCCCGCCAAGGACGGATGGGCCGTGGGGCCCGCAGGCCCCACCACCAGCGGGCGGATGGATCCCTTCACCGTCCCCCTGCTGGAGCGCGGGCTCAAGGCGACCCTCGGGAAGGGGACGCGCTCTCCGGAGGTCAAAGAAGCGTTGGTGCGCTGCCGGGCGGCGTACCTGGCCACCGTGGGCGGAGCCGCAGCGGTGCTGGCCCGGCACATCGTGCGCAGCCGCTTGGTGGCCTACGAGGACCTCGGGACGGAGGCCATCTGGGAGCTGGAGCTCGCGGACTTCCCCGCGGTGGTGGTGAACGACGCGCACGGCGGCGACCTGTACGCCGCCGCCCCCCAGGCCTATGCCCGGCCCTGACCCCTACCGCAACCTCCGGGAAGGCGTGCGCAAGCTGTGCGCGCGGTTTCCCGAGGCCTACTGGCGGGACCTGGACGACCAGGGAGCCTACCCGGAGGCCTTCGTGCAGGCCATGACCGAGGCAGGCTACCTCGCGGCCTTGATCCCGCCGGAGTACGGGGGTGCGGGCCTCGGGGTCGCGGAAGCGTCCGTGATCCTGGAGGAAATCCACCGCGCGGGGGGCAACGCCGCCGCCTGCCACGCCCAGATGTACGTCATGGGAGCCATCCTGCGGCACGGCACGCCGGAGCAGAAGCAGCGCTACCTCCCCCGCATCGCCCGCGGCGAGCTGCGGCTGCAGGCCTTCGCGGTGACCGAGCCGGAGGCCGGGTCCGACACCCCCAGCATCCGGACCACCGCGGTCCGGAAGGGCGACCGGTACGTGATCTCCGGGCAGAAGGTGTGGACGAGCCGGGTGGAGCAGTCGGACCTCATGCTCCTGCTGGCCCGCACCACGCCCACCGACCAGGTGGCGCGCCGCACGGAGGGCCTGTCCCTGTTCCTGGTGGACCTGCGGGCCCACCGGGGCAGGACCATCCACGTGCGCCCCATCCGGACCATGATCAACCACCCCACCGCGGAGGTGTTCCTGGAGGACGTGGAGGTCCCCGTGGAGGACCGCATCGGGGAAGAAGGGCATGGGTTCCGCTGTATCCTGGACGGCATGAACGTGGAGCGCATCCTCATCGCCGCCGAGTGCGTGGGAGACGGCGACTACTTCCTGGATCGGGCGGTGGCGTACGCCAAAGAGCGGCGGGTGTTCGGGCGGCCCATCGGCCAAAACCAGGGGATCCAGTTCCCCCTGGCGCAGGCGTACGCGCGGGTGCGGGCGGCGGACCTCATGCGGTTCCGCGCCGCGGAGCTCTACGACGCGGGCCAGCCCTGCGGGCCCGAGGCCAACATGGCCAAGCTCCTGGCCGCGGAAGCCGCGTGGGAGGCTGCCAACGCAGCCCTTCAAACCTTCGGCGGGTACGGCTTCGCCCGGGAGTACCCCGTGGAGCGCAAGTTCCGCGAGACCCGGCTGTACCAGGTGGCCCCCATCTCCACCAACCTGGTCCTGGCCTACCTGGGCCACAACGTGCTGGGCCTGCCCCGTTCGTACTGATGCGGGCTCTTACGGGCGTCACCGTGGTCAGCGTGGAGCAGGCGGTGGCCGCCCCCTTCGCCACCCGGCAGCTGGCGGACCTGGGAGCCCGGGTGATCAAGGTCGAACGGCCGGAGGGGGACTTCGCGCGGACGTACGACCGGGTGGTGCGCGGGTGGTCCAGCCACTTCGTGTGGCTGAACCGTTCCAAGGAGTCCGTGGTGCTGGACCTCAAGACCCCGCGGGGGCAGGAGGCCCTCCGCCGCCTCCTCGCACGGGCGGACGTGTTCGTGCAGAACCTGAGCCCCGGGGCCCTGGACCGGCTCGGTTTCTCCCCCCAGGAGGTCAGCCGCCACTACCCCCGGCTGGTGGTGTGTAGCATCTCCGGCTACGGCAGCACCGGGCCCTTCCGGGACCGCAAGGCCTACGACCTGTTGATCCAGGCGGAGAGCGGTCTGTTGTCCATCACGGGGACTCCCGCGGAGCCGGTGAAGGTGGGGATCTCCGTGGCCGACATCGCCGCGGGCATGTACGCCCTCACCGCCATCCTGGCGGCCCTGTACCGCCGGGAGCGCACGGGCCGGGGCGCCCTCGTGGAGGTCTCCTTGCTGGACTCCCTGGCGGAGTGGATGGGCTACCCCCTGTACTACACCGCGTACGGCGGCCACCCTCCCGCCCGCACCGGCGCCCACCACGCCACCATCACCCCGTACGGGCCCTTCCCCACCTCCGACGGCGTGGTGTTCCTGGCGGTGCAGAACGACCGGGAGTGGGAGCGGTTCTGCCGGGAGGTGCTGGACCGCCCCGAGCTCGCGGCGGACCCGCGGTTTTGCACCAACCCCGACCGCCTCGCCCACCGCGCG
The DNA here is from genome assembly GCA_964437095.1 of uncultured bacterium. Taxonomy (GTDB): domain Bacteria; phylum Sysuimicrobiota; class Sysuimicrobiia; order Sysuimicrobiales; family Sysuimicrobiaceae; genus Tepidifontimicrobium. The sequence goes on along the minus strand of CAYTFH010000002.1, from coordinate 199,909 downwards.
GAGCTCGAGGCCCTCATCCGCGAAGCCCTCCAGCGCCTCACCACCGACCAGCTGACCCGGCGCCTGGAGGCCGTGGAGGTGGCCTACGGAGAGCTGAGGACGGTCCAGGGACTCCTGCAGCACCCGCAGCTGGCGGCCCGGGGCCGGTGGCGGCAGGTGGAATCGCCCGTGGGCCCTCTGCTGGCCCTCCTACCGCCCTTCGCCGCGGCGGACGAGGAGCCGCACCTGGGACCGGTGCCCCGCCTGGGTGAACACACGGAGGCGGTGCTGCGGGAGGTGGGACTGGAACCCGAGGAGGTGAGGCCGTGAGCGCGGATGTGGGTCGGTTCTACGAGGACTTCGAGGTGGGACAGGTGATCTACCACCCGTGGGGGCGCACCGTGACCCAGGCGGACAACGTGTGGTTCAGCCTGCTGACCCTGGCCACCAACCCCATCCACTTCGACGCGGGCTACGCGTGCCGCACGGAGTTCGGACGTCCCCTGGTGAACTCCTGCTTCACCCTGGCCTTGGTCACGGGGCTGTCCGTGGCGGACCTGTCTCAGAACGCGGTGAACCTCGGGTGGGACCAGGTGTGCCTGCCGCACCCCGTGTTCGAGGGCGACACCCTGTACGCCCGCAGCGAGGTGGTGGACAAGCGGGAGTCCCGGTCTCGACCCGGGATGGGGATCGTCCGGGTGAAGACCACGGGCTACAACCAGGACGGGGTGGTGGTCATCGAGTTCTTCCGGACCATCCTGGTGTACAAGCGGGAGGCTTCTCCGCGCATCACCGGCCCAGTCCGTCAGCCCGGCAGCTGAAGTTCTGCGGCCAGGGCCCGGGCCACGGGCGCCACCACGTCGTCGCCCAGGCCGAAGCGCAGCCCCGCCGCCTGGAACAGCTCCCGCAGGGGCCGCGACCCTCCCAGCTGCAGGGCGGCCCGGTAGCGGGCCACCGCCCCCCGGAAGTCCTCCCGGGACTGCAGCCAGAGCTGCAGGGCGCCCAGCTGGGCGATCCCGTACTCCACGTAGTAGAAGGGGTGCAAGAACAGGTGCAGCTGGCGGTGCCACAGGTACGCCTCCGCCTCCTCGTACCCGGACCAGTCCACCCCGGGCTGGAACCGCCGGAAGATCTCCACCCACCACGCCTTCCGCTGCTCCCGGGTGTGTCCGGGGTGTGTATACAGCTGGTGCTGGAAGGCGTCCACGGTGGCGATCCACGGCAGCAGCCGCACCACGCCCTCGAAGAACTCCCGGCGGGCGCGCCGGCGGTCCTCCTCCTCTGGATAGAAGACGTCCAGGTGCGGGAGGCTCAACACCTCCATGCCCATGGACGCCACCTCCGAGAACTCCGTGGGCGCGTGCCGGTAGCTGAGCAAGGGCTCGTCCCGCACCGCCAGGGTGTGGAAGGCGTGCCCGGCCTCGTGCACCAAGGTGCGCACGTCGGACGCCAGGCCCGCGGCGTTCATGAAGATGAACGGCCACCGCCGCTCGTCCAGGGTGACCTGGTAGCCCCCGGGTGCCTTCCCCGTGCGGCTGTCTAAATCCAGCAGGCCTGCCTCCACGAGGAAGCGGAACTGCTCTCCCAGCTCGGGGTCCACCTTCCGCAACAGCTCCAGGGCTTTCCCCGCCAGCTCCCCGCCGTCCCGGAAGGGCCGGAGGGGCGGCCGGCCCAGGGGGTCCACGTCCAGGTCCCACGGCCGGAGGCGGTCCAAGCCCAGCTGGGCCCGCCGGCGCTGGTGCAGCGCCTCCAGCAGCGGCACCACGTGACGGGCCACCGCCTCGTGGAAGGCCAGGCAGTCCTCCGGCCCGTAGTCCCACCGACCCAACGCCCGGAAGGCGTAGGCGCGGTAGTCCGAGAACCCCGCGTTCCGCGCCATCCGGCTTCGCAGCTCCACCAGGGCGTCGAACAGCTCGTCCAACGCGTCCCGATCCTGCAGGCGGCGCCGGACCACGGCCTCCCAGGCCTCCTGCCGCGTGGCGCGGTCGGGTTCCTCCAAGAAATTCGCCATCTGCGGCATGGTGTACTCCTGGCCGCGGAAGCGCACCGTCCAGCCGCCCACCAGCTTCTGGTAGCGCTGTTCCAGCTCCGCCTCCTGCACCCGCAGGGGGACGTTCTCCTCCCGGAACAGCTCCACCGCGTTGCGGGTGTCGCGGTCCAGGACGAAGTAGCGCCCTCCCGGAAGGGGGAAGCGGGTCCGCAGGTCCAGGTAGCGCCGCCGCACAGCAAACCACAAGGGTTCCGCCCGAGGCTGGACCTGCCGCACGAACTGCAGGTACCTGGCCTCCCGCTGCGGGTCGTCCGTCTGCTGCGTCATGGCGATGTACCGCCGGCTGCGCTCCTCCGAAAGCGCCGCCCCGAGCTCGCTCGTGTCCTCCACCCACCGCTCCAGCTCCTCCGCAGAGTGCACGGGGCGCTCCAGCAGCTTTTGGAACAGGGGCTCCACGTGGGCCCAATCGCCCAGGTCCGCGTCTTCCGGCACGAACCGCCGCGCGGGTGTACGCAACAGGTCTTCGCGGAGGGAAACAGCCACGGGGTTCCCTGGTAGCCCCGCGTTCAGGAGGCCTCCACCCGGTTGCCTCCAGCCCGTTTCGCGCGGTACATGGCCTCGTCCGCGGCCCGCACCAGAGCGTCCGGAGTGTTCCCGTCGTCGGGGAACACCGCCACGCCGAAGCTGGCGCTCAGCCGCAGCCCCTCTTCCAAGGAGGTCTCCTCGATGCGGCGCCGCAGCCGCTCCGCCACCTGCAGGGCCGCCAGCTTCGGGGCGTGGGGTAGGACCAGTACGAACTCTTCCCCGCCCAGGCGGGCGGGCAGGTCCATGCCGCGGCACGCCTCCGTGGCCATCCGGGCCACCTGGCGGAGCACCTCGTCCCCGTAGGGGTGGCCGAACAGGTCGTTGACCTGCTTGAAGCCGTCCAGGTCCAGCAGCACCACGGAGAGCGGGAAGGAGTACCTGGAGGCCTGCGCCAGCTCCCGGCGCAGGGTCTGGTACAGCGCCCGGTGGTTCGCGAGCCCCGTAAGGGGGTCGGTGAGGGCCAGGCGGCTGAGTTCCGCGTCCCGCTCCGCCCGCTGCACCGCGGCCGCCAGCAGCAGGCTGTAGGCTTCCAGCAAGCCCCGGGCGTCCTCGGAGAAGGCCTCCGGCTCCGTACTGGCCACGCTGAGCACCCCCACCGTCTCGCTCACCTCCGGCCTGAGGGGCAGAGCTAGCTCCGACCGCACGCCCGGCGCGATCTCCACGTAGCGGGGGTCGCGGGTCACGTCCGGCGCGTAGTACGGCCACCCGGTGTACGCCACCCAGGCGGCGACCCCCTCCCGCCCCATGCGGTACCGGCGCCGTGCGGCCTCCGGGGCCCACCCCCGGTGGGCCGCGCACCACAGCTCCCGGGCCTCCCGGTCCACCAGCAACACCGCGGAGACCCGGTACCCGAACAGGGTATGGACCACGGTGAGGGCTTCCTCCAGGACCCCCTGCAGGTCCAGGGGCCGGAGCATGCGCCGGGCGGCCTCCAGGAGGGTCTGCTGGGACAGCCGGGACCCCCTCAGGCCGGCATCGTGCCGCAGGCTCAGGCCCGCCGTCCACGGCTCCTTCTGGAGCTGTGGCAGCACCGTCTCGTGGGCGAGGGAGGTCCCCTGCATGTCCGGCCTCACCAGGTCCCTTTTCCCGCTTGGATTCGCACCCCGCGCGGGAACTCCTGCCGGCCGGTAGGGGGTTGGGGGGTGGGCGGCGAATAAGAACCGTTTGTTCAACAAGCTACGCGGAGGACGACGACCGTGGCTACCCGCTGGCTGGGCGCTCCCGTGAAGCGCAACGAGGACCCGAGGCTGCTCACCGGCCAGGGGCTGTTCGTGGACGACGTGCACCTGCCCGGTATGCTGCAGGCCGCGGTGCTCCGCAGCCCCCACGCCCACGCCCGCATCCTCCGGGTGGACGTCCGCCGGGCCCTCCAGCACCCGGAGGTGGCCCTGGTGCTGACCCACGCGAACCTGCCCCCTCGGCTCCGGGAGCCCCTACCGAAGCTGATCCCGCACCCCGACCTCAAGCACCACAAGACCCAGTACGCCCTAGCACCCGACAAGGTGCGGCACGTGGGCGAACCCGTGGCCTTCGTGGTGGCCACCAGCCGGTACGCCGCGGAGGACGCTTTGGAGCTCATCGAGGTGGACTACGAACCCCTGCCTGCGGTGGTGGACCTGGAGGAGGCCGCGGAAGGCCGGCCCGCCCTGGTCCACGAGGACATCGGCACCAACGTGGCGGCCTGGTCGGTGCAGCGGGTGGGCGACTACGAGGCGGCCCGGGCCCGGGCGGACCTGGTGCTGGCCCGCCGGTTCGTGGTGGACCGGGGCTGCGCGTCCCCCATGGAAACCCGGGGCGTGGTGGCCTCGTGGGACCCCAAGGCGCGCCAGCTCACGGTGTGGGACAGCACCCAGGCACCCATCCCCATCCGCAACGGCCTCGCGGCCCTGTTGGGGCTGGCGCAGAAGGACGTGCGGGTGATCGCACCCGACGTGGGCGGGGGGTTCGGGCCGAAGATCATGATGTTCTACCCGGAGGAGGTCCTGGTCCCCCTGGCGGCCATGCTCCTGGGCAGGCCCGTGAAGTGGACCGAGGACCGCCGGGAGCACTTCCTGGCCACCAACCACGAGCGCACCCAGATCCACCACGCGGAGATCGCCCTGGACCGCCACGGGCGCATCCTGGGGGTGCGCACGGTGTTCCTGCACGACGCGGGGGCGTACATCCCCTACGGCCTCATCGTGCCCATCGTGGCGGAGTGCACCCTGCCCGGGCCGTACCGCATTCCCAACTACCACGCGGAGTTCCGGGCGGTGTTCACCAACAAGACCATCGTCAGCCCCTACCGCGGGGCCGGCCGGCCCCACGGGGTGTTCGTCATGGAGCGGCTGCTGGACCTGGCGGCCCGGGAGCTGGGCCTGGACCGGGCGGAGATCCGCCGCCGCAACTTCATCCAACCCCACGAGTTCCCCTACGACGTGGGGCTCATCTACCAGGACAACGCGCCCTTGATCTACGACAGCGGCAACTACCCCGAGGCCCTGGAGCGCGCCCTTCAGGCCGTGGACTATTCCCGGTGGCCTGAGGAGAAGGCCCGGTACCGGGCTTCCGGGCGCCGGGTGGGCCTGGGGTTCGCGTGCTACGTGGAAGGGTCGGGGATCGGGCCGTACGAGGGCTGCCGGGTCACCGTGGAGCCCTCCGGGAAGGTCTACGTGGCCACGGGGGTGGGGACCCAGGGCCAGGGCCACTACACCTCTTTCGCCCAGGTGGTGGCGGAAGCCCTCGGGGTAGACGTGCGGGACGTGCACGTGGTGACCGGCGACACCGCGGCCTTCGGCTGGGGTACGGGTACCTTCGCCAGCCGCGCCGCGGTGGTGGCGGGCAGCGCGGCGCACCTGGCCGCGCAAGCGGTGCGGCAGAAGGCCCTGCAGGTGGCCGCCACCCTGCTGGAAGCGAGCCCCCAGGACCTGGAGCTGGTGGACGGGCGGGCCCGGGTCCGGGGCGCTCCCAGCCGGTCCGTGAGCCTGGGCGAGGTGGCGCAAGCCGCAAACCCCCTGCGTGGGGTGATCCCCGCGGAGTGGGAGGGGCCCGGGCTGGAGGCCACCCGCTACTTCGCCCCGCCCCGGGGCACCTTCTCCTTCGGAGTCCACGCGGCCCTGGTGGAGGTGGACCCGGAGACCGCCACGGTGCGCTTTCTGAAGTACGTGGTGGTGCACGACTGCGGGGTCGTGCTGAACCCCTTGATCCTGGAGGGGCAGATCCACGGGGGCGTGGCGCAGGGGATCGGAGGAGCGTTCTTCGAGCGGTTGGTGTACGACCCGCAGGGGCAGCTGCTGTCGGGGTCCTTCATGGACTTCCACATCCCCACCGCCATGGAGATCCCCGACATCGAAGTGCACCACCAGGAGACCCCCACTCCCCTCAACCCCCTGGGCGCCAAGGGCGCCGGGGAAGGCGGGGTGATCCCGGTCCCCGCGCTGCTGGCACAGGCCATCGAGGACGCCCTGGACGACCTCCAGCTGGAGATCACGGAAATACCCCTGCATCCGGACGCCCTGTTCCGGCTGATCCAGAACGCGTCCAGGAGGCGACCATGAAGATCGAGGGCAACGAGGTCCTGCACGCGCCCCGGGACCGGGTGTGGGCCCTGCTGGAGGACCCGCAGGCCTTGGCCGCCTGCACCCCGGGGCTCCAGGAGCTCCGGCCCGTGGGGCCCGACGAGTTCGAGGCGGTGCTGTCCTTGGGCATTGCCGCGGTCCGTGGGACGTACAAGGGCAAGCTCCGCATCACGGAGCGCACCCCGCCGGAGCGGTACGCGGTGCAGGTGGAAGGCTCTAGCGCCGCGGGCTTCGTGCGCGCGGCGGGACTGCTGGAGCTGGAAGACCGCGGCCCGGAGACCGGGGTGCGGTGGTCCGGGGACGTGCAGGTGGGCGGCGCCCTCACCCTGGGCAGCCGCATGATCCCCGGCATCGCCCGCATGCTCGCCGGGCAGTTCTTCCAGTGCCTGGACCGCAAGCTGCAGGAGGCGGAGGGGTGAAACCTCCGGTGTTCGACTACCACGACCCCGCCTCCGTGGAGGAGGCGGTGGAGCTCTTGGCCCGCTACGGGCCGGGGGCGAAGGTTCTGGCTGGCGGCCAGAGCCTGCTGCCCCTGCTGAACCTGCGGCTCGCGCGCCCGGAGTGCCTGGTGGACATCAACCGCATCCGCGCCCTGGACTCCCTGACCGAAGAAGGTGGCTGGTTGCGGGTGGGCGCGGGCGTCCGCCAACGGGCGGTGGAGCGGGCGGAGGCGGTGGCGCGCCAGGTCCCCTTGCTGGCCGAGGCCGTGCGGTTCGTGGGCCACCCGCAGATCCGCAACCGCGGGACGGTGTGCGGCAGCCTGGCCCACGCGGACCCCGCCGCGGAACTGCCCGCGGTGGCGGTGGCCCTGGGCGCCCAGCTGGTGGCGCACAGCAAGGACGGAGTCCGGGAGATCCCCGCGGAGGAGTTCTTCGTGGACCCCTTAACCACCCGCTTGAAACCCCACGAGCTGCTCGTGGAAGCCCGCTTCCCGTGCACCGCGCCGGGTTGGGGGTGGGCCTTCGAGGAGGTCAGCAACCGTCACGGGGACTACGCCCTGTGCGCGGTGGCCGCGGGCGTGCGGGTGGAGTCCGGCCGGGTGGTGGACGCGCGCCTGGCCTACGCGGGAGTCGGGCCGGTGCCCACGAGGCTGCCCCAGGCCGAGCAGGCCGCGGTGGAGTCGTCGCCTTGGGAGGAGGCGGTGCGCGCGGCGGCGGAGGAGGCCCAAAGGCACCTGCACCCGGACGGCGACATCCACGCGAGCCCCGAGTTCCGGCGTCACCTGGCCGCGGTCCTCACCCGGCGCGCTCTGGTGGCGGCCTACCGACGGGCGCGTTCAGGAGGAGACGTGCATGCGTGAGCCCACCCGCACCATCCTCCTCGAGGTGAACGGAGCGTCCCACACCGTCACCGTGCCGGTGCGCAAGACCCTGGCGGACGTCCTGCGGGAAGACCTGCGCCTCACGGGCACCCACGTGGGCTGCGAGCAGGGAGTGTGCGGGGCCTGCACGGTGCTGCTGGACGACCAGCCCGTCCGATCCTGCCTCATGCTGGCCGTCCAGGCCCAGGGCCACCGCATCACCACGGTGGAAGCTCTGGGCAGCCCGGACCGCCTGCACCCCATCCAGCAGGCCTTCTGGGAGAACCACGGCCTGCAGTGCGGGTTCTGCACCCCGGGCATCCTCGTGACCGTGGTGGCCTTCCTCCGGGAAAACCCGAACCCGTCCCGTCACCACATCCGGGAGGCCCTGGCGGGCCACCTGTGTCGCTGCACCGGTTACCAGAACATCGTGCGGGCGGTGGAGGACGCCGCGGCCAGGATGCGGCCATCGCAAGGCTGAGGCCGTGCGCGTCCTGGCCTACCCCCTCGGGTTTCCGAAGCGGGCGCACGCCACGGCAGGAAAGGTGGTGGCGTGTTTCCGCCGCAGCGCCTACCTCGAGCTGGGGCGCCGCCGTACCGTGGTGGCCCTGGTCTCCCCGGAGCTCGGACGCGGGCCCCTGAGCGTGGTGGTGGACGGCCTCCCGTGGGGCGAGCTGCAAGTGGGCGACGCGGTGCGGGTCACTCCCGACTCCCTGCGGGTGGCGGACCTGCACCTGGACATGGAGGGCGCGCGCGCCTGGGACCCTGCCCTTCCCGGGGTGGTGCCGGGGCGGGAGGCGGTCCTCCGGTGCCTCGCGTGGCTGGTAGAGCGCGCGCCCTCCGAAAGCCTCGCCGCCGCGCTCCCGCACCTGCTGGAGGGTTGTGGCCCGCCCCTGGCCGCGTGGCAGCGTCGGGGGCTGGAGGGGCTGGGGTCCCTCCAGGCCGGACGGGACGCGCCCGCGGCCCGAGCCCTGTGCGGGCTGGGCCCCGGCCTCACCCCCAGCGGGGACGACGCCCTGTGCGGGTGGATGCTGGCGTGTCGCTTACTGGGCCGGCCCACCGCGCACCTGCTCCGCGCGGCGCGCGCCACGAGCCGCATCTCCCGGGCGTACCTGCAAGCCAGCGCCCGAGGCCACGCCTCCGAGGTGTGGCACCGGTTGGTGGTGTCGCTCGAGGGCCCCCGGTGGGAAGCCGCCGCGGAAGCGGTGGTGGCGGTGGGCGAAACCTCCGGCGCGGACACCCTGGCGGGTTTCCTCCTGGGGCTTCGGTCCCTCCGGCCCTGAGCCGTGGCAGGCCCTCCGGTACCGTAGAATGGGCTTGTGATGCAGCCGCTGCTGCTGGTGGTCAACCCGTACGCGGGCGGAGGCCGGATGGCGGAGGTCCTGCCCGTGGTGGAGCGGGTGCTGCGCCACCGCGGGGTGGCGTACGAGCTGCAGCAGGCCGCGGGCTACCAGGCCCTGGCGGAGGCCGCAGAGCGCGGGAGCCGCGCGGGCTTCCCTGCGGTGGTGGCCGTGGGCGGGGACGGTACCGTGAACGCGGTGGTGAACGGCGTCCTGCGGGCGGGTGGGCGCAGCGCGGTGGGCATCATCCCCGCGGGTACGGCCAACGAGTTCGTCCGGGGCCTGCCCATCCCGCGGAGCGTGCAGCGGGCCGCCCAAGCCCTGGTGCACGCGGAACCCGCGGCCTTCGACGTGGCCGAGGCCAACGGCCGGTACTTCGCCAACGTCTTCGGCATCGGGTTCGACGCCCGGGTGGCGGTGGGCGCCAACCGCCTGCGGGACCGTCACCTCCTCCGGGGGCGGGCGGTGTACTTCCTCGCCAGCCTCCTGGAGCTGGTGAGCGGCCGGGAACCCCTGGAGGTGGAGGTAACCACGGAGGCGGAGCGGTTCTGCGGCCGGGTGCTGCTGGTGGCCGTGGTCAACGGCCGCATGTACGGGGAGCGCGTCCCCTCCCTCCCCACCCCGAGTCTGCGGGACGGCCTGCTGGACCTGTACATCATCCAGGAGATGCGCCGCATGCGCTCCCTCAACGCGGCCCTGAAGATGATCCGGCGGTCGCCCATCCCGGAGATCGTGATCCAGCGGTGCCGGCAGGTCACCGTGGAGGCGGACCGAGAGGTGGAGACCCACGTGGACGGCAACCCCATGGACTCCGCCCGGCGCATCCACGCCCGGGTGTTGCCCCGCGCGCTCCAGATCCTGCTGCCGCCCGAAGCCCTGCCGTGGAAGCCCGCGGAGCGTTCCGTGCAGGCCCTCCACGGCTGAGCCATGGACCGCACGGGAGGGCAGGCATCCTCGCTGCTGGTGCTGTCCGCTTCGTACGGCGGCGGACACCAGCGGGTGGCGGAGGTCCTGGAGGCCGCTTGGCGCCGCTCTTCGCCCCGGGTCCGGGTGGAGGTGGTGGACTTCTTCGAGCGGTTCGTGAACCCCGCGCTGAACCGCTTCACCCGAACCCTGTACGTCCGCAGCGTCCGCCACGCGCCCCGCCTGTGGGGCGCCTTCTACTACGCCACGGGGAACATCCGGCCTGACTCGAGAACCCAGCGCTTCATCAACCGCCTGGGGAAGGCACGCCTCCTGGCGTACCTGCGGCAGTACAACCCCCACGGGGTGGTCTCGGTCCACCCCACCCCCGCGGGGTCTCTGTCGGAGCTCAAGGGCGAGGGGAAGGTGTCCCAGCCCTCCGCGGTGGTGATGACCGACTACGCGGTGCACTCCCAGTGGATCCACCCCCACGTGGACCTGTACTGCGTGGCCTCGGAGGAAGTGCGGGCAGGGCTAGCAGACCGCGGGGTGCCGCCGCAGCGCATTCGGGTCACGGGCATCCCCGTGGACCCTGCCTTCGCGGAACCGCTGGACCGGGCGGAGGTGGCCCGGAAGCTGGGCCTGGACCCCGCCCGTGCCACGGTGCTGGTGATGGCGGGCGCCTACGCCATGCTGGGCGGCATCGTGGACGTGCACAGGATCCTGTTGGGCCTCCCCCGCCCCGTGCAGGCGGTGTTCGTGTGCGGCCGGGACGAGGCCCTGGTGCGGCGGCTTCGCCAGCGCAGCCGCCGGAGGCCCGACGTCCACGTGCACGGGTTCGTGTCCAACGTGCACGAGTACATGGCCGCCGCGGACCTGTTGGTGACCAAGGCGGGCGGCATCACCGTCTCGGAGGCCCTGGTCCGGGAGCTGCCCATGGTGGTCTACCGCCCTATCCCAGGGCAGGAGGAGTGGAACACCCGCATGCTGGTGGCGGCAGGGGCTGCCCTGGTGGCCCGAGACCCGGAGGAGCTAGCTCAGGTGTTGCAGCGGCTGCTGGCAGACCCTGCGGCCCTGGAGGCTATGCGGCAGGCGGCCCGTCGCATCCGCCGGCCCCACGCCGCGCGGGAGGCAGCGGACGCCATCCTTCAGCTCGTCTTCGGGGAGGCATCGGGTGCGCGCTGACCGGCCCGCCCTCCACGCGGTGGTGGTGGGCCTGGTGGAGTCCGCCCGCGGGGCGCTGCTCTTTACCCTGCTGCCCAACCACCTGCGCTTCGGCGTGGGCCACGGCATGTCCGTGGTGGGGCTGGTCCTGTCCGCCTACTACCTGTCCGAGCTCGCCCTGAAGATCCCGTCCGGCTGGCTGGTGGACCACTGGGGCCGCCGGCTCCCCGTGGTGGCGGGGCTTGCGGTCAGCCTGGTGGCCACGGCGCTGTTCGCCTACGTGCGGCCCCTGTGGGCCCTGCTGCTGGCCGCCGCTTTGGGGGGAGCGGGAGCGTCCCCCATCTGGCCCGCGGTGGTCAGCGGCGTGGCGGAGGCCACCGAAGGAGGTGGGCGGGGAAGCGCCATGGGCGCGGTGTTCACCACGTGGCTGGTGGGGACCGGCCTGGGGTTCGTGGCCGCCAACTTCCTATTGGAGGTGCACACCCTGGCCGCCTTCGCCCTGGTGGCAGGCTGCCAGCTTTCCGCCCTGGTGTTGGCGGTCCGGCTGCACGCGCCGTCTCCGGACCACGTGCAGGCGGAACTCCGTCAGTCGGTCCACGAGGTGGAGCTCACCGCGGCCCGCCTGTGGCCCCTGGTGGCGGGCATGGCCGTGCAGACCATGGCCACCGGCATGCTCCTGCCCACTCTATCCCCCTACGCCCGGGAGGTGCTGCACCTCAGCCCCCTGTGGATCGGGGTGCTGCTGCTGGCGGGCCCAGGCCTCACGGTCCTCCTGCTGGTTCCCCTGGGCCGCCTCATCGACCGCCTGGACCGCCTGGACGTGCTCCCGGTTTGCATCGGAGCGGGCGCGGTGGTGCTGTTCGTCCTGCCCTTCTTCCGGTCCCTGTGGATCCTGGTGCCCCTGGTGGCCATCCTGGGGCTCGGGTACGCCACCGTGCTGCCCGCGTGGAACGCCCTGCTCATGGACCTCCTGCCCCCCGCGCGCCGCGCCACCCTGCTCGGACTGGCCATGTCCATCGAGGGGGTCGGGGTCGCCCTGGGGACCACCTTCGGCGGGCTGCTGTGGGACCACGTGGGCCCCTCCGCTCCCTTCCACGCGGCGGGGCTTTTGCTGGTCCTGGTGGCGGCCAACTACCTCATGTTGGTTCCCCGCTCCGTGCAGCCGGTGCTGGAGCGGAAGAACCGGCGCGGGTGGGAGGTGGAGAGCCCGTGAGGGCCTGGCCGTGGCTCGTGGTGGGTACCTCGGGCCTCGCGTACACCCTGGGCGCCCAGGCCGCGGCCAGGGCCGGGCTCGCGGTGCGCCGGGGTCCTCAGAGGCCGCAGGTGGCCTTGACCTTCGACGACGGCCCCCACCCCGTGTACACCCTGCGGGTGGTGGAGGTGTTGAACCGGTACGGGGCGCGCGCCACGTTCTTCTTCGTGGGCCGGCACGCCCTGCAGCTGCCGCACGTGGCCAGGGAGGTGGCCGCCGCGGGCCACAGCCTGGGCAGCCACACCTTCAGCCACCCGCACCTGTGGACCCTCGGACCGCGGGCCACGTGGAGGGAAGTGGCGGACGGCGTGCGCGCCGTGGAGGACGCCGCGGGCCGGCGGGCGCAGTACTTCCGGCCGCCCTGGGGCGCCTTCAACCTTCCCGCGTTGGGCGCCTGCAGGGCCCTGGGGCTTGTGCCCGTCCTGTGGACGGTGCGGGGCGAAGGGTACCTTTGGAGGCCTACGCCGCGCCGGATGGTCCGAGAGGTGGTGGGGAAGGCCCACCCCGGGGCGGTGGTGGATCTGCACGACCGGGGAGGCTTCCCCGACACCCCGGAGCGGGTCCTCCAGGCCCTGCCGGGGATCCTGGAGGGTCTACGCCTCCGGGGGCTGGAGCCGGTCTCCCTGGAGGAGCTCCTGGGGTCTGGCCACGGATCCGGCCCGCCGCGAGCCGCCGTACAGGTCCAGTAGGCGCTGGCGGGACATCCAGATCTGCCGGACCCGGCTGAGGCGCGGGCGCCCGGCGGTGCGGCGCGTGCCCAAGGGGTGGTAGTACCACACCAGGAAGCGGAGCCAGGCGTTGAGCAACCACCGCTGCATCCCGGGCGGGAGGTCGTGGACTTCCCAGCCCAAGCTCTCCGCACCCTGCCAGTAGAGGGTGTTGCCGAACACCGCCACCGCGGGGAGTTCCGGGTGTTGCCGGAGGTACGCGGCGAGGGACGTCAGCGCGTCCGTGAGCAGGCGGGCGAACTGCAGCCCGACCCGGCGGGGATCCCGCAGCTCTCCATGCAGCCGCGCCACTCGCTCGCTGTCCACGTGCACCTCCGCCACCGGGTCCCCCGGCCGGACCACGGTGCTGTCGGACAGGTGGACGGGGGGCCCTGTGTGAGGGTGCAGCTGCAGTTTGAGCACGCTGCCTGGAGCGTACTCGAACACCCCGTACCGCCGGGCCCACCACCGTTCGAACCGGCGGAACCAGTCGCGGGGGATCCAACGCTGGAGCACCGCCGCCAGTGTACCGCATGAAGACCGGCGGGCACGCCGCACAGCGCAGGGCCGGGGGCTACGCGGCGGTGACGGGGGCCGCGGTCCTGTGGGGGCTGTCCGGGGTGGTGGCCAAGTCCCTGTTCGCGGAGTCCGTGTCCCCCGAGGTCCTGGTGGCCCTCCGCCTGGGTGGGGGCGCAGCCTGCGCCCTGGTCTACGCCGCCGCCTCCCGCCGCCACGGCCTCCGGGCCGCGTGGGCCCGACGGGTCCGGGTCGCGGTGCTGGGCGTGTGCCTGGCCGCCACCCAGTTCGCGTACTACGCGGCCATCGCCTCGTCCAGCGTGTCCACGGCCATCTTCCTCCAGTACCTGGCCCCGGCCCTGTTGGTGGTGTGGGCGCGGCTGGCGGAGGGCGAACCCCTAACCCCCGGGCGGCTCGGCGCCGTGGGGATGGCCTGGGGTGGTGCGGTGCTGCTGGTGCTGGGCCCGCGGGGCCTGGTGGTGACACCGCAGGGGGTGGGCTGGGGGCTGGCCTCCGCGGTGCTGTTCGCCGCGTACACCCTGCTGGCCCGGCGGGAAGTCGCCCGGTCGGACTCCTGGGCGGTCCTGGCCCTGGCCCTGGCCGCGGGAGCGCTGAGCTGGAGCGCGGTGGTGCCTCCGTGGGTTGCGTGGGGCCAGCCGTACTCGGCCACCCAGTGGCTGCGCTTCGCCCACCTGGCGGTGCTGGCCACCGTGGTGCCCTTCGGGCTGTTCCTGTACGGGCTGCGCACGGTGCCGCCCGCCCGGGCCGCCCTGGTGGCCACCGCGGAGCCCCTGGTGGCAGCCGGGGCCGCCTACGCCTTCCTGTCCGAGCAGCTCACGGGTCTGCAGCTGACGGGCGCGGCCCTCATCCTGGCCGCGGTGGCGTGGACGCACCGGGAAGGGCTGCGGCCCCCCGCGTAGGGCGCCGGGCCCCAACCGACCCCTTCAGTCCCTCAGGACCACCACGCCCTCACAGCTCAGCTGGTGGATGCGCTGGTCGTCGTACCCCAGCTCCCGCAGCACGGACCGGGTGTGCTGACCCAGCACGGGAGGCGGGGTGCGCACCGCGCCCGGGGTGTCCGAGAACTTCACGGGGACTCCCGTGACCACGATCCGCCCCGCCTTGGGGTGCTCCAGCTCCACCCGCATCTGCCGGTGCAGGGTCTGCGGGTCGTGGAACACCTCCGACACGGTGTAGATGGGACCGTTGGGCACCCCCGCCTCGTCCAGGATCCGCATCCACTCCCGGGTGGGTCGCTGGCGGAAGCGGGCCTGCAGGAGGGGCACCAGCTCCGAGCGGTGGCGCACGCGGTCCGGGTTGGTGCGGAACCGCGGATCTTCCAGCAAGGACGGGTCTACCACCTCGCAGAACCGCCTCCAGATGGCTTCGCTGCCCACCGCCACGTTCAGGTAGCCGTCCTGGGTCTGGAACGCCTGGTACGGGCAGAGGTTGGGGTGCGCGGACCCCATGCGGGTGGGGTTCTCTCCGGTGGCGAAGTAGTTGGCCGCGGCGTAGGTCAACCACGCCACCTGCCCGTCCAGCAGGGCCGCGTCCACCCACTGGCCCCGCCCCGTGCGTTCCCGGACCCGCAACGCGGCCAGGATCCCGAAGGCCGCGAACATCCCCGCGCAGATGTCCGCCACCGCCACGCCCACCTTCACGGGCGGGCCGCCCTCCTCTCCCGTGATGCCCATGATCCCGCCCATGCCCTGCAGGATGAGGTCGTAGGCGGGTTTCTCCCGGTACGGCCCGTCCTGCCCGAAGCCCGAGATGGAGCAGTACACCAGACGCGGGTAGCGGTCCTGTAGATGCGGGTAGTCCAGGCCCAGCCGCTCCATCACCCCGGGCCGGAAGTTCTCCACCAGCACGTCCGCGCGCTCCAACAGCCGGTGCAGCGCCTCCACGCCCTCGGGGTGCTTCAGGTTCAGGGCCACCGACTCCTTGTTGCGGTTCACGCTCATGAAGTACGCGCTCTCCCCGCCCAAGAACGGCGGCCCCCACCCGCGGGTGTCGTCCCCGCCCTCGGGGCTCTCCACCTTGATCACCCGGGCGCCCAGGTCCGCCAGCATCATGGTGCAGTACGGCCCCGCCAGCGCCCGGGTGAGGTCCACCACCAGGAGGTCGTCCAGGGGCTGCACCGTCACTCCCGCACGAAGGCCACGAACCGGCAGAAGGCCGCCTCGCCCCCCTTGAACCGGAAGGGGAAGGCGCCCACCCACACCCTGCGGTTCAGGACTAGGTCGATGTCCCCGCCCACGTTCTCCACGTGGAACACCCCGCGGGGGAACAGCTTGGTGTGGGTGGCCTGGTAGTCCCGGGGCCAGGGGAAGGCCTCCTCCAGGGACATGCCGATCTTGCGCTCCACCTCCGGGATGAGGTCCCGGCGCGCCTCCCGCACCTTGGTGTTGAAGGGGTGGTCGGTGGAGATGGCGTCCACCGCCAGCCAGCGGATCCTGCGGTCCAGCACCCACTCGCAGAACTCCGCCCGGGGCCCCGGGTGCCGGAGGAAGGACCGGGGCAGGTCCGGGGCCGCGTCCGGGTGACGCTCCTTGGTGTGGGGCGACCAGTCCTCGTTGTAGTAGGCGTGGTAGCCCGTGTGGATCACCAGGATGTCGTCCGGCTCGATGCGGATGCCGGTGCGCCGCTCCCACTCCTCGAAGTGCTGGGGGCCGTAGATGTCGTAGTCCCCGATGCCGAACTGCTGGAGGTCCACGATGCACGCGGGCCCCACCAGCCGCTCGATGGGGATCCCCGAGATGTCCGGACCCGGGTCGTAGAAGTGCAGGGGCGCGTCCAGGTGCGTGGCGATGTGGTTGGTGGTGGAGATGTGCTGCGCGTTGACGCCCTCGAAGGCGATCTTCTTCACCCACTTGATGGTGGGGCCGTCGTAGTACGCGAAGGGCGGGGAGTCCGTGCTGAAGTTCTGGGACAGGTCCAGCACGCGGCAGCCCCGCAGGTCGAACAGGTCGAAGGCCATGGGTCTCACCTCCGGTGTTGGGATGGCTTCCCTCAAGGGGTCTTTGGCAGTTTGGCCGCCGCGGGCCGGCGCAGGCGCCGCGCCACGCCCTCCCGCAGCTCGTCCCACTCCTCCTGCAGCACCACCCTCCAGTAGGCGCCCACCCGCCCGATGTGCCGGTACCGGCGGTAGCGGTCCCGCAGCAGCCGCCGCAGGGGCTGGCCGCGGACCTCCCGCAGGGCGTCCACCAGGTGGTCCCGCACCAGCTCCGCCGCCCGCTGGGGGTCGGTGTGGGCTCCACCCGGGGGCTCCGGGACCACCCGGTCCACCAGGCCGAGCTCCTTCAGGTGGGAGGAAGTTAGGCGCAGGGCCTCCGCCACCTCCGGTGCTTTGCCCGCGTTGCGGTACAGGATGGCGGCGGCTCCCTCCGGCGAGATCACCGAGTAGATGGCGTGCTCCAGCATCAGCACCCGGTCCGTGGTGGCCAAAGCCAAAGCCCCCCCGCTGCCCCCTTCCCCGATGACCACCGCCACCGTAGGCACCGGTAGGGCCACCATGGTGGACAGGCACTCCGCGATGGCCGCGGCGATGCCCCTCCGCTCCGGCCCCGGGTACGCTCCGGGCGTGTCCACCAGGGTTACCAGGGGCACCTGGAACTTGCTGGCCAGGCGCATCACCCGACACGCCTTGCGGAAGCCTTCCGGAAGGGCCATGCCGCGGCGGCGCTGAGCTTGCTCTTCCTCCGTCCGGCCCCGTTCCTGGGCCACCACGAACACCGTCTCGCCCGCGAGCTCCGCCAGGCCCGCCACCACCGCGGGGTCGTCCCCGGACGCACGGTCCCCGTGCAGCTCCACGAAGCCGTCGAACACCCTGGACAGGTAGTCCACCGCGGTGGGCCGGCCCACCCGCCGGGCCAACTGTACCGTCTCCCACGCGGACAGGTGCGCGGGCTCCGGGAGCGGCGGGAGCTGCGGCCGGGGCAGCTTGCCGGCAGGCTGCGGCCGCAGGTGGCGCAACAGGTAGCTCAGCACCTTCCTCTGCTGGCCCCGGGACACCACCATGTCCACCAGGCCGTGGCGCAGCAAGGTTTCCGCCCGGTACGCCTCCTCCGGGGCTGGCTCGCCCGTGGTCATCTCCACCACCCGAGGGCCCACGAACCCCACCAAAGCCTCCGGCTCGGCCACCAGGACATCTCCCCGGGCGGCGAAGGAGGCTGCCACTCCCCCGAAGGTGGGGTTGGAGAGCACCACGATGGACGGCAGGCCCGCCGCGTGGTGCTGGCCCGCTGCCGCCGCGGTCTTGGCCATCTGCAGCAGCGACAGCATCCCCTCCTGCATCCGCGCCCCGCCCGAAGCGGTGACCGCGATCACCGGCCGCCGCCTGCGCGTGGCGCCCTCGAAGGCCCGCGCCACCTTCTCCCCGACCGCAGACCCCATGGTCCCGCCCAAGAACCGGAAGTCGAAGGCCACCAGGACGAAGGGGTGCCCGTCCAGGGTGGCCTCCCCCGTGATCACCGCCTCCCGCAGCCCGGTGAGCCGCCGCGCCTCCGCCACCCGCTCCCGGTACGGCTTCTGGTCCGCAAACCCCAGGGGGTCCACGGAGGTGAGCCCCCGGTCCCACTCCCGGAAGGACCGGGCGTCCGCCAGCTGCGCCACCCGCTCCTGGGCGGGCATGGGCAGGTGCAGGTGGCAGTGGGGGCACACGTACAGGGACGCGGCCAGGGCCGTGGCGCCCAAGTCGGCCTTGCAACGGGGGCAGGTCAACGGCTCCTCCTCCACCGAACCTTCCGGGAGCACCTTCCGGGGCTAGGCCCGGCTCCCCTGTGAGCTTAACACTACCGCCGTTCCACGATGCGGTCGGTGACCTCCTCGATGCGTTCCTGCCGGAGGACCACCGCCCGCCAGATCTCCTGGACCCGCCGCGCCACCTCCGGCGGCACGTTCTTCGGCGGGGTAAGGCCGAAGCCCGCGCCGGGTCGCATCTCGTAGTAGCCCGACCGGCGGCCCGCCAGGATCTGGCGGGTGACCTCCACGTACGGCTTGCCGAAGTTGGACACCAAGGAGGTGCTGAAGTGCTGGGGCGCGTAGGTGCTCTTGTCCGTGTAGAAGGTGGTGAGGAGCACCGGCCGGCGCGCCGCCCGCGCGGCTTCGATGATGCCCACGGTCCCCAGGTTCACGCTGATCACGATGAAGTCCACCCCGGCGGCGATCTGGGACTCCGCGGCCTGCCGGGCCTTCACCGGGTCGTTCTGGTCGCCTACGAAGGTGTACAGGACCTCCGCCCGCGGGTTGTAGCGGCCCACCGCCTGGAACACCGCGTTCAGGGACGCTACGAAGTCCGGGAGCCGAATGCCCGCGATGTACCCGATCTTGTTGCTGCGGGTGGCCAGGGCTCCCAGGGCCCCCAGGACGTAGAACCCCTCGTAGAACTTCCGGCCGATGTTCCACACGTTGCCGGGTAGGTTGGGGATCTGCCCGGAGGACTCCATGATGAAGGTGGCGTCCGGGAACAGGGGGGCCAGCTTCTGCACCACCGTCAGGTACTGGCCTCCGTGGAAGGCCACGATGCGGAACCCCGCGGCCAGGTACTCCCGGGCCACCCGCTCCGCGTCCGCCACCGCCACCTGCTCCGAGTGCGCCGTCTGCACTCCCGTGGTGGCCTGAACCTCCTTGAGGGCCTGGTAGCCCACCGCGTTGAAGTCCGCGTCCTGGATGACCCCGGGCAGGATCATGGCCATGCGGGGTCGGGGAGCTCCCGCTGCCGCGGAGAGCATCCCCGCCGCCAACACCGACACCAACAGCACTGCCGCTAGCCGCCGCACCGCGCACCTCCTCGCACGAGTTCTGCCGTCATGCCCGCGCCTCCCGGTGGTACGGACGGCCCAGAGCCTCGGGTGCCCGCGCGCCCCGGTACGCCCGCACCAGGACCGCGATGGCGAAGGCGTACGGCAGCATCTGCAGGAACTGAGGCGGGACCGCCCGGCCCACCATGGCGAGTTTGAACTGCAAGGCCTCCACGTACGCGAACAGCAAGGCGCCCGCGGCCGCACCCGCGGGCGTCCACCGGCCGAAGATCACCAGCATGAGGGCGATCCACCCCCTTCCCCCCGCGATCCCCTCCGTGAAGGTGCCCGTGAGGGTGAAGGGTAGCGCCGCGCCCGCCAGCCCGATCAGGGCCCCGCCGGCCCACGCGGCCGCCTTCCGGAGCCGGAACACGTCCACGCCCACGGTGTCCGCGGCCACGGGGTTCTCCCCACACGCCCGGAGCCGCAGGCCCAGGCTCGTACGGAACAGGAACACGTGCACCGCGGCCACCACCGCCGCGGCCCCGTACACCAACGCGTGCTGCGTGAACGCCACCTCGCCCAGGAGCGGGACCCGCTCCAAACCGGGCAGCGCCACCGGCGGCAGGGTGTCCACCCGTGGCGGGGTGAGCCGTACCCCCACCACCAGCCGGTACAGCAGAGAGGCCAGGCCCACGCACAGGACGTACAGGGTCAGGCCCACGGTGACCTGCTCCTGCCGCCACGCCACCGCGTAGTGGGCCAGGACGGCGCCCACCAGGGCTCCCGCCACGGCCGCGGCCAACAGGCCCGCGGCGGTGCTCCCGGAGGCGAACCCCGCCAGGAACGCCACCGCCGCGCCCAGGGTCACCATCCCCTCGATGGCCACGTTCAGCAGGCCCGCCCGCTCCATGAGGGTTTCGCCCGCGCTGGCCAGCACCAGAGGGACCGACATGGCCACGGCCAGCCGGAACAGGGAGGGGTCCAGCAGAAGGTCCCAGCTCATCCCCCCGCCCTCCGGACGCCCTCCGCGGCCAGCAGCACCAACAGCAGGGCCGCCTGCACCACGAACACGGCGCTCGATGGGAGGCCGACGCTGCGCTGGAGGGAGTCGGTCCCCACCACCAGGGCCGCAAAGGCCAAGGACACCCCCACCGCCGCCAGAGGGTGACGCCGGCTCAGCACCGCGATGAGGATGGACATGAGGCCGTATCCCGGCGAAAGCCCCAGGATCAACCGGTAGTGGAAACCCGCCACCTCCACCGCTCCCGCCAGCCCGGCCAGGGCCCCGCTGGCCGCCAGGGCTCCCGCCACCACCCGCGGTACGGGAATCCCGGCCAGGGCTGCGGCGGAAGGGTTGTCTCCGGTGGCCCGCAGCTCGTAGCCGAACACCGTGCGGTACAGCAGCCCCCACACACCCACCGCGGCCAGCAACGCCAGCACCACGCCCGCATGGGCTCCCGCCCGGGGTTCAAGCCACGGCAGGGTGGCCTCCGGCGGGATGGCCCGGGTGATGGCCTCGCCCGCGGTGGGGTCGTTCCACGGGCCGGTGCTCAGGTACTCCACGAAGAACAGGGCGATGAAGTTCAGCATCACCGTCACGAAGATCTCGCTGACCCCCAGGCGCGCCCGCAGCACTCCGGGTACGGCCCCCAACGCCGCACCTCCCACCACGCCCGCCACCAGCACCGCGGGCAACGCCACGGCCCGCGGCAGTCCGGCCAGGGCGAAGGCCATCCCTGTGGCCGCCACCGCCCCCGCGTAGATCTGGCCGTCCACGCCGATGTTGAACACCCCGGCCCGAAGCCCCAGGAGCACGGCCAGGCTCCCCAGCAGGAGGGGCGTGGTCTTGTTGAGGGTCTGGCCCACGCCCGCGGCGCTGCCCACCGACGCCCGCAACAGCCCCGCCAGGGCCTGGACCGCGTCGCCGCCCATGGCGGCCACCAGGCTGGCCAGCACCGCCACGGCCGCCGCCAGGGCACCCGCGTACGGCCACAGCGCCTGCCAGCGGCCGCGGGCCACGTCTCCGGTCACGCTCCCACGCCTCCCGCCATGGCCCGGCCGATGGCGTAGCGGTCGAAACGCGTCCGCGGGAACTCCGCCACCAGCCGGCCGCGGTACAGGACCACGATCCGGTCAGAGAGCTTCAGCAGCTCGTCCAGGTCCTCGGAGATCAACACCACCGCGCCGCCCTGGCGGCAGAACTCCACGAGCTGCGCGTGCAGGAACTCCGTGGACGGGACGTCCAGACCCCGGGTGGGGTTGTGGGCCACCACCAGCTTGGCCTCACGTTCCCGGGCGCCTCCGAAGACCCGCGCGGCGATGAGCTTCTGCAGGTTTCCCCCGCTCAGCTGTCCCGCGGGTGCGTCCGGACCGGGACAGACGATCCGGAACTCCTCGATGGCCCGCACCGCCAGACGCCGGGACACCTCCGGGTCGTACCGGATGCCCGAGAAGTGGAGGCGCTGCCGGCCCAGCACCACGTTCTCGGCCACGCTCATGCGCGGCAGCACCCCGTCCCGCAGGCGGTCCTCCGGGATGACCAGGACGCCGTCCCGCATGCGGTCCGCCACCCCGTGGCGCCGAACCGGCTTGCCGCGGATGCGCACCACGCCCGCCTGCGGCGGGACGCGCCCCGCCATCACGCCGGCCAGGGCCTGCTGACCGTTGCCGCTCACCCCGGCCACCCCCACCACTTCGCCCGACCGCACGGAAAGGCTCACGTCCCCCAGCACCACGAGCCCGCGGGCGTCCGCCACCCGCACTCCCTCCAGCTCCAGCACCGGATCCCCAGGGGTCGGGGGTTCCCGGACCGTGGGCGGCGGGGGTGCGACACCCACCATCCACGCCACCAGCTGCGCCGCGTCCGCTTCCCCCCGGTCCACCGTGACCACGCGCCGGCCCTGCCGCATCACCGTGACCCGGTCACAGGTCCGCAGCACCTCCTGCAGCTTGTGGGTGATGAACACCACGGACACCCCGGAGGCCACCAGGGTCCGGAGGGAGGCGAACAGGGCGTCCACCTCCTGGGGGGTGAGCAGGGTGGTGGGCTCGTCCAGGATCAGCACCCGCGCTCCGCGGTACAGGGCCTTGAGGATCTCCACTTTCTGTTGCACGCCCACGGGCAGCTCCCGCACCGGGAGGTCCAGGGGGACCGCGAGCCCCGCGCGCTCCATGAGGCCCTCCACCTCCTGCCGCAGCTGCTGCCTCTCGAGCCACAGGCCGCCCTCGCGGCCCAGCACCACGTTCTCCAGGGCCGTGAAGTGGCCCACCAGCTCGAAGTGCTGGTGCACCATGCCGATCCCCAGGCGCACCGCGTCCTGCGGCTCCCGGATTCGCACGGGGCGGCCCTCCACCTCCACCTCTCCCGCGTCCGCACGGTACAGGCCCGCGAGCACGTTCATGAGGGTGGTCTTGCCCGCCCCGTTCTCGCCCAGCAGCCCGTGGACCTCGCCGGCGTGTAGGTCGAAGTCCGCCCCGTCCAGGGCGACCGTGGCGCCGAAGCGCTTCCGCACGCCCCGCATCCGCACCAGGGGGGCGTTCATCGCCCGAGCTGCTCCGCGAGGGCCCGCACCGCCTGCTGGAAGGGCTCCATGGGCGGACGCACCAGCCCCGCCCCGATCTGCCCCACGCCCGGCTTGCGGTGGGCGATCCCGGTGTTGACGCGGGGCGTGATCCCCGTGCGCACCACCTTGCGGACGTCGATGGCCGTGGGCGTCCCCCGGAAGTCCAGCTGGGGGATGGCGAAGGCCGGGTTCTCCGCCAGGGTGATCTCGTACATCTCCAGGGTGGCGCTCAACGCGTCCTGGGGTGTGCCGCCCACGAACTTCACGATGGCGGGAGCAGCCGCCATGGCGAAGGCGCCGATGCCCGCGGTCTCCGTGATGGTGGAATCACCGATGTCCGGGTTCGCGTCCTCCTCCCCGTAGCCCGGGAAGTACAGGCCCTTGGGCATGGGCGCGGGCGCGGTGAACCACCGGTCCCCCAACCCGGACACCCGGATGCCGAACTCCGTGCCGTTGCGAGCCATGCAGGTGACCACGGTGGACCCCTCCACCCCGTGGGCCGCGTCCATGGTGGCCTTGCAGGCCGCCATCACGGGGTTCAGGATGGCCAGGTCGTTGTCCGCCAGGTACCGGAGGACTCCCGCCAGGGTCTCCCGAGGGAGCCCGCAGTCCGCCAGGTACGGCGCCAGCTGCCGGGCGAACAGGCTGGAGCCCGCCACGTTGCGGTTGTGTCCCTCGTCCCCCATGGTGAGCTGCCGGGCGATGGTGGCCTTCATGTCCAGCCCGCCCATCCGCTGGAGGGCCTCGCCCAAAGCAGGAGCCACGGTGTCGTGGATCCACCGCAGGCGGTCCAGGACGTCCGGCGCGTACGCCCCGTACCGCAGCACGCGGCCGTACCCCTCGTTGAAGTTGGAGTACGCCCGGTTGCCGTGGGTGCGGTTCTCCACCACGTACACGGGCATGGAGGCGGAGATCACCCCCGCCATGGGGCCCACCGCGGCGTGGTGGTGGCACGGCTCGAACCCCACGTCCCCCGAAGCCGCGAGGCGAAGTGCCTCCTCCTCGTCCTTCGCCAGCCCCTCGTACAGCAGGGCTCCCACCACCGCTCCCCGCAGGGGCCCGCACATGCGGTCCCACGTCACGGGCGGGCCCGCGTGCAGGATCAGGTTCCGCCGCATGCCCGGGACGGTGTCCAGGGCTCGGCCCACGCCCACCAGGACCGGGTGCGCTTCCAGGACCCTCCGCACCACCACTTCGTTGGCCGCCTCGATGTCCATCCGCGCCTCCTGCCCTCGCGTCGGTTCGCTTCCTCGGAAACCTTCCCTACGGGCCACGCCGGGGACGCCCGCGAGGCCCCAAAGGCCGTTTTGGCCGACACCATCCTACGGCTCCACGCACGGGTGCCTTCAACCGCCGAGACGGCGAAGCAGGTCCAGCATCTCCGCATCGCCCCCCGCGGGCGGCCTCCAGTCCACGGAGACCACGGGGACTCCCTGGGACCGGAGGCTGTCTGCGAACGGCTCCAGCCCCACGTTCACCACCCGCAAGGGTTCGGCGAGCAGCTTGCACACCGGCTCCGGGACCGCGGGGAGCTCCCCGTGCTCCCACACCCCCTCCACCACGGGAAGGCCCGGGTCTCCGGGCCCGACACCTCCCGGAGAGGCCAGGGCCGCGGCCCACCGGGCCGCGGCGGCGTTGGTGGGTGCCACCAGCACGTCCGCCGCGCGCAGCCGCCGGACCTGCTCGGGGTAGGGTTGGGGGTCTGCGTCGGTGCCGCACACGGACGCCACGCACACCAGGTCCCGGCCCTGCCGGCGGGCCTGCCGTCTCGCCTGTTCCCAGGCTTGGGCCAGCTCTCCCGCGGGGTCGGGGTGGGCGCCGAACCCGCCCACCACGTCCACCAGCAGCACCGCCACCTCGGGGTCCGCCGCCTCCTGGACCATGCGCTGGGCACGCACGGACGGGTCCAGCATGGGGTGGAGACGTCCCACGGTGAACTCGTCCGCACCCAGGTCCACCACCGTGTGCTCCCGGCTGGCCAAGGGGTCTTCCAGGGCCGCGTCGGACGTCACGGACGCGTTGGACCACACCCGGCCCAGGCGCTGGCGAAGCACCACCTGGGCTTCCGCACACAGCGTCCCGCCACAGAACAACCCGCGGACCCACCGCGCTTCGCCACGCTGCACTCGCAACCCCTCCGGCGGGTCCGGGACCTCCGGAGGCTCCACCCCCGAAAGGCGCAGGGCCAGCCGCGCGGCCTCCTCCAGGGTCTGTGCGAAGTGCAGGTTCCCCCGGGACGGAGGGACCCGGGCTCCCACGAAGGCCACCACCACGGGCTTCCCGCACCCTTCCGCCATGGAGACCAGGCGGGACGCCACGCGGGGAGAGGGCGGCTTGGACACCACCACCACCACCTGGGTTTCGGGGTCCTGCGCCAGCGCCGCCAGGGCCACCGCAGCGGTGCGGCCGGCCACCGCCTCGTGCAGGTCACGCCCGCCCGTGCCCAGGGCGTGGGAGACCCCTCCGCCCCACCGGTGGATCAGGGACGCCACCTCCTGCAGCCCCGTACCCGCGGCCGCCACGATCCCCACGGGCCCGCGGCGCACCGCGTTGGCGAACCCCAACCCCACCCCTCCCACCAAAGCCGTCCCGCAGTCGGGGCCCATCACCAGCAGCCCGCGCTCCTCGGCCAGCTGCTTCAGCCGCACCTCGTCGCGGACCGGGACGTTGTCGCTGAACAGGAACACGTGCAGGCCGGCGCGCAGGGCCTCCTCCGCCACGCCCGCGGCGAACCGTCCCGGCACGGACACCACCGCCAGGTTCGCGCCCACCAGCCCTGCCGCGGTCCGCACCGTCTTCGGCCGGTAACCGGAGGCGGCCTGGTCGCCCCGGTGGGTCAGGAGTTCCTCCAACCGCTCCAAGGCCTGCAGGGCTTCCGGTTCGCTGCGGGCCCGCACCGCCACCACCAGGTCGTCGGGACCGGCCTGCTGGAGCTCGGGAGCGTCCAGCCCGGCCTCCCGGAGGAGCTGCAAATTGGCGGCTGTACCCATCACCACCCCGGCCTCCTCCACCCCGGGAAGCTCCCGCAGGGCCCGCTGGGCCTGGAGCAAGGCGACGGAGTCGTGGTAGCTGCCTCTCCGGATGCGCACGTACACGCCCATCAACAGGAGGCTTTCGATCCCCGGCCGCTTCCTCCTCCGCGCCGCAGGGAAACCGACCCGCCGCGCAGAAAGTAGTCGCGTTCCCGCCGCCGACGGACGTCGGCGAGCCTTCGGAGAGCTGGGGGAGGGAATCATGGATCGGGACACGCGTTCGACCGTCCTTCGGGGATGGCTCCGGGCGGGCGCCGTGGGGCTGGTGGTGGCCGTGGCCCTGGCCGGGCTCACGGCCGGGCAAGGACGCTCCGCGTCCGCCGCGCCCCCTTCGGTGACCCTCGCCATCCTGCACTTCAGCGTGATCAAGGGGACCACGTGGTCGGGAGCCCACCACCGCGCCGGGCAGCGCATCGCCCAGAAGTACCCCAACGTGAAGTACGTGTACCGCGAGGAGGTGGGCCCGGACCTCACGGTCCCGTACGGGGAGGAGCTGATCCGCCAGGGCGCCAACATCGTGGTGGGCAACGCGGAGTTCATGGGCTTGCCCCTGAAGGACATCGCGGACAAGTACCCCAACGTGTACTTCGGTTCCGTGGTGGCCAGCGACGTCACCCGCAAGCGCAACTTCATCCGGTTCTTCCCCCGCCAGTACCAAGCCCTGTACCTGGAGGGGCTCATCGCGGGGGCCCTCACCCGCACGGGGAACATCGGCGTGGTCTCCGCCTTCCCCAACGTCCAGGTGCTGCGGCGCACCGCGGGCTTCTTCCTGGGGGTGCAGGACGCGGCGCGGGCCCTGGGCAAGCGGGTGAACGTGTACGTGAAGTACGTGGGCGACTGGTACAAGCCCACGGAGGAGCGGGAGGTGGCCACCACCCTGGTGACCCAGTACAAGGTGGACGTGCTGACCCAGCAGACGGACTCGGGCTCGCCCCTGGACGTGGCCCAGCAGCGGGGGATCTGGTTCGTGGGCAAGGACATGGACATCGTGGGGTTCTACGGGTGGTCCAACACGGACACGGTGGCGGTGTCCTTCGACACCCGGTGGGAGGTCCTGTACGACCGGATGGTCCGGGACTTCCTGGCTGGGAACCGCAACCCGCGGACCCTGCTGTACCTGGGGATGCGGGACACCATGACCCTGGCGGACGGCACCGTGGAGTCCACCGTGGACATCATGAACAACAAGAAGGAGGGGCTCGACGCCATCAGTCCCAAGGCGCGGCGCCAGATCCCCGAGTCCATCCTGCGCCTGGTGGCCCAGCGCCGGGACCAGATGCGCAAGGGCCAGTGGGACCCCTTCCAGGTCCACGCCCTGGTGAGCAACGGCACCGGGCTCACCCTGCCCGGCACGCCCATCCCGCCCAAGGGTACGGTGGTGAAGCCCGCGGGGCAGACCCCTTCGGACGAGTGGCTGCTGTCCAAGTTCAACTTCGACCTCAACGGGCTCAACGTGTTGAAGTGACGGTCGGGGGACCGCGCCCAACAAGGGCCGCGGTCCCCCCCACGCACACCGTGAACCAGCGCCCCGACCCCACTCCTCCCGTGCCCCCGCAGCCGCCCGGTCCCGCGGACCGGAAGGTGCTCGCGGCCCGCGGCGTGGTGAAACGCTTCCCGGGCGTGGTGGCGCTGGACGGGGTGGACCTGGAGGTGGCCGAGGGCGAGGTCCACGCGGTCCTCGGCCAGAACGGCGCGGGCAAGACCACCCTCATGAACGTGCTGTTCGGCCTGGTCCACCCCGACGCGGGCGAGGTGTACGTGCGCGGCCGGCGCGTGCGCTTCCGGTCCGCCCACGACGCCCTGGCGCACGGCATCGGGATGGTGCACCAGACCCGCAAGCTGGTCCCGGCCCACACGGTCCTGGAGAACGTGGTGCTGGGCCACCCGCGGGCTCGAGGGGTCCTGGACCTGCGGGCGGCCCGGCGCGAGTTGGAGGCACTGGCGCGCCAGTACGGGATGTGGGTGGACCTGTCGGCCCGGGTCTGGCAGCTCCCGGAAGGGGAAAAGCAGAAGGTGGAGATCCTCAAGGCCCTGTACGCGGGGGCGCGGATCCTCATCCTGGACGAGCCCACCTCCGCCCTGACCCCTCCCGAGGTCCAGGCCCTCGTGGGCGCCCTGCGGAGCCTGGTAGGCGAGCACGGGGTGACGGTGTTGCTGGTGACCCACAAACTGCCCCTGGTGCGTTCCCTGGCGCACACCGTGACGGTGCTGCGGACCGGACGGGTGGTGGCCCGGGTGCGGGTCCAGGACGTCCGGGACGAAGAGCTGGTGCAGCACATGGTGGGCCAGAACGTGGCCGTGGCCTCCCCGCAGCCCTCCGGCGGCCCGGGAGCCCCGGTGCTGGAAGTGGAGGACCTGTGGGCCTACAACGACAAGGGCGTGCTCAGCCTCCGGGGGGTCTCCTTCTCGGTGCACGAGGGCGAGATCCTGGGGATCGCGGGCGTCAGCGGCAACGGGCAGGAGGAGCTGGCCCAGGTGCTGGCCGGGCTCCGCCCGCCGGCCTCGGGCCGGGTGCGCCTGCTGGGCAAGGACGCCACACACCTCCCTCCCCTGCACCGCTGGCGCATGGGCATGGGCTACGTCCCGGCGGAACGGCAGGAGGTGGCCTCCGTGGGGCCCATGAGCCTGGTGGAGAACACTGGGCTCGGCTACCACTTCGAGCCCGCCTTCGCGCCCCGGGGCCTGCTGGATCGGGAAAAGCTGGAACTCGTCACCCGCCAGATCCTCGCCACCTTCCGGGTAAAGGCGCCCCACCCGTACGTGCAGGCCCAGCACCTTTCAGGCGGGAACCTGCAGAAACTGATCCTCGGCCGGGTCCTGTCCCGCAGGCCGCGTCTGCTCATCGCGCACCTGCCCACCCAGGGGCTGGACGTGGAGGCTTCCAACTTCGTCCGCGCCCAGCTCCTGGAGGCCAGGGCGGACGGTGCCGCGGTGGTGCTGATCTCCGAGGACCTGGACGAGATCTTCGCCCTCAGTGATCGGGTGGCCGCGGTGTACGAGGGCCGGTTCGTGGCCACCGTACCCCGGGCCCAGGCGGACCCGGAGGCCGTGGGGGCGTGGATGGCGGGTCTGGGGAGCGTGAGCGGTTGAGGCTGGGCGCCTACGAGCTCACCGCGGAGCGGGCGGAGGCCACCTCTCCCCTTCGGGTGGCACTGAGCGCCGCACTCGCCGTGGCCACGGCCCTGCTGCTGGCGAGCTTCCTGTTCTGGACCCCGGAGGCCGGGCCCTGGGCCGCGTACCGCATCGCCTTCGGGTACGCCTTCCTCAACCCCTCGGGTCTCCCGGCCACGCTGCACCGCGCGGCGTACCTCCTGCTGTGCACCCTGGCCTTCCTGGTCCCCCTGCGCGGAGGGCTGTGGAACATCGGGCTTCCGGGACAGGTGTACGCGGGGGCCCTCGCGGCCTTCGCCGTCCCCGCGGTGTCCCCCGCGCCGTGGCCGGGCGCCCTGGTGCTCATGCCCCTGGCGGCAGCGGCCGCGGGCGGCCTCCTGGGCGCGCTGGCGGGAGTTCTGCGGGCCAAGCTGTCCGTCAACGAGATCCTGGTCACCATGATGCTCAACTCCGCGGTGTTCTGGGTGGTGTCCGACTTCATCAAGGAGGGCGGGGCCTTCATGAGCGCCACCGCGGAAGGCGAGAGCTTCACCCTGTCCGGGGCGTTCCGGCCGCCCTTGGTGGCCGGGGTTCCCCCCAGCGCGTGGATGGCCTTGGCGGCCGCGGTCGCCGTGGACTTCGTGCTGTCCCGGTCCGCCTCCGGTTACCGGGTCAGGGTGTTCGGGCTGAACCCCCAGGCAGCCCGGTACGCGGGCATCGACCCGGTGCGGGTCTCCCTCTGGGTGTTCGCCGCGGGTGGAGCGTTCGCGGGGCTGGCCGGCTACCACTACTTCGCCGCGGTCCCCGGCCTGTACAAGATCCCCACCAACTACGGTTACTACGGAGACCTTTCCTTCTACGGCATTATCTGCGCCCTCATCGCCCGGGGCAGCGCGGTGGGAGCGGTCCCCATGGCGCTGTTGTTCGCGGGGCTGTCCGTGGGCGGGAGGTTCGCCCAGGGCGCTCTGCGGCTGCCCTTCGGGGTGGACTACGCGGTCCTGGGGCTGCTCATGATCACCTTCGTGCTCTCGCACCTAGCCGACCGCGTCCGGTTCCGCTGGCGCCGAACCCCCTCCGCGCCCGCCGGGGAGGTGGCGTCCACACCGGAGGGCAGCCCGTGAGCGAGTTGCTGGTCCGCAGCCTGGAAGCGTCCACCGTGTTCCTGCTGGCGGCTCTGGGGGAGCTGGTGAACCAGCGGTCGGGGGTCCTGAACGTGGGGGTGGAAGGCCTGATGCTGTCGGGCGGCACCGCCGCCTTCCTCCTGGCCCAGGCCACGGGGAGCTACGCGGTGGGCCTGGGGGCGGCCATGGCGGTGGGAGCGCTGCTGGGTCTGGTGCACGGGGCCTTCTCCATCAGCCTCCGGGGCGACCAGGTGGTGAGCGGCATGGGCCTGTGGATCCTCAGTTTCGGCCTCACCACCTACCTCGGGAGCCCCCACACGGGTCCCCTGGGTGTTGGGCGGTTCCCGCAGGTGCTGGGGCTCTCCCCCTTCGTCCACCTCGGGGCGCTGTTGGTGCTGGGGGTGTGGTTCGTGCTGTCCCGTACCGCCCTGGGGCTCAGCATCCGTTCCGTGGGGGAGAACCCGGCGGCGGCTGCCGCCTCCGGGGTGAACGTGCAGGGGCTGCGCTACCTGTGCGTGGTGTTCGGAGGCACCCTCGCGGGCCTCGCGGGCGCCGCCTACACCCTGTCCTACAACCCCGTGTGGAACTACAACTTCCTCATGGGCTGGGGGTTCGTGAGCCTGGCCCTGGTGTTCTTCTCCATGTGGAACCCGTGGATCCTCCTGGGTGGGTCCTTGCTCTTCGGCTTCCTGTGGCAGCTCTCCCTCAGCCCTGAGCTGGTCCTCCCGGGGGTGCTCTCCAGGTACCTGTGGCGGGCGGTGCCGTTCCTGGCCACGGTGGCGGTGCTCACGGTGATCTCCACCCCGTGGTTCCGAACCCGGTGGGGTCTTGCGAAGCCCCAGAGTCTGGGAGTGCCCTACGCCCCCGAGTAAATACCCTGGTGCCCGGAGGGGGATTCGAACCCCCACGGGTTTCCCCACACGCCCCTCAAACGTGCGCGTCTGCCAGTTCCGCCATCCGGGCACGCACCCGGCGGTTGCCGGCAAAGCCGATTATAGCTCCCCCGCCCACAGGCAGCCAGGGGTCAGCGGACGAAGGCGAGGTAGGCGCTGGTCAGGGCGAACAGCACCGAGGCTACCGCGGTGGCCCGGGTGAAGAAGGTTTCCCGGGGCCTTGGCCCGTGGAACAGGCGCGCGCTGCCGCCGATGGCGCCCAAGCCCTCCCCCTTGGGCCCCTGCAGCAGCACCAGACCCACCACCGCCGCGGCGAGCACGAAGTGCAGGATGAGGATCGGCTTGTCCATGCCCGCAGTATTGTACCGGCACCCGGGCGGCCGGGCAACCGCCCCTACTCCACCGGCCGGCCCGCGTAGGACGCGATGGCCACGAACTCCTCCGGGTCCAGGCTCGCCCCCCCCACCAGGGCCCCGTCCACCTCGGGCTGCCGGAGGAACTCCGCGGCGTTGCGGCGTGTGACGCTGCCGCCGTACTGGATGCGGGTAGAGTCCGCAGCATCCCCGAACCTCCGTCGCAGGAACCCCCGGATCAACCCCACCACGCGGTTGGCCTCTTCGCCCGTGGCCGCACGCCCCGTGCCGATGGCCCACACGGGCTCGTAGGCAATCACCAGACGGCGCACCTCCTCCTCCGACAGGTCTGCGGTCCCTTCCGCCACCTGAGCGGTGACGCGGGACTCGGTGGCGCCCGCCTCCCGCTCCTCCAGGGTCTCCCCCACGCACAGGATGGGCACCAGCCCCGCCTCCAGGGCGGCCCGCACCTTGCGCCGGATCCGGTCGTCGCCCTCTCCGAACAGCCGGCGGCGCTCGGAGTGGCCCACGATGACGTACGCGCAGCCGAGCTCCGCCAGCATCGCCCCCGACACCTCGCCCGTGAAGGCTCCCTGCCGCTCCCAGTGCAGGTTCTGCGCGCCCAGCCGGACCGGGGAGTCTGCCAGCAACCGGGACACGGTCTCCAGGGCGGTGTACGGAGGACAGATCACCACCTCCACGCCCTCCACCGCACGGAGCCGGGGTAGAGCGGCTTCCAGGAAGGCTGCGGCCTCCTGCCGCGTCTTGTGCATCTTCCAGTTGGCGGCCACCAGCGGGATGCGCACGGCTAGCGGTCCTGCAGGACGCGGATCCCGGGCAGCTCGCGGCCTTCCAGGAACTCCAGGGAAGCGCCCCCGCCCGTGCTCACGTGGTCGAACCGGTCCAGCAGCCCGAACTGCTCCACCGCGGCCGCGGTGTCGCCACCCCCCACCACGGTGGTCCCCGGACACCGCGCCACGGCCTCCGCCACCAGCCGGGTACCCGCGGCGAAGGGCTCCACCTCGAACACCCCCATGGGCCCGTTCCACACCACCAGGCGCGCGGTGCCCACGATCTGCGCGAACCGCTCCGCCGTCCGGGGGCCGATGTCCAGGCCCACCCACCCCTCCGGGATCTCGGAAGCCGCGACCACCCGCCGGGCGGCGTCGGCGCTGAGCCGCTCCGCCACCACCACGTCCTCGGGCAGGACGAACTGCACCCCGCGGCCGCGCGCCAGGTCCAGCAGTTCCCGCGCCAGGTCCAGCTTGTCCTCTTCCACCACCGACCGGCCCACCCCGTATCCCTGGGCCCGGAGGAAGGTGTAGGCCATGCCGCCGCCCACCAGGACCGCGTCCACCCGGTCCAGGAGGTGGCGCAGCACCCCCATCTTGTCGGACACCTTCTTGCCGCCCAGGATGGCCACGTAGGGGTGGTCGGGATTCTCCAACAGGCGGCTCAGGTACCGGATCTCCTTCTCCATGAGCAGCCCCGCCACCGCGGGCAGGTGAGCGGCCACCCCCACGGTGGACGCGTGGGCGCGGTGGGCCGTGCCGAAGGCGTCGTTCACGTACAGGTCGCCGAGGCGGGCCAGAGCCGCGGCGAAGGCTGGGTCGTTGGCTTCTTCTTCGGGGTGGAACCGCAGGTTCTCCAGCAGCGCCACCTCCCCGGGCTCCATCCGGGCCACCGCCGCCTCCACCTCAGGGCCCACGCAGTCCGGCAACACCCGCACCGGGCGGCCCAGCAGCTCCGCCAGCCGCTGCCCCACGGGCGCCATCCGCAGTTCCTCCACCACCCGGCCCCCGGGACGGCCCAGGTGGGACATGAGCACCACCACGGCTCCTCGCTCCAGGAGGTAACGGACGGTGGGGAGGGACTCCCGAATGCGGCGGTCGTCCGCCACCCGGCCTTGGGCGTCCAGGGGGACGTTGAAGTCCACCCGCACCAGGACCCGGCGGCCCGTGACCTCTACGTCCCGGACGGTCCGCTTGTCCACCTCAGACTCCCCGCTCCGCCATGTACCGGGCCAGGTCCGCCACCCGGCAGGCGTAGCCCCACTCGTTGTCGTACCAGGAGACCACCTTCACCAGGTTGCCCCCCACCACCAGGGTGTCCAGGGCGCTGAAGATGGACGACCGCGGGTCGCCCTTGAGGTCGCTGCTCACCAGCGGCTCCTCCGTGTACCCGAGGATCTCGGGGATGCGTTCGGTGGCCCACCGCCGGACCGCGGCGTTGACGTCCTCCCGGGACACGTCCCGCCGGAGGACCACGGTGAAGTCGATGACGGACACCGTGGACACGGGCACCCGGAAGGCCATCCCCGTGAACTTGCCCTGCAGCTCGGGGATCACCAGCCCCACCGCCCGGGCCGCTCCCGTCTCGGAGGGGACGATGTTCATGGCCGCGGCCCGGGCGTCCCGCGGATCCTTGGCGGCCACGTCCAGCAGCCGCTGGGAGTTGGTGTAGGCGTGCACGGTGGTCAGGATCCCCTTCTCGATCCCGAACTCCTCGTGGAGCACCCGGGCCACAGGGGCCAGGCCGTTGGTGGTGCACGAGGCGTTGGACACCACCCGGTGCCGGGCGGGGTCGTAGCGGTCCTCGTTCACGCCCAGGACGATGGTGATGTCCTCGTTCTTGGCGGGCGCGGAGATGATGACCCGCTTCGCCCCGCCGTCCAGGTGCGCCCGGGCCTTGTGGGCGTCCGTGAACAGGCCCGTGGACTCCACTACCAGGTCTACCCCTACGTCGCGCCACGGGATGCGACTTGGGTCCCGCTCCGCGAACACCCGGATGGGCTGGCCGTCGATGACGATCTGCCCGTCCCGGGCCTCCACGGTGCCGGGGTACACGCCGTAGTTCGTGTCGTACTTGAACAGGTGCGCGTTCATGGCCGCGTCCACCAGGTCGTTGATGGCCACCACCTCCAGGGTGCCCCGGCACCGCTGGAGCATGGCCTTCACCACCTGCCGCCCGATGCGGCCGAAGCCGTTGACCCCCACTCGGACCGCCATGGGCCTTCACCTCCCTTCGGACTCCCCGGCCCCCCGCAGCGCGGGCTCCCGAGCCCACCCGCGGAGGAGGTCCCGCCGGATGAAGCTGATGTTGTTGAAGATGCGCATGCTGAACACGATCACCGCTCCCAGGTACACGTCCACGCCCAGCAGGTCCCCGATGGCGGTGAGGAGGGCCGCGAAGGAGGTGTTCACCACGAACCCGCTGGTGAACACCACCAGGTCGAACCGCCCTTCCAGCTGCGCCCGCAACCCGCCCAGCACCGTGTCCAGGGCCGCCAGGACCGCGATGGCCGTGTACTTCACCAGCCCCAGGGGGATCTCCACCCCCACCAGCAGGCCCAGCACCACGCCCGCCACCAGCCCCGCCAAGGGAAGCCACATCCCTGCCTTCCCTCCCCTCACCGGTCCGCTCGAGCGAACCGGAACTCGAAGCCACCTCGGTACGCGGGGACCCGCAGGTCCTGGGCTTTGCTGACCCGTACCGGGAACTGGAACGCCCGCAGGGCGGCCAGGGGGCTGGAGGGCGCGTTCATGGCCGCCTCCAAGGCGTCCGGGTCCCCAATGGCCACCACCACGTACGGGGGCGCGAGGCGGCGGGCGTTGCAGAGGATGGTGGTGCCCACACAGCTCAACCCCGTGGTGGACACCACCCGTTCACCGTTCACCGCCACGGCCTCCGCCCCCGCGGCCCACAGGGCCGCCACCACCGCCTGCACGTCGGTGTAGTGCACCAGCACCAGGTTGGGGTCGTCCCCCGGACGCAGCGGCCGGGGGCTGTCCCGCAG
The DNA here is from genome assembly GCA_964437095.1 of uncultured bacterium. Taxonomy (GTDB): domain Bacteria; phylum Sysuimicrobiota; class Sysuimicrobiia; order Sysuimicrobiales; family Sysuimicrobiaceae; genus Tepidifontimicrobium. The sequence continues at coordinate 165,027 of CAYTFH010000002.1, read as the reverse complement.
CTCCACCACCACCCCGGGGCCCCGCACCGCCTCCACGCCCGCGGCCAGCCTCAGAACCTGCAACTGCCGGCGCAGGGCCTGCTGCGCCCCCCGGCGCTCCGTGGCCCGCTCCTCGGTGCGGGCCAGCTGCTCCCGAAGCCGTGCGATCTCAGCCTCCAGGGCGTCCCGCCGCCGCCCCTGCTCCTGCAGGAGGAAGGTGAGCTCGTCCAGGCGCTGGGACGGGATCTGCAGGCTGGCGCGGATCCGCCGCTCCGCCCGGAGCTGCCAACCCACCAGCAGCCCCGCCACCAGCAGGACCGCGGTGAGGATCACCTGGAGCCGCGGGGCCCGCACGCCCGTGCGCCGCCCCGGTCTGCCCGTCCGGGCGGGTTCCGCGGACACACCCCCAGCCCACCCCGAGAATCTCTGGCGCGACTCTCGGGGAACCCGGTCCCCCGATCCGTGGCGTCCCTGGGACATCCCTCAGTGTCCTCAGTATAGGGGGTCCAGAGGGGGATCCGGCGGGGTTCAGGCTCCCCGTGCTTCCAGTTTCTTCTTGATGCGCTTGAGCCGGAACACGTCCTCCCGCGCCCGCTGCTCCAGCACGTCGTTGATGTACCGGATCTCCGCCCGGATCCGCGGGATCACCACCTGCTCGAGGGCGTTGACCCGGCGGGTGGTCTTCTTGATCTCCTCCCCGATCTTCCGCAGCCGCAGCTCGGTGCTGGCCACCTCCAGGATGGCGCTGAGCACCTCCTCGAAGGCCTCCTGGCTCTCCAGGGTGCGCACGCTCACGGCCGTGGGGCTCAGACCCCGCTCCAGGAAGGACCGGTGGACGCGTTGCGCCCGCACCTCCGGGACCTTGATCCCCCAGATGTTCCGGATCTCCACGTCCACCAGCACGGGCCGCCGCTCCGCCAGGGCCGCGGCCTCCAGGGCCTGGCGGCCCTCCACGGCCTTGGCCAGGGTGAGGATCACGTAGGCCTTCTCGGACACCGCGTTGAGACGCTCCCGGGCCTCCAGGGCCTGACGGACCACCTTGAAGAACTCGGAGACCAGAGCGTCCCGCTTGCGCTTGAGCAGGTCCACACCCTGCTGCGCCACCCGCAGCTGGTTCTTCCGCTGCAGGAGGTTCATGCGGGTGGGGCTAACGAGTTCCGGCATCCTCTTCCGCTCCCTGATGCGCTACCGCCGGGACAGCCGCTCCTCCTCGGCCCACAGCTGTTCCACGGCTTCCCCGAAGTAGTACTTCTCCACGTGGTCCTGCTTCACCCGCTTCAGCTCGGACTTGGGCAGCAGGCCCAGCAGCTTCCACCCCAGGTCCAGGGTCTGGGTGATGCTGCGCTCCGTGTTGCCCTGGTTGAGGAACTCCCGCTCGAAGGCGTCCGCGAACCGCAGGTACATCCGGTCCCGCTCCGTGAGGGCCTCCTCCCCGATGATGGCCACCAAACGGCGCAGGTCCACCCCGTTGGCGTAGGCGCTGAACAGCTGGTCCTTCAGCCCCGCGTGGTCCTCCCGCGTCCGGCCCGGGCCGATGCCGTCGTTCATCAGCCGGGACAGGCTCGGCAGCGGGTTGATGGGCGGGTAGATGCCCTGGCGGTGCAGGGCCCGGCTCAGCACGATCTGCCCCTCCGTGATGTAGCCCGTGAGGTCCGGGATGGGGTGGGTGATGTCGTCGTCGGGCATGGTGAGGATGGGCAGCTGGGTCACCGACCCCTTCCGTCCCTGGATCCGGCCCGCGCGTTCGTAGATGGTAGCCAGGTCGGTGTACATGTAGCCGGGGTAGCCGCGGCGGCCCGGGATCTCCTCCCGCGCGGCACCGATCTCCCGCAGGGCCTCGCAGTAGTTCGTCATGTCCGTGAGGATCACCAGCACCTGCTTGTCCAACTCGAAGGCCATGTACTCCGCGGTGGTGAGGGCCAGGCGGGGCGTCATGAGCCGCTCGATGGTGGGGTCGTCCGCCAGGTTGAGGAACACCACGCTGCGGGCCAGGGCCCCCGTGGCCTCGAACTGCTCGATGAAGAACGCCGCCTCCCGCTGGGTGATGCCCATGGCGGCGAACACCACCGCGAACTCCTCCTCCTCCCCCAACACCTTCGCCTGCCGGGCGATCTGCGCCGCGATCTCGTTGTGGGGCAGGCCCGCGCCCGAGAAGATGGGGAGCTTCTGCCCCCGGACCAGGGTGTTCAGTCCATCGATGCTGCTGATCCCCGTCTGGATGAACTCCTGCGGCCGCTCCCGCGCCACGGGGTTGATGGGGGACCCGATGATGGGCAGGCGTTTCTCGGGGATGATGGGCGGCAGCCCGTCGATGGGCTCCCCGCGGCCGTTGAACCGCCGCCCGACGATCTCGGGGCTCACCCCGAACCGCGCCACGTCCTCCCGCAGGCTCACGGAGGTGCGGGCCACGTCCAGGCCCGTGGTCTCCTCGAACACCTGGATCACCGCGTGCTCCCGGGAGACCTCGATGACCTGACCGCCCCGCACGCCCCCGTCGGGCAGGTGGATGTTCACGATGGCCCCGTAGGCGAGGTCCTGGGCCCCCTCCACGAACAGCAGGGGACCGGAGATGTACGAGATGGACTGGTAACGCTTGGTGGCCAGTTCCACGGCCCTTCCCCTCCTTCCCTCAGGCGGCTCCCGCGGGGGCCCGGAAGGCGTCCGTCAGGCGCCGCAGGAACTCCTCCGTGTACGCGGGGAAGCGCTCTGCGGGGACCTCCTTCATGCGCGCGATCTCCTGGATCTGGGGCATGTTGAGGATGTCGTCCATGGGCACCCCGCGCCGGAGGGCCGCCGCGGCCTCGTCGTAGAAGCTCAGGATGGCCTTGAGGATCCCGTAGGACTTGATGGGCGGGCAGTAGGCGTCCACCTCCGAGAAGGCGGACTGCTGCAGGAAGTCCTCCCGCAGCATCTTGCCCGCCTCGATCACCAGGCGCTGGTCGTCCTGCAGGGCATCCGGCCCCACCAGCTGCACGATCTCCTGCAGCTCCGCCTCCTTCTGCAGCAGGGCGGAGGCCCGGTCCCGCAGGTGCTCGAAGTCCTCGGGAAGGTTCTGGCGGTACCACTCGTGGAACGAGGGTGTGTACAGGCTGTACGACCGCAGCCAGTGGATGGACGGGAAGTGGCGCCGGTTGGCCAGCCCCGCGTCCAGGGACCAGAAGGTCCCCACGATGCGCAGGGTGGCCTGGGTCACGGGCTCCGACAGGTCCCCGCCCGGCGGGGACACCGCGCCGACGACGGTGATGGCCCCCCACCGTTCGGGACGGCCCAGGCACACCACCCGTCCCGCCCGCTCGTAGAAGGCCGCCAGCCGGCTGCTGAGGTACGGGGGGTAGCCCTCCTCCGCGGGCATCTCCTCCAGCCGGCTGGAGATCTCCCGCATGGCCTCCGCCCACCGGCTGGTGGAGTCCGCCATCAAGGCCACCTTGTAGCCCTGGTCCCGCCAGTACTCCGCCATGGTGATGCCCGTGTACACGCTGGCCTCCCGGGCGGCCACGGGCATGTTGCTGGTGTTGGCGATGATGATGGTCCGCTCCATGAGGGGGCGGCCCGTGCGGGGGTCCTCCAGCTCGGGGAACTCGTCCAGCACGTGGGTCATCTCGTTGCCCCGCTCCCCGCAGCCCACGTAGATGATCACGTCCGCGTCCGCCCACTTGGCCAGGGTCTGCTGCATCACCGTCTTGCCGCTGCCGAAGGGACCGGGGATGGCCGCAGTCCCTCCCATGGCCACGGGGAACAGGACGTCGATGATGCGCTGCCCGGTCACGAGAGGCTCCCGCGGGTCCAGCCGCCGGGCCTCCGGCCGGGCCAGGCGCACGGGCCATGTCTGCATGAGGCGGAGCTCCCGGCCGTCCTCCAGGCGGGCCACCACGTCCGTGACGGTGAACTCGCCCTCCCGGATCTCCGCCACCCGGCTCGGCTTGGCGTCCGGAGGCACCAGGATGCGGTGGACGAACCCGAACTCCTGGACCTCGCCGATCACGTCCCCCGGACCCACCTCCTGACCCACGGACACCGTGGGCCGGAAGGCCCACCGCCGTTCCCGGTCCAGGGCCGGCGCCACGGCCCCCCTTCGGATGAAGTCACCCTGCTGGCCGCGGACGGAGGGGAGGGGCCGCTGGATCCCGTCGAAGATGTTGCCCAAAAGCCCCGGCCCCAGCTCCACCGCCAGGGGCAAGCCCGTACTCTCCACGGGCTCACCCACGAACAGCCCTGAGGTGTCCTCGTAGACCTGGATGAAGGCGGTGTCCCCGCTGAGCCGGATGATCTCCCCCACCAAGCGCTCGTGGCCCACCCGCACGATGTCGTACATGCGGGCGCCCCGCATCCCCCGGGCGATCACCGCAGGCCCCGCGATCCGGACGATCTCACCCTGCATGGCTCAACTCCCCTCCTCACCGCAGCTTCACGTAGAACCCGATGTGCTCCTTCACCAGCCGGGCGATGTACTCCTCGCCGGACTCCAGCTGGGCACGGGGCGCCGGGAACGGCACGATCACGGGCAGGTCCCGGCCCCGCAGCAGCCGGGCCACGTCCTCCTCCACCCCCTCCAGGAGGGCTTCGTTCACCGCCACCAGCCCGTACTCCCCCCGCACCAGCTCCCGCAGCACCGCCACCAGACCCCGCGGCTGTTCGGCCTCGAACACGTCCGCCCCCGCCAGCCGGAATCCCGTGGCGGTCTCGGGGTCCGTCACCACCGCCACCCGGTACGGCATCCTACACCACCGCCATCTCCCGGCGCACCAACTCCCGGGGGATGCCCATGGCCTTGCTCCGCGCCACCAGCCGCAGGTTGCGCACCTCGTTGGCCAGCAGGGTCAGGTACCCCACCACCACGTCCACCCCCAGGGGGTCCCCCAGGTACAGGTCCGCCATGCGCCGCGTGGCCTCCTGCTCCAGCCACCGCTCCACCTCCGCGGGCGTGCGCCCCTCGGGGTGGATGCCCCGGGCCCGCAGCTCCCGCACCCCCACCTCCGCGGTCTTGGGGTCCGCCAGGTTGCGGAACACCTCCCGGGTCACCACGGCGCCGCCCTCCAGGAAGAACCGCTCCCGCTGCTCGGGCGACAGCTCCCGCACCTGCTGGAGCTTGAAGGCGGTCTTCACGTTGGTGAAGTCCACCTGGGTCCGGACCAGGTCCGCCACCCGGGCGGCGTCGGAGCCTCGGCCCCGGGCGGCCCGGAGAGCCCAGTCGTAGTACGCGCGGTCCAGGGCCAGCTCCAGGGTCAGCAGGTCCTTGGACGCCTCGTACTCGGGGATCGCGGCCGCCAGGGTCTCCGCCAAGGGGTGGCCCCAGGTGGCCAGGGTGCTCACCACCGCGGGCACGTCGGGCTGCTGCAGCAGCTCCCGCAGTCGAACGTCGGAGAGCTCCGCGGCGGGCACCAGGGTGGGCTCCACCGCCTCCGGGGGGTACCCCGAGTGCTTCGCCCGCAGCACCGCCCGGAGGTTGTGCACGTCCCACTGCAGGAGCAGGACCTGGATCAGGGTCCGGGGCTTGCCGTCCGCGAAGGACAGGATCTTGCGCGCGGCTTTCTGGAACGCCCGCACCAGCGCTTCGTCCACCGCCCGCAGACCCTGGTACCGGGACAGGGCTTCCTGCAGCTCGGGACCGTACGGGGTGTTCACCAGGGCCTGGAGGAACGCGTCCAGGTCCGGCAGCGCCAGCAGCTCCTCCAGCCGGCCAGGGGGCAACAGCCGGGCGCGCATGCCCTTGACCCGCGCGTTGATGTAGCCGAAGTCCGCCGGCACCGCTACCCCCAGAGGACCTCCGCGACCTCTGCCAGCAGCGCCTGTCGGGCCCGCTGCAACCGGGAGAGGAGGGTGTTCTCCACCACGAACCGGCCGTCCTCGCTCCGCACCCGGACGCCGGCGCGCAGCGCGGAGTCGGGGCGCACCTGCGCCACCGGTACCCCCAGCTCCCGGGCCGCGGCTTCCACCGCGTGCAGGTCCTGCTCCGCACACTCCACCACCACCGGCCCCTGGAAGCCCGCCACCGCTTCCCGCAACAACCCCCGGAGGAGGGCACCGTAGCGGGCGGGGTCCCGGGCCACCCGGTCGAGCTCCTCCGCGGCGCGCCGGAACACTTCCTCCAGCACCTGGTCCTTCGCCTCCAGGACCGCGGAGCTGGCCCTCAGGTGCGCCACGCCCCGGGCCCGGACCCGGGCCGCCTCCACCTCCGCGGCTACCCGGCGGCGTTGCGCCTCCAGGAGGGCGTGGGCGTCCGCCTCCGCCTGCCGCCGCAGCTCCTCGGCCCGCTGGCGGGCCTCCGCCAGGATCCGCTGTCGCTCGGCTTCCGCCTCGCGCTCCAGCAGGTCGATCAACTCGGAGGCCATGGCCGGCTCAGATGCGGCCGATGAGGAAGAAGGCCACGAGGAAGCCGAGGATGATCATGGTCTCCGGCAGCGCCAGGAACACCAGCATGAGACCTCCGATCTCCGGCCGCTCCGCCATGGCGCCCGCGGCCGCGGCCCCGATGCGGGACTGCGCCCACGCCGTCCCCAGGGCGCCGAAGGCCACCGACAACGCCGCCGCGATCCCCAACAGACCCGCCCGCACGCCGTCCGCCGCCCGCGGCCCTGCTTCCGGCGCTTCCGCCGCGAGGGCCGGTAGCCCGGCCACCACCACTCCCAGCACCACCAGCACCACGACCCGCCACGTGTTGCGCATCCCGACGTTCACCTCCCTGTCCGTTGGAATGGTCTGTAGGGTTGTCCGGTTTCCTCGTGGTACTTCACCTTGGTGAAGAACTCCACCCAGTGCAGACGTGCGGGCTGGATCACGTGCCCCACGATGGTGAACACGAAGAACAGCGCCTGACCCAGGGCGGAGATCAAGGAAGCCACCACGGTGCCCACCACGCCGCCCAGGCCGAAGCTCTCGGCCATGCTCGGCCCGAGCTCGTTGGCGGCGGTGGCCAACGCCGCGGCCGCCAGGCCGAAGGCCATGAGCCGGGCGTGGCTCAGCACGTGCCCGAAGGCCGTGGCCGACTCCAAGAACCACATGGGGTTGGCCGCCCGGAAGGCCAGCCCCAGGCCGAACACCGCCAGGGCCGCCCACAGGAAGGACCAGCTCACGGCCACCGCGGAGGGCGGCAGCAGGCCCGACATGCCCCCCAGCAGGAGCAGCACCCACGTGAGGGTGAGGACCATCACCGCGCTCTCGAACACCCCCCGCAGGTTGCGGTGGCGGACGCTCTGCCACAGGTGGCCCAGTAGGCCCCCGTAGATCATCACCATCCCCAGGAGGACGATGAGCTGGAAGTACAGGTCCCGCTGGGCCCGCACCCGGTCGAAGGGGGGGTGCACGTGCAGCAGCAGCTCTGGGAGGTTTCCGAACACCTCCGCGTACAGCACCCCGAAGGCCATCACCCACCCCGCCACCACCCGAATGATCCACGACACCGCGCCCAGGGTCTGGGGGTCCATGCGCAGGTTCAGCAACCCCACCTCCAGGGGCTGGCCTCGCTGGCTGCGGTTGCGCAGCCACCACCCCAACCCGAAGAACAGCGCCCCGTAGCCCACGTCGCCGATCACCAGGCCCACGAACAGGGGGAAGGTCAGGGCCAGCAGGGGGCTCGGGTCCCACGTGCCGTAGCGGGGAGGCCGGAAGATGGACAGGAGGAGCTGAAAGGGCCGGACCGGTGCCGGGTTCTCCAGGGCCACGGGCACCCGTGCGGCCTCCTCGTGGTCGTGCGGGTCCACGGCGCTGTCCACCACCACCACCTGGTCCTTGAAATGCTGCCGCAGGGTCGCCCGCAACCGGGGCACCTCCCGCGTGGGCACCCAACCGTGCACGATGAAGGTGTACCGGGACTGGGCGAAGCTGGGCAGCACCTGCAGCTTGCTCAACTCGTCCTGCAGCCGCGCCTCCACCGCCTGAACCGTCCCCCGGGCCGTGCGGCTGAGAGCCTCCAGCCGACGCTGGCAGTCCGCCACCACCCGCGGCAGCTCCTCCCGCAGCCGCGCCATCTCCTGGACCGCTTCCGAAGCCGGGCGTTCCGCGAAGCGTGCCGGCAAGCGCAGCTCGGTGATCCCGGCTCGCTGCAGGAACGACCGGACCACCTCCGCGTCCCGCCGGTGGAAGGCCACCACCACCCCGATGTTCTTCTCGTCGATCTGACGCCAGACCATCTCCACCCGGCCGCCCGTGAGCCGGTCCAGCTCCTGGTGCAGCGCCGTCACCGCGGGCATGGCCTTGCCCCGCAGCACGAAGCCGTAGGTTTCGAAGTGCCGGCTGCCCTGCAGCGCCGCCAGCAGCGGCTGGAGCACCCGCACCGCGCCCTCGTAGGCCCGCACCAGCTCCAGCTCCTCCTCCGCCTCCAGCCGCCGGCGCACCAGGTCCCGCGCCTCCCGCTCGATGGGCTCCAGCAGGGCCTCCAGCTCGTCCAGGCTCCGCTCCCCCAGGTCGGGGATCTCCACGGGCCCCACGCGGGGCAGCAGTTCCAGCAGGCCCTTGGTGCGGACCAGCAGGGACTCCAACCGCCTCTGGAGGGCCTCCTCCTCGCTGCCCGGCTCCACGGGCCGCAGCTGGGGGACCTCCTCCGCCTCCACGCGGTCCACGTGCATCAGCCCCAGCCGCTGGACCGCGTCCGTCACCTCCCCCAGGAGCCGCTTCGGCCCCAGGAGGATGACCCGGCTCATCTCCACGATCATGGCTCCAAGCCCTGCAGCACCGCGGAGACCACCCGCCGCACCGCCGCCTCGAGGTTGCGGTGGGCCTGCTCCCGCACCCGGTCGGCCTGTTCCCGGGCCTTGCGGAGTTCTTCTTCCTCCGCCGCCCGGGCCTCCGCTTCGGCCTGCTGCTTGGCCTCCCGCTCCAGCCGCGCGGCTTCCTCCTGAGCCCGGGCCCGGATGCGGGACGCTTCCGCCTCCGCCTCCGTCACCATGCGCTCGGCTTCCGCTCGGGCCTCGCTCAACCGCCGCTCCAGCTCGCGCTCCTTCTCTGCCAGCAGCTCGAGCACGTTGGGCCCGTGGTGGCCGTGGCCCTCAGCCATCCTGCCGTTCCTCCTCCTCCCGCTGCTCGCTCCGTGCATCCAGAAAGCCTGCGGCGGGCGCGGGTACGCGGACTACGCAGCCAAACGACGGGCGGTCCCCGCCGCGCCACCCCGGCGCCGGCGGAACCGCCCGCCCTATCCTACCACAACCCGCCGCCCGGCACACCGCGCTCGCTCCGGTCGCTGCCCGCTCCGTGCACGGGCTCCGAGCAGGCTCACACGCCCAACATGCGCCGGGCGGTGTCCACGAACACCGCCACGGGCTGGGGCGCCAGCCCCACGGCCAAGGTGCCCACCAGAGCCACCCACAGGCCCAGCCGCAACCCTCCGGGGACCGGCACGGGGCCGGAGTCCGCGGGGGGCATCAGGTACAGGGCCCGCAGCACGCCCACGTAGTAGTACAAGGACACCACGCTGTTGGCCACCGCCAGCGCCGCCAGCCACAACAGGCCCACGTCCACCGCGGCCGCGAACAGGTAGAACTTCCCCACGAAGCCTCCCGTGGGGGGGATCCCCGTGAGGGACAGCATGAACACCACCATGGCCGCCGCCACCCACGGCGCCCGCTGGCTGAGCCCCGCGTGCTCGGGGATGTCGTCCGAACCCGTGGCCTGGGACGCCACCATGGCCACGAAGAAGGCACCCAGGTTCATGAACAGGTACGCCAACAGGTAGTAGAGGAGCCCTTGCTGGGCCCACGGGGACTTCCACGCCGCCAGCGCGATCAGGACGTAGCCCGCGTGCGCGATGCTGGAGTACGCCAGCATCCGCTTCAGGTTGCGCTGCAGCAACGCCAGCAGGTTGCCCACCGTCATGGTGAGGCCGCTCAGCACCGCCAGGAGCACGGGCCAGTTCACCTGGTCTGGGGGGAACCCCACCGCCAAGGTCCGCGCCAGGGCGGCGAACCCCGCGGCCTTGGGGCCCACGGACAGGAAGGCGGTGACGGGCGTGGGAGCCCCTTCGTACACGTCGGGCGTCCACTGGTGGAAGGGGACCATGGACACCTTGAAGCCGAACCCCGCGAGGCTCAACCCCACCGCCAGGTAAGCCGCGGGGCCCGCCCGGCCGAGCTTTTCCGCCACGTGGTACAGGCTGGTGCTCCCCGCGAGCCCGTACAGCAGGGAGAAGCCGTAGGCCATCACCCCCGTGGTGGCCGCCCCGAACAGGAAGTACTTCAGCCCCGCCTCGTTGCTCTTGGGGTCCCGCTTCAGGAAGCCCGCCAGGAGGTAGGAGCTCAGGGACACGAACTCGATGCTCAGCAGCAGCAGGATCAGGTCTGAGGCGCTGGCCATGAGCATGAGCCCCACGCCCGCGAACAGCAGCAGCCCGAACACCTCCCCCACGTGGGGCGTGCGCTCGGGGAAGAAGTCCAGGCTCACCAGGGCCACCAGGGCCACCGCGCCCAGGCCTACCAGCTTGAAGTACAGGCTGAAGGCGTCCACGGTGTACGTGTCCGCGAAGATCCGCACCCCGGACCCCCCGAGACCCTGGACGTCCCCCAAGAGGGCCACGCAGCTTAGCGCGGCGGCGACGCAGGAGGCTACGGCCAGCCAGCCCACCCACCGCTTGCGGGCCGGGGAGGTGACCAGGTCGGCCACCAGCACCACCACCGCCGCGGTGCTCAGCACCAGCTCGGGAGCCAGCCACCGGAGGTCTGACAAGTTCATCGCAGCATCGCCACCAGCTGCCGGCTGGTGAGGTTAATGACGTCCAGCAGGGGCTTGGGGTACACGCCGAACACCACCATGAGGGCCACCAGGGGGAACAGGGTCCACGCCTCCCGGCGGTCCAGGTCCGGCAGCTGGGCCCACCGGGGGTTGGTGGGGCCGAGGAAGATCCGCTGGATGGTCCACAGGAAGAAGGCCGCGGTGATGATCACGCCCAGGGCCGCCAGGGCGGTGAACACGGGGATGATGCTGAACGAGCCCACGAAGATGAGGAACTCCGCCACGAAGCCCATGAGTCCCGGCAGCCCCAGGGAGGCGAACATGGCGGTGATGGACACCGCCCCGTACTTGGGCAGCACCGCCCACAGGCCCCCGAAGTCATCCACGCCCCGGGTGTGGGTCCGGTCGTCGTAGATGACCCCCACCACCAGGAACAGGGCCCCGGTGATGACCCCGTGGGCCAGCATCTCCATGGTGGCTCCGTTGAGGGCCGTGGCCGCGGCCTCCGCCAGCTCGGGCCGCCCGTAGGCGTAGGCGGCGGCGGCCACCGCCAGCATCACGTAGCCCATGTGGTTGACGGAGGAGTACGCCACCAGCTTCTTGAGGTCCGTCTGGGCCATGGCCACCAGGGCTCCGTAGATGACCCCCACCACCGCCAGCCCGGCGATCAGGAGCGCGTGCTGGTGGAACACCTCCGGGAACAGGGGCAGGCTGAACCGCACGAACCCGTAGGTCCCTAGCTTCAGCAGGATGGCCGCCAGGATCACGCTGCCCGCGGTGGGCGCTTCCACGTGGGCGTCGGGCAACCAGGTGTGGAAGGGCCACATGGGCACCTTGATGGCGAAGGACAGGAAGAAGCCCCAGAAGGCCAGCTGCGCCAGCAGGCCCGTACCCGCCAGGGGCCGCTGCCGGATGATCTCCAGGACGTCGAAGGTCCGCTGGCCGGGGGGCAGGTGGAAGTACAGGAGCAGGATGCCCAGCAGCATGGCCAGGGAGCCCACCAGGGTGTACAGGAAGAACTTGATGGCCGCGTACTCCCTCCGGGGCCCTCCCCAGATCCCGATGAGGAAGTACATGGGCACCAGGGTGAGCTCCCAGAACACGTAGAACAGGAAGAAGTCGAGGGCGAAGAACACCCCCAGCATCCCCATCTCCAGGAGTAGGAACAGCAGCATGTACTCCTTCACCCGGTGGCCCTCCCGGAAGGAGTACAGCACCGACAGGACCGTGAGCAGGGTGGTGAGGAGGACCAGGACCAAGCTGAGCCCGTCCACCCCCACCTTGTACTGGACCCCCACCGCGGGGATCCATGCGGCCTGTTCGATGAGCTGGATCTCCTGGCGCCCGAACTCGAACCGGGGGAGGATCAGCAGGGAGGCCAGGAAGGTGGCCAGGGCGAAGCCCAGGGTCACCTTCCGGATGTTCTCCACGTCCTCCCGGGGCAGGAACAGCAGCACCAGGGCGCCCGCCAGGGGCAAGAAGAGGGTGATGGTCAGGCTCGGCATGGCACCGCTCCCCAGCTCCAGGGTGTAAGGGTCACAGCCTCCACAAGCTCACCACCACCATCACCGCCACCCCCGCGGCAGCCAGCAGGATGTAGTTGTACGCGCGGCCCGTCTGCACCGGCCGCAGGGCCAGCCCCAGCCCGCGGGTGGCCCACCCCACCAGGTTCACCAGCCCGTCCACCACGTAGGTGTCGAACAGCCGGTGCAGGCGGCTGGTGAACACCGTGACCCAACCCACGGCGTTCACCAGCCCGTCCACCACGTGGACGTCCACCCACCGCAGGGCGGCCGCCAGCTTGAGCCCGCCCCGGACGAACACCCACCCGTAGACGGCGTCGATGTACATCCGGTTGCGCAGGAAGGGGACCACGGGACCCAGCCAGACCCGTACCTGCTCGCTGCGCACCCACCGGGCACCGTACACCACCCAGGCCACGGCGATCCCCGCCAGGGCCACCCCCAGGGACCGCAGGGCCAGGGGCCACGAGAAGCTGGGCGCCTTGATGCCCGCCTCCTTGAACCCCTCGAACTCCAGGAAGTGGTGGATCCACGACCCGCCCTCCGGGCCCGTGCCGGGGATGCCCACCAAGCCCGCGGCCAGGGCGAAGAAGGCCAGCACCACCAAGGGTACGGTCATCACCGGCGGGCTCTCGTGGGGCCCGTGGTGTCCGTGGCCCCCGTGCCCGGGGGGGTGCAGGCCGGACCGGGCGTAGTCCTCCGGAAGCCACGGGTCGGGCTCCGGGTGTTCCGGGCCCCGGTAGCGCCCGAAGAAGGCGTAGGCCACCAGCCGCGACATGTACAGGGCGGTGAGGAAGGCGGCGGCGGTGAGGAGGCCGTAGATGGCGGGGCTGTGGTGGTACGCCTCCAGGAGGATCTCGTCCTTGCTCCAGAAGCCCGCGAAGGGGAACACCCCCGCCAGGGCCAAGAACCCCGCCAGGAACGTCCAGAAGGTGACGGGCATAGCCCTCCACAGCCCGCCCATCTCCTTGATGTTGTTGGTCCCCACCGCGTGGATCACACTCCCCGCGGCGAGGAACAGCAGGGCCTTGAAGAAGGCGTGGGTGAGGAGGTGGAACAGCCCCGCGGTGTAGCCCAGCACACCCAACCCCGCCATCATGAAGCCCAGCTGGCTGATGGTGGAGTAGGCCAGAATCCGCTTGATGTCATCCTGGGCCGTGGCGATGAGGGCCGCCATGAGGGCGGTCACCGTCCCCACCCAGGCGACCCACGTGAGGGCCTCGTGGTGCGGGGTGTGGAAGAACAGTGGGTAGGCCCGGCCCACCAGGTACACCCCCGCGGCCACCATGGTGGCGGCGTGGATGAGGGCCGACACCGGCGTGGGGCCCTCCATGGCGTCGGGCAACCACACGTGCAGGGGGAACTGGCCGCTCTTGCCGATGGGCCCGCCGAACACCAACAGGGCACTCAGGGTCACTAGAGGGATCTCCCAGCCCCCGAGTCGGACCACCCGGCCCGCGCCCTCCGCTCCCTCCCGCACCGCCTCGAAGATGGCGTGGTAGTCCACGGTGCCGAACTGCCAGAACAGGGCCATGATCCCCACCAGCATGAGGGTGTCGCCCACCCGGGTGGTGAGGAAGGCCTTCATCTGGGCCATGTTGGCGGCCCGGCGGCGGAAGTAGAACCCGATGAGCAGGTACGAGCACAGGCCGATGACTTCCCACCCGATGAGCATCAGGAGGAAGCTGTTGGCCAGCACCATGGTGAGCATGCCCGCGCAGAACAGGGAGAGGAAGGCGAAGAAGCGGGCGTAGTACGGGTCGCCCCGCATGTACCCCACGGAGTACACGAAGATCAGCCCGCCCACCAGGGTGATCATGGCCACGGTGATGGACGATAGCGGGTCCACGGTGTAGCCCACGGTGAGGACCCGGTCCCCGCCCACGGCCCACGCCGCCCGCCACACGAACGGGGGCGCTCCCAGGACCTGCTCCACGAACACCGCCCACCCCACCACCGCGGACAGCGCCATGGCCCCGATGGCCACGTGGGGGGCCCGCTGCCCCAGGGCGCGGCCGCGGAAGGCCAGCACCGCGTAGCTGGCCAGGGGGAACAGGGGGATCAGCCACGCAAGCCGCGCCACGTCCCCCTCCTAGCCCTTCATGAGGTCCACCTGGTCCACGTTCACCGTCTCCAGGTGCCGGTAGGCGTTGATGACCAGAGCCAAGCCCACCACCGCCTCGCAGGCGGCCAGGGTGATGACGATGAGGGCCGCCACGTGACCACGGACGAAGGTGGGGTCCACGAACCTGGTGAAGGCCACGAAGTTCACGTTGGCCGCGTTCAGCATGAGCTCGATGCCCATGAGGATGGCCACCGCGTTCCGCCGGGTCAGGACCCCGAACAGGCCCAGGCCGAACAGCAGGCTCGACAGCGCCAGGTAGTGGGCGAGACCGATCATTCCTCCCTCCGGGCGATGACGATGGCGCCCACCAGGGACGCCAGGATCACCAGGGAGGTGGCCTCGAAGGCCAGCACGTACGGCACGAGGAAGCTGCGGCCCACGGCCCCCGGGTTGTAGCCGGGCAGGGGCCCCGCGGGCGGGCCCCACGGGACCCGCAGGAGTACGGCCCACAGCAGCACCACCAGGCCTCCGCACACCGCCGCGGCCAGGCCCACCTGCTCGTTGCGCTGGCGCACCCGCAGCCCCGTGGCGCCCTCCGTGAGGAGGATGACGAACAGGATGAGCACGGTGATGGCGCCCACGTAGATCAGGATCTGGATGGCGGTGACGAACTCCGCGTGCAACAGGACGTACAGGCCCGCCACCCCCAACAGGGTAGGCACCAGGGACACCGCCGCGTGCACCAGGTTGCGGGACAGGACCACCAGGGCCCCGCCGGTCAGCACCATGGCGGCCAGGGCGTAGAAGGCTAGGGCCTCCGCGTTCACCGGACCCACACCACCAGCAGCCCCGCCACCAGGAGGTTGACCATGCTCACCGGCAGCAGGATCTTCCACGAGATGTTCAGGAGCTGGTCGATGCGGAACCGCGGGTAGGTCCAGCGGACCCACATCAGGAAGAACACCACCGCGTAGGTCTTGAGCAAGAACCACACCAGCCCGTTGCCCACCGGCCCCAGCACGGGGAGGCTGAAGGGCCCCTTCCACCCGCCCAGGAACAGGGTGGTGAACAGGGCGGAGCTGGCCAGCAGGGACCCGTACTCCCCCAGCTGGAAGAGGGCGAACCGCATGGGCGTGTACTCGGAGAAGTAGCCCGCCACCAGTTCCGCTTCCGCCTCCGGAAGGTCGAAGGGGATGCGGTTGGCCTCCGCGGTGGCGGCGGTGAGGAACACCACCGCGGCTACCACCACCGAGGGGTAGTAGGCGGCGGGGTAGGGTTGCGCCTCCACGATGCGAACGGTGGACAGGGTCCCCGTGAGGGTCGCCACCAACAGCAGGGAGAACCCCATGGGCAGCTCGTAGGACACCATCTGCGCCGCGGACCGAAGCCCGCCCAGCAGGGAGTACTTGTTGTTGGACGCCCACCCTCCGGTGAGGATGCCGATGACGGTGAGGCTGCTCACCGCGGCGAAGTACAGGACCCCCACGTTCAGGTCCCGCACCACCCACCCGGGCGCGAAGGGGATCACCACGAAGTCCAGCAGGGCGGCCACCGCCACCAGGACGGGAGCCACGGAGAACAGGACCACGTCCGCCCGGTGCGGGACGATGTTCTCCTTGTAGAGGAGCTTCACGGTGTCGGCCACGGTCTGCAGCACCCCGTGGGGTCCCACGTGCTTGGGCCCCACCCGGGCCTGGATCCACGCGCTGATCTTCCGCTCCGCCAGCACCAGGAACAGCGGTCCCCCCACCGCCAGGAAGGTGAACACCACGGCGGCCAGGACCACCATGCGGACCAGTTCCACCTGCCAGAGCGCGCCCAGGAGCCCTCCTACACCCACTCCAGTGCACCCTTCCTCCACGCGTAGGCCAGGCCGACTCCCAGCACGCCCAGGAAGATCAGCATCTCCACGAAGGCGAAGGCGCCCAGCTCGCGGAGGACCACGGCCCACGGGTAGATGTAGATGACCTCGATGTCGAACAGCAGGAAGGCCAACCCGAACAGGTAGTAGCGAACGTGGAACTGGCTCCACGCCTCCCCGAAGGGGACGATCCCGGACTCGTACGCGATGCGTTTCTGCGGGTACTGGCTGCGGGGAGCCAGCAACCACACGATGCCGAGGGGAAGGGCGGCCATCCCCGCTCCCACGAGCGCGAAGACCGCCACGTACGCCCAGTCCAGCGGCACCCGCTCACCTCGAAAAAGGGTCCGGCGCTCCTCCTCGTCCGCGGGCACAGGTTCGCCGCCGACCCGGCCAAGCCCTCCTGCGGCCGCGATCGCCGCTCACCTGCGCCGGTGGGAAGGCGGGAAAACAAGCGCGAAGGACGCGCCGGGGTCGCGCGTCCAGCCGCGGCCCACGGGCATCATACGGACGCCCCCTGGGGCTGTCAAGGTCGGCGAGAGGACGGCGGTTACGGGTTGATGACGCTGACCCGGCCCACCCGGTGGCGCCCGCAGGCCAAGTGGTCCAGGACCTCCAGCACCGCCTCCGCCAGCCGCGCCGGGTCGTGGCGGACCAGGTCCGTTTCGCTCACGAGGGCGAAGCCGAAGGGTTCCACGCCCATGAGCCGGATGCGGTCCAGGTCCGGCTCCACCGGGAAGGCTCCCTCGGCGCGGTACCGGGCCAGGAGCAGCTCGTTGCGGGGCTTCTGAGTGTTCACCAACGCGGCCCGCACCACGGGCCCCGCGTGGTCCACCACCGCCCGCACGTGGTCCGAGGCCCGGTAGCCGTCCGTTTCGCCCGGCTGGGTCATGACGTTGACCACGTGCACCACGGGCGCCGACGCCCGGTGCAGGGCTTCCGCCACGCCCGGCACCAGCAGGTTGGGCAGCACCGAGGTGTACAGGCTTCCGGGCCCCAGCAGGATCAGGTCCGCCTGGGCGATGGCGTCCAGCACCTCCCGCAGGGGACGGGCGGTGGGTGGCTTCAAGTAGACCCGGCGGATGGCCTTTCGGGCCTGCGGGATGGCGGACTCCCCCTCCACGTGGGTTCCGTCCAGGAACTCCGCGCACAGCACGATGTTGTCCATGGTGGCGGGTAGCACCTGGCCCCGGATGGCCAACACCCGGCTGGCCAACCGGATGGCGGAGACCAGGTCGCCCGCCACGCCCGTCATGCTGGCTAGGAACAGGTTCCCGAAGGAGTGTCCCTTGAGGTCTCCCCGGTCGAACCGGTACTGGAACAGCCGGGCCATGAGGGGCTCCGCCTCCGCCAGGGCCACCAGGCAGTCGTTGATGTCCCCGGGCGGCAGCACGCCCAGCTCGCGGCGCAGCCGGCCGGAGCTGCCGCCGTCGTCGAACACCGTCACCACCGCGGTGATGGAGACCCCGTACCGCTTCAGGCCTCGCAGAAGCGTGGACAGCCCCGTCCCTCCGCCCAGCGCCACGATGCGGGGTCCCCGGCCCAGGGCCCTGCGCTGCACCAGCAGCTCCGCCAGCCGGTGATCCCCTCGGGGCAGGAACACCGCGGCCACGGACCGCACCGTGGCCCGCACGCCCAAGAACACGCAGTACAGCCCCCCCAACGCCAGGGCTGCGCCCGTGGCCACCAGCCCCCACGGCTGGCCCCCGGAGACCCACGAGCTGAACCACACGATCCCGTAGAGGACCCGGAGGACGCCCACCGACACCCCATCCGCCAGCAGGACCGCCCCGAAGGCCACCAGGACCACGCCCAGGAACACCAGGGCCACGTACCGCTTCACCCGGATCCCTGGGACCAGCCACTTGGCGAGCTGCCGCAGGCGGCGCACGAGGGGGTCGACCACGCGGGCACGCAGCACGGCTACTCCCGCTCCAGGTCCCGGTGGCGGGCCCGGACCTGGTAGCCCCGCTCCCGCAGGACCCGCACCAGTTGTTCCGCCACGGCCACCGACCGGTGCTTCCCTCCGGTGCAACCCACCGCCACGGTCACGTCGGTCTTGCCCTCCCGCTCGAACTCCGGGAGCAGGAACAGGACCATGTCCACCAGCCTCCTCCAGAAGGCCTGGCCCGTGGGCGAGTCCAGCACGTAGCTGCGCACCTCGGGGTCCAGTCCGGACCGCGGCCGCAACCCTTCCACGTAGTGCGGATTCGGCAGGAACCTCATGTCGAACACCAGGTCGGCGTCCATGGGGACCCCGTGCTTGTACCCGAAGGACACCACGGTCACCGACAGCGCCGTCCCGGGGCCCTCCTGCCCGAAGGCTGCCCGCAACTCTTCCAGGAGCTGAGCGGGGGTCATGTCGCTGGTGTCCAGGATGCGGTGCGCCCGCTCCCGCAAGGGCTCCAGGCGGCGCCGCTCCTCTCGGATCCCCTCCAGCACAGAGCCCGAGCCGCTCAGGGGGTGTTTGCGGCGCGTCTCCTTGAACCGGCGGACCAGGACCTCGTCGGAAGCGTCCAGAAAGAGGATGCGGTAGGCCACCCCCAAACCCTCCAGGTTCTGGAGGGACTCGTGGAGGGCGTCGAAGAACTCCCCGCTGCGGACGTCCACCACCACCGCGGCGCGCTGGACCTTCTCGCGGGCGTGCAGGACCAGCTCCGCGAACCGGGGCAGCAGGGCAGGCGGCAGGTTGTCCACGCAGAAGAAGCCCAGGTCCTCCAGCACGTGCACCGCCTGCGACTTGCCCGCGCCGGACAGACCCGTCACCAACACCAGGGTAACCGCCCGCTCCCCCTGCGTCCCGGGAACGGTCCCGAGCCCCTCTCCCCGCACCACACTCCTGGCTGACACCTCACGCCCAGGGTACCGCCGCCGGAGTCTGCGGTCCAGGCCGCATCAGGCACCGACCAGCTTGGCCACGGCCAGGCCGGCGAGGCTCACCAGCACCGACAGCACCAGCAGATCCCAGAACCCGCCGTGGGGCAGCCCCAGCAGCCAGGCCACCAGGTAGAGCATGGCGGTGTTCACCACCACGGTGAACAGGCCCAGGGTGAGGAGGTTGAGGGGGAGGGTGAGGAGCAGCACCACGGGCCGGACCGCGGCGTGGACCAAGCCCAGGGCCAAGCCCGCCGAGAGCAGGAGGTAACCTTCCCGGACCTGAAGCGCGTGCGGGTACACCGCCGTGGCCAACGCCAACGCCGCAATGGTCACTCCCAGCCGGACCAACAGCCGCACGGCCCCGGACGCGTTCGGGGTGGGCGTGACCGGGGCGGTGGAGACGACCCGGAACGCGATCCGTGAAGACCCCGGTCTTCCTGATGGCGAGGGTTTCTCGGACGTGCTCCTAGTGCCGCAGTACCCGGGCCACCAGCTCCGGCACCCGGGTCGGCAAGTCCGCCACCTCCACGCCCGCCTCCCGAAGGGCCTCCACCTTGGCCTGGGCCGTCCCCTCCGTGCCGGAGATCACCGCCCCCGCGTGCCCCATGCGCTTGCCCGGGGGCGCGGTGCGCCCGGCCACGTACGCCACCACGGGCTTGCGGACCCGCTCCCGGATGTAGCGCGCCGCCGCCTCCTCCGCGGCGCCCCCGATCTCGCCCACCAGCACGATGGCCTCCGTCTCCCCGTCCTGCTCGAACAGCTCCAGCAGCTCCACGAAGGTCATGCCGATCACGGGGTCCCCGCCCATCCCCACCGCGGTGGACTGGCCCATCCCCGCCCGGGTGAGCCCCGCCACGATCTCGTACGTGAGGGTGCCGGAACGGGACAGCAGCCCCACGGGCCCCCGCCGGAACAGGTGGGACGGCATGATCCCGATCTTGCAGCGGTCCGGGGCCGTGATGCCGGGGCAGTTGGGGCCGATCACGTGCACGCCCCGACGGCGGGCGAAGTCCACCACCGCGATGGCGTCGTGGACGGGGATGTGCTCGGTGATCACCACCACGGGGTCCAGGCCCGCCGCGATGGCCTCCAACGCCGCGTCCTTCGCGAACCGCGCGGGCACGAACACGCAGGACGCGTTGGCCCCGGTGGCCTCCACCGCCTCCTCCACGGTGTCGAACACCGGCACCCCGTGGACCATGCTGCCCCCTTTCCCCGGGGTCACGCCCGCCACCACCTTGGTCCCGAACTCCAGCATCCGGGCGGTGTGGAACTCCCCCTGGTAGCCCGTGATGCCCTGCACCAGGACCCGCGTGTGCTCGTTCACGAGGATGGCCATGTCCAGACCCCCGCCGGCTTCTCCGACTTCCTCACGAGCCGCCCCGCGCCAGGGCCACGGCCCGTCGCGCCGCCTCCTCCGGATCCGTGAAGGCGAAGATCCCCGCAGCCTCCAGGATCCTCCGTCCTTCCTCCTCGTTGGTGCCCGTGAGGCGGATGCTGGTCGGCACGGGCGGCGGGGAGGCGGCGATGGCGCGGGCCACGTCGTCGCACCGGGTGATCCCCCCGAAGATGTTGATGAACAGAGCCCGCACCCCGGGCTTGCGCAGCACGATGTCCAGGGCCCGGCGCATGGCCTCCGTGGAGGCCCCTCCCCCCACATCCAGGAAGTTGGCAGGCCGCCCACCGAAGTGGGCCACCATGTCCAGGGTGGACATCACCAACCCCGCGCCGTTGCCGATGATGGCGATGTCTCCGTCCAGCTCCACGTACGACAGGTCGTGCTCCCGCGCCAGGCGTTCCAGCTCCGTGGTCTCTTCGTCCGCGGGCAGGTCGGGCTGACGCGGCCGCGCGTTGTCGTCCACCACCAGTTTCGCGTCCACCGCCAGCCACCGGCCTTGGCACAGAGCCAGGGGGTTGATCTCCGCCAGCTCCGCGTCCCGCTCGCACGTGAGGCGGTAGAGGTTGGTGGCCACGTCCGCGAAGGAGCTCAGCAGCGCGCCCCCAAGCCCCAGGCGCCGCCCCACCCACCGGCCGTGGAAGGGGTGGAAGCCCAACGCCGGGTCCACGGAAAGCCGGACGATGCGCTCCGGGGACCGCCGGGCCACCTCCTCGATGTCCACCCCGCCCTCCGCGGACGCCACCAGGCTGAGGCGACGGCTGCCGCGGTCCACCACGAAGGCCAGGTAGTACTCCCGGTCGATCTGCGCTGCCTCCACCACCAGCAGCTTCCGCACCCGCTCCCCGCGGATCTCCATGCCCAGGATGCGGGACGCCTTCTCCTCCGCCTCCTCCGCGGTGTGGGCCAGCTGCACGCCTCCCGCCTTCCCGCGGCCGCCCACCAGCACCTGCGCCTTCAGCACCACGGGGTAGCGCACCGCCAGCCGCCGGACCTCCTCTGGGCTCGAGATGACCACGCCGGGCTGGACCGGGATCCCGTAGCGCGCGAACAGCTCCTTGGCTTGGTACTCGTGAAGACGCATGGCCCTAGATGGGCAGAGCGGCCAGCAACTCGCGCACCGCCGCCACGGACGCCCGGAAAGCCCGCTGCTCCTCCTCCGACAGGGGGACCTCCAGGATGCGCTCCACGCCTCGCGTACCCAGGACCACGGGCACGCCCACGCACACGTCCCGCTCCCCGTACTCGCCGTCCAGGTACACGCAGCACGGGATCACCCGCTTGAGGTCCAGCAGGACCGCCTCCGTCATGGCGCACAGGGCGGCGCCGGGAGCGGTGAAGGCGCTGGCCTTCATCAGCTCCGTGATCTCCGCGCCCGCCCGCCGCGTGCGCGCCACCACCGCCTGCAGACGTTCCGGGGACAGCAGCTGGGTGATGGGGACGCCCCGGACGTTGGCGGAGGAAGCCAGGGGGACCATGTCCCTGTCCGTGTGGGCCCCGATGACCATGGCCTGGACGTCCTGCAGGGACACGCCCAGCTCCAGGGCCAGGAAGGTGCGGAACCGGGTGCTGTCCAGGGCCCCGCTGAGGCCGAACAACCTTTCCCGGGGGATCCCGGAGACCCGGTAGGCCAGGTAGGTCATGGCGTCCAGGGGGTTGGTGACGATGATGAACACCGCCTCCGGGGAGCGCGGCACCACCTGGTCCATGACGCTGCGGACGATGCCCGCGTTGGTGCCCACCAGCTCTTCCCGGGTCATGCCGGGCTTACGGGGGACCCCCGCGGTGACGATGACCACGTGGGATCCCGCGGTGTCCGCGTAGTCGTTGGTCCCCACCACCCGGACGTCGAACCCCGCCACGGGCCCCGACTGCTGGATGTCCAGGGCCTTCCCCTGGGGCAGGCCCTCCACGATGTCCACCAGCACCACGTCCCCCAGCTGGCGGGAAGCGATCCAGTGGGCGGCCGCGGTGCCCACGGTCCCCGCGCCCACGATGGTGATCTTGGGACGGCCGGTCCGCATGGCTCCCTCCCTCGTTCAGTCCATGCGCTCGATGACGGCGGTGGCGAACTCGCTGGTGCGCACCTCCTTCGCCCCGTCCATGAGCCGCGCCAGGTCGTAGGTCACGATCTTCTCCCGGAAGCACGCCTCCAGGCCCTTCACCACCCGCTGCGCCGCCTCGTCCCACCCTAGGTACTCCAGCATCATGACCCCCGATAGGGTGAGGGAGCTCGGGTTGACCTTGTCCAGGTTGGCGTACTTGGGGGCGGTACCGTGGGTGGCCTCGAACACCGCGTGGAAGTCCCCCACGTTGGCTCCGGGGGCCATGCCGATGCCGCCCACCTGGGCCGCCAGGGCGTCCGACAGGTAGTCCCCGTTGAGGTTGCCCGTGGCGATCACGTCGATGTCCTGGGGGCGCGTGAGGACGTGCTGGAAGGTGACGTCCGCGATGAAGTCCTGGACGAGCAGCTTACCGGGCGGGACCTTGCCCCCGTACTTCTCCTGCACTTCGTCCCACGTCACCGTGACGTCCCCGAACTCCTCCCGGGCCACCTGGTAGCCCCACTCCCGGAAGGCCCCCTCGGTGTACTTCATGATGTTGCCCTTGTGCACCAGGGTGACGTTGCGCCGCTTCCGGTCCAGGGCGTAGCGCATGGCCTTGCGCACCAGGCGCTTGGTCCCGAACTCACTCATGGGCTTGACACCGATCCCGGAGTCGGGCCGCACCTCGATCCCGAACTCGCTGCGCAGCCACTCGATCATCCGTTTGGCCTCCGGGGAGCCCGCGGGCCACTCGATGCCCCGGTAGATGTCCTCCGTGTTCTCCCGGAACACCACCATGTCCACCTTCTCGGGGTGGCGCACCGGGGAGGGGACTCCCTCGAACCACCGTACGGGGCGGATACAGGCGTACAGGTCCAGGAGCTGGCGCAGGGCCACATTGAGGGACCGGAAGCCGCCGCCCACGGGGGTGGTGAGGGGTCCCTTGATCCCCACCACGAAGTGCTGGAAGGCGCGCAGGGTGTCCTCGGGCAGCCAGTCCCCGAACCTGCGGTTGGCCTTCTCCCCCGCGTACACCTCGAACCAGACGATCCGCCGCTTCCCACCGTAGGCGGCCTGCACCGCGGCGTCCAAGATCCGGCGGGTGGCCCTCCAGATGTCCGGACCCGTTCCGTCGCCCTCGATGAAGGGGATGATGGGGTCGTCGGGGACCACCAGCCGGCCGTCCTGGACCTCGATCTTGTGCCCCTCCTGAGGGACGGAAAGCCTCTCCAGGGTCAGCATCGTGCCGCACCTCTGCCTGTGGGATTAGGTTTTTGAAGGGACCCGCGGGCTGGCCCGGGGCGAGTCCAGACCCAGTGTACCCCTAAGGCCCACCACCGCCAACCCGTCCCTTTACACCGTGGTCGGGCCCGTGTATGGTGGGGGGTGGTCAGGCCAGTAGGCCACTGGTCCAATGGCGCAACCGTCCATCTTCCAACCGGTCCGGCCGCGGCGGATCTACGAGGACATCGTCCGCCAGATCCAGGGCCTCATCGCGGAACGCCAGCTCCAGCCGGGGGACCGGCTTCCCTCCGAGCGGGAGCTCGCGGAGCTGCTGAGCGTGAGCCGGGCGTCTGTCCGGGAGGCCCTGCGGGTCCTGAGCGCCATGGGGCTGGTGGAGGTCCGGTCCGGGGACGGGACCTTCGTCCGGCAGGCGCCGGCCCCCGTGGACCCCGCGGTGTGGGGCCTGCTGCGGGAGCGGGAGTTCCTCCTGGACCTACTGGAGGCTCGCCGGCTGGTGGAGGAGGAGGTGGTGGCCCTGGCGGTGCACCGGGCCACCCAGGACGACATCGACCAGATGCAGGACCTGCTGAACCGGAGGGAGTGGGAGCTGGCCCAGGGCAAGCACGACCTGGAGACCGACCTGCAGTTCCACCAGCTGGTGGCGGAGGCGACCCGCAACCCTGTCCTGGTGTCCCTGGTGCGGACCCTGTGCGAGATGTGGTTGCGCAGCCGGGAGGCCACCGGCCGGGCTTCCACCAGCCCCCACAAGGCCCAGGAGTTCCACCAGGCCCTGCTGGAGGCCATCCGCATGCGGAACGAGCCCCTGGCCCGGGGGGTCATGCACCGGCACATGGAGGACGTGCGGGAGGACGTGGAGCGATCCACCTGAACGAGGGGGTGCCATGTACCGAGGCGGACCTGGAATGCTGGCGTGGGCGTTGCACCGCATCACCGGTGTTGCTGTGCTGCTGTTCCTGCTGGCTCACATCGTGGAGACCGCCATGCTCCTGTACGGGCCCGAGGCGTACAACCACGCCCTGGCCCTGTACAAGCAGCCGTGGTTCAAGCCCCTGGAGTTCCTCCTGGTGGCCGCGGTGGTGTACCACGCGGGCAACGGTATCGTGGTCCTCATCCTGGACCTGTTCCCGTACGCCACCCGCTGGTACCGGACCCTGTTCTGGGTGGGGGCGGCGGCGTACCTGGTGGTGATGGTCCCGGTGGCGGTGGTCATGCTCCGCCCCCTGTTCGCGCCCTGAGAGGAGGCGGGCCGTGGACGCGAGGAGGGTCCGACCCAACGGCTGGGAGTGGCTGTCGTGGTTGTACATGCGGGTCTCCGCGGTGCTGCTGCTGGTGCTCGTGCTGGGGCACCTGTACATCATGCATCTCCTGCAGGGCACGGATCGCATCGATTTCGCCTTCGTGGCCCAGCGGTTCTCCACCCCCTTCTGGCGCATCTACGACCTCCTCATCCTCGTCCTGGCCCTCACCCACGGGCTCAACGGGCTGCGGGGCATCGTGAACGACTACACCCGGCCGGGCGGCGGGTGGCGGCTGTTCTGGAACGCCACCCTGTGGACCGTGGGCCTGGTGTTCACCCTCCTGGGCGCCCTGGTGCTGTTCTCCTTCAACCCCTCGGCCCTGGCCCGGCCCTGAGAGGAGGGAGACCATGCCCGTGCACGAGTACGACGCGGTGATCGTGGGCGCTGGCGGGGCCGGCTTGTTCGCGGCGCTGGAGCTCGGCCGGCAGCCGGACCTACGGGTGGCGGTGCTGTCCAAGCTGTACCCCACCCGCTCCCACACGGGGGCGGCGCAGGGCGGGATCGGCGCGGCGTTGGGCAACGAGGAGGAGGACCACTGGGAGTGGCACATGTTCGACACCGTGAAGGGTGGCGACTACCTGGTGGACCAGGACGCCGCAGAGATCCTGGCCCGGGAGGCCATCGAGACCATCTACGACCTGGAGCACTACGGGCTCCCCTTCGACCGCACCCCGGACGGCCGCATCGCCCAACGGCGGTTCGGCGGACACACCCACCACTTCGGCCAGGGCCCCGTGCGCCGCGCCTGCCACGCGGCGGACCGCACCGGCCACATGATCCTCCAGACCCTGTACCAGCAGTGTCTCCGCAACAACGTCCACTTCTTCAACGAGTTCCAGGTGGTGGACCTGCTCCTGGAGGACGGGGTGGCCGCGGGGGTGGTGGCGTGGGAGATCCTGACGGGCGAGCTGCACGTGTTCCACAGCCGGGCGGTGATGTTCGCCACGGGCGGGTGGGGGAGGATCTTCAAGGTCACCAGCAACGCCCACACCCTCACCGGGGACGGTGCCGCCATCTGCTGGCGCCGCGGCATCCCCCTGGAGGACATGGAGTTCTACCAGTTCCACCCCACGGGCATCTACCGCCTGGGCATCCTCATGTCGGAGGCCGCCCGGGGCGAGGGGGCGGTGCTCCGAAACCGGCACGGCGAACGGTTCATGGAGCGCTACTCCCCCAACCTCCTGGACCTGGCGCCCCGGGACATCATCGCCCGCGCCATGATCACGGAGATCCGGGAGGGCCGCGGCATCGACGGCAAGGACTACCTGCACCTGGACTTCACCCACCTGCCCCGCCAGGTCCTGGACGAGAAGCTCCCCGAGATCACCTCCTTCGCCCGCACGTACCTGGGCGTGGACCCCGCCAAGGAGCCCGTGCCCGTGCAGCCCACGGCCCACTACGCCATGGGCGGCATCCCCACGGACGTGTGGGGCCGGGTGGTCCGGGACGAGCACAACACCGCGGTCCCGGGGCTGTACGCCGCGGGGGAGTGCGCGTGCGTGTCCGTGCACGGGGCCAACCGCCTGGGGACCAACTCCCTGGTGGACATCCTGGTGTTCGGCCGCCGCGCGGGCCGGGACATGGCCCGCTACCTCAAGGAGGCGGAGCGGGTGCCCGTGGCCCACAACCCCGACAGCGAAGCCCGGGAGCAGCTGGAGCGCCTGCTGGCCAGCACCGGGGGGGAGAAGGTGGCCCCCATCCGGGAGGAGCTGGCCAGCTGCATGATGGAGTGGTGCGGGATCTTCCGCAACGGGCCGGACCTGCAGCGGATGCTGGACAAGCTCGGGGAGCTGCGGGACCGCTACGCCCGCATCACCCTGGAGGACCGGGGACGGCGGTTCAACCAGGACCTGCTGGAGGCGTGGGAGCTGGGCTGCCTGCTGGACGTGGCGGAGGCCACGGTGCGGTCCGCCCTGAACCGCACGGAGAGCCGCGGGGCCCACATGCGGGAGGACTACCCCCGGCGGGACGACGCCCAGTGGTTGAAGCACACCCTCCTGTACCGGGACGGCCGGTTCGCGTACAAGCCCGTGACCATCACGCGTTTTGCGCCCCAGGAGCGGAAGTACTGAGGAGGAGCTCATGAAGGTCCACGTGCGCATCAAGCGGTTCAACCCCGAGAAGGACCCGCGGCCGTACTGGGCGGAGTACGAGGTCCCCACGGACCCCTTCGACCGGGTCCTGGACGTGCTGCACTACATCAAGTGGAACGTGGACGGGACCCTGGCCCTCCGCCGCTCCTGCGCCCACGGCATCTGCGGGTCGGACGCCATGCTCATCAACGGCCGCAACCGCTTGGCCTGCAAGGTGCTGGTGAAGGACCTGGGCCCCCGCATCACCGTGGAGCCCCTGCGGGGCCTGCCGGTGATCAAGGACCTGGTGGTGGACATGGAGCCCTTCTTCGCCAAGTACCAGCAGGTGATGCCCTGGCTGGTGAACGACGAGCCCCCGCCGGTGCGGGAGCGGCTGCAGAGCCCACAGGAGCGGGCCCGGATCGACGACACCACCAAGTGCATCCTGTGCGCCGTGTGCACCACCGCCTGCCCCATCTTCTGGGGCAACGGGGAGTTCCTGGGGCCCGCCGCCATCGTGGCCGCCCACCGGTTCGTGTTCGACAGCCGCGACCGGGCCGCCCAGGACCGCCTCGCCATCCTGGCGGAACGCAGCGGGGCGTTCAAGTGCCGCACGGTGTTCAACTGCACCGACGCCTGCCCGCAGGGGATCGAGATCACCAAGGCCATCCAGGACATCAAGCGGGCCATCGTCCTGAGCCGGGCGTAGGCTCCAACGGCCGCGGGGAGGGGCTCGTGCCCCTCCCCGCGGCGCGGACGGCCGGGGTCTAGCGCCGCCCGCCCACCAGGCCCTGCTCCCGCCACTTCTGGAACACCCGCCGGATCTGCGCCGCAGCCGCGTCCAGGGCCTGCTCCGGGGTGTCGATGCCCTGGGCGACCCGGGCGAACATCACGTTGAGGATCCAGGTGTTGAACACCTCGTCGATGGCCGCGCTGGAGGGCCCCGGCCAGCCCACGTTGTGGGCCCACTCGTACGCGGTCTCGATGGTCACCAGCTTGTCCCGGCGGTCCCCCGCGGCCTTGCTCACCGGGTCGTCCCGCAGGTAGGCCAAGCGCTTGGCCTTGGGGATGGCGTTCTCGAAGGTGGGGTAGTCGTACGCCTGGGAGGCGTGGAACTTGCCCGGCGGCCAGCCCTCCCGAGCCGCCACGTCGGGGTCGTAGCTGAGCACCAGGTCGATGAGCAACTTCTTGGCCGCCTCCCGCACGGGGCGGGGCCGGTTCCGCCACAGGAAGTACACGCCCATGACGTGCTCCAGCCCCCGGGCGCCCGCTGGGCCCCGGGGCGCCCGCTCGGTGATCCACGTGTTGCGAGCGAACTGGACCGCGGGCGACTGGTTGGGGTTCTCCCCCCGCCGGATGGCCGCCGCCGCCAGGCTCTGAGCGGTCCGCGTGATGGAGATGGCGTTGGCCGCGATGGAGATGCGGCCGGCCAGGAACTCCTCGTTGTTGGAGGCCGCGGTCCACGCGAACACCCCGGGGAACATGCTCTCCTCGTACAGGGCCTTGACGAACCGGAGGGCGTCCAGGGTCCGCTGCCGGAAGGGAGGCACGTCCAGGATCACGTTGCCCGCCTCGTCCTGCTCGCCCGTGCCCCACGAGTACATCAACGCCCGCAACCACATCCCCGTGTCGATCTCCTGGCTCAGCCCCAACCCCACGGGGTGCCCCATGCGCTTCAGCTCCCGCCCGGCCTTGCGGATGTCGTCCCACGTGATGGGGCCCCGCAAGGGCACCCGCTGGTCGCCCGTGAGGCGGGCCGAGACCTGGCGCCACAGGTCCGCCCGGTAGTGGATGGGGTCGGGCACGAAGTTGTCGGACACCCCGAAGTAGCGCCGGGTCACGGGGTTGAAGGTGCTCTTCTCCGCCAGGGGAATGTACGGCCCCACCTTGCGCTTGAGCTCCTCGATGACCTCCCGGTGGGCGTCCGTGTCCACCTGCCGCTCCAAGGTCGCGGGCGGGGTCAGGTACTGGATGAGGTCGTGGCCGGGGTCCGCGCCCGCGGCCACCCGGGCGGCTTCGGAGGCGGCGATGGCGGGGATCTCCGCTAGGCCCACGTTCTCCACCACCACCCGGACCCCGTTCTTCTCGCCCCAGCGGGGCGCGAACACCTTGTTGAACCACTCGTCGTACGCCGGGACGAAGTGACGCCACTGCAGGATGCGCAGGGTCACGGGTTGTGCCCGGGTGCGCTCCGTGAGCACCAAGGGGCCCAAGCTGCCCGCGGCGGCACCCACCGCCGCGGACTTGAGGAAGTCCCGGCGGGTCATGCGACGCCATCGGCCTTCCGCCACCTGTACCCACGTTCCTTCCTGCTTCCGATCCTCCTCCATCTCCATCCCCCCTCGCGGTGTTCTGTGCTCCTCAGCGGAAGGCCCCGCTGAGGGTGAAGCTGCCCACGAACCGCTCGATCACCAGGTAGTACAGGGCCGCCACGGGCACGCTGGCGAGGAACGCGGAGGCCATGAGGGGGCCCCAGTCGAAGATGTCGCCCCGCACCATGTCCGCGGGGACCCCCACGCTCACCGTCTTCTGGGCCGTGGCGGTGACGAAGCTCGCGGCGTACACGAACTCCTGGGCGGAGAGGGTGAAGCTGAAGATGACCACGGTGACGATGCCAGGCACCGCCAGGGGCAGCAGCACCCTCCCCAGGGCACCCAGTCGCGTGCAGCCGTCCACCATGGCCGCCTCCTCCAGCTCCCGGGGCAGGCCCCGGAGGAAGCCGGCCAGCAGCCACGTGCACAGGGGTACGGTGATGGTGGGGTAGACCACCACGAGGGACCACAGGGTGTTCTGCAGGCCCAGGGTGGTCACCACCAGGGACATGGGGATGAACAGCAGGGTGGGCGGGATCAGGTAAACGAGGAAGATCCCGATGCTGGCCCGCTCCCCCCACCGTCCCAGCAGCCGGGCGAGGCTGTAGGCTGCGGGGACGGTGAGCAGCAGGGTGATGGCCACCACCCCCAGCCCCACCAGGGCGGTGTTCACTACCCACCGGGCGAACCGGGTCTTCGTAAAGGCGTAGTGCAGGTGCGCCAGGGTGGGCGGCTCGTTGAACCAGAAGGGGTTGTTCTGGGGGTTGTACAGGTCGGAGTCCTGCTTGAAGGCGGTAATGCCCATCCACGCGAAGGGGAAGGCCGCGAACACCACGAACGCCCCCACCAGCAGGAATCGGCCTACGCGCAGGGCCCACTTGCGACCCCCGACCTTCACCAGCTCACCTCCGCTCGGCGGGCCGCCCGCAGCACGAACACCGCGGCCAGCAGCAGTACCGGGAACAGGAGCAGGGAGATGGTGGCTCCCACGCTCAGGTTGCCCCCCACCACGCCCTTGAAGAAGGCTAGGCTGGCCAGCACCTGGGTGGTGTCGAAGGGGCCACCCCGGGTGAGGACGTACACCACGGTCATGTCCGTGAAGGTGAAGATGGTCCCGAACAGCAACGCCACCACCGCCACGGGCGCCAGCAGGGGGAGCATCACGTGGCGGTACTTCTGCCACAGGTTGGCCCCGTCCACTTCTGCTTGGTCCAAAAAGTCCTGGGGGATGGCGGAGTGGCCCGCCAGCAGCACCACGGTGGCGAAGGGCAGCATCCGCCACACGTGCACGCCCACCACCGCGGCGAACGCCAGCTCCGGGCGGCCCAGCCAGAACATGTTGGCCCCGGGGGGCAGCACCCCTACCTGGCGCAGGAGCCAGTCGATGACGCTGAAGCGGGCGTGCAGGATCCATAGCCACCCGATGGTGGACAGGGACACGGGCGCCACCCACGGCAGCAGCAGGAGGAACATCACCGCGCCCCGACTCCGGAAGGGCCTGCGCAGGGCCAGGGCCAGGATGTTGGCCAGCACCATCACCGTGACCTGGGCGGTCACCGTGAACACGAAGGTGTTGCGCAGGGCCCGGGACGCCACGGGGTCCTGGAACACCAGGGCGAAGTTGGACAGGCCGATGAACCGGCCGAAGGGGTTCGCCGTGGTGGCGTCCGTCCAGCTCAGGTACAGGGCGAACAGGAAGGGAAAGCCCACCAGCAGGACGATGTAGGCCACCGCGGGGGCCAGCAGGGCCGGTGCCAGCACCTGATCCCGCTCCCACCAGGTGCGGCCCCGCGCCAGCGTCCCCATCCCCTGCGCCACCGCCATCCGAAGACCTCCCCGCTCGTGCTCCCCAGGCCGAAACCGTGTTCTTAGCCTAGCAAAACCTATTCGCTGCCCCGTAACGCTGTCAAGCGCCCGGCGCGCCTCCCCGGCGCCAAACCGGCTCCGGAGTTCCCGCGGCCTGGTTGACCCACCGGGCCGCCACGAACAGGAAGTCCCCCAGCCGGTTCAACAACCGCAGGATCTCCGGGTTCACGGGCTGCTGCTGAGCCAGGGCCACCACCCGGCGTTCCGCCCGCCGGCACACGGCCCGCGCCAGGTGCAACAGGGCCCCGGCCTCACTCCCCCCCGGCAGGACGAAGTTCCGCAGGGGAGGCAGCTCCGCGTCCAGCCGGTCGATCCACGCCTCTACTTCCTCCACTTGGCTTTTCGTGACGTGCGGCACGTGCGCCGCCAGCTTGGGGTCCTGCGGCCGCGCGGTGGCCAGCTCCGCGCCCACCTGGAACAGGGCTGCCTGCAACGCCTCCAGGTACCGCGCCAGTTCCTCCCGGGGCACCTTGGCGCGGGCCAGGCCCAAAAAGCTGTTCAGCTCGTCCACCGCGCCGTAGGCCTCCACCCGGGGGTCCGCCTTGGACACCCGTTCGCCACCCAGCAGGCTGGTCTCGCCCCGGTCGCCCGAGCGGGTGTAGATCTTCACCGCACCTCCCCACCCCTCCGTAGTTCTACCGGCCCTCGCCCAGCCGCTCCCACAGGGGCCGCGGCAAGCCCCGGCTCTGCATTTTGGCCTGCACCACCTCGATGGGGTAGGTCACCCGCCGCAGCTCCAGGGTGCGCTGTTGGGTGTCCAGGATCACGTACGCGGCCCGGGGGTCGCCGTCCCGAGGCTGGCCCACGCTGCCCACGTTCACCAGGTGCCGCAGCTCCGCCTCCAAGTGCACCGGCGTGTTGGCAGGCAGCGGGAAGACGTAGGTGCGCTGGCCGTCGTGGGCGAAGCGCACGGGCACGTGGGTGTGGCCGAACAAGCACACAGAGAACTCCGCGGCCCGGAAGTTGTCGTCCGCGGTCTCCCAGTCCAGGATGTACTCGTGGACCGGGTCTTGAGGACTGGCGTGCACCAGCAGCATGCCCTCGAAGGTCTCCCGGGGCCGGAGGCGGTGGAGGTAGGCCCGCACCGCGGGGTGCAGCTGCTCCCGGGTCCACTCCAGAGCGGCCCGGGCGAACAGGTTGAAGCGGCGCGGGTCCAGCCGGCCCAGGGCGGCCAGGTCGTGGTTGCCCACCAGGGCCACGGACAGCCGGCCCCGGAGGGTCTCGACACAGGCGTTGGGGTCCGGCCCGTAGCCCACGAAGTCTCCCAGGCACAGGAACCGCTGCGCCCCCTGCCGGGCGGCGTCCTCCAGCACCGCCTCCAGGGCCTCCAGGTTGCCGTGGACGTCCGAGAGCACCGCGTAGCGCATGGGCTCCCCGCACCCGCAGCATATCCCGCGCCGGGACTTCTAGCCACGGGCCCGCCGGGCCGCGAGTGCTTCCAGCACGTCCGGCCAACCCGCGCCGTGGCGGTGGAGGAGCACCAGGAGGTGGTAGACCAGGTCCGCGGCCTCCTCCACCAGGCGGTCCTTCCCCTCTTTCCGGGCGGCCCGGATCACCTCCGCGGCCTCCTCGAACAGCTTCTCGTGCAGCCGCGCGGGGTCCGCGGACAGCAAGGCTGCGGTGTAGGACCCCGGCGGCGGGTCCTGGGTGCGCTCCTGGATGACCCGCTCCAGCTCCGCCAGCACCCCCGCGGGGGCGTGTTCGCGGTGGCCGTCGGGGTCGCGGTGGAAGCAGGAAACCTCCCCCGTGTGGCACGCAGGGCCCGCGGGGTCCACCACGTACAGGAGGGCGTCCCCGTCGCAGTCCTCCAGGATGTGGTGCACGCGGAGCACGTGTCCGGAGGTCTCCCCCTTCTGCCACAGCGCCTGGCGGGACCGGCTCCAGAAGTGCGCGAGCCCCGTCTGCCGGGTGCGGCGGAGGGCCTCGGGGTCCGCGTACGCCACCATCAGCACCTGGCCGGAGCGCCGATCCTGTACCACCACGGGCCGCAACCCCGCCGGCGCTGCGTTCAGGTTTCCACCCACCCGTCCACCTCCCGCACGGGCACGCCCCGCGCCTTCAACGCGGCCTTCACGTCCCGGATCCTCAGCTGCCCGAAGTGGAACACGGAAGCCGCCAGGGCCGCGTCCGCCTCGCCGTCCGTGAGCACCTGCACGAAGTGCTCCACGGTCCCTGCGCCCCCTGAAGCGATGACGGGCACGGGCACCGCGCGGCTCACCGCCCGGGTGAGCTCCACGTCGAAGCCCTCCGTGGTCCCGTCGCGGTCCATGCTGGTGAGCAGGATCTCCCCCGCGCCCAGCTCCGCCGCCCGCTGCGCCCACTCCACCGCGTCCAGCCCCGTGGCCCTGCGGCCCCCGTGGGTGTACACCTCCCAGCCCTCGGACCGCCGCCGAGCGTCGATGGCCACCACCACGCACTGCCGGCCGAAGTGCTCCGCCAAGCGGCCCACCAGATCCGGGTCCTGCACCGCGGCGGTGTTCACCGCCACCTTGTCCGCACCGGCCCGCAGCATCCGGCGGGCGTCGTCCACGGACCGGATCCCGCCTCCCACGGTGAGGGGGATGAACACCTCGCCCGCGGTCCGCCACACCACCTCCTCCAGGATGGGGCGCTGTTGCGCGGAAGCGGTGATGTCCAAAAACACCAGCTCGTCCGCACCCTCCCGGTCGTACGCCGCAGCCAGCTCCGCGGGGTCGCCCGCGTCCCGCAGGTTTACGAACCGGACCCCCTTCACCACGCGGCCCGCGTCCACGTCCAGGCAGGGGATGATCCGCTTGGCCAAAGTCACGGGACCGTCTCCTCCGGCTGGCCGGCCTGGAGGGCGTCCTCCAGGGACAGGGTGCCCTCGTACAGGGCCCGGCCCACCACCACGCCGTCCACGCCCACGTCCCTCAGGGCGCGGACGTCTTCCACGTGCCGCACCCCACCGGAGGCCACCACCTTCACGGGCAGCGGAACCAACTGCCGGTACAAGCTCAAGTTGGGCCCGCTGAGCATCCCGTCCGCGGCGGTGTCCGTCACCAGCAGCCGCCGGGCGCCCGCCGCCAGGGCCCTACGTGCGGCCTCCCCCGCGGACAGGCTCACCGCCTCCGTCCAGCCCCGAACCGCGACGCACCCATCCCGCACGTCCAGGGCCACCACCACCCGGTCTTGCCACCGGACGCACAGCCGCTCGAGCCAGCTCTTGTCCAGCACCGCCCGGGTCCCCACCACCACCCGGTCGGCGCCCGCCCGCAGAGCCTCCTCCACGGCGTCCTCCGTACGGAGCCCACCCCCGAACTGCACCCGCAGGCCAGTGCGGCGGATGGCCGGCACCACCTCCAGGTGGGCGGGCGACCCGGTGCGGGCACCGTCCAGGTCCACCACGTGTGCCCAGCGGGCTCCAGCTTTGGCCCAGCGCTCCGCCACCCGCACGGGGTCGGTGCCGTACTCGGTGGCGCGCCGGAAGTCGCCCTGGGCCAGGCGCACCACGCGCCCTCCCAGGAGGTCCAGAGCGGGGAACACCGTCACCGCCGCACCCCGGCCGCGCAGTACTCCCGCACGCCCGCCAGCAGGCGCAGGCCCACCTCCCCGCTCTTCTCCGGGTGGAACTGGAAGCCCACCACCGGCCCTGCCTGTACCACCGCGGGGACCCGCACGCCGTACTCCGTCTCCGCCACCACCCACTCCGCGGAAGTCTGGACGTAGTAGGAGTGCACGAAGTACACGTACTCCCCCGAGCGCACCCGGGCCGTCACCGGAGACGGACGCACCACCCGCAGCTGGTTCCAGCCCATGTGGGGGACCTTCAGCCCCTGCGGGAGCCGGACCACCCTCCCCGGCAACAGGCCCAGCCCTCGGTGTAGGCCGTCCTCCTCGCTCACCTCGAACAGCAGCTGCATCCCCAAGCACAGTCCCAGCAGGGGACGCCCCGCTTCCACCCACGCCCGAAGCGCGGAGGAAAACCCGGTCCGTTGGAGGCGTCGCGCGGCGGGGCCGAAGGCCCCCACTCCCGGCACCACCACCAGGTCGGCCCCTTCCAGCTGCTCAGGCTGCTCGACCCGCCCCACGTGGAATCCCACCCGGCCCAGGGCGCGCTCCACGCTGCGGAGGTTTCCCGCTCCGTAGTCCACCAAGGCCGCCCGCACGCCCTCCTCCTAGAGCACTCCCTTGGTCGAGGGGTGGCCGCTGCGCTCTACCTGCACCGCGCGCCGCAGCACCACGCCCAGCCCTTTGAACGCGGCCTCCGCCAGGTGGTGGGCGTTGCGCCCGTGGCAGGCCACCACGTGGAGGCTCAGCCGCCCGTGGGTGGCGAAGGCCCGGAAGAACTCCTCCACCAGCTCCACCGCGAAGGTCCCCACCACGGGAGTTGGCCAGGACACCTCCCAGTGCAGGTACGGGCGGCCGCTCACGTCCACCGCGCACAGGACCAGGGCGTCGTCCATGACCGCGTGCAGGCTGGCGAAGCGGGCGATCCCCCTGGGCTCTCCCAGGGCCTTCCAGAAGGCCTCCCCCAGCACGATCCCCACGTCCTCCACGGTGTGGTGGAAATCCACGGCCACGTCCCCGGAGGCTTCCACCTCCAGGTCGAATCCGCCGTGGTGGGCCCACTGGGCCAGCATGTGGTCGAGGAAGGGGACACCCGTGCGCACCCGGTGTGCGCCCTGCCCGTCCAGACACAGGGAAACCCGGACGCGGGTCTCCGCGGTGGTGCGCTCCACCTCCGCCCGCCTCACACCGTCACCTCCCGCGCCGCCCGGAGGGCCGAAAGGAACGCGTCGTTCTCCCGGGGAGACCCCACGGTGACGCGCAGGCAGCCGTCCAGCATGGGGTAGCGGGACACGTCCCGCACCAGCACGCCCCGCTCCACGAGCCGCAGGAACGTCTCCCGCGCGTCCGGCACCCGGAACAGGAGGAAGTTGGCGTCGCTGGGGTACACCTGCACGCCCATGTCCTGCAGGGCCGAGAACAGCCGCTGCCGCTCGGCCACCACCTCCCGCACCCGCTCGGCCACCAGGTCCGGCCGGCGTGCCAGGGCCTCCACCGCGGCTTGCGCGAACAGGTTCACGTTGTACGGGGGAACCACCCTGGCCACCGCGGCCACCACCTCGGGGCGCGCCACCACCCAACCCACCCGCGCGCCCGCAAGCCCGAAGGCCTTGGAGGCGGTGCGCAGGACCACCAGGTGCGGGTAGTGGTCCAGGAGGCCCAAGGCGGTCACCGGGCAGAACCCCCAGTACGCCTCGTCCACCACCACGGGTCCGGAAAAACCACGCAACAGCCCTTCCAGTTCCCGCAGGGGCACCGCCCGGCCCGTGGGGTTGTTGGGCGAGGCCAAGAACACCATGGCCGCGTCCAGTTCCCGCGCCGCCCGCGCTAGGGCCTCCGCGTCCACGGTCAGGTCGTCCCTCAGACGCACCGGCGCCACCCGGGCTCCGGCGGTCACGGCCAAGGGTACCGCCATGGAATACCCAGGCTCCGGCAGCACCACGGTGCGCCCCGTGGCGAAGGTCTGCATCACGGCCAGGATGGCCTCGTTGGACCCGTTGGTGAGCAGGACCTGGTCGGCTGCCACCCCGCACGCCGCGGCCACGGCCTGCCGGGCCGCCTCCGCCCGCATGGGCGGGTAGCGGTTCCACGGGGTGCGGGCCAGCCCTTGCAGGATCTCCTGCTTCAGGTCTTCGGGGACGTCGTAGGGACACTCGTTCTGGTTCAGCTTCACCGGGACGTCCGCCTGCGCCAGCCGGTATCCCGGCAGAGCCTCCACCTCGGGCCGCGGGCGGGGCGTCACCGCAGGCCTCCCGCAGGCCGGTCCCGCACCGCCATCACGTGGGCGGGGAACCCCTCGTACGTGCCCAGGTGCTCCACCACAGGCCTGACCTTCTCCAGCCCCTCCGGGCCCAGCTCCGCCAGGGAGGTGACCTTGAGGTAGCTGAGCACCGTGACCCCGGACTCCCGGCGCGCCCCTCCCCCTGTGGGCAGGGCCGCGGGGACCCCGATGGCGTAGTTGGCCGCGGAAAACGGGGTGTGGGGGCCCAAAAGGATCTCCCCCGCGTGGCGGATCCGGTGCGCCACGGACCACGGGTCGCGGGCGTGGACCATCACGTGCTCGGGCGCGTACAGGTTCACGAACGCCACCGCCTCGTCCCAGTCCTCCGCCACCACGATCCCTCCCAGGTCCGTGAGGGCGTCGCGAGCGTAGCTGCGGCGGGGTTCGGGCAGCCGCTCCAGCAGCCCCAGGACCCTTCCCCGCACCGCGTGTGCCAGCTCCTCGCTCGGGGTGACCAACAGGGCGGCGGAGTCGCTGCCGTGCTCCGCCTCGTTCACCAAGTCCAACGCCACCCGGTCGGGGTCCGCGTCCGCGTCCGCCAGGACCACGGACTCCGTGGGCCCGAAGGTCCCCAGCACCCGCACGCCGCGGGTCTGGACTAGCAGCTGCATGGCCACCACGTACGGGTTCCCGGGTCCCACCACCGCCTCCACCCGGGGGAAGGACTCCGTGCCCACGGCGAGGGCCGCGATGCCCGCGGGGCCGTTGCAGCGGTAGACCCGCTCTACCCCCAGGACCTCCGCGGCCACCAGCACCGCGGGGTCCGCGCTGCCGTCCGGCTGCGGAGGGACCACCACCGCGATCTCCGGCACCCCCGCCACCACCGCGGGCGTCACCAGGGTCACCAGGGTGGAGGGGAACTTTCCCTTTCCGGAAGGCACGTACGCGCCCACGGAGGCCAGGGGCGTGAACTGCACGCCCACCGTGATCCCGGGCTCCAGCTCCTCCGCGGACCGCGCCGGGGGCCGTAACCACTCGGAGAACCTGCGGGCGCGGTCCACCGCGGCCACCAGGGCCGCCCGCACGCCATCCTGCACCCGCTCCCGGGCCGCCCGGAACTCCTCCGGCCCGACCCGCAACCCGTCAGGCTGCAGGCGCACCCCGTCGAAGCGGGCGGTGGCGTCCAGCACCGCGGCGTCCCCGCGGCGCTCCACGTCCTCCAGCAGCTCCCGCACCGCCTCCTGGGTTTGGGGATCCAGGGCGCGCACCTGGGAGCGGGTCAGGATGCGCCGCAGCTCTCCCGCGGGGGTCTGGCGCAACCGGAGGATCCGCACCGCCTCGCTCACCGCACCGCCTCCCGTGCCCGACTCAGCCGCTCCACCAGCTCCTCCACCGCCTCGCCGCGGGCCCGCAGGCTCACGGGGTTCACCACCAAGCGGGCGGTGGACTGGAACACCTCCGCCACCTCCACCAGGCCGTTGGCCCGCAACGTGGCACCCGTCATGACCAAATCCAGGATCCCGTCGCTGAGCCCCACCCGGGGTGCCAGCTCCACGGACCCGTACAGCTCCACGATCTCCACCGGGCGGCCCTGTTCCCAGAAGAAGCGCTCGGCCACCCGCGGGTACTTGGTGGCGATGCGCAGGTGGCGGCGGGGGTCGTCCCAAAGGTGCCGGAGGTCCGCGGGCAGGGCCACCACGCCCCGGCAGCGCCCGAACCCCAGGTCCACGAGCTCGTACACCTCGTGCGCCTGCTCCAGCAGGATGTCCTTGCCCACCACCCCGCAGTCCGCCGCGCCCCGCTCCACGTACGTCAGCAGGTCCACGGGTTTGGCCACGATCACCGTGAGGTACTGCCACCGCCACACGAGGCTGCGCTCCTCCGGCCCGGGTCCGTGGTAGCCCGCGGCCCGCAACAGCCTCACCGCATCCGGCAACAGGCGCCCGGAAGGGAGGGCCACGGTGAGGGGGTTCACAACGCCTGCCCTCCCAGCAGCCGGACTAGGGCTTCCTGCGCCACCGGGCGCTCCACCCCATCCTCCACCCACCACACCCCATCGCGTCGGAAGCTCACCCCGCGCCGCAGGGACCCCGCGGATTGCGGGCCCGCGGCCACCCGCAAGCCCGCGGCCCGCGCGGAGCGCACCCACTGCAAGGCCTGCTCTCGGGTGCCGGGCTCGTAGGCCACCTCCAGGACCTCCGGCGCGGGAGGCGGGCGGTCGCACGCAGCCAGCACCCGTTCCACGTCCACCGCAAACCCCACCGCGGGCCGGCGGGTCCCGAACCGCTCCAGCAGCTGGTCGTACCGTCCGCCCCCCAACAGGGGCGCTCCGCTGCCCGGGGCGTACGCTTCCAGCACCAAGCCCGTGTAGTAGTCGAAGTCCCGGATGATCCCCAAGTCCACCTCCACCTGGTCAGCCACGCCGTACGGCCCCAAGGCTTCCAGCACCTGCCGCAGCTCTCCCACCGCCGCCCTCCCCACTCCCAGGGCCTGAGCCCGCTCCAGGGCGTCGGCTCCCCGCAGGGAAGGCAGGTCCAGCAACACCCTGCGGGTGTGGGAGGGAGCGCCGCCCACCAGGGATGCCAGGGTGACGAAGTCCCTGCGGTACAGAGCCGCCTGCGCCTGCCCGCGGTCCTCTTCCGCGAAGCCCGCGGCGTCCAGCAGAGCCCGCAGGAAGCCCGCGTGGCCCAGGCCCACGCGCGCCCCGCGCACCCCGCACGCTCGCAGGGCTTCCACCGCCAGGGCCACCAGCTCCGCGTCCGCCTCCACGCCGCCGTCGCCGACCCGCTCCACGCCCGCCTGCAGGAACTCCCGGCTGCCCCCGCGGGGCGGCTGCCCCCGGAACACGGAGCCCACGTAGTACAGCCGCGCCACGGGGTCCGACCAGCGGGTGGCCACGAACCGGGCCACGGGCACCGTCATCTCCGGCCGCAGGGCCAGCAGCTCGCCCGTGCGGTCCACCACCACGAACCAGTCCGCGGGCGAGGCCGCACCGAGGCCGCGGGTCCAGGTGTCCAGGTACTCCAGGGCCGGGGTGGCCACCTCGCGGTAGCCCCAGGCTTCGAAGGTCCGCCGCAGCCGCCCCTCCACCTCCCGGAGGGCGGCCAGCTCCTCGGGCGTCCAGTCGCGGAGCCCGGGAGGCAGACGCTGCCACGGCGCCGGCGCGGGTCGCGGGGACTTTATCACTTTACCTCGATAAAGAAATGAACTCCGCCGACGTCCACCCTACCACGGGTCCCGCGTCCCGGTCAACCCTTGCTCCGGGAGCCCTTGCTCCGCTCCAACCGCCGCAGCACGAGTCGGTAGCCGTCCGCCCCGTACTCCAAAAAGCGCTTCACGCGGCTCACGGTGGCGGAGCTGGCCCCGGTGCGCCGCACCACCTCCTCGTACGTGGCGCCCTGGTGGAGCAGCCGCGCCACGTGGAAGCGCTGGGCCAGGGCCCGCAGCTCGTGCACCGTGCACAGGTCCTCGAAGAACCGGTAGCACTCCTCCACCGTCCGCAGCTCCAGGATGGCCTCGAACAACCGGTCCGTGTTGGGGTCCCGCAGCTTGGGGTTCACCGGCATCTCAGTCCTCCCCCCGCGCAGCCGGCCACCACAGCGCGGCGAAGGCTCCGGCCCCCACCGCCACCGTGGCCGCCGCGGCCCACCGCGCAGACGGGACCGCGATCCGCACCACGGGGTCCACCAACAGTTGTACCGCGCACGCCACCGCCAGCCCCGCCCCGAGCCGTCCCGTGGTGGCCAGCCGCGCGCCCATGCCCGTGGCCGCCGCGCCCGCCAGCAACCGCGCCCCGGAGGCGGCCAGGGCCGAGGCCACGGACACGCCTCCCGGCAACCCCAGCTGCCACAGCTGGAACGCGGAACGCAGGATCACCGCCTCCGCCCAGGTGGCGAAGCCCGCCCCCACCGCGGCACCCACGCGCCCTCCCTCCCGCGCCCCCATCCCGTACAACTGGTGCAGGACCACAGCGCCCGTGAGCTTGAACACCTCCGCCAGCACCCCCAGCACGGCCACCACGGACCACCCGGGGACGCCGGCCTCACCCGCGCCCAGCCCTCCCAACAGCGCGGTCACGGGGCGGGCCACCACCTGCGCGGCCAGGAACACGGCCCCGCCGGAGGCGAAGGCGGCCCACAGGCGCGGGTCGCGCCACCGGCCGCGGCTGGCCAGCACCGTGGCCAGAACCCCGAACCCCAAAGACGTGGCCGCCGCCCACACCCCGAGCCTCACGCTCCCTCGGGCGATCCCGACCCGACCTCGCCCACGGGGGACTGCGCGGCCTCGCTCAGGGGCTCCTCCGCCAGGCGCTCCGCCTCTGGGGCGGGCTCCGCCACGGGCGGCGCTCCCAAGGCGCCGAACATGAGCTCCCGCGCCCGCTCCCCGTCCGCGTCCCGTACCCACCGCACGTTGGGCGGCCTGCGGGACAGGCCCAGCACATCTAGCACCAGCTGCCCCCGCGTCAGCTCGCCCCGGGCCTCCACGTCCGCGCGGACCCGGACCGTTTCCCGCACCACCGCCGGATCCAGGGCCAGGGCCATGGTGAGGACCGCGCCCAGGTCTGAACCCCTCTGGCGCAGGGTCCTGCGGCAGTACTCCGCCAGGGTGCGGGTACCCTCCAGGAAGAACCGGCACTCCCGGGTCCCTCCCTGCCGGATGCGGTGGATGTCCACGTCCCGCATGCACAGCTGCTGGCGGGCTAGGTCCCACCCCACGAGGGTGATGGGCAGCCCGCTGTCCAGGACCAGGGCGGCGGCCTCCGGGTCCGCGTAGAAGTTGTACTCCGCGGCGGCGGTGACGTTCCCACCCTGGGCGGAGCCTCCGTACACGTACACCTGCGCGGGCATCTCCGCCAGCCGAGGCGCTTGCACCAAGGCGGCCGCGAGGTTGGTGAGGGGCCCTAGGCACACCAGCTCCAGCTCCTTGCGGTAGTGCCGGCACAGGGACAGGATGGCGTCCACGGCGTGGGCGGACTCCGCCCTGCCCTTGGGCTTGGTGGCGTTGTGGGTGCCGAGCCCTGTGCGGCCGAAGAAGGCGTCGAAGGGAGTGTGCGGCCGCACCAGGGGTCGTTCGCAGCCCGCGTACACGGGGATTCGGGTCAACCCCGCCAGCTCCAGACCGTACAGGACGTTCTCCGTGGCCTGCGCCACCCGTACGCAGCCCGCCACCGTGGTCACCGCCACCACCTCCACCGCGGGCTGCTTGGCCGCCATCCACAGGGCCACCACGTCCTCCGTGGTGCCGTCTCCGTCCACCAGCAACCGACGCATCGCCGCCTCCCGCACACGAAGGCGCCGGCCTCCGCCGGCGCCCCGACCACCGGTCCCGCCACGGTCTTCCGGTCCGACTCCTCCCCGGCTATTCTACGGGAT
This sequence comes from uncultured bacterium, assembly GCA_964437095.1. Classification (GTDB taxonomy): domain Bacteria; phylum Sysuimicrobiota; class Sysuimicrobiia; order Sysuimicrobiales; family Sysuimicrobiaceae; genus Tepidifontimicrobium. The sequence continues at coordinate 122,711 of CAYTFH010000002.1, read as the reverse complement.
GTCGCCTCCGCCGCGGGTGCTTTTGACAGCCTTCCCGTCCGCGCGTACAACCGTATCCGTGCGCCGTCTGCGCCACCTGCCCCCCCGGGCCCGACGCGCCTTCCTGCACGACCTCGCGGGCGGCGTGCTGTTCGGGGTGTTCTCCGGGGTCGTGATCCCCTTCGCGGCGGTGGTGGCCCGCCGGCTGGGAGCTCCGCCCATGTGGATCTCGGTGCTGGCCAGCGCGCCGGCCCTGGGGTTCTTCCTCACCGCGGGGTGGGCACCGGCTCTGGTCGCCCGCAACCCCGTGGCGTTGGTGGTGTGGCCCGCGGTGCTGGCCCGAGGGCTTTTCCTCCTGAGCCCGTGGCTGGCGGGTCCGGAGAGCCTCGTGGCGGTGGTGGTGGCCTACCACCTGCTGAACGGCCTCACGGTGCCCGCGTACGCGGAGACCGTGGGGAGGGTCCTGCCGGCGGACCTGCGGGGCCGGCTGGTGGGAACGGTGCGGGTGGGGATGGCCGTGGCCGCCGTGGCGTCCTCCCTGGTGGCAGGCCCGGCCATCCAGCGGTTCGGTCACGGCCCGGTGTTCGCCGGGGCCGCCTTGTTCGGCGTGGCCGGGGCCCTGGTGTTCGGGCGCATCCGCCTGCCCCGCAGCTCCTCGCGGGGAACCGGACTGCCACCCGCGTGGTGGGCCGCTCTGAGGGGCCCCGCCTTCCGCACCCTCCTGGTGACCACCTTCGTGTTCGGCTTCGGCGGCTGGATGATGGCCCCCGCCGTCCCCCTGCTGCTGGTGGACGAACTCCACGCCACCCACCCCCAGGTGGGCGTCCTGTCCGCGGCGTCGTCCCTGGCATCCGTGGCGGGCTTCTTCCTGTGGGGCCGCTACGTGGACCGCCGCTCGGGGCTGGGCGCCATGCGGACGATCCTGAGTGCTGCGGTGGCCACCCCGTTGTTGTACCTCGTGAGCTGGCACCCGTGGTTCGCCCTGCTCCCCTTCGCCTCCGACGGCTTCTTCGTGGCGGGCCTGGACCTGGCGTGGATGGCCACCTGCATGGAGCTGGCTCCCCCCGGACAGGTGTCCGCGTACGCCGCGGCCTACACGGTGCTGATGGGCCTGCGGGGCATCACCGCGCCCTTCGTGGCGGGCGCGGTGGCGAGCGCCCTCGGCCCCAGGCCGGTGTTCGCCCTGGCCGCCCTCCTCATCGGAGCGGCGGGCTTCCTGGCGCGGCGACACCTTCCTTCGCGTCCCCGGGGAGAGCGGGGAGCGTGAGGGCTGCCGGAGCCGGTGTGGACCGGCCTCACACGGTGCCTGGGTTTTCGGAGCTCAGGAGGTGCGCTGGAGCAGCCACACGCAGTTGCCCTCGGGGTCCCGCAGGCATGCGGCACGGGCACCCCACGGGTAGTCCTGGGGCTCCCGCTCCACCGTCACGCCCAGCTCCCGCAGCCTCGCGCACGCGCCGTCCACATCTGCCACCTGGAAGCTCAGGTGGTCGTACCCGAGGGGGTTCCCCTCCAGGTCGAAGGACCGAGGAGGCTGTGCGGGGCCGTCGGTCCGGAACACGTACAACGCCACCCCGGGACCCCGAAGGAAGGCGGAGTCCTCGGCCACGGAGTCGGATTTGAACCCCAAAAGCCCGTAGAAGGCCACGGCCCGGGCCACGTCCCGCACCGCCAGCCCCACGTTGTCCAGGCCCAGGATCACAGCAACCTCCACAACGCCGGGGTCTGCGGGCTGGCGCGCCCGGCAGGATTCGAACCTGCGGCCTTTGGCTCCGGAGGCCAACGCTCTGTCCCCTGAGCTACGGGCGCGCTCGTCTTTTATGCTACGGTCCGCGGCCGGGCCCCGCAACCGGGGGCCGGACGGTCAGCCCAGGAACACGATGCGGTTGCGCAGGACCCCGATCCGGGAGATCTCCGCCTCCACCACGTCCCCGTCCTGCAGGAACACCGGCGGGTTCTGCCCGAACCCCATGCCGGCCGGCGTCCCCGTGGCGATCACGTCGCCCGGCAGCAGGGTGATGCCCCGGGAGAGGTCCTCGATGGCCTGCGCCACGGAGAAGATCATGTCCCGGGTGAAGCCGTGCTGGCGCACCTGGCCGTTCACCCGCAACCACAGCTCCAGGTCCTGGGGGTCCGGCACCTCGTCCGCGGTGACGAGCACCGGACCCACGGGGCACAGCCCGTCCAGACTCTTCCCGTAGAACCACTGCCCGCCCCGGGCGAACTGCAAGTCCCTGGCGGACAGATCGTTGAGCACGGTGTACCCGAAGACGCAGTCCAGAGCCTCCGCCGCGGGGATGCGGCGGCCGCCTCGCTTCAACACCACGGCCAGCTCCACCTCCCAGTCCAACTGGGAGGTAAGGGCGCGGTCCACCACCACGTCCTCGTCCGGTCCCACGATGCTGGTGGTGGCCTTGGTGAACCACACGGGCTCCTTGGGGACCTGGCGGGCCGGGGACTCCTCCACGTGGGCCAGGTAGTTCAGCCCCATGCAGAACACGTTGCGGGGCGGGTCCACGGGAGCCCGCAGCCGCACCGACCCCACGGGCAGCACCTCGTCCTCCACCCGGAGCGGCGCGTCGTAGCGGAACTCCCGCACCGGCCGCACCCCCTCCCCCTGGAGCACGCCCCAACGCACGTCCCCGCGGAACTCGAAGCGCACCAGCCGCACGGTTCCCGCCTCCCAGACCGCCCCGGTGGCGTCCACCGCGAGCGTTCCTCGCCCTGCTGCTAGGAGCCGGGCAGCCGCAGGCGCAACAGGCGCCGGGCGTTCCCCTCGAAGATGGTCTGCCTGGCCTCCGCGGGGAACGACACGTTGTCCACCACCCGGATGGTCTCCCGCAGGAACAGGGAGCCCCCTTCGGGGTCGAAGGGGAAGTCGGTGGCGAACAGCACCCGCTCGGGCCCGAAGAAGGCGATGCCGCACTCCGTGGCCGGCAGGGCCCCGAACAGGGCGGTGTCCGCGTAGAACATGCGGAAGTAGTCCAGGGGCCTGCGCCGGAGAGCCTGCTTGGCCTGCAGGTCCTCTTCCTCGTCGGTGCGCTTGCCCACCTGGTCCAGGCCCCATCCCACACGGCCCTCGAAGTAGGGGACCATGCCGCCCATGTGGTGGGTGATCACCTTGAGGTTGGGGTACCGGTCGAACAGGCCCCAGAACACCAGCCGGGCCATCAGGACGCTGGTCTCGTAGGGCCAGCCGAAGGCCCACCAGATGTCGTACTTGGACCGTCGCTCCGTGGGGTAGTCCGCCTGCTCCGGCGGGCGGGTGGGGTGCACCCACACGGGCAGGTCCAGCTGGCTCATCTTCGCGAACAGGGGCTCGTACTGCGGCTGGTCCAGGGGTGCCCCGTTCACGTTGGTGAACACCTGCACCCCTGTGGCCCCGAGCTCCCCGACGGCCCGCTCCGCCTCCCGCACCGCCCCTTCCGGGTCGTTCATGGGCAGCGACGCCACGAAGCCCACGAACCGGTCCGGGTAACGGCCCACCAGCTCCGCCATGGCGTCGTTGGCCACCCGGGCCAGCTCCGCCGACCGCTCCGGCGGTGCCACCGACTCGATGGGCGGGGCAGCCAGGGAGATCACCTGCACGTACCCGGGGTGCTGGTCCATCATGCGGAACCGCACGTCCAGGTCGTACAGGGCGGCCACGCCCCGGACCCGCTTCTGCATGTACGCGCCCGCGGGCAGCTGCTCCACCATGCGCCGGTAGTACGCGTCCGGCAGCACGTGGCAGAACACATCGACCTTGAGTCCGCTCACCTCGCGCCTCCGAAGCGTGCGGTCGCCCAAGACCCTCAGGGCCGGGCGCCGCGTCTATGGTTCCCGTCCGGCGCGCGCCGCGCAACGGCCCGGTTCGACAATGCCGAACGTCGCGGGCGCCGGCTGTCCGGTGAACCCTCAGCCCTGCAGCGCCCTACGGCGGCGGTCCTCCGCGATGGCCTCCCGGAGCCGCTGCGCGTACTCCTGCGCCAACGCGGGGGCCTCGCGGCCCAGCAGGCGCACGTCCTCTGGGGCCACCACCAGCACCACCTCGTCCCCCACCCGCACACTCCACTCCCCCAGCACCCCCACGGCCCGCACGTCGAAGGGTGAGGGGTCCTCGTTGAAGACCCGGTCCAGGCGGGCGGCCACTTCCGCCGCCCGCGCACGGCCCCCGCTCACGCGGAGCACCGCCTCCCCGTTGACCCGCACCACGCCCACGGGTCCGTCTTCGTCCACCGACAGGCGTAGGAAGCCCGCCGCCACCCTCCGGTGGAGGGGGACTCCGCGCCGAACGAGCTCAGCCTCCACCGCCCGCAGCCGCTCCGCCCACGCGGGGTGGGTGCGGAAGGCTCCGGGGTCCAAGTTGCCCGACAGCAAGTCTTGTCGGGCCAGGCGCTCCAGGAGGGTCAGCACGCCCACGGGGTGCCAGGGAGTTTGGAGAAGGTAGCCCACCGCGGCCACGTCCGCCTCCCGCTCCAGGTCCCTGCCGAAGGCGCTCAGCACGCCCCCCGCCACCAGCTGCGCGCCCGTGGCCACGCGGGCGTCCCGGGCCAGCACCGCCACCAGCATCACCAGCAGGTTGGTGCGGCTGGCTTCCCGTTCCATGCGCTGGTGGTGCCGGAGGGCCACGTGGGCGGCCTCGTGGGCCAGCAACCCGGCCAGCTCGTGGTCCGTCCTCACCAGCTCCACCATGGCGGAGGTGAGGTACACCAACCCGCCCGGGAGGGCCACGGCGTTGGGCGTGCGGTGCTCCACCACCTTGAAGGTCCACGGGAGCTGGGGCCGCTCGGTGACCGACGCCACCGCTCTGCCCACGCGCGACACGCGGGCGTTCACCTGGGGGTCCGTGACCAGCTTCAGGGACCGCTCGATCTGCGCCCCGGCCCGCCGGCCCGCCTCCACCTCCGCGCGGTCCTGTCCCGTCTGGGCCGCGAGGGGCGCTGCCAGCACCAGGACCAGGATCAACGCGCCAATCCGAAGCACCGCCGTGCGTTCTCCGCGGTGGCGCGCACCACCGCCTCCACGGTCTCGCCGCGAGCTGCGGCCACCGCCTCCACCACCCGGGGCAACAGGCCTGGTTCGTTCCGCCTGCCCCGGTGCGGGTGCGGTGCGGCGAAGGGTGAGTCCGTCTCCACCAGCAGCAGGTCCGGGGGGACCGCCCGTACCGCGCGCCGGAGCTCCTCCGCCCTGGGGAAGGTCACAGGACCTCCCACGGAAATCCAGTAACCCCGGGCCGCGCACGCCTGCGCGTGCGCCAGAGGTCCCGTGAACATGTGCATCACCACGCGCCACGCCCCCTCCTCCTCCAGGATCCGGAGCAGGTCCTGGTGCGCGCCCCGGTTGTGCACCGCCACGGGCTTGCGGAGCTCGCGGCCCAGCCGCACGTGCCGGCGCAGCAGCTCCTGCTGGTCCTGCGGGGAGCTTCGGGCACGCTCGTAATCTAGCCCGCACTCCCCCACGGCCACCACCTTCGGGTGTTCCGCCAGACGCCGGACGGCCTCCCAGTCCGCCGGCTGCGCCTCGTGGGCCCGGTTGGGGTGGATGCCCACGGCCGCGTACACGCCCTCGAACCGCTCCGCCAGCTCCACCGCCCGCTCGCTGCTGAGCCAATCGGTCCCCAGGGTCACCACCGCCTCCACCCCCGCGGCCCGCGCGCGCTGCAGGACCGCCTCGCGGTCCGCCTCGAAGTCGGGGTGCTCCAGGTGGACGTGGGTGTCGATCACGTGACCCGGGCCCCCGGGGGCAGCTCCCGGTCCAGGGTCACCAGGCTGAGCTGTCCGTTCCACTCCGCGGCCAGGAGCATGCCCCGCGACTCCACCCCCCGGACCTTCCGCGGTTCCAAATTCGCCACCACCACGATGGTCTTGCCCACCAGCTCCTCGGGCCGGTAGTGGGGCACCAGACCCGTCACGATGGTGCGCACCTCCCCTCCCAGGTCCACCCTCGCCTGGATCAGCTTGTCGGTGCCGGGGACCCTCTGTGCCTCCACCACCCGGGCCACCCGCAGGTCCAGCTTCCGGAACTCCTCCAACGTCAGGGTGTGTTGCACCTCCGCCTCCTTGGGTTGCTGCGCGGCTCCGACTCCGTCCACCCGCGGGAAGACGGGCGGGCCCGGACGGACACGACGGCCCGGCCGCAGCCACCGCCACCGCCGCGCGTCATCGAGCCGCAGGCCTGTGCCCCGGTACGGCTCCCCGCGGCCCCGCACCTGACGGGCCCGCTCCTCCCACTCCGGGTACCCCAGCTGGGCCCACACCTTCAGGGTGGCGCTGGGCAACACCGGCTCCAGCAGCACCGTGGCCACCCGCAGGGCTTCCAGGGTATTGACCAGGACCGTGCCCGCCCGCTGCCGCTGGCCCGCCCGGTGGAGGGCCCACGGTGCCTCCCGGTCCAGGTAGCGGTTGGCCGCGCCCAACAGCTGCCACACGGTCCCCAGGGCCCTCTGGAAGTCGTACCGGCACACCGCCTCCCACACCGCGTCCGCCGCCGACTCCGCCTGCACCCGCAGCTGCCCGTCCGACCCCTCCTCGCCTCCCGGCTCGGGGAGGACGCCGTCGAAGTACCGCTCCACCAAGGGTAGGGTGCGGTTCAGCAGGTTGCCGTAGTCGTTGGCCAGGTCCGCGTTGAACCGGTGCACCAGCTGGCTGCGGCTGAAGTCGCCGTCCTCCCCGAAGGGCACCTCCCGCACCAGGAAGTAGCGGACCGCGTCCACGCACACGTCCAGCTCCGCCCCGCTGCGCTCTGCCAGCTCCCGGGCCACGGCCACGGGGTCCACCACGTTGCCGAGGGTCTTGCTGATCTTCTGCCCCTCCAGGGTCAAAAACCCGTGCACCAGGACCTGCCGCGGCGGCTCCAGCCCCGCGCTGGCCAGCATGGCGGGCCACAGGAGGGAGTGGAACCGGTTGATGTCCTTGCCGATGAGGTGGCAGGCGGGCCACCACGTGCGGAAGCATTCCTCGTCCCGCCCGAACCCCACCGCGCTGATGTAGTTGGTGAGGGCGTCGAACCACACGTAGATCACGTGGGACGGGTCGTCCGGCACCGGGATCCCCCAGGACAGCTTCTCCACGGGCCGGGACACGGACACGTCCTCCAGGCTGTCCACCAGCTGCAGCATCTCCGCGTACCGGCTCCCGGGCACCACGAAGTCCGGCCGCTCCGCGAACAGCCGGCGGAGGAACGGGCGGTAGCGGGACAGCCGGAAGAAGTAGTTCTCCTCCTCCACCACCTGAGGTTCCGTCAGGTGCCGGGGGCAGCGGCCGTCCACCAGCTCGCTCAGGGTCACGAAGGCCTCGCACTGCACGCAGTACAGGGCCCGGTACTGCTTCTTGTACAGGTCGCCGGAGGCGGCCACCCGCCGCCAGATCTCCTGAACCCCCGGCCAGTGGCGGCGGCGGTCCGTGGTCCGGATGAAGTCGTCGTTGGACAGGTTGAGGTCCCCACATAGCTTCCGGAAGGCCGCGGCGTTCTGGTCCACGAAGGCCTGCACGTCCTGCCCCGCCCGGGCCGCGGCCTGGGCGATGTTCTGGCCGTGCTCGTCGGTGCCCGTGAGGAAGAACACCTCCTCCCCCGCCAGCCGGTGGTACCGGGCCAGGACGTCCGCCAGGACCTTCTCGTAGGCGTGCCCGATGTGGGGCGTGCTGTTCACGTAGTCGATGGCCGTGGTGATGTAGAACCGCTGCGCCACCTCTGTCACCTCCCGATGCGCGGCGTCAGGGCCCGCCGTCCCCGAAGCGCTCCTCCCGCCAGGGGTCGGCCCGCATGTGGTAGCCGGCGGCCTCCCAGAACCCCGGACGGTCCTCCGTGAGGAACTCCAGCCCCCGCACCCACTTGGCGCTCTTCCAGAAGTACAGGTGGGGGACCACCAAGCGCAGGGGCCAGCCGTGCTCGGGGGTGAGGGGCTGGCCGTGGTGCTCGTAGGCGAACAGCGCGTCCTCGCGGTCCAGGTCCTCCACCCGGAGGTTGGTGGTGTACCCGCCCTCCGCGTGGACCATCACCCACCGGGCGCCCGGCCGCGGCCGCACCGCGCGGAGGACCGCCTGGGCCGGCACCCCCGCGAACCGGTTGTCCAGCCGGGTCCACCGCGTCACGCAGTGCACGTCGCAGGTGACCTCCACCCGGCCCAGGCTCCGGAAGGCCTCGTACGTCCACTCCCGCTCCTCCTCCACGGCCCCGAACACCCGGAACCGCCAGGCGCTGAGGTCCACCCGGGGTACGGAGCCGTAGTGCAGCACCGGCCAGGCCCTCGTGACGTACTGGCCCGGGGGGACCCGCCTCGCCTCCTCCATGCCGTCCTCCTTCACACGTCCGGCTGCAGCGCCGCTTCCTCCGCCGCCCGCCGCCTGCGGATGATGAGGTACGACACCAGCACCGCCGCCTCGTACAGGGCGAACATGGGCAGGGCCAGCAGGAACATGGTGACCGGGCTCCAGTCCGGGGTGACCGCCGCGGAGATCACCAGGATCACCAGCAGCGCCAGCTTCCACTCCCGCTGCAGCCGCTGCGGGCTCACGATGCCCAACGCGCAGGCGGCCACCACCAGCAGGGGAGTCTGGAATCCCAACCCCATGCCCACCAGCAGCCACGTGACGAAGTGCAGGTAGTTCAGGGCGGTGATCTGAACCCGGATGAGCTGCCCCGCCTGCGCCAGCAGCCACTTGGACGCCGCGGGCAGGATGAAGAAGTAGCCGAACACCGCGCCCGCCACGAACAGCACTCCCGCGGCCACGCTCACGGGCACCACCACCCGCCGCTCGTGGGGACGCAGGGCCGGGTCCACGAACCGGAACGCCTGGTAGACGATCCACGGCATGGACAGGGCCAGCCCGCCCGTCACCGCCACCCGGAACTTGGCGAGGAAGGGCTCCAGCATCCCGATGGCGTGCAGCTGGATCCCGCCCGTGGGCTGCAGGAGCACCCGGAGCAGGGCCTCCGAGAAGTTCCACGACAGGGCCGTGCCCACGGCCAGGCCCAAAAGGCTCCAGAGGAGCCGCTGCCGCAGCTCCTCCAGGTGCTCGATCCACGTCATGGGACGGTCCTCGCGCGCCACACCCCTCACCCCGCGGAAGCCGGAGCCGTCCTCCGGTTGAACCGGTCCATGGCCCGCTCGATTCCCTCCTGCAGCGCGGTTTCCACCGCGTCCGCGGCCCGCTCCACCGCCTCCGCCACCACCGGCTCCTCCTCCGGGCTGAACCGGGACAGGACGTGGTCCACCGCGTCCCCGCCCGGCCGGCCGATGCCCACCCGCACCCTGGCCACCTCCGGCGTCCCCACGGCCTCCAACACCGACGCCATGCCCCGGTGCCCGCCCGCGCTGCCCCGGGCCCGCACCCGGATGGTGCCCACGGGCAGATCCATGTCGTCGTAGACCACTAGGACCCGGCCCGGTGGAATCCCCAAACGACGCACCAGCTCGGACACCGCCTCGCCGCTGAGGTTCATGTAGGTGAGGGGCTTGGCCAGCACCACCCGCTGGCCTGCCACCTGGGCCTCCGCCACCTCCGCCTTGCCCTCCGCGCGGAAGGACACCCCCCACCGCCGAGCCAGCAGGTCCACGACCCGGAAGCCCACGTTGTGCCGGGTCCCGCGGTACCGGCGTCCAGGGTTCCCAAGGCCCACCACCAACCTCATCGACCCCAGTGTACGCCAGGCGGCTCCAAAAAGCCGCCGCCGCGGCCCTAGGGGCCCCGGCCTCCGTTTCAAACGGTTCTCGAAACGTGCTCCACCGGAAAAACGAAGCGGGGGCGTCGCACCACGCCCCCACCTGCTGAACCCCCGCGAACCGCTACTCCTCTTCTTCCTCCGCCTTGCCCTTGCCCACCACCTCCGGCTGCACCGGTGCCTCCTCGGCTGCGGGCGCCTCCTCCGCAGGCACGGCCGGCGCCAGCACCGTCACCAGGGTCTCGTCGGGGGGCGTCAGGACCGTGACCCCGGGTGGGACCTGGAGGTCCCGCACGTGCAGGGAGTGGCCCACCGCCAGGCTCGATACGTCCAGCTCCAGGTGGTCGGGCAGGTCCGCGGGCAGGCCGCTCACCTCCACCTCGTGCCTCAGGAACTCCAAAACGCCGCCCGCTCGCACGCCCGGGGCCTCTCCCCGCAGGACCACGGGGAGGCGCGTGTGGACCTTCTCCGTGAGGCTCACCCGGTGCAGGTCCACGTGCAGGATGCGGCGCGTGAGGACGTCCTGCTGCACGTCCTGGAGCATGGCCAGCTCGTTCCGATGCTGGCCGTCCTCCCGCACCACCACGTCCAGGAGCACGTGCCCTCCGGCCGCCTTCTGCAGGGTCCCCTCCAGAGCCCGGAGGTCCACGGTGACGGGCAGGGGCTCGATCCCGCGGCCGTACAGCACACCCGGCACCCGGCCCGCCCGCCGCAGCTTGCGCACCGCGGACTTTCCCAGCTCCCGGCGCGCTTCCACCTCCAGCGTCACCCGCTGCATACCGCCCTCCTCCGGTCGTCAGCCTGAGAGCTGATTATAGCAGCTCAGCCGGCCCGGTTCCCCTCGAGGGCCTCCAGGAAGGCCCGGACCCGTTGTGCGAGCTCGTCCCGCACGCGGCGGAACGCCTCCAGCACCTGCTCCTCGGAGCCTTCCACCTCCGCGGGGTCGGGCAGGTCCCAGTGCAGGGTGCGGGCCCCCGGGAAGGCCGGGCAGCTCTGGCGGGCGCGGTCGCACACGGTGACCACCCAGTCGAAGGCCCCTCCCCACACCTCCGACAGGGGCTTGGACCGCTGGCCCGAGATGTCCACGCCTCGCTCCGCCATCACCCGGACCGCCAGCGGCTACACCCCTTGGGCTGGGTGCCTGCGCTGGCGGCCTCCACCCGGCGGACAGGTGGCGCAGCCAGCCCTCCGCCATCTGGGAACGCGCGGAGTTGCCGGTGCACACGAACAGGACCCGCACGGTGGGCCTCACACGTTCAGCTCCCGAAGCTCCCCCGTGACCATGTATACCACCCGCTCCGCTACGTTGGTGACGTGGTCCGCGGCCCGCTCCAGGTGCTGGGCCACCAGGATGAGGTCCAGGGCCCGGGAGATGGTCCGGGGATCCTCCACCATGTACGTGATGAGCTCGCGGAACACCTGGCTGCGGAGGGCGTCCACCACGTCGTCCTTCTGGGCCAGGGACTGGGCCAGGGCCGCGTCCCGCTGCACGAAGGCCTGCAGGGCGTCCTGCAGCATCTCCTGCACCAGCCGCTCCATGTACGGGATGTCCACGAGGGGCTTCAACAGGGGCTCTCTGCTGAGCCGCTTGGTGGCCTTGGCGATCCCCTCCGCGTGGTCCGCCATGCGCTCCAGGTCGATGGAGATGGCCAGCACGGACACCAGCACCCGCAGGTCGCTGGCCATGGGCTGCTGCGTGGCCATGAGCTTGGCCACCCTCTGCTCCAGGTCCAGGTGGAGGCGGTCCACCACGTCGTCCTCGGCGATCACGGCGTCCGCGGCCTGCGCGTCCTGCTTCTTCAAGGCCTCCACCGCCCGGTGGATCAGGTCGCCCGCGAGGCTGCCCATGCGGACCACGTCCTCCTCCAGGCCCCGCAAGGCCTCCTCGTACGCTTCCCGGATGTGCCGGCCGGACACGGTCCCACCCCCTTCAACCGAACCGACCCGTGATGTAGTCCTCCGTGCGGCGGTCCTGGGGCCGGGTGAACAGCTCCTCCGTGGCCCCGAACTCCACCAGCTCCCCGTCTAAGAGGAAGGCGGTGAAGTCCGACACCCGCGCCGCCTGCTGCATGTTGTGGGTCACCATGACCAGGGTGTAGCGGCGCTTGAGGTCGTCCATGAGGGCCTCGATGCGCGCCGTGGACACGGGGTCCAGGGCCGAGCAGGGCTCGTCCAGGAGCAACACCTCCGGCTCCACCGCCAGGGCCCGGGCGATGCACAGCCGTTGCTGCTGCCCCCCCGACAGCTCCAGGCCGCTCTTGCGGTGCAGGTCGTCCTTCACCTCGTCCCACAGGGCTGCCTGGCGCAACGCCCACTCCACCCGCTCGTCCAGCTCCCGCCGGCTCAACTTCCGGTGCAGCCGCAGCCCGAAGGCCACGTTCTCGTAGATGGACTTGGGGAACGGGTTGGGTTTCTGGAACACCATCCCGATGCGGACCCGCACCTCCACGGGGTCCACGTCGGGGTCGTAGAGGTTCCTGCCCCGGAACCACACCCGCCCCTGGGTCCGGACTCCGGGGATCAGCTCGTTCATCCGGTTGATGGCCCTGACCAGGGTGCTCTTCCCACACCCCGAGGGACCGATGACCGCGGTGACGCGGCGCTCCGGCACGTCCAGGGTCACCCCCCGCAGGGCCGGCTTGTCCCCGTACCAGACCCGCAGGTCCTCCACCCGCAGGGCCACGGACTCCACGGACACCGCCCGGTGGGCCACCTCCGGTCTCAGGCGCGCCTCCACGTGCACGTCCATGTGTTCCTCCTCACCACCGCACCCGCCACCGCTGGCGCAGCCAGATGGCGGTCCCGTTCAGGACCAGCAACACCGCCAGCAGAACCACGATGCCCGCAGCCGCCAGCCGCCGGAACTCCGGGCTGGGCAGGGACACGTAGTTGAAGACCTGAATGGGCAGCACCGTGAAGTAGTCCCACACGCTGCGGGGCAGGAAGGGCACGTACTGCAGGGCGCCCAGCATGATCAGGGGTGCCGTCTCCCCCACCGCCCGGGACAGGGCCAGGATGGTCCCGGTAAGGATCCCGGGCATGGCGTACGGCAGCACGTGGTGGAGCACCACCTGCCACCGCGTGGCGCCCAGGGCGTAGGCGGCCTCCCGGACGGAGAAGGGGACCGCCCGGATGGCCTCCCGGCTCGACAGCACCGTCAAGGGCAGCACCAGCAAGGCCAGGGTGAGGCCGCCGGCCAGCACGCTCTTGCCCATCCGCAAGCCCTCCACGAACAGCCCTAGCCCCAGCAGGCCGTACAGTACGGAGGGGACCGCGGCCAGGTTGGCGATGTTGACCTCCAGGGCCCGCAGGACGGGCCCGGGCCTGGCGTACTCCTCCAGGTACACCGCCGCCAGCACCCCCAAGGGGAAGGCCACCGCGCTCATGATGGCCGCCACGTACACGGTGCCCACCAGGGCGCTGGCGTAGCCCGCCCGGTGCGGGAAGCGGGAGGGGAAGTGGGTCACCAGTTGGGGGCGGAGGTACGGGGCCGCATCCTGCGCCACGTCCACCAGCAGGATCCCCAGGAACACCAGCCCCAGCAGGGTGGCCAGCTGGCAGGCAGCCACGAACAGCACCGCCAGCTGCTGGCGCCGCTGCAGGCGGCGGGCGTCGGTGGCCCCGACCCCTGCCGCGGTCATACGTACCGCTCCCGGAACCGCTGCACCACCCGCACGCTGAGTACGTTCATCATCAACGTAGCCGCGAACAACAGCGCGCCCACCGCGAACAGGGTCCGGTACTCCACGGACCCGTAGGGGGTGTCGCCCAGGCTCACCTGCACGATGAAGGAGGTGACCGTGGCCACGGTCTCCAGAGGGTTCGCGGTCCAGTTGGGGGTCTGGCCCGCTGCCAAGGCCACGATCATGGTCTCCCCCACGGCCCGGGACAGGGCCAGCACGCACGCCGCGGCGATCCCCGACAGGGCCGCGGGCAGCACCACCCCCACCGCCACCTCCATGCGGGTGGCGCCCAGGGCGTAGGCCCCGTACCGGAGGTCCGCGGGCACGGCCCGCATCACGTCCTCGCTGAGGGAGGCCACCAGGGGCAGGATCATGACCCCCATCACCAGGCCCGCGGACAACGCGTTCTGCCCAGCCATGGCCTGGCCGAACACGTGGTCCTGAAGCCACGGGGTGACGAAGGTGAGGGCGAAGTACCCGTACACCACCGTGGGGACTCCCGCCAGCAGCTCCAGGGCGGGCTTGACCCGGGCCCGCACCCCCTCTGGGGCGAACTCGCTGAGGTAGGTGGCGCTCAGCAGGCCCAAAGGCACGGCCACGGCCAGGGCGACGGCGCTGGTCAGCGCGGTGCCCGCCAGCAGGGGAAGGACCCCGAAGCGCTTGGTGCTGAACAGAGGGCTCCAGGTGGTCTCCGTGAAGAACTCCCGCACCAGCCTCCACGGACGGCCCACCAGGTCCGGCCGCGCTTCCACGAACCGCTGCAGGTCCGCCCGCTGGGCCACCCGCTGCGGGTCCGCGGCCTCCACCGGCAGGCGGAAGAACTGCACGGCCTCGTACGCCAGCACCGCCACCAGGGCCACCGTGACCGCCACCGAAAGCCAGCCGCTGGCGGCCAGGACCAGCTCCACCCACCGCTCGCGGCGCCTCACGGTCCTCCCACCCGCCATGGCGTTCCTCGCGCAGGTTCTGCCATCCCTGTTAAGGCAGGGTTAAGAAAGGGGCGGGCCGGGTCCTGCTTGGCTTGGACCCGGCCCGCGCCGGAGTCACCGGCAGTGGGCCACGTAGTCCCGGTTCACCCGCTGCAGGGTGGCGTGGCCTGCGGCCTTCCCGCCCTCCTTGACCGCCGTCCCGGGCTTCGCTTGCGCGATGCACCGTCGGGCCGCGGCGTACACCGCCTCCGGGAACTCCACGTAGCCCACGGCCCGAATGAGGTTGGTCTTCTTGCCGGGCCGGCGCGGGTCGTCCACCTGCAGGTTCACGCCCGTGCCCTGCCCCACGTACCAGCTGGCGAACTGCCGGACCTCGGGCTTGGTCAGGGCGCTGGCGCGGTTCAGGTAGATGAAGAGGGGCCGGGTCAACGGGTAGCGGCCGGACTTGGTGTTCTCGAAGGTGGGTTCGATCCCCCGGCACTGGTCGTTGGACGCGAGTCCCACCCTATCGCTGGGGTCGATGGCCACGCCCTTCACCCGCCCCAGGTTCTCCTCCAGGTACGCCAGCCCGAAGTACCCCAGGGCTCCCTGGTCCCGCTGCACGAACTGGACGGTGACGTTGTCGTCCTCCGTGGCCTGGTAGTCCCCGCGGCTCGCCTTCGCCTTCCCCACCACCATCTCTGTGAAGGAGTCGAACGTACCAGAGTCCGCGCCCGCACCCGCAAGGCGCAAGGGCCGGTCAGGGAAGGTGGCTCGCACCTGTCGCCAGCTGGTGATCCGGCGCTCCGCGGCGGGCTCCCAGATGCGCTTGAGCTCGCCCAGGGTCAGGCACGTGGCCCACGTGTTCTGCGGGTGCACCACCACGCTAAGCCCGTCGATGGCCACGGGCACCTCCACGTAGCTCACCTGGTTCCGCCGGCACGCCTCGTCCTCCTCCGCCCGGATGGGCCGGGAGGCGTCCTGGACGTCCGTGCGGGACTGGGCGCTCGCTGCGCAGAACTTCTTGAACCCGCCTCCCGTCCCGCTGATGCCCACCGTGATCCGCACGCCGCGGCCCTGCGGGGTGTTGCGGAACTCCTCCGCCACCGCGCTGGTGAGCGGCGCCACGGTGCTGGACCCGTCCACCACGATGGTCCCGGGGGGGCTGGCGGTCCCCCCCTGCCGTTGCTGTGCCGTCCCCGCGGAAGCAGCCGCCAAAAGGACCGCGACGGCCCACAGCGCTCGCCACCTTCGCATGTTCGCACCTCCTGTGGTCTGGTTTCCGTCTCCCACCGTGGCAGACGAAGCTCAACTTCAAGGTAAGGGCCGGTTAAGTTTCGTTTAAGGCCGTTGCCCTGGCTACCGCGGTGGCCTAAGGTGTTCTTCGAAGCTCGGCGAGCGAGGGGGTGCGAGGTGCGGCGTGCGGTGGTTTGGGCTGCGGGGGCGGTGCTGGCGGCCACGAGCCTCCTCCTGGCGGGCTTGGCCGGCGCCGCGGTGGGCTTCGCCGCAGGGTCGGGCCTGCGGCCGTCGTGGGGAGCCGGCGAGCGGCCGGTAGCAGGCGAGGGCCCGGACAAGGTGGCCCTGGTGCGGGTGGCAGGCGCCATCAGCCAGGAGGGCGGGGGGTTGCTTTCCTTCGCGCCGGCCACCTCCTCCCGCGCCGTGGTGGGACAGCTGCGGCGGGCCCAGCGGGACCCCGCGGTGAAGGCGGTCATCCTGGAGCTGAACACCCCCGGCGGCTCGGTGGTAGCCAGCGCCCAGATCCACCGGGCCATCTCGGAGCTCCGCCGCGTGGGCAAGCCCGTGGTGGCCCTGCTGACAGAGGTGGCGGCTTCCGGGGGCTACTACGTGGCCGCCGCCGCGGACCGCATCGTGGCGGACCCGTCCACCCTCACGGGGAGCATCGGCGTGATCGTGGTGTTGCCCAACCTGCAGGAGTTCAACCGCCGGGTGGGCCTGCGCACGGTGGTGTTCAAGAGCGGCCGGTTCAAGGACATGGGCAACCCCGACCGGCCCGTGACACCGGAGGAGGCGGCGCTGTTCCAGGCGTTGGTGGACGAAGCCTACCAGCGGTTCGTGGACGTGGTAGCGCAGGGACGGCGCATGGACCGGGCCCGCGTGCTGGCCCTCGCGGACGGCCGCGTGTACACGGGAGCGCAGGCGCAAAGGCTGGGCCTGGTGGACGTCCTGGGGTCCCTGGACGACGCCGTCTCCACGGCCCTCCGGCTGGCCCGGCTTTCCCGGGCCCGGGTGGTGGAGTACACGGGCTCAGGATGGCTGGGCAGCTTGCTCGGCCTTCAGGGACCGCCTCTTTCGCCCGCGGGAACCCGCCAGCCGGTGAGCCTGCAGTACCTGATGGTCCCGTGAAGGGCACGGGCCGGCCTTCCCCTCACGGCCGGCCCGGCACGGGTGCTTCCAGCCGGAACAGCCTGCGGGCGTTGCCAGCCAGGACCATGGCCTGCTCCTCCGCGGAGAGCCCCAGGCGCTGGAGGATCTCCCGGTGCTCCTGCAGGATGTGCCCGCGGTAGGGACCCACCGCGGTGTCCGTCCCGAACACCACCCGCTGCGGCCCGAAGGCCCGCAGGGCGTCCGCGAACACCGACTCCAGGGAGGGGTTGCCGGGGGTGTACGCTCGCCAGTTGTTGGTCCCGGACGTGTCCACGAACACGTTGTCCGTGTGGTACGCGAGCATCAGGGTCTCCCGCAGGAAGCCCGCGCCGAAGTGGGCGATCCCGAAGGTTACCTCCGGGAACTGCTTGACCGCCGCGGAGAGGTTTAGAGGGTTGGCGTAGGTCAGGTCGTAGAGGGGGGCCACGGTGACCCCGAAGTGGAACAGCACCGGGATCCCCAGCTCCGCGGCCTTCTCGTACACCGGGAAGACCGCCCGGTCGCTGGCCCAGAACCGCTGGGTGGGCGGGTACAGCTTCAGCCCCCGCAACCCCCACTCGGGGAACCGGGCCACGATCCGGGGTGCGTCCGGGTGGAGGGGGTCGGCGAGGCTGCCCCACCCGAAGAACCGCCGGGGGTTGAGGGCGCAGAACTCCGCCAGCTCCTCGTTGGCTTCCCCCACCGCGATGAAGAAGGCCGCTGCCACCCCGTGGGCGTCCAGCTGCCGCTCCCACCACGCGGCGATCTCCTCCAGCGTGGCTCCCGCCAGCTCCCGCAGCCGGCTGCGCCGCGCCCGGGCCGCCGCCTCCAGGGCCGCGGCCCGTACGGCCACGCTGGGGCGCAGCGCCCGCTCCACCATCCGGGGGGTCACCAGGTGGACGTGGGCGTCGATGATCTCCATAAGAGCCGGCTAGAGCTTGTAGCCGAACTTGCGCATGAGGTCCTTGCGCCAGGCCACTTCCGCGTCGTCCTCTACCCCCAGGGGCTTGAACCCGTCCATCACCCCCAGCACCGCCCGCTGCTCGCCCTCCTCCGCCACCACCACCGCCAGAGGGTTGGCGGTGGCCGCGAAGATCCGCACCACCTCCGGACACGCCTTCACCGCGTGGAGCACGTTGATGGGGTAGTAGCCCTCTCCCAGCACGACGAGGAAGGTGTGCCCCGCGGCGATGTTCAACACGTTGCGCACCGCCAGGTCCACCAGCTGCGGGTCGGTCCCGGAGCGGCGCACCAGGCGTTTCCCGGAGGCTTCGGAGAAGGCGAGCCCGAACTTGATCCCAAGGACCGCGGTCACCAGGGCCTCGTGCAGGTCCTCCACGGTCTTGATGAAGTGGGCCTGCCCGAGGATGACGTTCACCACATCCGGCTTTTCGATGGGCACGAGCTTGAGCTCCATACTCCAGATTGTACAGGAGGCAGGCCACCCCGGAGCCGGTTGACGCGCCTCCTCCCAAGGTCTACCCTGAGCTCAGGCGATGGGGCTCGCCTTGGTCCACCCGGCTGGCGCCGGGTTGATAGCTCCTACTGGTGGTCCGGTAGGGGCTTTTCGTTTTGGGATGGGCCGCGTGGTGACCCTTGAGATTGCCGGTGAGGATTTGGTCCGGCTCGCCGAAGCTCTGGCCGAGCGCGGCTGGGAGCTGCTGGAGCCTGGCTTGATCTGGCTGATGCGGGAGGGTGCGAGCCACTTCGCCCAGGACCAGCGCACCTGGGAACTCCTCAGCCCCCGCACGGGTCCGGTGGCCCTCGAGTTGCAGCGCCGGGAGGCCGCGGCCCACGCCTTCTCCATGAGGGCCCGGACCCTACGGGCGGAAGCCGAGCGGGATGCTCTGCAGGCCCAGGTGCACGCCCTGAGCCAGGAGTACGAGCGGCTGCGCCGCCGCCTGGCCGAGCTCCAGAGGGAGCGCCACGCCCTGAGGGTGGCGCTGGGGGATCGGGCATGAGGGCCGCCGGAGACCTGGTGGTCACCGTACATCTCGTCCTGGACGAGGCCACCTGGCACGAAGCCGCCTCGGTCATCCGTGCGCAAGGCTGGCGGGAGGAGGAGGGAGTGCGGATCCTGTTGGGGTACGGTGCGGCGGTGCACCTGGACCCGCCCGCACAGGACCCCCTCCACGCCCTAGGAGCCCTCAGGGCGGAGCTCGCCACGCTCCGGCACCGCGCGTTCCTCGCGGACCAGTCCGTATGGGCGCTGGGAATGAACCGCGCCGGGTTGGAGGCGTCGGTGGCGCAGGCCCGCCGGTCCGTCGTGCAGCTGGAGCGGGAGGTGGCAGAACTGCGCGACCGGGCTCGGAGAGCCGGCGTCGCACCGCCGGAGACTCCCGACCCACAGGAACAGGCCCGCGGGCAGCCGCGGGAGCTATCCGGACGACCCGAGGACCCCGATCCCTCGTGACCGCGGACGTCAGCCGTGGGGGCCGTGAGCCTGTTCGCGGACGCCACGTACGAGGGAGCCCGCAGCATCACCGGACCCTTCCTCGCCACCCTGGGCGCCTCCGCCGCGGTGGTGGGGGTGGTGGCCGGAGCGGGGGAGCTGTTGGGGTACGGGTTGCGGCTCCTGTCGGGTCTCGTGGCGGACCGCACGCGCCGCTACTGGCCCCTGACCCTGGTGGGGTACGCCCTCAACCTGGGCGCGGTGCCGGCGCTGGCCTTGGCGGGCCGGTGGGAGGTGGCCGCCCTGCTCATCGTGGCGGAACGCGTTGGCAAGGCGGTCCGCACTCCGCCCCGGGACGCGATGCTCTCCCACGCGACGGCGCAAGTCGGGCGCGGCTTCGGGTTCGGGCTGCACGAGGCGCTGGATCAGGTCGGTGCGGTGGCGGGGCCCCTCCTCGTGGCGGCGGTCCTCGCGGCCGGTGGGGCGTACCGCCACGCCTTCGCCGCCTTGCTCCTGCCTTCCCTCGTGTCCCTGAGCCTTCTCGTCCTTGCCCGCCGGACCTACCCCGAGCCGAGGGCGTTGGACCCCCTCCCGCACTCCCTCTCGGCCGCAGGACTCCCGTCCCGGCTTCGCTGGTACCTGGTGGGGATCGGCCTCGTGGCCGCCGGGTACGCGGACTTCCCCCTCCTCGCCTACCACTTCGCCCGGACCCGGGTCGTATCCCCGGACGCAGTCCCTGTGCTGTACGCCCTGGCCATGGCCTCCGACGCCGGCGCGGCGCTTCTCCTTGGCCGCTGGTTCGACCGGGCCGGCCTGCGCGCGCTCGTCGTCGCCACGCTCCTGGCTGCGGGCTTCGCACCCCTCGCCTTCCTCGGCGGGCTGTCTGCCGTGGTCGTGGGCACGGTGCTGTGGGGGATCGGGGTCGGCGCCCAGGAGTCCCTCGTGCGGGCCGCGGTGGCGGAGATGGCGAGCCCGGATCGGCGGGCCTCGGCCTACGGGGCCTTGAACGCTGTGTTCGGCGTGTGCTGGTTCTTGGGGAGCGCGGCCATGGGGATCCTGTATGAGGGGAGCCCCGTACGCCTGGTGACGTTCAGTCTCCTCTCCGAGCTCGCTGCGGTCCCCTTCCTCGTGGCGGCCCGCCGTCGCCCCGGTTGACCCGACCGGGCACGGCTGCTATAAGGTCTTGGCAAGGGCGATGGGGCCCGCCCAAACCACCTCGGGGTGAGGCTGATGGCTCCTACCCAAGCGCGGGTAGGGGCCATTCGTTTTGGGGCCCTACCCGAGAGGAGGACGGCTCCATGGACCGGGTTTGGTTCACCGCAGCTGGGATCCCTCTCCGAGCGCGTCCTGCGCTACGCCCACTGCCCCGTCATGGTCGTCCACTGATGGGTGAGCCGCTCAGCATCCTGTTCCCGCCTGGCCACCCCAGGCCGTCTTTCCGAGCCGAGCCCCCACCCTCCTCCGGGACCTGCTCCTCGACCAGGTGGTGGAGGCTGTCACCGCGGGACGGGAGGAGTACGACCTTTTGCCGTTCTTCTACACGCCCCTCACGACCGCAGGGGCCATCCGCTTCCGCCAGGAGGTGATACGGGACCTGGAAGACCCTGCCGTCCGTGAGGCCGTGACTGCCTTCGCTTCTGCCATGCGCACCGTCCGCGCCTGCCTGTCCCACGCCCAGAAGGCCACCTACGACCGGCAGAGGGAGCGGTGGGTCCTGGACGCGGCCGCTCACTATTGCGAAGCTGTCCGCCAGCTCACACGTGTGCTCTGCGCAGTCCCCCTCCGCTCCCGCGGGCTTTTAGCCGTTCGCGACGCTCTCCAGGCCTACATCACCTCCCCGACCTTCCGGCTCCTCGCAGGAGAGGCTGAGACGTTGCAGCGCGAGCTCGCCTCCCTCCGGTACACCGTCTTCCTCCGGGGGCTCCGGGTGGAAGTCCGTCCCTACGCCGGGGAGCCGAACTACAGCGAGGAGATCGCGCGCACCTTCCAGCGGTTCCGCCAAGCGGAGGCCAGGGAGTACCGGTTCACCTTCCCCGACGGGCCCGAGATGAACCCCGTGGAGGCCCGCATCCTCGACGGTGTCGCCGAGCTCCACGCCGACCTGTTCTCCCGGATCTCCGGCTTCTGCACCGCCCACCGCCACTTCCTGGACCCCAGCGTCGTCGCCTTCGACCGGGAGGTGCAGTTCTACCTGAGCTACCTGGACTTCATCGCCCCGCTGCGACGGGCAGGCCTCCCCTTCTGCTACCCCCAGGTGAGCGAGACGAGCAAGGAAGTTGATGCCCGGGAGGTGTTCGACCTCGCCTTGGCCCACAAGCTCGTCCGCGAGGGATCCCTACCGGTCTGCAACGACGTCTCCCTGACCGGCCCTGAGCGCATCCTCGTGGTCACCGGCCCTGACCAGGGAGGCAAGACCACCTTTGCCCGGGCCTTCGGCCAGCTCCACTACCTCGCCTCCCTGGGACTTCCTGTGCCCGGACGGGGCGCCCACCTGCCGGTCCCGGACCGGATCTTCACCCACTTCCAGCGCGAGGAACTCGCCACAGACCTCCGCGGCAGGCTCGAAGGCGACCTCCTGCGGATCCGGGAGATCCTACGCTCGGCAACCCCACGCAGCATCGTGATCCTCAACGAGGTCTTCTCCTCCACGACCCTCCAGGACGCCCTCTCCCTGAGCCAGCGGATCGCCGCCGCGCTCCTGGAGCTGGATGGGGTGTGCGTCTGGGTGACGTTCCTGGACGAGCTCAGCCGGCTCGGAGACAAAGTGGTCAGCATGGTCGCCCTGGTCTCGCCCCACAACCCGGAGGAGCGGACGTACCGGATCGTCCGACGGCCCGCGGACGGACTCGCCTACGCCCTGGCCCTCGCGAAGAAGTACGGCCTCACCTACGAGCAGATCCGAGAGCGCCTCCGACCATGAGGGCCCGCCTCCTTCACCCCCACGCGGAGTTCCCCTGGCAGTGGGCCGAGCAGGCAGCAGCGGAGCGAGCCGCGCGGCGTACCGGGTACCGATCCTACCGGCCTGAGGGCTTCGACCCGCGGGCAGGTCTCCCGTGGAACGCCGATGACCTCCTCGCTGACCTCGGCCTCCTGCCGCTCCTGGAGGCGATGGCGGGGGAGGACGACTGGATCTTCGAGGTGAGCCGCCCTGAGAAGGTTGTTGAGCCTCGCCGTCCGACCCTGCCACTGCTTCCGCTCCGAGGGGTGGAGGGCCTTGTTCACCATGGTGCAGGAGAACCTCGGCGGCGCCTACCTGCGCGAAGTGGAAGACCACCTCCAGGAACTCCAGTTCCCCCGTGGTGTCCTCCTGAGTGCGAAGCTCGGCCAGGCCCACAAGGGGACCGACTACCTCCTGCACCGCGGGCCCCGACGGCTCCAGACCTGGATGGACCGGTGGCGGGCCCTCTTCGAGCCGAAGCCACCGGTGTTCCGGTTCGAGGTCCACCCCCGGGACGAGGCCGGTGCCCGGGCGCTGGGGGAGCTCCGCAACCGCGCCATCGCGACGACCGCCGGTCGCCTGGGGCAGGCCGCCGACCACGTCCGTGACTTCTTCCGGATGCTGCGGGCGGAGCTCGCCTTCTACGTGGGCTGCCTCAACCTCCGCGAGGCGCTCTCGCAGCATGCCGACCCCCTATCCGCCCCGGGAGCGGCGCTTGGCCTTCCGAGGCCTCTACGATCCCGGGCTCGTCCTCACCCTAGACGGGCCGGTGGTGCCCAGCGACCTGGAACTGGACGGTCAGGTCCTAGTGTTCGTCACCGGGCCCAACTCGGGCGGCAAGACCACGTTCCTCCGGAGCGTGGGGATCGCGCAGCTCCTGATGCAAGCTGGGATGTTCGTTCCGGCGGAGCAGTACGGCGCGAGCCTGTGCTGCGGCCTCTTCACCCACTTCCCCCGCGGGGAGGACGCCCCGATGGAACGGGGAAAGCTCGATGAAGAGCTCCGCCGCATGGGCGACATCCTGGACCACCTCCGACCGGGCTCATGGGTCCTCGTGAACGAGGCCTTCGCCTCCACCAACGAACGGGAGGGCTCGGAGATCGCCCGGCAGATCGTTCGGGCCCTCACCGAAGCGGGCGTGCGGGTGTTCTTCGTCACCCACCTGTTCGAGCTGACCCGCTCCTTCTACGGGGAGGGAGGAGATGGGGTGCTCTTCCTGCGCGCCGAGCGGCTTCCGGACGGAACCCGGACCTACCGCATCCGGGTAGGGGAGCCGCTGGCCACGAGCTACGGGGAGGATGTGTACCGGAGCGTCTTCGGTGTCGCGGCCCGCACCGTGTAGGCCTTCCACTCGCCTCCGGCGATCCGGCGCCCGGGGTCGTCAGGCGATCCCGCCGGGCTCCACCCCGACCGCCACCAGGACGCCGTGGCGGATCTCGTACGCGAAGTACCGGGGCGGGCGGGGCGCAGGGCCCGACAGCACCCGGCCGGGCAGTTCCCGGTCCGCGGGGTCGAAAATGGACAGGTGGCACGGGCAGGCCAGCAGCCCGTGGCGGCGGTCCTCCGGCGGCACGTACCCCCCGTAGCCCGCGGTCACCTCCCGCCAGTTGGGCACGTAGTTGAAGATGCAGCCCAGGTGCGGACAGATGCGGGAGAAGACCACGATGTCCGTGGGCTCCTTGCCCCCCTTGTAGCCCGGGAACGACAGCTTCCACGGCAGCTTGACGGCCACCCCGGGTACCGTAGCCGCCTTCGCCTGCTCGGGCGTGTACTGGGGGTACTTCTGCGTGAACACGAAGAACTTGCTGGACCACGGCTCCCGCAGCTCCTCCAGGGTGGCGATGGGCAGGGCTTCCCCCTTGGGGAGGTCGCCCTCGGCCAGGTCCGGCACCACCTTACCCTTGGGGACGCCCAAGCCGGCTTCCAGGTTCGGCTTGAGGTACCGCAGCACGGGCGACGTGAAGGCCCCCACCACCCCCGCCGCAGGGAGGGCCGCCAGCCACCGCAGGAACTTCCTCCGGTCCAGCACCCCCGCTCCTCCTCTCCTACGTCGTACGACTCCACGTAGTAGACTACCCGGCCAACCCGGGCTGCGCAACCAGCCGGCCGCACGTCAACCGGACCGCCCCACGCCGCGGAATCCGGCCAGCAGGCCCGCCACGGCCGCCAGCAAGGAGGCCGCGTGCACGGGCCGCCAGTCCACGGTGAACTCGTTGGCGAAAAACGCCACCAGCGCCCCCGCGGCGAGGGCGAACCCCCACCGGGAAGGCCGCCAGCTCTCCCTGCGGGTCCGGACCCGGCGAGCCATGGAAATCCTCCCCCGACCCTGTGTGCTACTCCAAAGCGTACGACAACTTGTGGTAGACTGCCCCTGAGGGCTCGATCCAGGAGGGCAAGGGCATGGCAGCATCCCGGACCCCCGAGCCGCAGATCACCGCCTTGCGGCTGGACCGCCCCGGGATCCGGGCGGCTCTGGGGGACCTGGAAGCGGAGATCATGGGGTTCGTCTGGTCCCGGCGCCCCGGAGAAGGGGTCACGGTGCGGGAGGTCTTCGAGGCGCTGTACCCGCGCCGCCGGATCGCCTACACCACGGTGATGAACACCATGGCGCGCCTGGCCCGCAAGGGCCTGCTCTCCGCGGAGCGCCGGGAGCCCGCGTACGTGTACCGCGCCACGGTGGACCGAAAGACGTTCGTGGACCGGTTCGTGGGCCGGGTGTTGGAACAGCTTCTGGTGAACTTCGGCGGTCCCGCCCTTGACCGGCTGCGGGAGCTGGCGGACCCAGCGACGCGGAGCCGGCTGCTGCAGTTGGCGGAGCGGGCCCGCAGACGCCGCCCCCGATGAGCCTCGTCTTGTTCGCCGTCGGCTCCCTGCTGGCTGCTGCGGTGCTCAGCGCGGCGGGCGCGTGGACCTTCCGCCGCCTCCCCGTGGGCAGCCGGCGCCCCCTGGCCCTGCTGGCCCTGGCCCTGCCGGTGTTCGTCTTGGCTCTCGCCAGCACCCACCTAGCCCGGCGGTTGATCGGCGAGTGCGGCCTCGCGGCCCCGGACCGGTGGGTGGCGTACGCTTTCCTGGCGTGGGTCGGGGGCAGCTTCGTCCGGGCGGGCGTGCTCGCCGCCCTCAGCCTACGCCGCCTCCGTTGGCTGGCGCAGTTCCCGCCGGCCCCGCGGGATCTTGCCGCGCGGGCGGAGGCCCTAGCATCGCGCATGAAAGCCCCCAGGCCACGGCTGCGCTGGTGGGACACCCCCGCTTTCGTGGCCGCGGGTGGGTGGTCTTGGGGCCCCACCGTGGTACTTTCCCGCGGCCTCGTGGACGGGCTGGACGAACACGAACTGGACGCGGTCCTGGCCCACGAGCTGGCGCACCTGGCCCGGCACGCGCTCCACGTGCTCCTGCTGGCCCGCCTCCTGCGGGACACCACTTGGTACCTCCCGTGGGCTCGGGAGGCGTTCCAGGTGCTCTATGCCGAGGAGGAGCTGTTGGCGGACGCCGCAGCGGCCGACGCGACCCGCGACCCCCTCACCCTGGCTTCGGCCCTGGCTCGGGCAGTACAGCACGCCCTGGAGGTACCGGCTCTCGGGGTCGGGTTGCAGGGGACGCAGGCCCGGCTGTTGGAAGACCGCCTGAAGCGACTGCTGGAGGGGTCGTGGCGGCCGGCCCCAGCCCTCCCGGGGAGCCTGGCTGCGGGAGCGCTGGCCCTGGCCGCCGCCCGCACACTGCCGCAGCTCCTGTCGGTGGCGTCCGCGGCACTCCCGGCGTACTGCCCCGTGGTGATCTCGTAAGGGGGTGAGTCGATGGACTTCTGGCCGTGGGTGCTGCTGTTGGTGGCGTGTCCGGTGGCCCACCTGTTGGCCATGCGGCTGGCCTCCCGAGCACCTTCCGGGCAAGCGACCGCCGACCTCGCCGGCCCGGCTCCCGCGGCACGCCAGCAGGACGGCGGCAGCTGGTGCGCGGGGCCCCTCGCGTGCCTAAACGGGCGGGCGCTGGCGGCGGTGGGGGGCGTCGTGGTCCTGGTGTGGCTCGTGGCCCCCAGGTTCGCCCTCCCTGTCCTCCTGGTGCTGCTGGCCCTGGCGTGTCCTTTGCTCATGATCCTGGGGTTGCGCGGCGTCCCGGGGGCTGGTTCGTGCCACACCTCGTCCGCTGCACACCGCGCTGGCCCTGCAGCTGCGGAGGCGGAAGGGGAACACGAGGGGCCCGCGGTGCGGTAGACTCGCGGCGGTGGACACGCCGGCCCGAACCCGAAAGTGGCTGCCCTCCGCCCTGCTCCTGCTGGCGGTCGCTGGCGTGGTGGCGTTGCTCTGGTCCGGGCTCCAGCGCGGCGACAGCGCCCGCAGGGGGGGACTGTCCATCAACACCGCCGGCCGCGGGGTGCCCGTACGGCCCCGGCCCGCACCCGGGTTCGCCTTGGACCTGTTCGGGGGCGGCGTCCTGCGCTTGCGGGACCTGCGGGGCAAGCCGGTGGCGGTGAACTTTTGGGCGTCGTGGTGCCCGCCTTGCCGGGACGAGGCGCCCGAACTGGAGGCGGCCTGGAAAGCCGTCCGGGGCCGGGCCGTGTTGGTGGGGGTAAACGTGTGGGACGCGGACGAGACCGCCCGCGAGTTCCTCCAGACCTTCAGCGTGAGCTACCCCAACGGGCCCGACCCCAGAGGCCGGATCCTCATCGACTTCGGGGTCACGGGCATCCCCGAGACCTTCTTCGTGGACCCCACGGGCACGGTGGTGGGCCGGTGGGTGGGCCCGATCAGCCGGGAAGAAGTGCTCCTGCGGCTTCGTCTTGAGGGAAGGTGAGCCCCGTGACCGACCAGCGCGCTTCCGCGCGCCGCACCGCCGTGGACCCGCCGGGCGTCGTGTTCGTGCTGGCGGGACTGGCCCTGGGCTGGGGTTTGATCGCCTCCACCCGGTTCCTGTACGCGGCCCAGGGCCAGGTGGCGAGCCTGGCCGCGTGGCTGCCCGTGGGCTACGCCTTTGCCGCGGGCATGGTGGCCGCGGTGAACCCCTGCGGCATCCTGCTCCTCCCTTCGCTGCTGGCGTACACCCTGGCGCGCAAAGAGCCGGGCCTGCATTCCCCGGGAGGGGGGTTGAGGGCCCTGGCGCTGGGCGCCGCCGCCACGGTGGGCTTCGTGGTGCTCTTCGGGCTGGCGGGGCTCGTGGTGGGCACGGGGGGCCGCGCCCTGGCCCGGTGGTTCCCCTACGGCGGGCTCGGGGCCGGGGCAGTTCTGGCGGTCCTGGGCACGTGGCTGGCCCTGTCGGGCCGCGAGCTGAGTATCCCCTCCGCCACCCGGGTGTGGGAGCGCGTCCGGCCGGGTGGGGGGTTGGTTTCGTACTTCGCCTTCGGCCTGGCCTACGGGACCTGCTCCCTCGCGTGCACGTTGCCCGTGTTCCTGGCGGTGGTGGGGAGCAGCCTGGCCACGGGTAGCCTCACCGCCGCCGTGGGCAACTTCCTCGCGTACGCGGTGGGGATGGGCACGGTTCTGACCGCGGCCCTGGTGGGCGTGGCGTGGTTCGAAGCCGCGACCATGCGGTGGGTCCGCGGCGTGGTGCCGTACATCCACCGGCTCGCAGCCGCCTTCCTCGTGGCCGCGGGGGTGTTCACCGTGGGCTACTGGTGGAAAGCCTTCTGAAGCCGTGCGGCGCCTTTTCTTCTTCCTGGCCGTCCTGCCGCTTCTGATCGTAGGCTGTACTCCCCGCCCGCAGCCCGCACAGCTTGCCACCCCACCCCCACCTACCCCAACCGGGCACAGCCTCGTGGGGCTCCCGGCTCCGGGGTTCGTGAGGGAGACCCTGGACGGACGCGAGCTGGCCCTCTCGCACCTCCGGGGCAAGCCGGTGGTGATGAACTTCTGGGCCTCTTGGTGCGTACCGTGCCGGGCGGAGGCGCCCACTCTCGCGGAAGCCGCTCGCACCTACCGGGCGAGCGTCCACTTCCTCGGCGTCAACGTCCTGGACGACCTCCCCAGCGCCCGGCGCTTCGTGGAACAGTACTCCTGGCCCTTCCCATCGGTGGTGGACGAAGACGGCTCGCTGTTGCGCCTATACCGGGTGGTGGGGCTACCGACCACGCTGTTCCTCACTCCCCAGGGCCGCGTGGCGCGGGTGCACGCGGGGCCCTTCGTGGGCCCGGAAGGCAGCCGCCGCCTGCGCGCCCTCATCGCCGAACTTTTGGCCATGCCCTGACCACGGGCGGGGGTTGACCGGACGTGGGACCCCGCGTATCCTAGCCCTGGACCCCTCCCCCAATGGGGGGGGTTTAGGAGGAGACCCGTGGCCACGAAGACGCTGCCGCGGAAGCGGTTCCAGGGGATGGACCCCCGGGGCAAGCAGGAGATCCTCGCGCGTCTGCGCAGCATTGAGGGGCACGTGCGGGGGGTGATGCGCATGGTGGAGGAGGACGCCTACTGCATCGACGTCCTCAAGCAGACCAAGGCCATCCACAGCGCCCTGGACCGGGTGAACGCCCTGCTCCTGGAACGCCACCTCAACCACTGCGTCACCACCGCCATCCGATCCGAGGATCCCCAGGAGCGGGAACGGGTGATCGCGGAACTGCTGGAGGTGTTCGAGGCGGGAGGTGGGCGATGAGCCGGCTGGTGATCCCCATCGAGGGCATGTCCTGCGCCTCCTGCGTAGCCAACGTGGAGGGGGCCCTGAAGTCCCTGCCCGGGGTTCGGGAGGTCCGGGTGAACCTGGCCGCGGAGCACGCCACGGTGGACTACGACCCCGCCCAGGTGGACTTGGCGGCCTTGCGCCGGGCGGTGGAGGAGATCGGCTACGGCGTGCGCACGGCCACCGTGTACCTCCACGTCACGGGGATGACCTGCGCGTCGTGCGTGGAGAACGTACGGGGTGCCCTGGCCCAGCTGCCCGGCGTGTTGGCCGCCTCGGTGAACCTGAGTACCGAAACCGCCCGGGTGGACTACCTCCCTGGGGCGGTCCAGGTGCGGGACATGCTGGCCGCGGTGCGGGCGGTGGGGTACAGCGCGGAGGAGAAGCTGGAGGGAGCCGCAGCCTTGGACCGGGAGCAGGAGGCCCGCCGCCGGGAGATCCAGCGCCAGCGCCGCAACCTCCTGGTCGCCACGCCCCTCGCTTTGCTGGTCATGGTGGGCACCTTCCAGCCCTACGGGGTGCTCTCCCGCTTGGTGCCCGAGCTGTTGCACAACAAGTTGGTGCTGTTCTTCCTCACCACACCCCTCGTGGTGGGCCCCGGGGCCCAGTTCTTCGTGCACTCCTTTAACGGACTGCGCCGCGGGGTCACGGACATGAACCTGCTGTACGCCACGGGGATCGGCGCCGCCTACCTCATCGCCGTGGTCAACACCTTCTGGCCCCAAGCGGGCTTCGGCGGCCCGCAGGCTACCTTCTACGAGGCTGCGGCCCTGCTCACGTGGTTCATCCTCCTGGGTCGCTACTTGGAGGCCATCACCCGCGGTCGCGCGTCGGAGGCCATCCGGCGGCTCATGCGGCTGCAGCCCCGCCGGGCCCGCGTGCTGCGGAACGGGCAAGAGGTGGAGGTGTCCGTGGAGGAGGTGGAGGTGGGCGACCTGCTGGTGGTCCGGCCCGGGGAGCAAATCCCCGTGGACGGCGTGGTCCTGGACGGGTACTCCGCGGTGGACCAGTCCATGATCACGGGGGAGAGCCTGCCCGTGGAGAAGAAGGCGGGCGACGAGGTCATCGGCGGGACCCTGAACAAGACGGGCTCCTTCACCTTCCGGGCCACCCGGGTGGGCCGCGAGACAGCCCTGGCGCAGATCATCCGGCTGGTGGAGGAAGCCCAGACCTCCAAGGCGCCCATCCAGAAGCTGGCGGACTTCGTGGCAGGCCGGTTCATCTTCTGGGTGCACGTCCTGGCCCTCGCCACCTTCTTCTTCTGGTACTTCGTGGGGTACGACCTGTGGTTCACCCCGCAGACCCGCCTGATGCTCACGCCGTACGCCCTGTCCGGGGCCAGCGCGGTGGGGTTCGCGGTGCTGGTGAGCATCGCCGTGCTGGTGATCTCCTGCCCGTGCGCCGTGGGGCTCGCCACCCCCGCGGCCATGATGGCGGGCACCGGCAAGGCCGCGGAGTTCGGCATCCTGTTCAAGGGCGCGGACGCGGTGGAGAACCTGTCCAAGGTCCAGGTGGTGGTGTTCGACAAGACGGGCACCCTCACCCAGGGAGTGCCGTCCGTGACGGACGTGGTGGCCGTGGGCCTTCCCGAGCAAGAGGTGCTGCAGCTGGCCGCCTCCGCGGAGAAGCGCTCGGAGCACCCTCTCGGTGAGGCCGTGGTGCGGGCCGCTCAGAGGCGGGGCCTGGCGATCCCGGACCCTGAGGAGTTCCAGGCGGTCCCCGGGCACGGGGTGGTGGCGAAGGTAAACGGTCACCGGATCCTGTTGGGCAACCGCCTGTTGATGGCGCAGAAGGGCGTCCCGGTGGAGGTCCTGTCCGCGCGGGCGGAGGAGCTGGAGGCGCAGGGGAAGACGGCCATGTTCGTGGCGGTGGACGGGCGCCTGGTGGGGGTTCTGGCCGTGGCGGACACCCTCCGGGAGACGACCCCCCTCGCGGTCCAGGAGCTCCGTAGGATGGGGATCCGGGTGGCCATGCTCACGGGCGACAACCGCCGCACCGCCCAGGCCATCGCCCGGCAGCTGGGCATGGACCAGGTGCTGGCGGAGGTGCTGCCGGGCGACAAAGCCGAGGAGGTCAAGCGGCTGCAGAGCCAGGGCTTCCGGGTGGCCATGGTGGGCGACGGGGTCAACGACGCCCCGGCCCTCGCCCAGGCGGACGTGGGCATCGCCATGGGTGCGGGGACCGATGTGGCTAAGGAGACCGGCCACGTGGTGCTGGTGAAGGACGACCTGTTGGACGTGGTGGCTGCCTTCCAGATCGCCCGGGCCACCATGGGCCTGGTGAAGCAGAACTTGTTCTGGGCCTTCGCGTACAACACCGCTGCCATCCCCCTGGCCTTCGGCATCCTGTACCCCTTCGTGCACCAGATCGTGAGCCCCGAGCTGGCCGCGGTGCTCATGGCCACCAGCTCCCTGTCCGTGACCCTGAACACCCAACGCATGCGGGGCTACGTGCCCCCCGTGCGCAAGCGCTACGGGCAGGCGGAGCCCGGGCGTCTGGCGGCTGCGGGGGCGCCGGCCCCCGCGGGGAGGTGAGGGGTGATGGCTCAGCGCACTCCCTCCGCGGTGGCTGCGGCCCTATACCTCGGGCTGTCCGCCTTGGCCGCAACCCTGTTCGTGATGCTCGCGACCCTGAAGGGCGAGACCTCCTGGCCCAGCCGCCTCATCGGGGCCGCCTGGGTGTTCTTGCTGACCGCCATCGTGCTGATGCCCGTGGTGATCCCGTGGGTGCAGAAGCGCGCGCAAGGGAGGTGAGCGGTATGGAGAAGGTGTACCGGGTCCCCAAGATGACGTGCCAGGGCTGCGCGGCCACCGTGGAGCGCGCCGCACGGAGCGTACCGGGGGTGCGGTCCGTCCAAGTGGACCTGGCCAAGAAGGAAGTGCGCGTGGTGTTCGAGGAAGGGGCGGCGAACGAGGAGCAGCTGAAGCGGGCCCTGGAACAGGCCGGTTACCCCGTGGCGGCCTGAGGCGGACGGGGGACCAGTGAGAGCTCTCCCGCGGGCGCTGCCCCTGCCGACCGTGTTGGGTCTGGGCGGGGCGGTGCTGGCCGTCTCCGCCGTCCTGGTGGGCCTCCTGCACTCCCTGATCCTGCTGGGCGAGCCCCTCCGCGATGAGCTGCTCCGAATCCACAAGGGCTCCTGGGGGCTGGTGGCAGCCTCCGCGGGAGTGTTCCTGGCCTTCCTCGTCCTGCTTCCCGTGCGGGTCCGGCGGGACTGGCGCGGCCACGGCCTGTACGCGGCCTTCGTGGTGTCGCTGTTCGCGGAGATGTTCGGCTTCCCCCTTACCGCCTACCTCCTCTCCTCCGCGGTGGGCTGGACCGCGTTCGAGCGGGACTTCATGACCTACATGTACCGGCTGGGGATGCCGGTGGGCTCTGCCATCACGTTGCTGGGAGTGCTCCTGGTGGTCCTGGGCTGGTGGGAACTGCACCGCCACCGGGAGGAAGGCCTGGTCACCACGGGCGTCTACCGGTCCCTGCGGCACCCCCAGTACCTGGGCCTGATCCTGGTGACCGCGGGCTGGCTCGTGCACTGGCCCACGGTGCCCGGCCTCCTCATGTGGCCTCTCCTGACGGCGGCCTACGCGCGCCAAGCACGCAAGGAGGAACAGGAGCTGCGCTCCCGGTTCGGCGCCGTCTACGAGGAGTACGCCCTCCGGACTCCTCCCTGGATCCCCCGCTCCGTCTTGTCGGGCGGTCCTGCGAGCACTTGAGCTTCCGGGCCCTGGCCTCCTCGCCCTGGGTGCGGACTCGGAGCCGGACGTGGCCGCCCTCTACCGCACCACCCACGTGCCCTTCATCCCGGCCTCGTAGTGGCCGGGGAGGTGGCACTCCATTTCGAACGTGCCCTTCCTCGTGGGTACGAACCGCAGCACCACCTGCTCCCCGGGCGCCAGGGTGATCATGGCCAGGCCCTTGCCCCTCCGCTCCACCATCTTCGCCTTCCCTTCCACGCGCACGGCCAACCCCCGGAAGTACGACTGCTTCTCCAGCTCCTCGTGCATCTTCTGAGGGTCCATCCCGGCCATGTGCATGTGCCCTCGGTTGTTCACCATGAACTCGTGTTCCACCGACCCACGGTTCCACAGGCGCACCTCCGCCGGCACGCCGGCCTTAAGGGTCACCGTGGACGGGACGAAGGCGAACTCCTTCTCCTGAAGGTCCACCCGTTGCTGTGCAGCACCCCCCTGGGTCGGCGTGGCCGCGGCCACGCCGACCACCGCGATGACGATGAGAAAGGTCAACCCCTTCACGTTCACTCACCCCCGTTTGGTCGCGTCGTTCGTACTACGGCAGGACCGTCAAGGTTCCTTCCATGCCCGCGGAGCGGTGGCCCGGCAGGGTGCAGTAGAACTCGTACGTAGCGGGCGCTGCCGGAGGCAGGCCCGCCACCACCTGTTGGCCCGGCTCCACGGTCACCCGGAAGTCCAGGGCGGGCACGTACAGGTCGTGAGGGACCCGACCCGAGTTCACCAGCTTCAGGTTGGCGGCTTCCGTCGCCCGGAGCTGGATGTTGGCGGGCCGGAAGGCGAAGTCCACCAGGGTCACCGCCACCACCCGCGCCCCTGCGCGGGTGGGAGGCGGGCTCGCGGACGGCCCCGGCCAGCCCCGCATGTGGGGCATCCCGCCCATCCCCGGCATCATGGGTGCCATCCAGCCCGGCATGCCCATCCCGCCCACGCCGGTGGCCATCAACAACAACACCACCACCGCCAGCAGGAGCAGCACCGCCACGGGCGCCAAACCGCTGGATTTCCTCTCCGCGGGAAGGTTCAAAGCCTTCACCCCCTGGAGGTACTCCGACTCCGTGATCTCCCCCCGGGCCAGGCGCTCCCGCAGGATCCTCCGTACCCGGTCGTCCCTGGGTCGCGGGAACAGCCACGAGGCCACCGCCAAGGCCAGCGCGGCCACCAGGAGCCAGAACACCACCACCCACACCATCACGGTGCCGTCAGTGTACGTACCGTGCGTGAGGACGTGCAGAACGGCGGGTGAAGATTCCGTGAACTACTCCGCCACCGGCAAGGTGAAGGTGAAGGTGCTGCCCTGCCCCGGGCCGGGGCTTTCGGCCCAGATACGGCCGCCCTGGAGTTCCACCAGCCCCTTGGCGATGGTGAGCCCGATCCCGGTCCCCCTCCGATCCCGAGACCTGGACCGGTCCACGCGGTAGAAGCGGTCGAACACGTAGGGCAGGTGTTCGGCGGGGATGCCGATGCCCGTGTCCGTGACGGCCACGGCGACCTCCCCATCCGCGTGCCGCGCCCGCACGCTGACCCGGCCCCCGGGCGGCGTGTACTGGAGGGCGTTGCCGAGGAGGTTGGTGAGGATCTGCGCCACGCGGTCCGGATCCGCCCGCACCCTCGGCAAATGTCGGGGCAGCTCCGTGGAGACCGTAATCCTTTTGTCGCGGAATTGGTCCGCGAGCCGGGCCAGCACGCCTTCCACCACCTCGGACAGGGGGATCGGCACCAGCCTCAGGCGGACCTGCCCCGCTTCCACCCTGGAGACCTCGTCCAGGTCGTCCACCAGGCGGCGGAGCCTGCGGACCTCGCGCTGCATCTGGCTCAGGACCTTGGGGGAGGGGTCCAGGACCCCGTCCAGCAACCCTTCCAGGTAGCCCGCCAGGCCGGAAAGGGGGGTGCGCAGCTCGTGGGCCACGTCCGCCACCAGGTCCCGGCGCATACCCTCCAGCCGCTGCAGCGACGCGGCCATGCGGTTGAACTGGTCCGCCAGCTCACCGAGCTCGTCTTGCGAAGCCACCGGCACCCGTTCTTCGTACCGGCCGGAGGCGATCCGCTGGGCAGCCTGCCGCATCGCTTCCAGGGGTTCGGCGATGCGCCGTGCCACGAAGGTGGCCACGCCCGCGGCCACAGCCACGGACGCCCCCACCGCCAGCAGCACGGCCAGGTTCAGGGCCTGCCGGAAGCCCGAGAACAGGTCCTCCGCCAGCCGGGCGTCCTGGCCCAGGTGGCGGGCCATGGCCCTCACGTGCTCCTCGAAGGCCACGGGGGCCACGAGCCAAGCCGTGCCCCAAACCACCACCGCGCCGGCACCCACCACCACGAGGAAGGCCAGGAGCAGCTTCGGGTACAGCCTGCGCCGCATCTCCACCCCGGTCGTTTACCCCCAACACCGCCGGTGCGATTCCGGGGACCCCGGACTCCTTGATCGCGAGGGTTTCCCGGACATGCTCTAGGCGGGCTCGTCCACGAACTTGTAGCCGACCCCGCGGACCGTCTGGATGAAGGCCGGATGGGCCGGGTCGTCCCCCAGTTTCCGGCGCAGCTCCTTCACGTGCACGTCCACCACCCGCTCGTCCCCGAAGTAGTCGTGCCCCCACACCCGCTCGATGAGCTGCTCCCGGGTCCACACCCGGCCCGGGTAGGTGGCCAGGGCGTGCAGCAGGTCGAACTCCAGGGTGGTCAGGGCGACGGGCTGGCCGTCCCGGAACACCTCCCGGCGGAGCGGGTCGATGCGCAACCGGCGGAACACGAGGGCGTGATCCGGCGGCTCCCCGCGACCCCGCCCGCGCCGCAGCACGGCCCGGATGCGGGCCACCAGCTCCCGCGGGCTGAAGGGCTTGGTGACGTAGTCGTCCGCGCCGAGTTCCAGGCCCACCACCCGGTCCGCTTCCTCCGTCTTGGCGGTGAGGAGGATCACGTAGGGGTCCGTTTCCGCCCGCAGCCGCCGCAGGACTTCCAGGCCATCCAGCCCCGGCAGCAGGACGTCCAGCACCACCACGTCGGGCCGGAAGGTGCGGGCCGCCGCCAGGGCGGCCTCACCGTCCGCGGCCTCCTTCACCTCGAACCCTTCCCTCGTGAGGTACGAGCGCAGGAGGGTCAGGATGGTGTCGTCGTCGTCCACCACCAGCACCCGGGCCATGGCACTTCCATGGTAGACCCGGGGTCCGGGCGCTTGGGGCCGTGCGAGGGCACTACTGCAGGAGCTTGCGCAACTCCTCGTACTGTTCCGGGCTGATCTCTCCCCTCGCCAGGCGCTGCCGGAGGATCTCCAGGGCGCTGTCCGGGCCCTCCCGACGGGTCAGGCCGAGGACCACCAGGACCACGCCCGCCACCAGGAGCAGCACCACCACAAGGCCCGCCACACCGCCCCAGCCCCAACCCGCGCCCCAACCCCAGCGGCCCATCATCCCGGGCCCCATCATCCCGGGCCCCATCATGCCGGGGCCCATCATCCACCCCCAGCCTCCCAGGACCATCCCGAGGACCGGGAACAGCAGGAGCAGCCCGAGCACCACCACGGCCACCAGCAGCACGTCGCGCCCGCTCATCTCCGCCTCCTCACAGCTCTTTTTCCCGCACGAGGGGCCCATGCCAGGTGTGCGGCCACACCTGCCCCGTGGACCCGTTCACGCTGAGCATCCCCACGGTTCTGCCGTCCCGCTCCACGTGGAAGGTGAAGTAGCCGTAGAACTCCGTGCCGTGTCCGGGCGTTGCCCCTGGGTCGGTCTGGCGCAGGAACTCCTCTGCAAGCTTGCGGGCCCGCTCCAGGGGCAGGGCCGGTTCCCCCTGCGGGACGCCCGAGGCCACGCCCATCCACCCGCCCATGGGCCCGTACTTCGTGTTCCACATCATGTTCGGCCCCGGCTCCGGGTGCACGAAGCCGTCCCGCTCCACCAAGAGCTCCACCGCTCCCTTCCCCGTGCTCTTCTCCACCACCAGCACGTAGAAGTGGTTGGTGAACTCCATGACCTCCTTGGGCACCAGGTCCGGTGTACCCCACCCCGCGAGCTCCCGTCGGACGAGCTCTTCGGCCGTGTCCAGGGTTACCGACCCCTGCGCCGGCCAGCCCAGGAGCGCCGTCCCCAGCCCCGCCGCCAGCAGGACCAGCCCCATGCCCGTGAGCAACTCCCGCCTCCGCACCATCCCCTCAGCCATTCTACGCTTGGGCACCCTACAGGCTGGCCAGCAGGAGCAGCCCAACAGCGACCGCCACCGACCCCAACCCGAACTTCAAGCTCTGCCGGTGGTGCAGCTGCCAGCGCGCCACGGTCTGGAACACGGGTCTGGAGCTCGCCGCCGCCAGGAGGGCCACCAGCGGCAGGACGAACACCGCGTTGTACAGCACCAGGTACGCCAACCCCTGAAGGGAACTGGACCAGCTCGCCAGCAAACCCAGGACGGCCAGGTACACCGCGCCCGAACAGGGCACGGTACACAACCCCACCAGGGCTCCCCCCAACCCCACCGCGGGCAGACTCCCGCGCGTGGCCACCGTCCGCACCCTCTGGGCCAAGGCTGCGGGGGCGTGCAGCCGCAGCCCCCACTCCGGAACCAGCGCCTCCTGCAGGGTCAGCAGCCCCAGCGCTACCGCTACCAGGCCCGCGCCCCGGCCCACCCTGTGCCCCGCGGCCAGGGAACGCAGCACCGACAACCCCGTCAGCCCCAAGGCCAGGTACGCGGCGAACACTCCCAGGATGAACGCAGAACCCGTCCTCCACAGCATCCAGCGGGCGCCCCGCGCACTGGACCGCTCCAGCAACAGGAGGACAGCGCCCACGAAGGCCAGCAACACAGCGAAGGCGCAGGGGTTGAGGCCGTCCACCAGGGCGGCGGCCACCACCACGGGCAGGGTCAGCTCACCCACTAGGCCTCCACACGCAGCACGCCGCGCATGGTGGGGTTTTCCTTGCCCCCGCAGCACACGTCGCAGTAGAACTCGTACTCGCCCGGGGCTGCCGCGGGGATCACCACCACCCGCTCGCTGCGCGGTGCCACCCGGACGTCCACCCCCAAGTCGGGGATGGCCAGCTGGTGCCAGCCGCCGCCGTCCGTGTGGAAGGGGCCGTCCGGGTTCACCAACCGCACCCGCAGGGGCTGGCCGGCCCGGGCGCGTAGGATCGGCTGGCTGAAGCCGGCCATGGTGACCCGTACCGTAACGTCCGCGGCTTCCTGCCCGCCGCCCCGCGGCCACAAGAACCACAGGGCCGCGGCCACCGCCGAGCTCGCAAGGATGGTAAGGACGGCAGCCCGAACTCCCAGCGGGGCCGCGAACACCCCGCCGCGCCCGGGCGGGAGACCGCTCCCTCGCGCTCGGTGATGCACCGACGGCCGCCCGTGTGCGTGCCCGCCGTGGCAGCCCATGACCTCATCCCTCCCGCACGTACTTCTCCGGCTCCCGGTCGAAGGCGGCCTTGCAGTGGGCGGAGCAGAAGTAGTACGTCCTGCCCTGGTACTCCGACTGGCCCGCGGCCCGCGCGGGGTCCACCTCCATGCCGCACACCGGGTCCTTCACCCGTTCCGCCATGGCGTCCACCTCCCGTCCGAGTTGCGTTGCCGGCCTTGCGCGGCCCAACAGCCGCAGGTGGTAGCCGATCCCGAGCACGTTGCTGGCGATCCCCAACGCCATCAGGGGAGTGCGCCACTGCGCCAGCGCCGCCGCCGCCCCCGCCACCGCGGGGAGGCTCAGCAAGGGAACCACGTCCGCCAGGTGGTGGGCGCAGCACGCCACCATGGCCGCGGTGGACGTCCCCGTCCCCAGCCCCGCGGCTCCTGCGACCGCTCGCGACGCGCGGTGCAGCTCCCGCACGCGGGCGTACAGGCCCAGTTGCGTACCGAACCCCGCGGCCAGGGCGGCCACGAAGGGCCAGTCCGTGGCCAGGAGCTCCCAGGCATGGCCGAGAGAACCCGAAGTACCGCCGACGATGGCGAAGTACACGCCCACCAGCCCCGCACCGCCCGCTACGCCCCAGGCCCACGAGGGCAACCTGCTGCTCCGGGTCCCGCAAGCTGCCAGGGAGACCTCGGCCACGGCTCCCTTACCCCCGGAACTCGAACAGCAGCTCGCGCTCGTCTACTCCCGCCAGGTTCCGCACCACGACCACCAGCCGGCCCTGCAGGTTCCTGGGAAGCGGGAAGTACAGGACGCCCGCGCGGTGGTGGGAACTGCTGCGCTCCTCCTGCCACCGGACCGGACGCAGTTCCTGCCCCGGCCCGGCCCGCAGGGCCGTGTTGGCCGGCACGTCGAACCCCGACAGGTCCACGGAGTGGGTGTCGAAGGACAGGCGGAAGGCCAAGCGGTCCTCCCGGATCCCCAGCCAGGTGGCGGACACCGTCACCCCGCCCGCTCCCCGATCCCGGACCGCCGTCTGCACCGGCTGCGGGACTTCCGCGGAGGACGCTGGCGCGGCGTGCCCCACGACCCCCGTCGCCACTACGAGGACCGCGGCTAGCAGGTCGACGAGCGTACGTCCCCGCAGCACCTGGACCACCTCCGCAGCCATGGTCGGGGCTTCCCATAAGGCGCCCTTGGGGAGCGTGTGAAGAATCCGTGAGGGCCGTCCCCCGTCAACCGTCCCGCACGGAGAACCCAGCCCTCCGTAAGTCGGCCAGCAGCGCCTCGCCGTGGCTTGCGTCCCGGGTCTCCACCAGGAGGGTCACCTCCGCCTCCCCCACGGGCACCTCGGGGGCGAGCCGGTCGTGCTCCACCGTGACCACGTTCGCCCCTTGCGCCGCCACCACGTCCAACAGCGCCCGTAAGCTCCCCGGCCGGTCCACCAGCCGGGTGCGGAGCCGCAGCAGGCGCCCGGTCTTCATCAAGCCCCGGTCCACCACCCGAGCAAGGGTGTTCAAATCCACGTTGCCGCCGCTCACCACGGCCACGGTCCGTGCACCCCGCGCGGACACCTTCCCGTACACGAGGGCGGCTACCGCGGCGGCGCCCGCGCCCTCCGCCACCAGCTTCGCCCGCTCCAGCAGCAGCACCATGGCCGCGGCCAGCTCGTCCTCCTCCACCGTCACCACGTCGTCCACCCACCGCCGCAGAAGATCCAGGACCGCGCCGCGCGCCACGTGCACCGCGAGTCCGTCCGCCAGCGTCCGCCCCGCCGGGACCTCCACGGGCCGGCCCTCGTGCCAGGCGCGGGATACCGCGGGCGCGGCCGCGGCCTGGACCCCGAAGACCTTCACGGTGGGGTTCAACGACTTCACCGCCACCGCCACGCCGCACGCCAACCCTCCCCCACCCACGGGCACCACCACCGCTTCCACCTCCGGCAGGTCCTCCACGATCTCGAGGCCCACCGTGCCCTGCCCCGCCATCACCGCGGGGTCGTCGAAGGCGTGGACGAACACCGCGCCGCTCTGTTGCTGCAGCCTCCGCGCCTGCTGGTACGCCTCGTGGAAGTCGCGGCCCCAGAGCACCACCTCCGCGCCGTACCCGCGGGTGGACTCCACCTTCACCAGGGGTGCGCCCTCGGGCATGACCAGGGTGGCGCGGACCCCTAGCTCCCGCGCCGCCAGGGCCACACCCTGCGCGTGGTTTCCCGCGGAGGCCGCCACCACCCCGCGGCGCCGCTCCTCCGGCGTGAGCCGCCGGATGCGGTTGAAGGCACCCCGCACCTTGAAGGAGCCGGTACGCTGCAGGTTCTCCGCTTTGAGCCAAAGCTCCGCCCCGGCCATGCGGCCCAACGCCCCCGCGCGCAACAGCGGCGTCCGGTGCACGTACGGCCGCAGGAACTCCGCGGCTTCCCGCACTGCCGCTAGGTCCAAGGCGTAGTCGGCCGAGCTCAAACCGTGGTTCCCTCCTGGCTCCTCACAGGCGCAGCAGGGTCCCCAGGGCCGCGTCGCCCACGCCCCGCGCCACCACCGGGCCCCACACGCTGCCCGTAATGCGGCGGATCCCGAAGAACACCGCGCCGCTCAACAGGTGCCAGGCTACCACCTCGCCGCGCGCGCCCGCGTGCAGGACGAACGTCCCCAGCTCGGACAGGGCGAAGGCCGCCACGGGGTAACCCGACAGGGTTGCCGGGATCACGCCCCTCAGCCACAGCTCCTGGCCCAGGCCCGCCACCAGGTTGGCTGCCAGCCGCCCCACGTCCGGCGCCTGAACGGACAGGGGGATCCCCTGGGCCGCGAACCCCGCGTGGACGAGCCACACCGCGACCCCCGCGAAGGCCACGGAGCCTGCCACGCTCCAGGGGTGGCGGCCCCGCAGCAGTCCCACCGTGGCCACGTCCGGGCGGACCGCCAGGCTCACCGCGGCCACCAGCAGCCCCGCCGCGGTCTGCCCCAGGCCCAACCCGCGAGCGAACGCGGCCGCCAGCCCGGGCAGGACCAGGGCGAGCAACAACTCCCGCCGCAACCACGGGCGCGCCGCGGGAAGGCACAGCACGCCGAGAAGTACACCCGCCACCCAGACCCAAAGGTCCCCCCAGCGCGCGTACGGTGTGAGGTCCGACCGGGGCTCGATCACGCCCGCCACCCACCCCTGCTCGAGCTGCGGCAGCTGGGCGTGCAGCCGACCCGTGCGGTCGATCACCGCGGAGACGCCGATGCTGGCGGCCCGCACCACGTCCCGGCCCAGCTCCACCGCCCGCACCACGGCGAAGCCCAGGTGCTGCACCGGCCCCGCGGACCGGCCGAACCACCCCTCCTCCGTGGAGTGGATCAGGTACCGGGCACCCTGAAGGACCAGGGCCCGCGCGGCCTGCGGATAGACGATCTCGTAGCACAGCAGCACCCCCGCGGGGCCGTCCGGAGCCGCTACGGGAGCGTACCCGGGGCCGGGGTCCGCCCACCACTCGCCCAAGGGCACCAAGCGGACCTTGTCGTGCCTGCCCACGGCCCGGCCGGACTGCACCATCACCGCGGAGTTGCGCCGGCCGTCGATCTCGCCCGTGGCCAGGAGGGAAACGTCCTCGGGCACCGCGGAACGCACCACGGGGTCCACGGAGCCGTCCCGCAGGAGCGGCGCAGGCCAGTAGTGTTCCGGCCACACCACCAACTTCGCTCCCGCGGCCACCGCCTGCCGGGTCAAGGACAGCAGGACTTCTTGGGTCTTCGGCGCGTGGTCTGCGGCCAGCTTCAGCCGTTGCGGCAGGTTGGGCTGCACCGCGGCCACGGGAAGCCGCGGCCCCGCAGAGCCGGACCGTGAGTCCAGCCGTGCGCCTCCCCACGCCCACGCCGCGGCCACCAGCAGAAGCGGGAGGAGCCCGAGGGCTCGCCCGCGCAGCAGCAAAGCCCACCCCGCGTTGACCGCCACCACCGCCGCGGACACCAGATACACGCCGCCCACAGAAGCCAGCTGCAGGATCGGGAGGTTGGTCCACTGGGAGTAACCCAAAAGACCCCAGGGGAAGGAGCTGGGCCCCAGGCTGCGCAGCCACTCCACCACCACCCACGCAAGACCCGTGGCCACGAAGAACCGGCCGTCGCCCCCTCGTCCGGCCGCGCACGCCACGAGGGCCCCGAAGGCCGCGGCGTACGCCGCGCTGACCAGGGCCACCACCGCGTACGCGGGCACGCCCAGGGCAACCAGCCACGGGAGGAGCAACCCGTAGAAGGACAGCCCGAAGGTGAACCCGAGCCCGGCCGCCCGCAGCGGCTCCTGGCCGTGCAGCGCCCGCAGCAGCGGGACCAGGGCCACCCAAGCCAGGGGCCACCAACCCGGGCGGGGGAAGCTCAGGGCCAGCAGGACTCCCGACAGGACCGCCGCCGCGTACGCCTGCCAGGGGAAAGCCCGGCGACAGCGCCCTTGGGATGCCCGGCCGCCGCGGGTCGAGGGCGGGCCGACCAGCGCCGGTGGAGTCCTGCGCACAAGGTCACTGTAGCACGCTGCCCCAGCCGTGAGCGTCGGACACACGGAGACGGGTCACCACGGCCCGCGGGCACGAAAGCGCGGAGAAGCAAAAGGCCATCCGCGAGCCTACCCCTCCAGGATGGAACACACGCAACCTTCGCCCGGCATCCTGCTTCGGGCTCTGCGGCGCAGGCGGACCAGTTCCCTCCGCATGGCCAGCAGGTTGTGCAGCTGTCGGTCCAAGGCGGCCAGTTTCTGCCGGATCCAGCCCTCCACGTGCTCGCAGGGCGCCCGGCCGCTGTCCCGAATCCGCAGGACCTCCGCGATGTCCCGTAGGCTGAGCCCGACCCGCTTGGTCCGCAGCACGAACCGGAGCCGTTGGCGGTCGCTCGGTCCGTACACCCGGTAGCCCGCGGCGGTCCGCGCAGGCTGGAGCAGTCCCAGGGACTCGTAGTACCGGAGGGTCCTGGGGCTCAGGCCGAACTCCGCGGCGAAGCGCCCGATCCGCACCCCGCGGACTTCCCCCGCCGAGCTGCGCAGGTTCACCGCCTGCCTCATCCCTCACCCTCCTTCCCGCTCCGGAACGGACACCCGGCCGTAGGAGGACCGCACCAACACCGTGCCGACGCTGGCGGCCATGGCTGCCATGGCCCACACGGGCCGGATCAAACCACTGATGGCCGCCAGAACCCCCGCTGCGTTGAACGCCAGGCCCAAGGCCACGTTGCCCACCGTCATGGCGTAGCTCCCGCGGGCCAGCTCCACTGCCTCCACCACCGCCCACAGCCGGCTAGCCACCAGGACCACGTCCGCGCTCTCCAACGCCACGTCCGTGCCGGCCCCCATGGCCACCCCCACGTCCGCCTGCATCAGGGCCGGGGCGTCGTTGATCCCGTCTCCCACCACCGCCACCCTCCGGCCCCGCGCTTGCAGGGCGCGCACCACTTCCGCCTTCCGGGCGGGCGACGCCTCCGACACCACCTCCCGGACCCCCACCTGCGCCGCCACCGCTTGCGCGGTGTCGGCGTGGTCGCCCGTGACCAACAGGACCCTCTTCCCCCTGCGGAGGAGTTCCTGCACCGTGGCCCGCGCGTCCTCTTTGACGCGGTCGGCTAGCCCCAACACTCCCGCGGGACGGCCGTCCACGGCCACGAACACCGCGGTCTGCCCTGCCCGCCGCATCACCTCCGCCACG
This sequence comes from uncultured bacterium, assembly GCA_964437095.1. Classification (GTDB taxonomy): domain Bacteria; phylum Sysuimicrobiota; class Sysuimicrobiia; order Sysuimicrobiales; family Sysuimicrobiaceae; genus Tepidifontimicrobium. The sequence continues at coordinate 79,477 of CAYTFH010000002.1, read as the reverse complement.
GACGCTAGGCCCTTCCAGTCCACTCCGTTCTCCTCCAGGAACGCTCCACTGCCCACCAGCACCCGGCGCCCGTCCACCTGGGCTCCCACCCCACGGCCCGGGTAGGCCACAAACGCCGACGGCTCGCTGAGGTGCAGCCCGCGCCTCTGTGCCGCTTCCACAACCGCGGCGGCCAGGGGGTGCTCGGAGGTCCGCTCCGCGCTGGCGGCCAGGCGGAGCAGCTCGTCTTCGGGAAAGGCCACGGCCACCACCCCGCCCAGCGAGGGCCTCCCCTCGGTCACGGTCCCCGTCTTATCCAGCACGAAGGTGTCCACCCGACCCAGGAGCTGGAACGCCTCCCCCGAGCGCATCAGGATCCCCCGCAGGGCTGCTTCTCCCGACGCCCGGACCACGGCCAGCGGCGTAGCCATGCCGAGGGCGCACGGGTAACCCATCACCAAAGCGCTCAGAGCCGCGAACCCGGCGCGGGTCCAGTCTGGGGGCCGGCCGGCCACCGCGGCACCCGCACTCCACAGCAGCAGGCCCGCGGCGCTGGCCGCGAACACCGCGGGCACGAACCACAGCAGCACCCGGTCCACCACCCGCAGCACGCCCGGCTTCAAAGCCCGAGCTTCCGCCACCAGCCGCGCCACCGACTGCAGGAAGCTGTCGGGGCCAACTTGCGTCACCTCCACCACCAACGTGCCCGTCTGGTTCAACGACCCGCCGACCACCTCGTCCCCGGGCGACTTGTCCACGGGCATGGGCTCTCCCGTGAGCAGGCTCTCGTCCACCGCGGAAGCACCCGCCACCACTACCCCGTCAGCGGGTAGCCGCTCCCCGGGCCGGACCCGGACCCGGTCCCCCGGCCGCAGCCCCCCCACCGGGACTTCCTCCTCCGACCCGTCCGGCAGCACCCTCCATGCGGTGGCCGGGGCCAAGCTCAGCAGCTTGCGGACCGACTGGGAAGCGCGTACGTGCACCAGCACCGAAAGGTAGCCGCCCACGAGGTGGAAGCCGAACACGAACACCGCGGCGGCGAAGAACTCTCCGGCGGGGAAGGCGGGGGGACCACAGCCCTACGATGCCGCCCCCAAGACCCGCCAGGGCCGAGGCGGCCGCCAGCACGTCCTGGTTGAGGATGCCCCGGCGCACGGACTGCCAGGCGTTGCGCAGGACCCACGCCGCGGGCCCCACAGCCGTCCCCAGGGCCAAAGCCCCCAGCACCAGCGCCCGCGCCCTGCTGAGCCCCCACAGGGCGCTCGCGCCCATCAGGGCCGTGGCGGCGGCCATCAGGGCGCCCCCCAGCCACGCCAGCCCCCGCGCCCGGCGCAGCTCCCGTTCCTCCTCCGCAAGGCGCCCGGCCTCGTCGGGGGGCAGGACCGGGAAGCCCACGGCTCGGAGAGCCTCGGAGATGGCCTCAGGGCTCACGCGCGCCGGGTCGTATTCCACCAGGGCTTCGCTGTGGGCGATGGACACGTGAACAGACCGAACGCCGGGGAGCCTGCGAACCGCCTTGCGCGCCGACTCCACGCACAAAGAGCAGTGCATGCCTCCGAGCTTCACGAGGAGCTTGGCAGCCCCCGCAGTCACCGGGACTCCCCTCCGCGCCTCTCTCTTTCTCCCGCCCCAACCTACAGCTTCCCGCAAACCGGAAGGTCAAGCCCCTCCCACAGCGACCCCCGCCCTTCCCGGGTGGTAGCATCCTGAAGGGGGCGTCGCTCCTGCGTCGCCCGCACGGACCATGGAGGACGGAGCCGTCAACGCAGGGCATTCCGCGGCCGAAGAGCCCCCCGCGGCAGTCCGCGAGCGCTCCGCGGACGCGGCCATGTTGCGAGCCGCCCAGGAAGTCCTCGCGGGGCGGCCGCGGGGCCCCTGGTGGGCCCGGATCTGGCCTTTTCTCGGACCCGCCTTCGTCGCCTCCGTGGCCTACATGGATCCCGGGAACTACGCTACGAACATCCAGAGCGGTGCGCGCTATGGGTACCTGCTGCTGTGGGTGGTGCTGGCCAGTAACCTCATCGCCATTCTGGTTCAGTCCCTTGCCGCCAAGCTCGGAATCGCCACGGGGTCCAACCTCGCCGAGGTTTGCCGGGACCGACTGCCCGTTCCGTTGGTGTGGTTCATGTGGGCGGTCTCGGAACTCGTGGCCATGGCCACGGATTTGGCGGAGTTCCTCGGGGCGGCTTTAGGGTTGCACCTCCTGTTCGGGATCCCGCTCCTCCCCGCAGGCTTCCTCACGGCCGCGGTGACCTTTAGCATCCTCGCCCTTCAGCGGTACGGGTACCGTCCCGTGGAAGCGGTGATCGGCGCCCTGGTGGGGGTCATCGCGGTGGCCTACGTAGTGGAGACCGTGTTGGAGCGGCCGGACTGGGGTGCCCTGGCCCGCGCCGCCGTCACTCCCCGGTTTTCGGACGCCGAGAGCGTGCTCCTCGCGGCCGGCATCCTGGGGGCCACCGTGATGCCCCACGTGATCTTCCTCCACTCGGCCCTCGTGCAGCACCGAATCCCGGTCCTCACACCCGAGCAGGCGAAGCGGCTGTTCCGACTGGAGCTGGTGGACGTGGTTTTGGCGATGGGCGTGGCCGGGCTCATCAACGCCGCCATGGTGGTCATGGCAGCCTCCACCTTCTACCGCGCGGGTCTATCGCACGTAGCAAGCATCGAGGAGGCCTACCGGACCCTGCAGCCGCTTCTGGGTGACCTGGCGGGGAGCATGTTCGCCGTCTCCCTCCTGGCATCGGGGCTCTCCTCTTCCACGGTGGGCACCATGGCGGGGCAGGTGGTCATACAGGGCTACCTGCGCCGTCACGTCCCCCTGTGGCTGCGGCGCGTGGTCACTATGGCCCCGGCCCTGGTCGTCATCGCCCTAGGGTTGGATCCCACGTGGACCCTCGTCCTGAGCCAGGTGGTGCTGAGCTTCGGGCTCCCCTTCGCCCTGGTGCCCTTGATCCACTTCACCAGCGACCGCCGCCTCATGGGGGACCTGGCCAATCATCGGCTGACGTCCGCCCTCGCTTGGGCGGTCACGGCTCTCGTGGTGGCCCTCAACGCGTACCTACTGTGGCGCACCTTCCTGGGGGGTCCGTCGTGACGGGGAATCCGGGCCGTCATCTCGTCGTCGCCCTCGACGGATCCCAGCTCTCGGAGAGCAGCCTGCCGGTGGCGTGCCAGCTGGCCCGGGCGCTCCGGGGCCGGCTCACGCTCCTCCACGTCCTGGAGGCGCGCCCGCCCCAGACCGTCCACGGGCAGCCGCACCTACGCACCGCGGACGCCGCGTGGCGCTACCTACAGGAGGCCGCCGCTCGGATCCGGGGAGAGGGGCTGGCTGTGGAGGTGCACGTCGCCTCCGCCGCCCTGGCAGACGTGGCGGCGTGTATCGCGGCTCAAGCGGAGGCGCTTCACGCGGACATTCTGGTCTTGGCAGCCCACGGGTGGGGTGGCCTCAGGGCACGCCTGTTGGGGCATGTCCCACAGCAGGTGTTGGTCCGCAGCGGCCGCCCCGTCCTCCTGATCCCCGCCCCCGCCGCTCCGAGCCCAGGAATCCAGCTGCTCCTGGTCCCCGTGGACCCCCAGGGGGAGTCCCACGCGGCCCTGCCGTGGGCCGAGGAGATCGCGGTGGCCTGCCGCGCACGCCTGCACCTCGTCACGGTGATCCCCACCCCTGCCACCGTCTCTCCGGAGGACGCCGCAGCCGCAGTATTCCTCCCTCAGGCCGCCGGCGCTGTGCTGGACCTGGCTTCAGACGCTGCCTGGAAGCAGCTGCAGGACCTGCAGGCCTCCCTTCGCGGCCGAGGGCTCGCTGCGGACGCGGAGCTGCGGCGCGGCGACGTGGTCCAACAGCTGGCCGCGGCGGTTTCGGATCGGCACCCGGACTTGGTGATCATGGCCACCCACGCCCGAGGCCCCTGGGAGAGTTTCTGGGCCGGCAGCGTGGTGGCGCGCTTGACGCCTGTGGTGAGGGTCCCCGTCCTGCTGGTCCCGCTGACGTCGACGACATGATCCGCGAGGTGGCAGCGAATCCTGCCACCGCGGCGATTCTGGGGACCCCGGGTCCACAGCCGGGTGGCCGGGAGGAGCCCGCGGCTTCCACCGAGAAGTCCCACTGTGCGGAGGGGCGCGGTGAAGCTCAGCGAGGAAGGTCTACTCCTGCGGATCTACGTGGGCGAGTCGGACCGGTGGCACGACCGGCCCCTGTATGAAGCCATCGTGTTGCGCGCCCGTCAGATGGGTCTGGCGGGCGCCACGGTCCTCCGCGGCTTGATGGGGTTCGGAGCCAGCAGCCGCATCCACACCGCCAAGCTGCTGCGGCTGTCGGAGGACCTGCCCGTGGTCATCGAGATCGCGGACGAGGCCGAACGCATCGAGGCCTTCCTCCCAGTCCTGGACGACATGATCGGCGAGGGCCTGGTGACCCTGGAGAACGTCCGGGTCATCCTGTACCGGCACCGGCCCGTGACCCCCTGATCACCAGGCCCGTGCCACCAGGACACCGAGGGCCAGGGCGGCGAGCCCGGCCACCGCGCTCCCGAACAGGTTCACCAGGCCCGCCGCCCACTGCCCCGCCTCCAGCGATCGGAAGGTCTCGTACTGCCAGGTGGAGAAGGTGGTGTACGCGCCCAAGAACCCCACCCCGAGTAAGATCCGCCACTCCCCGGGTACCAGGAGCCGCTCCACCGTCAGCACGGATAGGAGCCCCGGCAGGAAGCTGCCGGACAGGTTCACCACCAGGGTGCCGAAGGGGAAGCCCGTGTCCGGGCGGCTCAGGATCCATCGTCCACCAGGTAACGGGCCAGGGCTCCCAGAGCACCGCCCAGCAAGACGAGGACGAAGCGCATCAAGCTACGAAACGCGAAAGCCCCGTCAGACTCCGGTAGGGCCCGTCCGCCACGGGGCGCGCGTTCGGGCGAGTTCCACGATCGCGGGTCGGGCGTAGGATACCACCTCGCCGCCGGACGGGCAAGGAACGCGCAAGCTCAGCGGCCTTTGGGCAGCACCAGGGACAGCCGGGCTCCGCCGGTGGGGCGGTTGGAAGCCTCCACACGGCCGCCGTGGGCCAGGGCGACGTGCTTGGCGATGGCGAGCCCCAGCCCCGTCCCCCCTTCCGCGCGGCTTCGGGAAGGGTCCGCGCGGTAGAACCGCTCGAACACCCGGGGCAGGTGCTCGGGCGGGATCCCGGGGCCCGTGTCGTCGACCACCAGGTGCACTTCCTCTCCGTGGAGTTCCACCGCCAGCTCCACGCGTCCGCCCGGCGGGGTGTACTTCACCGCGTTGTCCACGAAGTTGCCCAGGGCCTGTTCCAGCCGGTCCCGGTCGCCCCGCACCACCGCTTCCCCGGGCCGGACCAGGAGGCTCACGCCCTTGCGGGACGCTGCCGGTTCGTAGCGAGCGGCCACCGTCTGCAGGAGGCGTCCCGCGTCCAGCTCCTCCCAGCGCAGCCGCACCACGCCCGCCTCCAGGGCGGACAGGTCCAGCAGGTCGTTCACCAGCCGGGTCATGCGGTCCACCTCGCGCAGGATCTGGTCCACGAACCGGGCCGCCAGCTGCGGATCGTCCAACCCTCCGTCCCGCAGGGTCTCGGCCATGGCGCGCAGGGAAGCCAGGGGCGTGCGCAGCTCGTGGGACACGTTGGCCACGAAGTCGCGCCGCACCACCTCCGCCCTGCGCTCCCGGGTCACGTCCTGGACCAGGAGCAGGAAGCCTCCGTCCCGCAGCCGTCGGGCCCGCACGTGCAGCACGCCCCCGAGCTCCAGGTCCCGCGCCGCTTCCCCCGTACGCCCCGCCTCCTGAAGCAACCCGTCCACCTCGTGCCGCCGGAATACCGCCACCGCGGCCATGTCCCTCGCTTGTCCTGCGTCCACGCCCAGGAGGCTTTGCGCGGCCCCGTTCACCCAAACCACCCGGCCCCGCGGGTCCAGCAGCACCACCCCCCACGGCACGGCGTCCAAGAGCTGCTGGAGTTGCTGCTCGCGGACCTGGCTGTGCTGGAGGGCTTGCCGAAGCTCCCGGAGCAGCGGGGCCACCGCCGCCGCCAGCTCGCCGGCCTCACCGGGCGGCGCTTGGCCTCCGCGGCGCAGGTACTCCGCCAGGGCCCGCACGGCCCGGCGCGAGCTGCGCTCCTGCCATCCCGCCAACACCACCGCGGCCACGCCCAGCCACGCCGCCACCGCGGCCCACCGGTCCCCGACCACGGTGGTCCACGCGGCGCCGGTACCCGCGGCCACGGCCAGGGCCCACCATACCCACCCGCGCACCGGGCCTCCTTCCACCCCCGGACAAATCAGGGTTCCAGCCGGTAGCCGACCCCTCGCACCGCCTCGATGCGCACCGAGGACCCCGCCTCCCGCAACTTGCGGCGCAGCCACGAGACGTGCACGTCCACGGTGCGCTCGTCCCCCGTGTAGTCGTAGCCCCACACCTGTGCCAGCAGCTGGTCCCGGGTCAGCACCCGGCCCGCGTGCCGCAGGAGGATCGACAGGAGCTCGTACTCCTTCGGGGCCAGGACCACGACCCGGGGGCCGCAACGCACCTCGTGCCGCGCGGGGTCCAGGACCAGGTCTCCCGCGGACAGCACCGCCGCCTGCTGCATCCCCCGCCGCCGCAAGGACGCCCGCACCCGGGCCATCAGCTCCCGCATGGAGAAGGGTTTGGTCACGTAGTCGTCCGCGCCCAGGTCCAGCCCCACCACCCGGTCGGTCTCGTGGGACCGGGCCGTGAGCAACAGGATGGGGACGTCGCTCTCCTGCCGCAACGCCCGGCACACCTCGAAGCCGCTCATGCCCGGGAGCATCACGTCCAGGACCACCAGGTCGAACCGACCGGTCCGGGCGAGTTCCAGGGCCTGCACCCCGTCGAAGGCCTCCTGCACCTCGTGGCCCTCCCGCTGCAGGGCGAACCGGATGGACTCCACGAGAGGACGCTCGTCGTCCACCACCAGGATGCGGGCGGCCATGTCAGGGGAGGGCCGCGGACGCCAAGGCCTCCACTGGACCGGTGTACTGCACCAACTCCACCCCCGCCTCCTGCAGGAGCCGGGCCGCGGCGGGGTCGGGGTACTCGCCCGCGTACACCACCCGACGGATTCCCGCGTTCACGATCATCTTCGCGCACACGAGACAAGGCTGGACCGTGCAGTACAGGGTGGCACCCGCGATGGCCACCCCGTGGTAGGCGGCCTGGATGATGGCGTTCTGCTCCGCGTGGATGCACAGGCAGGTGTCGTGGGCAGTACCCGGCGGCGCGTCCCCCGCGCAGCGGGCACACCCGCCCTCCCCGCAGTTCCGGATCCCTCTCGGGGTGTCGTTGTATCCGGTGGAGAGCACCATGCGCTCCTTCACGATCACCGCCCCCACCCGCCGGCGGACGCACGTGGACCGGGTGGCGGCCAAGGCCGCCATGCTCATGAAGTACTCGTCCCAGCTCGGCCGGCCCACGGCGAACCCACCCCAAAAGTCCCCGGCGCCATCCTTGGGGATCCCGGTCCCGTCAACCGTGAACGTTTCCCGCGCATGCTCCTAGCGGGTCCCGAACAGCCGGTCCCCCGCGTCCCCCAACCCGGGCAGGATGTACCCGTGGTCGTTCAGCCGCTCGTCCACCGCGGCGGTGTAGATGACCACCTCCGGGTGGTCCCGGTGAACCCGGGCGATGCCCTCGGGGGCCGCGATGAGGCACATGAGCTTGAACCGGGTGGCGCCCCGCTCCTTGATGAGCCGCACGCACTCCGCCGCCGAGCCGCCCGTGGCCAGCATGGGATCCAGCACCATGACCTCGCGCTGGGCGATGTCGGGGGGCAGCTTCACGTAGTACGTCACGGGCTCCAGGGTCTCCGGGTCGCGCCAGATGCCCACGTGCCCCACCCGGGCGGTGGGCATGAGCTTGGTGATCCCGGGCTCCATGCCCAGCCCGGCGCGGAGGATGGGGACCACCGCCAGCTCGTAGCCCGAGATGGACTTGCCCCGGGTGCGGGCCAGGGGGGTCTCCACCTCCACGTCCCGGGTCCGGAGGTCCCGGGTGGCCTCGAAGGCCAGCAGCATGCTCAGCTCCTCCACCAGCTCCCGGAACTCCTTGTGGGGCGTGTGGCGGTCCCGCAGGATGGCCACCTTGTGCTGGATGAGGGGGTGGTCCACCACGTACACCTTGGACATGCGGACACCCCCTCACGGGCGGGCCGCCGCGGGCCGGGGCACGTGCTCCTCCGCGTAGATGGGGAACTGGGCGCACAGGTCGTGGACTTCGCCCCGCACCTGGGCTCTGATCGTGGGATCGTCGGGAGCGCTCAACACCTGCGCCATCCACCGGCCGATCTGGCGCATCTCGTCCTCCTTCATCCCCCGGGTGGTGACCGCTGGCGTGCCTACCCGGATGCCGCTGGTCACCGTGGGCTTCTGCGGATCGAAGGGGACCATGTTCTTGTTCACCACGATGTGGGCTTCAGCCAACGCCTCCTCCGCCACCTTGCCCGTGAGGCCCTTGCTCCGGAGGTCCACCAGCATGAGGTGGTTGTCCGTGCCGCCCGAGGTGATGTGGAAGCCGTGCCGCTGCAGCTCCTCCGCCAGCGCCCGGGCGTTCCGCACCACCTGGGCCGCGTACTCGCGGAAGGCGGGCGTGGCCGCCTCCTGGAAGCACACCGCCTTCGCCGCCACCACGTGCATGAGGGGACCTCCCTGGGCGAAGGGGAACACGGCCCGGTCCACGGCCCGGGCCAGCTCCGCCTTGCACAGGATCATGCCGGACCGCGGCCCGCGCAACGTCTTGTGGGTGGTGGAGGTGACCAGGTGGGCGTACGGGACAGGGTCCGGGTGCACCTTGCCCGCTACCAGGCCCGCGAAGTGCGCCATGTCCACCAGGAGGTACGCGCCCACTTCGTCCGCGATCTCCCGCAGCCGGGGGAAGTCGAAGTGCCGCGGGTACGCCGTGGCACCCGCCACGATCATCCTCGGCCGGTGTTCCCGGGCCAGGGACGCGATCTGGTCGTAGTCCAGCATCTCCGTTTCCGGGTGCACCCCGTAGGGCACCACCTGGAACAGCTGGCCGGAGAAGTTCACCGGGCTGCCGTGGGTCAGGTGGCCGCCGTGGGCCAGGTTCATGGCCAGGATCTTGTCGCCCGGCTGCAGCACCGCGAAGTACGCGGCGAAGTTGGCCTGGGACCCGGAGTGCGGCTGGACGTTGGCGTGCTCGGCTCCGAAGAGCGCCTTGGCCCGCTGGATGGCCAGCCGCTCCACCACGTCCACGAACTCACAGCCTCCGTAGTAGCGCCGTCCCGCGTACCCCTCCGCGTACTTGTTGGTGAGAACGCTGCCCTGGGCTTCCAACACCGCACGGCTGACGTAGTTCTCGGACGCGATGAGGTTGATGCAAGTCTGCTGCCGCTCCACGTCCCGCAGGATGGCGTCCGCTACCTCGGGATCCTGCCGGATCAGGACGTCCAGCATGCCGGGTTCACCCCCTTCCGTACTTCTCCTCCACGGCCCGCAGCTTCGCCAGCCTGCGGTCGTGACGGCCGCCCTCGTACCGCGCGTCCAACCACGTGCGCACGATCTCCCGCGCCAGCTCCGGCCCGATCACCCGGGCGCCCAGGGACAGCACGTTGGCGTCGTTGTGCTGGCGGGCCATGCGCGCGGTATACGACTCCCAGCACACCGCACACCGCACCCCGGGCACCTTGTTGGCCGCCATGGCCTCCCCGTTGCCGCTCCCGCCCAGCACGATGCCCAAGTCGCACTCCCCGCGGGCCACCGCCTCCGCCGCGGGGACCACGAAGTCCGGGTAGTCCACGGGTTCGGGACTGTCGGTGCCGAAGTCCCGGACCTCGTGTCCCAGCTCCTGGACGAACCGCTTCAGCTCCTCCTTGAGGGCGTAGCCCGCGTGGTCGCTGGCGATGGCGATGCGCACCCTTCCGCCCTTACTTCGCGGCCGCTAGCGCCTCCACCTGCCCGCCCGCCCACACGCGCTCGATGAGCTCCGCGGGGATGGGGCCCGGCCGCAACACGCGAGGCCGCTCGCCCGTGCCGTCCACCACCGTGGACGGCCTGCCCCGTAGGCGCCCGCCGTCCAGGACCAACCCCACGCGGGCGTCCAGGTCGGACAGCACCTGGGGGACGGTCACGGGCGCGGGCTTGCCCGTGGAGTTGGCGCTGGTGCCCACCAGGGGGAACCCGCACTCCCGCACCAGGGCCCTGGGCACCGGGTGGTCCGGTACCCGCAGCCCCACCGTCCCCGTGCCCGCGGTCACCATCTCCGCCACCACCCCGCGGGACGGCAGCACCAGGGTGAGGGGCCCGGGCCAGAAGCGTCGGATCAGGCGGCGGGCGCCCTCGCTGAGCTCCGCCAGCTCCGCGGCCTGGTGGGGCTCCGCCAGCAGCACCGGCACCGGCTGGTCCGGGGGCCTTCCCTTGATCTCGAACACCCGGCGCACGGCCGCCGGGTTGGTGGCCTCGCAGCCCAGTCCGTACACCGTGTCCGTGGGATACACGACCACCTGGCCGACGCGCAGGGCCTCCACCGCCCGCCGGGGAGCAGGGGCTTCGGGGTCCACCCGCAGCACGACCACGTGTTCCGTGACCAGCTCCACCATGTCGCTCCCTTCCTCGCTGTTGGACTGCGGCCCGTGTGAAAACGCCAGAAGGCCTGGGGGTCCTCGGCCCTACTGTACGTCCAGCCCGCCCTCACCCGCAACGGAGCGGGGTTGCCTCGCCACCACCACCCGCTCGAGGCCGCTCAGGTCCCGTACCACCTGCGGGTCTCGGTATCCGAGGCGGGACAGCGTCTCCGCCACGGTCCGGGCCTGGTCCCACTTGGCCGCCACCTCCAGGGCGATCAAGCCTTCGGGCAGGAGAACCCTGCGGGCCTGTTCGGCGATGCGCTCGTGCAGCTCTACTCCTCGGGGTCCCGGGGCGAACACCGCCACCTCCGGTTCCGCCAGAACCTCCCGGGGCAGCTCGGCCCGCGCCTGTGGGGGGACGTAGGGAGGGTTGGAGGCCACCGCGTGGGCCCGGACGCCGGCCTGCAGCACCGGTGCCAACGCGTCGCCCTCCAGCAGGCGCATCCGCTCCAGGACCCCGTGTCGCCGGGCGTTCTCCACCGCCACGGCCAACGCGGCCGCGGAAAGATCGGTGGCGTACACCGTGGCGTCCGGCCGGTGCACCGCCAGGGCCACGGCCACCGCCCCGCTGCCCGTCCCCACCTCCACGTACACGGGCGACGTTACGCCCTGCGTGGCGCGCAGGACCACCTCCACCAAAAGCTCCGTCTCGGGCCTAGGGACCAGCACCCGCGGGTCCACGGCGAAGCGCAGGCCGAAGAACTCACGCTCACCCACCACGTACGCCAGCGGGCGGCCCGCGGCCCGCTCCTCCAACAGCTGCACGTACCGCCGCCACGCACCCTCCGGCAGCGGGCAGGGCCAGCGGGCGTACAGCTGCGCGCGGTCCACACCGAGGGCGTGGCGCAGGAGCACTTCCGCCTCCAGGGCCGCCGCCTCCACCCCGCAGGCCTCCAGGTGCTCCCGCCCCCAGAGGTACGCCTCCCGCACGCTGGTCGGCGCGTGGGGTGTCGGCTGTCCGGCGGAAAGGTCCTTCAACGGGCCGTCACCTGCTCCGCCTCCGCCCGCGCCCGGCTGACCAGGGCGTCCAGGATGGGGTCCAGGTCTCCGTCCAGGATGGCGTCCAGGCGGTGCAGGGTGAGCCCGATGCGGTGGTCCGTCACCCGGTTCTGGGGGAAGTTGTAGGTGCGGATCTTCTCGCTGCGCTCGCCGGTCCCCACCTGCTGCCGGCGGGCCGCGGCGATCCGCTGCTGCTGCTCCCTCCGCCGAAGCTCCAGCAGGTGCGCCCGCAGGATCCGCAGAGCCTTCTCGCGGTTCTGGTGCTGGGACCGCTCGTCCTGGCACGTCACCACGATCCCCGTGGGTAGGTGCCGGATCCGGACCGCGGTCTCCACCTTGTTGACGTTCTGGCCGCCCGCGCCCCCGGCCCGGAAGGTGTCCACCTCCAGCTCCTCCGGCCGGATCTCCACCTCCACCTCCTCCGCCTCCGGGAGCACCGCCACCGTGGCGGTGGAGGTGTGGATGCGGCCCGCGGCCTCCGTCTCGGGCACCCGCTGCACCCGGTGCACCCCGCTCTCGTACTTCAGCCGGCTGTAGGCCCCCTTCCCCGCGATGCTCAGGGTGGCAGACTTCACCCCGCCCAGGTCGGAGGGGTGCAGCTCCAGGACTTCCACCTTCCAGCCCCGTCGCTCCGCGTACCGCGTGTACATCCGGAGCAGGTCCGCGGCGAACAGCGCCGCCTCCTCTCCTCCCGCCGCGGGGCGGATCTCCACGAGGATGTTCCGGTCGTCGTAGGGATCCCGGGGCGCCAGCAACTCCTTCAGCTCGCCTTCCAGACGCTCCCTGCGCCGCTGCAGTTCCTCCAGCTCCTGCTCGGCCAGTTCCCGGACCGCGGGGTCGGGGTCCTGCAGTAGGGCCTGGACCTGCGTCCTCTGTTCCTCCAGCCGGCGCAGGTCCCGCCACCTCCCCACCACCTCCTCCAGCTCCGCGTGCTCCTTGGCCAGCTGGCGGTACCGCTGGGGGTCCGCCAGGACGGACGGGTCCCCCAGCAGCCGGCCCAGCTCCTCGTACCGCTGCTCCAGACGCTCCAGCCGCTCCTGCGCCGCCACGTCCACGACCCTCCTCACACCACGGGACGCTCCAGCCACCGCGGGTCTTCCCGCTCCAGGACGGCCCGCAGCGCCCGGATGGCCACCTCCACCTGCTCCGGATCCGGCTCCCGGGTGGTGAGGCGCTGCAGCCACATCCCCGGAACCAGCAAGGGCCGCAGCCACCGGGAACGCGACCCCGCCCGGATCACCTCGTAGGCGATCCCCGCGATCAAGGGAACCAGCACCACCCGGGAGAGCACCCGCCACCACAGCGGCGGTTTGCCCAGCAGGGAGAACACCACCACCGCCACCAGGACCACCACCAGGAGGAAAGACGTCCCGCACCGCGGGTGGTAGCGGCTGTGCTTCTGGACCTCCTCCACCACCAGGGGCGAGCCCCGCTCCCACGCGTTCACCACCTTGTGCTCCGCGCCGTGGTACATGAACACCCGGCGGACTTCGGGCAGCAGCCCCACCGCGCCCACGTAGCCCACCAGCACCGCGGTGCGTACCAGACCCTCCACCAGGCTGAAGGACACCGCACCCATGCCCCGATCCACCCACCGCACCGCCACCGTGGGCAGGACGAAGAACAACCCCACCGCCAGGCTCAAGCCGACGCCCAAACTCAATCCCACCTCCCTGGCGGACAGGGGCCGTCCCAGCTCGCCCTCCACGGCCCGGGTGGCGGAGTAGACCAGAGCCCGGGTCCCCACCACCAGCGCCTCCCACAGGACCACCGCACCCCGCACCACGGGCACCCGTGCCCACGGGACGTGAACCAGCAGGCTCGGACGGTGCAGCACCTCCTCCGCGATGACCCCGCCCGGCGTCCGCACCGCGGTACTGACCCAGTGCGGGCTGCGGATCATCACGCCTTCGAGGACCGCCTGCCCTCCGATGGCCGCCCTGTAGGGAAACCTCTGCGAAGCCACCGACTCCATCCTAATGGCGACGCCCGAGGAGCTCCACTTCCGTGCAGGGGACGAGCGCGAGAGGGGGTCCGGCCGCCTTACCCGAGGGGAGCGGTCTAGGGAAGGTACCGCAGCGGGTCCACGGGGCGGCCCCGGACCCGCACCTCGAAGTGCACGTGAGGGCCCGTACACGCGCCCGTGCAGCCCACCCGGGCGATGGCTTGGCCCCGCTCCACCGGCTGTCCCACCCGCACCAGGACCGCGGACGCGTGCCCGTACCAGGTCTCCATCCCGTCCCCGTGGTCCACCACCACCACCAGCCCGTAGCCGCCGTACCACCCCGCCCGCACCACCCGGCCGTCCCGGGCGGCGCGGATCAAGGTGCCTCGGGGAGCGGCGATGTCCACCCCGGTGTGGTGCCGCCGCCACCGTGCCCCGAAGCGGGACGTCACCACGCCCCGGGCCGGCCACAGGTAGGCCACGCGCCGGGTGCGGGGCAGAGCCTTCAGGGGGCGCGCCGCCACCGGCCCCGTGGGGATCACCAGCTTCTGCCCGATCTGTAGCCGGTCGCCCTCGATCCCGTTGGCCGCCGCCAGGTCCTCCACCCTCACCCCGGTCTTGAGGGCGATGGCCCACAGGGTGTCCCCCTTCCGGACGGTGTACGTGGAGCTCACCGGCGGGGTGCGCCGGGCTGGCGCCTCGCCCCTGGGCACGGTTAGCACCTGGCCGGGCTGGAGGAAGTCCGCCTCGGAGATGCCGTTGGCCGCGGCTAGGGCCTCCACCGTGGTCCCGAGCCGCCGGGCGATGGACCACAGGCTGTCGCCCTCCACCACCCGGTACTGAGCTGTGGCCTGCTGAGCGGGCCGCCTGGTCGGCCGGGGCGCGGGAGAAGCCGGTGGTGTGGCCCGGACCGCCAGCGTCCGAGGGCGCCCGGGCGGAGTTGCCCGGGCCACCAGGAAGGCCGGAGGCGTGACCACCTCGGGTACAAAGGGCTTCGGGCGCTGCAGCAGCACCACGGAGGAGGGCGACACCTGTTCCGGCGTCCTCCGGTGCACCTCTGGGGAGCCCGTACGCGGGCCGGGCAACAGTAGTACCGCGCACAGGGCCAGGGCTCGGAAAGCGGCGCGACGCAACGCCCCTCCCGGTTCCCGTCGGGTCTTTGTGGCTGCCACGGACGGACCGCGGAGCCCGCGCGGACGCGGACCAAGGATAGATTATAGGCAAGGTTTCAAGCAGGCATAGATGCGAACGAATGGCCGCCAGCAGGTGGCTGTGTGGCAGTCTATCCGAACCCGCGTTGGAATCCTGCCCCGGGTGGGCCGTCCCCGGGTTAGGAGCCGACCCCGATCTCCTCCTCGGAGGACTTGACGATGGACCTCAGGAAGGCGGCGTTGTTGGGGGTCTTGCGCATGCGGTCCAGGATGAGCTCCGTCATGGCCACGGTGTCCAGCTGCTCCAAGGACTTGCGCAGCACCCACACCTTGCGCAGCTCCTCCTCCGTGAGGAGCATCTCCTCCCGCCGGGTTCCGGACATCTTGATGTCGATGGCGGGGAAGGTGCGGCGCTCCTGCAGCTTCCGGTTCAGGTGCAGCTCCATGTTGCCGGTCCCCTTGAACTCCTCGTAGATCACGTCGTCCATCCGGCTGCCGGTGTCGATGAGGGCCGTGGCCACGATGGTGAGGCTGCCCCCTTCCTCGATCTTCCGCGCGGCGCCGAAGAACCGCTTGGGGCGGTGCAGGGCCGCGGGGTCCAGACCGCCCGACAGCGTCCGGCCCGAGGGCGGGATGACCAGGTTGTTGGCCCGGGCGAAGCGGGTGAGGCTGTCCAGGAGGATGACCACGTCCCGCTTGCCTTCGACGATGCGCTTGGCCCGCTCCAGCACCAGGTCCGCCACCTGCACGTGCTCCTCCGGCGGGCGGTCGAAGGTGCTGGCCACCACCTCCGCCTCCACGGACCGCCGCATGTCCGTGACCTCTTCCGGCCGCTCGTCCAGGAGCAGCACCATGAGGTAGACCTCGGGGTGGTTCTGCACGATGGCCTGCCCGATCTTCTTGAGCAGGGTGGTCTTGCCCGCCTTGGGGGGGGACACGATCATGGCCCGCTGCCCCTTGCCGATGGGCGCGAACAGGTCCACCACCCGGGTGGTGAGGTCGCTCCCCGTCTCCAACCGGAACCGCTCGTACGGGAACACGGGGGTGAGCTGCTCGAAGTGAGGACGGTTGCGGGCCTGTTCGGGGTCCAGGCCGTTGACCGCTTCCACCCGCAACAGAGCGTAGTACTTCTCGTTGTCCTTGGGCGGGCGCACCTGGCCCAGGACCTCGTCCCCCACCCGCAGCCCGAACCGCTTGATCTGGGAGGGCGACACGTAGATGTCCTCGGAGCCGGGCAGGTACCCTCCGGTCCGTAAGAACCCGTAGCCCTCGGGCATGATCTCCAGGATGCCGGAGCGGAACATGAGCCCCGACTGCTCCGTCTGCGCCTGCAGGATGCGCATGATGAGTTCCTGCTTGCGGTAGCGCCGGTAGTTGGGGATGTTCAGCTCCTTGGCGATCTCCTGGAGCTCCGCGAGGTTCTTGGCTTCCAGTTCCGCCAGCGCGAGAATGACCTCCACCTCCACGTTCCTGGCCCGCGTCTGTGCCATCCCCCCGGTCGGGCCGACCCAGGGAGGCTCCTCCGTGCCAAGGGAACCCCGAAGGGCTCGCGGCTACGAGCCCACGGGGGACGTACGGCGGATCAGCTCCGCCTGCAGCTTCCGCCAGTCCGCTAGAAACCGCTCCAGCCCCAACTCCGTGAGGGGATGCCGGAACAGCTGCTCCAGGGTGGCGAAGGGCATGGTGGCGATGTCCGCCCCCGCCTGAGCCGCCTCCAGCACGTGGAGGGGGTGCCGCAGGCTCGCGGCCAGGACCTGGGTGGCGAACCCGTACCGCCTCAGGATGTCCACCGCCTGGCGCACCACGTCCATGCCCACGTGCCCGATGTCGTCCAGCCGGCCCACGAAGGGGCTCACGAAGGTGGCACCCGCCTTGGCGGCCAGCAACGCCTGTACCGGGCTGAACACCAAGGTCACGTTGATCCGGATCCCTTCCTCCCTCAACCGGGTGACCGCCCGCAGCCCCTCGGGCGTCATGGGTACCTTGACCACCACGTTGGGAGCCCAGCGGACGAACTCCCGGGCCTCCCGCACCATCCCGTCCGCGTCCAGGCTGGTGGTCTCCACGCTGATGGGACCGGACACCCACCGGGCGATCTCCTGCACCAGCTCCTTGGGATCCCGTCCTTCCCGCGCCATCAGGGTCGGGTTGGTGGTCACCCCGTCGAGAATGCCCCACCCGGCGGCGGTCCGCACCTGCTCGGGGTTGGCGGTGTCCAAGAAGAAGAGCATCCGGCAGCTCCCGTGGTTAAGGCCCCTTGGCCTCGATGTACGTCACGTCTCCCACGTCCCCCAGCAACAGCATGGCCAATTCGTCGTTGGGCTTCAAGTCCTGCAGTTGCGCGGGCCGGTCGTTGCGGTACACCGCCACCACCCGCCCCAGCCGGAAGTTGCGGAGGGTGGGCCCGTCCGCCACGGACAGGATGGCCGGGTTGCCCGGCTGGATGGCCCGGAACCGCCCCCGCACGAAGTTGTACCGGCCCAGCACGTTCATCACTCCGTCCAGGGCCAAGGCCGCGTCCAAGCGGCTGGCGGGGTCGTTGGGCCGAACCCGCCCTTCGGTGGTGACGAGGAACTTGCGCTCCAGGGCCAGGGCCACGTACCCCCGGTGTTCGGGCCTCACGTCCTGGGCGTCCTGGGCGGGGATGGGGTTCCCCCGTTTGGCCAGCGCCTCCTGCTCCAGCCCGCTCA
Organism: uncultured bacterium; assembly: GCA_964437095.1. Taxonomy (GTDB): domain Bacteria; phylum Sysuimicrobiota; class Sysuimicrobiia; order Sysuimicrobiales; family Sysuimicrobiaceae; genus Tepidifontimicrobium. The sequence goes on along the minus strand of CAYTFH010000002.1, from coordinate 62,113 downwards.
CCCGCGCCGCCAGCTCCGCCACCTCCGCGCGGGTGATGGGGGCGCGGGGCCGGAAGGTGTTGTCGGGGAAGCTGGTCACGAACCCCTTGGTGAAGAACACCGTCACCGTCATGGGCTGCGGGCGGGCGGTGACCACGCCCACCAGCTCGTAGCGGCCGGGGGGCACGGGGCGGTCGTTCTGGTCCAGCTGCTTCCACTTGGTGTCGCCAATCACCACCTGCTGGTTGGGCTGCACCGTGAGCTTGAGGCCCTGGGTGGTGAACTGCTGGCCCAGCGACCACCGGGCCACCTCTTCCCCCGCCGGACTGCGGATCACGAAGTCGTAGCGCTGGGAGGTGGCGAACTCCACCTCGGCCACTCGTCCGGAGGTGTTCTTCAGGGACAGGGTCAGGCCGATCTCCTCCCCCGGCCCGTAGGTCCCCTTGTCCGTCTCCAGGATCACCTCCCACTCTTGGACCTTGCGCACCGCCCTGCGCTGGTTCACGGTGCCCGCGCTCGCCAGGGCGGCCAGCAGCCCCCGGGCGCTCGTGGGGATCTCCGCGGCGTCCCGGTACTCGGGCAGCGTTCCGCCGCCTTCCCGCAGCCCCACCGCCCGGGCCAAGGCCACGAAGAAGTCCAGGCGCGTGATGCGCGCCTCCGGTTGGAACCGCCGGTCCTCCGGGATGGGGAACACGCCCTTGGCCGCCAGCTTCTCCAGCGTCCGCTGCTCGGGCCGGCCCGCGGTGTCCGTGAAGATCTGCCCGAAGGCGGGTACCACCAGCCCCACCACCAGCAGCACCGCCAGCACTCGGCCCCTCCACCACATCCCGGGCAGACCTCCTCGGCTCGGGAACGCTCTCACGGGTGTGCCACCGATTCCTGGATCTACGGGAAGGGCTAGACCACCCCGGGAACCCCCGCGACGGTGGCGGTCGGCGTCCGCGGCGGCGTGGTGGACAACCCTAGCCCCCGGAGCCGCCCCGGCCCTCCGGACCGGAGCCGCCTTCCGCGCTGCGCAGGTCCGCCAGCTCCTGCTCCAGCCTGCGGATCTCCGCTTCCAGGGCTTCCGCGGGCTGGCACAGCGCCGCCAGCTCCGGGTCCGCCAAAGTACCCGCTCGGTAACGGGCGTGCACCACCCGACCGATGTCCGTGTACCGGTCCTCCAGCCGGGCCTGCAGGGTCCCGATCTCCAGGCGGACCCGCGCCACCCGCGCGAGGCGCTCGGACTCCCGCGCCACGGAGGTGGCACCCTCCCTCACCGAGCGCACCACGCGGTCCAGCAGCTCCCGTGCGGCGGTCACGGCCGCATTATACCACCGGGGGCCTGTCCCGGGCCGTTCTGCTACCATGGTCCGGGACGTGCGGGACCTCAAAGCGGAACTCCGACGGGCCGCGGAGCAGGCCCTGGCGCTGCTGGGCGTGGAAGAGCCGGTGGAGGTGGTGGTGCAGCCCACACCTCCGGACCGGCCCGGCGACTACGGCAGTCCGGTGGCCTTCACCCTGGCGCGCATCTTGCGCCGCCCCCCTCAAGCCGTGGCGCAGGAGCTGGCCTCCCTCGTCCCCCTCCCCCCGGGCGTCCGCAGCGCGCAGGCGGTGGGCGGGTACGTGAACTTCACCGTGGACCCCGCGGAGCTGCTTCGGGCCGCCACCCGGCCGTTGCAGCCGCCAGCGCCCGTGGGCCGGTGCGTGCTGGTGGAGCACACCTCCGTGAACCCCAACAAGGAGCTGCACGTGGGACACCTGCGCAACGTGGCCCTGGGGGACGCGGTCAGCCGCATCCTCTCCTACGCGGGCTACGAGGTCCGGGTCCTCAACTACATCGACGACACCGGCCGTCAGGTGGCGGAGTCCCTGTTCGCCCTGGAGCGGTACGGCCTGCGCTACGACGGCGCCGTCAAGTACGACCACTGGGTGGGCGAGGCGTACGTCCGGCTGCACCGGGAGATGGAGGACCCCCACCGTCGGCAGGAGATCGAGGAGGGCGTCCGCCGGGTCCTGCACCGGTTGGAAGCGGGGGAGCTGCGGGAAGAGGTGGACCGCATCCTGCGGGCCCAGTTGGAGACCATGTGGCGGCTGGGTGCGGAGTACGACGTCCTGGTGTGGGAGTCCGACCTGGTGCGGGAGGGGCTGCTGCAGGGGGCCCTGGCCCTCCTGGAGCACACCCCGTACGTGCAGCGGCCCCGGGACGGGAAGTACGCGGGGGCGCTGGTGATGGACACCTCCGCCTTCGTGCAGGGGCTGGAGGACCCCTACCTGGTGCTGGTCCGCTCCGACGGCACCGCCACCTACCCCGCCAAGGACATCGCCTTCCAGTTCTGGAAGATGGGCCTGCTGCAGGGCCTGGCCTTCCGCCCCTTCACCCGCCAGCCCTCCGGCCGCGTGCTGTACACCTCCCACCCCGAGGGCGACCGGAAGTTGCGGTTCGCAGGCTGCGACCAGACCATCAACGTCATCGACGCCACCCAGAGCTACCCCCAGAAGGTGGTCCGGGCGGCGTTGGCGGTAGCCGGCCGTCCGGACCTGGCCGACGGCGCCCACCACCTGGCCTACGAGACGGTCACCCTGGAGGGGCGCCGCATCTCGGGCCGTCGCGGACACACCGTGTCCGTGGACGAGGTCTTGGACGAAGCCCGCCGTCGGGCCCGGGCGGTGGTGGCGGAGAAGAACCCGAACCACCCCGACCCCGAAGCGGCCGCGGAGCAGGTGGGCATCGGCGCGGTGCGGTTCGCCATGGTCAAGACCGAGCCCCGGCGCCAGATCGACTTCCGGTGGGAGCAGGCCCTGTCCTTCGAGGGCGACAGCGGCCCGTACGTGCAGTACGCCCACGCCCGGGCCGCCTCCATCCTCCGCCGCGCGCAGGAAGCCGGGCTGGGGGAGGAGGACGCGGACTTCACCCGGGCCACGGAGTACGAGCGGCCGGTGGCGCGGGCCCTGCTGGAGTTCCCCGACGCGGTGGCCACCGCCGCGGCGCAGCGCACCCCCCACGTGCTGGCCCAGTACCTCCTGGACCTGGCGGCCGCGTGGAACGCGTACTACAACGCCCGCCAGCCCGACGGCAGCCCTGCCACCCCCGTGCTCCAGGCTCCGCCGGGCCTGCGGGGCGCGCGGCTGGCCCTGGTGCGGCAGGTGCGGGACGTCCTGCGCACCGGCCTAGCGCTGCTGGGCGTGCCCGCTCCCGAGGTGATGTGACCCCCATGGAGCCCGTCCCCGTCCTCATCCTGGGAGCGGGCGGCCGCGACTTCCACAACTTCAACGTGTACTTCCGCGGGCGCGCGGACTACCGGGTGGTGGCGTTCACCGCCACCCAGATCCCGAACCTGGCGGGCCGCCGCTACCCGCCGGAGCTGGCCGGACCGGGCTACCCGGACGGCATCCCCATCGTGCCCGAGGAGGAGATGGAGGCGTGGATCCGCCGGGAGCGCGTGCGGGAGGTGGTGTTCAGCTACAGCGACGTGTCCCACGAACACGTGATGCACGTGGCTTCCCGGGCTCTGGCCGCGGGCGCCAGCGTGCGTCTGCTGGGCCCCCAGGACACCATGCTGCGGGTCGGGGTTCCCGTGGTGGCGGTGGGAGCGGTGCGGACCGGAAGCGGCAAGAGCCAGACCGCCCGCAAGCTGGCGCGGCTGTTGCGAACGTGGGGCAAGCGGGTGGTGGTGGTCCGCCACCCCATGGCGTACGGCGACCTGGCTTCCCAGGCGGTGCAGCGCTTCGCCACCTGGGAGGACCTGGACCGGGCCGGGTTGACCGTGGAGGAGCGGGAGGAGTTCGAGCCCCACGTGGCCCTGGGGATCGTGGTGTACGCGGGGGTGGACTACCAACAGGTCCTCCGGCAGGCGGAAGCCGAGGCGGAGGTGCTGGTGTGGGACGGGGGCAACAACGACTTCCCCTTCGTGTGGCCCGATCGGTTCGTGGTGGTGGCGGACCCGCACCGGCCCGGTCACGAGCTCCGCTACCACCCTGGGGAGACCAACCTGCGCATGGCCCACGTGGTGGTGGTCAACAAGGTGGACACCGCGCCCCGGGAGGCGGTGGAAGAGGTCGAGCGCAACGTCCGCGCTGCGAACCCCCAGGCGGGGGTGGTGGAAGCTGCGTCCCCCATCCGCCTGGACCGGCCGGAGCTGGTGGCGGGCCGCCGGGTGGTGGTGGTGGAGGACGGCCCCACGGTGACCCACGGGGAGATGCCGTACGGCGCGGGGCTGCTGGCCGCCCGCCGGCTCGGGGCGGTGGTGGTGGACCCCAGGCCCTACGCGGTGGGCACGCTGCAGCAGGTGTTCCGCGACTACCCGCACCTCACCCAGGTCGTACCCGCCATGGGGTACGGCGGGCCGCAGCTGCGGGACCTGGAGCAGACCCTCCGGAGGGCGGAAGCGGACGCGGTGGTGGTGGGCACCCCCGTGGACCTGCGCCGCCTCCTGCGGCTGGACAAGCCCGCGGCCAAGGTCACGTACGACCTGGAGGAGGTGAGCTCCCCCACCCTCGAAGAGCTCCTGCGGGCGTGGGTGGCGGAGTGGGAGGGCCGCCCCAGGAGCTGCTGACCGACGTTCGACGGACCCGGTGGCGACGCCTCACTGGGGCGGCCGCGGGCCCAGCTGGACCTGAAGCTGCAGCCGCTGCCCTCCCCGCACCACGGTGACGGTCACCACGTCCCCCACCCGGCGCTGGAGGATCTCCCGCTGGAAGTCGCTGGCGCCCTCGATGCGCTTGCCCTGCATCTCCACGATGATGTCCAGGGGCTTGATCCCGGCCTTCTCCGCCCCGCTGCCCGGGACCACCTGCTGCACCAGCACCCCGTGGTCCGCCGCCAGGCCGTACGCCTGCGCCAGCTCCCGGGTCACCTCCACGTACGCCACCCCGAAGAAGGGGCGCTGCACGGTGCCCGTGCGGATGAGCTGCTCCATCACCGTGCGGGCCACCGAGGAGGGGATGGCGAACCCGATCCCCTGGGCCTGCGGGATGATGGCGGTGTTGATGCCGATCACCTGCCCCGCGCTGTTCACCAGGGCGCCGCCGCTGTTCCCGGGGTTGATGGCCGCGTCCGTCTGGATCAGGTTGTCGATGACGAACCCCGGCACCTGGATGGACCGGTTGAGGGCGCTCACCACCCCCACGGTCACGGTGCTGCCCAGGCCGAAGGGGTTGCCGATGGCGATGGCCAGCTGGCCCACCTTGAGGGCGTGGGAATCGCCCAGCTCCGCCGCGGGCAGCTTCCGGCCCTTGGGGTCCACCTTGATCACCGCCAGGTCCGAGGGTGGGTCGGTGCCCACCACCCGGCCCTCCAGCTCCGTACCGTCCAGCAGCCGCACCCGGATCTGGGTGGCGTTGCGGATCACGTGGTTGTTGGTCAGGATGTACCCGTCCTCGCTCACGATGACCCCGGACCCTGCTCCCTCCTGCGGGAACAGCTGCCCGAAGAAGTCCGGCGCGAACCCGCGCGTCTGGATGTTCACCACCGCGGGCCGCACCTTCTCCACCACCTGGATCACCACGGACTCCTCCGACACCACCCGCACCGTGCCACTTACCGCGGGCGGAGCCTGGGTGGACGTCACCGCGGGAGGGGACGCACGGCCGCCGCGCGGCGCCAGGTACCCTCCGGCAGCGCCGGCCAGCAGGGACAGCACCACCACCGCCACCCACACGCCGGCGCCCGGACCCCGGGGCGCCGGAGGCAGAGGGCTCTCCGGAGGCGGCGTGTACACACGGTACGGGGTCGACATGGCTGCTCCCTCGACGCGCTTTGTTCTCCCCTCATAATCTCACAGCGCGAGGTCCCCGGCTCGCCGGGGCTTCACGGCCACGACCACAGGGGCAGGAGGATCTTGATGTGGGTCACCCGCAGCAGGGCGTCGTCCCGCCGACCCACCAGGGGAGGGAACAGCTGCCAGGGCCCGGCGTCCACCCGGCACATCACCAGGTACCGCTCGCTCACTCGCCGCTGCCACTCCTCGTCGGAGAGGTCGTCGGGGTCGTAGCGGGGAGCGATGAAGGCCGAGAACAGGGGCGCCGTTCCCTGCGGGGAGGGGTCCAGGGGGTTCACGGGTCCCACCACCATCCACTGGGTCCCCAGCACCGCGCCCACCAGCTCCGGGCTGTGGGCGTGGTCCCGGGGGATGATCTGGAACCCGCCCACCTGCCCCACGGGCGAGGTGGACACGTCGATGACGCCCGGGTGGTTGGCCCGCACCCGCCCGATGCCCACGTACTGCGTCCCCTCGAACCGCCCCACGCCCGCCACGGGCCGCAGCACCACCGCCACCAGCTCCTCCGATCCGTCCGTAAACCGCGCCCGCACCAGACCTCCGAACCGGTTCTCGAGCTCTAGCTCCACAGACGTGCGGGCCGGCCGCTGGACCACCACCACCAGGCGCGCTCCCACCACCGGGGTCCAGCCCGCCACCGGCGACGTCCCCGCGGGTCCTTCCACCAGGACGGGGTTGCCCACGAAGGCGCTGAACCGCCCGCCGAAGATCCCGCGTCCACCCGGGATGTCCGTGAGGATCACGTGCGGCGACCACGGCGCTCCCCGGGGCCACAGGGTGAAGATGACCCCGCGGCCGTCGGGCGTGTCGGCCACCTTCACGTGCACCGCGTTGGCTCCCGTGGCCACCACGGTCCCCGGCCGTCCCCAGCGGCTGGCGGTGAAGCCCACGGCCGTAGCCACCGCGGGCCGCACCACGCGCCCCAAGGTCCTCCACGTGCGGCCTCCGTCCTCGCTGCCCTCCACCAGGCCGCCCGCGGCGTTCTCCAGCCGCCAGCGGTACGCTTCCACCAGGTCCCCTGCCGACGTCTGCGCGCCCGCGCGGGGTCCCACTCCCGCGAGACCCGCCAGGGCCAGCAGCAAAAGGCACGCCCTCCCGCGCATCCTTCCACCTCCCTTCCGGTTCCCTCCGGTCGGCCCACGCGCACGGCTCGGACACCCTCCTCGCCTCCATTGTGGGGCCGGGCAGGATTCCGACGCGCAGGACCCGAAAACCGGAAACCGTGCTCAACTGGCTGCGCCGGCCCAAGTACCAGTCCATACAGCGGCGGGACATCCCCGCGGGGCTGTGGGCCAAGTGCCCGCGGTGCGCCCAGCTGGTGTACCGCAAGGAGCTGGAACGCAACCTCAAGGTCTGCCCCAAGTGCGGCTACCACCACCGGCTCAGCGGCCCCGAACGTTTGCAGTTGCTGGTGGACGAGGGCACCTTCGAGGAGTGGGACGCGGACCTGGTCTCCCTGGATTCCTTGCAGTTCCCGGAGTACGCGGAGCGCTACCGCCAGGCGGTCCAGAGGACGGGCCGGCGGGAGGCGGTGCTCACGGGCCGTGGCCGCATCGCGGGCGTGGAGGCCGCGGTGGGGGTGCTGGACTTCGACTTCCTGGGTGGCAGCATGGGCTCCGTGGTGGGGGAGAAGGTGGCCCGGATGTTCGAGCGGGCGGTGGCGTTGCGGCTGCCCGTGGTGACCTGCAGCGCCAGCGGCGGTGCCCGCATGCAGGAGGGCGTGCTGTCCCTGATGCAGCTGGCCAAGACCGTGGCCGCGGCGAGCCGCCTGCACGCCGCGGGGCTACCCTTCGTGTCCGTGCTGTGCGACCCCACCACGGGCGGGGTCACCGCCTCCTTCGCCATGCTGGGGGACGTGCACGTGGCGGAGCCGGGCGCCCTCATCGGGTTCGCGGGGGCACGGGTCATCGGGCAGACCATCCGCCAGAAGCTCCCGGAAGGGTTCCAGACCGCGGAGTTCCTCCTGCGGTGCGGCTTCGTGGACCTCATCGTGCCCCGGTCCGAGCTCAAGGCCACCGTGGCCCGCCTGCTGCGGCTCATGGGAGGGGATCGCGGGGAGGTGGTCCTTGACCAGCCCTCCTGACCGCGCCCAACAGGAGCGGGAGCTGCAGGAGCTCGAAGAGCAGCTGGCACAGCTGCAGGCCACCCCGGCCGAGCAGGTGCCCGACCTGTCGTCGCGGGTGCAGGCCCTGCGGGCCCGGATCGAGGCCGTGCGGGCGGGCCTGTGGCACGAGCCCACGGCCTGGCAGGTGGTGCAGGCCGCCCGCCACCCGCAGCGGCCGAAGCTGGGCGACTACCTGGAGAAGGTGTTCACGGACGTGGTGGAGCTGCACGGGGACCGCCTGTTCGGCGACGACCCCGCCATGTTCTGCGGCCTCGCCCGCCTGGACGGGCAGCCGGTGGCGGTGGTGGGCCACCACAAGGGTAAGGACACCCGGGAGAACGTGCACCGCCGGTGGGGCATGCCCAACCCTGAGGGGTACCGCAAGGCCATGCGGATCATGCGCCTGGCGGACAAACTCGGGCTGCCCGTGATCTCCCTGGTGGACACCCCCGCGGCGTACCCGGGCGTGGAGGCGGAACAGCGCGGGCAGGCGGAGGCCATCGCCCGCAGCATCCTCACCATGCTGGAGCTGCGGTGCCCCGTGGTGGTGGCCATCACGGGCGAAGGCGGCAGCGGCGGGGCCCTGGCCGTGGCCGTGGGGGACCGGGTGCTCATGATGCAGTACGCCATCTACTCTGTCATTCCGCCGGAGGGGTGTGCCGCCATCCTGTGGCGGGATTCCGACCGGAAGGAGGAGGCCGCCTCGGCCCTCAAGCTCACCGCTCGGGACCTGCTGGAGCTGGGCGTGGTGGACGAGGTGGTGCCCGAGCCCCTGGGCGGCGCGCACTTGGACCCCGACCGGGCGGCGGCGGCCCTGCACGAGGCCCTGAGCCGCCACCTGCGGGAGGTGCGGGATCTTCCTCCCGAGGAGCGGCGGCGCCGCCGGTACGATAAGTACCGGCGCATGGGCCGGTTCGGGGTGGAACCAGGCCCCGCAGCGCCCGCATAGCCCCCGGCCGAGGAGGTGGCATGTCCGGCGAGCAGCACCTGAACTTCGACGAGATCCGCGAGCTGGTGCGCATCGCCAGCGAGGCGGACATCACGGAACTGGAGGTGGAGGCGGGCCACCTGCGGGTAGCCATCCGCAAGGCGCCCCGCAGCGCCCCGCCCCCTGCTCTCACGGCGCCCGCGCCTGCCCCCGCGCCCGCCGCCGCCCCCGCGGCGCCGGCGGCCGACGCGCCCAGCCCCCACTGGGTCCCCGTGACCGCGCCCATGGTGGGGACCTTCTACCGGGCCCCGGGCCCCGACCAGCCACCCTTCGTGCAGGAGGGCGACCGGGTGGAGGCAGGGCAGACCCTGTGCATCATCGAGGCCATGAAGATGTTCAACGAGATCCAGGCCGAGGTCTCCGGGCGGGTGGTGCGGGTGCTGGCGGAGAACGGCGCCCCGGTGGAGTACGGGCAGCCCCTGTTCCTCATCGACCCCCACGGGTAGCCCTTCGGAAATGTTCAGGAAGGTTCTCGTGGCCAACCGGGGCGAGATCGCGGTGCGGGTCATCCGCACCTGCCGGGAGCTGGGCATCCGCACCGTGGCGGTGTATTCCGAGGCGGACCGGGACAGCCTGCACGTGCGGCTGGCCGACGAGGCCTTCTGCATCGGCCCGCCCCCCGCCGCGGACAGCTACCTGAACATCCCCAACATCCTGAGCACCGTGGAGCTGCTGGGCGTGGACGCCATCCACCCCGGCTACGGCTTCCTGGCGGAGGACCCCCGGTTCGCGGAGATCTGCCGCGACGCCAAGATCACCTTCATCGGGCCGCCCCCGGAGGCCATCGAAGCCATGGGCAACAAGGCCCGGGCACGGGAGATCGCCCAACGGGCCGGCGTGCCCGTGGTGCCTGGCAGCCCAGGGCCCGTGCGGGACGAGCGGGAGGCCCTGCGTCTGGCCGACCGGCTCGGCTACCCCTTACTGGTGAAGGCCTCCGCGGGCGGCGGGGGCCGGGGGATGCGGGTGGTGCACAACCGGGAGGACCTGAGCCGCGCCCTGCAGACCGCATCGCGGGAGGCGGAGGCTGCCTTCGGGAGCGGCGAGGTGTACCTGGAGAAGTACCTGGAAGAACCCCGCCACGTGGAAGTCCAGGTCCTGGCGGACAGCCGCGGCAACGCCGTGCACTTAGGCGAGCGGGACTGCTCCATCCAGCGGCGCCACCAGAAGCTGCTGGAGGAAGCCCCTGCCCCGGGCCTGTCCGGCCGCCTGCGGGCCCAGCTGCACCGGGCAGCACTGCGCCTGGTGCAGGCCATCGGGTACGTGAACGCGGGCACCGTGGAGTTCCTGGTGGACCGCCAGGAGAACTTCTACTTCCTCGAGATGAACACCCGCATCCAGGTGGAACACCCCGTGACGGAGGCCATCACGGGCCTGGACGTGGTGGCCGAGCAGATCCGCATCGCCGCGGGCGAGCGGCTGCGCTTCTCGCAAAAGGACGTGGCGTTCCGCGGGCACGCCCTGGAGTGCCGGATCAACGCGGAGGACCCCGCCCACGACTTCCGTCCCTCCCCGGGCCGGGTGGTGTCCTTCATCCCTCCGGGCGGGCCCGGGATCCGGGTGGACACCCACGTGTACGCGGGCTACACCATCCCGCCGTACTATGATTCACTGGTGGCAAAGGTGGTGGCCTGGGGGCGGGACCGGCAGGAGGCCATCGCCAGGATGGAGCGGGCCCTGAGGGAGTTCGAGATCACGGGTGTGCGCACCACCCTGCCCCTGCACCGCGCCATCCTGGACAACGCCTTCTTCCGGCGCGGGGAGGTGTACACCAACTTCGTCCAGCGGCGCGTGGACCTGAGCGCCCTGGGCCGCGGGTCGTGACGGAACGAGGAGGACCCATGCAGCACGCGCGGCCGGTGGCGGTGCCGGTGGACACCCTGCTGGAGTGGTACCGGACGCTGCTGTTCTGCCGGCGGTTCGAGGAGCAGACGGAACGCAGCTTCCGGCGGGGGAAGATCGGCGGCTACCTGCACGTGGCCATCGGGCAGGAGGCGGTCCCGTTGGGCTTTCTGTCCGCCGCCCGACCGGACGACGTGTTCTTCGTGTCCTACCGGGACCACGTGCACACCCTGGTCCGGGGCACCGACCCGGGCGCGGTGATGGCGGAGCTGTACGGCAAGGTCACGGGCACGTGCAAGGGCAAGGGGGGGTCCATGCACCTGTTCGACACCGCCCGGGGCAACTACGGGGGCTACGGGATCGTGGGCGGCCACATGCCGCTGGCGGTGGGCGCGGCGTACGCCCTCCGGTACCAGGGCACGGACCGGGTGTGCCTGTGTTTCTTCGGCGACGGCGCCATGAACAGCGGAGCCCTTCACGAGGCGGCCAACCTGGCAGGCCTGTGGGGCCGGGAGGGCATGTGTCCGGTGGTGTTCGTGGTGGAGAACAACCAGTACGGCATGGGGACCTCCGTGGAACGGGCCTCCGCGGTACCGGAGCTGCACCGACGGTTCGACGCGTACGACATCCCCCACGAGCGGTGCGACGGCATGGACGTGGTGGAGGTGTACGAGGTAGCGCGGCGGGTGGTGGAGCAGGTCCGGCGCACGGGCCGCCCGTACGCGGTGGAAACCCTCAGCTACCGCTTCTCCGGGCACGGGGCCGCGGACCTGTTCCAGCCCTACCGGGACCGGCAGGAGGTGGAACGGTGGCGGCAGCGGGACCCCATCCTCCTGCTGGAGCGGCGGCTCAGGGCTGCCGGAGTCCTGGACGACGCCCGGGTGGCGGAGGTGGAGGTCTGGGCGCAGGGGCGCGTGCAGGAGGCGGTGGCCTTCGCGGAGTCCAGCCCGGAACCGCCACCCGAGGAGCTGTACCGGGACGTGTACGGAGGGTGAGGCCGTGCCGGAGATGACCTACCGCGAAGCCCTGCGGTCCACCCTGGTGGAGGAGATGGACCGCGACCCCCGGGTGTTGCTCCTGGGAGAGGACATCGGGGTCTACCAGGGCACCTTCCGCGTCACGGAGGGCCTCCTGGAGCGGTACGGCCCCAAGCGGGTGGTAGACACCCCCATCTCCGAGCTGGGGTTCATCGGCGCGGCCATCGGCATGGCCATGCTGGGGCTACGGCCCGTGGTGGAGGTCATGACCTGGAACTTCTCCCTACCCGCCGCGGACCAGATTCTGCAGAACGCCGCCAAGGTGCGCTACTTCTCCGGCGGCCAGGTGTCCGTCCCCCTGGTCATCCGCGGGCCCAACGGCGCCGGGGTTCAGCTCTCCGCGCAGCACTCGCAATCCCTGGAGTCCTTCTACGGCCACTTCCCCGGCCTGCGGGTGGTGGCCCCGGCCACGCCCGCGGACGCCAAGGGGTTGCTGCGCACCGCCATGCGGGCGGACGACCCGGTGATCTTCCTGGAGCACGCGGCCCTGTACGGGATCAAAGGGCCGGTGCCGGAGGGTGAGTCCGCCGTCCCCTTCGGCAGGGCCGCGGTGGTGCGGCGGGGCCGGGACGTGACGGTGGTGGCGTACAGCCGCATGCTGCACCTGGCTCTGGCGGTGGCGGAGGACCTGGCCCGGGAGGGCGTGGAGTGCGAGGTGATCGACCTCCGCAGCCTCCGGCCCCTGGACATGGACACGGTGGCGGAGTCGGTGCGCCGGACCCACCGGGCGGTGGTGGTGCAGGAGCAGTGGCCGTTGTTCGGGGCCGCGGCGGAGGTGGCCGCGGGGATCTACGAGCGGTGCTTCGACGACCTGGACGCTCCCGTGGAGCGGGTCACGGGGGAGGACGTGCCCGCGCCGTACGCCCGCAACCTGGAGAAGCTGGCTTTCCCGGACGAGGAGCGCATCCAGCGCGCCATCCGCCGGGTGCTGCGGTAGCGCACGGGAGGTGGGCATGGCCGAGGTCATCATGCCCAAGATGGGCGACGCCATGACGCAGGGCAAGGTCCTCTCGTGGCGCAAGCGCCACGGCGACCGCGTGGAAAAGGGCGAGGTGCTGGTGGAGATCGAGACGGACAAGGTGAACGTGGAGCTGGAGGCGGAAGCCTCCGGGGTCCTGCACATCGCGGTTCCAGAAGGCCAGGTGGTGCCCGTGGGGCAGGTGATCGCGTACATCGACGGGCAGCCCGCGGAAGCTCCCGCTCCCGCCCCGGAGGCCGCACCCCCCACCGCGCCCGCCGCCCCCGCAGCGCAGCCGTCGCCGCCGGCTCCGCCTCCGGAAGCGCCTCCCGCGCGGGTCAAGGCTTCCCCGCTGGCGCGGCGCATCGCCTCCGAGCACGGCGTGGACCTGTCCCAGGTCCGGGGCACGGGCCCGGGAGGCCGCATCGTGGAGCGGGACGTGCTGGCCTACCTGGAGCGCCGGGCGGCGCCCCTTCGGGCGGAGGCGGAGGCAGAGTACGAGGACGTGCCCCCGAGCCGGATGCGCCAGGCCATCGCCCGGGTGGTGACCCACAGCAAGCAGCACGTGCCCCACTTCTACGTCACCGCGGAGGTGGACCTCTTTCGGGCGCTGGAGCTGCGGGAGCAGCTGCAGGAGGCTCTGGGAGAGGAAGGCCGGGTGACGGTCAACGACCTGGTGCTGAAGGCCACCGCCCTGGCGTTGCGCAACCACCCCGACCTCAACGCCCACGTGCTGGACGACGGAACCCTGCGCCGGTTCCGGCGGGTCCACTTGGGGATCATGGTGGCCACCCCCGACGGGCTCATCGCGCCGGTGCTGCGGGACGCGGACCGTCTGCCCCTGCTGCAGCTGGCCCGGGAGGCGCGGCGGTTGATCGAAGGGACCCACGCCAAGCGCCTGCGCCAGGAGGAGTACACCGGCGCCACCTTCTCCGTGAGCAACCTCGGCATGTACGACGTGGTGAACTTCGTGGCCATCATCAACCCCCCTCAGGCGGGCATCCTGGCCGTGGGCCGGGCCCAGGACCGGCCCGTGGTCCGGTCCGGCCAGGTGGTGGTGCGCCCGGTGCTGCAGCTCACGGTGTCCGCGGACCACCGGGTTACGGATGGCGTGGGCGCGGCCCAGTTCCTGGTGGAGGTCAAGCGCTTGCTGGAGAACCCCGTCCGCCTCCTCCTGTAGCCCGCAGCTCCTCCAGGGCCTGGCGGTAGGCGCGGAAGTCGTCCTCACTCCAGAGCACCATCCGTACCACGTCGAACGCCCCGGGGTTCGCGCGCAAGAACTCCAGGATCGCCCCAAGGGCCACCCGGGCCGCGCGCGGCACGGGGAACCCGTACGCACCCGTGCTGATGGACGGGAAGGCCACGGACCGCAACCCCCGCTCCCGGGCGAGCTTCAGGCTGGACCGGTACGCCCGAGCCAAAACCTCGTCCTCCCCCTCCCCGCCTCCCCGCCACACCGGTCCCACGGTGTGGATCACGTAGCGCGCGGGCAGGTTTCCCCCGGTGGTGATCACCGCTTCACCGGGGGGCAGCCGCCGGCCCGGCAGGGTCTGCACGATGCGCTTGCACTCCTCGAGAATGGCCGGACCACCAGCCCGGTGGATGGCTCCGTCCACCCCTCCGCCGCCCATGAGGGTGGGGTTGGCGGCGTTCACCACCGCGTCGGTGGCTTGCTGGGTGATGTCGGCGCGCACCAGCTCCAGCACGCCGCCTTCAGTGTTCAGCGTGACCCGGTCCACCGCGCATCCCTCCTTCCTGCTCCATGGCCACGTACGCCGCCCCCACCAGCCCCGCGTGGTCCCCCAGGGCCGCGGGCACGATGCGGGCGGCCTTCCACGGACGGTCGAAGCTGGCTTCCCGCGCCGCCTGCAGCAGCGGGTCGAACAGCCACCGCCCCGCCCGGGCCACCCCTCCGCCGATGACCACCACCTCCGGGTTCAGCAGGTTCAGTAGCCCTGCCACGGCTAGGCCCAGGTACCGGCCCGCCCGCTGGAAAGCCTCCTGCGCCAGCCCGTCGCCGCGCTCCGCGGCTTCCGCCACGTCCCGGCTGGACAGCGCTTCCTTGCCCGCCAGCACCGAAGCCCGGCCCTCCCGCAGGCGTTCCAGCGTCCACCGGGCGATGGCGGGGCCGGAGGCCACCGCCTCCAGGTGCCCGGGCCGGCCGCATGAGCACAACGGGCCGTCGGGCTCCACCACCACGTGGCCGATCTCCCCCGCGGTGTCGCTCGCCCCGCGGTACAGCTTCCCATCCAGCACCAGGCCTCCTCCCACCCCCGTGCTCACGGTGAGGTAGACCAGGTGGCGGCTCCCGGCACCCGCACCCTTCCACCACTCCCCCGACGCCGCGGCGTTGGCGTCGTTCTCCAGGACCACGGGCCGGCGCAAGCGCTCCTCCAGCATCCGCTGCAGGGGTACGTCCCTCCAGCCCCGCAGGTTGGGCGGTTCGAACACCACCCCCTCCCGCACGCTGAGCGGCCCCGGTACTGCCACCCCCACCCTTCCCGGCGGCACCGGGCCCAGTTGCCGCACCAGGTGGGCGATGGCCTCCGCCACCGCATCGGGCCCGGCCTGCGGGGTGGGGACGCGCAGCACCTCCCGCACCGCGCCGTCCGGGCCCACCACGCCCGCCCGGATCCAGCTCCCTCCCAGGTCCACCGCCACGGCACCGTGGGACACGCGCCACCTCCTGAGGGCTCCAGCAGGAACCCGACCTCCCGGGTCAAAGATACGTTATGGACCCACGGGCGTGCCCGGGAGGTGAAGGGATGACCTACGTGCTGGCCGCGGCAGTCGTCGGCCTTTGGCTGCTGCTCTCCGCGGTCAAGATCGTCCGCGAGTACCAGCGGCTGGTGGTGTTCCGGTTCGGCCGCTCCATCGGCCAGCGGGGTCCCGGGATCGTGTTCCTCATCCCCTTCGTGGACCGGGCGGTGTGGGTGGACCTGCGGGAGGCCTTCCTGGAGATCCCTTCCCAGACCTGCATCACCAAGGACAACGCGCCCATCAACATCGACTTCCTCATCTACTGGAAGGTGGTGGAGCCGGAGGCTTCCGTGATCCAGGTGGCGGACTTCGCGGGTGCGGCCCGGGGGATCGCTACCACCACCCTGCGGGCGGTGATCGGGGACATCGTCCTGGACGACGTGCTGGCCCGCCGGGAGCAGATCAACCAGGTGCTCCGGGCGAAGTTGGACGAGGTCACGGAGCGGTGGGGCGTGAAGGTCACCGCGGTGGAGATCCGGGAGATCCTTCCGCCGCGGGAGGTCCAGGAAGCCATGACGCGGCAGATGTCCGCGGAGCGCAACCGCCGGGCGGTGGTCACGGAGGCGGACGGGAAACGCGAGGCGGCCATCAAGGTGGCGGAGGGCGAGAAGCAGGCGGCCATCCTGAAGGCGGAGGGCGACCGTCAGGCGGCCATCCTGCGGGCGGAGGGGTTCGCCCTGGCCCTGGACAAGATCTTCAGCGTGGCCCGCAACGTGGACAGCAAGACCATGACCCTGCAGTACCTGGAGGCCCTCAAGGCCCTGGGCGAGAGCCCCGCCACCAAGTTCGTGTTCCCCATGGAGTTCACGCGCCTGCTGGCCCCCCTGGGCGACCTGGCCCAGAGGGCCGTGGAGGACAAGGGGCCGTCCTCGTAGGCGCCGCCGCTCCCTCGCGGGAGGTTGCGGGTCCGTGGGAGCCCGCGCTCAGACGATGGCCTCGTGGGTCTGGGCGTTGAACAGGTGCATCTTGCGCAGGTCCATGGCCACGGTGACCTCGTCGCCCATCTTGGCCCGGCTGTGGGCGTCCACCCGGGCCACCAGGGAGTGCCCGCCCGCGTCCAGGTAGAGGATCACGTCCGACCCCAACGGCTCGTGCACCTCCACCTTGGCCCGCAGGGTGACGAAGGAGGGCGGAAGCTGGCCGTTGCGTAGGGCCACGTCCTCCATGTGCTCGGGCCGGATCCCGAAGATGACCCGCCGTCCCTCCCACGGCCGCACGTACTCGTGCAGGTCGGGCGGGATGGGCACGTGCCACGTCCCCGCGTCGAACACCAGGGCCCCGTCCTTCTGCCGGACCTCTCCCGGCACGAAGTTCATGGAGGGACTGCCGATGAAGCCCGCCACGAACAGGTTGGCGGGCTTCTCGTACAGGTTCATGGGCGTGTCCACCTGCTGCACCACCCCGTCCCGCATGACCACGATGCGGTCCCCCATGGTCATGGCCTCCACCTGGTCGTGGGTGACGTACACGGTGGTGGTCTGCAGGCGGGCGTGCAGCTTCTTCAGCTCCGCCCGGGTCTGCACCCGTAGGGCCGCGTCCAGGTTGCTGAGGGGCTCGTCCATGAGGAACACCTGGGGCTCCCGCACGATGGCCCGCCCCACCGCCACCCGCTGCCGCTGGCCCCCCGACAGCTGCCGGGGCTTGCGGTCCAGGAGGTTCTCGATGCCCAGCATGGCCGCGGCCTCCCGCACCCGGCGGTCGATCTCCGACTTGGGGTACTTCCGCAGCCGCAGGCCGAAGGCCATGTTCTCGTACACCGTCATGTGGGGGTACAGGGCGTAGTTCTGGAACACCATGGCGATGTCCCGGTCCTTGGGGGGCACGTCGTTCACCAGGCGGTCGCCGATGTAGACGTTCCCCTCCGTCACCTCCTCCAACCCCGCGATGAGGCGCAGGCAGGTGGTCTTGCCGCACCCGGAGGGGCCCACCAGGACCGTGAACTGCCGGTCCGGGATCTCCAGGGTCACCCGGTTCACCGCCACCACGTTCCCGAACCGCTTGGTCACGTTCTCCAGGTACACCCGCGCCATCCGCTGTCCGCCTCCTCGCCCTACCGGCTCTCCAGGCGACGCTTGAGCTCGTCGATCACCGTCACGGGGGTGGGGTCCACCTCGCTCAAGTATGCAAGATACACGCTCACCAGATCCCCGAACAAGACGAGGGACAGGACCCGGCTCAACGGGGCCCGCCCGGTCGCCCGCACCTCGTGGACGGCGGCCGCCGGACCGAACGCCAACTCCCGGGTCACCTCCACCCGCCGGACCAGCCTCGGCGGGTCGTCCGGGTCCCGGAGCACCACCACCGCCAGCAGCCCTTCCGGCTGTCCCGCCAGCGCCCAGCCCACGGTCTCGTTGTGGTTGAGCTCCGGGAAGGCGTTCCACGTGGCGTACACCTTGCTGTTCTCGTTCAGCTGGGTCTTCCACCGCAGGGCCGCCGCCTCCGACAGGCGCGACGCCGCGTACACCACGGGCACCCGCGCCACCAGGTCCCGGGCCAGCTGCTTGGCCGGGTTGTCCGGGGTGGCCACCTCCGGGCCCCACCGTCGCGCCAGCTCCTGGAGCAGGGGGACCGCCTCCTCCACCTCCTGCTGCAGGCCGTCCACCCAGCCCCAACGGTGCACCACCGCCAGCATGGGACCCAGCAGGTAGCCCAGAGCCGCCCTCGGTGGAAGCCCCGGGGGGACTCTCACCCACGGGACTCCGTCCCGCGCCGCGCGCTCCGCCAGCTTGCCCCCGGAGGTGACCGCCACGCACCGCGCGCCCGCGGCACGGGCCAGCTGGTACGCGCTCAGGGTCTCCTCCGTGTTGCCCGAGTACGAGCATGCGAAGGCCATCGCCCCCGGCCCCACCCACGCGGGCAGGGAGTAGTCCTTGACCACGGTCACGGGGAACCGGGCCCGGCCGTACAGGAGCCCCCGCAACAGGTCGCCCCCGATGCCCGATCCGCCCATGCCGAGGACCAGGAGGTGCCGGGGCGGTTCCGGGTCGGGGATCGGGAGCGCACTCCCCAACTTCCACCCCTCCTGCAGGAACTCCGGGGTGCGCAACACCAGGCCCACCATGTCCTGGGGGTCCAAGGCCTTCCGGCGGTGCGGGTCGTCCAGCACGTAGCTCATGACTCCGTTATCTTCGGGGCCGGGTCGATCAACACCTGTCGGCTCGTGCCCACCGCGGCAGGGCGGTAAACTGCCCTTGCATGAAGCGTACGGTCCTGGCAACCCTCACCCAGCCGGAGCGCGCGGCCGGAGTCCTAGAGCTCCTCCTGCCCCTGGCGCGGGCGTGGGGCGCCGACCCGGTGCTCCTGTACCCCGTGCCCGTCCCCCCCGACGAGCCCCTGAGCACCGCGGCCACCGCGGCACAGCGGGCCAGGGAGGACCTGGAGCGGGCGGCCCGGAGCCGGCCTGGGGCCGAGGCGGTGCGGGTGCTGGTTCGGGCGGGCCACGACTCCTGGCGGGAAGTGACCTCCGCGTGCCGGGAGGAGGCGGCAGAGCTCCTGGTGGTCCTGCGCCCGGGCTCCCTGGAGGAGCCCGTGTTCGGCCTGCGGGTGGACGACCTGCTGAGGACGGCTCCGTGCGACGTGGTCCTGGCCCCGCCCCTGGCTCCCCAGGACTTCTCGCGGGTCCTGGTGGGCGTGCGGGGCGGGCCCAACGCGGAGCTGGCCCTGCGGGTGGCGCAGGCCCTGGCAGAGGCCGCGGGAGGTGAGGTCACCGCCCTGCACGTGTTCCGGGAGGACATCCCGGAGCGGGACCGTTGGCGGGAGGAGCGGCCGTACCTGGTGGTGATGCAGCGGGCGGAGCAGGGGGTGCGGAAGCGCATCGCCACGGGCAGCGCCGCCCACGTCATCGCCCAGGAGGCCCCCCGCTACACCGCGGTGGTGGTGGGCGCCACCGCGGACCCCGCGCGGCCCGCGGTGCAACCTCCCCTGCGCGCCATCGCCCCGCTGGTGGTGGTCCGCACCGGCCGGTCGGTGCAGGTGTGGCTACAGGAGCACGCCACCGCCCCGGCCCGGTGGTCGCGGCCGGAAGTGGAGAAGTGGTTCGCGGAGAACACCTTCCACGCCCGGGAGTTCGAGGACCTGGACCACCTGGTGGAGCTCAAGCGGCGCCGCGGCTGGACCATCAGCTTGGCCCTGCCCGCCCTCAACGAGGAGGAGACCGTCGGGAGCGTGATCCGGGTACTGCGGGACCGCCTCATGCGGGAGGTACCCCTCCTGGACGAGATGGTCCTCATCGACAGCGACTCCACCGACCGCACCCGGGGGATCGCGGAGGCGGAAGGGATCCCCGTGTACCGCCACCGGGAGATCCTGCCCCACCTGGGCTCCTACCGGGGCAAGGGGGAGGCCCTGTGGAAGAGCCTGTACGTGGTGCGGGGGGACGTGGTGGTGTGGGTGGACACGGACATCCGCAACATGCACCCCAAGTTCGTGTACGGCCTGGTGGGCCCCCTGCTCCGGGAGGAGCGCATCCTGTTCGTCAAAGGGTACTACCGACGGCCCGTGCAGATCGGGGACCGGCTGTACGAGACCGGCGGCGGCCGGGTGACGGAGCTGGTGGCGCGCCCGCTGTTCAACCTGTTCTTCCCGGAACTGTCCGGCCTCATCCAGCCCCTGGCGGGTGAGTACGCGGGACGGAGGGAGGCCCTGGAGCAGATCCCCTTCTTCACCGGCTACGGGGTGGAGACCGGCATGCTCATCGACCTGTTGAGCCGGTTCGGGCTGCACGCCATCGGACAGGTGGACCTGGAGCAGCGCATCCACCGCAACCAGTCCCTCCAGAGCCTGTCCCTCATGGCGTTCCAGATCGTCCAGGTGGTGGCGCGGCGGCTGGAGGACCGGATCGGCACGCCCCTGTTGGACTCCGCGTCCCGCACCATGAAGCTCATCCGCCACGAGCTGGGCCAGTTGTTCCTGGAGGAGCGGGAGGTGGTGGAGGTGGAGCGCCCGCCCGTGCTCACCGTGCCCGAGTACCGTGCCCGCCGCGCGGCCCTGCTGGCCTCCGGGGGACCTTCCCATGCCTGAAGCCGACCCCTTGGAGGTGGTGGGCTCCCGCCTGGACCCCACCGTGGTGCCCTTCACGGACCGCGGCAGCCGCATCCTGGTGTTCCGGGAGCCGGACCGGCCGCGGCTGTACGTGCGGGTGTGCGAGCGGTGGCCGAAGCTGGAGTACACGGAGGGCACGTACCGGGTGCGGCCGCCGCTGGTGAAGGAGGTGGAGCTGCTGGACGGCCAGGGCAACCCGCTCCGGTGGGACCTGAGCTGCTACCCGCACAAGCTGGTGTTCCGCACTCCCCTCGGGTCCTTCCAGCTGTGCTTCGCCACCCCCGAGCTGCTGGCTTTAAGGCCCCCTCCGGGCCCCTGGGGGATCCGGTTCGTGGTCCGGGCCGACAGCCTGACCCCCGACCGGCGGGGAGGTCGCGCCCGGGGGATCCGCAACGTGGCGTACACCACCAACGCCCCCGTGCTCCGCAACGAGGCCGCGGCCACGGATTCCGGCCAGTGGCAGGTCACCGTGGTGGTAGGCCACCACCCGGATCCCCTGTTCACCCTCAACGTCACCCCGCGCCTGGGCTTTGACCGCCGTATCCAGCCCTCGGGTGTCTTCGAGGCCGCGGAGCAGCGGTGGCGGGAGTGGTTCGACCGGATCCCCGCAGCGCTGCCGGGACTCCGGCCGGCGTATCTGTACGCGTGGTACCTGATGCGGGCCGGGCTCATCAGCAGCCGGTTCTACGTGACGCGGGAGGCCATGGTGCCGTCCAAGGTGCACTACGTGGGGCTGTGGCAGTGGGACGCCTTCTTCCACGCCCTGGCGTACCGGCACGTGGACCCACAGCTGGCCCACGACCAGTTCCGGGTCCTGTTCGACCACCAGCGGCCCGACGGGATGGTGCCCGACTGTGTGTTCGACGAGGGCGTGGTGGAGCGCATGGGCTACCCCGTGGACGCCTCCGTCACCAAGCCGCCCGTGGCGGGGTGGTGCCTGTGGCGGGTGTACGAGGCCACCCAGGACGCGGACTTCCTGGACGAGATGTACGAGCCCCTGAGCCGTTGGCAGGCCTGGTGGCTGGAACGCTGCGACCGGGACGGGGATGGGGTGTGCCAGTACGACCACCCGTTCTCGTCCGGGCTGGACGACAGCCCGCTCTGGGACTTTGGCATGCCCGTGGAGTCGCCGGACCTGAACACGTACCTGTGCCTGCAGGCCGAGGCCCTGGGGCGCATGGCGGAGGTCCTGGGTTTGATGGAGGACGCTCAAGCCTGGCGCCGGCAGGCGGACCGCTTGGCGCAGGCCCTGCTGGACCACCTGTACGACCCGCGCTCCGGCCTGTTCTGGGCGCAGCGCATGGTCCCCGGTGGCCACGAACGGGTACCGAGCCTCACGGTGGTGAGCTTGCTGCCCCTGCTCACGGGGCGGCTCCCGCCCGCGGTCCAGGGCGCCCTGCTGGATCGCCTGGAGGACCCGGAGGCCTTCTGGGCACCGTACCCCGTCCCCACCGTGGCCCGCTCCGACCCCGCATATGACCCCGACCGCATGTGGCGCGGCCCGGTTTGGGTGAACGTGAACTACCTGTTGGTGGACGGCTTGCTGCGCTGCGGGCAGCGCCACCGAGCCAGGGAGCTGTGCGACCGTACCCTGGAGATGCTGGCCCAATCCCCCGACCTCCGGGAGTACTACAACCCGGAGACGGGCCAGCCCGGCACCCGCGCGGCTCCCGGCTTCGGATGGTCTGCGGCCCTGCTCATCGACCTGGCCGTCCGCCGCGCGCGGGGGGAGATCTGATGGAGGTGTTGCGGGAAGTGTTCCAGGACCTGGCCTCCGCCGCCCGCCTGGCGGCGGCGCTGCGCAGCCTCCTGGCGTCGGTGGCCATCGCCTTGGGAGCGTGGCTGGTGGTGACCGGGTCGCGCAGGGCCGTGGACCGGCTGCTGCAGCCTCTCCCGGGGGTTCGGGACTACGAGGCGCGGCTCGCTCGGGCGCGCACCCTGGCCTCCCTGGCCCACAGCGCGGTGCGCTACGCGGTGTACTTCGTGGCCCTAGTGATGATCCTGCGGCAGATGAACGTGGACGCCGCCGCGGTCATCGCCAGCGCGGGGATCGCAGGACTGGCGGTGGGTCTCGGGGCGCAGACCCTGGTGCGGGACAGCCTGTCCGGCTTCTTCCTCATCCTGGACGGGGCGCTGCAGGTGGGCGACGTGGTGGCGGTGGGCGGTGAGGTAGGGCAGGTGGAGCAGATCACCCTCCGCAACACCCAGATCCGCCGGTACACGGGGGAGCTGGTCACCATCCCCAACGGCGAGATCACCCGCTTCGCCAACCTGAGCCGGGGGCACCTGCGGGCGGTGGTGTCCGTCACCGTAGCTGCCACCGCGGACCTTAGTAGCGCGGCCCGGGTCTGCCAGGAGGTGGCGGGGACGTGGGCCGCGCAGCACCCGGACTGGACCGCGGGTCCCGTGGAGGTGGATTCCCTGGTGGAGCTCACCCCCGCCGGCGCCACCGTCCGCGTGGCCGTCCCCGTCCTGCCCGCCCACCGGGCCCAGGCGGAGCGGGAGCTGCGGTGGCGGTTGCGCGAAGCCCTGGAGGCGGCCGGGATCCCCGTCCAGGGCCTTTCCGGCAGTCCCTGGCCCGTATGATGGTGACGCGGGGTGAGCCATGTCCAACAGCGGAGACCGGCCGTCTCCCGGTGGTCGCAGGCGCACGCTGGGCCTGGTGCTGGCGGGGGGCCGCGGTGAGCGCCTACACCCCCTGACCCGGGACCGCAGCAAGCCCGCGGTGCCCTTCGGGGGCAAGTACCGCATCGTGGACTTCGTGCTGAGCAACCTGGTGAACTCCAACGTGTTCTCCCTGTACATCCTGGTGCAGTACAAGTCCCAGTCCCTCATCGACCACCTGCGCCACGCCTGGCGGGCCAGCGGCCTGCACGAGGACCACTTCGTCCTGGTGGTCCCTCCGCAGATGCGCTGGGGGGACTCTTGGTACCGGGGCACCGCGGACGCGGTGTACCAGAACCTGAACCTCATCCGCGACTTCGGCCCGGCCCTGGTGGCGGTGTTCGGGGCCGACCACATCTACCGCATGGACGTCTCCCAGATGGTGGAATTCCACCTGGAGCGCGAGGCGGAGGTCACCGTGGCCGCCCTGCCCGTGCCCGTGGAGGAGGCCAGCCGCATGGGCGTGCTGGAGACGGACCCCGACGGACGCGTGCGCGGATTTGAAGAGAAGCCCGCCCGGCCCCGGCCCATGCCGGGCCGGCCGGGGTTCGCCCTGGCCTCCATGGGGAACTACCTGTTCGACGCCAGGCTGCTGGTGGACGCCGTGGTGGAGGACGCCTCGAAGGACACGGCGCACGACTTCGGCCGCAGCATCCTGCCCGCCCTGGTGTCCCGACACCGGGTGTTCGCGTACGACTTCCACACCAACCGGATCCCCGGCGTCAAGCCCTACGAAGAGCCCGGGTACTGGCGGGACGTGGGGACCCTGGAGGCGTACTGGCGGGCCCACATGGACCTGCTGGGCCCGCAGCCCCGGTTCGACCTGTCCAACCACCTGTGGCCCATCAAGGGAGCTCCCTACGCGGGTCCCTCCGCCCGCATCGTGTTCGGGGAGGTCCGGGACTCCCTGATCGGCGAGGGGTGCGTGATCCACGGCGGGCGGGTGGTCCGGTCCGTGCTGGGCCGGGAGGTCCGGGTGGAGGAGGACGTGGAGGTGGAGGAGTCCGTGGTCATGGACTACTGCGTGCTGCGGCCCGGGGTGCGGCTGCGCCGCGTGGTGGTGGACCGGTTCAACACCCTGGAGCCCGGCACCGTCATCGGGTTCGACCTGGAGGAGGACGCCCGCCGGTACCACGTGGACCCCTCCGGCCTGGTGGTGCTGGGCCGCGGCGCCACCCGGGCCCTCTAGAGACGAGGCCGACCCGTAGCCCCGCGATACATTGACAGTATTCGATTCAATTGCTAGCCTGGGGGCGTGCGGACGTTGGCGAGACCCACCCACCCGGACGGGGTGCCCTCCGCGGGCGGCTGTACTCCGCCTCCGGTGCTGGAAGACGACCGCCGGCGGGCCGAGGCCACGGCGTCCGTGCTGGCGGCCCTGGCCGAGCCCGCACGGGTGGTGGCGCTGCGGCTGCTGGCGCGTCACGGCCCCCTGTGCGTGTGCGAGCTGCAGGAGGCGCTGTCCCTGGCGCAGCCCACGGTGTCCCACCACCTCAAGGTGCTGCGGGAGGCGGGGCTCGTGGAAGCGGAGCGCCGCGGGACGTGGGTGTACTACCGGATCCGGAGGCCAGGCCTGAAACGGGCCGTGGCCGAGCTGGTGGACCTGCTGTAGGGGGCACAGATGATCCTGCGACGCGCCACGGCCACCGACGAAGGCGCCATCCTCGACCTGCTGGCGCGGTGTGGCCTGCCGGGGGCGGGCGTGCGCGAGCACCTGGCGGGCTTCTGGGTGGCCGAGCACCAAGGTGCGGTGGTGGGGACCGCAGGCGTGGAGGTGTACGGCCAGGTGGCCCTCCTGCGGTCGGTGGCCACCGACCCCGCGCACCGGGGCCAGGGCGTGGCCCGGCGTCTCTGTCATGCCGCCCTGTCCGAAGCCGCCCGACAGGGAGCCCGGCACGCGTACCTGCTCACGGAGACCGCGGCGGCGTACTTCCACAGGTACTTCGGCTTCCGGGAGGTCCCCCGCTCCCAGGCCGACCCGCGCCTTGGCGCCTCCGCGGAGTTCCAGGGCGCCTGTCCCGAAAGCGCCCGGCTCATGGTGCGTTCGCTTCCCATCGAAGAACGTGGATTCTCCTTCGGAGGGTGTCCGAGAACCGTTGGAGGAGGTGGGTAGTGGACGCCGGCCGCATCAAGGAGCAGGTCCGCGAGTACTACGGTGGGGTGGCTCGCGGGGCGACGGGCTGCGGCTGCGAGTGTGAGCGCGCCGGGCCGCAGCCGGCGGGCGCAGTGGGTCCATCCCTGGGCTGCGGTAGCCCCGTCCCGCACGCCGACCTCCGGCCGGGAGAGGTGGTGGTGGACCTCGGGAGCGGCGCAGGCCTGGACGTCCTGCGGGCCGCTTCCCGGGTCGGACCGGAGGGACGCGCCGTGGGCGTGGACATGACCCCGGAAATGGTGGCCCTGGCGCGGCGCAACGCCGCGGTCCTGGGCGTGCACAACGCCCGGTTCGTGCTGGGCGACCTGGAGGCGCTGCCGCTGCCGGACGGCTTCGCGGACGTGGTGGTGAGCAACTGCGTGCTGAACCTCGTGCCGGACAAGCCCCGGGCCTTCCGGGAGGCCTACCGGGTGCTGAAACCGGGAGGACGGCTGGTGGTCTCCGACGTGGTGGCCGCAGGCCCCCTCCCGCCTCACCTGGCGGAGGACCCCCAGGCGTGGAGCGCGTGCGTGGCCGGCGCACCACCGAGGGAGGAGTACCTCCAGCTGCTGGAAACCGCGGGCTTTCAGGACGTGGAGGTGCTGGAGGTGGCGGACGCCGGGTGCGGGGACCCCTGGGCGGTGCCCGTGCAGTCCGTGACCGTGCGGGCCCGCAAACCCGCCTGATGGCTGCGCTACAATCCCCTTGATGCAGCCTCTGGTGGGTGTCATCATGGGGTCCCGGTCGGACTGGGAGACCCTGCGCCACGCCGCGGACACCCTGGAGCAGCTGGGCGTTCCCTACGAGGTGCGGGTGGTGTCCGCCCACCGAACCCCGGACCTGCTGTACGAGTACGCGCAGTCCGCGGAGGCCCGGGGTCTGGAGGTCATCATCGCGGGCGCAGGAGGGGCCGCCCACCTACCCGGGATGACCGCGGCGAAGACGGTCCTGCCCGTGCTGGGCGTACCCGTGGAGTCCCAGGCCCTGCGGGGCCTGGACTCCTTGCTGTCCATCGTCCAGATGCCCGCGGGGGTCCCCGTGGGGACCTTGGCCATCGGCCGCGCGGGTGCGGTGAACGCGGCGTTGCTCGCGGCGAGCATCCTCGGCAACAAGTACCCGCACATCCGGGAGGCGTTGCGCCGGTACCGGGCGGCCCAGACCCAGGCGGTGCTGGACCACCCGGACCCGCGGGAGGCGCCGTGAGGATCGGGGTGCTGGGCGGCGGCCAGCTGGGCCGCATGCTGGGTCTCGCGGGGTTGCCCCTGGGCCTGCAGTTCACGTACCTGGATCCCGCGGAGGACCCGTGTGCCGCCGCGGTGGGGCTGCACCTGCGGGCGGAGTTCGGCGACCCCCGGGCGCTGGAGGAGCTGGCGAGCACCTGCCACCGGGTCACGTACGAGTTCGAGAACGTGCCCGTGGAGACGGCTGTGCAGCTGGCCCGCAGGCTCCCCGTCCACCCACCCCCCAGGGCTCTGGAGGTGGCGCAGGACCGGCTGGCAGAGAAGCGGTTCTTCCGTTCCCTGGGGATCCCCACCGCAAGGTTTTCGCCCGTCGACTCCCTGGAAGACCTGCGCGAGGCGGTGCAACAGGTGGGCCTGCCCGCCGTGGTGAAGACCCGCAGTCTGGGCTACGACGGGAAGGGGCAGCGGGTGGTGCAACGGCCCCAGGAGGTGGACGCGGCGTGGCAGGTCCTGGGCGGCCGGCCTCTCGTGGTGGAGGAGTTCGTGGCCTTCCGCAGGGAGCTGTCTGTCCTGGCCGTGCGCGGCGCCTCGGGCGACGTGGCCTGCTACCCCGTGGTGGAGAACCACCACGAAGGCGGGATCCTGCGCCTGTCCCTGGCTCCGGCGCCAGAGCTCCCCGCAGGTGTGGCGGAGGCGGCGGAAGCGTACGCCCGGCGTGCCCTGGAGGCCCTCGACTACGTGGGCGTCCTCTGCCTGGAGCTGTTCGAAACGGACGCAGGACTCCTGGCCAACGAGATGGCGCCCCGGGTGCACAACTCCGGCCACTGGACCATCGAGGGCACCCAGACCAGCCAGTTCGCCAACCACGTGCGGGCGGTGGCGGGCCTCCCCTTGGGTTCCACCCGGCCCTGGACCTGCTGCGCCATGGTGAACCTCATCGGCGAGCGCCCCGATCCCTCCCCCATCCTCCGGGTCCCCGGTACCCACTTCCACTGGTACGGGAAGGCGGTGCGGCCGGGGCGCAAGGTGGGCCACGTGACCGTGTGCGCGGACAGCCTGGAGGATCTGTACGGCCGGCTGGAGCGGCTCCGGGGCTGCGGGCTGCCCGTGCCCGCGGCCGCCTTGCGGGCTGAGGCGCGGCCGTGAAGGGGGTCACCGTGCGCCTCAGCCGCAGGCGCTTCCGGCGACTGGTGGAAGAGGCCCTGGCGGAGGTGCCCGAGCCGTTCCGCCGCGCCCTCCAGAACGTGCACGTGGTGGTGGAGGACTGGCCCACCCCCGAACAGCTGGCGTCCGTGGGCCTGCCCGAGGACGGGGTGCTGTTCGGCCTGTACGAGGGCACACCCCTGCCGGAGCGCGGCATCGAGCCTCCCCTGCTGCCGGACCGCATCACCCTCTTCCAGGGGCCCCTGGAGGACGCCTACGACAGCGAGGACGGCCTGCGGGAGGAGATCCGCAGGACCGTGCTGCACGAGCTGGGCCACTACTTCGGCCTGGACGAGGACCGCCTGGAGGAGCTCGGGTACGGCTGAGCAGCCCCGGGGCTCACGCGGGCACGGGCTGTTGGCGTTCCACGGCGATAGCCCCGCCGCGCACCGTGACCACGGCCACGTCTCCTTCCCGCAGCTCGCCCCGCAGGACCATGCGGCTCAGCGTGTTCTCCACCGTCCGCTGGATCAGGCGCCGCAGGGGCCGCGCACCGTAGTCGGGGCTGTAGCCCTCCCGGGCCACCCACTCCCGCGCCTCCGGGGTCACCTCCACCCGGATCTTCAGGTCCGCCAGCCGCCGCTCCAGGTACGCCAGCTGCAGGTCTACGATGCGCTCCAGCTGGGCCCGGGACAGGGGCCGGAACACGATGATCTCGTCCAGGCGGTTGAGGAACTCCGGCCGGAAGGTCCGGCGCAGCTCGTCCAGCACGTACACCTTGGCCAGCTCGAAGGCCGCGGGGTCCTCGGGGTCCAGGTGCTGGAGGTGCTGGCTGCCCACGTTGCTGGTGAGGATGAGGACGGTGTTCTTGAAGTCCACGGTGCGGCCCTGGGCGTCCGTGAGCCGCCCGTCCTCCATCACCTGCAGGAGCACGTTGAGCACGTCCGGGTGCGCCTTCTCCACCTCATCGAACAGCACCACCCGGTAGGGCCGGCGCCGCACGGCCTCCGTGAGCTGCCCGCCCTCCTCGTAGCCCACGTAGCCGGGAGGCGCGCCCACCAGCCGGGAGACCGTGTGCTTCTCCTGGTACTCGGACATGTCGATGCGCACCATGGCGTCCTCGGAGTCGAACAGCACCTCCGCCAGGGCGCGGGCCAGCTCCGTCTTGCCCACCCCCGTGGGGCCCAGGAACAGGAAGGCGCCGATGGGCCGCTTGGGGTCCTTCAGCCCCGCCCGAGCCCGGCGGATGGCGTCCGCCACCGCCTGGACCGCCTCGTCCTGCCCCACCACCCGCTGGTGGAGCCGGTCCTCCAGCTGCAGGAGCTTCTGCATCTCGCCCTCCAGCAGCTTGGTCACCGGGATGCCGGTCCACTTGCTCACCACCTCCGCGATGTCCTCCGCGTCCACCTCCTCCTTCAGCAGGCGGTGCGGGCCCAGGGCCCGCAGCTCCGCCTCGGCCGCGCCCAGCTGCTTGTGCAGCTCGGGCAGGGTCCCGTACCGCAACCGGGCCGCCCGCTCCAGGTCCGCCACCCGCTCCGCCTGCTCCAGCTCCACCTTGGTGCGGTCGATGTCCGCCTTGATCTGCCGGATCCGCTGGACGATCTGCTTCTCCCGGTCCCACCGCTGCCGCAGGGCCTCGCTGTCCCGGAGCAGCCGCTCCAGCTCCTGCTCCAGCTTCGCCAGCCGCTCCTGGGCGGCGGGATCGGTCTCCCTGCGCAGCGCCTCGCGTTCGATCTCCAGCTGCATGATGCGGCGGTCGATCTCGTCCAGCTCCGCGGGTTTGCTGTCGATCTCCATGCGGAGCTTGGCCGCGGCCTCGTCGATGAGGTCGATGGCCTTGTCGGGCAGGAAGCGGTCGCTGATGTAGCGGCTGGACAGGGTGGCGGCGGCGATCACCGCGGCGTCCGTGATCCGCACCCCGTGGTGGACCTCGTACTTCTCCTTGAGGCCCCGGAGGATGGAGATGGTATCCTCCACCGACGGCTCGCCCACGTACACGGGCTGGAACCGGCGCTCCAGGGCCGGGTCCTTCTCGATGTGCTTGCGGTACTCGTCCAGGGTGGTGGCGCCGATGCAGTGCAGCTCCCCCCGGGCCAGCATGGGCTTGAGGATGTTGGCGGCGTCCATGGCGGCCCCCTCCGCGGCCCCCGCGCCCACCACGGTGTGGATCTCGTCGATGAACAGGATGATCTCCCCGTGGCTGTCCGCGATCTCCTTGAGGACCGCCTTCAGCCGCTCCTCGAACTCGCCCCGGTACTTGGTCCCCGCCACCAACGCCCCCATGTCCAGCTGGAAGACCCGCTTGTGCTTCAGCTGCTCGGGCACGTCCCCGCGCACGATCCGCTGCGCCAGCCCCTCCACGATGGCCGTCTTGCCCACCCCCGGCTCGCCGATGAGCACGGGGTTGTTCTTGGTGCGGCGGCTGAGGACGTGGATCACCCGCCGGATCTCCTCGTCCCGCCCGATCACGGGGTCCAGCTTGCCGGCCCGCGCCAGCTCCGTGAGGTCCCGGCCGTAGCGCTCCAGGACCTGGTACTTGGCCTCCGGCCGGGGGTCGGTGACCCGCACCCAACCCCGGACCTCCGACAGGGCCCGCAGCACCGCCTCCTTGGTGACCCCGTTCTGCTGCAGCACCCGGCCGGCGCCCGTCTGGGGGGCGTCGGCCATGGCCAGGAGGAAGTGCTCCGTGCTGGTGTACTCGTCCTGCATCCGCTGGGCTTCCTGCTCCGCCGCGTCCCACACACGCCGCAGGCCCGGGGCCACGTACAGCTCCGCCGCACCGTGCACCTGGGGCAGGGCCGCCAGGGCCTGGCCCACCTGCTGGCGGATGCGGGCCACGGACGCCCCCGCCTTCTGCAGCACCTGCGGGACCACCCCGTCCGCCTGGTCCAGGAGGGCCGCCAGCAGGTGCTCGGTGTCCACCTGCGGGTGGCCGCGCTCCCGGGCCAGCTCCTGGGCCCGCGCCAGGGCTTCCTGCGACTTCTCCGTCAGCTTGTCCCACCGCATCGGTCTCCTCCCCATTCCACGCCTTACTTGAGCCCCATGGCAGCCCGCGGGTTCTCGCGCCGGAGCTTGGCCAGCTGCTCCACCAACCGCCGCTCCTCCACGCTCAACCCCCGCGGCAGCACCACCCGCAGCCGGACCAGCAGGTCCCCGCGCCCGGAGCCCCGCAGCTTCGGCATCCCCAGGCCCCGCAGCCTCAACACCTGCCCCTGCTGGGTCTCGGGCGGGACCCGCACCTTCACCTTGCCCTCCAGGGTGGGGACCTCGATCTCCGCGCCCAGCAGGGCCTCCGTGAGGCAGATGGGGATCTCGCACACCAGGTCGTCGCCCTCCCGGGAGAACACCGGGTGGGGCTGCACCCGGACTTCCACGTACACGTCCCCGCCCGCACCCCGCACCCGCACCTTCTGGCCTGTGTGGACCCCGGGTGGGATCCGCACCGTTACGCGCCGCGGGAACCCGTTGCGCACCACCAGCTCCCGCTCGGTGCCGCGGAAGGCCTCCTCCAGGCTGATCTCCGCGGTGGCGGTGAGGGGCTGCTGGCCCCACAGCCCTTCCGCCTCGAAGGGGCCTCCCAGGTCTGCGAAGAACCGGCGGAAGAAGTCGGAGAACCCGCCGAACAAATCCTGGGGCTCCCCGAACCACGTCCACTCCGCGGTGCGGCCCGTCCCCGGTCGGGTGAACACCTGCTCCCAGGGCATCCCGCGCTCCCGCAGCTCCAGCATCTGGTCGTAGCGGGCGCGCTTTTCCGGGTCGCTGAGGACCTGGTAGGCCTCGTTGATCTCCTTGAACTTCTCCGCGGCCTGGGGGTCCTTGTTCACGTCCGGGTGGTACTGCCGGGCGAGCCGACGGAAAGCCTCCCCGATGGCCTTGCTGTCGGCCTTGCGATCCACCCCCAGGATCCGGTAGTAGTCCTTGAACTCCATGGCTCCCTCACCGGCCCGCCCGCACCGTCACTGGGCCACCCGCACCCGTGCGGGGCGCAGGACCCGACCGTCCAGGACGTAGCCGGGCTGCACGGCCTCCAGCACCGTGCCCGGCTCCACCCCCGCCTCCTCCGCGGGGGTCACCTCCACCGCCTCGTGGTGGGCGGGGTCGAACCGCTCGCCCGCCACCTCCATGCGCTCCACGCCCAGGGCCCGGAGCTGGTCCAGCAGGGACCGGTGGGTGATGCGCAGACCCTCCAGGATCCCCGCCACGGCCTCGTGCTCCGCCCCGCGCTCCGCGTAGGCGATGGCCCGCTCCAGGTCGTCCACCGCCCCGAGGAGCACCAACAGCATCTGCCGCCGGGTGCGGTCCACCGCGTCCTGCTGCATGCGGGCCGCGGCCTTCTTGTAGTTCTCCAGGTCCGCGGCCGCGTGCAGGAACTGCTGCCAGTTGCGCTCCGCCTCCTGGCGGTAGCGCTCCACCTCCTCCCGGAGGGCCGCCAGCTCCTCCTGGGTCACCACCACGGGCTGCGGCTCCGCGGCGGCCTGCTCCGGAGCCTCGGCCTCCGCGGGAGTGGCCTGCCCTGCGGCTTCCGGCTCGGTGCCTTCCCGCTCCGGACGCTCCTCCCACATGGCCCGTGACCTCCCCAGCTAGTCGCTGGGCTTGTAGTCCGCGTCGATGACCTCCCCGTCCCCCTTGCTCTGACCGCCGCCGGTGCTGGCCCCACTGGCCGCACCGCGGTACAGCAGCTCACTGAGCTTGTAGGTGAGGCGCTGCACCTCCTCCGACAGCTGCCGCACCCGCTGGACGTCCCGGGCCTGCACCGCCTGCCGGAGCTCCGCCACCTTCTGCTCCAGCTCCCGCCGCTCGGCTTCCGACACGCCCTTGGCCTGGTCCCGCAGCAGCCGCTCCGTCTGGTAGGCCAGGCTGTCCCCGCGGTTGAGGATCTCCGCCTCTTCGCGCTTGCGGCGGTCCTCCTCCGCGTGGGCCTCCGCCTCCTTGATCATCCGCTCCACCTCCTCCCGGGTGAGGGTGGAGGTGCCGGTGATCTTGATGGACTGCTCGCGGCCCGTGGCCAGGTCCTTGGCGGACACCGCCAGGATGCCGTTGGCGTCGATGTCGAAGGTGACCTCGATCTTGGGCACCCCCCGCGGCGCGGGCGGGATGCCGTCCAGGATGAACCGGCCCAGGGTGCGGTTGTCCCGGGCCATGGGCCGCTCGCCCTGCAGCACGTGGATCTCCACCTGGGTCTGGCCGTCCTCCGCGGTGGTGAAGGTCTCGCTCTTCCGGGTGGGGATGGTGGTGTTCCGCGGGATGAGGACCGTCATGACCCCGCCCAGGGTCTCGATGCCCAGGGACAGGGGGGTGACGTCCAGGAGCACCACGTCCCGCACCTCACCCGCCAGCACCCCCGCCTGGATGGCCGCGCCCACGGCCACCACCTCGTCCGGGTGGACCTCCTTGTTGGGCTCCTTCCCCGTGAGCCGGCGCACCAGCTCCTGGATCATGGGCATGCGGGTGCTGCCGCCCACCAGGATGACCTCGTGCAGGTCCCGCTCGCTGAGCTTGGCGTCCTGCAGGGCCTGACGGAAGGGCCCGATGCACCGCTCCACCAGGTCCGCGGTGAGCTCCTCGAACTTGGCCCGAGTGAGCACCATGTCCAGGTGCTTGGGCCCCGTGGCGTCCGCGGTGATGAAGGGCAGGTTGATGGTGGTCTGCACCATGGCGCTGAGCTCGATCTTGGCCCGCTCCGCGGCCTCCCGCAGCCGCTGCAGGGCCTGCCGGTCCTGGCGGAGGTCGATGCCGTGCTGCTTGCGGAACTCCTCCGCCAGCCAGTTCACGATGCGCTCGTCCCAGTCGTCCCCGCCCAGGTGGGTGTCCCCCGCGGTGGCCCGCACCTGGAACACCCCTTCCCCGATCTCCAGGACGGAGACGTCGAAGGTCCCGCCTCCCAGGTCCCACACCAGCACCGTCTCCGAGCCCTTCTTGTCCAGCCCGTAGGCCAGGCAGGCGGCGGTGGGCTCGTTGATGATCCGCAACACCTTGAGCCCCGCGATCTCCCCCGCGTTCTTGGTGGCGGTGCGCTGGGCGTCGTTGAAGTACGCGGGCACGGTGATCACCGCCGCCTCCACCTTCTCCCCCAGGTAAGCCTCCGCGTCCTCCTTCAGCTTCTGGAGGATCATGGCGGAGATCTCCTCAGGGGTGAAGGTGCGGCCCGCGGCGGGGATGTCCACCACCGCCATGCCGTGCTGGCCCTCCACCACCTTGTAGGGCACCATCTTCCGCTCCGTCTCCACCTCGTGGAAGCGGCGCCCCATGAAGCGCTTGATGGAGTAGATGGTGTTCTCGGGGTTGAGGATGGCCTGCCGCTTGGCCATCTGCCCCACCAGGCGCTCCCCGGTCTTGGTGAAGGCCACCACGGACGGGGTGAGGCGGCTGCCCTCCCGGTTGGGGATCACCACGGGCTCTCCACCCACCATGGCCGCGATGACCGAGTTGGTGGTACCCAGATCGATGCCGACAACCCTGCCCATGTCACTCCCTCCCTCGCGGGGCGGCCCCGCGGCGGGGCCGCCCCGCGTGCTTGGTCAGCTCACCTCCACCTTCACCTGCTTGGGCTTCGCGCGCTCGCTCTTGGGCACGCGCAGCTCCAGCACACCGTTGCGGTAGGTGGCCTTGGCCGCGTCCGCCCGCACCTCCGCGGGCAGCGTCAGGCTCCGGCAGAACTGGCCGTAGCGCAGCTCCCGGCGCAGGTAGGTGCGACCCCGCTCCTCCTGCTCCTCCTTGGCCTCCGCCTCGATGGTCACGGTGTTGTCCTGCACGGTCACGTTCACGTTCTTAGGGTCCACGCCGGGCAGCTCCGCCCGGACCACCACCTCCTGGTCCGTCTCGTACACCTCCACCGCGGGCTCCCACACCACGGGCTCCCGCGCCTCCCGACGCCGCAGCGGCCGCCGGCCCGACAACTCGTCGAACAGGCGGTCCAAGGACCGCTGCATCTCCCGCAGCTCCTCGAAGGGGTCCCACCGCAGGATGCTCATCGCCGCTCCCTCCTTTCCGTTTGGGTGTCGCAAAGCTCCAGCAACCACTGCGCCACCTCCTCGTGGCGTTCCTGGATCTCCAGGAACAGCCGCACCCCCGCCAGGTTCAGCCCCACCTCCTGGGTCAGGTACTGGATCAGCCGCACCCGCTGCACGTCCCGCTCGCTGAACAGCCGGATGTGCTTCCGCCGGGCGGGCCGGATCAGCCCCTTGGCCTCGTAGATCCGGAGGGTGCGGGGGTGCACCCCCGCCAGCTCCGCGGCCACGCTGATCACGTACACCGGCACCTCGTCCCGCCGGTAGGTCCGCTCCGCCACGGCTCAATCCCTCGCTGCCAGCTTCCGACCCCAGGCTACGTGGTTGACAATGGTATTGTCAAGTCTCTTGACAGTGCATCTATCCGGTCTTCGCGGGCCACCGGACCTGCCCGGACCCGTAGGGGAAGGGCGGGACCCATGAAGGCGGCGCGGGCGGGTAGTCCTCCTCGCGCAGGTCCGGCCGCTCCGCGGCCTCACCCGCGTGAACCCGCAGGAACACGCCCCCAGGGGTTACGCGCTCCACGTCCTCCAAGGGGATCACCACCCGGCGCTCCCACAGGGGTCCCGCGGCGAAGGGCAACACACCCGCGTCCGGGAACTCGCCCGCCACCACCACGGCCTGCACCCGGCGGTTGTCGGGGTCCACCACCACCGCCTCCACCCGGCCCAGCTCCTGGTCCGTGGCGTACACTGGTCGGCCCACTTCCGGCTGCACCACCTGCCGCCACGTGGGCGGGACGTCCAGGCCCGTCATGTGGTTGGCGATCCCCCGCACCCCGGGCACCCGGGCGATGGCCCGCTCCAGGGCCCGCGCCGCCTCCAGGGAAGGCACACTGCCCGTAAGCTCCACCACCCCGTCCCGCACCCGCAGGGAGTATCCCGCCAGGTGCCGGGTGGCCGGATCCGCCTGCACGGAGGCCACCACCTGTTGCAGCAGCTCGTGGTCCACCACCAGCTCGTTGCAGACCTCCACCACACCCGGCACCGACCGCGCCACCTCCTCCGCCCGCGCGGCCAGGGCCCGGCTGTGCACGTGGCCCCGCAGCCGCACCACCCCGTCGACCACCTCCGGCCGCACGGGCACCGCCAGGACCCGCAACAGCTCCTCCCGCTGCAGGGCTTCCTCCACGTCCCGCTCCAGCTCGTCGTCGGGCCGGCACACGGGCAGGCGCGCCACCGCGTCCCGGGAAGCCTCCAGCACCACCACCCCGTCCTCGATGGTGCTCACCCAGTCCGCGGGGACGGCCACGTCTCGGGAGAACAGCAACCCCTGACGCACCACCAGGTGCTTCACCTGGCCCGTGGCGGCGTCCACCAGTACTTGGTCCACGCGGCCGATGGCGCCGTCGCTGGCCACCACCCGCTGCCCGCGCCGGATGATCGCGAACGGCTCCTCCGGCCGTACTACGGCTTGACCCGAAAGTTGCCGCTGCAGCCCCTCCATGCGCCGCAACGACCCCGGCAGGGGCAGCCACGCACCCCCCTGCCGCAGGGCCCTCCACCCAGGCCACGACAGCGCCGCGGGCGCGTGCGCCTCCGCCTGCCAGGCCGGCAGCCGCTCCAGCTCCGCCACGGAGGCCCGCACCCGCACGGCCTCCTCCGTGGCGTCCTCCACCGATTCCGCCGGCACCACCACGGGTCGGCCGGAGCCGAGCTCCACCACCAGGGCCACCACCCGGCGCTCCCGCGGGCTCACCACCACCTCCGCTACGCGGCCCGCCACGCCCTCGGGGGCGTGGACCACGGCTCCGGGATGGATCTCCAACCGCGCGGAACGCTCCCTCGTGCTCATCCTCCCGCCCTCCGCGGTATACTCCTCCCGCCTCCAGTGTGCGGGGCCCTCCGGGGTCCGTCAAGTCCTGCGACTTGACAGAGGAGGGACCGTGACGGCTCTGGATATCCTGTGGCTGTTCTTCATCGCCTCCGCCCTGCAGCCGGTCCTGCAGCGGCGGTGGCTGGAGGCCGCCCGCCTGCGCCTGATCCACCAGCTGGAGCGCGCCCGGGGCTCCCGGGTCATCGCCATGATCCACCGGCAGGAGACCATGAGCCTGCTGGGCTTCCCCTTGGTGCGCTACATCGACATCGACGACTCCGAGGCGGTGCCGCGGGCGGTGCGGTTCACCGCGCCGGAGATGCCCATCGACCTCATCCTGCACACCCCTGGGGGGCTGGTGCTGGCCGCGGAGCAGATCGCCAGGGCCCTGCAGGCCCACCGGGGGAAGGTCACGGTGTTCGTGCCCCACTACGCCATGTCCGGCGGCACCCTCATCGCCCTGGCCGCGGACGAGATCGTCATGGACCCCCACGCGGGGCTGGGCCCCGTGGACCCGCAGCTGGGCCAGTACCCCGCGGCGTCCGTGCTCAAGGTCCTGGAGCGGAAGAACATCAACGAGGTGGACGACCAGACGGTGATGTTGGCGGACGTGGCGGAGAAGCCCCTGCGGCAGGTGCGGCACGCGGTGCGGGAGCTGCTGTCCGACAAGATGCCCCCCGAGCGCGCGGACGCCGTGGCCGAAGCCCTCAGCTGCGGGCGCTGGACCCACGACTACCCCATCACCGTGGAGGAGGCCCGGGAGCTGGGCTTGAAGGTGAGCACGGACATGCCCGAGGAGGTCCACCGCCTCATGGCCCTGTACCCCCAGGCCGGGCCCCGCAGGCCGTCCGTGGAGTACGCCCCCATCCCGTACACGCCCCCCGCCCCGCGGCCCGCGCCCACCCGGGGCCCCGGGAGGGTGCGGGAATAACCCGCCCGGCATTTCACGGCACCGCGGACGTGGCGTTCGTGCCCGCCATGGACGCCTACTTCGCCGACGGCCACTTCGTGGTCCGCCTGGACCTGGCCGGGGTGGACCCGAAGGCCGTGGACATCCGGGTGGGCCCGAACACCCTCACGGTCCGCGGGGAGCGGAAGGCGCTGGACGTGCCCCGGGACGACGTGGTGGTCCTGGGCATTCCCAGCGGGCGGTTTGAGCGTACCGTGACCCTTCCCGCCGGGCTGGACGCCGCGCAGGCGCGGGCCCAGTGGCGGGACGGGATCCTGGAGATCCGGATCCCGGTCGAGCAGAAGTTGCTGCCCAAGAAGGTCCCGGTGGAACTCGCCGCCTGATCCTCGCGGCGGGGCGGTGCTTCCCACCCCGCCACCCGTGACGACGAAAGGGGGTGAGGTCGATGCTGGACCTGGGCTTGTTGATCCCTCGTGCCGTCCTCGGGCTCCTGTTCGTCGGGCACGGGGCCCAGAAGCTGTTCGGCTGGTTCGGCGGCGACGGCCTCGGCAAGACCGGGGCGTGGATGGAGCAGCTCGGGCTGCGGCCCGGGCGGCTGTGGGCGCTTGCGGCCGGGCTCGCAAAGTTCGTGGGCGGTGCTCTGCTGGCCCTCGGCCTGCTGGTGCCCGTGGCCGCGGTGCTGATGGTGGCCGTCATGGCCGTGGCCATCGCG
This sequence comes from uncultured bacterium, assembly GCA_964437095.1. GTDB lineage: Bacteria > Sysuimicrobiota > Sysuimicrobiia > Sysuimicrobiales > Sysuimicrobiaceae > Tepidifontimicrobium. The sequence goes on along the minus strand of CAYTFH010000002.1, from coordinate 24,086 downwards.
CTGGTCCACGCCCGGAACGGGCTGTGGGTGCAGAACGGCGGGTATGAGTACCCGCTGATAGCCAGCGCGGCAGCCGTGGCCGTGGCCCTGGCGGGGCCGGGCGCGTACGCCCTGGAACCTGTGCTGGGGCTGCGGTTGCCCGCGGAGCCGGTGCTGGCCTGGGGCGTGGTGCTGGCGGTGCTGCTGGCGGGCGTCCTCGGCCTGCGCAGCGGCCAGCAGGCGGTCCAGGCGTGAGCCGCGGCCCGTGGCGGGGGCGTTCGGCCCCCCGCCTTTCCTACGGCGACTGCTCCGCAGGCTGAACCGCAGGGCCCGCCGCCTGCGGGCCAGGGCGGCGGGCACCTCGGTACTGCGGCTTCCACCGCAGCCACCACCGTTCCAGCCGCCCGAAGGCGTAGAACAGCAGGAGGATGACCCCCACCACCAAAGCGATGAGGGCCAGGGTGAGGGGCGCGTTGTACGTGCTCTGCGCGAAGGATAGGAGGTAGCCCAGGCCCTGGCTGGAGGCCACGAACTCCCCCACCACCGCGCCGGTAAACGCGAACCCCACCGCCACCTTCAGGCCGCTGGCCACCCAGGCGGTCACGGAAGGGACGTGCACCTCCCGCACCACCTCCCGCCGTCCGCCGCCCAGGGTGCGGATGCGCTCCACCAACCGGGGGTCCACCTCCCGGATGCCGGAGTACGTGGCGAAGAACATCACCACCATGACCAGCAGGAAGCTCAGGGCCACCTTGGAGGCCGCGCCGATGCCGAACCAGATGACGAACAGGGGTGCCAGGATCACCCGGGGGACGGCGTTGAGCAGCGCCATGGCGGGCTCCACCACCTGCGCCAAGGGCCGGAAGGTGGCGCACACCAACCCCAGAACCGCCCCCACCGCGGTACCCAGCCCCAGGCCCGCCACCGCTTCCCACACCGTGACCCTCAGGTGCCCCCAGACCTGTCCCGTACGGGCCAGCTCGTACAGCACCCAGCCCACCGCGCTCGGCGAGGGGAACAGGAACGGGTCCAGCCACCGCAGCCGGGAGGCCAGCTCCCAGCTTCCGAGCAACAGCACGCCCGCCACCAGCCGGCTCATGCGGTGAGCTCCCAGCCCATGCGGGCCACCTCCGCCCGCAAAGTGTGCCACACGGTCTCCACCAGGGGGCCGAAGCCGGGATCCGCCCGCACCGCCACGGGGTCCCTGGGACGGCCGAAGGGCACCCGGTACACGTCCACGATCCGCGCGGCAGGGCCCGCGGACAGCACCGCTACGCGGTCCGCCATGCTGATGGCTTCCTCCAGCTCGTGGGTCACCAGCAGCACGGACGTTCCCGCCTCCTCCACCAGCCGCAGCAGGTCCACCTCCAGCAAGTGCCGGACGATGGCGTCCACGCTGGCGAAGGGCTCGTCCATGAGCAGCACCCGCGGGCGGGCGGCCAGCACCTGCGCCAGGGCCACCCGCTTGCGCATGCCGCCCGACAGCTCCGACGGGTAGTGGTCCCCGTACCCCTCGAGGCCCACCCGCTTTAGCCAAGCCTCCGCCTCTTCGCGGGCTTCCCGGCCCGACCGCCCGCGGAACCGCAAGGGCAAGGCCACGTTCTCCCCGGCGGTCCTCCACGGCAGCAAGGCGTCGTCCTGGAACAGGATGCCCACCTCCGGCTGGGGCCCGCGCACGGGCCGGCCCAGCACCTCGATCACTCCTGCTTCAGGCTCCACGAGGCCCGCCACGCACCGGAGCAGGGTGCTCTTGCCGCAGCCCGACGGCCCCACCAGGCCCACGAACTCGCCCTGCTCCACCTCCAGGTCGACCCCGTCCAGCACCCGGTGCGCGCCGTAGCGGACCCGCAGACCCCGCACCGCCAGGGCGCTCACAGCCCCTCCACGATGGCGTTGGTCACCAGCTCCGTGGGATCCACGGCCCTCGCGAGCACGCCCGCCTGCTCCTGCAGCTCCGCCACGCGCCGCACCGCCGCCAGGTCGATGCGGCCCGACTGCGGGTACAGGGACCTGCGGTGGCGCGCCAGGACCTCCTCGAACAGCCCGCGGTCGCCGCCCGCCACCAGCTCGGGCGGCAGGGCCTGCACCACCAGCTTGGGCGTTCCGTAGTGTACCAGCCGCAGGGCGCGGCTCAGCGCCCGGGCGAGGGCGCGCATCTCGGGCTCCCGAGCCTGCCACTCGTCCCGGCGCACCGCCACCCCCATGAACTCGTAGGGGCCACCCAGCCACCGCTCGGCTTGCTTGAGGTCCATGAGGTTGGCCAGCACCCTGCCTCCTGCGCGGACCAGTAGGGTGAGGGCAGGTTCCTGTACCATGCCCGCGTCCACGTGCCCCAACCGCAGGGCGTCGTACAGGCTCGGCCCCAGCACCGCGAACCGCACTTGCTGGGGGTCCACACCCGCCCGGCGCGCGAGGTACACGGCCAGCACGTGGTCCGCGTTGCCCAGCCCCGAGATCCCCACGGTGCGCCCTGCGAGGTCGGCCAGCTGCCGGATGCGGCCCGCTTGTCCGGGTGCCGTGACCAGGGCGAACAGGGGCAGCCGCCCGGTGGTGAAGAACCGCACGATGCGCGCGCCCCGGGCGTAGGCGGACAGCGCCACGTCGAAGGACGTGGCCGCGTAGTCCACGGCCCCGCCCACCAGGGCCTGCATGGCCGCGGCCCCGCCCCGGAAGTACACCAGCTCCACGTCCAGCCCTTGCTCCGCGAAGTACCCGTGGTGGCGCGCCACCTCGTAGGGCACCACGCACAGCAGCTGCCCGCAGAAGCCCAGCCGGACCCGCCGGCGGCCCTGCGCCCGGGCCGGCCGAAGCACGCCCATCCACCCCGCCAGGCCCGCGGCCACCAACCAAGCCAGGAACCGCCGTCGGGGCAAGACCTCGCGCTCCTCGCGGGACAGCTCGTGGCAGCAGTCCAAAGCAGACGGCCTTGGTTCGCCCTGCATCCAGACCACCTCCTCGTTGGTCCAGGGATCCGGCGCGCGGTCGGGAGTTGTGGTGGACGCGGTGGTGCTGTGGGAGAGGACGGCCGCGCGCGGTCAGGCGACGCGGGGGCCAGCGTGGCAGGCGCCACACCCGTGCCCCCGCCGAGGACAGATGCACTGCCGCGGCGCGAACAGGAGGTCCTGCGAACCCCTCATACCGGTAGCAGTGTAAAACGCTGGCCCGAGGAGATCAACCGCGCCGCCTCAGCCAGGGCCAGGCCACGAAGCCACACGTCGCTACCGCCAGCAGGGAGGCCAGGGCGACGGGGATGCCCCTAGACAGCGGAGGGACGCCGTCCACCTCCATGGCCACCACCGCGTCCCCGCCAAGTCCCTCCGCGTGATGCCAGGTCACCCTCTGGCCCTCCACCACCCGTGTTGCGCGGGTGACCAGGGCCTTGGACCGCACCCGCAGGGGCTCCGTCACGAAAACGTCCAAAGCGGCCGTGGGCAAGCCCAGCGGGAGTTCCAGGAGTGAGGGGCCGCGGGCCCGCACCCTGTAGGCCAGCACCGCGGTTCTCTCTCCGGGCACCACCGGTAGGGTGTCCACCAGCGCCCCGTCCGGGTCTACGCCTGCAGGCACCATCCCCCGCACCACCCGCACGTCCTCCGCCCCCCTCAGCAGCGGCACCCGCCACGTGCCCGCCGTGCCCTGACCGCCCACGTAGGTCCGGAGGCCGGGGTTGTACACCACCACCGCCTCCCGAACCAAAAACCACGGGCCTTGCAGGTCCAACAGCAGGGCCCGGCGGCGCAAGGCGAGCGCTGGAGGCTGGCGCGTGGCCTCGAAGACCACGAGCCGGACCACGAGACCTCCCCGGCCCGCGGCGTGGGGGCCCGAGGTGTATACCACGCCCTGGTAGATGGCCTGCACCACGTACGTCCTACGAACAGGCTCCACCTCCACCCGGAAGGAGCCGGTCCGGTCGGTGCGGGTGGCCACCTCCACCGGAGGCTGCCCGGTCTGCATACCCACCACCCGCACCTCCAGGCCCGCCACCGGCCGGCCCGTCTCGCCGTGGACCACCCGGCCCTGCACGGGAAGGGCCAGGGCGGGCGCCGCCAGGAGCAGGAAGGAGGCAGCGCCGAGCAGGGCACCGACGAGGTGGCGGACGTCAGGTCCGGCCGGTGCGTGTCCGGAGGGCTTGGACGCTTCCACGCGCTAACCGTCTCCCTCTCCGTCGGTCGCCCACGGATACGGGCTGCGCCGGCCGAACCGGTACACCACGTAACCCGCTCCCCCGGCTGCCAGTACTGCCGGAGCGAGCCACAGCACCCAGCCCCACCCGGCCGCGGGCGGAGTGGCCAGCACCGACGGACCGTAGCGCTCCACGAAGTACGCCACCACCGCGTCCTCCGACTCCCCCCGCGCCAGCTTCTCCCGGATCACCGCCCGCATCTGCGCGGCCAGGTCCGAGGTGGAGTCCGCCACGGTGCGCCCTTCACACACCGGACACATGAGGCGCGAGGCCACCGCCCGCACCCGCTGGTCCAGGTCCGGGGAAGCCAAGGCGACCCCGCACGCCGCCACCACCAAAAGCCACGCCGCCAGGAGCCTCAACGCACCCTTCCCTCCCGCGGGCCCCGCAGCACCCGCAGCACTTCCCGGCCGGCGCGCTCCCGGTGGCCGTCCTGCGGGATCCTCCGGTCCACGGGCCAGCGTCCCACCGTGGGCAGGATCCGCCCACGCCGCCCCTGCGGCCACAGGGTCACCACCGCTCCGAGCCCGGCCAGCCACGCGCCCAGCCACACCCACCGCACCAAGGGGTTCACCCACGCCCGGAGGGTCGCGGAGCCGTCGGGCCTGAACGCCCACAGCACCACGTACACGTCGTCCCGCAGGGTGGACCGCACCGCGGGCCGGGTCACCACCTGCCCCCACCTCGGGTAGAACGTGCGGACGGGCTGCAGCACGGTCACCTTGTCGCCCTCCCGCAGCTCCACGGAGGCCCGGGTGAGGTCCGCCAACGCGGTCGCACCGAGCTGCAGCCCGCGGTGGGTGAGCACGTACCGGCTCAGGGTGAAGGACTGCCCCGGCCGCACGGTCACCTCGCGCTCCTGCACGTAGGCGTGGCTGCCCACGATGCCCACGGCCATGACCAGCACCCCGAGGTGCACCACGTAGCCGCCGTAGCGCCGGCGCTGTCCGCAAAAGGCGTCCGTCAGCCCTTGCCAGTACCCGCGGCCCGCCTGCGCGCCGGACCTGCCCGCGCCGTGGAACGCCTGCACCGTGGCCGCCAGGGCGAAGCTCACCGCCGCCAGGGCCGCCACCACCCCCGGCCGGCGCCACAGCACCCCCACGGCCGAGGCCACCAGCAGAGCGAAGAACACGGGGTACCGGAAGCGCACCAGCGCGCGGGTGCCCGCGCCGCGCCACGGCAACAGCACCGCCACGCCCATGAGCACCAGGAGTGCCACTCCCCAGGGCGCGGCCACCGCGTGGTAGTAGGGCGGGCCCACGAACACCTCGGGTCCTCCCGCCGCCTGCACGCCCAAGGGATACAGGGTCCCCACCAGCACCGCGCCCGCGAAGCTCAAGAACAGCACGTTGTTGAACAGGAAGGCCCCTTCCCTGGAGACCAGGTCCTCCACGGGGCGGCCGCCCCGCAGCTGGTCCCACCGCCAGACCACCAGCGCGAGAGACCCCGCCAGCAGGACCGCCACGAAGCCGAGGAAGTACGGGCCGATCTCCGAACGGGCGAAGCTGTGCACCGACGCCACCAGGCCCGTGCGGGTGAGGAAGCTGCCGAGGACCGCGGTGGCGAAGCTCAGGACCACCAGCGCTAGATTCCACGCGGCGAACGCCCCGCGCCGTTCCTGAACCACCGCGGAGTGCAGGTACGCGGTGGACACCAGCCAGGGCACCAGGGCCGCGTTCTCCACCGGGTCCCAGCCCCAGTACCCGCCCCAGCCCAGGGTGCGGTACGCCCACCACCCGCCCACCACCAGCCCCGCCCCCAGGCTGAGCCAGCTCACCACCGTCCACGTGCGGGTGGCGGTAATCCACCCCGCGTCCAGCCGGCCCGTGATCAACGCTGCCATGGCGAAGCTGTACGGCACGCTCAGCCCCACGAGGCCCAAGTACAGGAGGGGCGGGTGGAGGACCATCCCGGGGTCCTCCAGCAAGGGCATGAGCCCACGGCCGTCCGCGGGCGCGAAGGCCAAGGTGCGGAACGGACGCTCCACCACCACCAGGAACACGAAGAAGGCCAGCACCGCGGCCAGCACCGCGTTGGCCCACCCCGCCCGCTGTGGGTCGGCCCGCCGCTGGCCGCGCAGGGCCAGGCAGGCCACCGCTGCCATCATCCAGCTCCAGAACAGCAAAGAGCCCGCCTGGGCTCCCCACAGGGCGCTGAGGCGGTACAGGAGCGGGGTGCTCAGGCTGCTGTTGCGGACCACGTACGCCACCCGGAAGTCGTGGGTCACCAGGGCGTGGACCAGCACGGCCACGCACACCGTGAGCAACCCTGCAGCCGCCCACAGGGCCCGATAACCGCTCTCCGCCCACAGGGAGCTCCCGCGGTGCGCGCCGAGCCCCGCCGCCACCGCGGCGTAGACGCAGGCCAGCAGCGCCGTGCCCGCGGCGAACGTACCCAGCTCGCTCACCGCAGCACCTCCTCGGGACCGCGGGGGCGACGCCGGCTCGCAGGGGATCCGGTGGGTGGTCGCATGCCTGATCGGAACCGCGCTTTTACAGTACCCCGGCCCCCGACGCAGCTCAACCGACGCCGAGCGGCGTCACAGACCCCGCACCAACACGCCCGCCAGGGCCGCGCCCAGCACCACCGCGGCAGAGTTGACCCCGCGCCAGAACAACCCCAGGGCCACCAGGGCCACCGCGGCGGTGAAGCCGTCCACCACGGAGCCCAGCGCCAGCCGCACGGCCACGCCGGCCATCAACGCCCACGATGCCGCCACCACCCCATCCAAGAAGCTGGAGGCCACGGGTGACGCCCGCAGCCGCGGCAGCAGGGGGTGGGAGAGGGCCACGAACACGAAGGCGGGGAGGAAGATCCCCGCGGTGGCCGCCGCCGCGCCGCGAAATCCGTCCAGGACGTAGCCCACGAAGGTGGCGGTGGTGAACACCGGGCCCGGGGTCACCTGCCCCACGGCCACCGCGTCCAGGAGCTGCGCATCCGTGAGCCATCCCAGGCGCACCACGAAGTCCGCGTGCAGGAACGCGAGGAGCACGTACCCGCTGCCGAACAGCACCGACCCGATCTTCAGGAAGGTGAAGAACAGGGTGCTCAGCTGGAACGGCGAGGCGGCGGCTGCGGCGGGTACGGAGGCCGCCACCAGCGCGACCACCCCCGCGGAATGCCCTCGCACCACCGCCACGACCAGGCCTGAGGCAAGCAGCAACGCCAGCTCGTGCACTCCCAGCCACCACAGGGCGAGCACCGCCGCCGCCACCCCCTGAGTCAGGCGGTTCTTCAGCGCGCTGCGGCCCAGCCCCCAAACCGCCAGGGCCACCAGGGCCACCACCGCGGGCTTGACCCCGTACAGCAGGGACGCCACCTGCGGCAGCCGGCCGTACCGGACGTACGCCCACGCGCATCCCAGCACCGCCAGGAACGCAGGCAGGATGAAGCACGCGCCCGCCACCGCCAGGCCCGGCCATCCCGCCCTCCGGTAGCCGAGGTGGATGGCCAGCTCCGTGGAGTTGGGGCCCGGGATGAGGTTGACCGCGCCTACCAGGTCCAGGAACTCCCCCTCCGACACCCACCCTCGACGCCGCACCACCTCCCGGTGCATCAGGGCGATGTGGGCCGCGGGCCCCCCGAACCCCACGGCCCCCAGCTTGAGGAACACCAGGGCCACCTCCCAGAGGGCTCCCCGCGAGTTCGAGGGGGCTTTCTTCACGTCACAGGGACCCACGCCCCACCGGCCACCTCAGGGGAGACCAAGGCGGTGCGGTGAGGGCCACGGGTGTCCTAAAGGGGGTACGCCGCGAGGACCAAGCACGCGCCCTCTGGGTCCCGGGTGGCGCACGCGAGCCACAGGTCCAAGGCCCGGGTCCTGCGCCGGCGGTCGCCGGAGTCCAGGTACTCCACCGCGTGCAGGAGCCGCATCACCGCTTCCGGGTCCACCTCCCCTCCGGTTACCTCCGTGGTGAAGGCGCGCAGCACCTCGGCGCGCCCCACGGCCGTAGCGACCCCGCACAGCATGCCGGCCACCACGGTCCCTCGCGCGGACACCACTACCATGCGCAGCTCCCCGGACGGCTGCGCGTACGTGCGGACGTCCAGTTCCTCCCCGAGCTTCTCCTGGGCGGAGCGGATGGAGCCCGTGTAGCGGAACCCACACACCCGGGCCAGAGGCCCCGCTTCCACCGCCGCCACCCGGCCCCGGCAGAAGGGCGGCGGGGTCTTGCGGGGCGGCCACGCGGACAGGGCCGCCAGGCCCTCCTGCAGCTGCTCCCACAGCCGCGTGTGCACCTCCGGGTCCGCGGCCTGCTCCGGGGCGGTACGGGGAGAGCCCGGCGACTCGGTATGGAGGCCAACTTCCGCCCGGAACCGGTCGTACTCCTGGCGCCGCTGCGGGTCGGAGAGCACCGCGAAGGCCTCGTTGATGAGCTGGGCCCGTTCCACGTCCCCGCCCAAGTCTGGGTGGTGCTTCAGGTCTAGCATGAGGACGTGGTAGACTTTGCGGATGACCACGGGGTGGGCGCTGGGGTGCACCTGCAGCACCTCGTAGTAGTCCACGTCGGTGCGGAACCGTGCGTTCACCATCCCGGCTCCTCCACCGGCCCGAGGCCCGCTGGCGGTGTGTTCGGGACCCCGGTCCCGTCCCTCCCCAGCCTTCCCGGGGCACGGCCCTCTTTCTTACACTAGCTATATACCCCGGCCGGGGAATCCCTGGACGACCTACGGGCGTTTTCTCTGAGGAAGTCGGCCGAGCAAGCCGAGGAGGCAGACCGTGCGTGACGTGGTGATCCTGGGCTCCGGGCCCGCGGGCCTGACCGCGGCCATCTACACCGCCCGAGCGAACCTGCACCCCCTGGTCCTGGAGGGCTCCCAGCCCGGCGGCCAGCTCATGCTCACCACGGAGGTGGAAAACTACCCGGGGTTCGCGGAGCCCATCCTGGGACCCGAGCTCATGCAGCAGATGCGCAGGCAGGCGGAGCGGGTGGGGGCGGAGTTCGTGGCGGAGGACGCGGTGGCGGTGGACTTCCGCAGCCGGCCCTTCCGGATCCAAGCCGCCAGCGGTGAGGTGTACGAGGCCCGGGCGGTGATCGTGGCTACGGGCGCCCGGGCCCGGATGCTGGGCCTCCCCTCGGAAGCCAAGTACATGGGCAGGGGAGTCAGCACGTGCGCCACCTGCGACGGCTTCTTCTTCCGGGGCAAGCGGGTGGTGGTGGTGGGCGGAGGCGACACGGCCATGGAGGAGGCCCTGTACCTGGCCAACCTGGCGGAGTCCGTGCGGGTGGTGCACCGCCGAGACCAGCTACGCGCCAGCCGGATCCTGCAGGAGCGGGCGTTCCGGAGCCCCAAGATCGAGTTCGTGTGGAACCACGTGGTGGACGAGATCCTGGGGGAGGACTCCCGGGTCACGGGGGTCCGGCTGCGGCACACCCACACGGGCGAACTCCGGGAGCTGCCCACGGACGGGGTGTTCGTGGCCATCGGCCACGTGCCCAACACCGAGCTGTTCCGCGGCCAGCTGGAGCTGGATGAGGCGGGCTACGTGGTCCTCAAGCGCGGGATGATGACCAGCGTGGAGGGCGTGTTCGCCGCGGGCGACGTGCACGACCATACCTACCGCCAGGCGGTGACCGCGGCGGGCTACGGCTGCCAGGCGGCCATGGAGGCGGAGCGCTGGCTCGCCCTGCACGGCTAGGCTGCCCGGGCCGCCCCTTCCCGGGCGCCGGTGTTCCCCACACAGGGCGAGGGGACGCGCGGCCCCGTGTCGAACCCCCGCTCAAAAACGGAGGATGCCATGGCCCCACCCGAGCCCGGATTCCTCAGCGCCCTGTTCGACCTCTCCTTCCACTGGATGGTCACGCCGCGGATCGCCCGCTGGGTGTACGCCCTGGGGGTAGTCCTGGCGGGGTTCCTGGCAGTCCTGTTCCTGCTGGCCGCGTTGGTCCGCGGCGGGGCCAGCGCCCTGTTCGGCCTGGTGGCCGCCCCCGTGGGCTTCCTGCTGGCGTGCGCCTACCTGCGGCTGACCCTGGAGGCGCTGGTGGTGCTGTTCCGCATCCACGAGGCGGCCTCGGAGCTGGTCCGCCTCAAGGGAGGGGCTACACGGTAGCGCCCACCGCGGCGTCGATGCGGCGCTTGAGCTCCGCCTTGGGCATGTAACCCACGATGCGGTCCACCAGGGCCCCGCCCTTGAACACCGCCAGGGTGGGGATGGACATGACGTTGTACCGCACCGCGGTCCCCGGGTTGCGGTCCACGTCCAGCTTGGCGAACCGTACGCGGCCTTCGTACTCCCGGGCCAGCTCCTCCACGATGGGCGCGATCATGCGGCAGGGGCCGCACCACGCGGCCCAGAAGTCCACCACCGTGGGCAGTTCCGCCTGCAACACCTCGCGGTCGAAGCTCTCATCGGTGACTTCCACGGGCTTGGCCATCCTCCTCGGACCTCCCTTCGTACGCTCTCGGACGCTTCCAACCGCACCGCGCCGGCGCGTATTCCCGCCGCGCGCCAGGAGTATTTTTCCACGAAACCGGTCCGGACGGAGAAGCTCGGGCGGCCGCAGGGAGTCCCGCCGCGCGCGGTGAAATTCCCGTCGAGCCCTCTTCCCCCGAGGAGGTGGCATGACGGGTTCCATCCGGGTCGGCCGGCTGCTGGGGATCACCGTCCAGGTGCACCTGACCTGGTTCTTGGCCGTGTGGGCCATCGCCTGGTCCCTGGCCCGCGGGCTGTTCCCGCAGCGGGTCCCGGGCCTGCCCGACCAGACGTACTGGACCATGGGGTTCGCGGGGGCGCTGCTGTTGTTCGGATCGGTGCTGGTGCACGAGCTGGGGCACGCCCTGGTGGCGCGGCACTTCCGGATCCCTACCCGCAGCATCACCCTGTTCCTGTTCGGCGGCGTGGCCCAGATCGCCCGGGAGCCCGAGCGGCCCTCCCACGAGCTGTGGGTGGCCCTGGCGGGCCCTGCCACGTCCCTGGCGCTGGCGGGCGCCTTCCGGCTGCTCACCCCGGTGGGGGAAGCGGTGCCCGCCGCAGCCCTCATGGGCTACCTGTCGTGGGTGAACCTGCTCCTGGCGGGCTTCAACCTCCTGCCCGCCTTCCCCCTGGACGGCGGCCGCGTGCTGCGGGCCCTGCTGTGGTCGTTCCTGGGCCTGGAGCGCGCCACCCGCATCACCACCACCCTGGGCCACGCCACCGCCGCGGCCCTCATTGCCCTGGGGGTCCTGGCGGTGTTCACGGGCCGGCCCACGGACGGCCTGTGGCTGATCCTCATCGGCTGGTTCCTGGACAAGGCAGCGGGCGCATCCTACCAGCAAATGCTTTTGCGGCACGCCCTCCGGGGCGTGCGGGTCCGGGACATCATGACGCCGGACCCCGTGACCCTGGACGCGGACCTGACCCTGGACGAGGCCGTGGCGCAGTACTTCCTGCCCCGCAAGCACGGAGGCTACCCCGTGGTGTACGGAGACCGGCTGCTGGGCATCCTCACCCTGCACGACCTCAAGCAGGTGCCGCGGGAGCGGTGGGCCACCACCCGGGTGCGGGAGGCCATGACCCCCATCGCCCAGGCCCACACGGTGCGCCCGGAAGCGCCCGCCTACGAGGCTTTGGCCCGCATGATGCAGGCCGGGGTGGGCCGGTTGATGGTGTTGGACGGGTCCGGGGAGCTGGTGGGGATCCTCACCCGCAGCGACCTGCTGCACACCATCCGCCTGCGGCAGGACGCGGCCGACTGACCGCGGTGGGGCCCCACGCCGCGCGCCTGCTGCCCCCGGACTGGGTGTTCCCGCTGGTGGGGAAGTGGGTGGCGCTGCAGAACCTGTCCAGCGCGGACGCTCCCGAGCTCGCTTCGGCCTGGAGCCCCCCTCTGTTCCGGCACATGCTGGACTGGCCCGACGACTCCACCGTGGAGGGAACCCGGGCGTACCTGCGGCGCCTCCTGCGCCGGCCCGGTATCCGGGCGTACGTGGTGCGGACCCGGCACAGCCTGGCGGTGGCGGGGATCACAGGGCTGGTGGACCTGCGGCCGGTGCAGCGGTGCGCGGAGATCTGCTGCACCCTGTTGCTGCCGCCGTACAGGCGTACCGTGGTGTTCCCGGAGACCATGCTGCTCCTGCTCCATCTGGCCTTCGAGGAGCTTCGCCTGCCCCGGGTGCGGTGGAGGACGTCCGCGGCCAACGGGGCCGCCCGCGCCGCCCTGCGCAAGCTGGGAGCCTCCGTGGAGGCCTTCCAGCCCGCCGCGGACGTGGCCCGAGACGGGACGGTGCACGACACCGTGGTGTACCGGCTCCTGCACACGGAATGGCCGCGGGTGAAAGCACAGCTCTTGGACCGCTGTAACACCCCCGCGCTGCAGCCCGACCCGCCACGGGGAGTCTCCTCGGCTCCCGCCCGCTCCCTCCGGTAACGAGCAAGGCCGGAGTTCCCCCTACCGCCACGCCAACGCCGCCAACGCCGCGGCCACCACCACGGGAAGGCAGCCTGGGCGGGCGCTGCCTTTGGGTGGGCGGGCGGCCAGGCGGGTGGCGTGCTTCATGTGCCGCACGAACTCCTCGTACCGGCCCAGGCGCTTGTACACCGCCGCCAGGTTCTGGTGCGCGAGGGCGTAGTCGGGGTCGACTTCCAGGGCCCTGCGGTACGCGCCCACGGCCTCCTCCAGCATCCCCCGCTCCGCGTACACGGTCCCCATGTTGCAGTACGCGGGTGCGTGTCGAGGGTCCCGCTGGAGGGCCTGGCGGAAGCGATCCAGGGCCTCGTCGTAACGGCCCTGACGGGCCAGGGCCACGCCCAGCTTGGTCAGGGCGTGGGCCGACTCGGGGCGCGCGGCCACCGCGCGCCGCAGGAGTTCCTCCGCCCGCGGCCACGCACCCTCCTCCAGGGCCCGCTCCCCCGCGGCCAGGAGCTCTTCAAAGGACTCCATGGAGCCCCCCCCGCCCCCGAAAACCGCCGGCGCTCCTCAGCCCTCCGGCTCGATGCGGTCGAACCCGGTGTACGGCACCAGGGCCTCCGGGACCCGCACGCTGCCGTCGGGCTGCTGGTAGTTCTCCAGCACCGCGATGAGCATGCGGGACGTGGCCAGGGCCGTGCCGTTGAGGGTGTGGACGTACTCCGTCCTACCCCGCTCCCGGAAGCGCACGTTGAGCCGCCGCGCCTGGAAGTCCGTGGTGTTGCTGCAGGAGGTGACCTCCCCGTACGCGCCCCGGCCGGGCATCCAGGCTTCCAGGTCGTAGGTCTTGGCGGAGGCGGTCCCCAGGTCGCCCGCGCACAGCAACACCACCCGGTACGGGATCCCCAGCCCCTGCACGATCTCCTCCTCCACCCGCACCAGGAACTCGTGCTCCTCCCATGAGCGCTGGGGGTGGGCGTACGAGAACATCTCCACCTTGTCGAACTGGTGGACGCGGTACAGGCCCCGGGTCTCGCGGCCGTGGGCGCCCGCTTCCCGCCGGAAGCACCACGAGACCCCCGCGAAGCGCGCGGGCAGCTCGCCCGCGTCCAGCACCTCGTCCTTGTAGAAGCCCGCCAGGCTCTGCTCGGACGTCCCCACCAGGGCCAGGTCGTCCTCAGCCACCCGGTACGTCTGCTGGGGGTCGAAGCTGGCCCCGCCCCACGCCCCGGTGATGATCTCCGGCCGCACCAGCACGGGGGGGATGACGGGCACGAACCCGTGGCGCAGCAACCTGTCCAGGGCGTAGCGCACCAGGGCCATCTCCAGCAGCGCGCCCTTGCCCAGCAGGTAGTAGAAGCGGGAGCCCGAGACCTTGGCCGCCCGCTCGAAGTCCAAGATCCCCAGCCGGCGTCCCAGCTCCACGTGGTCCGCGGGCGGGAAGTCGAGAACAGGCGGCGCGCCCCACGTGCGCACCACCACGTTGTCCTGCTCCCCCAACCCGTCCGGAACGCTCGCGTGAGGGGGGTTGGGGAGCGTGAGCAGCACCTGGTCCAGGGCCTCCCGCCGCCTGCGGACTTCCGGCTCCAGCTCCTTCAGACGCGCGGCGACCTGCCGAACCTGTGCGATCTTACGCTCCCGCGCCTCCCCCGAAAGCCGCCCCACCTCCTCGGTGGCCCGGTTCTGCTCCGCCCGCAACCGTTCCACTTCCTGGAGGGCCTCCCGCCAACACCGGTCCAGCTCCAGCGCCCGGTCCACCAGGGAAGGGTCGGCCCCGCGCCGGCGCAGGGCGTGTCGGAAGGACTCGGGGTCGTCCCGCAGGGCCTTGAGGTCTACCACCGCCGTCCTCCCGGAAGCCCGGTTACAGCTGCGCCACCCTCACGTCGTAGATGCCGTCGATGGCGCGGATCTCGGCGACCGCCTCCGCGGGCACGGGGTCGTCCAGGGTCAGCACCATGACCGCCACCCCGCCCGGGCTCTCGCGGCCCAGGTGCATGCCCGCGATGTTCACCCCGTGCCGGCCCAGGACCGTTCCCACCCGACCGATCATGCCCGGCCGGTCCGTGTTCCACGCGAACAGCATGTACGGGGCAGGGTCCAGGTCGATGCGGTACTCGCCGATGCGCACGATCCGGGGCTGGCTGCGGCCGAACAGGGTCCCGCCCAGCCGGAACGGGCCCGAAGGCGTCTGCGCGGTGACCAGCATCAGGCTGGCGAAGTCCTCGCTGGTCTCCTGGCGGGACTCCACCACGCGGACGCCGCGCTCCCCCGCCAACAGGGGCGCGTTCACCACGTTCACCACCTGGTCCGTCACCCCACTGAGCAGCCCCACCAGCACGGACGCCACCAGGGGCGAGGCCTCCACCTGGCTGAGCTCGCCCTCCAGCCGCACCTCCACGCTCTGGATGGGCCCGGGGCTCAGCTGCCGCACCAGGGCTCCCAGCACCCGGGCCAGCTCCAGGTGCGGGCTGAGCCGGTCCCAGCTTTCCGTGCGGAAGGCGGCCACGTTCACCGCCCCCCGGGGCAGACGGCCGGCCAGGGCCTGCAGCACCTGCTCCGCCACGTCCAGCCCGATGGCCTCCTGCGCTTCCCGCGTAGACGCTCCCAGGTGGGGGGTCGCCACCACCCGCGGGTGCCGGACCAGCCGCAGGTCCTTGGGGGGTTCCTCCGCGAACACGTCCAGAGCCGCCCCCGCCAGGTGCCCTTCCTCCAGCGCTTCCAGCAGGGCTTCCTCGTCCACCAGGCCCCCGCGGGCGCAGTTCACCAGCCGAGCCCCGCGCTTCATGCGCCGGAGCTGTTCGCGTCCCACCATTCCCCGGGTCTGAGGGGTGAGGGGGACGTGCAGGGTCACGAAGTCCGACTCCTGCAGCACGCGGTCGAAGCTGGCGGCCTCCACGCCCAGGTGCGCGCCCCTCTCCGCGCTCACGTACGGGTCGTAGGCCAGCACCTTCATCCCCACCGCGCGGGCCAAGCGCGCCACCTCGCTGCCGATGCGGCCCAGGCCCACCACGCCCAAGGTCTTCCCGTACACCTCCGTGCCCAGGAACTGCTCCCGCTTCCACTCGCCCCGGCGCAGGGAGTCGTTGGCCTGCGGGACGTTGCGGCACGAGGCCAGCAGCATGGCCAGGGTGTGCTCCGCGGTGGCCCGCACGCTGCTGTCGGGAGTGTTGATGACCAAAATCCCCGCGCGGGTGGCGGCCTCCACGTCGATGTTGTCCACCCCCACTCCCGCCCTCGCCACCACCCGCAGGTCCCGGGCGACTTCCAGAGCGCGCCGGGTGACCCGGGTGCGGCTCCGGACCACCAGGGCGTGGACCCCGGAGAGCTTCTCGCACAGCTCCTCCTCGGAGAGCCCGCGGTGCACCTCCACCTCGCAGGACTCCCGCAGCCGCTGCAGCCCTGCCTCCCCGAGGCCGTCCGCCACCAGCACCCTGTACCGCAAGCGGACGGCACCCGGGGCCTGCCGCTCCGTCGCGACACCCATACGCTTCACACCGCCTCCACCGGCCGGCCTTCGAACACCCGTTGCGCCGCCTCCACACCGGCCTTGCGGTCCACGGGCACCCCCAGTTCCTGCAGCACCGCACCCAGGGCCTCCATGCACCGCAGGATGTCCTGGGGCCACACGAAGCCCAAGTGCCCGATGCGGAAGACGCGGCCCTCCAGCTTGCCCTGACCGCCCGCCAGCACCACGCCGTACCGCTCCCGCATGCGGCTCACCAGCGCTTTGGCCGTCACGCTCTCCGGCAGCCACACCGCGGTCACCGTCCACGAAGCCCACCGCTCCTCCGCCACGGGCCGCAGCCCCAGGGCCCGAACCCCGGCCCGGGTGGCCTCGCTCAGCCTGCGGTGCCGCTGCCACACGGCCTCCAGCCCCTCCTCCCGCAACAGCCGCAACGCCGCCTCCAGGCTGTAGAACACGGACACCGCGGGGGTGAACGGCGTCTGGGCCAAGGGCTGCTGGAGAGCTTCCACCACCATGCCCATGTCCCAGTAGTAGCGGGGCATGCGGGCCGTGCGGTGGGCCTCCCACCCCCGCGGGCTCGCCGCGAGGAAGCTGACCCCCGGCGGACAGCCCAACGCCTTCTGGGATGCGGTGACCACCACGTCCAGGCCCCAGGCGTCCATGTCCACGGGGATGGCCCCCAGGGAGCTCACCGCGTCCACCAGGAGCAGGGCCGGGTGCTCCCCCCGAGCCCGGCTCAGGGCCTCCAGGTCGTTCTGCACCCCCGTGGAGGTCTCGTTGTGGGTCACCAGGACGGCCCAGTAGGTGTGCTGGCGCAGGTGCTGTTCCAACAGCTCCGGCGGGATTCCCGTGCCCCACTCCACTTCCACGTGGGTGACCTCTGCGCCGTAGGCGCGGGCGATGCGGGCGAAGCGGTTGCCGAACGCCCCGCAGGACAGGGCCAGCACCCGGTCGCCGGGGGAGAGGGTGTTGACCACCGCGGCCTCCAGCACGCCGGTGCCCGAGCTGGCGTACGGGATCACGGGCTGACGGGTGCGGAACAGCTCCCGCACCCCGTCCAGCACCGTCCTCAACACGTGCGCGAAGGCCTCGCTGCGGTGGTTGGTCATGGGCCGGCTGCCCGCCTCCCGCACGGCGGCGGGGACCGGGGTGGGGCCGGGGATCAACAGCAGCTCGTCCATCCTTCACCTCCCTGATGTGCACCAACAAGAAAACCTCCGCGTCTCAGAGACGGGAGGTTCCCAGTTCCCGCGGTGCCACTCTGATTCCGGCGTTAAAAGGCCGGCACCTCTCCGGCGGTATCGGGCCTGACCGGCGGCGTTTCCGCCGCAGCTCCGGAGGTGGACTCCGCCGCGCCCGCCCACCGGCTGCCACCTTCCGCCGGCTCGCTGGGGGTGCTGGCGGGGCGGTGCCTCCGTCCTCGCCCTGTTCGTCCTTGGTTTACATATAGGGCCTTCCCGCCCGGCTGTCCAGCGTCGGGTGCAGCCTGACTCCCGTGTTGATTCGGTCGAGCAGGTCCGGTCGTAAGGGAAGCGCCCACGTGGCTCCCATCACAGGCCACCACCACGGCCCCGGGGTGCTCGGCCTTCCACGCCCGCAGCTGCGCCAGAGGGTTGTAGCACTGCACGTGCTCTTGCGCTGCCCCACCAGCTCCCTCACCCGCCCCTGGGACCATGGGGCTATAGAGGTATAGTGGAAGTGGGTATGCTGAACGTGCACCAGCTGAAGATCTTCCGCACCGTGGTGCGGGCCGGCTCCTTCTCCAGGGCCGCGGAGGAGCTGCGCATCACCCAGCCGTCCGTGAGCATCCAGGTACGGGAGCTGGAGCGGGCCCTGGGGGTGGAGCTGTTCGAGCAGGTGGGCAAGCGGATCTTCCTCACGGAGGCGGGACGGGTCCTGGACGAGTACGCGGTGCGGATCCTGACCCTGCTGGAGGAGGCCGAGCGGGCCGTCCGGGACCTGCGGGGGGGGGCCAGCGGCCCCCTCCGGGTGGGCGCCAACAACACTCCCGCCACCTACCTGCTGCCGCCCCTGCTGGCCCGCCTGCGCCAGCAGGCGCCCGAGGCGGAGATCACCCTGGAGGTCCTCCCCACCCGGAGGGTCTACGAGAAGCTGCTGCGCAACGAGCTGGACGTGGGCGTGGTGGGCGACGGCATGCGCCACGAGTCCATCGTGCACTTCCCCTACTACACCGACGAGCTGGTGGTCATCGCCTCCCCCCGCAGCCCGTTGGCCGGACGGGAGGGCGTGACGGCCGCGGAGCTGGTGCGGCAGCGGCTGGTCCTACGGGAGCGCGGCAGCGGTACCCGGGAAGCGGCGGAACGGGCCTTCCGCAGCCTGGGCCTGGTGCCCACCCCAGCCCTGGAGCTGCCCACCAACGAAGCCCTGATCCAGGCGGTGAGCGCGGACCTGGGAGTCGGGGTGGTCTCCCGCCTGGCCGCGGAGGAGGCGCTGCGGGCGGGCCGGGTGGTGGTGGTGCAGGCCGCGGACTTCCGGCCCACCCGGACCCTGTGGGGCGTGCGCCACCGGGAGAAGCGGGTGACCTCCCTTATGCGGGCGTTGCTGGAGATGATGGGCGACCCGCAGTTCGTTCCTGCCGCGGCCGCGGAGGACGCGGGGGCGGGGTAGGCCCTGTGCCCGTGGAGATCCTGGAGCACACCGCGGAGGTGGGCCTGCGGGTCCGTGCAGACTCCCTGGAGGGGCTGCTGGCCGAGCTGGCCGCGGGCCTGTTCGGGCTGATTACCGACCCCGCCACCGTGCAGGAGCGGGAGCGCTGGGAGGTGGAGGTGCGCGCGGACGACCTCACGGGTCTGGTGGTGGAGTGGCTCAACGAGCTGCTGTTCCTCCACGGGCGGGACGGGATGCTCGGCCGGCGGTACGAGGTCCGCGAACTGAGCTCCCACCACCTCCGGGCCACGGTGTGGGGCGAGCGGTTCGACCCGGAGCGCCACCCCCGCGGCATCGAGGTGAAGTCCGCCACCTACCACCAGGCCCGGGTGGAGTCCTCCACCGGGCAGTGGTCGGCGGTGGTGTACCTGGACGTGTGACGTGCTCGTGGACCTGCACACCCACTTCTACCCGCAGGGCTACCTGAGGCTCTTGGAGCAGGAGGCCACGGACGTACGGGTGCGCACCGACCCACAAGGGCGCCGCTACCTGGAGCAGCACGGCACGCGGCTTGCGACCCTCACCCGTCCCATGGTGGACCTGGAGGAACGGCTGAGGCTCATGGACCAACTCCAGGTGGACGTCCAGGTGCTGTCCCTCACGAGCCCCAACGTGTACGTGTTCCCCGACGGGGTGGCCGTCCGGGCGGCGAGGCAGGCCAACGAGGCGTACGCGGAGCTCAAAGGACGCCACCCCAACCGTTTCCGCTGCCTGGCGAGCCTTCCCCTCGGTACCGGAGCCGAGTTGGAGGAACTGGACTACGCCGTGCACGCCCTCGGCTTGGACGGGGTGGTGGTGGGAGCCACCGTGCGCGGCAGGCCGCTGGACGACCCGGCCTTCGAACCCTTCTGGCGGCGGGCGGACGAGCTCGACCTGGTGGTCTTCCTCCACCCCATGGGAGACCTGGCCTCCCCACACCTGCAGGAGTACAGCCTGGTCCCCCTCGTGGGCTTCCCCGCGGAGACCACCGTGGCCCTGGCACGGCTCGCCTACTCCGGCTTCTTCGACCGCTACCCCCGGGTCAAGCTGGTGGCACCCCACGCGGGGGGTGCGGTGCCCTACCTCTTGGGCCGCCTGGACACCGGCTACGAGGCGTACGCGGAGTGCGCGCAAGCCCGCCAGAAGCCGAGCGAGGCTTTGCGCCGGGTCTGGTACGACACCACCAACCCCTACCCTCCGGCCCTCCGCTGCCTCGTGGAGGCGGTGGGACCGGAGCGGCTGGTGTTCGGGTCGGACTTCCCCCACGTGATCGGGAGCGTGGAGAAGGTGGAGCGGTGCCTGCAGGAGGCGGGCCTGGAACCGGAGGTCCTGGAAGGCGTGCGGTGGCGAAACGCCGCGGACCTTTTCGGCGTGGGGTGAGTTGACCCTTCCGGTAGGCTTCTGGCAACCTGAGTGCGGCACGCGGAACTGCAAAAGGGGGTGCGGACATGACCAAGGGGCTGTCCACCGGCGCGGCGGCAGTCCTGGTGTTCTTCGTGGCCGCTGCCAGCCTTGCGGGCCCAGCGTTGTCCGGGGCCCTGACCATCGGCACGAACCCACCGGGCACCTTGTTCTACTCCCTGGGGAGCGGGATCGCCAAGATCCTGAGCGAACACGCGGGGCTGAGGGCGGTGGTCCAGCCCTACAGCGGCAGCAGTACCTTCCTGCCCCTCCTCAACACCGGCGAGCTCCAGCTGGGCGTGGTGAACGCGGTGGACGTGGCCATGGCCTACCGTGGCCCCGACCGCCTCAAGATCGGCGGTCGGAACCCGTTCCAGCCGTCGCCCAACATCCGGTTGGTGGTGCGGGGCGGGCCCTTGTACCTGGTGGAGTGGGCGAGGCGTAACTCTCCCTTCCGGACCATCCTGGACCTGAAGGGCCGTCGGGTCACCGGGGTGTATTCCGCCCACCTCGCGGTGTGGTTCAACCAGTACGGCCTGCTCACGTCCTGCGGCCTCACGTGGAACGACGTCCAGGTGGTCCCCGTGTCCACGGTCGGGGAGGGGATGCAGGCCCTGGTGGCCGGCCGCGCCGACGCCGCGCCGTACGCCATGGGGTCTGCGGACGTCCAGGAAGCGGACGCCACCATCGGGCTGCGGGGGCTCAGCATCTGCGCGGACGAGCAGGCCCGGCGCCGCCTACGGGAGGCCGTGCCCGGGTACTACCCGGTCCGTCTGAAGGCGGGGCGGTCCGCGGGGATCGTGGAGGACATCTGGGCCATCGCCTACGACATCTACCTCCTCACCCACAAGGAACTGCCGGACGAAACGGTCTACCGCATCACCAAGACCTTGTGGGAGCAGAACCGCAGGCTGTGGCCCCTGCACTCCGCCTTCGAGGAGTGGGCCACGCGGCGCTACGTGGACCCCGGAGTGACGGTCCCCTACCACCCCGGGGCCATCCGCCTGTACCGGGAGAAGGGAGCGTGGCCCACGCAGATGGAACAGGTCCAGGCCCGGCTCCTGCAGGAGGCGGCGCGGTAGGCTGCGAGGCCCATGGCGGAAGGCGAGCTGGCACCGATCCGGGAGCTGCACGGCCTTCCCCGCAGCTTCCAGCGGGTCGCCCTGGCGGCGATCCCGGTGGCGGGAGTCCTGTTCGCTGTGCAGGTGCCCTCGCGCCTGGGGATTGCTCTCTTCCGCGAGCAGTACCTGGGCCTGCTCCTCGCCCTGTCCCTCGCGGCCACGTTTCTCGGTACCCGCGCGAGCGCCAGGGCCCCCGGGGGTAAGGTTCCGTGGTACGACGGGCTGCTCGCCCTGGCGGGTCTCGTGGTGGGCGGGTACGTGGCCGTCTACTACCCCGCCATCGCGGACCGGCTGGCGGTCCTCAGCCCCGAGCGCTGGCTGCTGGGAGCCGTGGCCCTCGTGCTCCTGCTGGAAGCCACCCGCCGGCTCTCCGGCCCGTCCGTCGCGATCCTGGGGCTGCTGTTCGTGCTGTACGCGCGCTTCGCAGACCGCCTTTCCGGTCCCCTGGCGGGGACCCCCGCCCGGTGGGAGCGGCTGTTCACGTACCTGTACCTGGACCTGAACGGCATCCTCGGGACGCCCCTGGCGGTGGCCGCCACCGTGGTGTTGAGCTTCGTCCTCATGGGCCAGGTCCTAGCCGCTACTGGTGGCGCGGCGTTTTTGGGAGACTTCGCCCTGGCCCTGGTGGGCCGGTTCCGCGGCGGGCCCGCAAAGATGGCGGTGGTGGCCTCCAGCCTGTTCGGAAACATCTCCGGCAGTGCGGTGGCCAACGTGGCGGTGGACGGCCCCATCACCATCCCCCTGATGAAGCGCGCGGGCTACCGCGCGCCCGTGGCCGCGGCCATCGAGGCCACCGCGTCCACGGGCGGGCAGATCATGCCCCCCGTCATGGGGGCGGCCGCCTTCCTCATGGCCGAGTTCTTGAGGGTCCGGTACGCCCAGGTGGCCGCCGCCGCCGTGATCCCCGCGGTGCTGTACTACGTTTGCCTATTTTTCCAGGTGGACCTGGAGGCGGCCAAGGCCAACCTGCGGGGGCTTCCGCCGGACCAGCTGCCCCGGCTCCGGGACGTCCTCCCCAAGGGGACGGTGTTCGGACTGGCTCTCGCCACCGTGGTCTTCGGGCTGTACGCCCTGCGCTGGCAGCCGGACCACGTGGGCGTGGCGGCTGCCGCGGTGGCCGCGGCTTGCGCCTTGGTCCTGCGGGTCCGAGGCTGGAGTGTGCTGGACGTGCTCGAACAGACCGGCCGCGCTCTGTTGGGCCTGGTGGCGGTCACGGGCGTGGCGGGGATCGTGATCGGGGTGCTGCAGTACACGGGCCTGGGCTTCCGGCTGGCCTTGTTGCTCACGGAACTCGCAGGCCGAAGTCTGCCGGTGCTGCTGGTGCTCACCGCGGCGGTGGCTATGGTCTTGGGCATGGGGATGCCCACCACCGCCGTGTACGTGTTGCTGGCCACCCTGGTGGCCCCCGCGCTGGTGCAGCTGGGGGTCCTCCCCCTGGCGGCGCACCTCTTCGTATTCTACTTCGGCATGCTGTCCATGATCACCCCGCCCGTGTGCTTGGCCACGTACACCGCGGCCAGCATCGGAGGGGCGAACTTCTGGGAGGCCGGTTGGGCGAGCATGCGCCTCGCGGCCACCGCCTACCTCGTCCCCTTCCTGTTCGCCCTCGACCCTGCCCTGATCGGACATGCCCCCCTCCCCCGCGTAGTCGTAGCCGCAGTCACCGCGGTGGCGGGCACGTACCTGCTGGCCGCGGCCCTGGTGGGCCACTGGTTCGGCCCCATGAAGGCGTGGGAACGGGCCGCCCTGCTGCTCTGCAGCGTCGCCGTCCTCACGCCCGAAGGAGGGCAGTCGCTGGCCTTCTCTTGGATGGTGGAGGTGGCTGGTCTGGTCGCCGCGGCGCTGCTCGCGCTGCAGAACTGGCGCCGGGCCACCCGCCGGCCCGCCCTTGCCCTGGCGGGCCACCTAGACCCTTCCGTGCCGTCCTCCTGAGATGGCTCAGGTTCGTCGCAGCCGGCTCCTGGCGTAGTGGTACAGGTGCTGCTGCGCGAGCCCGCTGAGGTCGCCGAACCGGTCCACCGCCCACGCGCGGATGGTGCGGGCGGACAGCAGCTCCCCACCGAAGTACAGGGCCTGCACCGCACGCTGAACCCACACGTCCACGGGGAACACCTTCCGGTGGCCCAGCCCGAACAGCAGCACGCAGTCCGCCACCTTCTCCCCCACCCCGGGGAGCGCTGAGAGCGCCTCCCGCGCTTCGTCGGTGGCTAGGTACCGTAGCCCGTCCAGGTCTAACTCTCCGCGGGCCACAACACGCGCCACCTCCCGCAGGTACGGAGCGCGGTAGCCCAGCAGGGCTTCCCGGAGCAACTGCTGCGGCGCCTCCGCCACCCGACCCGGGTCGGGGAACGCCCACGCTACGGGCGGGGAGCCGATGGGTTCGCCCAGGAGCCTGCACAGACACTCCACGCTGCGGGAGATCTTGGGGATGTTGTTGTTCTGGGAGATCAAGAAGCTCGCCAGCACCTCCCACGGGTCCTGCGCCAGGATGGAGATCCCCCGGGTGGGTCGCAGGACCTGAGCCAGCACCGGGTCCCGGCGCAGCCGGGCCTCGAGCGGCAGGAGGGGGCCCCAACCGAGCAGGTAGCGCCTGATCCGGCGGACCGTGGTGTCCTCGCCCAGCACCCTCACCTCCACGCGGCCGCCCTGGGACCGCAGTCGCCACACCGCCTTGCCCACCACCCCTTCCGCTCCGCTGCGGGTCCACGTCCAGCGGAAGGCCTGTCCGCAGCTCAGGGTGCGAGCCAGGTGCAGTCCGGGCAGTCGCAGAATCCGCCGCCCAAACCCTGGGTTTTCGTGGAGTTCATGGCTTCCCATGGCCCACTCATCCCCATGGTCGGCGTACGCAGGCGCCGGGGTCAGACCTGCCTCTCCTCCCCCAGCCGGGCCCGTACCCCCTGAGCTCCCTCAGGGGCACGCCCCGGCCCACCGGGTGTCCGCGAACTCCTCGAAGGTGATGGGCTGGC
>CAYTFH010000001.1:219067-385299 GCA_964437095.1 uncultured bacterium | reverse complement strand
CATCCTTTCCCCGGAAAAGCGCCGGCGGGACGGCGCGCACGGGTGAGGGCCTTGGCAGCACGTCCGGACGCTCGTAGAAGCTCAGGGCGCGGGCTGCGGCGTAGTCCGCCTGGACCGCCTCCCGCAGCTGCAGAACCCCTACGGGCGTCACGCTCAGGAACAGCATGAGCGCGAGGCCCACGTTCAGGGCCCAGAAGGCCGCCCCGAGCCGGCCCTCGCTCCAGCCCTCCGGGTGGGCGTGCCGAAGGGCGTACAGGCTCAGCCCCACGGCCACGAACCCGAAAGCGCCCAGGAAGGAGGCGTGGCCGTGGGCCACGGTGAGGAAGGTTCCGTGCTCGTAGTAGTTCACCACCGGGAGGTTGATCAGTAGACCCAGGATCCCAGACCCCACGAACTGCCACAGGGCGCTCGCGACGAAGAAGCGCAGGGGCCAGCGCAGGGCCGCTGGTACTGCGGCGCCGCGGGCGAGGGCCCGCAGGGCCGTCCCCAGCAGGAGGAAGAGGGGGAGGACCTCCAGGGTGCTGAACACGCTGCCGACTCCCAGCCACAGCGGAGGTTCACCCACCCACCAGAAGTGGTGCCCGATGGCCAGGAACCCCGCCAGCAACACCAGAGCGCCTTCCAGGTACGGGGACTTGGTCACGTCCTCCCGGCTCACCAGCCGGAGCCCCGCGAAGAACCACCCGAGGACGAGGATCTGGAAGAAGGCGAAGATCCCCTCCACCCAGTGGTGGACCACCCACCACCGCCAGAAGTCGATGACCACCCAGTGGCTGGTGGGCCGGTACGCGAAGCTGGCGTAGAACGCGGCCGTGATCGCCGCCCCGTTCCAGACCAGCACCTGCAGGAGGGGACGCCACGCCACGGCGGCACCCCACAGGGAGGAGGCGAGGATCGCGACCCACAGGGTGAACCCCACGGCGATCCCGGCCCGCCACAGCCGCCCCATCTCCAGGTACTCCGTGCCCTCGCTGCCCAAAAGCGGCGATCGGACCCACCCCTGAACGCTCGCGTACACGCCGAGGAGGGTCCCTGCCACCGAGAGGAGGAGTACGACCACGGAGGCGTAGGCGGCGGGCCGGTGCCACGCACGCTCCCGGCCGCCCAGGAGCAGGGCTACGTACAAGGCGGCGGACATCCACATCCCCACCACCCAGACCACCGCCATGGCCGTGTGGGCAGAGCGCACGGCCTGGAACGGCAGCACCGCCATGCGCTCCAGCCCCAGGCGGCGGAACAGCCCGTAGAAGTCCTCCCGGGACGCGTACGCGTTGGCGAGGTAACCGCCCCCTAGGGTCTGGAGGAAGAACACGAGGAAGCAGCCGCCCACGAGCAGAAGGGCGACCCGAGCCAAAAACCCCGGTGGCCGGGCAGCGCGGTCCTCCAGGGGCGGCAGCGCGGGGATGGGCTCCAGGCGCACCGCGCCGAAGGCGACCACGACCAGCAGGGCCAGGACCAGGACCCATCCCACAGACCACGCGGTCCACAGCACCGTCCCCGGAGTCGGCACAAGGCCCAGCTCCGGCATGGGCGGGAAGTTGTTGGTGTACCTCCCGTCGCCTCCGGGACGGGGGGTCACGGACACCCAGGCGGACCACGCCACGAAGGCCGCAAAGGGCCCGACCTCCTCCGGCTGCAGGGTGTTGGGGGCGATGCCGAGGCGCCGGTCGCCGTCCACGAACCGGCTGCGGTACCGGCCTTCGATGGTCCGGTGGGCCTGGACCCACGGCGCCGGGAGGACCACGCGGTCGCCCTCCAGCCGGGCCCGCCCCAGGATTTCCCGGACCTGCACCATAGCCCTCCGGCGCTCCTCGGGCGAGGCCCGGTCGGGAGGACGGCCGAGCACGCGCTCCGCCACCGAGTCGCGCAGCCAGGCCAGGTACTCCGCCCCGTAGTCGGGCCCGAAGTAGCTGCCGTTGCCGAACAGGGTGCCGAAGCCCATGAGGTTGCGGCGCTGGAAGGCCTGTTGCCCGGCGCGCACCTCTGAGGCGGTGAACAGCACCGCCCCGTCCTCCCCCACGAAGGCCTCCGGGAGGGGCGGCAGGTGGCGGTACGTCTGCGCCGTGCCCCAGGCCAGGACGGCGGCGCTCACCACCACCACCGCCAGCAGGAGGAGGTTGGCCTGGCGCAGGCTCAGGTGCACGCCACCGAGTTTCGGCGTACGCCAGGGCGATCCTGCTGGCTGTTTGTCGCTAGACAAAGACGCGAGGGCAGAAGCCGCGGGAGCATGGAGTCGCCATGGCCACGCAGGCTGCGGCACTGCGGAACTCCGCCCTCGCGGAGGTGCGTGGGAGCCTGGTCGACCGGCACCTCTTGCCCAAGGCGGCGTTCGTGATCTTGCTGCTCGTCTCCCTGTGGGGCACGTCCATCACCATGGGCACCCACGGTGCGCCTTGGCCGGTGGTCCTGCTCCGATGGGGTTACTTCGTGCTCCTGGCGGTGGCCGCGGGCGGGGGCCTGTGGTGGTCCGCCTTCGTACGGCTCGAGGCCGACGCGGGAGACCCAGAAGCCGTAGAAGCCTTTGCGGAACGGGAGGCCGAGCGCTACCGGAGACTGCTCCGGGCGACGGCGGTGGGGCTGGCGGGCACGGCGCCGCACCTGGCGTTCTTCGGGGGCCGCCCCGGACCGGGGGGCACCCTCGCGGGCGCGCAGGCGCTTTTGCTGACAGCGCTTTTGGCCGTGGCCGCCTCCTTGACGATCTGTGCCCGGCACCGCGCCCGGACATGGCGCGACCGGAGGCGTTGGGCCGTGTTCGGCCTCGGCGTGGCCCTCCTGGCGGCGGGCGCGGTGGGGGACGCGGTTCTGCAGTCTCCGGGCGCGCTGGGTGCGGCCGCGCTCCGCAGCCTGCACGTGGTGGCCTTCGGCCTCTGGTTGGGGGGCGCCGCCTGGAACCTGGCCGTGGCCCTCCCCGCGGTACGGCGGGACCCCCGTGTCCCCGTGGTGGTGGCCGCGGCCCACCAGCTGGAACGGTTCCGGTGGGTGGTGCGGATGGTCCTGCCAACCCTGGCCGTGACGGGGGTGCTGCAGGCGGTTCCCTACGCGGGTGGAAGCCTCGGGTACCTGCTCGGGTCGTGGGCGGGGGGGTTGATCCTCCTCAAAGCCGCGGCTCTGGTGGTCCTGGTGGGGATCTTCGTGACGTGTCCCCTGTGGCGGGCGTGCTCCCCCGTGCGCGGGATGTGCAACCTGGAAGACCTGCACCCTGTCTGGATCCCCACCCAGCGGCTGGACAACCGAGGCAAGCCGTGTGCCGGGTTCGTGCACGTGCGGCGCGCTCTGGAGGCCATGCGGCCCGGTGAGGTGCTCGAGGTGCTGAGCACGGACCCGGTATCCTGGTGGGAGCTCCCCGCGTGGGCTCGGCAGAACGGATACGAGTTGTTGGACCAGCGGCCGTGGGGGCGGTACCGACTGTTGTGGCGGGCGTTCCGGTTCCTCCTGCGGAAGCCAGGCGTGGCGGGGACGGGCGCGGGGGAGGCGGGAGGTTGAGGGTAACACTCCGGATCCGCCGCTTCGACCCGGAGCGGGGCCGGGAGCCTCGGTGGGTGGCGTACCAACTGGACGCGGACCCCTTCGACCGGGTCCTGGACCTGCTCCGCAGGGTCCGGGAGCAGCAGGACGGGACGCTGGCCTTCCGGCACTCCTGCGGCCACGGCGTGTGCGGCTCGGACGCCATGCTCATCAACGGCCACAACCGGCTGGCCTGCCAGACCCTGGTGCGCCACCTGGGGGACCGCATCACCGTGGCCCCGCTCCCCGCCTTCCGGGTCATCAAGGACTGGTGGTGGACCTGGAGCCTTTCTTCGCCCAGATCCGCTCCGTCCTGCCCTACCTGGTGAACCCGGAACCCCCGCCGGCCCGGGAACGGCTCCAGACGCCGGAGGAGCTGGCCCGCATCGAGGACACCACCAAGTGCATCCTGTGCGCGGCGTGTACGTCCAGCTGTCCGGTCGTGTGGGGGAACGGGATGTTCCTGGGCCCGGCGGCCATCGTGGTCGCCCACCGGTTCCTCTTCGACAGCCGGGACCGCGCCACGGACGAACGGCTGGCGCGCGTGGACCGCCTGTGGGGTGTGTGGAGCTGCCGGACCATCCAGAACTGCACCCAGGCCTGCCCGCGGGGGATCGAGGTGGCCCGGGCCATCCTGGAGGTCAAGCGGCTGGCCCTGCGGCGGCGGCTCGGCGGAGGCGGAAGGGGTCGTGACTCCTGAACTGCCCCTGGTGGCGGACTATCGGGACCGGCTGCAGTTCCGACCGGAAGCCTTCGCGGCGGTGGCCGTGGCGGGTACGCCCCGGATGAGGGTCCTCCTGGTGGGCCTCCTCCCGGGGCAGTTCCTACCGGTGCACGCACCCCCGGTGGACCTGGCCGCCGTGGTCCTCGAGGGGGAAGGAGTGTGTGCTGCCGGCCAGGAGGAGAGGGCTTGCAGGGCGGGCGACGTGGTGGTGGTGCCGGCGGAGGCCAGCCGGGGATTCCGCGCCCGCACCCGGATGGCGCTGTTCGTGGTGGTGAGCCCGCCTCCCACGGAAGCCGACCACGCGGAGGTGGTCCGCAAACTCAAGGAGGGGCGGTGGCGGTAGCCTACGTGCAGCTGGGGCGGGCGAGGCTTGCCAGCACCGTGTTGGCCAGGAACAGGAGGAGGGCGAGGGTGTTCAGCACCACGGCCCACCGCCGCCCCGGTTCCCAGGCCGCAAGGTCGGAAGCCACCCGCAGGAGCAACGAGGCGTGCAGCAGGGCCAGGTGGCCGTAGAAGCGCGGGTGGAACCGGATCTGCCCGCCCAGCACCGACGGCCAGATGATGGGCGCGTGGGCGAACACCATGGAGAACACGAACCCCAGGAACAGGGCGTGGACCTCCGCGTCGTACCGCAGCCCCGCGGGAACGGCGGGACTGGATAGCCACAGGGCTCCCGCCACCGCCAGCCAGACGTAGCCCGCGAGCAAGCCCCAGGCGGAAAAGCGGGGCAGGCCTTGGGTGCGGACGGTCCTGCGCGCCACGTCGAACCGGGCCAGCCACACAGCCCAGGCGGCAAACGCCAGGCCCGAGAGCCGCAACCCCGCCACCGGGTGAGGGAAGGAGATGAGGACGGCAGCACCGTGGAGCACCCCGATGCCCGCGAAAACCCGCCACGCCCATTCCGGGAGGCGGGTCAACCGGCTGAGCTCCAGCCGCTCGCCCACGATGGTGAGGACCAGGAACGCGGCCCAGCACGTCACCCACGTGGCGGAAGCGAGCCCCGCGCTCCACGCCAGGGTGCCCAACAGCCACGCGGCCCCGCCCGCGGCCATGGCTACGGTGAAGGGAGCGAGCTGGATGCGCAGGACGCGGGCGTAGGCCGAGCACAGAACGGCACCCGCCGCACCGAACAGGATGGCGCTGAAGCCACCAGGCAGGCCGCCGAGGGCCGCCAGCGCCGCCACGGCCGACAGGGCAGGGGCAGCGAACGCCCAGGGGACCCTCAGGGCCACGGCCCGTTCCAGGCTGATCAGAGTCCCCAGGAAACCGCTCACCATGAGGACAGCGTGGTCCCCAAGGCCCAACCCGAACGGCAGCGGCAGAGGCCAGCCCGCGCGCCGTAACCCCACCCACATCCCCACCAGGAGGGACAGCCCGCCCGCCGCGAGCAGCGGTGCCCGCCGCAGGCGCCTGGGGGCGTCGCGGGCCGGAGGGGCTGCGGAAGTCTGGCCCTCAGGCTGCAGGCTTGCCGATGCGGACACGCCACACCTCGGGCCCCTGCTCCAGGTACTCCCACGTGAACTGGCCGGGTAGCTCCGCGGCGAACTGGTAGTACAGGGGCTTGGGGTCGTGGTCGTTGACCAGCTCGAAGCCCTCTCCCGGACGCAAGGCCTGGAAGGTCTGGAAGATGAGCGGGTGGCGTTGCGGCGGGGGTAGGCGCCGGACGTCCAGCACACGAGCGGAGCCGGCGGGCGCCTCGGCTACGCCCTCGTGCATGGCGTTCAGCAGTGCGTCCTGGTCCGCTTCCGAAAGGTGGCCCTCCACCAGGGGCAGGTACACCTGCTCTTCCTTCTCCAGGTGCGCCCGGAACAGGGCCGCAAGCCCCAGGACCTCGCGCCGCAGCTGGTCGGGCCACGTGAACCCGCCCCGCTGGGACTCCTGCACCGCCGCCTCCACCCGGCGGACGTGCTCCTCGATGAAGGCGTGGTCGAGCCGCATGGTGGCGGTGGGGTCTGCGTGCTGCCGCAGCAGGGGGGCCACCGCGGGGTACAGGTGGCGTTCCTCCGCGCGGGCGTGGGGCAGCAGCTCTTCCCGGAGGAAGCGGACCAGGGACTGCAGGTCCGCCCGCTGAGGGTCTCGGGCCACCTGGTCCGCGAAGCTCTCCATGTGCCGGAGGAGCTCGCGGTGGTGGGACCGAAAGGCCTGGCCGAGTCGGGACACGGGGATCACCTCCTCACTGCAAGGTCGCGCGATGGGATCGGGAGGAACGCACGTGCCAGCTGCCGAAAGCGCCGGGAGACCTCCAGGTCCGGCTGGGCCCACACCACGGGCTCTCCGGCGTCCGCGCACTCCCGCACCGCGGGGTCCAGGGGGATCTCCGCCACCAGCGGGACCCCCAGGCGCTCCGCGGCTTGCCGTCCTCCTCCCTCGCCGAACGGGTGAAGGAAGGGGCCTTGGGGCGTGGGACGGTACCAGGAGAGGTTCTCCACCACGCCCGCCACCTTCAGGTTCACCTTCTGCGCCATGCGGCCGGCCCGCAGGGCGACCTCCACGGCTGCGGGCTGCGGGGTGGTGACCACCAGCCACTCCGCGTAGGGGAGCTCCTGCGCCATCGTCAGGGCCACGTCCCCGGTACCCGGCGGTAGGTCCAGGAGCAACACGTCCAGGTCTCCCCACGCCACCTCGTGGAGGAAGGTGCGCAGCGCTTTGTGCAGCATGGGCCCCCGCCAGATCACCGCTTCCTCCGGCGCCACGAGCATCCCCATGGTCACCACCTGGAGGCCATCCCGCCGGGCGGGTACCACGCGCCCCTCGTGGACCTCGGGGTGCTCCCGCACCCCCAGCATGCGGGCGATGCTGAACCCATACACATCCGCGTCCAGCACACCCACCCGCACGCCCTCCAGCGCGAGGGCCGCGGCGAGGTTGACGGTCACCGTGGACTTTCCCACCCCGCCCTTCCCGCTGACCACCGCCAGCGCGCGGGCCGCCAGGCGCGCCCGCGCCGCCCCGGGCTGCGCGGGCCGGGCCGCCTGGGTGGGTGCCAGCCGCACCACCTCCACCACCCGCACGCCGGGGATCTCCAGCAGGGCCCGCCGGACTTCCCGCTCCAGCTGCTCCTGCACCTCTGGCGCCAGGTGCGCCACGGCCAGCGCGACCCCTACCACGTCTCCTTGGGCCGTGACCCGCTGCACGAGGCCGAAGGACACCACGTCGCGGCTGTAGCCGGGGTATCGGACAGACCGTAGGGCCTCCCACGCGCGGTCGCGGAGGTCCACGTTACTCCTCCCACCCGAGCTGGCGGCGCGCCTGTGGGGACATCATCCCCGGGTGCCACGGCGGGTCCCACACCAACCGCACGTCCACGGTGCGGAGGTGGGGTAGGTCGCGGCGAAGGACGAACTCGATGGCGTCCACCACGTAGCTGTGCAAGGGGCACGCGGGCGTGGTCATGGTCACCGCCACCCGGACCGCGGCGTCCTCCACGGCCACGTCGTACACCAGGCCCAGGTCCACGATGTTGATGCCGAGCTCCGGGTCCACCACCTCCCGCAGGAGGTCCCACACCTGGCGCTCCACGGCGGCCGGAGTCCGTCCCGCGGGAGTTTCCGGTGGGGAGCCCGAAGCTGGAGCTTCCGCGGGCGACGCTTGCGGTGACCTAAACATGGCTACCCGTCCCCATGAGTCCGCGCCGCTGCAGGTACTGCCCGCCCAGGTCCTCCAGGTGGGAGGCCGCCAGCTCCTCCTCCGCCATGGGGAAGACGGCCTCCTCCTCCGCGAAGAAGTGCTGCTTGCACAGCCCCGCCAGGTTGAGCAGCTGCTCCCGGGCCCGGCCGGCGTCGCCGGTGCGCGCCAGGTCGTCCAGGACCGCGTGGATGTCGTCGTGCATGGTCCGCATGCCCCGCGCCGCGGACTCCGCCCGCGCGCTGGCGCGCTCCAGGGGCTCGAAGAGCAACTGGTCCTCCACCTCCGCGTGGGAGCGGATGGCCTCGTCCAGCAGGTCCCGGTACGCCCGCACGGTCGCCAAGTCCGCGTCCCGGGCCAGCTCCTCCACCCGGTCCAGCAGGGCATACAGCACCCCGTGCTCACCCAGCAGGTACGTCACCACGGACATCGCCCGCCTCCGCCAGTTCCCGCAGGAAGGGTTGCAGGGGGACGCGGTAGACGCGGCACACCTCCTCCAAGGTCTCGAAGGGGGCCATGGCGCAACCGGGGCAGGCCATCCCCCTGCGCAGGAAAACCCGCACCGCCTGGGGCCGGGCCCGGAGGGCCTCAGAGACCGTCTGCGCCGGGTCTACCGCGACCATCCCGCTGCCATTGCAACGGGCCGCGGGAGTCCGTGTCTTTGCGCGCGGTCAACCCGTAGAAGCCGCGCGGCCGGCGACCTGTAGGGTGCTGGGGGAGCCATGGCGGACCACGGCGACCTTCTCCGCGGCGTCCTGGAAGAAGTAGCCCGACCCGCCCTCACCCACGATGCGCATCAGCCGCGCGCTGTCCAGGACCCGGATGCCGGCCAGGACGTGTACCCCGCGGGCGAAGAACGGGACGGGCCAGAGGGAACTGGTGGGGCCGGCCAGCACCACCGTCCGGGCGCTCCCACAGGCGTCCAGCAGGGCGTCCACTCCACCTTCGACCAGGGCAGAGCCGGTGATGAGCACCACGTCCGCATCCCGGAGGACCGACCCCGCTTGGTCGGGCGGACGCCAGAAGCCCTGCTCGTCCTCCCGCAGGGCCTCGGGGTGGCGGTCCACCACCCACAGCTGCGCCACCTGGCCCTTGAGCGCCCGCACGAAGGGCGCGAAGGCGCCCACCATGGCCACCCGGTCCTCCCGCCGGACCCCCGCGGCGTCCAGGGCGTCCGCCCCGGGCACCAGCTCCCCTCCGGGGACCCCGAACCGATCCACGGCCAGGGCGGACAGAGCGTTCAGCGCGGCCACGCCCACGGCCCGGCGCAGGGGCACGGGCGAGTTGGCGTAGGGCACAAGCTCCCAGACGTCCTGGCCGGCCAGCTTCCCCGCGGGGGATGCGGAGGCCGCGGACCGGGGGCAACACACCGCGTCCACCAGCCCGCGAGGCGTGAAGGCCACCCCCACGTGCCCGGTGGAAAGCTGCACCGCGGTGTAGAACACGCCCACCCGTACGTCCTGCACGGTGAGGTGTGCGTCGCGGATGCGGCCGCGGAGGTCTTCCGTCCAACTCTGCACCAGGTCGCTCACGGCGGTGAACCTCCTCTCCTACTTCTCTTGTACCACCGGCGAGTTGCCCCCGGCGCCCGCCCCCGGGATGATAGGGGCGTGGCGGTCCAGCTGCTGGAAGGGTGCGCCCTGTTCCGGGGTCTTCCTCGGCAGGCCGTGGAGCACGCCGAGGCCGCGGCGTCCCGGGTGGTGCGGGCCCGGGGGCAGTTCTTCTTCCAGCAGGGCGAGCCCGCGACCCACGTGTACGTGGCGGTCTCGGGGCGGGTGAAGCTGCAGACCTTGCACCCGGACGGACGGGCGGTGATCCACCGGGCCGTGGGAGCCGGGGAGGTGTTCGGCGGGGTGGCGTTGCTGGGTGAACACGCGTATCCCGCTTCCGCGGAGGCGTGGGAAGACTGCGTGGCCCTGGCGTGGACCGGGGAGCAGCTGCGGGAGCTGGCGCTCCGGTACCCGCAGGTGGCCCTCAACCTGGTCCGCATGCTGGCGGACCGGGTGCGGGAGCTGCAGGCAAGGGTGGAGGAGCTGGTGGCCGAGCGCGTGGAGCGGCGGGTAGCCCGGGCCGTGCTGCGGCTGGTGCGGCAGGCGGGCCGCCGGACGGAGGAGGGGATCCTCATCGACCTGCCGCTGTCCCGGGAGGACCTGGCGAACCTCACGGGGACGACCCTGTACACCGTGAGCCGCATCCTGAGCCGGTGGGAGGAGCGGGGGATCGTAGCGTCGGGCCGGCAGCGGCTGGTGGTTCGGTCCCCGCACGCCTTTGTGGAGATCGCGGAGGACCTGACTTTGCCCGAGGGCAAAGACAGCGAACCCCAGGACGCGTAGGGTGACAGGCGGTGTACCACCTGAGCGTGTTCGTCCACGTGGTGAGCGCCGTGGTGTGGCTGGGCGGCATGCTGTTTTTGGCCCTGGTGGCCATCCCGGTGCTGCGGGGGCTGCCCGACCGCCCGCGGGCCGAGCTGGTGGCGCAACTGGGTGAACGGTTCCGCCCCGTGGCGTGGGCACGCATCGCCCTGCTCTTGGTCACGGGTGTGGCCAACCTCGCGTACCGCGGGGTCACGTGGGAGAGCGTGGTCACGGGCCGCCTGTGGCGGAGCCCCTTCGGGCAGGTGCTGGCCTGGAAGCTGGCCATGGTGGCGGCCATGGTGGCGTTGAGCGCGTGGCACGACTTCTCCTTGGGCCCCCGCAGCACCGAACTGGCCCGAACGGGCAACCCCGGGGACGAAGCGCTCCGGACCGCCCTCCGGCGCCGCGCGGCCTGGGTGGGCCGGCTGAACGCGGTGCTGGCGGTGGGGGTGCTGGCCACCGCGGTGATGCTGGTGCGGGGCCTTCCCCGCTGAAACCTGTCCCACGTCTCGGCGCCTCCCGCTCCCGTCGCCCACGGGGTGGCCGCGGTCTGCGGGGGCCGGCGCTTACCTCCGGGCGGCGGTGGCCTCCCCCACGGGCGGGGTGCCGTACCGGTAGAAGGTGTCGGGCAACCGGCCCCCGAACCAGATGGTGCTCCGCTCCAGGTCGCTCTCGTTGGACACGTCCCACACCACGGTCTTCCACGTGGGGTCGAAGATGAGGTAGCCCGTGTCCCCGAACAGCTCCACCCGGTTGCCCCCGGGCTCGAACACGTACAGGAAGTACGCCTGGGTGGTGCCGTGCTTGCCCGGCCCCGCCTCGATGGCGATGCCGTAGTCCGCGCACAGGTCGGCCACGTCCATGAGGTGCTGGGGGTAGCCGTACCAGTAGGCCACGTGGTGGAAGCGGCCGCGGCTGCCCGTGGCGTCCCGCATGAGGCCGATCTCGTGCACGAGAGGGCTCACGCTGAGCCACGCCCCCACCTCCACCCCGCCTTCCCCGATCTTCTGCTCCCGGAGCTTGAACCCCAGCACGTCCTCCATGAAGCGCCGGTTGGGGACTACGTCCGAGCACAGGCAGTTGACATGGTCCAGCCGGCGCACCGGCACCCCCCGCAGGGGCCTGCGGGACGGCCGGTTGCGGAGCGCGCTGCGCCGCTCGGGCGGCGCCTGGTAGTACTCCACGTCGAACAGGACCTCCATGGGGTGGCCGTCGGGGGTGGTGAAACGGTAGGCGGGTCCGTGGCCGAGGTCGCCGTCGTGCCAGCCCCCACCTGCCCCCGAGCGTTCCAGCCGCTGCACCACCCGCTGCAGCGCTTCGGGGGACGCCGCGCGCCACGCCACGTGGCCGAGGCCGGGCTTGGGGGCTTCCGTGATCTTCAGGGTGTGGTGGTAGAAGTCCTCGTACGCCCGCAGGTACACCGACTGCCCCTGACGGGCGGTCTCCTCCATGCCCAGGACGTGGTGGAAGAACCAGTACGTCTGGTCGGGCTTGGGGGAATAAACCTCCACGTGTGCCAGCTGCGCCACGTCGAAGCCTTCCATTCCGTCCCTCCCACTTGGGTGTCGCACGGAGGGTAAGGGACGGAGGAGCTGGAAGCCATCGGGTGGCCGCCCGACTTTGCGTGCGATGACATCAGGTAGACAACCGATGCTTTAGGGAGCTCCGCGGGGGAGGATGCGGACCCCCAGAACCTCCTCGCCGTAGCGGGCGGAGAGGTGGCGGACGTCCCGGTGAGAAAATGCGTGGCTGCGGCTTCCACCGCCGGGAACACGGTGCGGTCCTCGTCCGGGAGCTCGATGGGGGCCCCACGGGTCGGGGAGGGATCGGCACGATTCCCACGCGCTATGGTCGAGCCGGCTGCGGCGGGCGGGCGAGGACGGAGGCGATCCACGAGAAGCTCAACCCGGCCGCGTACACCACGCACCCCGTGGCGAACAGCCCGCCGAACCAGGGGGCCAGGCGAGCCGTTCCCAGGAGGACCGCCGCAGGAAGCCCTGTGGAGCCCGCTACGGTCAGGGCGAAGGCCATTGCCCCCCACCACGGGAAGTACGGTGCGGGCAGGCGGGGTACCTCGTAGGCGGACAGACCCCGGGCGTAGCGGTAGTACCACATCAAGAACGGCGTCACCTTGTACAGCTGGCCCATGATGGCGAGGCTGACCCACCCGCACAGGACCAGCACCGCCGTCGCGGCCGCCAGCCGGTACCCCTCCGCGGGCAAGAGGCCCGCGGCCCACAGGATCCCCGCGGAGGCTGCCAGGAGCGTCTGGGCGGCGATGGCCCACCAGTGCCAGTTGGTGAGGTCCGGGGCCTGCTGCCGCGCCCCGCGGAGGAAGCGGGTCAGGTCCACCACGTAGGCGAACCCGACACCGGACAGGACCGCCGCGCCGAGGCGTGCGGGGGCGGACGCGCCGAAGGCCGCGGCCAGGACGAACAGGACCACGGAGGTGTTGAGGGCCGCAAGCAGCGGCAGCACCCTGCTTTCCGGGACCGTGCGCACACCCGTGAACCGCGGCAGCAGGTAGTACGACACCGCCACCACCAGCTGGACGAACCACCCCACCAGCCCCAGAACGGCGTGCACCCCGAGGCCGAGTTGCGTGTACAGGGCGGGCCAGAAGCGGAAGGTCCAGTTGAGGGCCATGAGCGCGCCCCACAGCACCGTCAAGAACAGGTAGCCGAGGCTCGCGGCCACCCCCGTGGCGGGCGGAGGCCAGCGCCGGCGCCGGGGCACCAGGCGCGC
Organism: uncultured bacterium; assembly: GCA_964437095.1. GTDB lineage: Bacteria > Sysuimicrobiota > Sysuimicrobiia > Sysuimicrobiales > Sysuimicrobiaceae > Tepidifontimicrobium. Next base: position 372,348 of record CAYTFH010000001.1, on the reverse strand, counting down.
CAGGATCCCCCAGAAGGCGCCCACGGACACCACCAGCGCCACGCCACCGGCGGCCACCCACGGTGGGGACGCCGTGGCAAACCCGCTCAACACCACCAGGACCGCCGCGGAAGTGAAGGCGAAGTGGGCCGCAGCGGGCCGGCCGGGCTTGGAGGACACCCCCAGGATGGCGGGGAACATCTGGTGCACGGAGCCCAGGGCCACCAGGGTTCCCCAGCCGAGGGTGAGGAGGTGGTTGACGGCCAGCACACCGTAGCTGCGCCACCCGCCCGTGGCCACCACGCCTGACGCCGCGGCCACCGCCAGACCCGCGGCGGGAAGCAGGAGGCAGGCCGCGGCGGGGAACAGCGCCGCGGGCGTCATGCCCGGTAGTGTAGCGAGGGCGCGCAGGCGCGTGCGCAGGGTTGTCATGGCCGGTGGTGCGTTCCGGGCTATGGTACAACACCGGGGGCGCTGGCACGGAACGTGCCCGGAGTCGGGGCGAGGGTGGAAGGCTTGCAGAAACGAGGGCCTGCGGGGGGCCAGGCAGACCGCACCCGGACGGCGGGGCCTGTGCTGACGGCGGCGCTGGCCCTGGCGGTGGAGCTGCTGGAGCGGGGGGTGGGGTCCGTCCCGTACTCCGTCACCGCCCTCGTGTTGGTCGCGGCCACCGCGATGGGCGCCTACCTGGGCGGCACCTGGAGTGGCCTGTGGGCCGCGGCCGTGGCCGTGGTGTACTCCGCCTGGGCTCTTTCGGAACCGGGGGTGCCCTTCCGCTACGCCCCGGAGGCGCTCGTCCGGCTGGTGGCCGCGGCCGCCGTAGCTTTCCTCGCCGCGGTGCTGGTGGGGGGGCTGCGGCAGCGCTTGACCCGCCAGACGGCCCGGGCGGCGGAGCTGGAAGCTCTGCTGGGAGCTCCGGAGGAGCCGGGAAGCCTCGGGCGGGCTTTCGACGTACTGTTCCGACGCAACCCGCAGCCCATGTGGGTGTACGACCTGGAGACGCTTCGGTTCCTCGCGGTGAACCGGGCCGCGGTGGAGAAGTACGGGTACACCGAGCAAGAGTTCCTCGCCATGCGCATCACGGACATCCGCCCAGAGGAGGACGTGCCCAGGCTGGTGGAGGCTCTGAGCCGGCAGCGGCCCGGGCTGCAACACTCCGGGCTGTGGAGGCACCGCACCAAGGACGGGAAGCTCCTGGACGTGGAAGTCCACTCCCACCTCCTGGAGTTCGGGGGCCGCCCCGCGGCCCTGGTGGTGGCGCACGACGTCACGGAGCGGCTGCGGGCGGAGCGGGCGTCGCGGGAGTCCGAGGAGCTGTTCCGCACCCTGGTGGAGCAGTCCCTGGTCGGGGTGTACCTGATCCAGGACGGGGTGTTCCGCTACGTCAACCCGGCCCTGGCGGAGATCTTCGGCTACCGCCGCGAGGAGCTGGTGGAACGCCTGGGGCCCAGGGACCTCACGTACCGCCCGGACTGGCCCCTGGTGGAGGACAGCCTGCGCCGGCGCTTGGCGGGAGAGGTCCGGGCACTGCGCTACGGCTTCCGGGGCGTGCGCAAGGACGGCCGCGTGATCCACGTGGAGGTCTACGGCGCCCGCACCCTGTACGAGGGCCGGCCCGCCATCCTCGGGACCCTAGTGGACGTGACGGAACGCGTGGAAGCCGAAGCCGCCCTCCGCAAGCTCACCCAGGAGCTGGAGGAACGGGTGCAGGAGCGCACCGCCCAGCTGGAGGCGGCCAACCGGGAGCTGGAAGCGTTCAGCTACTCGGTGGCTCACGACCTGCGCGCTCCCTTACGCAGCATCGACGGGTTCAGCCAGGCCTTGCTGGAGGACTACGGGCAAACGCTCGACGAGGTGGGGAAAGACTACCTCCGGCGCGTGCGGGTCGCGAGCCAGCGCATGGCCGAGCTCATCGACGACCTGCTGCAGTTGTCCCGGATCGCCCGGCAGCCCCTCCAGGCCCGCCAGGTGGACCTGAGTTCGTTGGTGCGCCGCATCGCGGACGACCTCAAGCAGCGGGAGCCGCAGCGGGCCGTAGACCTACGGGTGCAGCCCGGGGTACGGGCTCGGGCAGACGCCAAGCTGGTGGAGGTGGCTCTCCGGAACCTTTTGGAGAACGCGTGGAAGTTCACCGGACGTCGGTCGCAGGCGGTGGTGGAGTTCGGTGTCCTCCGGACCCCGCACGGCCTCGCGTGCTTCGTGCGGGACAACGGGGTGGGGTTCGACATGCGGTACGCGGACAAGCTGTTCGCTCCCTTCCAGAGGCTGCACAAGCCCTCGGAGTTCCCGGGTACGGGGATCGGCCTGGCCATCGTCCAGCGCGCGGTGGCCCGGCACGGCGGCCGGGTGTGGGCGCAGGCGGCCCCCGAGGCGGGTGCCACCTTCTACTTCACCCTGCCGGGCGTGGAGGTGCAGGATGGAACGCCCCAGGCGGATCCTCCTGGTGGAGGACAACCCTGACGACGTGGCCCTGACCCTGCGGGCCCTGCGCACCCACCGGGTGGCCAACGAGGTGGTGGTGGTGGAGGACGGGGTGGAGGCGCTGGAGTACCTGTTCGGAGAGGGCCAGCACGCGGGCCGGGACGTACAGGACCTGCCCGCGGTGGTGCTGTTGGACCTGAAGCTCCCGCGGGTGGACGGTCTCGAGGTGCTGCGCCGCATCCGCGCCGACCCCCGCACCCGTCTGGTGCCGGTGGTGGTGCTCACCTCGTCCAAGGAGGAGCAAGACCTGGTGGCCAGCTACTCCCTGGGTGCCAACAGCTACGTGCGCAAGCCCGTGGACTTCCAGCAGTTCCTGGAGGCGGTGCGGCAGCTGGGCCTGTACTGGCTGCTGCTGAACGAGCCGCCTCCGCCTTCCGGGGCGACCCCATGACGGACCCTACCGAGGGAGCCGCGGTCCGGGCCCTCCTGGTGGAGGACCGGGAGGACGACGCGCTCCTGCTGGTGCGCCTGTTGCAGCGGGAGGGGTTCGCAGTCCGCTGGAAGCGAGTGGACACCGCCGCGGACCTGCAGGCGGCCCTGGAGGCGGAGCCGTGGGACGTGGTGCTGTGCGACTACCGCATGCCCGGCTTCGACGCCCGCCAGGCCCTCGAGACCGTCCGGTCCCGGGACCCCGACCTGCCCTTCATCGTGGTCTCCGGTACCGTGGGCGAGGAGATCGCGGTGGAGATGATGCGGGCCGGGGCCAACGATTACGTGATGAAGGACAGCCTCACGCGGCTTCCCGCCGCGGTGGCCCGGGAGCTGCGGGAGGCGGAGGAGCGGAGGGCCCGGCGGTGGGCGGAAGCACAGCTGCGGAGGCTGTCGCTGGCGGTGGAGCAGGGCCCCGGCATCGTGGTGGTAGTCAACCCCCAGGGCCGCGTGGAGTACGTCAACCGTCGGTTCACAGAGGTGACGGGCTTCGAACCGCAGGAAGTGGTGGGGACCCCTGCACACTTGCTGGCGGAACCTCTGGAACCGGAGGCCCGGGCGAAGCTGCAGGAGGCCGTGACGGCGGGCAGGTGGTGGCGAGGGGAGGCCCTGGCCCGTCGCAAGGACGGCGGCCACTTCTGGGCGGTGTTCACGGTGTCCGCGGTGGAGGACCCGGACGGGAGCCTGCGGCACTACGTAGTGGTGGGGGAGGACGTGACCGCCCTGAAGGAGGCGGAGGCCCGGGAGCGGCAGCTGCGCGAGAAGCTGCAGCGCCAGCTGGAGCGCCTGCAGGCCCTGCGGGCCGTGGACCTGGCCCTGGCGGGAAGCCTGGACCTGCGCCTCACCGTCCACGTAATCCTCGACCAGGCTGCCACACAGCTCCGCGTGGACGCGGCTGCGGTGCTGGTCCACGAACCCGCCGGCTACCGGTTGCACGGGTTGGCGGCCCGGGGGCTGTCGGAGCACGCGGTGCGCGAGGTCGGGCTGCACGACAGCGCCGCGGGGACCGCGGTGGTACACGGGCAGCGGGTGCACGTCCCCGACCTCACCCAGGCCACGGGACCTCGGGAGCGGAGTTTGGCGGGGGAGGGGTTCGTGGGATACTGCGCCTTCCCCTTGGTGGCGAAGGGCCAGGCCCTGGGCGTGCTGGAGTGCTGTCCCGCACCCAGCTCCCCGAGGACCCGGAGTGGTGGGGGTTCCTGGAGGCCCTGGCGGGCCAGGCAGCGGTGGCCGTGGACAACGCCAGGCTGCTGGAGGACCTGCGGCAGGCCAATTTGGAGCTGCAGCTGGCCTACGACGGCACCCTGGAGGGCTGGTCCCGGGCCCTGGACCTGCGGGACCGGGAAACCGAAGGGCACACACAGCGGGTCACGGAGCTGACCTTGCGGCTGGCGCGGGCCATGGGGATTCCCGAAAGCCAGCTGGTGCACGTGCGCAGGGGTGCGTTGCTGCACGACATCGGAAAGCTGGGGATCCCCGACGCCGTCCTCCTGAAGCCCGGTCTTCTGAGCGACCAGGAGTGGGAGGTGATGCGCCGGCACCCGGAGTACGCCTTCCGCTGGCTGTCGCCCATCGGGTTTCTGCGGCCGGCCCTGGACATCCCCTATTGCCACCACGAACGGTGGGACGGCACGGGTTACCCGCGGGGCCTGAAGGGAGAGGAGATCCCTCTGGCGGCCCGGATCTTCGCCGTGGCCGACGTGTTCGACGCCCTCACCTCCGACCGGCCCTACCGCAAGGCGTGGAGTCGGGAGGAGGCCATCCGCTACATCCGGGAGCAGGCGGGGTCCCAGTTCGACCCCAAGGTGGTGGAAGTCTTCCTGCGGGAAATCGGAGCCGACTGATCCGCCTCGGATCGGGCGAAGACCCGACCCCTTGCCCTCAAAATCGGGCGCGTACCCGATGCAGCGCACCGGGGCCGCGTGCTGACTTAAAGCCAAACCCCTGGATCGAGGCGGGTATGAACGCGGGCGTCCTGGTGGTGTGGTGGGCCCTCCTCACGGCGGTGCTGTTGGTGGTGGCCTCCCGGTTCGGCGCCTTCCCCCTGGCCGGGGCGCGCGAAGCGGCGGTGGCGGACCACGCCTTCCGGTTCCTGATGCTCATGGCCGCTCCGGTGTTCGCCCTGGTGGTGGCGGTCCTGACCTACAGCATCCTCGCCCGGCGCGGCCAGGGCGACCCGCCGGAGGCGCCCGCCTACGTCCCCGAGCACCCCGCGGTACCGCGGGTCTGGTTCGTGCTCACCGCGGCCCTGGCCGCGTACGTGATCTACAACCCGGGGCTGGTGGGGCTGGCGGAGATGCGGGAAGTCCCCCTGAGCGCCCTCCTGGGCGGGAGCCCGCCCGCGCGGGTACGGCTGGCGAGCCTCGCGGGGGCGGAGGGAGACCTGGTGGTGCGGGTGCGGGCCAGCCGCTGGATGTGGCAGTTCGAGTACCCGCAGCAGGGCGTGACCAGCCGAGAGCTGGTGCTGCCCGTGGGCCGTCGGGTGCGGTTCGAGGTGACCTCCGTGGACATCGTCCACAGCTTCTGGGTGCCCGCCTTCCGCACGAAGATCGACGCGGTGCCCAACCTCACCACGTTCCTACACGTGACACCCACCCGGACCGGCACCTTCCAGGAAAGTGTGGACCTCCGGGTCCAGTGCGCGGAGCTGTGCGGGACAGGGCACGCCATTATGGCAGCTCCCGTGCAGGTGGTGCAACCGGACCAGTTCGACGCGTGGGTGGCGCAGCAGGCGCGGAGGTGAGGTTCGTGCGGGTTTTGGGCCCTATCGTCAAAGGGATGATCTACGGGGTGCTTGGGTACGTCCTGGGCGGGCCGCTCCTGGGCGCGCTGGTGCGGGCTTTGGGCGGGGCCTTCCCCTTGGACGCGGAGCTCGTTGTGGGTTCGTTGCTGGGCACCGTGGGCTGGCTGGCGGGGGTGGGCATGTGGGACGTGTGGGCGCGGGGCTGGTTCGGGCTCCCGCTCCGCCCCTGGCCGGAGGAGGAGGGGATCGGCCGCTACTTCCGGTTCACCACGGACCACAAGGTGATCGGGATCCAGTACCTGGTCACCTTCCTGGGGCTGTTCTTCCTCGGCGGGGCCCTGGCCATGCTCATGCGGTGGGAGCTCATGCGCCCGGGCATGCAGCTGTTAACCCTCAACGGCTACAACCAGGTGATGAGCCTGCACGGCATCGTGATGATCGCCGTGGCGGTGGCCATCTTCCTCGGGGGACTCGGCAACTACTGTGTCCCCCTCATGATCGGGGCCCGCGACATGGCCTTCCCCCGGGTGAACGCCCTCAGCTACTGGCTCACCCCGCCTGTGGCGGTAATGCTCCTCGCCAGCCTCCTGGTGGGCGGGTGGGACTCGGGCTGGACCGCCTACCCACCCCTCAGCGCGGTGAACAACCCTGGGCAGGTGCTCATGATCGTGGCGGTGGTGATCTTCGGGCTGTCGTCCATCCTGGGCGGGATCAACTTCCTGGTCACCATCGCCCGCATGCGGGCGCCGGGCATGACGTGGGGGCGGCTCCCGGTGTTCGTGTGGTCCGTGTTCGCGGCGTCGCTGCTGAGCTTTATCGTCACCCAGTACCTGGCGGCCAGCCTGCTCATGGTCCTGTTGGACCGGGTGGCCGGGATGGCCTACTTCCACTTCGCGCGGGGCGGGACCCCCGTGGTCTACCAGCAGCTGTTCTGGTTTTACTCCCACCCCGCGGTGTACATCATGATCCTGCCCGCCTTCGGCGCCGCCCTGGAGGTCCTCACCCACTTCGCCCGCACGCCCCTGTACGCCTACCGCTGGGTCGTGGGCGGGTTCCTGGGCATCGTGGTCCTCAGCGGCATCGTGTGGGCGCACCACAACTTCACCAGCGGGATGCCCGACTGGATGCACGCCCCCATGATGGCCACCACGGAGGCCATCTCCGTACCCACGGGACTGGTGTTCCTGGCGGCCCTGGGGACCCTGGTGCGGGGACGGCTGTGGCTGCGCACGCCCATGCTGTTCGCCCTGGGGTGGGTGTGGAACTTCCTCATCGGCGGGGTCACGGGCATCTTCAACGCGGACGTGGCCACGGACCTGCACCTGCACGACACGTACTTCGTGGTGAGCCACTTCCACTACACCATCATGGGCGGGGAGATCTTCGCCCTGTTCGCGGCCCTGTACTACTGGTACCCGAAGCTCACGGGCCGGATGTACGACGAGGGCCTGGGGCGGCTGCACTTCTGGTGGACCTTCCTGGCCCTCAACGCCACCTTCATCCCCATGTTCTGGGCCGGGCTGCACGGGATGAACCGCCGCATCGCGGACTACCCCGCGGCTCTGGCGGGGGTGAACCTGTGGGTCAGTGTGGCGGCCTTCGTGCTGGGGGCCGGGTTCCTGGTGTTCCTGTACAACTTCGTGGTCAGCTGGGCCCGCGGGCCGCAGGCGGACGCCAACCCGTGGCACGCGTCCACCCTGGAGTGGCAGGTGCCGAGCCCGCCGCCCGTGGAGAACTTCCCCGCGCCCCCCGTGGTGGTGGGAGCGCCCTACGGCTACGGGATCCCCGGGGCGCGGCACGCGGCCTTCGGGGTGGCGGGAGGGGGTGAGCCGGCGTGAAGCACCGACTGGCGGACAAGCTGGGCCTGGGCGTGCGGGTGTTCGCGGGGCTGGCCGCCCTGACGGCGGTGGAGTGGTTCGCGGCCCGGTGGCCGGGGGCGGTGCTGTGGCTGGCGGCCATCGCGGTGGCCAAGACCGCGCTCATCGCGGAGTACTTCATGCACTACTCCCAGCTGGTGCGGGCGGAGGAGGACTGAGGTGCAGCACGCGGCGACGGGGAAGCTGGCGGCCCACGAACTGCACAACGCGCGCCTGGGCCTGTGGCTGTTCATCGTGTCGGAGGCCGCCCTTTTTAGCGCCTTCGTGGCGGCTCGGTACCTCAACCTGGGGACCGCCCGACCCCACGAGCTGAACCAGGTCCTGGGGCTGGCCATCACGGGGGTGCTGCTGTTGAGCAGCCTCACGGCCTACCGGGCGGAGACGTGCATCGCCCACGGCGACCGGGCGGGGTTCCTCCGCAACACCCTGTGGACCATCCTCCTGGCCGGGGTGTTCCTGGTGGGGGTGGTGGTGGAGTGGGTGGAGGCGTTCCACTTCTTCCCGCCGTCTACCCGGTACGGCACCAGCTTCTTTTCCCTCACGGGGCTGCACGGGTTGCACGTCCTGAGCGGGGCGGTGCTGCTGCTGGGCGTGTACCTGCACGGACGCCGCGGCCGCTACGGGCCGGACGACTACTGGCCCGTGGAAGGCGTGGTGAAGTACTGGCACTTCGTGGACGTGGCGTGGGTGTTCATCTACCCGACCCTGTACCTGGTGGGGTGAGCCCGTGGGCCTGAGTGTGAGCCTCGCGAGCGTGGTGGACGCCCTCAGCCGGGAGGCGGGTTGCCCCCTGGTGGTGGCGAAGGCCGACGGGGCGGTGCTGGCGTCGGGCGGCCCGTGCCGTATCCCGTGCTTTGACCGGCCCGAGTTCCCGGGTGTCTGCTTCGGGGCCCGAGCCTTCGGGGAGCAGCTGTTGGCTGGCGCCTCGGTCCGCAACTGTCCGAGCAACGGCCAGCCACACCTGGTCTTGAGCGTGGGCGGGGAACCCCGGGCCATGGTGCTGGCGGAGCTGTGGCTGGCGGGTGGGAGCCGCGGCGTGCGGGTGCAGGCCCGTCGGGCGGCGCGGGTTCTGGCCAGCATCGTGCAGGACGCGCTGCCCAGGCCGCGTGCCGAAGCGGAGCTGCCCGCGGAGGAAGTCCCGTCGCCGGTGCTGCAGCAAGCCCTCCTGGATGGCAGGGTGCGCGCTGAGGGGCTGCGCAGGCTGCGGGCGCGCTACCGGCTGTCGTGGAGGGAGCTGGAGATCCTGGTCCTGTACTACCTCACCGCCCACGGGCCTGAATCCAGGGCGCGGGCGTCGGTGGGGCGAATCCTGGGGCTCACGGAGGGTACGGTACGGGAGTACGTCCGCCGCTTGCGCCGGAAGCTGCGCCTGCGCTTCCGCAGGTCCCCGGAGATCTGGGCGTGGGCGCAGGCCGAAGGACTGGTGGGGGAGGGCCTCCCGTGAACCGGTCGTCGGTGGAAGCGCCCGCGCGGCAGCAGCGGCGGTACGTCTTCCCCCGGGCTCCCTTCCTCGTGTACTGGGAGCTGACGCGGGCGTGCGACCTCGCCTGCCAGCACTGCCGGGCGGAGGCGGTACCCGACCGCCACCCGCTGGAGCTGTCCACGGACGAGGGACGGCGGATGCTCCGGGACGCCCTGCGGTTCGGCCGTCCCCTTCCCCACTGGGTGCTCACCGGGGGAGACCCCTTCAAGCGGCCGGACCTGTTCGCGCTGGTGGAGGAGGCCCGCAGCCTGGGCTTCGGGGTGTCCTTGGCACCTAGCGCCACCCCCTTGGTCACGCGCGAAGCGGTGCGGGAGCTGGCGCGGGCGGGAGTGCAGGCGGTGTCCCTGAGCCTGGACGGGTCAACCGCGGAACGCCACGACGCCCTGCGGGGGATCCCGGGCTGTTTTGACCTGACCCTGCGCCTGGCGCGCGTGATCCGGGAAGAGGGCATCGCCCTGCAGATCAACACCCTGGTGACCCGGTACACCGCGGACGACCTGCCGGCCCTGTACGAGCTGGTGCGGAGCCTGGACGTGGTGCGGTGGAGTCTGTTCTTCCTGATCCGAGTGGGCCGTGGCCGGCTGCTGCAGGAGGTGAGCCCACAGCAGGCCGAGGCGCTGTGCCACTGGCTGTTCGACCTGAGCCGCCAGTCGCCCTTCTCGGTCAAGACCACGGAGGCGCCCCACTACCGGCGGGTGGCGCTGGTGCGGATGCTGCGGGAGGGGATGAGCCTGCAGGAGGTGGCGCAGACGTCCGTGGGCCGGGGGTTCGGGGTGCGGGACGGCAACGGGATCGTGTTCGTCTCCCACACGGGGGAAGTCTACCCCTCGGGGTTCTTGCCCCTACGGGCGGGCAGCGTGTGGGAGCAGGGCCTGGTGGACGTGTACCGCGCCTCGGAGGTGATGGTGCGGCTGCGGGACACGGGTCTCCTGCGGGGCAAGTGTGGGCGGTGCCCCTTCCGGGACATCTGCGGGGGCTCCCGGGCCCGGGCCTACGCCCACACGGGGGACTACCTGGCCAGCGACCCCCTGTGCCCGTACGAACCACTGGAGGGTGGTCGGGGCGAAAGCCCGTCTCCTGCGCCTTCATAAGAAGTCCTACGCCCCCTCCGGCCCGCGAGAGTTAGAACCCGCCGGCCTCGTGATGGGGGCGGTCCTCGGCAGAACGGGTGAACGTCCCGCTGGTGGGCCGTGAGGGACTCGAACCCCCGACGCCCGGGTTAAAAGCCCGGCGCTCTACCCACTGAGCTAACGGCCCCGCAGGCATTGTAGCACCGCGGCCGAGGGGCCTCCTCCCGTACAATAGCGCCAGCCTGCGGCTTCGAGGGAGAGGGTTGAGCGGGGAAGGGTACGCGCTTTTGGCGGCGCTGGCGTTCGCCCTGAGCACGGTGTTCACGAGACAGTTCGCCACGGGCCTTCGGGGCCGCGCCCCCGTAGCCCCTGAGGTGGGCGTGCTGGTGAGCCTCAGCACCGACCTGCTGCTCTTCGGTGCCCTGGCCGCGGGAGAGGTGCGGCGCGGGGCGCTGAGCCTGTTGCGGGTGGAGTCCGCGGTCCTGTTCATGGTCGGCGCGGTGGTGGCCAGCATGGTGGGCCGCAACCTCGCGTACGTGAGCGTGAAGCAGGTGGGAGCCGCGCGCTCCACGGCCATCCGGCTCTGCAACACCCTGTTCGCCGCCGCGGTGGGCTGGGTGTGGCTGCGGGACCTGCCGCGACCCTGGCAGCTGGGCGGGGCGGTGATGATCACCGTGGGGCTGTGGCTGGTGGTCACCGAACGGGAGGGGTGGTCGGGAACCGCCAGCTGGGCGGGAGTCGCTACCGCGGTGGGGGCGGCCCTGGCCTTCGCACTGGGGGACACCACTCGCCGTGCGGCGCTCGGCATTACGCCTTCGGCACCCCTGGGCGCCTTCGTGGGGGTGTGCGCGGCCCTGCCCGCGCAGCTCGTGTACCTCAGGCCGTGGCGGTGGAGCCCGCAGGCGCTGCGGCAGGTGTGGCGGCCGGACGTGCTCGGTAGCGGCTTGTTCAACACCGTGGCGTTGCTGCTGCTGTTCTTCGCGTTCCAGCGAACCCCGGTGGCCAACGCCGCGGCCCTGTACAACCTGCAGGTGCTGCTCGTCATCCTGCTCGGAAGGTGGATGTTGGGCGGAAAGGACCCCGGAGGACCGCGGCTGGTGGCCGGAAGCGTGCTCGCGGTCGTCGGCGCGGGCTTGGTCCTGTGGGCCTGAGGGCCACCCCACGGGTGCTTCCCCTTACGCGGATGGTGCGCCTATGCTAAGAGGAGCAGCGCAGCCGGAGGTGAGGATCCATGGCAGAGGTGACCATCACCCCGCGGGACCACGGGCCGTACCTGGTCCGCGGCCCCGTGCGACTGGTGGACCCCGACGGCAAGGAGTGGTCCCTGGACCGGGAGGTGGTGGCGCTGTGCCGGTGCGGCGGCAGCGCCAACAAGCCCTTCTGCGACGGTACCCACGCCAAGGTGGGGTTCCAGTCCCAGTGCCGCGCACCGTCCCCCTGACAGCTCCGGTGGCCGCCCGCACGAGGGGTTGACGCTTGCCGTACGTCCGGGTGGGCGGCCTGAGGCTGCACTACCGCGAGGCGGGTCGCGGGTTGCCCGTGGTGTTGCTCCACGGGTTTCCCCTGTCCCTGGACATCTGGACGGACGTGGCGTCCCTGCTCGAGGACTCGGTGCGGTTGATCACCCCTGACCTGCGGGGCCACGGGGATTCGGAGGCGCCGCCAGGTCCCTACTCCATGGGCGCCCTCGCGGGGGACGTGGTCGGGCTGGCGGACGCCCTGGGGCTGGAGCGTTTCGTGCTGGGCGGGCACTCCATGGGCGGCTACGTAGCCTTCCGGGTGGCGGCCCGTTGCAGGGAGCGGCTGGTGGGTCTGGTGCTGGTGGCCACCCGGGCCGAGGCGGACACCGAGGAGGGAAAGGCGCGGCGCCGGGCGGCCATGGAGAAGATCCGGAGGGAGGGCGGGAGGGCCTTCGTCCAGGAGTTCGTCCCGAACCTGCTGGGTGAGACCACCCGCTCCCAGCGGCCCGAGCTCCTGCATAAGCTCCTGGGGCTGGCCAGCCGGGTTCCCGACCACGTCCTGGTGGCGTGTCTCGCCGGCATGATGGACCGGCCGGACAGCCGTGAGCTGCTGAAGCAGTTGGACCTGCCCGCCCTGGTGGTGGCGGAGGAGCAGGACGCCGTAGTCCCCCTGAGCTCCGCCCGCGCCATGGCCGAGGCACTGCCCCGCGCGCGGCTGGTGGTGGTGGCGGGCTCGGGACACGTGCCCAGCGTGGAAGCGCCCGAGGCGACGGCGGCGACCCTGCGCGCCTTCCTCGCGGAGCTCCAGGCCTGAGCTGCGGGGGCCTCAGAGAAGGGCGAGCTGCTGCGGCGGAGGAGGCGGCTGCAGCGCGGCCGTGGGGGCGAAGCGGACGGCCCTCCTGATCCGGTCCACCCGCAAGGCCACCTGGCGGCGGTAGCTCGAGGGCGCGTAGCGCCTAGGGTACAGCTCCTCATACAGGGGCATCAGGTCGGGGTAGCAGCTCCTGAGGAAGGCCCAGAAGGCGTCTCGGGTGACCTGCCCCAAATGCAGGACGTTGTGGGACACGAAGTGGGCGCCGTGCTCTGCGGCAGCGCGCACCACCGCCTCCAGGTTCGCGGGCTGGTCCGTGAGCCCCGGAAGCACCGGGGCCAGCATGACCCCGGTCCGGATGCCCGCCCGGGCCAGCTGCTCGACCGCTCGCAGCCGGTGCCGGGGGAGGGCCACGGTGGGCTCCAGGCGGCGTGCTAGCTCGCTATCCACGGTGGCCACGCTCACGCACACCGTCAGCCCCGCCCTTCGCGCCAGTTCCTGCAGCACGTCCAGGTCCCGGACCACCAGGGGCGAACGCGTCACCAGGCTGGCGGGAGTGCGGGACCGGGCCAGGACCTCCAGGATCCTGCGGGTGATCCGGTAGCGGGCCTCCGCGGGCTGGTAGGGATCCGTGGCGGTGCCCACCGCAACCAGCTCCCGGTTCCAGGTGGGCCGCTCCAGCTCCGCGCGCAGAACTTCCGGGGCGTTCACCTTGACGAAGATCTTGGTGGACCACTCCCCCACACCGTCCTCGTCCAAGAACCAGTGGGTCCGGCGGGCGTAGCAGAAGGGGCAACCGTGGGCGCAGCCGCGGTAGGGGTTCACGGACCACCGGAACCCCATGCCGCACACGCGGTTGAGGGCGCTCTTGACCCGGACTTCCACCAGCTGCGGCAACATGGCCCCGGAGCAATGATGGCGAACACGCGTACGTCTGTCAAGCTCCGGGCGATTCCTCCACTCCGGTGAGGATCGTGAGGGTAGCTCCGAACCGCCGCACCATGTCTGAGGCGTCCCGGGCCGCTTCTGCCATCTCGGGGCTGCGAAGGGCTTGCCGGAGATCCTCCTCCGTGGCGAAGGTGGCTTCGAAGACCCGGTGGTACGGGGCATCCCCTGAGCCAGGGGTACCGGTGATGCGGCTCACGGAGAAGGACTTCAGCCCGGGCCAGCGCTTTACGATCTCCAAGTGGGTGGTGCGATAGTGCTGCTCGAACCCCTCCACGTCTTGGGGCTTCCCCCACAGGGCGATCAACTTGGCGGCCACGGCACCCCCCTTTCCCATCTTTGGCTCCATGCTGGCCGGCCTCGGGAGCAACAGTCAACGGCAGGCCCTACAATGGTCCGGGAGGGCGAGGCATGGCACTCGTGTTGAGCTTCCGGTGCGGGCGGTGCGGCAAGGAGTACGCGGTGTACTACCCCAAGGCCCTGGTCTACCCCCTGTACGGGCAGGGGACGCGGGAGCAGGGGGCCTTGGAGGACCAGCGGGAGGCGGCCAGCGGCGCTCTGCGGGCCCTGCAGGAGCGGGCGGAGCAGCAGGGGAAGACCTGGGTGAACGCCGCGGAGCGCGAGCAGGTGGTGTGCGAGTGCGGGAAGGTCCTGACGTTGGACTTGGCCCAGCACCCCCGGGTGCCGCAGAGCCGGCCCGGCGCCTCCCGGCAGGTGGGTCTCATCCCCTTCGGCCCGACCCACAGGAAGCCCTCGTGAGGGCTCCTGAAGGGTCAGCTCCGTGGAGCGATCCTTCGACGGGTCCAGACACAGGAGGCAAGCCGTGGCGGTGAACCGTGAAGACCTCCGGGTGGCCCCCGAGCGTCTGCGGTGGGTGTGCGACCCGGCCCAGCTGGAGTTCAACACCGTGGAGGAACTCCCCCCGGAGCGCTCCCTGGTGGGTCAGGAGCGGGCGGTGAGGGCCCTGGACCTGGGCCTCACGGTGCAGCAGCCCATGTTCCACGTGTTCGTGGTGGGGCCCGTGGGGACCGGCCGCACCACGTACACCCAGACCAAGGTGCGGGAGGTGGCCCGAACCCAGCCCACCCCGCCGGACTGGTGCTACGTGTACAACTTCAAGGACCCCAACCAGCCCCTCGCCCTGCACTTCCCGCCCGGTGAGGGACGGCGCTTCGTGGCGGCCATGACGCAGCTGGTGGAGGAGCTGCGCAACGCCATCCGTCAGGTGCTCTCCAGCGAGCAGTTTGAGGCCATGAAGCGCCAGACCCTGGAGCGGCTGGAGACGGAGGCCAGCCGGGTGTGGCAGGAGCTGGAGGCCGTGGCCCGGCAGAAGGGCTTCCTGGTCCAGCGCACGCCCCTGGGCATCTCCACGGTGCCCGTGAGCCCGTCGGGCCAGCCCATGACCCAGGAGGAGTTCGACCACCTCCCTGGGCTGATCAAGGACCGGCTGGCGCAGGCCAACCGGGAGCTGCAGGAGGAGGTGGCGGAGGCGGTGCGGAAGGTGCGGGCCATCGAGCGCCAGGCGCGGGAAGCCGTCTCCCAGCTGGAGAAGGACGCGGTGCTGGCGGCCATCCGGGACCCCATCCAGCGGCTGCGGGACCGGTACCGGGACCTGCCGGCGGTGGTGAGCTACCTGGACGACCTGCAGGAGGACGTCCTGGAGCACCGGGACGCCTTCCGGGACGAGGAAGGCCAGCCCCAGCTCCCTCCGCCCCTGGCAGCGCTGCGCCGCAGTGTGCTGGAGCGCTACGAGGTGAACCTGCTGGTGGACAACAGCGGGCTGCAGGGCGCTCCGGTGGTGTTCGAGACCAACCCTTCCTACTACAACCTGTTCGGCAAGGTGGAGTACCGGGGCGAGCTGGGGACCATGGTGACGGACTTCCGCATGATCCGTCCCGGCGCGGTGCATCGGGCCAACGGCGGCTTCCTCATCCTCAACGCCCGGGACGTGCTCCTGCAGCTGGCCTCCTACGACGCCCTCAAGCGGGCCCTCCGCAGCGGCGAGGTCCGCATCGAGAACCTCTCCGAACAGTACGGCCTCATCCCCACCGCCACCCTGCGGCCGCAGCCCATCCCCCTGCGGCTCAAGGTGGTCCTCATCGGGCCGCCGGACCTGTACTACCTCCTGTACCGGTACGACGAGGACTTCCGGAAGATGTTCCGGGTCAAGGCGGACTTCGACTCGGTGATGCCCCGCACCGAGGAGAACATGCGGCGGGTGGCCGCGGCTTTGGGGCGCATGTGCCAGGAGGACGGGGTGTGTCCCTGCGACCGGACCGGCGTGGCCAAGATCCTGGAGTACAGCGCCCGCCTCGCGGAGTCCCAGGACAAGCTGTCCACCCGGTTCGGGGAGATCAAGCAGGTGCTGGTGGAGGCCTCCGCGTGGGCGGAGCGGGATGGGCAGCGGGTGGTGAGCGCCCGTCACGTGCAGAAGGCCTTGGAGGAGCGCATCTACCGGAGCAACCTCATTGAGGAGAAGATCCAGGAGATGATCCAGCGGGGACAGCTGTACGTGGACGTGGACGGGGCGGTGGTGGGCCAGATCAACGGGCTGTCCGTGTGGCACCTGGGGGACTACGCCTTCGCCCGCCCCACCCGCATCACCGCCCGCGCCTTCGTGGGGACCCGGGGCGTGGTGAACATCGAGCGGGAGATCAACCTGTCCGGGCCCATCCACAGCAAAGGGGTGCTCATCCTCAGCGGTTACCTCGGCGGCCAGTACGCCGCCCAGCGGCCCCTGAGCCTGTCCGCCAGCCTGACCTTCGAGCAGACGTACGAGGAAGTGGAGGGCGACTCCGCGTCCGCGGCGGAGCTGTACGCTCTGCTGAGCGTGCTGGCGGACGTGCCCTTGCAGCAGGGGATCGCGGTCACGGGCTCGGTGAACCAGCGGGGCGAGATCCAGCCCATCGGCGGGGTCAACGAGAAGATCGAGGGCTTCTACGCGGTGTGCAAGGCCAAGGGGCTCACGGGGCGGCAGGGCGTGATCATCCCCTACGCCAACGTGCAGAACCTCATGCTGCGGGAAGAGGTGGTGGAGGCGGTCCGGGAGGGCCGGTTCCACGTGTGGGCGGTGCGGACCCTGGACGAGGGCCTGGAGATCCTCACGGGGTTGCCCGCGGGCCAGGCGAGGCCCGACGGCAGCTTCCCCGAAGGTACCCTCCACGCCCGGGTGGCGGCCCGGCTGGAGGAGTTCGGGGAGCGGTTGCGCCGGATGCGCAGCCAGCGTCCCGAGGGGGAGCGGGAGCCCGAGGAGGAGCGCAACCGCGAAGACTCCGGGACCGGCCCGGCCTCCTGAGGGTGTTCACCGCGGGTTTACAGCCCGGCCGCACCCTGGACCCGAAAACCTTCGTGCGCGGAGGTGACGAGCACAGGTGAGGCGGATGGTCCCTGTGTGCGCGGTGGCGTTGTTGGCGTGTCTGATCGCGCTGGCTGGGGCAGACGCGGCGCAGCAAGCCCTGGAGCGCTACGTGGTGGTCCCCTCGGAGTCGGAGGCCCGCTACCGGGTGGCCGAGACCTTCCTCCGCGACATGCGGTACAACGTGGCCGTGGGCCGCACCCGGCAGGTGGAGGGGGAGATCCAGGTGAACCGCCGCAGCCCCGCCGCAAGCCGCGCGGCCGTGACCGTGGACCTGACCACCCTTCAGTCCGACAGCCCGCGGCGGGACAACGCCATCCGGGAACGGTGGCTGGAATCCAGCAAGTTCCCCAAGGCCCGGTTCGTCTCCACGGAGATCCGCAAGGCTCCCGCCTCCTACCGGGAGGGTCAGGCCGTGGAGCTGGAGGTGGTGGGCGACCTGACGGTGCGGGACGTCACGCGGCGGGTGGCCTGGCAGGTCAGCGTCCGGCTGTCGGGGAACGAGCTGCGGGCCCAGGCGACCACCACGGTCCGCATGACCGACTTCGGGTTCGAGCCGCCCCACATCCTAGGGATCGTGCGCGCGGAGAACGAAGCCAAGCTCGAGCTGGACCTCGTGGCCCGCCGGGAGGGTCCGTAACCGCGTTGGAGTTCCTCTGGCCCGCGGCCCTTTGGGGGCTAGCCCTGGTGGCGGGGCTGGCCGGGGGCTCCGTGTGGGTCGCGCGCCGGCGGGCGGGGGGAGCGTGGTCTCACCCGCGGGTGGAACAGCTGGCGGGACTCGGGGGCGCGCGGCGCCTCGCGCCAACCTTGTACTGGGCCGCTCTGGTGGCGGTGGCCGTGGCGCGGCCCGTGGTCCCCCTCACCCTACCCGTCCGCGGTGCGGCGGTGGTCCTGAGCATCGACGTGAGCGGCAGCATGCGTTCCCAGGACATGCACCCCAACCGGCTGGAAGCCGCCAAGGAAGCGGCCCGGGCCTTCCTCCGGGGCCTGTCCCCGGCCACCGCGGTGGGGCTGGTGGCCTTCGCGGGCACCGCTGAACTGATCCACCCGCCCACCCGGGACCGGGCCCGCGTGCTGCGCAGCCTCGAGGACCTCGGCTTCCGGCCCCGCACGGCCATCGGGGAGGGGCTGCTGGAGGCGGTGGCCGCCCTGCCCGGGCGCGTCCGGCAGCCCGGGCCGGACTTCCGCCCCGACCCGTCCCTCCCGCGGGGGACGGTGGTGCTGTTGTCCGACGGCCGCAGCAACACGGGGGTCGAGCCCGTCGAGGCGGCACAGCTGGCCCGAAGGCAGAACGTGGTGGTCTACACCGTGGGGGTCGGGGACCCCGCACCCCGGGACTTCTCGTGGACCATCGGCGGTCCTCTGGACGAGCAGACCCTACAGGAGGTGGCCCGCATCACGGGAGGCGAGTACTTCCACGCGTCCACCAGCACGGCCCTGGCCCGGGTGTACCGGCAGCTCGCGCACCGGCTGAGCTGGGAGGTCCGTCGGGAGGAGGTCTCGGGGTTGGTGGCCCTGATGAGCGCGGTGTTCCTCGCGGCCGCCTGGTACGCGGCTGCGCGAACGTACCGGCTGCGTGCCGACGGAAGGAGGAGGGGGTGGCGCGATGAAGGAGTGGGGGGTTACGGACCTCGGGCGGTACATCCTGGAGGAGTGGGCGGAGGACTACCACGCGGGTAGGCTGGAACGCCGGGAGTTCCTGCGCAGGGTGCTGGCCATGGCAGGCTCCCAGGCGGCGGCGTTGGCTGTACTCGCGTCCCTGGGCGAACGGGCGGCCGCAGGGGAGGTGGAAGGCTTGTCGGCCCAAACCCCTCCCCCGCAGCAGACCACGGGCGTCACCGTGCCGCCGGACGACCCCGCCATCCAGGTGGCCACCGTGCGGTTCAGGGCGCAGGACACGGAGGTGATGGGCTACCTGGCCCGGCCGCGGCACAGATCCCAGGCCCCGGGCCTCGTGGTGGTGCACGAAAACCGCGGGCTGGTGGAGCACATCAAGGACGTGGCGAGGCGGTTCGCCAAGGTGGGCTACGTCGCCCTGGCGGTGGACCTGGCCTCCCACGAGGGCGGGACGGACCGCTTCTCCGACCCCGCGCAGGTCACCGCGTTGCTGGGCCGCACGCCCGTGGACAGGCTGGTGGACATGCTCGTGGCCGCGGTGGAGTACCTGCGGGGCCAGCCCTTCGTACGGGCGGACCGGCTGGGTGCGGTGGGCTGGTGCTTCGGCGGAGGGATGGTGTGGCGGCTGGCCACCCGCAGCCCCGAGCTGCGGGCCGCGGTCCCGTTCTACGGCCCCAACCCGCCCCTGGAGGACGTGCCCCGCATCCGGGCCGCGGTGCTGGGCATCTACGGGGAGCGGGACGAGCGCATCAACCGGGGTCTTCCCGCCCTCCGGGAGGCCCTCCAGCGCGCGGGCGTGGTGCACGAGATCGTGGTCTACCCGGGAGCGGACCACGCCTTCTTCAACGACACCGGGCCCCGATACCACCCGCAGGCCGCGCGGCTCGCTTGGGAGCGTGCGGTGGAGTGGTTCCGGCGGTACCTTGAGTCGTAGTCCGGACCTCGGAGGTTTGTGAGGTGCGACGGGCGCTCGCTCTGGCGGTGGCGGTGGGGCTGGTGGCCCTCACCGCGTGGCGGGTGACCGCTTCCCTGCAGGCGCGGCGAGCGCCCGCAGCGCCCCCGGGCCCGCGGGTGACCCTGGTGCAGGTGGAGACCGCTGCCCGGACGGACGTGGTGCAGGAGGCCACGTACACGGGTGAAGTCCGCGCCGCGGCCACGGTGGACGTGTTCGCTCGCATCGGCGGGGTCGTGGAGCGGGTCTTCGTCCAGGAAGGGGACCGGGTCGCCGCGGGGCAGGTGTTGGTCCGGCTGGACCCGCGGGAGCTGCGCTACCAGGTGGAGCAGGCCAGGGCCAACCGGGAAGCGCAGCGGGTGCAGGTGCGGCAGGCCGAAGCCCAGGTGCGGACCGCCCAGTGGCAGGTGGAGCAGGCCCGGGCGGCCCTGCGGGTGCAGCAGGCGCGCCTCGCACAGCTTCTGGCGGGAGCCCCGCCCGAGCAGGTCCGGCAGGCCGAAGAGCAGGTGCGCCAAGCCCAGGCGGGCGTGGAGTTCAGCCGAGCGCAGCTGCGCCGCACCGAGGAGCTGTTCCGTCAGGGGTTCGTGGCCCAGCAAGCCGTGGACGCGGCGCGCACGGACGTGGCGGTGCAGGAGGCGCGGCTGCGGGCCGCGGAAGAACAGCTGGCCTTTCTGCGCCGCGGTCCCAGCGCGGAGGAGGTGGAGGTGGCCCGCACCCAGGTCCGCCAGGCGGAGACCGCCCTGCGGCACGCGGAGAGCCAGGCGGCTCAGGCCCGGGTGGCCCTGCAGCACGCGCGCCGGGTCCTGGCGCAGGCGGAGGTAGCGGTGCGGCAGGCGGAAGCGGTGCTGGCGGAGAGCGTGGTCCGCGCGCCCGCGGGGGGCGTGGTGGCGCACCGGTCCGTGGACCCCGGGGACACGGTGACCCAGCAGGCCCGCCTCCTGCAGGTGGTGCAGGTGGACCCCGCGGTGGTGGTGCTGGCCATCCCCGAGCGGGAACTGCAGGCTTTGCGGCCGGGTACGGCGGTGGAGGTCACCGCGGACGCCTTGGGCGAGCGGCGCTTTCCGGGCCGGGTGGCGCGCACCAGCCCCGTGGTCTCCGCGGAGACCCGCACCGCGGACGTGCGCGTGGAGGTCCCCAACCCTGACGGCGCTCTCCGGCCGGGCATGACCGCGCGGGTCCGGGTGGTGCTGGCGCGCCGGCAGGGCGTGGTGGCTGTGCCGGTGGAAGCCGTGGTGCGGTCGGCTGCTGGGTCCGTGGTGTTCGTGGTGGAGGACGGGGTGGCCCGGGTTAGGCCGGTGACCTTGGGGCTGTCGGACGGCGTGCGGGTGGAGGTCCGGAGCGGCCTGCGGCCCGGGGAGCGGGTCGTGGTGGCGGGCCAGGAGAGCCTGAGGGACGGGACCCCTGTGCGCACCCCGCAGGAGGCCGGAGGTCCGCAGCGCAGGAGGCGGCCGTGAACCTGTACCGGTTGAGTCTCGCCCGGCCCATCGGCACGTGCATCGTGTTCTCCGTTGTGGTGCTGGTGGGCCTGGCGAGCCTGGCGGGCCTGCCCATCGACCTTCTGCCGGAGATCACCCTCCCGCGGCTCACCGTGGCCACGGACTACCCGGGTGCCGGGCCCGAGGAGGTGGAGAACCTGGTCTCCCGGGTCATCGAAGAGGCGGTGAGCACGGTGCCCGGGGTCCGGGACGTGGTCTCCGTCTCAAGCCTGGGCACGTCCCGGGTGACGGCCGCGTTCGACTTCGGCCGCGACCTGGACGCCGCGGCCGCGGACCTGCGGGCGGCGGTGGAACGGGTCCGCAGGAGGCTTCCGGAGGACGCCACCCCGCCCGTGGTGTTTAAGTTCGACCCTTCTCAGCTGCCGATCCTGCAGATCGGCATGGTCCCCGCTCCGGGCTCCCGTCTGGACCTGGCCCGCCTGGTGCGCCTGGCCGAAGAGCAGGTCCTCTTCCGCCTGGAGCGGGTGCCGGGAGTGGCGGTGGTGGAGGTCCGCGGTGGGACCCGGGAGGAGATCCGGGTGGAGTTGGACCGCTCGCGGTTGCAGGCCCTGCGGGTTTCCGACCGGGACGTGGCCCGGGCCCTGGCCAGCAGCAACCTGTCCGCGCCCGTGGGGCTGGTCCGGGAAGGCCCCCGGGACCTCACGTTGCGGCTGGTGAGCCGGTTCGCGGACCTGGACCAGATCCGCTCCACCGCGGTGGCGGTGCGGGACGGCCGCCCCGTGCTGGTCCGCGACGTGGCCACGGTACGGCGCACGGTGGCGGACGAGACCGGTCGGGTGCGGGTCAACGGCCAGGCGGGCATCCTCCTGCAGGTGCAGCGGCAGCCGGGCGTGAACACCGTGGCCGTCTCGGACGGCGTTCGCAGGGAGATCGAGCGGCTGGATGCGCAGCTGGCGGACGTGCGGTTCCTGGTGGTGGGGGACAGCGCGGAGTTCATCCGGCGGGCCATCCGCACGGTACAGCAGGCCCTGGTGGTGGGCGCGGGCCTGGCGGTGGGAGTCCTGTGGCTGTTCCTCCGGGACCCCCGCAGCGTGCTGGTGGTGGCCGCCACCATCCCCATCTCGCTTTTGGCCGCCTTCGCCCTCATGTACTTCGCGGGCTACACCGTGAACCTCATGACGCTGGGAGGCTTGGCCTTGGGCGTGGGGATGCTGGTGGACACCGCCATCGTGGTGCTGGAGAACGTGTTCCGCCAGCGAGAGGGCGGCCACACGGGCAAGGAAGCGGCCCTGCGGGGGGTGCAGGAAGTGGCGGGCGCGGTCACCGCCTCCACCCTCACCACCGTGGTGGTGTTCTTGCCCGTGATCTTCCTGCGCAGCGAAGCCGTGGTGACCCAAATGTTCGTGCAGTTCAGCTTCGTGGTGGTGTTCGCCCTGTTCTGCTCCCTGTTCGTCTCCCTCACCCTCACGCCCGTGCTGGCGTCCTGGCTCCCCGGACTCCGTCAGGACCGGCCCGTGGCGTGGACGCGATCCCTGCAGGAGGGCTACCGGGCCCTGCTCCGCACGGCTCTCCGCCGCAGGGCGGTGGTCCTGGCCGCAGCAGCTCTGGCGGCCCTGTCCACCGTGGCCCTGGCGCCCCTGGTCGGGTCGGAGCTGATCCCGCAGACGGACGAGGGGGAGATCTTCGTCCCGGTACGGCTACCCGCGGGGACCTCCCTGGAGGCCGCGGACCGGACGCTGCAGCAGCTGGAGCGGACCGCCCGGCGGGTGGCCCCGGAGGTGCGGGACGTGACCATCCTCGCCGGCAGCGCGTCCTTCGGGAGCTGGAGCGGGATGCTGCGGCTGCGCCTGGCGCCGAGGTCCGAACGCAGCCGGTCCACGGAGGAGGTGGCGGCGGCTCTGCGGCGCAGCCTGGCGGTCCCCGGAGGCCGGGTGGTGGTGCGTCCCAGCGCGGGTGCGCTCAACCTCCTGCGGTTCGGGACCGGCCAGGACCCCGTCTCCGTGGAGGTGCGCGGCTTCGACCTGCAGCAGGGGATGCGGGTGGCGGAGCAGGTCCGGTCCCTGCTGGAAGCCGTCCCGGGAATCACGGACGCCACCATCCAGCGGGAGGAGCAGGCGCCCGAGTTCGCGGTGCGTGTGGACGTGGAGCGCGCCGCCCGGTTCGGGCTCAGCCCCGCGCGGGTGGCGGAAGCCCTGGAGGCCGCGGTGGCGGGCGAGGCGGCCACCCTGATCCGGGAGGGCGGGACGGAGGTCCAGGTGGTGGTGCGGCTGCCGGAGGAACAGCGAAGGCGGGCTGCGGACGTGCTGGACGTCCCCATCGCCGCCCCCGACGGCCGCACGGTGCCGTTGCGGCAGGTGGCGAGCCTGGTGCGGGACGTGGGCCCGGCCCAGATCTACCGCCGCGGGCGGGAGCGGGTGATCACGGTGACCGCGGGGCTGAGCGGGAGGGACTTCGGCAGCGCCGCGGAGGAGATCCGCCAGCGCCTGGCGCGCATGACGCTGCCGCCGGGGTTCGCGGTGGCCCTCAGCGACGAGTACGAGGAGCAGCAGCGGGCCAACCGGCAGCTGGCCGCGGGCTTCGGCCTGGCGGTGCTCCTCGTGTACGCGGTGATGGCCATCCAGTTCGAGCGGCTGCTGGAGCCCCTGCTGATCATGGCCTCCGTGCCCTTCGCCCTCACGGGGTCGTTCTTCCTCCTGTTCCTCACGGGGACCACCCTCAACGTCCAGTCCTTCATCGGCCTGATCGTGCTGGCGGGGGTGGTGGTGAACAACGCCATCGTGCTGCTGGACTTCATCCTGCGCCGGCACCGGGACGAGGGCAGGCCCCTGTACGAGGCGGTGGAGGAGGCCGCGGCCACCCGGCTGCGGCCGGTGCTCATGACCACCCTCACCACCGTCCTGGCCCTGGTCCCCACGGCGTTGGGCTGGGGGGAAGGGGCGGAGCTGCAGGCGCCCCTGGCCCGCAGCGTCATTGGCGGCATGGCCTTTTCCACCCTGGTGACCCTGGTGTTGGTCCCCACCCTGTACGTGGCCGTGGAGGAGCTCCGCGAGCGCCGCCGCGCCCCGCAGCCGGTTCCGCGGCCCGCGGTGGTGGCCGGGGCTTCCCAGGAGGTCAACGGTCGTCCGGAATCCTAGGAGGGAGTCCAGGAGGCCGTTTCGTCCGCGGGTGCGGGGCTCGCGAAACCTTCCCCGGCCCGCGGGAGTCTATGTGCGTGGAGGGAGCATGCGCGCCGTCGCGTTGACCGCACTTTTGGCGCTGTTGCTGAGTCCGGCCGTGGCCCGGGCTCAGACCCCGCAGCCCCTCACCCTGCCAGAGGCCGTCCGCCTGGCCTTGGAACGAAGTCCCCAGGTGCAGGCGGCGCGCAACGCGGTGCGGGCCGCGGACGCCCAGGTGCTCGCGGCGAAGGCCGCTCTGGGTCCGTCTGCGAGCCTGCAGGCGTCCTCCAGCCTCTCGGGCACCATGACCAGCTACCAGGTGGGGGCGGGCGTGACCTATCTGCTGTACGACGGGGGGCTCCGGCAGGCGCAGGTGCGGCAGCTGGAAGCCCAGGCGCGAGCGGCCCGGGAGCAGCTGGCGGCGCTGGAGAACCAGCTGGCCCTGAACGCGGTGCAGGCCTTCATGAACACGCTGTTGAGCCAGCAGCTTATCGCCCTCCGGGAGCAGGTGGTGGAGCAGGCCAGGTTGCAGGTGGAGGGGGCCAGGGCCCGGGTACGGGCGGGGACCGCCCCTCAGGCGGACGTGGTGAGCGCGGAAGCCCAGCTGGCCGCGGCGGAGGTCCAGCTCCTGCAGGCGCAGGCGGACTTCCAGACGCACCGGGAGACGCTGCGGGCCCTGCTCGGGTTGGAACCCGCGGCCACCCTCGCGTTGATCGCGCCCGGACCTCCGCCTGAGGTGGACGTCCCGGAGGACGAGCTGGTGCATCAGGCCCTGCGGCGGCCCGAGGTGCGGCGGGCCGAGGCGGACCTTCAGGCCGCGGAAGCGGCCCTGGTGGTAGCCATGCTGCAGGGCGGTTTGAGCGTGACCCTGGACGGCCGCTACGTGCTGGTGGGCACCGGAGTCACCCCCTCGGGTACGTGGTCCGTGGGCGCGTCCCTTTCCGTGCCCCTCCTGGACGGGGGTCAGCGGCAGGCCCGGGTGGAAGCGGCGCGGGCGAACCTGGAGGTGGCGCGCGCCAACCTCGAGCAGGCCAGGCTGGAGGCCCGGCGGGACGCCCTGCAGGCGCGCCTCGCGGTCCTGGCCGCGGCCGCCCGGGAGCAGGCCGCGCGCCGCGCCGCGGAGGCGGCCCAGGAAGCCTTGAGGGTGGCCCAGGGCCGCTACCAAGCGGGGGTGGGCAGCATCCTGGAGGTGGCCACGGCCCAGACGCAGTACGCCTCCGCGCAGGAGGCGCTGCTGCAGGCGCAGGCCGCGCGGTGGACGTCTGTGGCGGCCTTGCGCCGGTCCGTGGGCCTGCCCGTAATGGCGGAGGGGTCGCGTTGAGGCGTTGGTGGATGGTGGGGTTGGCCCTGATCGTGGCGGCGGGCGGCGGGTACGCGTACTGGCGCAGCCGACCGACCGGGGCGGAAGAACCGCGGTGGCGCACGACCACCGTGCGGAGGGGCGACCTGGTGGCCAGCGTGTCCGCCTCGGGCACCGTGCAGCCCGCTTCCCAGGTGGAGGTGAAGTCGCGGGCCACGGGCGTGGTGCAGGAGGTGTACGCGCGGGAGGGGGAGGCGGTCCGCAAGGGCCAGGTGCTGGTCCTCATCGACGACCCCGACGCCCGCAGCGCGGTGCGGGAGGCCCAGGCCGCCTTGGAGGCGGCCCAGGCAAGGCTCGCCCAGGCCCAGGCGCAGCGCAGCTCGCAGGCGGCACAGGTGTGGGCGGAGGTGGCGCAAGACGAGGCCCTGCTGGCCGCGGCCCGGGCGCGGCTGCAGAAGCTCCTTTCCGGGGCACGCCCGGAGGAGTTGGCGCAGGCCGAGCAGGCGGTGCGGTCTGCGGAGGCCGAGCTCGTCCTCCGCCAGCAGGACCTGCAGCGGGCCCAGCAACTGTTCGGGGAAGGGTTCATCCCGCGGCAGCAGCTGGACCAGGCGCAGGCCGCGGCGGCGGCCGCGCAGGCCGCGTACCGCAGCGCGGTGGAGCGGCTCAACCAGCTCCGGGCTGGCCCAACACCGGAGGAGGTGCGGGAGGCGCAGGCCGCGGTGCGGCAGGCGGAGGCCCAGCTGCAGCAGGCCCGGGCTCGACTCCTGGACGACCGGGCACGGCAGCAGGAGGTGGCCGCAGCCCGTGCCGCGGTGGAGCAAGCCCGGGCGAACCTGCGCAGCGCGCAGGACCGGCTGGCGGAGAGCCGGATCCGGGCCCCGGTGTCCGGGATCGTGGCCCGCCGGTCCGTGGAGGTGGGCCAGTCGGTGATCGGCACCGCGCAGGGCGGTA
Organism: uncultured bacterium; assembly: GCA_964437095.1. Lineage (GTDB taxonomy): Bacteria > Sysuimicrobiota > Sysuimicrobiia > Sysuimicrobiales > Sysuimicrobiaceae > Tepidifontimicrobium. The sequence goes on along the minus strand of CAYTFH010000001.1, from coordinate 346,304 downwards.
CCCCCGTGATGACCCTGGCGGTCACCGACCCCCTGTACGCGAAGGTGCTGGTGGACGAGGTGGACATCGCCCGCATCCGCGTGGGCATGCCGGCTGTGGTGCGCGCGGATGCCCTTCCGGACCACCGCTTCGAGGGGCACGTGGAGGCCATCGCCGCCAGCGCCCAGGTGACCAACAACGTGGTGCAGTACGAAGTCACCGTGCGGGTGTCCGACCCCCAGGGCCTGCTGAAGCTGGGGATGACCGTACAGGCGGACTTCCGGCTGCTGGAGCGCAGGGGTGTGTTGCTGGTGCCCCGGGAGGCTGTCCGCGGGGAGCGGTCCTCCCTCGTGCTGGTGGTGCAGGGCGGACGCCTGGTGCCCAGGCCCGTGGTGGTGGGGGATACGGACGGCCGGATGGTGGAGGTGCGGTCCGGCCTGCGGGAAGGCGAGGTGGTGTACCTGGGCGAGGAGCGTCCCGCAAGCCCCGCCCCACAGCCCCGCAACCCCTTCCTGCCTCAGTTCCCGCGCCGCTCGCCGGTTCCGGGGAGGCGGTGATGCTGCTGGAGCTGCAGGACGTGTGGAAGGTGTACCGGATGGACGGGGTGGAGGTGCAGGCCCTGCGGGGCGTGGACCTGCAGGTGCAGGAGGGGGAGTTCGTGGCCATCATGGGCCCTTCGGGATCCGGCAAGTCCACCTGCATGAACGTCCTGGGGCTCTTGGACCGGCCCACGTCCGGCCGGTACCTATTCGAGGGGAAGGACACCGCGGGGTTGGGGGAGGTGGAGCGGGCCCGGCTGCGGAACCGGCGCATCGGTTTCGTGTTCCAGTCCTTCAACCTGCTGCCCCGCACCACCGCTTTGGAGAACGTGGAGCTGCCGCTGGTATACGCAGGGGTGCGGGACCGGGCCCGCGCCATGGCCGCCCTGGAAGCCGTGGGGCTGGCGCACCGGGCCCGCCACCTCCCCACGCAGCTTTCCGGAGGCGAGCAGCAGCGGGTGGCCATCGCCAGGGCTCTCGTGATGCGCCCGGCTCTGGTGCTGGCGGACGAGCCCACGGGCAACCTGGATAGCCGGACCAGCCTGGAGATCATGGCGCTGCTGCAGCGGCTGAACCGGGAAGGGATCACCGTGGTCATGGTGACCCACGAGCCGGACATCGCGGCCTTCGCCAGCCGGGTGGTGCACTTTCGGGACGGGCGGGTGGTGTCCGACCGGCCCCAGCGCCCGCGAACGGTGGAGGTGCGGGCGTGAGCCTTTTGGCCAGCGTGCAGGTGGCGGTGCGGGCCCTGCTGGGCAACCCCTTGCGGTCCCTGCTCACCACCCTCGGGGTCATCATCGGGGTGGCGGCGGTGGTGACCACGGTGGGCATCGGCGCGGGGGCGCGGCGCAGCGTGGAGCAGCAGCTCACCTCCCTGGGGACGAACCTGCTCACGGTGCTGCCCGGCCGTGGGGCCGGGCCCGGCGGGGTCGGCCTGGGGTTGGGCACGGTACAGACCCTCACGTGGGACGACGCCCTGGCCATCCAGCGGTCCATCCCGGAGGTGGAGGCGGTGGCCGCGGAGTTCAGCCGCAACGCGCAGGTGGTGGCCGGGCCGTACAACGACACCACCAACGTGAGCGGCGTTACCTCCTCCTTCCCGCAGGTACGCAACTGGCAGCCGGTGGTGGGCAGCTTCTTCACCGAGCAGGACCTGCGCACCCGCGCCCGCGTGGCGGTGCTGGGCCAGACGGTGCGGGACACCCTGTTCCCGGACCAGGACCCCGTAGGGCAGACCATCCGCATCAACCGCGTGCAGTTCACGGTCATCGGGGTGATGGACCGCAAGGGGTCCACGGGATTCGGGGACCGGGACGACGTGGTGTTCGTCCCCCTGTCCACGGCCCAAAAGCGGCTGTTCGGCGTAGACTACGTGCGGGCGGTGTACGTGAAGGTGCGGGACGCGGCCCACATGGACGCGGTGGCGGCACGGGTGGAGGGGCTGCTGCGGGAGCGGCACCGCATCCCGGAGGACGCGGAACCGGACTTCGTGGTGCGCAACCAGGCGGACCTGATCCAGGCCTTCACGGGCGTGACCCAGACCATCACCCTGTTGCTGGGGGCCATCGCCGCGGTGTCCCTGGTGGTGGGCGGGATCGGAATCATGAACATCATGCTGGTGTCCGTGACCGAGCGCACCCGGGAGATCGGCATCCGGAAGGCCGTGGGGGCCACGCACCGGGACATCCTGCTGCAGTTCCTGGTGGAGGCGGTGCTCCTGAGCGTGGGCGGCGGGGTCGTGGGCGTGGGCCTGGGCGTGGCCGCCGCCCGCGCGGTGTCCGCAGCCGCGGGGTGGGCCACCCTGGTGACGCCATGGGCGGTGCTGGTGGCCTTCGGGTTCGCGGTGGCCGTGGGGCTGTTCTTCGGGCTGTACCCGGCGCACCGCGCGGCTTCCCTGGACCCCATCGTGGCCCTGCGACACGAGTAGCGGGAGGTGAGGGCCGGTGCGGCGGATGGCGGTGCTGGTGGCCGTGCTCACCCTGGGAGCGTGCGCCCGGGGCGGGGCGCAGCCGCGGGCGGACCCCGCGGTGCGGGTAGCCTTGGCCGTGCTGGCGTTGGAGCGCAGCCAAGCCCCCCTGACGCCGGAGCAGGCGCGACAGGCCCTGCCGGTGCTGGAAGCTTTGCGGGCGCTGCGGCCGGAAGAGCAGCAAGCCGCCCGGGCCCTGGCGGAGCGGTTCGGCGCCCTCCTCACTCCTGCCCAGCGGGATGCCTTGAAGGCGGCCCGGGAAAGGCTCCGAGAGCGGCTGGCGGGGCGACCCCGTGAGGCTACCCCGGACCCGCAACGGGCCGCGGAGTTCCGGCGACAGCTGGTGGACCGGGCGCTCCGGGTGCTGGCCTTGAAGACGGGCCGCAGGTAAACCCCAGGAGGAACCCGCGACACCTTGGCGAACGTTTTACTGTCGACAGTCGACCGTAGACGATGGGATGAACAGTGAAGGGTTGTTCCCGGTCCTGAGCCGGCAGGGCCTGACGGAGGCTGTGGAGCAGGCGATCCGACGGGCCATCCTGGAAGGCCGGCTTGCCGCGGGAGACCGCTTGGTGGAATCGCGGATCTCGGAGGAACTGGGTGTGAGCCGGGCACCCGTGCGGGAGGCCTTGGCCCGACTCGCGCAGCGGGGTCTGGTGGTGAGCTTGGTGAACCGGGGGACCTTCGTGGTGCGGCTCGGGCCGGACGATGTACGGGAGCTGTTCACCCTGAGGACCCTGCTGGAAGGCCACGCCGCGGCCCGCGTCGCTTCGAGCCGAGGGCCGGGGGACCTGGCCTACCTGGAACAACTCGCGGAGTCGGCTCATGAGGCGGCGCGTTTGGACAACGTGGAGGCGGCGTCCGAGCGAGACCTCGAGTTCAGCGCCCACCTGGTGGAACTGTGCGGGTCGCGCCGCTTGGCACAGATCTGGCAGGGAGTTGTGGACCAGCTCCGCCTCGCCTTCCCAGGAATGGGACGTTCGGGTTTGGCGCGGGCACCGGTGGAGGGGTTGAGACGGGTCCTGGACGCGTTACGGCGAGGGGATGCCGAAGCGGCACGCCGGGCGGTCGCGGATCACCTCGCGGAGTGGGAGATCCTATGGGTTCACGCGGTGTCGGGCCGTGGCTGAGCGAGCGCTGAGGCGTCCGAGACCCGTCGTCTTCCCTCTCCACGGGGTCCCCCGGCTCTCCTTGTGGGCCCTACTGAGGACCTACGCCCCCCAGGTGGCCACCTCGGGTGCTCCCGCGCCACGCGCGGCCGCTGCCCCGGACGTCTTCGTCTACAACGTTTACTTCACGTCCTTCGCCCTCGCACTCGTGTACGTGTACGCGACGGCCCTGGAGGTGGCGCCGGCCTCTCGACTGGTCCCCGGGATCCTCCTGGCGGGTGCCATGTCCACGGGCGTCGTCGGCACGTACGCCCTACTGGCGACACTGATGCCGCGCGCGGGCGGGGACTACGTCTACGTGGGCCAGGTGCTCGGTCCTGGCTGGGGCTTCCTGGCGAGCTGGAACTGGGTGATCTGGCTGTGCTTTTGGGTCGGGTTTGGCGGGTACACCTTCTGCACCGTGGGGTTGCGCGGGTGGGTGGTAGCTGCGGGCCTTGCGACGGGGCGAGCTGACCTCGTGGAACTGGCGCGCATCCTGGTTCGGTCCGACGTGGCCTTCCTGGTCGGGACGCTCGTCATCGCTGTGTTCGGGTTGCTCGCCGCCCTCGGGATGGGTGTGTACCTCCACGTACAGCGGTGGACCTTCGTCCTGGCCGTGGTCGGTGTCGGGGTGATCGCGTACGGGCTGGCAGCGGCGGGCACGGAGGCGTTCGCGGCGAGCTTCGACCAGGCGGTGTGGTCCGTGGCCGGGGTGGGTGACGCTTACGCGGCCGTGGCAGGGGCAGCGGGGGAGGGTCAGGCTCGGGCTGGCTCGGTATTCGACGTGGTCCCTGCCGCGTTCCTCGTGCTTCCTTGGACCGTGGGGAGCGCGTTCATCGGCCCCGAGGTGAGGGACGTACGACGGACACAGCCTCGAGCCATGCTGGCCGCGTTGGGCGCCGTGACCGTGACCGCAGCGCTCCTGGGCGCACTCCTCGTGCGCGCCGCGGGAGTGGACTTCCTCCTGGGTCTGGCGTCGGGGGCCGCCGGGCGAATCCGCCTCCCGCTGGAACCGTACCTGCACGAGGTGGCCTTTCTGGCCCTGCGGGATCCCTGGACCCTGTCCGCGGCGGCGGTGGGCTACCTGTGCCTGGGATGGATGTACGTGGGGCAGAACGTGGTGAACAGTGCCCGGGTCGTCATGGCGTGGTCCCAGGACGGTGTGGCCCCTGCCTCATGGGGCGAGGTGCATCCGAGGCTCCACGTTCCGTGGCGGGGCACGTGGGTAGTGGTGGCTTTGAGCGAACTGTTCCTCGCCGTGGTCTGCTTCGCTCCGCTCGTGCAGCTCCTGAGCAGCATCCTGGCGCTGAGTCTGTCGGCGGCCCTCGCGTGCCTGAGTGCGGTGATCCTCCCCTGGCGTCGGCCGGCGCTTTTGCATGGTCCTGCGGCCAGGAGGGTGCTGCGCGTTCCGCTTCTGGTGTGGGCGGGCGCCTGCGGGCTGTTGGTGCTTTCCTACGTGGATCTACGGTACCTGCTGGACGCGCGGTACGGCACAGCGAAGCCGGAGTCTCTGGCCGCTGTGGCCACCGTGGTGGCCCTCGGCGCGTCGTACCGTCGGTGGGCCGTCAAGCGGTGGGGTCGGTCATGAGCGCGGGGACGGAGGCGGTGGCGGCGGCGCAGGCGGGGACGGGCCGGAGGGCACGGACGCCGCGCACACCCTGGATGCGGCTTCTGAGGGATCCGGCGGCGGTCGCGGGGCTCGTGGTGATCTGTGCGGTGGTGTCCGCGGCGGTGCTGGCTCCGGTGATCGCACCTGCGGATCCAGCCTTCCAGCACCCCGACGGGCTTTCCGCTGATGGTCGGCCGGTTCCCCCGGGAAGCCGATTCCCCCTCGGGACCGACCTTCTCGGAAGGGACCTGCTGTCTCGCTTGCTCTACGGGGCGCGAGTCTCGCTCTTGGTCGGGGTTGTGGCCAACGGGGCGGCGGTCGGGATTGGAGCTCTCCTCGGAGTCACGGCGGGGTACTTCGGGGGCTGGGTCGGGATCCTGTTCATGCGGTTCCTCGACCTCATGATGGCCTTCCCTGCCCTGGTGCTGGGCATCGCGCTCGCAGCGATTTTGAAGCCGAGCCTGTGGATCGTGGCGCTGGTGATCGGGCTCGTGAACTGGGTGTGGGTCGCCCGGGTGATCTACGGTCAGACGCTGTCCCTGGCTCAGCGAGAGTTCGTGGAGGCGGCCCGTGCCCTCGGCGCAGGTCCGGGACGGGTGCTCTTCCGGCACCTGATCCCGCACCTTTTGCCGACACTCCTGGTGTGGGGGACCCTTGGGATATCCACGACCGTGCTGTTCGAGGCGTCCCTGTCCTTCCTGGGCGTAGGGGTCCGCCCGCCCGCACCGAGCTGGGGAGGGATCATCAACGAAAGCCAGTCCTACTTCCTGGATGCCCCGTGGCTGGTGGCGTTTCCCGGGCTGGCCATCCTCTTGACGTCCCTGTCCTTCAGCCTCGTGGGCGAGACGCTGCGCGACGCGCTGGATCCACGGCGGGTGAGCCACGGATGATCCGCTACCTTGCGGGACGGGTGGCCCAGGGGCTGGTGGTGCTGGTGGGAGTCACCCTGCTGACCTTCGTCCTCCTGTACGTCCTTCCCGCGGATCCGGCGCGGATGATCGCGGGGCGGAGCGCGAACCCGGAAGTGATCGCTCAGATCCGACGGGAGCTCGGTCTCGATCGGACCTTGCCGGAGCGCTACCTGCACTACATGGGGAGGCTGCTGCGGGGAGACCTGGGTCGGTCGTACGCGCAGAAGGTGGAGGTGGCCGAGCTCGTCCGTTCGCGGCTGGGGGCGACGGTGCAGCTCATGGTGGCGGGCATCGTGGTGGAGCTGGTGCTGGGTTTGCCCGCCGGAATCGCGGCGGCAGTCCGGCGGGGTTCCACGGTGGACCGCGTGGTGATGGTTGCGGCGTTCGCCGGGGCGTCCGCACCTCAGTTCGCTGTGGGGCTGTTGCTCCTATACTCGCTGTCGTTCCGGTTCGGGTGGTTCCCGCTCGGGGGCTACGGCACCGGGGCTCACCTGGTACTGCCCGCGCTCACCCTGGGCCTCGCGGGCGGTGGGTGGTATGCGAGGGTCATGCGGTCGGCGCTGGTGGAGGTGCTCGGCCAGGACTACGTTCGGACCGCGCGGGCCAAGGGCCTGGACGCCGGGCGCGTGCTCCTCAAGCACGCGCTCCGGAACGCCCTCATCCCGGTCGTCTCGATGGTGGGGCTAGACATCGGGACCTTCATGGGAGGTGTCGTGGTGGTCGAGTCCGTGTTCGGCTGGCCGGGCATTGGGCAGCTCGCGTGGCAGGCGATCCAGATCGTCGACGTCCCGGTGATCCTCGGGGTCGTGCTCGTGTCCGCCCTGGCCATCCTGGCCGGTAACCTTCTGGCCGACCTGTGCTACCCCTTTTTGGACCCGCGGGTGCGGTACGGATGAGAAAAGGCGAAGGGAGGGGAGCGAACATGCGCTGGAAGCGAGTGGTGTGCGGCGTCCTGGCGTGGGCGCTGGTGGCTGCGGCGGGGGTCCCCGCGGTGCCGGCCCCGTCGGCGGGTCGGGTCACGGTGACGTTCAAAGACGACATCAGCACCCTGGACCCTGCCATCGGCTACGACTGGCAGAACTGGTCGATCATCAAGTCCATTTTTGACGGGCTCATGGACTACGAGCCGGGGACGACGCGGCTGGTTCCGCACCTAGCGGAGTCGTATCAGGTGTCCGCGGACGGACGTACGTACACCTTCAGGCTGCGGCGCGGGGTCAAGTTCCACAATGGGCGCGAGGTCACTGCGCAGGACTTCAAGTACTCGTTGGAACGGGTTCTGAACCCGAAGACCCAGAGCCCCGGGGCAGGGTTCTTCGTGGGGATTGCAGGGGCTGCGGCGTTCCAGAAAGGGCAGGCGCGGGAGGTCACGGGCATTCGGGCCGTGGACCGGTACACGCTGCGGGTTACCCTTGAGCGGCCCAACGCGGCGTTCCTGCACACCATGGCGCTGAATTTTAGCCACGTTGTGCCCCGGGAGGAGGTGGCGCGGGCGGGGGCCGACTTCGGGCACAAGCCGGTGGGTACCGGGGCGTTTCGGGTGCGAGAGTGGGTGTTGGGCCAGCGGGTGGTCTTGGAGCGGAACCCGGACTACTTCGTGAAGGGGCGGCCGCTGGTGGACGAGATCGTGTTCCTGGTGGGCGTGGACCCGAACGTGGCGCTTCTGCGGCTGCAGCGGGGAGAGGTGGACATCCTCGGGGATGGCATCCCGCCGGCGCGGTTCGTGAGCATCATGCAGGACGCCCGCTGGCGGAGGCTGGTGGAGGTCGGGGATCAGCTGCATACGGGCTATGTGACCCTCCACGTGCGGACGCCGCCGCTCAGCGACGTGCGGGTACGCCGGGCGTTGAACATGGCGGTGAACAAGGAGAGGATCGTGAGGATCATCAACAATCGGGCTGTGCCGGCGGTACAGATCCTCCCGCCGCTCATGGCCGGGTACGACCGATCTTATCGCGGCTACCCGTACGACCCGGACGGCGCGCGGCGACTGTTGGCCCAGGCAGGCTACGGGAGTGGATTCTCAACGGTGCTGTACGCGAACAACACCGACCCGAATCCGCGGATCGCGCAGGCGATCCAGCAGGACCTCGCGCGTGTGGGCGTGAGGGCGGAGCTGCGGACCCTGGCCCAGAGCACAGTCATCGAGGCGGGTGGAAAGGGGCAGGCGCCGTTGGTGTGGTCTGGGGGCATGGCTTGGATCGCGGACTACCCCGATCCGAACAACTTCTACTGGCCGATCCTGTCGTGCGCGAGCGCGGCGCCGGGAGGCTGGAACTGGGCGTGGTACTGTAACCGGACGCTGGAGCGGACGGCGGAGGAGGCAGACGCCATGGTCCAGCCGGGGCAGGAACGCCAGCGGGCGGAGCGATACCGGCAGATTTACCGGCGGATCATGGAGGACGCGCCTTGGATCCCCATCTTCCACGAGAAACGGTACACGATGCACTCTGCCCGGGTTGGAGGCAGACCGGGGATTTTCACGGACCCAGTCCACATTCCGGTTCACTACGATGAGGTGAGGGTGGTCCGATGAACGTGGGAACGGTCCACGCGGTGAATCACCACTTCGGATGGGACAAGGAGATCCCGGCCGTGCTGCGGGTGGGGCCGGGTGAGGTGGTAGAGTTCGAGGTCGTGGACGCTTCCGGAGGGCAGCTGAGCGAGCGCTCGAGCGCGGAGGACGTCGCGCGGCTCGACTTCGGGCGGGTGAACCCCGTGACCGGGCCGGTGTTCGTAGAGGGTGCGGAGCCGGGCGATGGCCTGGTGGTGGAGATCCTGGACTTGGAGCCGAGCGGCTGGGGCTGGACCGCTCTGGTGCCGGGTTTCGGCTTGCTGGCGGACGAGTTCCCCGAGCCGTGGTTGCTCATCTCGCGGTACGACGCGCGGGGGGTGGAGTTCCTGCCTGGGATCCGGCTGCCGGTACGGCCGTTCCCGGGGACCATCGGAGTCGCTCCCGCGGAGCCGGGTCGGCACTCCGTGGTGCCGCCAAGGGAAGTGGGCGGGAACATGGACATCCGGGACCTGGGGCCCGGGGCGGTCCTGTACTTGCCCGTGAAGGTACCGGGTGCGCTGTTTTCCGTCGGGGATACCCACGCCGCCCAAGGGGACGGGGAAGTGTGCGGGACGGCAGTGGAGTCACCCATGCGGGTGCGCCTGCGGTTCGGTCTGCGAAAGGGTGCGGGTCTCCGCCGGCCCCAGTTTTCCCTCCCGGGGTCGCCGACACGCCACGTGGACGGCGGTGGGTACCATGTGACCACGGGCATCGGTCCGGACCTCATGGTGGCCGCGCGGGACGCGGTGCGAGACATGATCGACTACCTGGGGCTGGAGTACCGACTCGATCCGCCCGAGGCGTACGCGCTCTGCAGCGTCGCGTGCGACCTCAGGATCAGCGAGATCGTGGACGCGCCAAACTGGGTGGTCTCGTGCTACCTGCCCAAGGCCATCTTTGTCTGAGGCGAGAGGGCGAGGGAACTCGACCGCGGCCGAGCGCGTAACCCTCTCCAGAATGCGTGGAGGGGAGTGTTCGCCATGCGGCTGGGATGGGTTCTCGGTTGGGTGCTGACCACAATGACCGCCGCTACCGCGGGGCCGGCGGCGTGGGTGGAGCGGCAGGGGGTGCAGCTCGGCCTGGCCGTGGACAGAGAGGTGTACGCCCTGGGGGAGCCCGTGGACATGGAGCTGGTGGTGCGCAACCCCGGGCCAGGGGCCGTGACCTTCCAGTTCGCGGACAGCCAGCGCTTCGACTTCCTCGTCGCCCGGGAGGACGGCCGAGTGGTGTGGTCCTGGTCCCACGACAAGGCCTTCGCGCAGGTGCTCGGGTCCCTGACCCTGGGGCCCGGTGAGGAGCGGCGGTACCGCGGCCGGTGGGAGCAAAAGGACAACGAGGGCCGGCCCGTCCCCGCGGGCCGCTACTGGGTGGAAGGGGTGTTCCCGCCTCGGCGGCCGGTCCCCGCTTTGGCGCCCGGGTCCGGTCCTCGGGTGGCGATCCAGGTCGGGCTCTTTCGGGCAGAGGCGCCCGCGTACCGGAAGGTCTTCCGGCCAGGCCGCGTGCGCGTCCGGTTCTTCGCGTGGGCACCGGAGCGGGAGGCGCGGCGGCTGTTGCGGTCCTTGGACCTCCGGGTGGAGGGCGCAGACCCGGCGGGGTTCGTGGTGGCGCGGGTGCGGGGTGGTGACGAGGTGTGGGAGGTGGCGCGGGCGCTGAACCGGTCGCCTTTGGTGGAGTGGGCGGTGCCCGACTACGTCCTCGTGCCCCGACGTTTTTGACATTGCAGGTCCAGCGCCGTAGCCGCTGTGCTACGATGAGGAGCGGAGCCCCGGTCGTCTAGCCAGGCCTAGGACTCCGGTCTTTCAAGCCGGCAACACGGGTTCGAATCCCGTCCGGGGCACCACCCTCTACCGGCCCCACTGCAGGGCGCACGCAGCCCAGGTGAACCCGCCGCCGAAGGCCACCAGCACCACTCGGTGGCCTTCCCGCACGCGGCCGTCTTGGACCGCCTCCCACAGGGCGAGGGGGACGGAGGCGGAGGAGGTGTTGCCGTACCGGTCGATGTTGCACGCGAAGCGCTCGAAGGGGATCTCCAAAGCCTTCGCCACGGCCTCCACGATGCGTCGGTTGGCCTGGTGGGGTACCACCCAGTCCACCTCCTCCAGAGCCCACCCGGCCCGGCGGACCACCTCCTGGACCGCCTGCGGGACCACCCGCACCGCGAGCTTGAACAGGGCGGGCCCGTCCATGCGCACGTAGTGCAGCCTCTGGGCCACGGTGTCGGGGCTGGCGGGCATGCGCGTGCCGCCCGCGGGCATCTTTAGGACGTCCGCGGCGCTTCCGTCGGCGCCCACCAGCACCGCCCGGACGCCGCCGCTGCAGCTCGCGGGTCCGAGCACCACCGCGCCGGCACCGTCTCCCACGAGGACGCACAGGGTTCGGTCCGACCAGTCCACGATCTTGGACAGGACCTCGGCCCCGACCACCAGGGCGTAGCGGGCAGCCCCTGCCGCGATCATCTGCGACGCCAGGACCACGCCGTACACGAAGCCGGAGCACGCGGCCAGCAGGTCGAAGGCCCCCGCCCGCCGGGCGCCGAGGCGGTCCTGCAGCAGGCACGCGGTGGCCGGCAGGGCCATGTCCGGCATGGTGGTGGCGCACACGATCAGGTCCAGCTCCTGGGCGGCGACTCCGGCGTCCCGCAGGGCCTGCTCCGCGGCGGGGAGGGCCAGGTCCGAGGTGGCCTCCTGAGGGTCGGCCACGTGGCGGGTGCGGATGCCCGTGCGCTCCACGATCCACGCGTCGGAGGTGTCCACCATCTGGGACAGGTCGTGGTTGGTGAGGATCCGGGGAGGGACGTACCCTCCCACGCCCAGGATGGTGGCCCGGCGGGATTCCTGCGGGCTCATGCCTTGCGCTGGCGGGGTCCCAGGTAGGCCCCCATGAGGGTCAAACCACCGTCCACCACCAGGGTCTGACCCACGATCCAGTCCGCGTCGTCCGAGCACAGGAAGGCGATGACCCGCGCGATGTCCTCGGGGGTGCCCAGCCGGCCCTTCGGGGTCGAGGCGACCATGGTCCGGTCGAAGTTCTCCGCGTCCGTGGCCTTGTAGTAGTCCAGGGAGTCGGTGTCCACCACGCCGGGGCTCACGGCGTTCACCGTGATCCCCAACGGCGCGGCTTCCACCGCCAGGTACCGCGTGAGGGTCTCCAGGGCTGCCTTGGCGGACGCCAGGAGCGCGTAGTCGGGCAGGTACCGCTGGGTGGGGAAACCGGAGACGGTGACGACGCGGCCCCCCCGACCCTTCATGAGCCGCATGGCCTCCTGTGCCGCCTGCACGAAGGAGAACACGTTCAGGTGGTAGGTCCGCTGCAGGTGGTGCGGCTTCAGCTCCGCGAAGGGGCGGAAAGCGGTGGCCGCGGCGTTGGCCACGAAGATGTCCAGGTGGCCGAACCGACGCTCCACCGTGCGGAAGAACTCCGAGACCTGTTGTGGGTCCTCCAGATCCGCGCGGACCATCTCCGCCCGCCGCCCCATCCGGAGGAGCGCGTCCACCACCTGGGCCGCCTCTGCCTCGTGGTTGCGGTAGTGGACCACCACGTCCGCCCCCCGCTCGCCCAGCAGCAGGGCGGTGGCCCGGCCGATGCCCCGGGAGGCTCCCGTGACCGCCGCCACCTTCCCGTGGAACACGGCGCCCTCCCAGGAGCTCAAGGGCGCGCCCTCCGCCCGACCCGCACGGCCAGTGCACCGCCGGCGCCGCCCCAGGCCGGAAACGGGGCGGCCGCGGCGTGGACCGAACCTGTGTCTAGAATCGCAGGACGCACGAAACACCCCCTGCGGCAGGATTGGCGCAGGCCGGCGTCCGGCTAGACACCAGTATATACTCCGCGGCGTCCAGGGGCTTTCGGGCTCAGCGGACGGAGCCGACGCTGCACCTCATCACGGCGGCACCCAGGAGGAGGATGAGCGCGGCCACGTACACCCACACCAGGAACACGATGACGCCCGCCAGGGACCCGTACACCAGTTGGTAGCGGGGAAAGGTTCCCAGGGTGCGGAAGGCTAGGCCCCGGGCGAGCTCGAACAGAGTGGCCGCCAGCACGGCCCCGGGGAGCAGCCCGCGCGGGGGTTGCCGGTGGGCGGGAAGGATCGCGTACGTGGACAGGAAGGCGAGGAAGGTCAACAGGGGAGGGCCCAGGCGCCCCAGGGCGTCCAGTCCGGAGGACAGGCCGCTCGTGTGCGGCCCGATCCACGGTGCTGCCCGCACCAGGAGTTCCCGAGCGAGAGCCAAGGAGAGGGAAGCGGCCAGCAACGCGCCGAGCCAGAGGGTAGCGGCCACGTCCACCAGTTTGCGGTGCCACACGGGGCGGCCGGCGGCTGTCCCCAGCACCCGGTTCAGAGCGTGCCGGGCCGCGCCCGTGGCCGTGCTGCCCGACCACAGGAACACCAGCAAGGCCGCCACACCCGCAGGGCGGCGGACCCGCACCGACTCCGCCATGGCCTGCTGGACGGCCGCCGCGGCGTCCGGCGGGAGGTAGATGCGGAGGGCCGTCCGGAGACCCTCGTAGACTTCCGCTTGATCCAGCACGGAAGCCGCCAGGCTGCTGGCCAGCAGGACGAGTGGAAACACCGAGAGCAGGCTGTAGTACGCCACCGCAGCCGCCAGGGGCGCGGCGTCGTGCTGGCGCAAGACCGCCAGGGCGCAGACGCCCAGCCGCCCGGAACGGGCCAGAGCCTGAGGGAGTCTCCGTCCCACCGGCCACCCCTCGACGACCTCCCCCCCCAGTGTAGCCTCCCGCCTGGGGGCCGGCCGGGGGGATCCCCGGTGGCGCTTGTGGCCGGGTGTGCGGCGCCCGTATAATCCTCCTGGGGCGGTTAGCTCAGCGGGAGAGCGCTTGCTTCACACGCAAGAGGCCGGAGGTTCGAACCCTCCACCGCCCACCAACGTCTCCTGCCGCCCGTCGCCGCACGCGCCCTCCCAGGGCTGCGGGCCGGGTGCGCGGAGCCGACGGGGGGTAAGGTTGGACGCGCGGGTCGAGCGCCTCGCTCAGGTCCTCGTGCGTTACTCGCTGCGGGTGCAGCCCGGCTGGTTGGTCCGCATCAGCGCGCCGGCGGTGGCACAGCCCCTGATCCTGGCGGCCTACCGCGAGGTGTTGAGAGCCGGCGCCCACCCGATCCTGCGGGTCACGGTGGACGGTGTGGAGGAAGCGTTCTACCGGGAGGCCAACGAGGACCAGCTGCGGTGCGTGTCCGAACTCCACCGACAGGAGGTGGAGCTCATCGATGCTTCCCTGGGGGTGTGGGCGGAGACCAACACGCGGGCCCTCACCAACATCCCTCCCCAGCGGCGGCGGGTCCGGGCGGAGGCCACGCGCCCCCTCAGCCAGCGCTTCCTGGAACGTGCAGCCCAGGGGTCCCTGCGGTGGGTGGGGACCCTCTACCCTACCCAGGCCACGGCCCAGGAGGCGGAGATGTCCCTGGAGGAGTACGAGGACTTCGTGTATGGGGCAGGCTTCCTGGACCGCGCCGACCCCGTGGCGGAGTGGGGGCGCATCCGCGAGCGCCAGCAGCGCATCGCGGACCTTCTCTCCACCAAACGGACCCTCCGGGTGGTGGCGGAGGACACGGACCTGGTGGTGGGGGTGGCTGGGCGGCGGTGGATCAACGCCGCCGGCGAGCACAACTTCCCGGACGGGGAAGTGTTTACGGGTCCGGAGGAGGACCGGACCACCGGGCACGTGCGCTTCAGCTTCCCCGCGCTGTACGGCGGGCGCGAGGTCACCGGGGTGCGCCTGGTGTTCGAGGGCGGGCGCGTGGTGCGGGCGGAGGCGGACAAGGGTGGGGAGTTCCTGCAGGAGATGCTGAACACGGACCCCGGCGCCCGGATCCTGGGCGAGTTCGCCTTCGGGCTCAACCCCCACATCCAGCGCTTCACCCGAAACACCCTGTTCGACGAGAAGATCGGGGGGACGGTGCACATGGCCCTGGGTTCCTCGTACCCGGAGACCGGTGGCCGCAACGAGTCCGGGATCCACTGGGACCTCATCTGCGACCTCCGACAGGGTGGAGAAGTGTACGCGGACGGCGAGCTCATCGTGAAGGACGGCCGGTTCCTGTTGGACGTCTGACCCCCAGCGTCTATTCCCAGGGCCAGTCCGCCTCCACCTGGGCGATGAGCTCGTCGAAGGTCTGGCGCTGCTCCTCCGCCACCTCCGCGGCGCGCTGCGCGTACACGGGGTGTTCCTGGGCCTTCACGTACACGTTGGCCAGCACGTTCTGCTGGAGCTGCCGCAGGAGTCCCACCACCTCCGCCCGGGGGACCGGGCCGAACTCCCCGGCCCGCAGCCGGCGGATCAACTCCGCTACGGGCTGGAGTTCCACCACGCACACCCGCTCGTACGCGTCCCACAAGCGCTCGTTCACGGGCGGCTCCGGCGGACCCGGTGTACCTTCACGAAGTTGGTCCGGCCGCGGGCGATGATGGGCGCGGACCCCGTCACCACCAGGACGTCTCCGGGCTCCACCAGGCGCCTGCGCAGGAGCTCCTCCTCCGCCTGGACGAGCATGGCGTCCGTGTCCTCCCGGAACTCCGTGACCACGGGGTGCACGCCCCACCACAGGCACAGGCTGCGCGCCACCGCCTCGTCCTCCGTGAGGGCCACGATGGGCTCCGCGGGGCGGCAGGAGGACACCAGCTGAGCCGTGCGGCCGCTCCGGGTGATGACCACGATGGCCTTGGCCCGCAGGTCGTGGCTGAGCCGGCAGGCGGCAGCGGCCACCGCCTCCGCGATCCCCAACCGGCGCTCGTGAGGCCGGGGCGGCTGGTACAGCTGGGGGCTGGTGGCTTCCACCTCCACGGCGATGCGGTCCATCATGCGGACCGCCTCGATCGGGTACTTGCCCACCGCGGTCTCCTCCGACAGCATCAGCGCGTCCGTGCCGTCCAGGATGGCGTTGGCCACGTCGGAGGCCTCCGCTCGGGTGGGCCGCGGGTGGTCCACCATGGAGTCCAGCATCTGGGTGGCGGTGATCACGGGGATGCCCAGCTCGTTGGCGCGGCGGATGATGTGCTTCTGGAGGGTGGGCACCCGCTCCGGGGCCAGCTCTACCCCCAGGTCCCCCCGCGCCACCATCACCGCGTCGCTGGCCTCCATGATCTCGTCCAGGTGGTCCAGCGCCTCCGCCTTCTCCAGCTTGGCCACCAGGGGGACCGTCCTGCCGGCCTGCGCCATCACATCCCGGGCCCGCGCCACGTCCTCCGCCCGGCGCACGAACGACAGGGCCACGAAGTCCACCCCCACGTCCAGCCCGAACCGCAGGTCCTCCACGTCCTTGTCCGTGAGGGCCGGAGCCCGTAGGGCCACCCCGGGCAGGTTGATGCCCTTGTGCTCCTGCAACACACCTCCCCGCACCACCCGCGCCCGGACCTCTTGCGGGCCCACGGCCGTGACCGTCAGCTCCAGCTCCCCGTCCGCCAAGAGGATCCGATCACCCGTCCGCAGCTCCCTGGGGAGCTCCGGGTAGGTGGTGGACAGCCGGTCCGCGGTCCCGCCCTCCGGCTCGGATCCGATGACCACCTCCCGGCCCTCCTCCAGCACCACGGGCCTGTGGTCCTGGAGCTGTCCGACTCGGATCTTCGGCCCCTGCAGGTCCTGGAGGGTGGCCACCGGTCGGCCCAGCTCCGCGCTCAGGCGGCGTACCCACTCGATCCGGCGGCGGTGTTCCTCCCGCGTGCCGTGGGAGAAGTTGAAGCGCATCACGTCCACGCCCGCTTCGATGAGGGTCCGCAGGCACTGCGGGTCTCCCGTGGCGGGCCCCACGGTGGCCACGATCTTCGTCCGCCGACATCGGGTTGGAGCGTACCTTGCCGCCATGCCCATCCCTCCCGTGCTTCCCCAAAGGATAACATGGGACACGCGCCACTCTCGCGCCTCGCCATAGGAGAAGCCCCCACCGCGCGGGAATTACCCCTCGGGAGGTGACGGGGTGCGGGCTCAGGTACGGGCCACGGGCGAGCGCCTGCGCGTCGCCGGATACGTCCGCCTGCTCACCCTCCTCGGCCTGGTGGGGGTGGCGGGGGTGGGGCTGTGGCAGATGACGGGGGGCGGGGTGGCGTGGGCCGACCTGGTGGCCTTGGCCGTGGTCACCCTGGTGGCGGCGGTGGGGCTGGACGAGGAGCCCATGGACGCTGTGGAGATCGGGGCGGCGGCGGGGATGGTGGCGGTGGGGCCGTTCCCCTCCGTGCTCCTGGCGGCGGCGGTGTCGCCGCTTTCGGACCTCATCCGCGGGGCGGACTGGCTCCGGGTGGGGTACCGCTTCGGCCGGCGGGTGGTCCCCACGGTGGTGGCCGCGGTGGCCTACGTCCTGGCGGTGCCCGAGCCTCGGACGGTGGATCTGGGACGCAACGCCGCGGCCTACCTCCTGGTGGGGTTGGTGTGGAGCGGTGCGGCGCTGGCGGTGCGGGCCCGCTACTTCGCGTCCCTCACGGCCACGCCCTTGGTCCGCAGCCTACGCGTGCACGCCCGCCCGGGGCTGGGGCCCCTGGTGGTGTCGCTCCCCATGGGGCTGGCGGTGGCCTCCCTATTCCGGTCGGACCCCGCCGTGGCGGTGGTGCTCCTGTTGCCCGCCCTCCTCGGCCGCAAGCTGGCGGGCGGCGCCCGGGCGAGCACGGAGACGGACCCCGTCACGGGCTTCGACCTCCCCCACCGCCTCTGGGAACGGCTGGACCAGGAGATGCTGCGGGCCCAGCGCCAGGGCCACCCGCTCTCCGTGGTGGTGGTGGTCCTGGAGAACCTGGACGAGCTGCGGCGGGTCCTGGGCGGGGAGGGGACGGCCACGGTCCTCCGGGAAGTGGCGCGGGCCGTGCAGAGGGAGCTGCGGCGGTCGGACTACGTGGCCCACTTGGCCGAGGACCGCCTGGCGTGCCTTCTGCCAGGGGCCGCGGTGGAGCAGGCGGAGCGGGTGGCGGCCCGCATCCGTGGAGAGGTGGTGATGCGGACCCCGGTGCGGGTGTCCTTCGGCATCTCCGCGTACACGGGGGGCGCGCAGGAGCCCAGCGTGGTGCTGAACGCCGCGGACGCGGCGGCGGAAAGGGCCCGGCAGGCGGGGGACCGGGTGGTGCGGGGCTAAGAAGGAGGATCTGGTATAATCGGCGCGGCCGGCCGGCGTAGCTCAGTCGGCAGAGCGGCTGATTCGTAATCAGCAGGTCAGGGGTTCGAATCCCCTCGCCGGCTCCAAAGCCTCCCCGGTTTCCCCCTGTCTGCCCAGGAGGAGCTGCTCGCACGACCAGCGAAGGTTTAGGCCCGTGGCGGAGCCAGCAGAGTGGCGCAGGGCGATCCGCGAGGGCCGGTGGCGGGGTCCTACCGCGGGGCTCGCGCCGGGCTACGCCCAGGCCAACCTGGTGGCCGTGCCGAAGGAGTACGCGTACGAGTTCCTCCTGTTCTGCCAGCGCAACCCCAAGCCGTGCCCGCTGCTGGACGTGACCGAGCCCGGTGACCCGGTACCTCGCTACGCGGCTCCGGAGGCGGACCTCCGCGTGGACCTGCCCAAGTACCGGCTGTACCGGGACGGGGAGCTGGTGGCGGAGGTGGAGCAGGCGCGGGAGCTTTGGCGGGACGACCTGGTGGCCTTCCTCCTCGGGTGCTCCTTTACGTTCGAGGCTGCCCTGCAGCGGGCGGGGATTGCCATCCGGCACCTGGAGTGCGGCTGCAACGTGCCCATGTACGTCACCCGCCTTGTGTGTCGGCCGGCGGGCAGGTTCGCGGGGCCCCTGGTGGTGAGCATGCGTCCCGTACCCGCCCGCGAGGTTCCGCGGGTCTTCCGGATCTGCGCCCGCTACCCCATGGCCCACGGCACTCCGGTGCACGTGGGGGACCCTTCGGAGCTGGGGATCGCAGACCTCGATCGTCCGGACTACGGGGACCCCGTCCCCATTCGGGCGGGCGAGGTGCCGGTGTTCTGGGCCTGCGGGGTCACGCCCCAGGCGGTGGCGCAGCGCGCCCGGATACCGTTCATGATCGCCCACAGCCCGGGACACATGTTCCTCACCGACTTGCGCGACGAGGACCTGGCGTGGGATTGAATGGAACGGAGGAACCGCGACATGGCGCAAAAGGGGGGAGATGGGTCGTGAGGCGGATCACCCGCAGGCAGTTCCTGTATGACTCCGGCGTGGCCCTCGCGTCGGTGGCGCTGGGAGGTACCCTGGCGCCGTGGGCGTCCGCGCAGGAAGCGCCCGTGACCGTGGGTGCGGTGTACCCCTTGACGGGCGCCCTGGCCCGGATCGGAACCGCCATCCGCAACGCCATCGAGCTGGCCGTGGACATCGTGAACAACCCCTACCCGGACCTCAACCTGCCCCTGGCCCGGACCACGGGCCTGCCCCGGTTGGGCGGCCGGCGGCTTCGGGTGGTATGGGGCGACAGCCGGGGAGACCCGGCCACCGGCCGTGCGGAGGCGGAGCGGCTGATCGAGCAGGAGCGGGTGGTGGCCCTCATCGGCTCGTACCAGAGCGCGGTCACCGCCACGGCCAGCCTCGCTGCGGAGGCCAAGGGGATCCCCTTCCTGAACCCTGAGTCTTCCTCGCCGCGGCTCACGGAGCGGGGGTTCAAGTGGTTCTTCCGGACCGGCCCCCACGACATCACCTTCACCCGCATCATGTTCGACATGGTGGAGGACCTGAGGCGGCGGGGACACCGCATCTCCCGGGTGGCCATCCTCGCGGAGGACTCCGAGTTCGGCGCTACCGCCGCGGGCGTAGCCAAGGGGTTCGCCCAGGCCCGGGGCTACACCGTGGCCGCCATGGAGCTGTACACCTCCCCTCCCAGCAGCCTCACCGCGGAGCTACTCCGCATCCGCGCCGCCAACCCGGACTTCGTCATCGGGGCCAACTATTTGGTGGACGCCATCCTCATCACGCGGACGCTGAAGGAGGTGCGCTGGTTCCCCCAGGGGTTCATGGTGCACGCGGGCTTCACCACGGTGCCCGACTACCTGAACGCCGTGGGTCGAGACGGGTACTACTTCCTCGCCCGGGCTCCGTGGGCCCTGGGCATCGCCCGGCGCAAGCCCCTGGTGGCCCGGGTGAACGAGCTGTACCGCCGCAAGCACGGCGCGGACATGGACGAAGTGGCGGCGCGGGCGTTCACGGGGATGCTCACCCTGGCGGACGCCATCCACCGCGCAGGCTCCACGGCGCCCGCGGCCATCCAGAGGGCCCTGCGGGAGACCAACATCCCGGGCGCGCAGCTCATCATGCCCTGGCAGGGCATCCAGTTCGACGACAAGGGGCAGAACCGCTACGCCACGGGGGTCATGGTCCAGATCCTGGACGGCGAGTACAAGGTGGTGTGGCCCTTCGAGGTGGCTGAAGCGGAACTGGTGTGGCCTGCACCCCCCTGGGAGCGGCGGTGAGCGCGGGCATCGCCAGGCCTGCCTGAGGCGTCCAGCAGAAGCGGTCGTGGCATGGAGCTGGTGTGGCAGGCCACGGTGAGCGGCGTGGTCCTGGGGTTGGTGTACGCCCTGGTGGCTCTGGGGCTGTCCCTCATCTGGGGCGTCATGGACGTGGTGAACCTGGCCCACGCGGAGTACCTCATGCTGGCCATGTACGCCACGTACTGGCTGTGGGCCCTGGGCAGGGTGGACCCCGCCCTGGCGGCGCCCGTGGTGGTGCCGGTGTTCTTCGGGTTGGGCTGGCTCACCTACCAGCTGCTGGTCCGCCGCATCGCGCGGGCACCCATGGCCGCCCAGATCTTCGCCACCTTTGGGCTGCTGTTCGTGCTGCGCTACGGGGCGTTCGCGGCCTTCGGCCCCAACGTGTACGGGGTTTGGCGGCCGGGGGAGGGGACGGTGTCGGTGCTGGGCGTGCCGGTGGCCGCGTCCAAGGTGGCGGCCGCCGGGGTGTCCCTGGCCGCCTTCGCCCTGCTGGCCGCCTTCCTCCGCTACACCAAGACCGGCAAGGCCCTCCAGGCCGCGGCGCAGAACCGGGAGGTGGCCCTGGCCCTGGGGATCCCCGTGGACCGCATGTACGCCCTCAGCTGGGGCGTGGGCATCGCCAGCGTGGCCCTGGCGGGGGTGTTCCTCATCCCCTTCTACCAGGTCTCGCCCACCATCGGCGACGCCTTCCTCCTCCTGGCCTTCGCCAGCGTGGTCCTGGGCGGATTCGGGCGGGTGGACGGTGCCTTGGTGGGCGGGCTGTGCATCGGCCTGCTGGAGAACCTGCTGGGCACCCTGGTCTCCCCCACCTTCAAGTTCCTGTTCGTGTTCGCGGCCTTCGTGGCCATGCTCCTGGTGCGGCCGCAGGGGCTGCTGGGGGACACGGGCCGATGAAGCCCGGAGCCGTCGCCTTCGCCCTGGGGCTGGCGGCCCTGGTCTTTCTGCCCGCGTGGGTCCGCGACAGCTTCTTCCTCAACGCCATGATCCACGTGTTCCTGTTCGGGGCCGCGGCGCAGGCGTGGAACCTGGTGGGCGGCTATGCGGGGCAGATCTCCTTCGGCCACGCGGCCTTCTTCGGGGTGGGGGCCTACGCCGCCTCGTGGCTGCTGGGCCGACACGGGGTGAGCCCGTGGCTGGGCCTGTGGGTGGGCGCGGCGCTGGCCGCGGCCGTGTCGGTGCTGGTGGGCTACCCCACCTTCTCCCTCCGGCGGCACTTCTTCGCCCTGGCGACCCTCGCCCTGGCGGAGATCGCCCGCATCTCCTTTTTGAACTGGGAGGCGGTGGGGGCGGCCACCGGCCTGTACCTGCCGCTCCAGTACCGCAACCGCATGGCCTACCTCATGTGGGACAGCAAACCCCCGTACTACTGGACGGCCCTGGCGGTGTTGGGGTTGGCCACCGCGGTGGTGTGGGTGGTGGACCGACACCGGGCGGGGCGCTACCTGCGGGCGGTGGAGCAGGACGAAGACGCCGCGGAGATGCTGGGGATCCCCACCCGACGCTACAAGCTGTACGCTATGGCCCTGAGCGCCGCCCTCACCGCGGTGTGCGGCGCCGTGTACGCCCTGTACGTGCTGTACATCGACCCCTATAACGTCATGGCCATCCGGATCTCCCTGCTGGTGGTGGTCATCGCCCTCATCGGGGGCCGCGGCACCCTGTGGGGGCCGGTGTTGGGCGCACCGTTCATCGTGCTGCTCAACGAGTACACCCGCGCGTGGCTCGGCGGGGCAGGGGGCGGGGTGGACTTCATCCTGTTCGGGCTGCTGGTGGTGCTCCTCTCCCTGTACCAGCCGCGGGGGCTGGTGGGGTTGCTGACCCGACCGGCGCGGCAGGTTCCGGTGGTGGCGGGTGCGGCAGGCGAGGTGGAGCAGACCCCCAGGGCCCACCCCGCGGGGGAGACGGTGCTGCAGGCGAGGGGAGTCCGGAAGAGCTTCGGGGGCGTGCACGCGGTCCGCGGGGTGGACCTGGACGTCCGGCGGGGCGAGATCCTCGGGTTGGTGGGCCCCAACGGCGCGGGCAAGTCCACCCTGTTCGACTGCCTGACGGGGTTCGTCCGGCCGGACGGCGGGGAGGTGAACCTGCGCGGGGTGCGGCTGCGGGGTCTACCGCCCCACCGGGTGGCGTGGGCGGGGCTGGGCCGGACCTTCCAGGCGGTGCGGGTGTTCCCGGAACTCACGGTGTGGGACAACGTGCTGTGCGGGGCGGAACACTTCCGCGAGGGGCTGTGGGAGGCCACGGTGAGAGAGGCGCCGGAGGCGGTGCGCCGGGAGGCGGCCGCCCTGTTGAGGTCCTTCGGGCTGTGGGACCACCGGGACCGGCTCGCGGGGGAGCTGTCCTACGGGCAGCAGAAGCTGCTGTCGTTGGCCACCGCGGTCCTGCGGCGGCCGGAGGTGGTGTTGCTGGACGAGCCCGCGGCGGGCGTGAACCCCGTGCTGGTGGAGGAGATCCGGCAGCAGATCCAGGCCCTCAACGCCCGGGGGCTAACCTTCGTGGTGATCGAGCACAACATGGATTTCGTCATGCGCACGTGCCACCGGGTGGCGTTCATGGCGGAAGGGCGGGTGGTGACCGTGGGGCGGCCCGAGGAGGTCCAGCGCGACCCCCGGGTGCTGGAGCTGTACTACGGGCGATGAGGGCGCTGCTGGAGGTCCGGGACCTGCACGCGGGGTACGACCGCCGGGAGGTGCTGCGCGGGGTGGACCTGTTCGTGGCGCCCGCGGAGATCGTGGTGATGATCGGCCCCAACGGCGCGGGAAAGTCCACCCTGCTGCGCACGGTGTTCGGCTTCTTGAAGCCCAGCCAAGGGCAGGTCCTCCTGGACGGGGAGCCCATCGGCGGGCTGGCGCCGCCGGAGGTGTTGCGCCGCGGGGTGTGCTACGTGATGCAGGGGTACAGCGTCCTCCCCAACCTCACCGTGTACGACAACCTGCTGCTGGGCGCGTACGTGCGCCGCGACCGGTGGGTGCGGGAGGACGTGGAGCGCGTCCTGGAGCGGTTCCCCATCTTGCGGGAGCGCCGCGGGGAGAAGGCCCGGGTCCTCAGCGGCGGCGAGCGGCGCATGCTGGAGCTGGCCCGGGTCTTGCTGTTGTCGCCCAGGCTGGTGCTCCTGGACGAGCCTACCTTGGGCCTGGCACCGGGCGTGGTGGACCAGGTGTACGCGATGGTGCACGAGATGCGCTCCGCAGGGATCGCCTTCTTCGTGGTGGAGCAGAACGCCCGGACCGCGCTGCGCAACGCGGACCGGGCGTACGTGCTGGAGCAGGGCCGGGTGCGGT
This sequence comes from uncultured bacterium, assembly GCA_964437095.1. Taxonomy (GTDB): domain Bacteria; phylum Sysuimicrobiota; class Sysuimicrobiia; order Sysuimicrobiales; family Sysuimicrobiaceae; genus Tepidifontimicrobium. The sequence goes on along the minus strand of CAYTFH010000001.1, from coordinate 322,949 downwards.
TCGAGGGCCGGGGCGAGGAGATCCTCCACCACCCCGAGGTCCAGCGGGCCTACCTGGGGGCGGCCGTCAGCCCTCCAGGGGCGCCAGGCGCGCCACCTCCTCCACCTCCTGCGGGGTGAGCTCCCACTCCGCGGCCCGCGCGTTGGCCTGCACCTGCTCGGGGGTGGTGGCTCCCGCGATCACCGTGCACACCCCCGGGTGGGCCAGCAGCCACGCGATGGCCAGCTCCGCCAGGGTGTGGTCCCGCGGGCGCACCCACGCCTCCAAGCGGCGCACGATCTCGAAGTTCCGCGGGGTGGCGAACCGGTTCCGCATGTGCTCCAGCTGGGCGAACCGGGTGCCGGGTGGGGGAGGCTCCTGTTCCCGGTACTTGCCCGTGAGCATCCCTCCCGCCAGGGGGAAGTAGGGGATCACGCCCACCCCGAACGCTTGACAGGCGGACAGCAGCTCCCGCTCCACCTCCCGGTTCAGGAGGCTGTACTCCGGCTGCACGGTGACGAAGGAGCTCCACCCGCGCCGGTCGCAAAGCCACAGGGACCACACCAGTTGCCATGCCGCGAAGTTGGAGCAGCCCACGTAGCGGGCCTTGCCCTGCCGGACCACGTCGTCCAACGCCTGCAGGGCCTCCTCCAGGGGCGTGTGGGGGTCCCACCGGTGGATCTGGTACAGGTCCACGTAGTCGGTGCCGAGCTTGCGCAGGCTCGCCTCGATTCCGGACAGGATGCGGGCCCGGGAGGCCCCGCGCTGGTTGGGGCCGGGGCCCAGCTCCCAGCCCACCTTGGTGGCGATCACGGCCTCGTGGCGCCGGCCGCGCAGGGCACGGCCCAGGTACTCCTCCGACCGCCCCTGGCCGTAGCTGTCCGCGGTGTCGAAGAAGGTGATGCCGCAGTCCAGGGCCGCACGGACCACCCGCTCCGTCCCCTCCGCGTCCAGGGCCCGTCCGAAGTTGTTGCACCCGATCCCCACCACGGAGACCTCCAGTCCCGACCGCCCGAGCCGACGGTACTTCATGGGCACCTCCTCGCAGGCTCACCTCCCTGCCCGGAGCGGACAGGGGCGCAGGAGTCGGGCCACGGCCGCAGAACTACCAGCCGGTGCCGGACGAAGTGTTGCTGGTGCTGGCCGACACCCGGCTCCGGGCGTTCGCCCTGGCCCAACTGCAGGAAGAAGGATACCAGGTGGTGGCGGTCCCGGGTTTCCAGCACGCGCGCCGCCTGCTGGCTCGGGGCCTGCGGCCGCGGCTGGTGGTGGCCGACCTGCAGGACGTCCCGGAGGCGGAGCTGCAGGGGCTGGTCCGGGCCGGCGTGGAGGTGTTGGCGGTGGTCGGCCAGTTGGAGCGGGAGCGGGCCGCCCGCTCAGGGGTGCGCGTGCTCGTGCGCCCGTTTACCGTGGGTCGACTGGTGGACTGCGTCCGGAGCCTGGCCGGACCGCCCTTGGGGGGCGGCTCTGCGCCGTGAAGCCGTGGAGGGAGAGTCGTGCCGAGATTCAGCCCCAACCTCACCCTGCTGTTTTCGGAGCGCCCCTTCCTGGAGCGTTTCGAGGCGGCGGCGCGGGCGGGCTTCGCGTACGTGGAGTTCCAGTTCCCGCAAGCTCCCCCGGACGAGGTGGCCCGCGCCCTGCGATCCACGGGCCTGCGGTTGGTGCTGTTCAACTTGCCCGCGGGCGACTGGGACGCGGGCGACCGGGGGATGGCCGCCGACCCCGGACGGACGGAGCTGTTCCGGAGGGGCGTCCGAGAGGCCGTGGAGCTTGCCCGCATGTGGGGGTGCGGGCGCCTCAACTGTCTGGCGGGCAAGCGCCTGGACGGCGTGCCCGAAGGCGAGCAGTGGCGTTGCCTGGTGGACAACCTCCAGTTCGCCGCTCGGGTCCTGGCCTCCGCGGGGTTGACCCTGCTGGTGGAACCCGTGAACCCCTACGACGTCCCGGGGTTCCTGGTGAACACCAGCGCGCAGGCGGCGCAGCTCGTGGACGAGGTGGCAGCCGCCAACCTGCAGGTCCAGTGTGACGTCTACCACATGCAGCGGGCGGAGGGGAACCTGGTACCCGGCCTGCGGCGCCTGCTGCCGCGCCTGGGCCACGTGCAGATCGCGGACGCCCCCGACCGGCACGAGCCGGGCACCGGGGAGATCCACTACCCGTACGTGCTGCGGGAGCTGGATCGCATGGGCTACGCGGGATTCGTGGGGCTGGAGTACCGACCCCTGGGCCGCACGGAGGAGGGGCTGGGGTGGGTAGAAGCGATGGGGTTTCCCCGGCGCTAGACTGCGGTCTGTTCCGTTGCGGTCCTTTCGGATACGCTAGTAAGTCCGTCGTTTGCCGTGCACGGGGAGTCCGGACAACGTTCGACGAAAGGAGGGGTTCGTCGTGGACGTGGGGTTCGTCGGGCTCGGGATCATGGGCAAGCCCATGGCCCGCAACCTCCTTCGGGCGGGCCACGCGGTCACCGTGCACAACCGGAGCCGGCCCCCGGTGGACGAGCTGGTGGCCGAAGGGGCACGAGACGGCGGCTCGCCCCGGGGGGTGGCGGAGCACTCCGAGGTGGTCATTACCATGCTCCCGGACACCCCGGACGTGGAGCAGGTGGTGTTCGGGCCCCAGGGGCTGGTGGAAGGGCTGCGGTCCGGGTCCGTGGTGGTGGACATGAGCACCATCTCCCCCGTGGCCACCCGGTCCATGGCCGCGCGGCTGCGGGAGCTGGGGGTGGACATGCTGGACGCCCCCGTGAGCGGCGGCCAGCGCGGGGCGGAGGAGGGGACGCTGTCCATCATGGTGGGGGGGGATCCGGACACCTTCAAGAGGGTCCGGCCCCTGCTGGAGGTGCTGGGGAAGAACGTCGTGCACGTGGGACCCGTGGGTGCAGGCCAGGTGTGCAAAGCGTGCAACCAGGTGGTGGTAGCCCTGACCATCCAGGCCGTGGCGGAAGCTCTGGTCCTGGCCCAGCGGAACGGGGTCGACCCCGGCCGGGTCCGGCAGGCGCTCCTGGGTGGGTTCGCCGCCAGCCGGATCCTGGAGGTCCACGGCCAGCGCATGCTGGACGGCAACCACCGGCCGGGCTTCCGGGCCCGCCTGCACCACAAGGACCTGCGCATCGCCCTGGAGACCGCCCGCAGCGCGGGGGTGCCCCTTTTGGGGACCGCGGTGGTCCACGAGCTGCTGGGGGCCATGGTGTCCCGGGGCTGGGGGGACCTGGACCACTCCGCCCTGATCCAGCTGGTCCGGGAGCTGGCCGGGGCGTGAGCCGTCGGGGCGTTGTGGGGCCGGCCACGCCGTGGTAGAGTACGTGCCGAGTTCCCCGCTCCGGTGAGAGGAGGCCCCATGGACAAGCGGACGGTGTTGGAGAAGGCTGCGGCCCTGAACGTGCGGTTCGTCCGGCTGCAGTTCACGGACATCTTCGGGACCCTGAAGAACGTGGAGATCCCCGTGGACATGCTGGAGAAGGCCCTGAACGGAGAGATCATGTTCGACGGGTCGTCCATCGAAGGGTTCGTGCGCATCGAGGAGTCGGACATGGTTCTGGTCCCCGACCCCGACACCTTCGCCCTGTTCCCGTGGAAGGACGCGGACGCGGTGACCGCCCGGCTCATCTGCGACGTGTACACCCCGGACGGCGAGCCTTTCCCCGGAGACCCCCGGTACGTGCTCAAGCGCATGGTCCGGCGGGCGGCGGAGAAGGGCTACACCATGATGGCGGGCCCCGAGTGCGAGTTCTTCCTGTTCCCCACGGACGCCCAGGGGCAGCCCGTGCTCACCACCCACGACCAGGCCGGCTACTTCGACCTCGCCCCCATCGACCGGGGGGAGGAGGCGCGGGCGGACATGGTCACCGCCCTGAGCGCCATGGGCTTCGAGGTGGAGGCCGGGCACCACGAGGTGGCCCACGGGCAGCACGAGATCGACTTCAAGTACGCGGACGTGCTCCGCACCGCGGACAACGTGGTGACCTTCCGGTTCGTGGTCCGCACCATCGCCCGCCACCACGGGCTGCACGCCACCTTCATGCCCAAGCCCATCGCGGGGATCAACGGCTCGGGCATGCACACCCACCAGTCCCTCTTCCGGGACGGCCGCAACGCCTTCGACGACCCGTCGGGACCGTACGGCCTGAGTGCGGTGTGCCTCCACTACACCGCGGGCCTTCTGGAGCACGCCCGGGGCATGGCCCTGGTCACCAACCCCCTGGTGAACTCCTACAAGCGCCTGGTCCCCGGGTACGAGGCTCCCGTGTACATCGCATGGGCGGAGCGGAACCGTTCGCCCCTGGTACGGATCCCCGCGGCCCGGGGGCAGGCGACCCGGGTGGAGCTGCGGATGCCGGACCCCTCCTGCAACCCCTACCTGGCCTTTGCGGTCATGTTAGCCGCGGGCCTGGACGGCATCGACCGGAAGCTGGACCCCGGGCCGCCCCTCAACCGGAACATCTACGCCATGACGGAGGACGAGCTGGAGGCCCTGGACATCCGGGTCCTGCCCCGGAACCTGGGAGAGGCCATGGAGGCGTTCAAGGCGGACGAGGTGGTGGGCGAGGCCTTGGGCTCGCACGTGGTCAACGACCTGCTGAAGGCCAAGCGGCAGGAGTGGCGGGAGTACATCGCGCAGGTGCACAGCTGGGAGGTGGACCGCTACCTGACCCGGTACTGAGGCGCCCCGGTTAGGGGCGAAGGGGGGATGACCGTGAGGCGGTTCGTGGCGCTGGCAGCGCTGGTGGTCGTCCTCGCCACGGGCCTGGCGAGCTTCGGCCAGGCGGATCCCAGGTTGGCTGCTGCCGGGCGGGAGGGCCGGGTGGTGGTCTACGGCACCATGCCCACCGACAACTTCCAGGTGGTGGCGAAGATCTTTGAAGGGCGGGTCGGGGTGCCCGTGGAATACTGGCGAGCCCCTCCTGACCGCCTGGTGGATCGAGTCCTTGGAGAGCTACGGTCGGGGCGTGCCCTGTTTGACGTGGTGATCGCGCCCAGCCCTGTCATGCGGATTCTGAAGCAGCAGGCCGCGTTCGCTCCGTACGCGTCGCCCGCGTACGATGCTTTTCCGCCGAGCGCGCGGGACCGGGAGGGGGTGCTGTCGCCGCCGTACCGGCTCAACCTGTACACGGCACTGTACAACACGCGGCTGGTGCGCCCTGAGGAGGCCCCGAGGACCTACAAGGACCTGTTGGACGCCCGGTGGCGGGGACGGTTGGTGCTGGCGGATCCCACCCTGAACCTGGGCAGCGCCCAGTGGCTCCTGAACCTCCGCCGGGTGCTGCGGGAGGAGTGGCGGAGTTTCGTGGAGCGGCTAGCGGCACAGGTGGGCGGACTCGAAGAGTCGATCTTGACCATCCCCAGCAAGGTGGTGTCGGGCGAGTACTCCCTGGGGATCGCCCTGCTATCCTACGTGCACCTCTTCGGGCGTCAGGGAGCATCCATCGACTACGTGGGTTTCGACCCTATGCTGGCGGAGGCGCACCACGCGGCGGTATCCAGCCGCAGCCCGCACCCGCAAGCAGCTCGCCTGTTCGTGGACAACCTGATGTCCAGGGCGGCACTCCTCTCCCTGGCTCAGGCCGGGGAGTTCGTGCTCCTGCCAGGCGTGTATCCGCCCATCCGAGGCGCGGACCGGTTGCGGGTGCTGGTGATGGAAGACTACGACGAGGAAACGTACCGGCGCGCCCGGCAGGAGATGGCTCCCCTCTTCCGCCGCCGCTGAGTCGGCGAGGGTCCGGGAAGTCCGGGCGGCAGCCGAGCGTTGGGTAGAATACGGACATGGGAGAGCAGACGCGGGTGTCGCGACCGACCCTCGGGGACGTGGAGCAGATCCTGGCGGCCCTGGCCCAGGAAGGCTACATCGCCGACCGGGAGATCGCCACCGCCATCTACTTGTCCATCGAACTGCACAAGCCCCTGCTGGTGGAGGGGGCCGCGGGCGTGGGCAAGACGGAGATCGCCAAGGTCATGGCCCGCGCCCTGGGGACGGACCTCATCCGCCTCCAGTGCTACGAGGGGCTGGACCTCAACACCGCCCTGTACGAGTGGAACTACCAGAAGCAGATGCTCCGCATCCGCCTGGAGGAGGGGAGCGGGCGGAGCCCGGAGGAAAAGGAGCAGACCATCTTCTCCGAGCCGTTCCTCCTGCGCCGTCCCCTGCTGCAGGCCATCACCCACCCGCGGGCCCCGGTGCTGTTGGTGGACGAGATCGACCGGGTGGACGAGGAGTTCGAGGCCTTCCTGCTGGAGCTGCTGAGCGACTGGCAGATCACCATCCCGGAGATCGGCACCATCCGGGCCCAGCACGTGCCCTACGTGGTCCTCACCAGCAACCGCACCCGGGAGCTGTCGGACGCCCTGCGCCGCCGGTGCCTGTACCTGTGGATCGACTACCCCAGCTTCGAGAAGGAGCTCGCCATCGTCCTGCGGAAGGTCCCCGGCATCTCCCACAAGCTGGCGGAGCAGATCGCGGCCTTCCTGCACGCGGTCCGGGCCCTGGACCTCCAGAAGGTCCCCGGGGTGGCGGAGACCCTGGACTGGAGCGCGGCCCTCTTGCGGCTGCACCGGGACCACCTGGACCGGGAGGCGGTGGAGCGGACGTTGGGCTGCCTGTTCAAGCACCACGAGGACCAGCGGGTGGCCCGCGGTCCCTGGCTGGACCGGGCCCTGGCGGTTATCGCGGAGGCCCAGCGGGACGGCCAGTCCCTGCAGACCGCCCTGGACCGGCTGGAGCGGCTGGCGAAGGGCTAGGCCGGGCCGCGGGAAGGGCCATGCGGCCGGACTTCGGAAGCCTCACCGAGCACGTGGTGGAGTTCAGCCGGCGGCTGCGGGCCCACGGGGTGTTGTGCGGGCCGGCGGAGACCGCCGACGCCCTGCGGGCCCTGGGCGCGGTGAACGTCCTGGACCGCGAAGCCTTCCGCCTGGCCCTGCGGACGACCCTGCCGCACCGCCGGGAGGACCTGGCGGTGTTCGACGCCCTGTTCGATGCGTACTGGCGCAGCCCTTCGGCGTCCGGGACGGAACCGCGGACCGAGGAGCGGGAGCAGCAGGCCCAGGCGCTGGGTGCGGGGTCTCCCTCGGTGCGGCGCTGGGCGGAGGAAGCCAGCGACGGGGAGCAGGAACTCCCCGGGTACAGCCCCCTGGAGGTGCTCACCCGCAAGGACTTCTCCAGCTTCCGGGAGGACGAGTTGGACGTGATCGCCCGGCTGGTGGTGGCCATCGCCCGCAGGATCGCCACCCGGTGGAGCCGCCGGCGGCGCCGGGCCCGCCGCAGCCACCTGGTGGACATGCGCCGGACCCTTCGGCTGCACCTGCGGTGGGGCGGGGCCTTCCCCGAGCTGGCGTTCCAGAGGCGGAAGATCCGCAAGCACCGGGTGGTCCTCCTGTGCGACGTCTCCGGGTCCATGGACGTGTACAGCCGCTTCTTGATCCAGTTCGTGTACGCCCTTCAGGACGCCCTGGGACGGGTGGAGTCCTTCGTGTTCAGTACCTCCCTCACGCGGGTGACGGAGGAGCTGCGGACGCGCTCCCTGCGGGCGGCTCTGGACCGGCTGAGCCATGCGGTGCCCAACTGGTCCGGGGGGACCAAGATCGGGGCGAGCCTGCGGCAGTTCCTGGACCGCTACGGGGGCTTGCTGGACCGGCACACGGTGGTGGTCATCGTCAGCGATGGGTGGGACACGGGCGAGGTGGAGGTCCTACGCCGGGCCATGCAGGAGATCCGCGCCCGGGCGGCCCGGGTCATGTGGCTGAACCCGCTTTTGGGCAGCCCGGGCTACCAGCCCCTGACCCGGGGGATGCAAGCAGCCCTCCCCTACGTCCACGTGTTCGCCTCCGCGCATAATGTGGAGAGCCTGCGGGAGCTGGAACGCGCCCTGGCCCACGCAAGGCTTGGGAGGATGGCGAGGAGGTAGTGGGGATGCGGGAGCTACTGGACGTGCTGGCGGGCTTGAGGCGGGCAAAGGCCCAGGGGGAGGAGGCCGTCCTGGCCACGGTGGTGGGCGTGCGCGGCTCCACGTACCGGAGGGAGGGCGCGCGGCTGCTCATCACCTCCTCCGGGCGCACCGTGGGTTCGGTGTCGGGGGGTTGCCTCGAGGGCGACATCCAGGTGGTGGCGGAGGACGTCCTCCGGGACGGCAGGCCGCGGCTGCTGCACTACGACCTCACCGCGGACGATGACGCCGTGTGGGGTCTGGGCCTGGGCTGCAACGGGGTGATCGACGTCCTGCTGGAGAAGGTGGGTGGGGCACAGCCGGCTCCCGAAGCGTACCTGGCCAAGGCGGCCGAGGAGGAGGTGCCCCTGGCGGTGGTCAGCGTGGTGGGGCCGGAGGGCTCGGACCTGCTGGGCCGCCGGCTGTTGGTGGAAGCCACCGGCCGGGTGGAAGGTGCCTTGGGGCGTCCTTCCTTGGACGGCCCCGCGGTGGACCTGGGGCGGGCGGCGCTGGCGTCCGAGCGTCCCGCCCGGGCCACGGTGGAGGACTCCGAGCTGTTCGCCGAGCCCATCCTGCCACCGGCCCGGCTGGTGGTCTGCGGGGCCGGACACGACGCCATCCCCGTGGTGCGGTTCGCCGCGGAGCTGGGGTTCCGCCCCGTGGTGGTGGACCGGCGGGAGAAGTTCTTGACCCGCGAGCGGTTCCCCGAGGCGTACGCCTTCGTGCACACCGAGTTCCCGCAGGCCGCACAGGCGGTACGGCCGGACCGCCGGACGTGCGTGGTGGTCATGACCCACAACTACCTGCACGACCGGGACCTGCTGCGGTCCTTCCTCACCCACGAACCCTTCCCCGCCTACCTCGGGGTGCTGGGACCGCGGCAGCGCACGCAGAAGATCCTCCGCGAGCTGGAGGACTCCGGCGTGGTGCTGTCCCCGGAGCGGCGGGCGCGGCTGTTCGCGCCCGTGGGCCTGGACATCGGCGCGGAAGGCCCGGAGCAGATCGCCCTCGCCATCCTGGCGGAGGTGCTGGCGGCCCGCAGCGGCCGGGCGGGCGGCTTCTTGCGGGACCGGCCGGCGCGCATCCACGAGCCGGTGGCGGCGTCCGGTTGAACGGCGCGGTTGTCGGGCCGGACCCCGAGGCGGCGGCGGTGGTGCTGGCCGCGGGCCAGAGCCACCGCATGGGACGGCCCAAGCTGTTGCTGCGCTGGAGGGGTACCAGCCTGGTGCGCCGCGCCGCGGAAGCTGCCGCCGGGGCCTGCCGGCGGGTGGTGGTGGTGGTGGGTCCGGACGGTGATCCCCTGCGGGCCGAGCTGGCCGGCCTTCCGGTGGAGGTGGTGGTCAACCCGGATCCGGCCCGGGGCGTCTCGAGTTCCCTGCGGTGCGGGCTGGCGGCCGTGGGGGATGCGCCCGCGGTGCTGGTGGTCCTGGCGGACCAGCCGGCGGTAAACGCAGGTCACCTCCGCCGGCTCGTGGAGCTCCACCGGAACACCGGCGCCCCCGTGGTGGCCGCGGCGTACGGGGACACCGTGGGGGCGCCGGCGGTGTTCGCCCGGGAGCTGTTCCCGGAGCTGTTCGCCCTGGAAGGCGATGTGGGGGCCAAGGCCGTGGTGCAGCGGCACCGGCACGAGGCCGTCCTCGTGCCGGTGCCGGAAGCCGCCGTGGACGTGGACACCCCCCGGGACTGGGACCGGCTGCAGTCGGAGGGGCGGTAGGAGGCGCCTACCGCCACCGACGGGGCTCGAAGCCCTTGCCCGGCCCCACGAAGCAGCGCATCAGGGTCTGCCGCCGGTCCGCGGGCAGGGCCTCCCGTAGCTCCCACAGGAACGCCACCCGCGCCCGCACCAGACCCGCCGAAGCCTCCGCCAGCCGGCTGGCCTGGGCGTCCACCTGTGCGCGGGTGGCTTGAGGGGAAGTCAGCAAACGGCGCAGGGCGTAGCGCTCGTCCTCCACCCGGTTGTGGGCGTTGCGCAGCGCCGTGCGGTGCCGGTCGAACACCGCCTCGAACTGCGCCCGCACCGCGGGGTCCCAGCACGCCGCGCGGTCCGCGGGAGCCGGGTCCGCCTGGGCCGACCGCGACGCCGCCACCCAGCCCGCCGCGGCCAGGGCGGCTGCCAGGGACAACAACACCACCGCGCGTTTCACCGTCCCACCTCCGATCTTTGAGCTTCCACCGAGATGGACGCCGCAGGCCCGGCAGCGGTTGATCCTCCGGCGGAGACCCGACCCCGTGTGAGGCGGTATGCTGGGTTCGACACCAGGCGAGGAGGCGGAGGACCATGGCACAGGCGGTGGGTACCCTGTCGGACCCCTGGGAGATGGCCCTGGAGCAGTTCCACCGGGCCGCCCGGTACGTACCCCTGAAGCGCGGCATCCGGGAGTTCCTGGCGTACCCCAAGAGGGAGCTGACGGTGAACTTCCCGGTGAAGATGGACGACGGGTCGGTGCGCATCTTCACGGGATACCGCGTCCACCACAGCACCGTCCTCGGCCCCACCAAGGGAGGCCTCCGGTACCACCCCGAGGTGACCCTGAACGAGGTGAGGGCCCTGGCCATGTGGATGACGTGGAAGTGCGCCATCGCGGGCCTTCCGTACGGAGGTGCCAAGGGCGGGGTGGTGTGCGATCCCAAGCAGCTGTCCACCGGCGAGCTGGAGCGGCTCACCCGTAGGTACGCCACCGAGATCAGCGTGCTCATGGGCCCGGAGAGCGACATCCCCGCGCCTGACGTGGGCACCAACCCTCAGGTGATGGCGTGGATCATGGACACCTACAGCATGCACCGCGGCTACTCCGTCCCCGCGGTGGTCACGGGCAAACCCCTGTCCGTGGGGGGCTCGGTGGGCCGGGAGGAGGCCACGGGGTTGGGCTGCGCCCTGGTGGCGCGGGAGGCCCTGCAGATGTTGGGCCTGTCCTTGGAGGGAGCCAAGGTGGCGGTCCAAGGGTTCGGGAACGTGGGGGCCATGGCCGCACGTGCCCTCCGCCGCATGGGGGCGGTGGTGGTGGCCGTCAGCGACTCCCAGGGTGGAGTGTACGACCCCGAGGGCCTGGACCCCGACGCCCTGGTGCAGTACAAGAGGAAGAGCGGGACCGTAGCGGACTTCCCCCAGGGCAGGAGAGTGGAGAGCCGGGAAGTCCTGGAGCTGCCCTGCGACGTGCTGGTGCCCGCGGCCCTGGAGGGCCAGATCACCCGGGAGGTGGCACGCCGGGTCCAGGCCAGGCTGGTGGTGGAGGGGGCCAACGGTCCCACCACGCCGGAGGCGGACGACCTCCTGCGGGCCCGGGGGGTGGTGGTGGTCCCCGACATCGTGGCCAACTCGGGCGGGGTGATCGTGTCGTACTTCGAGTGGGTCCAGGACCTGCAGGCCTTCTTCTGGACGGAGGAGGAAGTGCGGCAGCGGCTGGAGAGGTTGCTGGTGCGCAGTTTCCGGGGCGTCTGGCAGACCGCCCAGGACCGCGGGGTGGACCTGCGCACCGCCGCCCTGGTCCGGGCCATCGAACGGGTGGCCGACGCCCTTTACACCCGGGGCATCTACCCGTAGAGGTCGGGGAAGGGAAACGAACGCGCGCCGGCGTAGTAGACGCCCAGGCGGACGAAAGGGGGGACGAGGATGCGGATCGCGTGGATCCCGCTGCTGGTGGTGGGTTTGCTGGTCACGGCTTCCTGGAGCGCGGCAGGCCCGGCCACGTGTGCCTTGGGCGTGCCCAGCATCAAGCTGGGCGTCCAGGGCGCGGCGTCCGGACCGCACGCGGACTACGGCCGTCAGATCGAGATGGGGGCGCAGCTGGCCATCGAGGAGATCAACGCCGCGGGCGGGATCCTGGGCTGCCGGCTGGAGATGCGCTTCATGGACGAGGAGCTTCGGCCGGCCACCGCGGTGCGCAACGCCCGCTTCCTGGTGACGGAGTGGGGCGCCCACTTCCTGTACGGGGTAGACAGCAGCGGGTCCGCCATGGCCCTGGGGCCCGTGCTGCGGGAGCTGGACCGGATCCACTTCTTCACCCACGCCGCCACCCACCGGCTCACGGAGGAGCTGGTGGCCCAGCAGAAGATCAAGCAGATCGTGCGGGTGAGCGCGCCCGTCTACCAGGACGCGGTGGCCGCGTGGCTGTTCCGGGACCGCCGGGACGTCCGGCGGTGGGCCACCATCGGGGCGGACTACGAGTACGGGTACGCCACCTGGGCCATCTTCCGGGAGCAGATGCGGCGGCTGCGGCCCGACGCGGAGTTCGTGGGCGCCGCGTGGGCGCCGTTCTTGACCACGGACTTCTCGCCCCACATCGCCGCGGTCATGGCCACCAACCCCGACGGCATCATCGCCACCCCCTGGGCTGGGGAGGCGGTGACCTTACTGCGGCAGGCCCTGCTGCAGGGGGTGTTCGACCGCATCAAGGTGTGGTTCCAGGCCATGGGCGGTTCCGTGGACGTGCTGGAGGGGATCTCCCAGGAGGTGCGCGAGAACCGGTTCCAGGGCAAGCTGTACGCCACCGCCCGCTACATCCACAACTGGCCCAACACGGAGGCCAACCGGTCCTTCGTGAGCCGGTTCGCCAAGCGGTGGAACCGCATGCCCAACTACTCCGCGGAGACCACGTACTCCGCCATCTACATCACCAAGGCGGCGGTGGAGAAGGCCCGCAGCCTCCAGACGGACCGGGTCCTGGCGGCCCTGCAGGGGATGCGCATCGAGACCCCCGCGGGCGTGCGGGTGTTCCGGTCGGAGGACCACCAGTTCGTGTACGCGGTGCCCGCGGGCAAGGTGGTGTGGGACCCGCGCTACCCCATCGCGGTCCTCGGGGAGCTGAAGGTGTTCGACCCCAAGGACTACTGGCGGTGGCCTCCCTTCCGATCCTTGGAGCTAAGCAAGTAGGCTCGGCGCGCGGTCCCGCCCGGCGGAGATGGAGGTCCTGGCCTACCAGGGCTTGATTGGGCTGAGTTCGGCCATGTACCTGTGGCTGATCTCCGCCGGGCTCACCATCATCTTCGGGGTCCTGGGCGTGTTGAACTTCGCCCACGGCAGCCTGTTCATGCTGGGCGCCTACCTGGGCTACACCTTGTACGGCCTGGTGGGGCTACCCTTCGGGGTGGCGGTGCTGGCCAGCATGGCCGCGGTCGCCCTCCTGGGGGCTGCGGTGGAGCGCGGGTTGCTGCGGCCCTTGTACGGCCCGGACCCCAGCTACCAGCTCCTGTTGACCTTCGGGCTGGTGCTGTTCCTGGACGACCTGGCGAAGCTCGTGTGGGGAGGGGTGTTCCGCATCCCGCCCATCCCAGGCTGGCTGCAGGGGGCGGTGGTGGCCTTCGGCCGACCCTTCCCCGTGTACAACCTGTTCCTGGTGGCGGTGGGCCTCGCGGTGGCGGTGGGTCTGTGGCTGGTCTTCGACCGCACCTGGTGGGGACGGGCGGTACGGGCCACCGCCGCGGACCGCGAGATGGCGGCGGCGCTGGGCATCCGCACGCCCGCGGTGTTCTCCTCGGTGTTCATGCTGGGCTCTGCCCTGGCGGCCCTGGGCGGGGCCCTGTCCACCCCGGTCCGGCCCGTGGCGCCGGGCGTGGGGGCGGCCATGATCGTGCAGGCCTTCATCATCACGGTGATCGGCGGGCTCGGCAACCTCCGCGGTGCCTTCGTGGGCTCCCTGCTGGTGGGGGTGCTGTCCAGCTACGGCACCTTCTTCATTCCGGAGTTCGAGCTGTTCTTCATCTTCGCCATCATGGCCGCGGTGTTGCTGGTGCGGCCCCAGGGGTTGTTCGCGCCGTGACCCGGACCTCCCACGGGTGGCTGCTGGCGGCCGTGCTGGGGCTGCTGGTGGCGTTGCCCCTGGTGGGCAGCCGGTACGTGGTGTACCTGACCATCCACGTCCTGCTGCTGGCGGTGAACGCGGTGGGGTTCAACCTGCTGTTCGGACACACGGGCCTGCTGTCCTTCGGGCAGGCGGGCTTCTACGCCGTGGGAGCGTATACATGCGCCCGCGTCCTCCTCGCGTGGCCCTCCCTCCTGCCCGGGCTGGCGGCCGGGGTGCTGGGCGCCACGGGGGTGGCCCTGGTTCTGGGGTACCTGTCGGTGCGGCACACCCGGATCTACTTTGCCATGCTGACCCTGGCTTTCGGCATGATGATCTTCTCCCTCGCCTGGAAGTGGCGGGCGGTCACGGGAGGGGACGACGGCCTGGTGGGGGTGCCGCGGGCGCCGTTGGAGCTGTTCGGGGGGAGCGTGCCCCTGCCCACGGTGGAGCGGTACTACTACGTGGTGCTGGTGGCCGCGGTGGCGGCGGTGTACCTGATGCACCGGCTGGTGCACTCCCCCCTGGGGCTGGCCCTGCGGGCGGTGCGGGACAGCGAGGTGCGCGCCGAGCACGTGGGGCTCAACGTCCGGCGCCTGCGCCTGGTGGCGTTCACCGTAGCCGGTGCCTACGCGGGGCTTGCGGGCGCCCTCCTGCCACCCCTGGAGAACACCGTGACCCCGCCCATCGCCCACTGGACCGCCTCCGCGGAGCCGGTGTTGGCGACCCTGCTGGGCGGCATCCGGCACTTCTCCGGACCTTTGGTGGGCGCCTTCCTGCTGGTGGTGGCCAAGGACGTGATCGTGCGGTTCACCGTCCACTGGTCCTTGGTGCTGGGCGCTGTGGTGGTGGCCCTGGTGCTGGGCTTCCGGGGCGGGGTGGCCAGCGCCCTGGAAGGCGTGCTGGCGCGGCCTGCGGCCCAGGTGCGGCCGGTGGCGGCGCGGGCAGGGGAGGAGAGCCCGTGACGGAGCTGCTGGTAGCCCGCGGGCTGCGCAAGCGGTTCGGGGACCTGGCCGCGGTGGACGGCCTGGATTTGCGGGTGGAGGAAGGGGGCTGCACGGCGCTCATCGGGCCCAACGGCGCGGGCAAGACCACGGCCCTGAACCTACTCAGCGGCCACCTTCTTCCCGACGAGGGGCGGATCACGTTCCGCGGGGAGGACATCACCTGGCTGCCGCCTCACGCGCGGGTGCGCCGGGGGCTGTCCCGCTCCTTCCAGGTCATGACCATCTTCCCCGAGCTCACCGCCCTGGAGAACCTCCTGGTGCCCATCCTGGTGAGGATGGGGGTCGTAGGCCGCGGGCTGCGGCCCGTGCACGCCTACCCGGAGGTGGAGGAGGAGGCCCGCCGGCTCTTGGAGGACCTGGACCTTTCGGAGGCCGTGGACGTGGCCGCGGGTGCTTTGCCCCACGGGGACCAGAGACGGCTGGAGCTGGGGATCGCCGTGGCGAGCCAGCCGCGCCTTTGCCTGCTGGACGAGCCGTCCTCCGGCCTTAACCCCCTGGAGCGGGCGGGGCTTCTCCATCTGGTCCGCCGCCTCGCGGACCAGCGGGGCGTGACCTTCGTGGTGGTGGAGCACGACATGGACGTGGTGTTCGGCCTGGCGCGGTGGGTGGTGGTGATGAACCGCGGGCGGGTCCTGGCGGAGGGGACTTCGGAGGAGGTGCGGGCGAGCCCGGAGGTCCGGGAGACGTACCTGGGGGACGAGGGCTGAAGTGCTGACCGTCGAGGGGTTGGTGGCGGGCTACGGTGGCTCCACGGTGCTGCACGGGGTGAGCTTCACCGTGCAGGGGGGGGAGGTGGTGGCCCTGCTGGGCCGCAACGGCGCGGGCAAGACCACCACCCTGCGGGCCGTGATGGGGCTCGTGCGTGTGCGCCAGGGCCGGGTGCGGTTCAAGGACGTGGACCTGATGGGTCTGCAGCCCTTCCACGTGGCGCGTCTGGGTATCGCGTACGTGCCCGACGACCGCCGCATCTTCCCCGACCTCACCGTGGAGGAGAACCTGCTGCTGGCACGTCACGCCGCCCGGCGCACGGGGACGTGGGACCTACAGCGGGTGTACGCGTTGTTCCCGGCCCTGCGGGATCTGCGGCACCTGCGGGGCACGCAGCTCTCGGGCGGGCAGCAGAAGATGCTGGCCCTGGGCCGGGCCCTCATGGCCAACCCCGAGCTGCTGCTCCTGGACGAGCCCGTGGAGGGGCTGGCGCCGTTGGTGGTCCGGCAGCTGGAGCAGACCCTGCGCCAGATCCGGGACGCGGGGGTGACCATCCTCCTGGCGGACCAGAACCTCCGGTTCTGTCAGCGCATCGCGGACCGGGGCTACGTGCTGGACAAGGGCACGGTGCGGCTGGGCGGCACCCTGCGGGAGATCACCTCCGACGAGCAGGCGGTGCGGCAGTACCTGGCGGTGTGAGGGGAGGTGAGGCCGTGCGCGCACCCCTTTCGCCCCTGCAGTTCGTGCGGCGGGCCGTGGACGTGTACGGGGACCGGGTGGCGGTGGTGGACGGCCCCGTGCGGTGGACCTACGGGGAGTTCGGGGATCGGTGCGCCTGCCTGGCGGCGGCCCTGCGGGCGTTGGGGCTCGGTCGCGGAGACCGGGTGGCGGTGCTCTCCACCAACACCCACCGGGCGCTGGAGGTGTACACCGCGGTCCCCCTGGCGGGCTGCGTGCTGGTCCCCCTCAACACCCGGCTCCGGGAGGCGGACTACGAGTACATCCTGCGCCACTCCGGCACGCGGCTGTTGCTGGTAGACCCTGCCTTCTCGGCGGTGGCGCGTTCCCTGGCGAGCCGCGTGGAGGGGCTGCAGGTGCTGGAGCTGGGTCCGGCTTCCGACGAACTCCTCCGTGCGGCCACGGGGGAGGACGTGTGGGGGCAGGTGGACGAGTTGGACGAAGGGTCGGCCATCACCCTGAACTACACCAGCGGGACCACGGCCCACCCCAAGGGTGTGATCCTCACCCACCGCAACACGGCCCTGAACGTGATGAACGTGGTGGTGCACGGGCGGCTGGGCATGGAGGATGTGTACCTGCACATCCTGCCCATGTTCCACGTGAACGGGTGGGGCGCGGTGTGGGCGGTGACCGCGGTGGGGGCCCGACACGTGTGCCTGCCGAAGGTGGACCCCCCGGAGGTATTCCGGCTGATCGACCAGGAAGGGGTCACGGTGGCCTTCTCCGCGCCCACGGTCCTGGTGATGCTGCTGGCGGACCCTTCCGCCCAGGGCTGGAGGCCCGGGCAGCCCCTCCGGTGGTACGTGGGCGGCGCTCCGCCGCCCGCGGCCCTCATCGCCCGCGCGGAGGACGAGCTGGGGATCGAGGTGGTCCACGTGTACGGCCTCACGGAGACGGGCCCGTGGCTCACGGTGTGCGAGTGGCGGCGGGAGTGGGACGCAGAGCCCCTGCCGCAGCGGGCGGCCCGGAAGGCGCGGCAGGGCGTGGGCCAGATCCTCTGCGGGGAGGTGGCGGTGGTCCGGGAGGACCTGACCCCGGTGGCCCGGGACGGCCGCGAGGTGGGCGAGATCGTGGTGCGGGGCCCCACGGTGATGGACGGCTACTACCGCGATCCGGAGGCCACCGCGGAGGCCTTCGCGGGCGGGTGGTTCCACACGGGGGACCTGGCGGTGGTGCACCCGGACGGATACGTGCAGATCGTGGACCGCAAGAAGGACACCATCATCAGCGGGGGGGAGAACGTCTCGTCCGTGGAGGTGGAGGGGGTGCTGTACCAGCACCCCGCGGTGCTGGAGGCGGCAGTGGTGGGGATCCCGGATCCCAAGTGGGGGGAAGTCCCCAAGGCGTACGTGGTGCTGCGGCCGGGCGCCCACGCCACCGCGGAGGAGCTGGTTAACTTCTGCCGGGACCGCCTCGCGCACTTCAAGGCTCCCAAGGCGGTGGAGTTCGTCCCGGAGCTGCCGAAGACCGCCACGGGCAAGATCCAGAAGTTCCTGCTGCGCTCGGAGGCTCGCGCCGCGGAGAAGGCGTAGCCCGTCGGCTTCCCCCGTGGTCACGGCGTCGGGCGGGCCTGCGGTCTGCCGGGCGCCTCACAGGCGGATCGCGTGCACGCCGTCCCACCGCGAGGGACGCGTGGCCGTCTCCCACAGCCGGGCCTTGACCAGCTCGGGCGGAAGCCCGCCGCTGAGCAGGACCGCCGCCACCCCGCTGACGAGACCCGCGGCGAACGAACTGCCGGACCAGCGGACGTACCGGGAACCGAACAGCTCCGCCCCGCAGTCCAGCAGCAGGTCTTCCCCGGGCGCCCCGAAGTGGGCTTCGTTGCTGAAGTAGGCGTAGCGGTCCGCGTGGGTGGCGCTGGTGGCGGCCACGGGGATCACCTGGGTCTGGGCCGCCAGGGTGTCGCCGAACTGCCCGTAGGCCGCGGGCTCCAGGCAGTTTTCGGGACGGCCCTGGGACAGGTTGCCCGCGGCGCACACCAGCAACGCCCGCTGCCGGCTCAGCTCGTCCACCACCGCCAGCAGGACGCAGGACTGTACCGTCTCCGGCTGGGACCGGTCCACGCCCAAGCTCAGGTTGTACACCACCGGACTCGTTAGCAGGGGCGTGCGGGTATCGGGATGCTGCACCCGTGCCGCGCCCAGCCCGTACACCCACCGCATGGCCTCCACGAGCTCGTACGTGGCCGTGGCCAGGCGCGGGTTGAGGAGGCTCACCAGGACCACCCGCGCTTGCGGGGCCACCCGGCGGACCAGGCCGGCCACCATGGCGCCGTGGTGGGCTCGGTAGGCTCGCATCTGGTCGTCCGTGGCCAGGTACGGCGACCAGGCCCTGGGCCGCCACCGCTCCGCGAGGCCGCAGTCCAAGCCTTCCGGCGCCGCCACGGGCGCCCACACGGGAAACTCCTCCGGCAGCTTCTGGGGCCACTCCACGTACAGGTCCACGGTCCCCGGTTCCAGGCGCGGGAGGCCGTCCCGGCCCAGCCCGGGGCCGCTGTCCAGGATCACCACGGTGACCCCCTCGCCCCGAGGGCGGTAGGGAGCTTTCTCGTACTCCACGAGGCCGAGGCGGTGGAAGGCGGGCTGCGCGTGGAAGTCGGAGGGGGTGACCCCCGGGGCCCGGATGGCCGCCTCGGGGGTGGGACTGCCGTGGGCTACCTCTGCCTGTCCTCGGACCTCGAAGTCCAAGGACGCGTACGCGGACGGGACCGTGGCGCGCACCCGGCCTGCCGCCGTGGCCTCCTGCTCCTCCGCCTCCACCACGAACCGGCGCACGGTACGCTGCCACGGTCCTGGTCCCGGAGCAGAACCCAAGTCCAGGGCTTCCCAACGCCAGTGGCTCCCCACCCGGCGTGACACGAAGGCGGTGCGGGGTGAGGCCTGCGGCGCCAGGCAGCGCACGGGCAGGGCGCGCTCCACGGACTCCACCAGCGGTTCGGGGCACGCCACCAAAAGGTGGCTCCTGAGGTGTCTCCACGGTTCCCGCACGGCTCTTCCCCTCCCAGGTGGTTGTCTCTACTCAGAGAACGCTCGGCCACAGGATTTTGGAAGGTTTGCCGTGGGGTCGCCCGTGGCTACGAACCCGGCCCAATGCCAGGGGTGGGGGCGGTCCGCCCGCACGGCGAGGGCCGCCTGTCTGAGGGCCTGGGGCAGGCGCGCGCCGCGGTGGAGGGCCTGGTAGAAGTGCTTCATCAGGAGCGCGGTGGAGGAGTCCTCCACGGGCCACAGGGACAGCACCAGGGCCACAGCCCCCGCGGCGAACCACGCCCGTGCGAAGCCCACGAGCTCGTCGCCGGGCAGCACCGCGGACGCCGCGGTCTCGCAGCCGCTCAGAACCACCACCGGACAGTCGGGGGCGGACGCCATGATGTCCGCTGCGGTGACGGGGCCCGCCGCCAGGTGGATGGCGGACAGCAGGGGTGAGTCCGGCCGGAACCGGCAGTGGGCGGCCACGTGGGCCCAACTCGCTGCCCGCAGGGCGTCCAGCAGCCCTTCGGGCGTGGGTTCCTCCCAAAGCTTGGCTCCCAGCCTACTGGCCACCCACCGGGCCTCCTCCAGCACGCCCGGAAAGCGACCCTGCAGGCTGTCCGCCACGCAAACCACGCGTCCGTCCTGGGATGTCGGGAGCTTCAGGAGGCCCAGGAGGGAGCCCGCGGGGACGTAGGACACCTCCCATCGGTCCCACAGGCACGCGTCCCCGTCCGTGAGGGCGTGGAAGGGCAGGCCGTGCAGGGGACCGGAGGGGGCCACCACCAGCCGCGGGAAGGGAGCCAGCTGGGCCTCCAGGGGCGAGACCAGCAGCCGGTACAGTTCTGCGAGCACGGACCGGGCCTGACGCAGGGCGTGGGGAGCGGGCAGGGCGCCGCGGGCGTGGGCACCCAACCCGCTGGCGAAGAGGGCCAGAGCCCGCGCCACGTCGCGGACCCCGCAGGTGCGGCGTGCAGAGATCCTTCCCGCGGGGTCCACCACGAAGGCCAGCACGTGTTCCGAAGCCACGAAGTACTCCACCAACGCCGTGTCGGGCTCCAAAGCCGGTGGGGTCGGCCGCGAAAAGCCGCCCAGCAGCCCGGCCTCGCACACGTAGGCGACGTCCCGCGCCTGCAGTCCCCACAGCGCCTCCTGGATCCGGCGCTCCAAGTCCGACGGATCCCGGGCAGGGCCGAGGCCGGCTTTCGCCACCTCGGGCAGCACGCTCCTGCGGTACGTGTCCAGGAGGTGGTTCAGGTCCTCCACGAGCCGCGCGTCCTGCGGCCTGCGCTGGCGGACCCGCAAGCCCCACGACGCCAGGAGCGCCGCCATGCCCCTGGACTTCGCCCCCTGCACCACCTCCCACGCCCTTCGGGCCCGGCCGGCCTCGCACAGGTCCAGGACCGCCTGTGCGTAGAGGTCCTGGAGGTCCGCGAAGAGGCCCCACCTCAGGTCAGGGGGCGCCCACGCCAGCACGCGGTCGGCCCAGCGTACGCCCTGCAGCAGGTGAGCGGTGCGGCGCTGCGGCCGCAGGGTGCTCAAGCGCCGGTGGGCCGCGGCGCACAGCCAGGCGAGCCGGTGCGTGTGACCCACACGCAAAGCTTGCCGCGCGCCCTCCACCGCGCCCAAGCAGTCTTGCGCCAGCCGCAAGGCGTCGCTGCGCACCAGCAGGGCCCGACCCAGCCCGGACGGACTACCGACCCGCTGCCAAGTTTCGCCCGCCTCCTTCAACAGGGCCAGGGCCCTGCCCACGTCTCCGCCCCGGGCCCACAAGGAAGCCAACTCGCAGGCCGCAGCCGCCTTCCAGCTCTCCCGGCCCACGCGAACCAGGGCGGCGTAGGCCCGTTCCAGCAGCTCCAAAGCCGAGTTCGGGTCTCCGCGGTGCCGGTGCGCCAGGGCGGTCAGGTACCAGGCCCGCCCGGCCTCGGCCACCAGGCCGCTGGCTTCCAGCTCGCGGGCGATCCGCGGCCCCTGGTCCCGGACCCGTTCCGCCTGCCCCAGGTGGAGCCAGCACTCCAGGCCGAACAGCCGGTAACTGGCGGCCGCGGCGGGGACCCCGGCGGAGTCGTACGCCCGAGCCACCTCCTCGAAGGCTTGCAGGGCCTGGGCGTACCGGCCCTGCGCCAGGTCCGCCCAGGCGGCGGCGGCACCCGCCCTGGCCACCAGCAGGGGTGCAGCCGCTGCCTCCGCGGCAGCCCTGGCTTCAGCCAGAGCTGCCGCGGCCTCCCGGTACCGTCCCACCTGGGCCAGCAGCAGCCCCGCGTTGTGCCGGGCCGCGGCCAGGTCCAGGGCGGCGGCCGGGCCCAGCTCCCGAAACCGAGTAGCGGCTGCGGCGTACGCCTGGAGGGCTTCCTCCGTGCGCCCCAGGTACTGGAGCAACGTCCCCCGCTGGCTCTGGACGCGGGCCGCGAACAGAGACGCCTTCGGGTCCGACCGCAGCACGGGCTCGATCTCGTCCACCAGGTCCAGCGCCTCGCGGTACCGGCCCCTGCGGAACAACACGCCCGTCATGCCCACCCCGCACCGGGCGGCCAGCAGCGGATGCCCCGAAGCCTCCGCCAGGGACCGAGCTTCTCGGTACGTGGCCTCGGCCTCGGGCAGCCGCTCCGACCACAGGTAGGCGTTGGCCAGGGCCAGGCGCGCCACCACGCGGCTGTGGGGGTCCTGTCCCGCGTCCGCGTACTCCACCAGCTCCCGGGCCCGTGCCACGGCCCGAGCCGGCTCGCGGTGGCTCAGGCCGTCCACCAGGTCCTTGAGCCGCTCCACCATCTGCGGCGTGGGACGGCCCAGGGTCTGCCGCAAGAAGCGCACCGCCGAGCCCTGGGCGGCGGCGTTCGACCACGAGGTCAGGAAGTCCGTGTCGGGGGTCACGGGGGCGGTGTTCTTGGACGGGCCGGGGGCTTCCTGCTATGGTGGACGGGAGCGTTCCCGGGAGGACGGAATGGTGGAGCCGCGGCAAGCTCTGGACCTTGTGTGCGTGAACACCCTGCGGGCCCTTGCCATGGACGCGGTGGAGCGGGCCAAGTCCGGCCACCCCGGAACGCCCATGGGGTTCGCGGGCCCCGCGTACGTCCTGTGGACACGCTTTCTACGCCACAACCCCCGCAACCCCCGCTGGCCGGACCGCGACCGCTTCGTGCTCTCCGCCGGCCACGCATCCATGCTGCTGTACGCCCTCCTGTACCTCACCGGCTACGACCTCACCCTGGACGACCTGAAGCGCTTCCGCCAGTGGGGCAGCCGCACCCCGGGGCACCCCGAGTTCCGCCTCACCCCGGGGGTGGAGTGCACCACGGGCCCCCTGGGACAGGGGTTCGCCAACGCCGTGGGCATGGCCATCGCGGAGCGGCACCTGGCCAGCGTGTTCAACCGGCCCGGCTACGACATCGTGGACCACTGGACGTACGTGGTGGCCTCCGACGGGGACCTGATGGAAGGCGTGGCCCACGAGGCGGCGTCCCTGGCCGGCCACCTGCAGCTGGGCAAGCTGGTGTGCCTGTACGACGCCAACGGGGTTTCCTTGGCGGGCAGCACGGACCTCGCCTTTACCGAGGACGTGGCGCGGCGGTTCGAGGCTTTGGGCTGGCACGTGCAGGAAGTGCCGGACGGAAACGACCTGGAGGCGGTGGAGGCCGCCATCCGGCGGGCCCGGGAGGAGGTCGGGCGTCCTTCCCTGGTGATCGTCCGCACCCGCATCGCGTTCGGCAGCCCCGGCAAGGAGGGCCGGTTCGAGGCCCACGGCGCGCCCCTGGGAGAGGACGAGGTGCGCAGGACCAAGGAGAAGCTGGGCTGGCCGTACGATGAGCCGTTCACCGTGCCGCAGGAGGTCCTGGCCGAATTCCGGAAAGCCGTCCCGCGGGGCGAGCAGCTGGAAGCCGAGTGGAACAGGCGTTTCCGCGCGTTCGCGGAGGAGTACCCGGAACTTGCGCGCCAGTGGGATCAGGCGCAGCGGGGAGAGCTGCCGCCGGGCTGGGACGCTGAGCTCCCCACCTTCGCCGCGGGAGAGCGAATCGCCACCCGGGCGGCTTCGGGCAGGGTCCTGAACGTGCTGGCGGAGCGGATCCCGTGGCTGGTTGGGGGCTCCGCGGACCTCAACCCGTCCACCAACACGGCCCTCAGGGGCCTGGGCGACTTCCAGAGCCCGCACCGCCCGCTGCGCGACCCGCAGGGCGCGTGCGGAGGGCCCGCGGACTACCGCGGCCGCAACCTGCACTTCGGGGTCCGGGAGCACGCCATGGGGGCCATCGCCAACGGCATCGCCTACCACGGCGGGCTGCGGCCCTTCGCCGCCACCTTCCTCGTGTTCTCTGACTACGAGCGGCCCGCCATCCGGCTGGCGGCCCTGTCGGAGCTCCCCGTGATCCACGTGTTCACCCACGACTCCGTGCTGGTTGGGGAGGACGGCCCCACCCACCAGCCCGTGGAGCATTTGGTTTCCTTGCGGGCCATCCCCAACCTGGTGGTCATCCGGCCCGCGGACGCGGAGGAGACGGTGGAGGCGTGGCGCGTGGCCCTGGAGCACACCCACGGCCCGGTTGCCCTGGTGCTCACCCGGCAGGCGGTCCCGGTGCTGGACCGTGCGCGGTACGCTCCCGCTCGCGGCCTGAGGCGGGGTGGATACGTGCTGGCGGACTGCCCGGGCCTGCCCGAGCTGGTGCTCATCGCTTCGGGCTCCGAAGTGGCCCTGTGCGTGGAAGCCTACGAGCGGCTGCGGCGGGAAGGGGTGAGGGTCCGCGTGGTGAGCCTCCCGTCCTGGGAGCTGTTCGACCGGCAACCCGCCTCCTACCGGGACGAGGTCCTGCCGCCCGCGGTGCGCCGCCGGCTGGCGGTGGAGGCGGGCCGATCCCTGGGCTGGGAACGCTACGCGGGCTGTGAGGGAAGGGTGTTGGGCGTGGACCGGTTCGGAGCCTCAGCACCGCACACGGCCCTCGCGGAGGCCTTCGGGCTCACGGCCCAACGGGTGTACGAGGCGGCGAGGGAACTCCTGGAGGGCTGAAGGCTTTCAGGCCTCGGTGAGCCGCAGCCAGGAAGCCACCAGGCCGCCGTGGAGCAGGTGGGCCGCCAGCGCCAGCCACGGCATGCCGCCCGCGGCCAGCTCGGATCCCATGAGACCTGCACCTGTCACGGGGAAAGCCACGAACAGGGTGAGGGGCCAAACCAGCAACCCGTACATGAGGCCACACAGCCAAGGACGAGCCTTCAGGGTCTCCACGCGGTACAGCACCGGCGCCACCGCCACCCCGTACACGTACCCGTATCCGGGGCCGGTGACGAGCAGCAGGCCCAGGCTCGCGGCGAAGGCCCAACGGGTCCGGTCCACCACCAGGTTGTCCCAAAGGGCCAGAAACCACCGGCTCAGAAGCCCCGCCGCCTGCGGATGGGAGGCCGCGCGCCCGAGACCCCAGGCCACCACGCCCAGGCACACCACCGCCGTCACCAGGGTGGCGGCCACCGCCACGCCGAAGGCGTGCCGCCCCGAGTACCCGCTCCACGCCGGCGCGCTCACCACCGAAGCCCTCCGCGTGCGCTGGATTGGGCCGCGTCGTACAATACCCGAGGACGCGTCCGCCCTGTAGTTTGTGGGAAAACCCGCGCGGCGCGCAACCTGGACCGGTGGAAAGTTTCCGTCGTTACGTGGGGTTCGCGGTGGTGCTGGCCCTGGCCCTCGTGGTTCTGGGCGGCGTGGTCCGGACCACGGGAGCGGGAGACGCCTGCCCGGACTGGCCCCTGTGTCACGGCCGGTGGATCCCGCCCGCCGACCCCTTGGTCCTGCTGGAGTGGAGCCACCGCCTGGTGGCCACCCTGGTGGGCGTGGTGGTGGCCGCCGCGGTGGTGTGGGCGCACAGGCTGGATGGGGGCGGAGCGGGGCTCAGGAGGCCCGCCTGGGCGGCCCTGGCCCTGGTGGTGGTGCAGGCGTTGTTGGGCGGGGCCACCGTCCTGAGCGGGCTCGCCAGCTGGCTGGTGGTCCTCCACCTGGGCACCGCCCTCCTGTTCCTCGGGGCCCTGGTGTTGCTGTGGCAGCGGGCGGCGGGGCGGGTCTCGGCTGCCTCCGACCCTGCCAGCCGAAGCTTCCGCGGGGCGGTGCTGACCGGCCTCGTGGCCCTGTACGTGCTGGTGCTCCTGGGCGGGTACGTGGGGGCTTCCGGAGCGGGGCTGGCCTGTCCGGACTGGCCCCTGTGCCGCGGGGCGGTGCTGCCGCCGGCGGAACCGGGCGTGCTGGAGCACTTCGCCCACCGGCTGTGGGCGGTGCTGGTGGCGGTGTTGCTGGGCTCCCTGGTGGTGCGGGCCCGTCGGGAGCGCCCGGACCTCAAGCCCCTCGCCCACGCGGCCGCGGGGCTGTACGGGGTTCAGATCTTCGTGGGGTGGCTGAACCTCCTGAGCGCCCTGCACCCCCCGGTGGTGGCCGCGCACCTGGGTTTGGCGGCGGTGCTGTGGGTGCTCCTGGTGGCGCTGCTGGCCCGGGCGGCCTCCGAGCCCACGCCGGCTTCCGCCGCGGCCCCACCGCGGGCAGCCCCTGCGTGGCGGACGGCGGTGTCCGACTACGTGGCCCTCACCAAGCCCAGGATCGTGGTGCTGCTGCTGGTGACCACCGCGTGCACCCTGGTGGTGGCCACCCGGGGTCAGCCGTCGGCGCTGTTGGTGCTGGCCACCCTGGCAGGCGGAGCCCTGTGCGCCGGTGCGGCCAACGCCCTGAACTGTGTGCTGGACCGGGACGTGGACGCGGTCATGGAGCGCACCCGGCAGAAGCGGCCCGTGGCCGCGGGCCGCATCCCGCCCTGGCGAGGGGTGGCCTTCGCGGCCCTGTTGGGCGGGGCGGGGTTCGTGGTCCTCTGGCGGGGCGCCAACCTGCTGGCGGCGCTGCTGGCCACGGCGGGGCTCGCCTTCTACGTGGTGGTGTACACCGCGTGGCTGAAGCGCACCACCCCGCAGAACATCGTCATCGGAGGAGCCGCGGGGGCGGTGCCGCCGCTGGTGGCGTGGGCCGCGGTCACGGGACGCGTGGAGCTTCCGGCCCTGTTGCTGTTCGCGGTGATCTTCCTGTGGACGCCGCCCCACTTCTGGACCCTCAGCCTGAACCTGAAGGACGACTACGCCGCGGCGGGCATCCCCATGCTGCCGGTGGTGCGGGGAGAAGGGGAGACCCACCGTCAGGTGTTCTGGTACACCGCGGCCACCGTCCTGTGTACCCTGGCCCTCCTGCCCGTGGCGGGGCTGGGGTGGCTGTACGGGTTGGCCGCCGCGGGCCTGGGAGTCGGGTTCCTGCGGCGCGCGTGGCGGCTGTGGCGCGGCCGCGGGGAGACCGCGTGGTCCGTCTACCAGTACTCCCTCGCCTACCTGGCGCTGCTGTTCGGCGCCATGGTGGCGGACCGGTTCGTGTTGGGCGGGTAGGCCGCAAAAATTTGGCCGCGACGCGGTGGTCACGCGGCCAGATCCGCCACCACCGGCTGCACCAGGCGGTGGAAGTCCGCGTACGCCACGCGCATGGTCTCCCGGTGGGACCCGCACCGGAACACGATCTCCGGGTCCTGCGCCAGCCGCTGGTCCACGTACACGGGGATCCCGTACAGGTTTCCGAAGGGCGGGTGGGCGCCGACCTCGGAGTCCGGGAACAGGGGCGCGAACTCCGACTCCTCGGCTAGACGGCACGGCTTACCCACCACCCGCTGGAGCTTGCCCAGGTCCAGGCGGTGCGGCGCCGCCAGCACGGCCATCACGAACCCGTCCTCGCACCGTACCATCACCGTCTTGGCCACCAGGTAGCCGGACACGTGTTCCGCAGCGGCTACCTCCTGCGCGGTGTACGCTAGAGGGTGCCAGTCCACCCGGTAGGCGACCCCGTTCTCCCGGAGGTAGGACTCGAGGCGTTCGCGGCAGGTCATGGCGGCTCACCCCCGAGCCGATTGTAACGGACCAGGAGGCGGGCCGGCAGCGTCGAATCTCTCGCGTGGGAGCGTGGCATGGCAGGGACCAAAGGGTTGCTGGCGGCGGACAAACGCTACCTGGCGAGCGTCATCCACCAGGTTTGGCGGGCGTGCCAGGGGTTCGTGTCCGTGGTGATGGAGCGGGGCCCGGAGGACGCCTTCTTCGTGCTGGACGAGCTGGACGAGTGGGCGGCTTCCCAGCGGCGGCGGCTGTCCGGACGGAACGCCCGTCGCCCCGCGGGGCTGTCCGCCCAGGGAACCCGGGTGGCGCGGGAGCTGCTGGACGACGTGAGCACCTTCTGCTCCGCCATCGGGGACATGGTGGCGCGGCTGCGCGCGAGCCCCCTGAGCCCGGACGAAGTGGAGGAGGAGTGCCTCATGATCATCGACGGGTTCGTGGCGTGGACCCACCGCATGGCCACGCAGCTGGGAGTCTCCCGGAACCTACGGCCGCAGGCCATCTGGCCCCTGCGCTAGGAGCGTGTCCGAGCAACCTTGAACCCTGCCGACGGACGGGGACCCGGGCGGCCTAGTGAGTCCCCCGGACCTCGTGGGCGGGCCGGGTGGCGCGCTGGATCTGCTCCTCCGCCCTGTCCAGGAATTCGCGGCAGGCCTCCCGCACCGGCGGGCTGGCATCCGACGCGAACTTGCGCACGAGCCAGCTGAGGTGGTCGTACAAGTGCCAGGCCTCGTCGTCCCGCAGGCGGGAGTCCCGGGTGGCGAAGTCCAAGAACCCCTGCACCGCGGACAACACCGCGCGCGCGTAGTCGCCCAGGTCCACCACGTAGCCGCTCCCGTCCCGGGGATCCTCCAGGTACACGCGGCCGTGCCGGTGGACCACGGTGAGGTCGTGGAAGCCGCAGCAGTCCACGCCGCAGTCTGCCACGAACAGGGGCGAGGCGTAGGGGTCGCTGGCGTCTGTGACCGCGTGGTGGTCCAGGACCAGGGTGAGCAGCAGCCCCTGGACCCCGTCGAACAGGGCGTACGCGGAGTACGACGCGTCGTGGGAGGGAATGCCCAGGGCCCGGGCGCTCTCCCCCAGGAGCAGGATGGGCCGGCCGTCTACCTCCAGGGAGAACAGGCAGGGGACGGCCTCCACGTCCTCGCCGGTGTCGGTGATCTCCAGCCGCGCCCCGATGCGGTTCATCCCTCCCCTATCTTACGCGGAACCCGGCCTCCGGGGACGGCTCACGACCCTGCGGAGGAGTCCGGGGCTTCCGAGCCCGCTTCCGCGGTGGGCGGGATGAGGACCGAGGCCAGCACGCTGACGGTGAGGATGAGAGCCACCACCCCCAGAGAGAGGCCGATGGGGACCTTGTAGAAGTCCGCCACCAGCATCTTCAGCCCGATGAACACCAGCACCAGGGACAGGCCGTACTTGAGGTATCGGAACATGTCCATGATCCCCGCGAGGACGAAGAACAGCGCCCGCAACCCCAGGATGGCGAAGATGTTGGAGGTGTACGCGGTGAACAGGTCGTGGGTGATGGCCAGCACCGCGGGGATGGAGTCGATGGCGAACATCAGGTCGGTACTCTCCACCACCACCAGCACCAGGAGCAGGGGCGTGACCCACACGCGGCCGCCCTGTCGGACGAAGAACTTGCCGCCCAGGTAGGTTTCCGTGACGGGGAACCGGCGGCGGACCGCCTGGAGAACGGGGTTCTGGGAGGGGTCCACGGTCTCTTCCTTGTGCCGGAACAGCTTCCAGCCGGTGTAGACCAACAGGGCCCCGAAGAAGTACAAGACCCAGTGGAACAGCTTGACCAGGGTCACCCCCACCAGGATGAGGCTGGCCCGCATGACCACCGCTCCCAGGACGCCCCAGAGGAGCACACGGGGTTGCAGGTGGTCGGGGACGGCGAAGTATGCGAAGATGACGAGGAAGACGAAGAGGTTGTCCACACTGAGCGAGTACTCGATGAGGTACGCCGTCAGCCACTCCAGGGCGGTCTGCGCGCCTTTGGTCTTCCACACGGCAGCGTTGAACGCCAGGGCGGTCGTGACCCAGATGACGGTCCAGAGAGCCGCCTCGCGCAGGCTCAGTTTGTGGGGTTTCCTCTGGAAGAGCCCGAGGTCGAGGGCCAGGATGGTGGCCACGACCAGGTGGAAGCCAATCCAGAAGATCCATTGTCCGCTCACGACTCCACCTCGGCGTCGGCGCCTCGGGGCCTTCAAACGAGCAAACCCCCGGGCGGCCTGGAGTGTGCACCGGAGGTCTCACCGTGAGGCGCCGCCACAGGCCCGACCGGACGGACCGCGGACCGCCGCCCGCCGTACTGACGACCGGGCCACGGCCGCACCAGGTAGGGCGCGGCCGCCAGTTACTCCCCTCAGCCCCGCCCGCCGCGAGGCCACCAACACCATACGGATGCTTGCCGCGGCGGTCAACCCTGGATTGGCAGGAGGCTGGCGATGAGGGGCCGTCCGGTGGCCGCGGTGGTGCTGGCCGCGGGCGAGGGCAAACGCATGCGGTCGGCCCTGCCCAAGGTCCTCCACCCCGTGGGCGGCCGGCCCATGGTGCTCCGGGTGCTGGACAGCCTCCGGTCCCTGGTGGACGGGCCCGTGGTGGTGGTGGTGGGCCACGGAGGGGAGGTGGTGCAGGCGTCCTTGCCGGAGGGCGTGCGGGTGGCCTGGCAGCGGGAGCCGCGGGGGACGGGAGACGCGGTGCGGTGCGCGCTCCGTGAGCTGGCAGACCACCGAGGCCCCGTGCTGGTAGCGTACGGGGACACGCCCCTGGTGCGGGAGGAGACCTTCCGGGCCCTGGTGGACGCGCACGTCGGGAGCGGGTTCGACGCGACCCTGCTGACGGCGGTGGTCCCAGATCCCCGGGGGCTCGGACGGGTGGTGCGGGACCCGGAGGGAAACTTCCAGGGCGTGGTGGAGGAGGCCGACTGCACGCCGGAGCAGCGGCAGATCCGCGAGGTGAACGCCGGGCCGTGTTGCTTCGAAGGGGCAGCCCTGCGGGATGCCCTGGCACACCTCAGCCCGCAGAACGCCCAGGCGGAGTACTACCTGACGGACGCCTTCGGGTGGCTGCGGGCGCAGGGCCGCAGGGTGGGGACGGTACAGGCGACGGAGGTGGCGGAGGTGATGGGCGTGAACTCCCGAAAGGAGCTGGCGCACGCGGAGGCCGAGCTGCGGCGGAGGACCCTGGAGCGGCTCATGGGCTCCGGGGTCACGGTGGTGGACCCCGCCACCACCTACGTGGCGCCGGACGTGGCCGTGGGGCCGGACACGGTGCTGCTCCCCTTCACGGTGCTGGAGGCGGGCGCCACGGTGGGCTCCGGCTGCACCCTGGGGCCCGGGGCCCACATCCGGGCTTCCCGGATCGGGGACCGCGTGCGGATTCTGTGGTCCGTGGTGGAGGAGAGCGAGGTGGGGGACGACTGCCGGGTGGGACCGTACGCCCACCTGCGGCCCGGCGCGCGCCTGGCCCGCCGGGTGGTGGTGGGCAACTTCGCGGAGATCAAGAACTCCATCGTGGGCGAGGGCACCAAGGTCCAGCACGTCTCGTACCTGGGCGACGCCACCGTGGGCCGGGACGTGAACATCGGCGCGGGGACCATCACCTGCAACTTCAAGTACGGCACACCGGGCAAGCACCCCACGGTCATCGAGGACGGGGCGTTCATCGGAAGCGACACCCTCCTGAACGCCCCCGTGCGGGTGGGAGCGGGCGCGGTCACCGGAGCCGGCTCCGTGGTCACCAAGGACGTCCCGGCGGGTATGGTGGCGTTGGGCGTGCCCGCCCGGGTGGTGCGCCCGGCCAAAGGCGAGGAGCGTCCGTGAGGGACCTGGCCCTGCTCACGGGGACCGCGAACCCGCACCTGGCCCGGAGGGTGGCGGCGTACCTGGACGTGCCCCTGCTGGAGGCGGTGGTGGCCCGCTACCCGGACGGCGAGGTGGAGGTGCGGCTGGACGAGAGCGTGCGGGGCCGGGACTGCTTCGTGGTGCAGCCCACCTGTCCGCCCGTGCACGACCACCTCCTGGAACTGCTGGTGCTCACCGACGCCCTCCGCCGCGCCTCCGCAGGCCGGGTCACCGCGGTGGTGCCGTACTTCGGGTACGCGCGCCAGGACCGAAAGACCGGACCCCGCGAGCCGGTGACCGCCAAGCTCGTGGCCAACCTCATGGTACGGGCCGGGGTGCAGCACCTATTGGCCCTGGATCTGCACGCGGGCCAGCTGTCGGGCTTCTTCGACATCCCCCTGGACCACCTCAGCGCCCGCATGCTGCTGGCGGACTACTTCCTCCAGAAGGGGCTGTCCGGGGTGGTGGCGGTCTCCCCGGACGTGGGCGGGGTGCGCCGTGCCCGGGAGTTCGCCCAGGCCCTGGGTGCGCCGTTGGCCATCATCGACAAGCGCAGGGACCGGCCCAACCAGGTGGCGGAGGTGGTGCACGTCATCGGCAAGGTGTACCGCCGGACGGCCATCCTAGTGGACGACATCGTGGACACCGCGGGTACGTTGGTGCGGGCCGCGGAAACCCTGGTGCGCCGCGGGGTGCGGGAGGTGTACGCGTGCTGCACCCACCCCGTGCTCTCGGGGCCCGCGGTGGAGCGCATCGCCAACTCTCCCATCCGGGAGCTGGTGGTGACGGACACCATTCCGATCCCGCCGGATAAGCGGCTGGACCGGATCCGGGTGGTGTCCGTGGCCCGCCTGCTGGCGGACGCGGTGGCGCGGGTGCACTTCCGCAGCTCCGTGAGCGAGCTGGCAGAGGAGCGGTTGACGGCCGAACTGGTGGAAAGCTAGACAAACCGGTCCGCCCCTCGTGGCGAAACCTGAAGGTTTTCGCGGGCATCCTCTTCGGGTGTTCCGGCCAGGCCTTATACTGGGGCCCGGAGCCCATGTTCGTCCCGCCGTACGTGATCGCCGCGCTGGTGGCGTGGTTCGTCACCTACTGGACCACGCCCACGGCCCGGTGGCTGGCCCGCCGGGTGGGCGCCGTAGACTATCCCGGCGGCCGGCGCATCAACCGCAGGCCGCTCCCCCGCCTGGGCGGGGTGGCCATCGCGCTCGGCATCCTGGCGGCTTCCCTGGTGACGCTGCCCATGCCGGGGGACGTGGCGGTGGTGCGGCAGCCCAAACACCTGGTGCTGGCCGTGCCGTACGGCGCCGTGCCCCGGGAGTTCTGGGGCATCCTGCTGGGGGGCCTCGCCATGGCCCTGGTGGGCCTGTACGACGACCTGCGGCAGGTGTCCGGCCGCACCAAGTTCCCCCTGGTGTACCTGTGCGCCGCGGTGCCGGTTCTGTTCGGCCTCACCACGCCCTTCGTCACCAACCCCCTCTCCGGACAACTGGTGTCCCTGGGCGTGTGGGGCCAGCTGTTCACCGCGGCGTGGGTGGGCTCTGCGGCCATCGCCATGAACTCCATCGACGGCGTGGACGGACTGGCCGCGGGGATCGCGGCCATCGTGGCGGCCACCTTCTTCCTGGCCGGAACCCTCCGGGGAGCGGGCCTGCCCACCCTGGTCCTGTGCGCTGCGGTGGTCGGCAGCGCGGTGGGATTCCTGCGGTACAACTTCAACCCCGCCCGGGTCATCATGGGCGACAGCGGCGCCCTGTTGCTGGGTTACCTGCTTGGCGCGCTTTCCGTGGCGGGGCTGTTCAAGACCCTCACCGCCCTGTCCCTGGCGGTGCCGCTGCTGGCCATGGGCGTGCCCATCTTCGACACCGCGTTTGCCATCCTGCGCCGGCTGCGCCGCCGGGTGTCCGTGTTCCAGCCGGACCGGGGCCACGTGCACCACAGGCTCCTGGACCGGGGGCTGTCCCAGCGGCAGGCCGTCCTGCTGCTGTACGGCACCACCGCCCTGCTGGGGGCCTTGAGCCTGGCCCTCTCCGGTTGGGTGGACCGTTGGATCCCCCTATCCGTGGCCGGGCTGCTGGCCGCGGCCATGTGGCTGCTGGCCCGGCGGCTGGGGCTGCTGGCGCGAACCCCGTGAAGACCCCGATTCCCGTTTTGGCGGTGGTGGGGACCCGCCCGGACGCCGTGAAGATGGCGCCCGTGGTGAAGGCCCTGGAGCAGGACCCCGACTTCCGGCCCATCCTGGTCGCCACCGCCCAGCACCGGGAGATGCTGGACCAGGTGCTGCGGCTGTTCCACCTGACCCCGCACGTGGACCTGGACGTCATGCGGCCCCGGCAGACCCTGGCGGAGGTCACGGTCCGCACCCTGGAAGGGCTGGACCGCGTCCTGGCCCGGGAGAAGCCGGCCCTGGTGTTGGTCCAGGGGGACGCGGCGCCGTGCTTTTGCGGAGCCCTGGCCGCCTACTACCACCGCATCCCCGTGGGCCACGTGGAAGCGGGGCTGAGGACCCGGGACAAGTACCGGCCGTTCCCGGAGGAACTGTACCGGCGCATGACCGCCGCCCTGGCGGACCTGCACTTCGCCCCCACGCCCTGGGCGCGGGACAACCTCCTGCGGGAAGGGGTGGACCCTTCGCGCGTCTTCGTCACGGGCAACACCGTCATCGACGCGTTGCAGGCTGTGACGCCGAGGGTCGCCCCGGACGGACTTCCGCCCCTGGACCCCGGCCGGCGGCTGGTACTGGTCACGGCGCACCGCCGGGAGAACTGGGGCGAGCCCCTGCGCCAGGTGTGCGAGGCCGTGCGGGAGATCGTGGCGCGCTTTCCGGACGTGGAGGTGGTGTTCTCCGTGCACCGCAACCCCGCGGTGCGTGAGGTGGTGTTCCCCGCCCTGGCCGGAGTGCCCCGCGTGCACCTGGTGACCCCCCCGGACTACGGCCCCTTCGTGTACCTGGAGCGGCGGGCCTACCTCATCCTCACGGATTCGGGGGGCATCCAGGAGGAGGCACCCGGCCTGGGCACCCCGGTGCTGGTGCTGCGGGAGACCACGGAACGGCCCGAGGGCGTGGCCGCGGGGGTGGTGAAGCTGGTGGGCACGGACCGGAACCGGGTGGTGGCGGAGGCCAGCCGGCTGCTGCAGGACCCCGACGCCCACCGCGCCATGGCCACGGCCACCAACCCGTACGGTGACGGCCGCGCCAGCTGGCGCATTGTGCAGATCCTGCGGGTCTACTTCGGCCTGCAGGACCAGCTGCCCCCGCCCTTCCAGCCGAACCCTTGAGGCCGTGCCCGCGTACTGTGAGATAGCATGGTAGGCGGCATGCGCTGGGTCGCGGTGGCTGTGGCGGTCCTGGGGCTGGTGGCGGCGGTGGCCGAGCCCGAGTTGGTCCGCGCCACCGTGGGCGGCGTGGTGGTGGAGACGGTGAGGGCGCAAGACGTGGTGGAGGAGGGGGCGCCCCTGGTGTGGGTACGGACCGCCACCAAGCCGAGGGAGGTCGCCGCCCGGGCACCCCGAAACGGTACCGTGGTGGAGGTGTTGGTGGAGGTCGGAGCGAGGGTGCGGGTGGGCGATCCCGTGGTGCGGCTCGGCCCGTGAGCCGACGACCTTCTCCCCTCCCGCAAGGACTCCCGAGGGCCGGCTCCTCCGCCCGCGTTACGGCGGGTCGGCACGACCTCTGCTAGCATGGGTCCTAGCCGGTCGCCCGTGAGGCCCTGTCGGGGGCGGTCCGGACTCGCGTCGAGGTGTGCCGCATGCGCAGGTGGGTGCTGGGCGTAGTGGTCCTGCTGGTCTCGGGCTTGCTCCCGTGGCCGGGGTCGTGG
This sequence comes from uncultured bacterium, assembly GCA_964437095.1. Lineage (GTDB taxonomy): Bacteria > Sysuimicrobiota > Sysuimicrobiia > Sysuimicrobiales > Sysuimicrobiaceae > Tepidifontimicrobium. The sequence continues at coordinate 288,306 of CAYTFH010000001.1, read as the reverse complement.
GCGCAAGAGGACTCGGAGGTGTTCCCCCTGGGTGCCATCCGTCCCGGCTTGCGGGGGCTGGGCCGCACCGTGGTGCAGGGCACCCGGGTGGAGGAGTTCCAGTTCGAGGTACTGGGCATCACCGAGGGCCCGCCGGGGCGGTTGGTGTTGTTCCGGGCGTTCGGCCCGGCCATCCAGCGCAGCGGCGGCACGGCCTCGGGCATGAGCGGAAGCCCCATGTACATCCAGGGACGGTTCGCGGGCGCCCTGTCGTACGGCTACCGGTCCGCCGGGCCCGACAGCAACCTGGGCCTGTTCACGCCCGCGGAGGCCATGCTGTCCCTGCTGCGGGACGAGCGCGCAGACCTCCCCGCGGGTCGGGTCCTGGCGCTACGGCAGCCCGTACGCATCGGCGGGCGGTGGGTGCGGGCGGTGGCGCTCTCAGACCGCCGCGCCGCAGCACCACACCGTGAAGACGGCCCCGTGGCCACCTTCGTCCCGGCCTCAAGCCCCCTGCTGGTCTCCGGCACCAGCGACCGGGGCTTCCGCATCCTGCGGCAGACCTTCCGGTACGCGGACGTGGTCCCGGTGCAGAGCTACGGAGGTGTGGGCCGCTTCCCCACCCCACCCCTGGTCCCCGGGAGCGCGGTGGGCGTGGCCCTGGTCCGGGGCGACGTGAACGCATGGAGCATCGGCACCCTCTCCTACCGCAAGGGAAACCGGTTCCTGGCCTTCGGACACAGGCTGTTCGGGTTCGGGAGCGTGGACTTCATGCTGACCGCGGCGTACGTGCACACCGTGGTCCGCAGCTCCGAGTTCCCCTTCAAGGAAGGGGACGTGGGGGAGGCGGTGGGTACGGTGACCCAGGACCGGGTGGCGGGCGTGGCGGGCACCCTGGGCCGGCTCCCCAGGGTGTTCAACGTGGCCGTCACCGTGGTGGACCGGGACCGGGGGCGGACGGTGCGCCGAAGCGCGCAGATGGTGCGCCGGCCGGACCTGGCCCAGGCCCTGGTCCCGCAGGTGGTGCTGGCGGCGGTGGAGCAGGCCTGGGACGGGTCCGGGGGCGGCACCGCGGAGGTCCGCATCAGCGCGCGGGGCGCGGGGCTCCCGCGGCCCGTGGAGCGCACCAACGTCTTCTACAGCGCTCAGGACGTGGCCGCGGCCTCGGTGCTGGACGTGCCCGAGGCGGTGCGGTTCCTGTTCGGGAACGAGTTCACCCGGGTGGAGCCCGTGGACCTGCAGGTGGAAGTCCAGCTCAGCCGGGAGCGGCGCACCGTATCGGTGGTGGAGGCGGAGGTGGCCAGCCGCACCGTGAGCCAGGGAGGCCGGCTGCGGGTGCGGCTGCTCCTGCGGCCCTTCCAGGGCGGCGAGCCCGTCACCCGGGTGGTGGAGGTGGAGGTCCCACGCAACTTCCCGCGGGGGCCGGCCCTGCTGGTGGTGGGCAGCGCGGGGATCCAGAGGGACAACGTCCCTCCGGCGGCGCTGCTGGCGGACAAGCTGGGCGGGGAACCGCCCGCCTCTGGATTCCGCGACCTGCGGGAAGCGCTGGAGTTCTTCGAGGACTTCGGCCGCAACACGGACGTGCTGCTGCAGCTGGTTCCCGTGGGCGTGCCGCCCAGCGACGACCCTCAGAAGCGGTTCATCTACTTCGACGAGTTCGCAGGACGGCTGGTGCGGACGCCGTGGGTGGTGAAGGGCGAGCAGGTCGTGCCCATCGTGGTGGAGTAGGCCGCCCCAGCGGGCCCACGGCGGGGAGGGTGTGCCCGTGACCAGGCTGGCGGGCCTTGTGGCCTTGCTGGTGGCGTGCGCGGTGGGCGGCCTGGCCCTGCTGTCCTCCTCCACCTTCCAGGTGTGGTCCGCCCGCGTGCTGTCCCGCTGGCTTGCGGAAGGGCTGGGGATGCCGGTGACGGTGGACCGCGTCCAGCTGGACCTCCATGGCGTCACCGTGCACCGGCTGCGGGTCCCGGGGCTGCTGCGGGCAGAGGCGGTGCGGGTGGACTGGGACCTGGCAGCCCTCGTCCGGGCCCGCCTTCAGGGAGCTGCGGGCGCGGGTGCTGTGCGCAGAGTGGTCCTGACGCGGCCGGTGCTGGTCCTCGTGCGCGACCCGCAGGGGCGGTGGAACGCAGAACAGCTCCTCCGGCGGCCGGCGGCGCCGCCCGGCGGCCCCGCGGAACGGCTGCGGGCGGAAGTCAGAATTCAGCGAGGGACCGTGTACGTCACGGACTTCTCCCGAAGCGGGTTCCGCGCGGTGGCCACAGGGGTGGACGCGGCCGTGGGCCTGGTGGACCTCCCCCTCCTGAGGCTCCGGGCTGCGGCAGACGTCGAACCAGGAAGTCCCGGACGCGCCGAGGTCTCCGGATGGTGGGACACGCAGCACGGGATCTTGGACCTGCAGCTGGACTTCCGCGGCCTTGCGGCCGGGCCTTGGTCCGGTTACGCGTTGCGCAACCCCCGCTGGCAGGTGGAGTCGGGAACGGTGGCGGGCAGGCTTCGGGCGTACGGGGGCGCGGGGAGCCCCACCGTGCGCGGCGAGCTGCGCCTTGAGGGCGTGTCCGTCCGTTCGGTGCGGGAGGGTACGCGGGTTTCGGACGTGGCTGGCAGGGTGGAGCTGTCGGGCCCGCAGGTGGACCTGCACGGAGTCCGGTTCCGCGTGGGCGCGGCCACCGGCGTCGCCTCTGGCCAGGTCCGGCTGGTGGGGCAAGGCGCCGTGGACCTCCGGGTTCGGTTTCAGGGCGCGGACCTTACCGAGCTGCACCGGCTAGCGGGTGAATTAGACCTGCCCGTGCGGGGCCGGATCTCCGGGGAGCTCCGGGTGCGGGGACCGGTAGGAGCCCTGCAGGTGCGGTCGAGTTTGAGGGCGGCGAGGCTGGTGGTGGGCTCGGAGCCGGTGGAAGACGCCGAGGGGACGCTGGAGTACGCCACGGGTCTGGTCTCCTTAACGTCCGCGGCTGGCCGGGTGCGGGGGGGACGGGTCGAGGCGGACGCGGTGGCGGCCGTAGGAGGACCCCCGCGGCTGGTGGCCACTGCGCACCTGGAACGCGTACCCACGTCGGCAGCCACCGCCCTGGGGTTGGAGCTTCCCCTCCGGGGCGCGGTGTCGGGGACGCTGCTCATGGCGGGTTCTCCCCAAGACTTCCACGTGGCCGCGGTGGTCGGGGGCGGACGGTCGGCGCTGGCGGGGTATGAGTTGGACTCGTGGCGGACGGCATTGGAGTACGACGCCGGGGGAGTACGGCTGCTGAGCGGCTGGGCTCGGCGCGGCTCGGCCTCCGTGGCAGGGTGGGGCCGGCTGCATCCGGCCTCCGTGGAGCTGGACTTCGTAGCCCGCTCCGTCCCGTTGCAGGAGGTAGCCAGAGCCGCAGGTCTTACCGCCTCCGCCTCGGGTACCGTGGACGTGGTGGGGCGCGTGGAGGGAAAGCCCGCGGCCCTGCAATTGTCGGGCACCGCGCGGTCGGAGGCGGGCTCCTTCGGAGTCCTGCGGTGGGACGAGGCCACCGCGGAGTTCGCGGCCTCTGCTGCCGCGCTGGAGGTAGGCGACCTGCGGTGGCGGACGGGGTCGGACACCTTCCGCGCCCGGGGCCGGATCGGATTCACAGGGCGGAGCGTGCACGGGGAACTGGAGACCCCGGGTGTTCGGGTGGAGCGTCTGGCTGCGTTCGCGGGTACGGCCGTTTCTGCATCCGGAGAGCTTCGGGGTCGGGTGGAAGTGACGGGCTCCTTGGAGCGACCCAGGGCATCCGGGACGGTGGACCTGTGGGACCTGCGCACTGCGGAGCTGGTCCTCACGCGGGCGAGCGGAAGTTTCCTGTGGCGGGACGGGACCTTGAGCCTTGACGGACGCCTGAGTTCTCCGGCCTTCCACGCGCAACTGTTCGGGGCCGTGAGCGAAGCAGGAGTGTTGCAGCTCCGATTCCGGGCGGATCCCGTGCAGCTGGACCAGGTCGGGCAGCTGCGCAACCCCTTCGTCCGCCTGGAGGGAACAGCGCGGCTGGAAGGGACCGTGACGGGCCCCCTCCAGCGGCCCGTGGTGGAGGCGGACCTGTGGAGCAGCCAGGTGCGGATCAACGGCGAGGCCTTCGACGAGGTGCAGGGGCAAGCCCGGTGGGCCGGTAACACCCTGGACGTGGCGCCCCTGGTGCTGCGGCGCCGTTCGTCCACGTACACGGTGCGGGGACGGTTGGAGGTCTCCCAGGAGCCCGTGGCCGCCTTCCGGGTGGACGTGCACGACGCTCGAATCCCGACCCTCTTGAACATCGCCGGCGTGGCCCTGGACGCCGACGGGCGCCTGTCCGGGCGCCTGTCCCTGTCCGGGCCCCTATCCAGCCCGCGGGCGGAGCTGGACGTGACCCTCACGGACGGCGTGTTCCGTCGCTACCGGTTCCCCACGGGGACGGGCAGGTTGGTCCTGGACAACGGGCAGGTGCAGCTGCAGCAGGTGGAGCTGGCCGCGGGCGCCGGCCGGGTGCGGGCCCAGGGTACGGTGAGCTTGCGTGGCATCAGCGACGTGGAGGTGGCCGGCCTGGGGCTGGAGGCAGGAGCCGTCTCGTCCGTGCTGCGGCTGCCCACACCCCTCGTGGGCAGCTTGGACTTCACCCTGCAGCTGGCGGGCACCTTCCAGGACCCCACCGCGGGCTTGGCTCTGGAGGCCAAGGAGGTGGGTGTCCCGGGGGCTCAGGTGGACCGGCTCACGGCGCAGGCGATCTACCGGGACGGGATCCTGCGGCTGGAGCAACTGTTGGTGGAGCAGGACGGCCACCGCGTGCGGGCCCGGGGAAGCCTTCCCTTGCGGCTTCGGGGGCTGGAGGCGGAACCCACGGGGACCCTGGACTTCGTGGCCTCCACCGACCGCGCGGACCTGAGCATCCTGCGCCTCCTCCCGTTCCTGGAGAGCGCCACCGGGCCCTTCGAGGCCACCCTGAGGGTGACGGGGACGGTGGCGGACCCGCGGCTGGAGGGGTTCGTGCGCGCCCAGGATGGGCGCGTGCAGCTGGCCCACGTCCGGCCCGCCCTGGAGGGGGTCCAGCTGGATGTGGCCTTCGACCAGGCCGCCGCCACCCTGCGGTTCTTCCGGGCAGAGCTGGGAGGTGGGTCCGTGGAGGCCACCGGGCAGGCGGCCTTCGCCGGGCTGCAGCTCCAGCGCTACACGGTGACCGCCACCGCGCGGGCGGCGCGGCTGGAAATCCCGCCGTACTTCCGAGGAGCCTTGGACGGCACGGTCCAGGTGTCCGGCGACGCGAGGCGGGCAAGGGTTTCGGGCAGGCTGAGCCCCTCCTCCGGCGAGTTCGTGGTCTCCACCGCCCCGCAGGGGACCCAGTCCGCTCCCCTCCCGCCCGTGGAGCTGGACCTGGAGATGGTGGCGGGCCAGGGCCTGTTCGTAGTCGCGGGGCCCGTGCGGCTGCAGGCGGGCGGGGCGCTGCACGTGGGCGGTACCCTGGCGAGCCCCGCGCTGTCGGGTACGGTCACCGGCCGCGGAGGGGAGTACCGGGCCTTCGGGACCACCTTCGTGTTGGAGGAAGGGGCCGCGGTCTTCCAGGAGTTCCGGGGAACTGAGCCTCTTTTGACGGCCCGGGCCAGCACTCGCGTGGGCGACGTCACGGTGTTCGTGCACCTGGCGGGGACGCCCGGTCAGATGCAGGTGCGCCTCAGCAGCGACCCCGAGCTGCCGTACGAGCGGATCGTGCAGCTGCTGGCTGCCCAGGCCGGCATCCAGCGCGCCCTGGGGGGGGAAGTGGAGGCCGCCCTGCGCCAGCAGCTGGCGCGCTTTTTGCTGGGCGAGTTCGAGCAGCGGGTCCGGCAGCTGCTGGGGCTGGCGGAGCTGCGGGTCGAGTACGACTTCGAAAAGCCCTTACGGCTGCGGCTGGGCCGCTTCCTCCTGAAGGACCTGTACCTGACCCTGACCACGGTGTTCGACAGCGAGACGCGCTTTTTGTGGGCCCTGGAGTACCGCTTCGCCCGCCACTACGCCGTGGCCTTCAGCCACGACACCACGGGCGTCTGGATGGTGCTCCTGCGGGCCAACTTCGCCTGGTGAGGAGGCTGCGGTGTTCGACGACTACGTCCGGGAGCTCCGTCGCGTCCGGACCCTGACGTCCGCGGAGGAGCGGCAGCTGTGGGAGCGGTACAAGCGCCGCGGCGACCGAAAGGCGCGGGCGCGCCTGATCGAGGCCTACCAACCCCTGGTGTTCAAGGTGGTCATGGGCCTGGGACTCCCTCCCGCGCACCTCATGGACATGATCCAGGAGGGGACCGTGGGGCTGATCGACGCGGTGGAGCGGTTCGAGCCGGAACGGGGCTTCCGGTTCTCCACCTACGCCGGCTACCGCATCCGGGGGGCGGTGCTGAACGCCCTGCGCCGGGAGCGGGTGTGGGCCCTGTCTCTGGACGACGCCGACGGTGCGGTCCTGGAACGCCTGGAGGACGGGGCCGCGGAGGACGCCCTGGGCGCGGTGGAGGACTCCGTACTGGCCGGACAGCTGACCCAGGGGGTGGAACGGCTGCCGCCCAGGGAGCGGGCCGTGCTGGACGCGTTCTACTTCCGGCCGCGGAGCCCGGCGGTGGCGGCCCGCGAGCTCGGGGTGAGCTTGTCCCACCTGTACCGGCTGCACCACAGGGCCCTGGCCACCCTGCGCCGCTGGTTGCGGGAGGGGTAGGCTGCGTGGAGTCGCTGGCGCAGGGCCGCTCCGACGAGCCATGCGCGCCCCGCGGCCATCCGTGCCTCCCGGCGGAAGAATTCGCTGGGGCAGCGCAGGATAGTAGGACGGGAACCGTGGAGGAGACGGCCGTGGGAAGGCTCGTGGTGCACATCGAGGGAGCCCGGGGCTGGCTGGAGCGGGCGGAGAGGGAATGGCGGCGCGGGAGCAGGGCGCGGGCCCTCCTGGACCTTTCGCTGGCGGAAGCGGAGGTGCGGCTGGCGCGGCGCGCCGCCGCCGCGGAACCCCTGCCAGGCGTCCACCGGCGCCCCGCCGTGGTCTTCGCCTTGGCGGCCACGGGGCTGTTGGCGGTGGCCCTGGCGGGCGGCCTGCGCGGGCCCACGCGGGAGGCGCCCCCCCGGTCTGCGCACGCGGCGGTGCGGGCCGTGTCCTTGGGCTACGTCCCCGGCGCGGTGCTGGGCCTGGTGGCGCCGCCGCGGGAGGGCCTGGTGGCCCGTCCGTGGGCGGTGCCCACGGACGAGTCCGCCCCGTGGCTCCGTGACCTGCTCCGGGAGGCCGGTGTGGAGGTAGACGGGCTCCCCGCGCAGCCGGCTTCCTTCCGGTGAGGGACGTGTGGAGGAGGTGCGCGTGCAGGTCCTCCGGCTGACGGCTTGCTTCGTGGCGGCCTTGTGCACCGCGTGGGTCTGGGCTGTCACGGGCAGCGCCCAGGTCCCCGCGTCTCCGTCTCCCAGCCCGAGCCCGACCCCCACCGCGACGCCTTCGCCGGTTCCCACGCCGGCGCGGCCCGCGCGGATCACGGACATCGTGGTCCTGGGCACCCAGAACGTCTCCCCCGAGGTGGTGTACGCAGCCATCGGCTCCCGGGCCGGGGAGCTGCTGGACCAGGACCGGGTCCGCCAGGACGTGGAGCAGATCCTGGCGACTGGCCTGTTCGCGGACGTGGTGGTGCGGCTGCAGACGACAGACGACGGTGTCCAGCTGATCTTCCTGGTGGTGGAGAACCCCGTGGTCCAGCGGGTGGAGATCTCCGGGAACACCGTGGTCCCCACGGAGGAGCTGCGGGCCGCCCTGGGGGTTCGGGAGGGCCAAGTGCTGAACACCGTGGACCTGCGGGCAGGCGCGCGGGCGGTGGAGAAGCTGTACCAGGACCGCGGGTACGTCCTGGTGCGGGTGGCGGACGTGGAGGTGACGCAGGACGGCACCCTGCGGGTGGTGGTGCGGGAGGGCACCCTGGAGCGGGTGGAGCTGCGGGGTCTGGCCCGCACCCGACCGGCCTTCGTCCAGCGCTTGCTGACCCTGCGGGAGGGTGAAGTGTTCAACCTCCACCGGGTGAACCGGGACCTGCAGGAGGTGTTCGACACCGGGCTGTTCGAGAACGTGCGGGCCCAACCGCAGCCGGGCAGCGACCCGGACAAGGTCCTGCTGGTCATCGAGCTGCAGGAGCGCAGCAGCCGGGAGTTCGGCTTCGGGCTGGGCTACAGCCCGCAGCAGGGCATCCTCGGCAGCGTACAGTTCGCGGAGCGCAACCTCCACGGCATGGGCAGGACCCTGGTGCTCTCGTACCAGCGCAACGTGAGCTCCCTGGTGGGCGGGGTCACCGACAGCCTCCTCACGGGCCAGCCCGCGGAGAACATCGTGATCCAGTACCGGGATCCGTGGTTCGGGCAGCGGGGCCAGTCCCTCTCCCTGGAACTGCACGACACCAACCAGCTGGTGGACGACGCCACCCTGAGCTTGCGGTACTTCATGATGCTGGAGGGTGGGTCGGTAACGTTGTCCCGCCGCCTGTCCAACGAGCTCAGCGGCAGCCTGACCCTTCGGGCGGAGCGCACGGACTTCTCGGTGGTTTCCGGGAACTCCAGCGTGCCCCTGACCCCCGGTTTGGTGCACGCCCTGCGGGTGGAGGCCACCCACGACCTACGGGACGACCCCCGCAACCCCCGCCGCGGGTCCCGCACCTCCGCGTTCGTGGACTACGGGTTCCGCCTGTTGGGCGGCGAGTTCGACTTCGTCAAGTACCAGGCGGAGTACGCCCACTACCTGCCCCTGTGGGAGGGGACCCTGGTGGGCCGACTGCGGGCCTCTGCTTCCTCCGGGACCCTCCCCATCCAGGAGCAGTACACCCTGGGCGGCCAGGCCAGCGTGCGGGGTCTACCGACCCTGTTCGCCCGGGGCAACAGCACGGTGGTGGCCAGCGTGGAGTACCGGCTGCCCCTGGTCGCCCTATTCCCCGGCTTGAAGGACATCAGCGCGGTGGTGTTCGCGGACGCGGGCGGCATCTCTCCTTCAGGGTTCGGGTTCGCGGACACCTGGCAGTTCAGCTACGGGGTCGGGGTGCTGGTGAACGCCCCCATCGGGCCCATCCGCATCGACTACGCCATCGGCCCGGGAGGGCAGACCCAGACGTGGCTGTACTTCGGGCACCCCTTCTGACCTTGTGGTAGGATGCGCTGAGCAGAGGGGAGGGAGAAGACGTGGACCGGAAGACCAGACGGCTGCTGGTGGTGGTGGGCGCGGTGGTGGTGCTGGCCGTGGCCGCGGCGGCGGTCACCACGGCCACCGGCGGCCCCGCGGGTGGAGCCCTGGTGGTGGGCTACGTGGACATGCAGCGGGCCTTGGATGCTCACCCGAAGAAGGCCAGCTCCGAGGAGGCCCTGAACCAGTTCGCCCGCTCCAAGGCCGCGGAGCTGCGTCGCCTGTCGCAGAACAAGCCCCCCGCGGAGCAGGCCGCCCTGGCCCGGAAGACCCAGGAGGAGATCCTCAAACGGCAGACCGAACTGCTGCAGGCCCTGGACAAGGACATCCGGGCCGCGGTGGAGCGGGTGGCCAAGAGGGCAGGGGTGAGCGTGGTGCTGTCCCACACCGTGGTCCTGTACGGCGGGGTGGACCTCACCGACCAGGTGATCAAAGAGCTCCAGGGGCGTTAAGGCCATGTCCCCTCGAGAGGGAACGCTGACGTGCCACAACGCCGCGCCGGGTGCGGGGGCGGTCTAGCGGGAGGAGCGTTGCGGGCCCGGACCTCTGCGGTGGTCTGCGCGGCGGTTTGGCTGCTGGCCTCGTGTGGCCGCCCAGCGCAGCAGGCCACGTCGTCTCCCGCGGCTGTGGCCACGCCGAGGCCGTACCGGGTGGCGGTGGTGGACCTGGATCGCATCGCCCGGCAGCACCCCCGGGCCAAGGAGCTGGAGGAGCTGCGCCGCCGGATCGCCGCCACCCAGGTGGCGTTGATGGTGCCGGCCCCTCCCCCTCCCGTGCCCCTGCCCACCTTCCGCCCCGTGGTGCGGGAGTTGCGGGAGGAGGCGCAACGGGAGCTGGCGCGGTACGCGGAGGAGCTGCGGGCCGGCTACCGGCGCGAGCTGGAGGCCCTGGAGCGGCAATCCAAAGAGGAGCTGGACCGCTACGCGCAGCAGCTGCAGGCGGACGCCCAGGAGAAGCTGAAGGCGCGCCAGCAACAGGTCCAGGAGGAGCTGCGGCGCACCGTGGAGTCCCGCCAGGCGGAGGTCCAGACCCGGGTCCGGAAGTACGAGGAGCAGGTGGCCCGGGAGTACCGCTTCCCCCTGCTCAACGTCCGGCTGAAGCTGGAGACGGTCCAGCACGCGGACCGCCAGGAGTACGATCGGCTGCTGCAGGAGTACGAGCGGCTCCAGAAGGAGCGGGACGGCAAGGTCCAGGCGTACGCGGAGGCGCAGCAGAAGGAACTGCAGGAGTTCGCGCGGTCCGAGGAGCAGAAGGCCCGGGAGGCCCTGGAGGCCTACCGGAAGGAGCTGGAGGAGCAGACCCGACAGCAACTGCTGGAGCGCCAGGCGCAGCTGCGGGCGCAGCTGCAGCAGGCCGCGCACGAGCGGGAGCGGGAGTTCCAGCGCCGGGTGCGCGAGCGCCAGAGGGCGTTGGAGCAGGCGGCGGGGGCGCAGGCCCGGGGGGCGGCGCAGCGGGCGCAGGAGGAGCTGCAGAAACTGGTGCAGGCGGCCCAGCGGCGCTACGAGGAGGAGGAGCGCGTCCGGCAGGAGCAGCTCCGCAGGGAGCTGGAGGCCCTACGGGCGCAGCAGGCCAACCTGGAAGCCGCCATCCTGGCGGAGGTGCGGGTGGAGGTGGCCCAGGTGGCGGTAGAGCAGGGCCTGGACGTGGTGCTGGCGCGGTACGTGTCGAACCTCAGGGCGATGGACATCACGGATGTCGTGCTGCGGAGGTTGCGGGGCAGGCGATGAGGGCGGGAAGGATCGTGGTCCTGCTGGCGGCTCTGGCGGCCGCGGGCTGTGCCAGGCCCACGGTGGGCGTGGTGGACACCCAGCGGGTCCTGAACGAGAGCGTGCTGGCCCTCTCGTACCAGAAGCAGTTGAACGACCGGGAGAAGCTTTTGGCCGCGGAGCTTTCCGTGGCGGCCCAGCGCCTGGACCGTCGCGCGCTGGAGCAGCAGCGGCTCGCCTACCTCCGGGAGCTGCAGCAGCTGCGGGCGGAGCTGGAGGAGAGGCTGAACCGCCGGCTGCGGGAGGTGGTGGAGGAGGTGGCCCGCAAGGAGCGGGTCCGCCTGGTGGTAGTGAAGGGCGCGGCGGTGGCGGGGGGGAAGGACCTCACCGACCAGGTGCTGGAGCGGCTGCGCTGATCCGGACCCCATGACCCTGCGGGAACTGGCCGAGGCCCTGGGCGGCTCCCTGGAGGGGGACGGCTCCTGCGAGGTTTGGAGGGTGACCAGCCCCGAGTCCGCGGGGCCGGGGGCGGTGTGCGTGTGTGCCACCCCGCAAGCGTTGGACACCGCCCGGCAGCGCGGGGCGGCTGCCGTGGTGGTGCCCCAGGGCCTGCGTGCGGAGGGTCCCGCGGTGCGGGTGGCGGACCCCCGGCTGGCTCTGGCGGTGCTCCTGGAGCTGCTGGGGCCCAAGCCGCGCCACCCTCGGGGCGTGCACCCCAGCGCCTTCGTCCACCCCTCCGCCCAGCTGGGCCCCGAGGTGGCGGTGGGGGCGTTCGCGGTGGTGGAGGAGGGAGCCACCGTGGGCGCCCGCACCGTCCTGTACCCCTTCGCGTACGTGGGCCCGCACGCCGCTGTGGGTGAGGACTGCGTGTTGTACCCCCACGCGGTGGTGGGGGAGCGGGTGCGGGTGGGCAACCGGGTGGTGCTGCACGCGGGCTGTGTCTTGGGCTCGGACGGGTTCGGGTTCGTGCCCGGCGCCCAGGCCCACCGCAAGATCCCGCAGGTGGGCACGGTGGTGGTGGAGGACGACGTGGAGATCGGCGCGTGCACCACCGTGGACCGGGCCACCCTGGACGAAACCCGGATCGGCTCGGGGACCAAGATCGACAACCTGGTGCAGATCGCCCACAACGTGCGGGTGGGCCGGCGCTGCCTCATCGCCGCCCAGTGCGGCATCGCGGGCAGCGTGGTGCTGGAGGACGGGGTGGTCCTGGCCGGGCAGGTGGGGGTGGGGGACCACGTCCGCATCGGCGCGGGGGCGGTGGTGCTGGCGCAGAGCGGGGTCACCAAGGACGTGCCTCCGGGGGCCACCGTGTACGGGCACCCGGCCCAGCCCCGGTCGGACGAGCTGAAAGAGCAAGCGGCCCGCCGACAGCTGCCCCGGCTGTTGGAGCGCGTCCGCCGACTGGAACGCCTCCTAAAACAGGAAGACGCCCACGGGCCCGGCGAAGGCTAACCACCGGATGCGGTTCCGAACCCTGGTCGCCGCCACGTTGCTCGTGGGCCTGGGGAGTGCCCACGGGTGGGGGCAGACCGCCCTGAGGCCCGCGGTGGATGTGGCCGGAGAAGGGCCCGCGGTTTCCGTGCGGGTGAACGGGCTGGTGGTGATGCGGTTTCGCGGGCCTGAAGCTGTGAAGCGGGCCCACGCGGTGGCACAGCGGCTCGGTTCCCTCCCGCCGGGGCTGCACCCGGTGGAGCTGGTACCCTCAGAACACGGAGTGGACCTGCAGGTGGCCGGCAAGCGCGTGGTGACCGTGGATCCGGGCCAGGCCCGGGCCAACCGGACGTCCCCGTACCGGCTGGCGGAGATGTGGGCAACTCGGCTGCGCGAGGCTCTGTCCGTGCGACGCCTGCACGTGGCCGAGGAAATCCTGGTGCTTCCCGTGGGGGGGACGGGCTGGGTGGAGATCCAGACCGCACCGCCGGGCAGGCCGCAGCTCGGACCGTACGACTCCAGGGTGGTGCACGTGCGGTGGGAGGCCCCGCAGCGGTTGCGGGTCGTGGGCCGAGCCGTGGGCACCGTACGGGTCCCCCTGCGGTACGGGCGCAGCCAGAAGGACGTGGTGGTTACGGTCCGTCCCCTGAGCGGCCAGCTGCCGGAGCGGGTCGAGGTGGTGGTCACGGGCGACCCCGCGCCCGCGGACGTGGTCAAAGAGGCGGTGCTGCGGTCCCTGGAGCGCCGCAGCCGGACTTCGCCCGGCGCGTCCCTGGAGGTAGCCCCGGTGGAGGTGCCCTCGGTGGGCCAGGGAGAGGTCTGGACGGGGGAGGTGCCGGCCCGCATCCGGAGCCCCTTCGCCCTGCCCGTGGAGGGCACGGTCCCCGTGGTGGTGCGCAACGAGCCGGTGGAGCTGCTGCCACCAAGCCGGCTGCTGTTGAGCAACAACCCCGAGCGGATCGCCAGGGACGGGGTGCTGTTCCGGGACGTGGTGCGGCGCGGCGAGTCGGTTCGGATGCTGTACCACCACAGCAACGGAGCGCCCCGGGACAAGGTAGTCACCGTGTGGTTGCGCAACCCCCACCCGTGGCCTGCCCGGGTGCACCTGCAGCTGGCCTCTCCCAACGCCTGGCACGACACCATGGGGGTGGGACACGCCGCCGCGCGCCGCTTTTTGGAACTCGCCAGCCGCGGGGCGGGGTACGTGCTGGAGCTGCCGCCGGGCGCACAGCACCGGTTCACCGCCCAGCGCACGCCCCCAGAGCACGTGGTCTCGGGGGTGCTGCAGGTCCAGGTCCTGGACGGCGGTCCCCTGGAGGTGTCCGTGAGCGTGCGGACGGTGTACGTGCTGGACCGCGCGGTGCACTGGGAGGTGGGGCCGGACGACAAGCCGCACCCCCGGGGCGTGTTCGGACCTCCCCTCGTGGAGGTGGAGGCGAGGCTGGTGGTGGGCTCGGAGTGGCAAACCGAGCTGGGGCGCAGCCGGCAGCCGCGCGACCTGCGTACGGGCGCGGTGCTGGAGGGCGACTACGGGGTCACGGTCCGGCTGCGGCTGCACCTGGAAAACCCCACGGACCGCGCGGCGGACGTGGAACTGGTGCTGGTGGCGAGTTCCGGACCTGCGTACGCGACCTTCCTGGTGGACGGGCAGCCGGTGGACCTGAAGTTCCTGGCCACGGGCAGGTCGGCCCCGGTGTTCACCGCCACCCTGGCTCCCCGCGAGGTGCGGACGGTGGAGCTGGTGACCATGCCGGAGGCGGCGTCCTGGTACCCCGTCCGGCTGGCGTGGAGGAGCCGTTGAAGCAGCGCACCCTGGCCAGGCCCGTGCAGCTCGAGGGCACGGGCCTGCACACGGGGAATCCGTGTCGCGTGCAGCTGCTGCCGCGCAATGTGCCCGGGCTGGTGCTGCACGGCCCGCGGGGCCCCGTGGCGGTGTCGGTGGACCACGTGGAGGGCACGCACCGGCGCACCCAGCTCGGTGGGGTGTCCACCCTGGAGCACCTGCTGGCGGCCTTGTGGGTGGCCGGGGTGAGCGCCGCGGAGGTGGTGGTGGACGGCGAGGAGGTCCCCGCTGCGGACGGCAGCGCCTTGCCCTTCTGGAACGCGGTGCGGCGGGCAGGGCTGCGCCCGCTGGAGGACGACCTGCCCGAGCTGGCGGTGCAAGAGCCCGTGTGGGTGCGGGAAGGGCCGGGCACCTGCGCGGCCCTCCCCTACCCGCAGGGGTTGAGGGTCACGTACGTGGTGTCCCTGCCCGACCGGCCCTCGCAGGCCGTGGACGTGGTGGTGGACGCAGAGTCCTTCGAGAGGGAGCTGGCGCCGGCCCGCACGTGGGGCTACGCGGACGAAGCGGAGGCCCTGTGGCGACAGGGCTTGGCCCTGGGCGCTTCCGAGGCCAACACCCTGGTCTTGGAACGGGGAGGGTACCGGAACCGACCGCGGTTCCCCGACGAACCGGTCCGGCACAAGGTAGTGGACCTGCTGGGGGACCTGGCGCTGGTGGGCGTTGCGTTGCGGGCCCACGTGGTGGCCGTGGCCGCGGGCCACCGTACCCACTTGGCCCTAGCCCGGGCCCTGCGGTCGCAATGCAGGGTCGGTTGAAGGGGGTCGCGAACCGGAGGGACGTATGGGTGTGCAGATCCGAGAGATCCTCGACTACCTGCCCCACCGGTACCCGTTCCTGCTGGTGGACCGGGTTCTGGAGCTGGACCCCGAGGCTGGGCGCATCGTGGCCCTGAAGAACGTCACCATCAACGAGGAGTTCTTCGTGGGCCACCTCCCGGGCAACCCCGTGATGCCCGGGGTGCTCATCGTGGAGGCCCTGGCCCAGGCCGCGGGCGTGCTGGTCCTGTACAAGATGCACATGCCGGGCAAGCTGGCCTACTTCGCGGCCGCGGACGGCGTGCGCTTCCGGAGGCCCGTGGTCCCGGGAGACCAGCTGCGCCTGGAAGTCCAGCTGGAGTGGATCCGGGGGCGGCTGGTGCGGGTCCACGGCCGGGCCACGGTGGACGGGCAGGTGGCCGCGGAGGGTACCCTGACCTTCTCCCTGAGCGACCACGGAGACAAAGCGAAATGAGTGAGGAGCCGCGCATCCACCCCACCGCGGTGGTGCACCCGGAGGCCCGCCTCCACCCCACGGTCCGCGTGGGTCCGTACGCGGTCATCGGTCCCCACGTGGAGGTGGGGGAGGAGACGGTCATCGGGCCCCACGTGGTCCTGGAAGGGTACGTGCGCATCGGCCGCCGCAACCGGCTGTACGCGGGGGTGGTGATGGGCAGCGAGCCGCAGGACCGGTCCTTCCGGGGCGAGCGCAGCTACGTGATCGTGGGCGACGACAACGTGTTCCGGGAGTACGTGCAGATCCACCGGGCCACGGGGGACGGGGAGGCCACGGTGGTGGGCGACCGCAACTACATCATGTCCATGGTGCATGTGGCCCACAACTGCCGCCTGGGCTCGGACATCGTCGTCGTCACCGGGTCAGGGCTGGCCGGCCACGTGCGGGTGGACGACGGCGCGCAGATCGGCGGCATGGCC
This sequence comes from uncultured bacterium, assembly GCA_964437095.1. Taxonomy (GTDB): domain Bacteria; phylum Sysuimicrobiota; class Sysuimicrobiia; order Sysuimicrobiales; family Sysuimicrobiaceae; genus Tepidifontimicrobium. The sequence continues at coordinate 272,528 of CAYTFH010000001.1, read as the reverse complement.
GGGGTGCACCAGAAGGTGCGCATCGGGCGGCTCAGCATGGTGGGCGGCATGGCCAAGCTCACCACGGACGTCCCGCCCTTCCTGCTGGTGGACGGGGTCCCCGCCCGCGCCCGCGGCCTGAACCGGGTGGGCCTGCACCGGGCGGGCGTACCTAAGGAGGAGGTGGATCGGCTCCACCGCGCCTTCCGCCTCCTGTACCGGGAGGGGCTGTCGGTCCCCCACGCCCTGGAGCGCATCGTCACGGAGCTGGGCGAAGACGGCCTGGTGGGCGAGCTGGTAGCCTTCGTGCGGGACCAGCGGGGCTCCCGAAGGGGCCTGGTGCGTTCGGAGCGGGAGCCTTGAAGGCCCCCGTGGGCCTAGTGGCGGGATCCGGGTCGCTGGCCGAGGTGCTGGCCAGGCGGATCCGCGCCTCGGGCCGCCGGGTGGTGTGCGTGCAGGTGGCCGGCGAGCCGGGCGGCCTGGTCGGACTGTGCCACCGCCACGCTGCTCTCCCCCTGGAGCGCGCTTTCGAAGCCCTGCAGCTGCTGAAGGACGAGGGCGTGGAAGAGCTGGTGATGGCGGGCAAGGTGGACAAGCTGGCCGCCTTGCGAGCTCCGCTGCCGCCGAGCCTGGCGGCAATCCTGGACACCGCAGACGGCCGGGACCCGCGGCTGTGGGAGGCCGTCCACCGGTTCCTTCGAGCCCAGGGCTTCCGGGTGGTCCCGCCGGCGGACTTCCTGCCGGACCTGGTGGCCGCGGAGGGAGTGCTGGCGGGTCTTCCGCCGACCCCGCGGGAACAGGCGGACCTGGCCCTCGGTTTCCGCGTCGCCAAGCAGGTGGCCGCGGCGGGCATCGGACAGGCGGTGGCGGTGCGGGACGGCGTGGTGCTGGCGGTGGAGGCCGCGGAGGGGACCGACGCCATGATCCGGCGCTGCACCTCCTTCGGGCCGGGCGCGGTGGTGGCGAAGGTGGCGTGGCCTGGGGCCGACCCCGGTTTCGACCCGCCCGTGGTGGGGCCCGGGACCCTGGAGGCCATGCGGGAAGCCGGGGCCCGGGTTCTGGGCGTGGAAGCCGGCGCGGCCCTGATCCTGGACCCACCCGCAGTCCGCGGGAGGGCGCGGGAGTGGGGCCTTTCCGTGGTGGGGATGGCGGGGTGACCTCCCGCGGGGCTCCTGACGGGCCCGGCTCCGCAGCGGCCGGACGGCCTCGGGTTTTCCTGCTGGCGGGCGAGACCTCGGGGGACGTGCACGCCGCGCACCTCGCCCGGGCCCTGCGGTCGCAGCTGCCGTCGGTGGAGCTGGTGGGAGCCGGGGGCCCGCGGATGCGGGAGGCCGGCGTGCGGGTGCTGGTGGACACCTCGGGCTGGGGCGTGGTGGGCTACCTGGAAGCGTACGTGCGGGTGCCGCTGTTCGCGGTGCGCTTCCGGAGGGTGGTGGGCCTCGTGCGCCGTTGGAAGCCCGACGTCCTGGTGCTGGTGGACTTCCCGGGCTTCAACGTGTTCGTGGCCCGCGCCGTCTGCCGACGTGTCCCCACCGTGTACTACTTCCCGCCCATGGTGTACGGCCGGCGCACCCGACGGGCCCGGGTGTTGGCAGGGCTGCCTGTAAGGGTGCTGGTGACGTTCCCCTTCGAGTACGAGGCGTACAGAGCGGCGGGCGCGGACGTGTGCTTCGTGGGCCACCCCGCGGTGGACCTCACCCGGCCTGGGCGTTCCCGAGAAGCGCTGTGGGCGGAGCTCGGCCTGCGGCCTGGCGTGCCGTTGCTGGCGTTGCTTCCCGGCAGTCGACGGCAGGAGGTACGGGCGCTGTTGCCCGTGCAGCTTTCCGCGTACCGGCGGTTGCGGGACCGCGGGGTGCCCGTGCAGGCCGCGGTGGCCGTGGCTTCCGAGGCGCTGCAGCCCCTGGTCCGGGCGGTGCTGCGCGGGGAGGGGATAGAGCTGCCCGCGCCCACCGGAAGAACCCACGACCTTTTGGCGCACGCGGACGCCGCGGTGGTGGCTTCGGGGACCGCCACCCTGGAGGCCGCGGTCCTGGGTACTCCCATGGTGGTGGTGTACCGGGTGTCCAAGGCCACGGAGTGGGTGGCCCGTCGGGTGGCCACGGTCCCGTGGGTGAGCCTGCCGAACCTGCTAGCCGGCCGCGGGGTGGTCTGTGAGCTGCTGCAGGACCGGTGCCGGCCGGACCTGGTGGCGGCGGAGGTGGGGAGGTTACTAGAAAGGCAGGAGGAGGCGCGCCGCATGCGGGACGAGCTCCGGGGGTTGGCCGCGGCCCTGGGCCCTCCCGGCGCGGTGGAGCGCGCGGCCCGGGAGGTGGTGCTGAGGTTTGGTGCAGCAAGCCCCGGTGGCGTACCATGACAGGCGCGCCTTGAACCGAGTTCCCGGGAACCGTGGCAGGTGGTGGCGCGGGGCTCTGGCGGTGGCGGCGTTGTTGGCGGGCTGCGCGCGGCCTCCGGTGCCGGGTATGAGTGCGACACCACCGCCCGGGGCCGGGCCGCTCCTGGAGGTAGAGGGTACCCGGCTGGTGGGCACGGACTCGCAGGGCCAGGTGCGGTGGGAGCTCCACGCCCCTTCCGTGGTGGTGGACCGCCGCTCATGGGTCACCGCCCTGAACGCGTCCGGCTACGTGGTGGCCGAGGGCGGCAGGCGGGTGCAAGTACGGGCCGGCCGCGCGGTGTACCGTCGCGGCAGCAACTCCGTGCGCTTGGCGGGTGGGGTGCGGGTGGAGGCGAGCCCGCGGAGGTGGCTGGTGGCCAGGGAGGTGACCTACGAAGCCGCCCGGGACCGGCTGGTGGCCACGGGCGGGGTTCAACTGCAGGCGGACGGCTGGGCCGCCACCGCGGAGCAGCTCCAGGGTGAGCCCGCCCTGCGGCGGGTCCGGCTGTTGGGCGGGGTACGGGTGACCGGGGAGGCGGGCCGGTGAGGTGGTGGGTTTCCCTCGCGGTACTCGTGCTGGCGGCGGCAGCGCTTGGGACGTCCGCGTCCTGGGCGCAGCCCGTGGAGGTGGAGGACGCCCGGATCGCCACTTACGAGGCGGACTCCGACACGTGGACGCTGGAGGGCGAACCCGTGAGGGTTCGCAGGCTGGACCTGGTGCTGGAGGCCCGCACGGTGGTCTACCGCGCCCGGCAGGGCACCTTCGAGGCCGCAGGGGGTGTGCGGGTCCTGCAGAGTGAGGAGGCGGAGGTGCGGGCGGAAAGGGCCACGGGATCGCTCGTGGAACGCCGGGTGGAGTTCGGGCCGGACGTGCGGGCCACCTACCGCACCGCGCAGGGGCCGGTGCTGCTGGAAGCCTCCACCGCCCGCGCGGACTTGCTCCGCCGCGCCCTGACCGCGTACGGGAGCGTGCGGCTGACCTGGCAGAAGCTGACCCTGCAGGCCTTGGAGGTGTCCTTCGACGGAGCCTCGGAGCGGGCTGCGGCTCGGGGCAGCCCGCGGGTCACCTGGGAAGACCTGCAGCTTCGGGCCGGGGCCCTGGACGCAGACCTGCGGGCGCGGGTGTTGTGGGCGTCCGGAGGGGTGCGACTGGACCACCCGTGGGGGTGGGCGGAAAGCCGGCAGGCGGAGGTGCGCTGGCAGGACCGGGTTGCGGTCCTGCGAGGCGAGGTCACGGCCCAACGGGGCTCGGACCGCATGCGGGCGGAGGAAGTCCGCTACGCGTGGGAACGGGGAGTGCTGCGGGCGGACGGGAGGGTGAGGGTTGTCGTCTACCCCTGACCGGCGGGACGGCGTGCTGCGGGCCGAAGGCCTGGTGAAGCGGTACGGCCGGCGCACCGTGGTGGACGGGGTGACCCTCACCCTGAGACCCGGGGAGGTGGTGGGGCTGCTGGGCCCCAACGGAGCCGGCAAGACCACGTCCTTCTACATGATCGTGGGCCTGGTGCGCCCCAACGCGGGCGAGGTGTTCTTGGGCCACCGCCGCATCACCTACCTCCCCGTGCACCTCCGCGCGAGGGCAGGGATCCACTACCTGGCTCAGGAGCCCTCGGTGTTCCGCAAGCTCACCGTGGCGGAGAACCTGGAGCTGATCCTGGAGCAGCAGGGGATGGGCAAGGCCGAGCGGCAGCAGAGGGTAGACGCCCTGCTGGAGGAGTTCCGCCTGAGCCACCTGCGGGACCAGCCCGCGTACACCCTGTCGGGCGGCGAGCGGCGCCGGGTGGAGATCGCCCGTGCCTTGGCCATCCGGCCGCGCTTTCTGCTGTTGGACGAGCCGTTTACGGGCGTCGACCCCAAGTCCATCGAGGACATCCAGGACATGATCGCCTACCTGCGGTCCCAGGGGATCGGTATCCTCATCTCCGACCACAACGTCCGGGACACCCTGACCATCACTGATCGCGCCCTCATCCTGTACGAGGGCCGGGTGCTGCTGGAGGGGACCTCGGAGGAACTCCTGAACAGCGAGGAGGCCCGCCGCTTCTACCTGGGCGAGCGGTTCCGGATGTGACATGCACGGGCGCCCCCACTCCGTGGACCTGACCGCCGCGCACGGAGTGGCGCGGGCGAGGCCGTGGCCCACCCTCCTGGACCGGTACGTGGGCGGGGAGCTGGCGGGCACCGTGGGGTTTGGGCTTGCAGTGTTCGGGGCGTTGCTGGTGGGCAACGAGTTCTTCTACCTGGGCCGCCTGCTCATGGACCGCGGAGTGCCGGCGGCTGCGCTGCTGGAGCTGCTGGCCTACCGGACCCCGTACGTCCTGTTCTTCTGCCTGCCCATGGCCACCCTGCTCGGCACCATCCTGGCGTACGGCCGGCTCCGGGAGGGCCGGGAGCTGGAGGCCATGCAGACGGGAGGAGTGAGCCTGGCCCGCATCGCGTTGCCCGCGGTGGTGCTGGGGGCGGTGGTGTCCGCGGTGACCTTCTGGGTGGGGGAGGTGCTGGTGCCCGCGGCGGCGCAGCGGTACATCGACGCCCTGCCGCGCCTGGGGGCTTCGGCCGCGCGGGCCGCGGTGCGCCACGGCATCCTGTTCCGGGAGCGCACGCCGGACGGAGGGGTGTTCGTGGTGGCCGCGGACCGGCTGGACGTGGACGCGGGAACCCTGGAAGGGGTGACCGTGCAGGAGCAGAGGGACGGCCGGGTGGTGCGGGTGGTGGAGGCACAGCGGGCCCGCTGGACCCACGAGGGCTGGTCCTTCGAGCGCGGCCGCATGGTGTCCGTGGAGGACGGCGCGGTGCTCACGGAGTTCCGGCAGATGCTGCTCCGGATCCCCAGGGCCCCCGCGGAGATCGCGCCGCCCGCGCGCAGCTCGGGGGAGATGAGCACCCGGGAGATCCGCGCGGAGCTGGAACGGCGGCGCAGGTCCGGCGAACCCACCCGGGGGCTGGAGGTGGACTGGCACGGCAAGTTCGCCCTGCCCGCGGCGGCCCTGGCGTTCTCCGTGCTCGGGGTGGGGCTGGCGGTGGCCCGCAGGGAAGCCGGCCGGCGGGGCATGGGGTTCGGCCTCGCGGTGGTGGCCATTCTGGCGTACTACGTCCTCATCACCGCCACCACTCTCCTGGGCCAGGCGGGACGCCTGCCCCCGTGGCTGGCGGCCTGGCTGCCCAACCTCCTGGCGGGCGGTGCGGGCGTGTGGATCCTGTGGCGGCACCGCTGAGCACCACCCGGGGCACGAGCCGCGCCGCGCCGCGGGCCGCCACGGCGCCCGTGGATTCAGGCGGTGTGGGCGCCCTGGTGGCGGTGGCTGCAGCCAGCCTGCTGTTGAACCTCACCGGCTTGGGGGCCAGCCCCCTGTGGGACCAGGACGAGACCAAGTACGCGCAGGTGGCGCGGGAGATCCTGCGGACCGGGGACTGGCTGACCCTGCACTGGAACGGCCAGCCGTGGTTCGTCCACCCGCCCCTGTACTTCTGGCTGGTGGCGGCCACCTCACGGGTGTTCGGGCTCAGCGAGTTCACCGCCCGGGTCTGGTCCGCGGGTTTCGGTGCCGGTGCGGTGTTCCTGACGGGCCTGCTGGCCCGGGGCTGGTACTCCCCACGGGCGGGATGGCTGGCGGCCCTGATCCTCGCCACCACCCTGCAGTGGTTCGCGCAGTCGCGCATGGCGGTGTTCGACAGCGTGCTGGTCTTCTGGATGCTGGGGGCCCTGTTGGGTTTCCGGGCGGGCTACCGGGGCGCGCGGTCCGGGTACCTGTGGGCCTTCGCCTGCGCGGGCCTGGGCACCCTCACCAAGGGCCCGGTGGCGGCGGCCGTGCCGGCCCTGGCGGTCTTGGCCTACTTGAGTTGGCGGCGGGAGTTGGGCAGGTTGCGGGACGTCCCCTGGATGGCGGGGGTCGCGCTGCACGCGGTGCTGGGGTTGGGCTGGTACGCGGCGGGCTACCTCCGTCACGGCAGGCCGTTTTTGGACTCGGTGCTCGGCTACTACACCGTGAACCGGTTCCTGGGGGTGGTGGAAAACCAGGCGGGTCCGGTGTGGTACTACGTGCCGGTGCTGCTTGTGGGCGGGCTTCCGTGGAACGCCTTCTGGGTCACCTGGACGCACCTGGTGCGCTCGGGCGCCGACCCCATGCCCGTGATCTGGTGCGCGGTGGTGCTGGTCTTCTTCAGCGCCGCGGGCACCAAGCTGCCCAACTACGTGCTGAGCTTCTACCCCCTGGCCGCGGTGGCCACCGCGGGGGCGCTGGACGCGGCGTGGGACCGGCCCAGCGTGCTGCGCGGGGGGTTTGGGGCGTTGGGGTTGGTGTGGCTGGCCTTCTGCGGGGCGGTGGCCGCGTACGGCCTTTTGCTGTATCCCTCGCAAGCACAAGCCCTGTGGCCGGTGCTCGCGGGGCCGCTTTCCGTGCTGGGTGCAGGGCTGCTGGTGGCTGCGTGGCTCGGGTGGCGGGGCCGTGTGCACGGCGGGCTCGCCGCCCTGAGCGCGGCCACCGTGGCGTTCTTCCTGCTGCTGGTGTGGCAGGTGGTGCCCGCGGTGGACCGGTACCGACCCCATCGGGAGGTGGGTGCGGTAGCCGCCCGGTGGACCCGCGGCGATGAGCTCCGGGTCGCGTACCGGATCCCCAACAGCCTGGTGTTCTACTCGGGCCGCACGTGGCGGGCGTACGGGGAACCGGAGCTGGTGTGGCGGGAGCTGTGCGCGGCCGGCCCCCGCCGGGCCGTGCTGCTGGCGCCCGCCTCGGAGGTGGCCGGCCTGGGGCCAAAGGTGCGCGAGCTGGAGCTGCTCGACGAAGTGAAGGGTTGGGCGGTGTTGGAGAAGCCGGAAGGGCGGGTGGTGCGGTGCCCGGGCCGGTAGAGGTCTCCGTGGTGGTGCCCACCTACAACGAGCGGGACACCCTCCCGGAGCTCGTGGAGCGGGCGCACGGCGCGTTGGGGGACGGCTACGAGCTGGTGGTGGTGGACGACAGCTCCCCCGACGGCACCGCGGAGGTGGCGGAGGAGCTGGCGGCGCGCTTCCCCGTGCGGGTGGTACGCAGGTCCGCAAAGCTGGGGCTAGCCAGCGCCGTGATCGAGGGTGCCCGGGCCGCCCGGGGAGGGCTGGTGGTGGTCATGGACGCAGACCTCTCCCACCCCCCGGAGGCCGTCCCGGACCTGGTGCGGGCCCTGCGGTCCGGAGCGGACGTGGCGGTGGGTTCCCGCTACGTCCCTGGGGGTGGGGTGCGGGACTGGCCCCTGCGGCGGCGGTTGATGAGCCGGGTGGCGGTGGCCCTAGCGCGCGTGTGGCTGAGAGAACCCGTGCGTGACTCTGTGTCGGGCTTCTTCGCCCTACGGCGGGAGCTGTTGCTGGACGGCTCCCTGCAGGGGCTCGGCTACAAGATCCTCCTGGAGGTGCTGGTGCGCCACAGGGGCAGGCCGGTGGTGGAAGTCCCCTACGTGTTCACCGACCGGCGGGGCGGCCGCAGCAAGCTGGGCGCGGGCGAGGTGTGGAACTACCTGCGGCTGCTGTGGCGCCTGCGGCGCCGCTGAGCGCCTCGTGACGCCCGCCGGTTATGCTGGACGCAGGTCCCGGGCGGGTCTTCGGTTCCGGAGCGGGGGACGTCATGGATATCGGCTACGTGCTGGTGCCGGTGCTGGTGGTGGCCAGCGGGTTCATCGCGTGGGTGGGGAACCTGGTGGGCCGCCGGGTGGGGAAGAACCGGCTGAGCCTGTTCGGCCTGCGCCCTCGCACCACCGCCCAGATCGTCACCGTGGCCACGGGGGTGCTCATCAGCGTGGTCACGGTGGGCGCTGTGCTGGCCTTCTCCCGGGAGGCTCGCGTGGCCCTGTTCGAGCTGCGGCAGACCCTGGAAACCCTGGAGGCCCGGGCCGAGCTGCTGCGCGCGGAGATCCGGGCTCTCGAGCAGGGCGACATCGCGGTCCTTCGGGGGCAGGAGGTGGCGCGGGGGCTGCTGGACGGGCGGCGGGGCGTGGACGAAGTCCGCCGCGGGTTCTTCCGCATCCGCCAGGAAGCGGTGGAGTTCGCCACCGCCCAGGGCGCGGGCCGGGACGCGTCCGGGAACGTGGTCGTGCCCGACCCACCCGGCCTTTCGTGGGAAGCCATCGAGCGCATCGTGGTCCGGCGGCGCCGGGAGGTGGTGGTGCGCCTGGTGAGTACCAAGAACGTCCTGGCGGGCTCGCCCGTACCCGTCACCGTGCAGGTCGTGAACAACGACCTGGTCTTCCGGCGCGGCCACGTCCTGGCGGAAGCAGCAGTTCAGCCGGGCCCGCGGGAGGCCGTGCGCGAGCAGCTGCTGGCCCTGGCCTCGGTGGCCATCCGGGCTGCGTCCGGAAAGGTCCTGTCCGCGCCCGGCCAGCGCGTGGCGGGTCCGCCCTTCGTGGTCCTGGACCTGGACTCCGCGCGCCGCGTCACGGACCGGGTGGAGGGTGCAGGGGCTCCCGTCCGGGTGAGGGCCGTAGCCCTGCAGGACGCCTACACGGTGGGGCCGCTGATGCTGGGCTACCAGATTCCCTGACCCGTTGCGTACGGTGTCAGTCCTCGCTGGGGTGGTGGGTCGATCGCGCCGGAGGTCGGGCCGGTTGCTGGTGCGCAGACCGTAGGGGACGTATAATCAGCGCGTGCAGGCCAAGGGAAGTCCGGTGTAGCCCGCCACCGCGGGTGAGTCCGGCGCGGTTCCCGCCGCTGTAACCGGGGAGCCTGCCCGAAGGTGCTCCAGTTCGGCACCACCCACTGGGCCGCAGAGGTGCAAGCCGGCGGTCTGGGAAGGGCGGGCGGGGCGACGACCCGGAGCCAGAAGACCTGCCTGCACGACATCCCACACCCTTCGGGTGTAAAGCGGAGGTGGGAGCATGAGCTCGCGCGTGCGGGCCCGCGCCCTGCGGGCCTTCCTCCTGGGTTTCCTGCTCGTCTTCCCGTCGGGACCGGTTATCGGCCAGGAGCTCCCGACCTTCGAAGGGGAAGAAGTCGTGGTCTCCGGCCGCCGGCCCCAAGCCGTGGCCACCAGCCCCGCGTACGTGACGGTGCTGCTCGGTAGCGAGCTGCGTAGGCTGGGCCTGCGGACCGTGGGCGACGCGTTGCGCTACGTCGGTGAGGTGTACGTCCGGGAGAACTACGGCGGTCCCGGGGGTCTACTGCAGCCGTCCATCCGTGGCACGAGCCCGTTGCAGGTCCTGGTGCTCTTGGACGGCGTTCCCCTCAACGCCACTTCGCAGCTCGGCGTCAACCTGGCCACCCTTTCTTTGGCGGACGTGGAGCGGGTGGAGGTGCTGCGGGGCCCGTACTCCGCCATCTGGGGCAGCGGCGCCCTCGGGGGCGTGGTGCACGTGGTCACCCGGGGGGCGGATGGATTGCGGCTGCGGGCCGGCTACGGAGGGGCTGCTGACTCGGTCCTGAGCCTGGGCGTGGGGGGCCGGGCGGGTGTGGGCCGCTACGGCCTCGGTGTGGAGCACCTCGGCACCGCGGGCGACCAGCCCAACGGCGACGCCTCCCGCTGGACCGGTACCCTGCACCTGACGTGGGAGCCGTCGCTGCAGTCACGTTGGTGGTTCCAGGCACACCACACCCAGGCGCGCTACGGGCTCCCCGGTGCCACCAACAGCTTCTGCTACCCTTGCCCGGACCGGCAGCAGGACCGCCGCACGGTGCTGCAGGTGGGCTGGTCCGCGGGCGGTCCGGACGCGCCGAGCCAGCAACTCCGCCTGTGGTGGTACGGAGACGGTCTGGACTACACCACTCCGGGGTACGCGTCCTCGGCGGTGGGCGAGGCGTACGGGGCCGACTGGCAGCGGGTGTGGAAGCTTCCCGCAGGCGCGGTGCTGACCCTGGGCGCGGAGTGGCAGCAGCTGGCCTACCGGTTCTCCAGCACGTTCGGCGGGTTCGACCGCAGCGCCCAGGTGGGCGCGGGCTACGTCCAGTACGACGTGCCGCTTGCGGCCCGGACTCTGCTGGGGGTGGGGTTGCGGTTCGACCTGCACTCCACGTACGGCGGTCAGGTCAACCCGCGGTTGGGGTTCGTGCACTTCGTCACCGACGCCCTGCGAATCCGGGGCGCGGTGGGCCGGACCTTCCGCGGCCCCACCTTCGCGGAGCTGTACTTCCCGGGCTGCAGCAACCCCAACCTGCGGCCCGAAGCGGCGTGGTCTGCGGACCTGGGCGTGGAGTACGCGCTGCGGCCCGGGCTGGTGTGGAGGGCCAACGCCTTCTACGTGGACGCCCAGAACCTCATCGTGGGCGGCTGCAACCCTCAGAACGTGGGCTCCGCCCGCATCTCGGGAGCTTCCGCGGAGCTCAGCGGGGCTCTGGGACAGGGCTGGCAGGTTCTGGCGAACCTCACCTGGTCTGAGGGTGTGGACCGAAGTGCGGGCCAGCGGCTTTTGAGGCTGCCGGGGTGGAGTGCCAACCTCGTGGTGCGCCGTGATCTCGGCGAGGGTCGCGCCCTGGCGCTGTTGGCGAGCTACGTGGGCGAGCGGGACGACCTGGACTTCTCCACGTTCCCGGGGACCCGCGTGACCCTGCCGGGCCACGTCACCTTCGGGCTGCGCTACGAGCTGGCGGTCTCGGACGTGCTGGTGAGCCTGGGGGTGGACAACCTGTTCGACGCCCGGTACGAGACCCTCCGGGGCTACCCCGCGCCGGGCCGGACCTTTTTCGTGCAGGTTACCAACAGGAGGTGACGGTGCGCCGGGCGATCGGACTTGCGGCTCTGGCCTTGCTGGGGCTGGCCCTGTCCGCCGGAATACTGGGCCGGCCCCCAGCCGGGCGGTACCACTTCGAAGCGACCCCCCTCCCCACAGCCCCACGCGGTCCCACCGCGGAGGAGGAGGCAGGTGCCGGACCCGTGGTGACCCCAGGCCCGCCGCGGGCTCCCCGACCGGCCGCAGGAGGCAACAAGCCGACGCGGCCGCCAAGAACAGTGGCACGGCCGCTACGAAGCGTAGCAGCGCCAGCGACGAGTCCGGCCCCGGCCGCAACGCCGGGGCCACCCGCCCCCACGCCTGGTGTCAGACACCAGGTGTCGGAGACCAGGGGTCAGACACCCGGTGTCAGAGACCGGCGTCAGACAGAAGGTGTCATACACCAGGCGTCAGACGCCCTCCCGGCCGGGGGCCAGGGGGAGCCGGCCCCGCAGGACCTGGGCGAGGCGCCGTCCACGCCCGAGGCGGTGGCCCCCACTCCTGCGCCGCGGCCTCCGGCAGAGCCCGTTTTGACCGCGCCCCGGCCCCTGCACACCCCCCTGCCTGACTACCCGGGCTTCCGGATTACGGTGCAGCCAGGGGCGGGGCCTCCTTCGGCCCTCCCCGCGCGCACGGAAGGTCGGGTGAGGGTGCGGCTGCTGGTCCTGGCGGACGGGACCGTGGGCTCGGTGGACGTCCTGGTCTCTTCGGGAGACCCGGACCTCGACCGGGCCACGGCGGAAGCGCTGCGGGGGTGGCGGTTCGAGCCGGCGCGGCGGGACGGGGTACCCACCGACAGCTACTACGTGCTGTGGGTCAGCTTCACCGCTGGGCCGTAGCTCGGTCGAGCCTGCCCGAGCGTCGCTGGTACAATGGGCCCGAGATGGCCGCCGACGCCCTGGAAGTGCGGATGGCCCGCCTGGAGGGGAGCTACGAGCAGCTCGACAAGCGGCTCGGTGACCTGGCTGCGGACCTGCACGCCCTGCGGGCGGAGTTCCGGACGGAGATCCAGTCGGTGCGCGCGGAGATCCAGGGGGTTCGAGGCGAGATCCAGGCGGTTCGAGGCGAGATCCAGGCACTCCGAGCCGAAATGGCCCGGCTGTTCTACTGGCTGATGGGCACGTTCCTCACGACCCTGGTGGCCATCGGCGGCGTCATGGTCACCGTCCTGGTCCGCACGCGGTGACCGTCCTCGCCATCGACCCCGGGCGCGACAAGTGCGGGCTCGCCGCCGCCCGGCCCCGGGAGGTCCTGCACCAAGAGGTCCTGCCCCGGGACCGGCTGGTAACGCGGGTGGCGGAGCTGGTGGAACAGTTCCGCGTGGACGTGGTGGTGGTGGGGGACGCCACCGGCTCCCGGGAGATCCTGCGGGACCTGACCGGAGTCCGGGTGCCCGTCCGGGTGGTCCCTGAGGCCCGGACCACCTTAGAGGCCAGGCGGAGGTACTTCCGGGACCACCCCCCTCGGGGCCTCGCCCGCCTCCTGCCGGAGGGCCTCCGGGTGCCCCCCAGGCCCCTGGACGACTACGTGGCCGTCCTGCTGGCCGAGCGGTTCCTGGAGACGCAAGTTCCTTCAGGTTTGACAGGAGTTCGGAGGGCTCCATAGAATGGGGTCAACCAGAGGACCAAAGCAAGAGTTGCAAGGCGTGGCGGGCGGCAGCCCGCGAGGCTGAAGGCGCGGAAAGGAGGTGGTGGGAAGAGCCCGCCGCCCGGCGGGTGAGTGCGCCATCAAGCCCGGGCGGGTCGCCTGACCCGGACCGGACGCCGCAACCGGGGAGCGCGGAGACAACGAGGATCCTCCGCAGGTACATGCCCCGGGGAGGCGGCCGGAACCAACACAGCACAGGGGGGACGACATGCAGACGAGGAAGTTGGCACTCTCCCTGGCGGCGGTCCTCGTCCTCGCCCTCGTGGCCCCGGTGGTCGGCCAGCCCTTTGCGGACGTACCCACGAACCACTGGGCGTACGACGCCATCGCGGAGCTGGCGGCCAAGGGGCTGGTGGAGGGCTTCCCGGACGGGACCTTCAAGGGCAACCAGCCGTTGACCCGTTACGAGATGGCCATGATCGTGGCGCGCATCATCGCCCGCATCGAGGCCATCCCCACCCCGCCTCCGCCGGAGGTGCGGCGGGCGGACCTGGACGCGGTGCGCCGTGACCTCACCGCAACCCGGAACCAGGTGACCGCGAATCAGCGGACCATCGCCACGTTGCAGCGGCTGGTGAACGAGTTCCGGGCCGAGCTGCAGGCCCTGGGCGTGCGGGTGACGGCCCTGGAGGAGGAGCTGTCGGCCCTCCGGGCCCGCCTGGACAACACCCGGATCGCAGGCTCGCTGGACGTCTCGTACATCTCGCCGGTGTTTCAGGGCCCGCTGGGCGGCACCCCGCTGGTCGGTAACCTGGCCAGCGCGGGCTACACCTTTGGGGCAGCGGACCTGGCTCAGCGCATCCGGCTGACCTACACGGGCAGCATCGCCCCCGGCGTGACCGCGACGTTGCGTGCCCGTAACTACTCCGCGCAGGGCGCGGCCAACACCGTCGACTTCGACCGCGCGTACCTGACGGTGGACAACCTGTTCGGCCTGGAGGGCCTTTGGCTGCAGGTCGGCCGTGACGCCATCAGCCTCGGGCCCATCGGGCTGCTGCTGAACGAGGGCAACGGCAACGACCGCCGTTCCGGGGTGTACGCCCGGTACTCCCTCGCGCCCTTCACCCTGTTCGGGTTCGCCCAGTGGGCGGACGCGGCCCAGGCCGCCCCAGCCACCGTGGCCGGCGGGCGGCTGTCCCTGGCTGTGATTCCCGGCTGGACTCTGGGCGTGAACTACCGCGCGGACATGCCGAACGGCGCTCCTGGTTTCCAGGAGGGGAGCGGGTGGAGTGCGGACCTGTCGGGCAGCCTGCTGGCGGGCTTGAACGTTACGGTGGAGTACGCCAGCTACGACAACAAGACCTTGGCCCAGACAGGTGCCTACTGGCAGGCGAGGGCTAATCTAGACCTCGCGCAGCTGCTGGGGATCGAGACCCTGAGCCCCAAGCTGAGCCTCTGGTACAAGGACTTCGACCAGCTGTGGATCCCCAGGCCGCGGGCCGGTCTGCAATCGCCGGACTTCTACCCGCTGTTCTACTTCACCCCCAACCTGCGGGCCTTTGGCGCCCGGCTGGACCTTCAGCTGCTGGAGAACGTGACCGGCTGGGCGTTGGGCGAGTTCGGCAACTTCAAGACCCCCTTGGGTCCGCCGTACTCGGGTGACTCCTGGAACCTGTTCGAAGCAGGGTTCACCTGGACGGTGGCTCCCAAGGTCAACGTGACGGTCTTCTACGTCACCGCCTCCGCGGGCGGGACGAACGTCAGCCAGTACTGGGGCCTGTACGGGGCCACCAGCTGGTAACCGTCCGCGCCAACCGCACGGTGTGCTGCGCCCCCGGCTTGCCGGGGGCGCAGCCGTTTTTGGGCTGGAGTTCGCGCCGGCGGCGCCCGGTGCGGGAGGACCTTCGGGAGATCCGGGCCCTGCCGGAGGAGGCCCTACGCACCCGCGCGGGCTTGCCCGACGCTCCCGGTATCAGGCAGCAACCAGAGCACGGTTGACGCCGGCCCGGGTTCGTGATAGCGTCGGCTCAGGTGTGCACCTTTAAGTCGGTCCAGCGAGGCCGGCAAGGGCAACGAAAGACGCGGACCGTGAGGCCTTCCTTGCCGGCGGCGGGGAAGGCCTTTTGATGTGCCCTGCTCGCCCTCTGGCCGGCCCGGGGAGGCGGTAGCCGTGAGCATCCTACCGAGGCACCTCCTGGGTCTGGAGCAGCTTTCCCCCGGCGAGATCCAAGCGCTGCTGGACCTGGCGGAACGTGCGGCCTCCGGTGGCCTGCCCGCGGAGGCTCTCCGGGGACGGGTGGTGGCCAACGTGTTCTACGAGCCCAGCACCCGTACCCGGACATCCTTCGAGCTGGCCGCCCGGAAGCTGGGGGCTGAGGTGGTCAACTTCGACCCCGAGCGCAGCTCCGTGCAGAAGGGCGAGTCCCTGGTGGACACCGCCCTCACCCTGCAGGCCATGGGGGTGGACGCGGTGGTGCTGCGCCACCCTTGCGCCGGCGCTGCCCACCTGGTTAGCCGCCACGTGCGGTGCAGCGTGGTCAACGCGGGCGACGGGGCTCACGAGCACCCCACCCAAGGCCTGGTGGACCTGCTCACGGTGCGGCGGGCGCTGGGCCGCATTGCGGGCCTGCGGGTGGCCATCGTGGGGGACGTGGTGCACAGCCGCGTGGCGCGGTCCGCGGCGTGGGGGTTTACGAAGCTGGGCGCCCGGGTGGTGGTGTGCGGGCCTGCAACCCTGGTGCCCCGGGAGCTCGTGGGCCTGGGGGTGGAAGTGTGCCACAACCTGGAGGAGGCCCTGCAGGGCGCGGACGTGGTCATGGCGTTGCGCATGCAGCTGGAGCGGCAGGTCGGCGGGTTCGTGCCTTCCCTGGGCGAGTACCACAGGCTGTACGCCCTCACCCCCGACCGGCTGCGGCTGGCACGTCCCGGGGCGGTGGTGATGCACCCGGGCCCCATGAACCTGGGGGTGGAGGTCACGCCTGCTGTGGCCTACGGGGAGCGCTCTGTGGTCCTGGACCAGGTGGCTGCAGGGGTGGCGGTGCGCATGGCCGTGCTGTACCACCTGCTGGCCCGTCCCCAGGAAGCCTCCTCGAGGCCCGAGCCCGTGCGGCGGGAGCTGGCCCTGTCCGGCTCCGGGAGGGCCTCGTGAGCCCGTTCGCTGACTCCCTCCCGTCCGGGACGCGTGCCGTGGTGCTGGCCGGTGCGCGCGTGGTGGACCCCGCAAGCCGCCTGGACGCGGTGGCGGACGTGGTGGTGGAGGCGGGCCGGATCTCCGCCATCCGAGCCAGAGTTCCGGGCCAACACGGGCCAGGCCCCTCCGCGTACGCCCACCTCCCCGTGGTGGAACTTTCCGGCCTCGTGGTGGCTCCGGGCCTGGTGGACCTGCACGTGCACCTGCGCCAGCCCGGGGAAACCCACAAGGAGGACATCTCCTCCGGCACCCGCGCCGCCGCGCGGGGCGGGGTGACCACCGTGGTGTGCATGGCCAACACCAGGCCGCCCGCCGACGACCCCACGGTGGTGGCGGCCATCCGGGAGTGGTCCAAAGACGCGCACGCCCGGGTCCTGCCCGTGGGCGCGATCACCAAAGGGCTGGAAGGCAAGGAGCTGAGCCCCATCGGCTCCCTGGCCGCCTCCGGGGTGGTGGCGCTTTCCGACGACGGCCGGTGGGTGCAGGACGCGGGACTGCTGCGGCGCGCCATGACCTACGCCAAAAGCTTCGGCCTGCCTATCCTGCAGCACTGCGAGGATCCGGGTCTATCGGCGGGCGGGGTGGCCCACGAGGGCGAGGTGAGCGCGCGGCTGGGGCTACGGGGGATCCCCCGCAGCGCGGAGGAGGCGGCTGTGGCCCGGGACCTGGTGCTGGCCGAGGAAACGGGAGCCCACCTGCACGTGCAGCACGTGAGCACCGCGGGCTCGGTCAGGCTGGTCCGGTGGGCCAAGGAGCGCGGGGTGCGGGTCACCGCGGAGGTCACCACCCACCACCTGACCCTCACGGACGAAGCTTTGGAGGGCTACGACCCCAACTTCAAGATGAACCCGCCCCTGCGCACCGCGGAGGACGTGGAGGCGTTGCTGGAGGGACTGCGGGACGGGACGGTGGACTGCGTGGCCACCGACCACGCTCCCCACGCGCCGTGGGAGAAGCTGGTGGAGTTCGACCGGGCCCCCTTCGGCGTGGTGGGGCTGGAGACGCTCCTGGGGGTCGTGCTTACGCGCCTGGTCCACCAGAAGGGCTGGACCCTGCTGGACGCCCTCGCCAAGGTCACCTGCGAGCCCGCACGGGTGCTGGGCCTGGAGGCGGGACGGCTCTATCCCGGCGGACCCGCGGACCTGGTGGTGTTCGACCCCCACGCGGAGTGGGTGGTGCGGCCGGAGGAGTTCGCCTCCAAGTCCCGCAACACCCCGTTCGCGGGCTGGACCCTCAAGGGGAGGGTGCTGGGGACCATGGTGGGCGGGCGGTGGACGTACGCCGACCAGCCCCTGCACAGCCGCACCCGCCAGGAGGTGGGGGCGTGAGGCCTCCGGCACCACCCCCGGTGAGCTCCGAGGCCGTGGACCTGTCCGTGGAGCTGGCGGGGCTGCGGCTCAAAAACCCCGTGCTGTGCGCCGCGGGGCCCCTGGGCCACGGCCGGGAGGTGGCGCAGGTGTACGACCTGGCGGCCTTCGGGGCCTTCGTGACCAAGTCCATCACCCTCGAACCCCGGGAGGGGAACCCGCGACCCCACGTGGTGCCCGTGGAGGGCGGGTGGCTGAACTCCGTAGGGCTGCGCAACCCCGGGCTGGCTGCGTTCCTGGCCAAGGACCTGCCGTTTTTGCGCACCCTCGGCATCCCGGTGGTGGCCAGCGTGGCGGGCCACTCCGTGGAGGAGTTCTGCACCCTCGCCCGGTGGTTGAGCGAGGCGGACGGGGTGGCCGCGCTGGAGCTGAACGTGTCCTGCCCCAACGTGGCCGACGGCCTTCTGTTCGGCTCGCACCCGGGCAGGACCCGGAAGCTGGTATCCCGTGTGCGGGAGGTCACGAGGCTGCCTCTCTTTGTCAAGCTCGCACCCGACCTCCTGGACCCCGTGGGTGCGGCAAAAGCGGCGGTGGACGCGGGCGCGGACGCCCTCACGGTCACCAACACCCTGCCGGCCATGGCGGTGGACGTGTATACCCGGCGGCCCAAGCTGGGCGGGGTCACGGGAGGGCTTTCGGGGCCTGCCATCCGGCCGGTGGCGGTGCGGCTGGTGTGGGAGGTGGCTAGAACCGTCCCCGTGCCGGTGGTGGGGGTGGGCGGGATCGTCACGTGGGAGCACGCGGTGGAGTTCCTCCTGGTGGGGGCCCGGGCCGTGGCGGTGGGGTCGGCGCTGCTGGGAAACCCCAGGGCCCACGTGGAGGTGCTGGAGGGCTTGCAGCGGTACCTGCGAGCTGCGGGGCTGCGGTCCGCCTCGGCCCTGGTGGGTGCGTTGGAGCTCGGCGAGCAGGGGTGTCCGGGGTGCTAGAGACAGGGGCACGCAGCCGCGCGGGGAGGCGCACCGACCTAGTGGTGGCCCTGGATGTTCCGGACCTGGACGCCGCGCGCGGCCTGCTGGACCGGCTCTGCCCGGCCGTACGGTCCTTCAAGGTGGGCTCGCAGCTGTTCACCGCCGCGGGTCCGGAGGCGGTGCGGGAGGTCCACCGCCGGGGCAGCCGGGTGTTCTTGGACCTGAAGTTCCACGACATCCCCAGCACCGTGGAGCGCGCCGCGGAGGCCGCGGCCGGGTTGGGGGTGTGGATGTTCAACGTGCACGCCTGCGGGGGATTGGAGATGATGCGGCGCGCCGCAGCCGCGGCCCGCAGGTCCGCAAACCCGCCCCTGGTGGTGGCGGTGACGGCTCTCACCAACGCGGATGAGCACGTGCTGCGCGAAATGGGCGTGCGGGAACCGCCCTCCGTGTACGCCCTGCGCCTGGCCCGCTTGGCGCGGGAAGCAGGCCTGGATGGGGTGGTGTGCTCGGTACGGGAGGTGCAGGGGGTCAAGCAGGCGTGCGGCCAGGACTTCGTCACCGTGGTCCCTGGCATCCGGCCGCAACCCGTGGCGGGCGACGACCAGGTCCGCACGGGAGACCTACAGGACGCCGTGGGAAGCGGAGCCGACTACGTGGTGGTGGGCCGCCCCATCACCGCAGCACCGGACCCTGCCGCCGCGGCCCGCGCTGCCCTGGAGGCTCTGGGCGTGCTACCCTCGGGTCGGGGGACTTAGGTCGGGGATGGCGTACCTGGAAGTGGAAGTCGCCAACGTGGCGGCACCGGAGGTCACCGAGCGCGTCACCTTCCTGGTGGACTCCGGGACGGTTTACTCCATCGTACCCGCTGCGATCCTCCAGCGCGTGGGGATCCGGCCCTTCGCGGAGCAAGCGTTTCGCCTGGCGGACGGCTCCCGGGTGGTGCGGAAGAAGGGCGCTGCCCTGTACAAGTACGGGGGCCGTCAGGGAGCCGCGGACGTGGTGTTCGGGGAGGAAGGGGACGCCACCCTCTTTGGGGTTACGGCCCTGGAGGCCTTGGGCCTGGGCTTCGACCGCATCCGCCGGGAGCTCAAGGAACTTCCTCTGGTCCTGGCGGTGGAGGCGTGGAGGCCGGAGGTTTAAACGTGGTCACGGGCCTGCGGGAAGCGGAAGTCCTCGACCTCCTGCAGCGGCACGGCGCGGTGCAGCAGGGGCACTTCCTCCTCAGCTCGGGCATGCACAGCCCCCACTACATCCAGTGCGCGCTGTTGCTCCAGTACCCGGAGGTGACCGCGCGGGTGTGCGCGACCCTGGCGGAACCCTTCCGCGGGGAGGGCGTCCAGGCGGTGGTGGGGCCCGCCATCGGGGCCGTGGTGCTGGCCTACGAGACCGCGCGGCAGCTGGGGGCTCGGGCCCTTTGGGCGGAGCGGTCCGAGGGCAGGCTCGTCCTGCGCCGGAGCTTCCAGCTGCACCCAGGCGAGCGGGTGCTGGTGGTGGAGGACGTGGTGACCACGGGCGGGTCCGCGAAGGAGGTCGCAGTGCTGGCGGAGCGGGCCGGCGCGTCGGTGGTGGGGGTGGCAGCCATCGTGGACCGCTCCGGCGGTAGCCACGGCCTGCGCTGGCGTTTTCAACCCCTGGTGCGCCTGGACGTGGAGGCCTACCTCCCTCCCCTGTGCCCCCTGTGCCAGGAGGGGCTGCCGTTGACCAAGCCCGGCAGCCGCCAGATGGCGCCGTAGTTCGGACTTTTCCACGCGAACCCAGCGGTTACGTTCTGGTCTGTTCGAACGATCGGACCCTCCGACGGCGCGTTTGACAGACATTTCAGAATATCCCTATAATCCCCGCAAACCCCGGGAGGCGGGTGCGTTGTCGCTGGTGGACGACGTCGAAGAGGTCCTGATCCCCGAGGAGGTCCTGCGCGCCCGGGTGCAGGAGCTCGGGCGGCAGATCTCCTCGGACTACGAGGGAAAGCAGCCCCTGTTGGTCGGCATCCTGACAGGGGCTGTGTTCTTCGTGTCGGACCTCATGCGGGCCATCACCATCCCCTGCCAGCTGGACTTCATGGCCACCAGCGCCTACGGCACCGGGACGGAGAACACCGGGGTGGTGCGGATCCTCAAGGACCTCAACGAGAGCATCGAGGGCCGGCACGTGCTGGTGGTGGACGACATCGTGGACACCGGCCTCACCATGGACTACCTGCTCACCACCCTGAAGGCGCGCTACCCGGCCAGCCTGGCGGTGTGCGTGCTGCTGGACAAGGCGGAGCGGCGCCGGCGGGAAGTGCCCCTGCGCTACGTGGGGTTCCGCATCCCCGACCGGTTCGTGGTGGGCTACGGGATGGACTACGCGGGGCTGTACCGAAACCTGCCGTTTTTGTGCGTGCTGAAGCCGGAGGTGTACCGATGAGGACCGTGGACGAACAACTCCGGGCCGCGGACCTGGAGGCGGAAGCGGACCGCTCGGGCGAGCTGGTGCCCGTGGGGCGGGGCCGGTGGGTCCGCAGGGCGTACGGCTACGACGACGTGGCCCTGGTGCCCTCC
The DNA here is from genome assembly GCA_964437095.1 of uncultured bacterium. Lineage (GTDB taxonomy): Bacteria > Sysuimicrobiota > Sysuimicrobiia > Sysuimicrobiales > Sysuimicrobiaceae > Tepidifontimicrobium. Next base: position 251,922 of record CAYTFH010000001.1, on the reverse strand, counting down.
GCGGCCACCGTGGACCCCGAGGACGTGGACACCTCCTGGGAAGTGGGAGGCATCCGGCTGCGCATCCCCGTGCTGGCCGCGGCCATGGACAGCGTCACGGACGTGCGCACCGCGGTCCTGATGTGGGAGCTGGGAGGGGCGGGGGTGCTAAACCTGGAAGGGCTGCAGACGCGGTACGAGGACCCTACCGAACCCCTGGACCGCATCGCGTCCGCCCGTCAGGAGGACTGCGTGGCGCTGCTGCAGGAACTGTACCGGGCACCCGTGCGGGAGGAGCTGGTGGCCCGCAGGATCCAGGAGATCAAGCGGGCGGGGGCCCTGGCCTTCGGGTCCAGCACCCCGGCTTCTGCTTCGTGGCTGGCTCCCCTGGCGCAGGAAGCGGGGCTGGACGTGCTGGTCCTGCAGTCCACGGTGATCACCGAGCGCCACCAGTCGTCCCGGGGCCGGGCGCTGTCCGTGCGGGAGGTGGTTCGGCGGCTCGACATCCCGGTGATGGCGGGCAACTGCGTGACCTACGAGGCCGCCATGGACCTGCTGGAGGCGGGGGTGGCGGGGATCCTGGTGGGCGTGGGCCCCGGGGCCGCGTGCACCAGCCGCCGGGTGCTGGGGGTCGGTGTGCCGCAGGTGACGGCGTTGTGCGACGTGGCCGCGGCCCGGGACGCCTTCCGCGCCAGGACCGGACGGCACGTCCCCGTGGTGGCGGACGGCGGGATCCGGGTGGGAGGGGAGCTGGCCAAGTCCATCGCGTGCGGTGCGGACGCGGTGATGCTGGGTTCGGCCCTGGCGTGCGCGGTGGAGGCTCCCGGGAGGGGCTACCACTGGGGTATGGCCACCCCGCACGCGGCTCTGCCCCGCGGGACCCGCATCCGGGTGGGGACCACGGGGACGCTGCGGCAGATCCTCCTGGGCCCCGCCCAGGTGGACGACGGAAGCCAGAACCTCATAGAGGCCCTGAGGACGGCCATGGGCATGTGCGGGGCCCGCACCCTGAGGGAGATGCAGCGGGCGGAGATGGTGCTGGCCCCGGCGTTGCTGACGGAGGGCAAGGCCGCGCAGTTCGCCCAGCGGGTGGGCCAGGGGAGGTAGGGCAGGGCCCCGCGACATGGGCCGCGTGGAGAGCCTTGCGTCCCAGGAGGTGGGGGAAGCCTCCCCCGCTCACTCCCAGGACCTGGTGGTGGTCCTGGACTTCGGAGCCCAGTACGCGCAGCTCATCGCCCGGCGAATCCGCGAGCTGCGGGTGTTCAGCCTGATCCTGCCCTACGACACCCCTGCAGAGCGGGTGCGAGCTCTCCATCCCCGGGGCATCGTGCTGTCCGGCGGCCCCGCCAGCGTGTACGAGGAAGGGGCACCCCGGGCGGACCCGGCCATCCTCCGGCTGGGCGTGCCGGTTCTGGGCATCTGCTACGGGATGCAGTGGATGGCCCACGTGCTGGGCGGGCGGACGGGCCCCGCACCGGTGCGGGAGTACGGGCGGACGCGCCTGTGGGTGGACCAGCCCGCGCCCCTGTTCGTAGGTCTGGAACGCCGCCTCCTCTGCTGGATGAGCCACGGGGACGCGGTCCTGGAGCTGCCCGAGGGGTTCGAGACCGCGGCCCACACGGACGGCTCTCCCCACGCGTCCGTCCAGGATCCCGCCCGCGGGCTGTACGGGGTGCAGTTCCACCCGGAAGTCTCCCACACCCCGTGGGGCGTGGACGTGCTCCGCAACTTCGTGTTCGGTGTATGCGGGTGTGCCCCCACCTGGACCATGGGGTCGTTCGTGGAGGCCGCGGTGGAGCGCGTGCGGGAGCAGGTGGGCTCGGGACGGGTGCTGTGCGCTCTCTCGGGAGGCGTGGACTCCTCCGCGGCCGCGGCCCTGGTGCACCGGGCGGTGGGCGACCAGCTCACGTGCGTGTTCGTGGACCACGGCTTCTTGCGCAAGGGCGAGCCGGAACAGGTGGTGCGGACCTTCCGGGATCACTTCCGGATCCCCCTGGTCCACGTGGACGCCCGGGAGCGCTTCCTGGCCCGGCTGCGGGGCGTGACGGACCCGGAGGAGAAGCGGCGGCGCATCGGAGAGGAGTTCATCCGGGTGTTCGAGGAGGAGGCCTCCCGCATCGGCCCCGTGGATTTCCTCGTGCAGGGGACCCTGTACCCGGACGTGGTGGAGTCGGGCACCCGGACCGCGGCCCGCATCAAGACCCACCACAACGTGGGCGGCCTGCCCGAGCGCATGCGGTTCCAGCTGGTGGAGCCCTTCCGGGAGCTGTTCAAAGACGAAGTCCGGGAGGTGGCGAGGCAGCTGGGATTACCGGACGAGCTGGTTTGGCGGCACCCCTTTCCCGGCCCGGGCCTCGCCATCCGGGTGCTGGGCGAGGTCACGGAGGAGCGGCTGGACATCCTGCGGGAGGCGGACGCCATCCTCCTGGAGGAGGTGCGGCGGGCGGGGCTGTGGCGGGAGGTGTGGCAGGCCTTCTGCGTCCTGCTCCCCGTGCGCACCGTGGGGGTGGCGGGGGACGCCCGCACCTACGGCTACGCGTGCGCGGTCCGGGCGGTCACCAGCGAGGACGGCATGACCGCGGACTGGGCCCGCCTGCCCCACGACCTGCTGGAGACCGTGGCCGCCCGGATCACCCGGGAGGTCCCCGCCATCACCCGCGTGGTGTACGACGTCACCTCCAAGCCCCCTGCTACCATCGAGTGGGAGTGAGGCCCTTGCAGGACCTTGTGGAGCGGCTGGGGGCGTACTTCGCCCGCGAAGGCCCCCGCTCGGTGCTGGCGGCGTTCCTGTTCCGCAGCCACGCCGCCGGCCGGGCGGCCCGGGAGAGCGACGTGGACGTGGCGGTGGTGCTGGACCCCGCGCACCGCCAGGACTCCTTCGAACTCCAGGTGCGGGTGTCCAGCGATCTGGTCGGGGTGCTACACATCAACGACGTGGACGTGCTGGTCCTGAACCAGGCCCCGCCCGTGCTGGCGGCCCGGGTGCTCCGGGAGGGCGTGCGGGTGTACTGCCGGGACCAGGAAGCCCTGCGGGCCTTCGCGCTGGACCGGTGGCCGCGGGCGGCGGATCTGGAACCCTTCCTGCGCCGGCACGAGCTGGGCCACTTCCGCCTGCGGGCACGGGGGATCCAGGCGGAGGACCTGCGCCAGGACCTTTCCCTGCGCCACGACGTGTTGCACTCCCTGCTGATGGTGGCTCAGATGGTCATCGACGTGGTCGGTGGGCTGTCCAGTTCCGCGGGGCTCGCGTTCGCGGACGACCGGCAGGTTGCCCGGAGGGCGGAGGCGTGAGGTCGGTGGAGGAGCTGTTGCGGGACCTCAACCCCCAGCAGCGGGAGGCCGTGCTGCACCGGGGAGGGCCGGCCCTGGTGCTGGCGGGCGCGGGCTCGGGGAAGACCCGGGTCCTGGCGTACCGGGTGGCGTATCTGGTGCGCGCTCTCGGGGTGCCGCCGGAGCAAGTCCTGGCGGTGACCTTCACCAACAAGGCCGCGGAGGAGATGCGGCAGCGGGTGGCGGGCCTGCTGGGCGAGCGGGTGGCCCGGCGGGTCTGGATGGGCACCTTCCACCGGACGTGCGCGCGGATCCTGCGGGCCCACGGGGAGCGGGTGGGGGTGCCGCCGCGGTTCTCCATCTACGACGAGGACGACCAGCGGCAGGTGATGCGGGAGGCTCTGCGGAACCTGCAGGTGGACGAGCGCCGCTACCCGCCCGCGGCGGTGCTGGGCGTGGTGTCCGCGGCCAAGAACGAGGGGCTGGACGCCGCCACCTATGAGCTCCGCGCGGCTTCGCCCTTCGAGCGGGTGGTGGCCGCCTGCTGGCGGGAGTACCAGCGCCTGCTGGGCCAGCGCTCCGCCCTGGACTTCGACGACCTCTTGTTGGAGACCCTGAGGCTCCTGGAGACGGACCTGGAGGTCCGGGACCGCTACCAGGAGCAGTTCCAGCACGTGCTGGTGGACGAGTACCAGGACACCAACCCGGTCCAGTTCCGGATCCTGGCCAAGCTGTGCGAGCGCCACCGCAACCTGTTCGTGGTGGGGGACGTGGACCAGGCCATCTACGGCTGGCGGGGCGCGGACATCCGCAACATCCTGGAGTTCGAGCGGGACTTCCCCGACGCGCGGGTGCTGCCCCTGGAGCAGAACTACCGGTCCACCCAGACCATCCTGCGGGCCGCGGAGCACCTCATCCAGCAGAACCCGCGGCGGTACCCCAAGCGCCTGTGGACCCACAACCCTGCGGGCGGGCCGGTGCGGGTGTACGAGGCCGCGGACGAGCACGACGAGGCGCGCTTCGTGGCCGAGCGGCTGCGCTCCCTGCAGGAGGAGGGTGTCCCGCTCCGGGAGTGCGCGGTGCTGTACCGCGTCAACGCCATGTCCCGGCAGTTCGAGGAGGCTTTCCTGCGGGCCGGCATTCCCTACCAGGTGGTGGGCGCGGTGCGGTTCTACGAGCGCAAGGAGGTCAAGGACCTGCTGAGCTACCTGCGCGTCCTCACAAACGCCCAGGACGACCTGAGCCTCCTGCGGGCCCTGGTGACCCCCCGGCGGGGGATCGGGGAGGGGACGGTGCAGAAGCTGCGGGCGTTTGCGGCGGAGCACGGGCTGAGCGTGTGGGAGGCGCTGCACCGGCTCGACGGGATCCCGGGGCTCGGGAGCGGGCCGCGTCGGGCCCTTAGCTCCTTCGTGGAGCTGGTGGGCCGCCTGCAGCAGCGGGCTGCCTCCCTGCGGGCCGCAGAGCTGGTGGAGGAGGTTCTGGAGCGCACCGGCTACCGGGCCAGCCTGGAGGAGGAAGGCACGGAGGAGGCGGAAAGCCGCCTGGAGAACGTGCGGGAGCTGGTGACCGTGGCCCAGGAGTACGAGGCGGCCACGGGGGACGGCAGCCTGGAGAGCTTCCTGGAGCACCTGTCCCTGGTCACCGACGCGGACACCTACGACGAGCATGCGGACCGCGTGGCCCTCATGACCCTGCACGCGGCCAAGGGCCTGGAGTTCCGGGTGGTGTTCCTGTGCGGGTTGGAGGAGGGGGTCTTCCCCCACGTCCGCTCCCTGGACGACCCGCGGCAGCTGGAGGAGGAGCGGCGGCTGGCGTACGTGGGGATCACCCGGGCCAAGGAACGCCTGCACCTCACCTTCACGCGATCCCGCAGCCTCTTCGGCCGTACCACCGCCAACGTGCCCTCGCGGTTCTTGGACGAGCTGCCGGAGGACGTCCTGGAGTGGGTGCAGCCCGCGCCCAGGCCGTGGGAGGTCGGCACGCCTTCGCCCCCAAGGGACCTTGTCCACCTGTCCGTGGGGGACGTGGTCCGGCACCGGCACTTCGGCACCGGTCGGGTCCTGGAGGTGGAAGGGGAGGGGCAGACGGCGGTGGCCACGGTGCACTTCCAGGGGGTGGGCGTGAAGCGCCTGGCTCTGGGCTACGCCCCCTTGGAGCGAGTCGGGTAGGCCGAGGTCCCGGGGGGATCCGGCCCGCCCCGCAGGGACCCTGGGCCGGCCGTCGTACTCTTAAGGGCGGCGAACGGCTTGGCCTGGAGCCGCGGTGGCGGCTCCCAACCGAGGGAGGAGGGTTGCCATGGACAGAGGCAGGAAGTGGTGGTTGGCAGCGGCGGTGGTGGCGTTGGCGGTGCCGAGCCTAGCCTTGGCAGCACCGGCGCCCGTGGCAGGCCCGGACACCGTGGTGATCGGTACCCAGCAGGAGCCCGCGGTGATCGCCATGGGCATCTGCGACGCGTGCACCATGTTCGTGGCCACCATGGTCTCCCAGCCCCTGATGCTGCCCACGGTGGAGATGACGGACGAGTGGAGGTACCAGCCCGTGGCCGTGGAGAAGCTGCCCAGCCTCAAGGACGGGGACTGGAAGCTGCTGCCGGGGGACAAGATGCAGGTGACCTGGCGGATCCGCCGGGGGCTGCGGTGGCACGACGGCCGCACCCTGACCGCGGAGGACTGGATCTTCGCGTGGCGGGTCAACATGAACCCCCGCTTCCCCTCCGCGGGCCGGGACGTGTCCGAGCGAGTGGAGAACATCCTAGCGCCCAACCCGTACACCATGGTGGTGCAGTGGAAGAAGAAGTACGCCTTCGCGGACCTGAACCCCAACGGCGCCGGCTACCTCCCCCGTCACATCCTGAGCCCCGCTTACCAGCGGGACCCCTCCAAGCTGGCCCAGCAGCCGTGGGGGACCTCCGAACAGACGGTGGGCACCGGACCCTACCGCATCGTGCAGTGGCAGCGGGGCTCGTCCATCACCTTGGAGCGGTGGGACCAGTTCCCCTACCACGTGGTGGGCGGGTCCTTCCGGACCCGGGCGCAGGTCCGGCGCATCGTGTTCCGGTTCGTGCCCGACACCAACACCCAGATCGCCAACGTGCTGGCGGGGTCCATCGACGCCTTCGACGAGACCGCCATCCCCTTCGTGCAGGGGCTGGAGCTGGAGAAGCGGCTGCAGCGGGAGCGCCGCGGGGACTGGGTCCTCAAGGCGGAGCCGGGGCTGGTGTGGGAGCACATCGACCTGAACCTGGACAACGTGCACCTGCGGGACAAGCGGGTCCGGCAGGCCCTGCTGTACGGCATCAACCGGGAGCAGATCGTGCAGTCCCTGTTCGAGGGCAAGCAGCCGGTGGCCCACCAGGTGTTCCCGCCCAAGCACTACGGCTACAACCCGCAGGCCCGCCGGTACGGCCACGACCCCGCCCGGGCGCGGCAGTTGCTGCAGGAGGCGGGGTACACGCCGGGTCCGGACGGCATCCTCCAGAAGGGCGGGCAGCGGCTGTCCTTGGTGCTCATGACCACCGCGGGCAACCGGACCCGGGAGGCGGTGCAGCAGATCCTCCAGCAGCAGCTCCGGGTGATCGGGGTGGAGATCCGCATCCAGAACCAGCCCGCCCGGGTGTACTTCGGCCAGACGTTGCCCAGTCGGCAGTTCGAGATGGCCATGTACGCGTGGGTGTTCGGCCCCACCGCGGACTGCGAGGGCCTGTACACGGGCGACACCCTGCCGCCCAACGGCCAGAACTACCCGGGCTGGAAGAACGACGAGGTGACCCGCATCTGCCACGCGGTGCCGGAGGAGCTGGACCAGAACCGGCGGGCGCAGATGTTGAGGCGGTTCGCGGAGATCTTCGTGGACGAAGTCCCCGTGATCCCCCTCTACTACCGGGCGGACTACACGGGGCACAAGGCCACCCTGCAGAACTTCAAGCCCACGGGAGCGGACACGCCCGTGACGTGGAACGCCACCCAGTGGCGGTGGGCGCGCTGAGGACCCGGGTGGGCGGGGCCGGGCGGGGCTGCGGGCCCGCCCGGCCCTTTTCGTGACGCGGGGAGGGATCACCGTGGGCCGCTACCTGCTCCGCCGGCTGCTGCAGATGGTCCCGCTGGTGTTCGGGATCTCCGTGATCGTGTTCCTGGTGCTGGTCATGGCCCCGGGGGACCCCACCGACCTGCTGCTGGCGGGCAACCCCAGGGTTCGGGCGGAGGACATCCAGGCCCTGCGGAAGATCTACGGCCTGGACGACCCCCTCCACGTGCGGTACGTGAAGTGGCTCCTCAACGCCCTGCGGGGCGACTTCGGGTACTCCCGCACGTACAAGGTGCCCGTGCTGGACCTGGTGTGGGACCGCATCGGCAACTCCATGTGGCTCACCATCCCCTCCTTCCTGCTGGCCCTGGCGGTGGCGGTGCCCGTAGGGGTGTACTCGGCCCTCCACCAGTACGCGCCGGCGGACTACGTGGCCACCTTCTTCACCTTCTTCGGCGTTTCCATCCCTGCCTTCTGGTTCGGCATCATGATGATCTACGTGTTCGCCGTGGTGCTGCGGGTGTTGCCTCCCGGAGGTTTCGCCACCCCCGGGGTGGCACCGGGCTGGCCCGCCCTGGTGGACCGGCTCCAGTACACGGTGCTGCCCGTGGTGGTGTTGAGCCTGCTGCAGATGGCCGCCCTGACCCGCTACACCCGCAGCGCCATGTTGGAGGTGATCCGGCAGGACTACGTGCGGACGGCCCGGGCCAAGGGGCTCGCGGAGCGGGTGGTGGTGGGCAAGCACGCCCTGCGCAACGCTATGATCCCCATCGTGACCATCCTGGCCCTGGGGATCCCCAGCCTCTTCGCGGGAGCGCCCCTCACCGAAACCGTGTTCGCCTGGCCGGGGATTGGCCGGCTCATCGTGGAGTCCGTGGGGGGAGGGGACTACGCCACGGCCCAGGTGGCCCTGCTGTTCTTGGCCATCCTGGTGCTGGTGTTCAACCTGCTGGCGGACGTGGCCTACGCGTTGCTGGACCCCCGGATCCGGTACGACTAGGATGCGCCACAGGGTGGCTTCCGACACCTCGCCCGCGGCGGTGCCCGCCACCCGGGCCGGCCGGCTCGAGGGCCCCGCCCCTGTGGGCCAGACCTACGGGCAGATCGCCCTACGCCGCCTGCGGCGGCACCGGCTGGCCATGGCCGGCGCGGTGGTCATCCTCGTGATGGTGGGCGCCGCGGTGCTGAGCCCGTGGATCGCCCCCTATCCCCCCACCCACATCGACCTGGTCAACCGCATGAGCCCGCCCTCCTGGAAGCACCCTCTGGGCACGGACGAGCTGGGCCACGACGTGCTCACCCGGCTGCTGTACGCGGGCCGGGTTTCCCTCACCGTGGGGTTCAGCGCCGCCGTGGCATCCGCCTTGCTCGGCACCCTGGTGGGCTTGGTGTCCGGCTTCTACGGGGGCTGGCTGGACAACCTGCTCATGCGGTTCGTGGACATCATGCTGTCCATCCCGGACCTGCCCATCCTCATCATCCTGGCCCGCTACTTCGGCGGCAGCCTGGTAGGCATCGTGGCCGTCATCACCGCCTTCGGCTGGATGGGCACCGCCCGCCTGGTGCGGGGGGAGGTGCTGAAGCTCAAGAACGCCGACTTCGTGGAGGCCGCCCGGGCCCTGGGGGCGTCCAACGTCCGCATCATGCTGCGCCACCTGGTGCCCAACGCCCTGGCGCCCGTGATCGTGGCGGCCACCCTGGCGGTGGGCGGGGCCATCCTCACGGAGGCCGCCCTCTCGTACCTGGGGTTCGGGATCCAGCCCCCCACGCCGTCCTGGGGCAACATGCTGCAGAACGCCCAGGACTTCATCTGGCGCACGCCCTTGCTGGCCTTCTGGCCGGGCCTCATGATCTTCTTGACCGTCCTGTGCTTCAACTTCTTCGGGGACGGGTTGCGGGACGCCCTGGACCCGCGCCTGAGGAGCTAGGAGGAGGTGGACGAGTGCAGCCGGAGCCGCTGTTGTCGGTGCGGAACCTGCGCACGTACTTCTACACGGACGAGGGCGTGGTGAAGGCCGTGGACGGCCTGAGCTACGACCTGCGCCGGGGCGAGACCCTGGGCATCGTGGGCGAGAGCGGGAGCGGCAAGAGCGTGCACGCCCTGTCCATCATGCGCCTGGTGCCCAGCCCTCCGGGCAAGATCGTGGACGGCCAGGTGCTGTTCGAGGGCCAGGACCTGCTGCAGCTGTCCGAGGAGCAGATGCGGCACATCCGGGGCAACCGCATCGCCATGATCTTCCAGGAGCCCATGACCTCCCTCAACCCCGTGCTCACCGTGGGCGAGCAGATCGCGGAGGCGGTGATGGTGCACCAGGGGCTGGACCGGCGCGCCGCGTGGGAGCGCGCGGTGGAGATGCTGGACCGGGTGAAGATCCCCTCCGCCCGGGAGCGTGCCCGGGACTACCCGCACCAGTTCAGCGGGGGGATGCGGCAGCGGGTGATGATCGCCATGGCCCTGTCCTGCAACCCCGCGGTGCTCATCGCGGACGAGCCCACCACGGCCCTGGACGTCACCATCCAGGCCCAGATCCTGGACCTCATGCGGGAGCTGCAGCGGGAGTTCGGGACCGCCATCATCCTCATCACCCACAACCTGGGGGTGGTGGCGGAGATGTGCGACCGGGTGGTGGTGATGTACGCGGGCAAACCCGTGGAGCGCACGGACGTGGTGCGGATCTTCAAGGCGCCCAAGCACCCGTACACGTGGGGGCTGCTGCACTCCGTGCCCAAGCTGTACGAGCGGGCCGAGCGGCTCATCCCCATCGAGGGCCAACCGCCCAGCCTCATCGACCTGCCCCCGGGGTGCGCCTTCGCCCCCCGCTGCCCCTTCGCCATGGAGGTGTGCACCACCGCGGACCCGCCCGAGCTGTCCGTGGGCCCGGACCACGTGGCCCGGTGCTACCTGTACAGCGAGCACGCCCGTCCGGAGGACCGCCGCGCCGCGGAGCAGGCGGGCTTGCTGGCCAGCACCCGGGGGCTGTAGGAGGCGCGCCATGGCCGGAGACGTCATCCTGGAAGTCAAGGACCTGGTCAAGCACTTCCCCGTCACCAAGGGCTTTCTGTTCCAGCGGTCCGTGGGCGCGGTGCGGGCGGTGGACGGGGTGTCCTTCACCGTGCGGGAGGGCGAGACCCTGGGCCTGGTGGGGGAGAGCGGGTGCGGGAAGACCACCACGGGCCGGCTCATTTTGCGGCTCATGGAGCCCACCTCGGGGGAGGTGATCTTCGAGGGGCGCAACGTGTTCCGCCTGAACAAGGAGGAGTTGCGGCGGCTGCGGCGGGACATGCAGATCATCTTCCAGGACCCGTACTCCTCCCTGAACCCCCGGATGACCGTGGGGGACATCGTGGGCGAGCCCCTGGAGATCCACCGGCTGGCCCGGGGCCGGGAGAAGCTGCGGCGGGTGCAGGAGCTGCTGGAGATCGTGGGGCTGTCCCCGTACCACGTGAACCGGTACCCCCACGAGTTCAGCGGGGGCCAACGGCAGAGGATCGGCATCGCCCGCGCCCTGGCGGTGAACCCCAAGCTGGTGGTCTGCGACGAGCCCGTCTCGGCCCTGGACGTGTCCATCCAGGCACAGGTGATCAACCTCCTGGAGGAGCTGCAGCGGGAGTTCAAGCTCACGTACATCTTCATCGCCCACGACCTGTCCGTGGTGAAGCACATCTCCGACCGCATCGCGGTGATGTACCTGGGCAAGATCGTGGAGCTGGCTCCCGCGGACGAACTGTTCGCCAACCCGCAGCACCCGTACACGGAGGCCCTGCTGTCCGCGGTGCCCATCCCGGACCCGGAGGTGAAGCGGGAGCGCATCCTCCTGCCCGGGGACGTGCCGAGCCCCGTGAACCCGCCCTCGGGGTGCCGGTTCCACACCCGGTGCATGTACGCGGTGGAGAGCTGCTCCCGGCAGGAGCCGCCCTTCCAGGAGGTGTCCCCGGGGCACTGGGTGGCCTGCCCCGTGCTGCCCTTCCGGCACCAGCGCAGCCGCGCCGCGGTGGTGCCGAAGAACCAGCTCGCCCAGTCGTCCGCGGAGGTCAGCGGGCCGGCCAGCTGACCTCCGCGCACCGCAGCAGGGCGAAGGTGCGCACGGGCCGGGAGGCGTCCGGGAAGGCGACGTGGGGCAGGGGCTGCGGATCGCGGCACCACGGTTCGACCCGTGGAGCCGGAGACGAGGCGTCGTACACCAGCAGCGCCGGCCGGCCCGTGTACTGGGCGAGCGGGCTCCACTGGTCGAAGGTGTGCGGGCCGGGCAGGACCGCCACGGGGTAGCGCTCCCGCAGCGCGTACGCCAGCTGGCCGGCGTTCTGGTAGGTGGTGCTGACCACCACGGTGTCGGGCGGGAGCTGCAGGATCCGTTCCGCCAGGCGGTCCCAGCCCTTCTGGTCCGCCAGCACGGCCGGGTGCCAGACACTGACCATGGCCAGCACCACCGCGGCCGCGGACTGCAGCGCTCCCAGGGCGGCGGCGGCCGCCCGCCACGGGTTCAGGCGCGGGCGTTCCAGACCTGCGAGGGCTGCCACCCCCAACAGGGCCACGGGGGCGACGTAGTGGGGTTTGAACTTCCCGGCCACGGACGCCACCAGGCACGCCAGCAGGGTGGGAACGCACAGGGCCCGCAGGAACCGCTCCTGGGGCCGGGGACCGAGCCACGGTGCGCTCAACAGCAAGACCGCCAGCACGGGAGACAGGTACAGCAGCACCCCGCCGGCGGAGAGGGCCAGGTTGCCCAGGGGCTCCGCCTGCACCCACGCGCCCCGGTCCAGCACGAAGCGGAAGGCCTGCCAGCCGTGTCGCGCGTTCCACAAGAAGTTGGGCGCGAAAAGGACAGCTGCGAGGGCGGCCGCGCCGTACAGCTCCCGCACCCCGCGGTCCCGGGCTTCCCGGACCGCCACGGCGGCTAGGGCGGGCACGAGGAAGGCCATGCTGTACTTGCTCTGCAAGCCCAGGCCCACCGCCAGCCCCACCACCCACCACGCCCTGCGCCGGCCCCGCAGGCCGTGCCACGCGGCCCACGCGGCCGTGGCCCACAGGAAGTTCAAAGGCGCGTCGGGCGAGACGAGGACGCCGCCCGCGAAGAACAGGGGCACGGTGTGGAACAGCCACTGGCTGCGGCGCGCCGCAGCTTGCCCGTACAGGTCCTCGGTGAGCCGGAAGACCACCCACCCGGTGGCCGCCGCCAGCACGAGGCTGGGCAGGCGCAGGGCCCAGGGCGCGTGCCCCGCGAGCGCCGTGGACGCCGCCACCAGCAGGGCCACCGCGGGCGGGTGGTCCAGGTAGCCCCACTGCAGGTGCCGGGACCACGCCCAGTAGTACGCCTCGTCGTCCAGCACGGGCAGCGTGGCCACAGCCAAGATCCTGACGGCGGTGGCTGCGGCCAGCCATCCCCACGGGAAGCGTGCAGGGCCACCGGCCTGGGGGGCCGACGGAAGGGATCTGGGGGGAGTTGTCAAGGTTGTGTGGCCCACAGCCCGCGAGTATAATCCAACCCGACGCGAGCGGCCAGCCGAGGCGGGGATGGAGCCTGGGGTCAGTCGGGAAGCGGTGCACGCGCTGCCGAAGGCGGAGCTGCACGTGCACCTGGAGACCTCCCTGCGGTTGCGCCGGCTCGCGGAGGAGCTGCACGCTCCCAGCCTCACGGAGCCCTACCTGGTCAGCGACCCCAAACACCACGTGGGCTACGACCGGCTGCGCCGCCTGCGCTACCTGGGCAGGGCCGGCAAGGTGCCCGACAGCCTGTACACCCACCGGAACATCGCCCGCATCACCTACCAGCTGCTGCGGGAGGCCGCGGAGCAGCAGGTGCGGTACGTGGAGGTGCGGGTGGGCGGGCGCCGGGGGTTCGCCCTGCTGGGCATCCGCGGCATGCTGGAGGCCATGGCGGAGGGCCGCGCGCAGGCGCAGGAGGAGTTCGGCATCCGGTGCGGGTTCCTGGTGACGGTGGTCCGGGAGCGGGGACCCGAACACGCCCTGGAGGTAGCGGACATCGCGGCCTCCTGCGTGGAGTGCGGGGTGGTGGGGCTGGACCTGGCCGGAGACGAGGAGAACTTCCCGCCGGCGCTGTTCGCGCGGGCCTGCGAGGTGGCCCGGGAGGCAGGGCTGGGGATCACCGTGCACGCGGGGGAGTTCTCGGGTCCTGCCTCGGTGTGGACCGCGATCTACCAGCTGGGTGCCACGCGGATCGGACACGGGTTCCGGGCGGTGGAAGACCCGGAGCTGGTGGCCTACCTGCGGGACCACCGGATTACCTTGGAGCTCTGCCCCACCAGCAACGTCCGCCTGGGGTTGGTCCCCAGCTGGAGGGAGCACCCCGTGCGGGCCCTGTACAACGCGGGGGTGCGGGTCACCCTGAACAGCGACGACCCCCTGCTCCTGCGCACCAGCCTGAGCCAGGAGATGTACCTGGCCGCGCGAGAGCTGCATTTTACCTTGGACGACCTGCGGACCATGGTTCGGTACGCCGCCGAGGGCGCGTTCGACCCGCGCGCGGCCACGGAAGCCCTGGCGGTGGCCGCGGGCTGAGCGGGTTCCCGCCCGAAGCCTGGCCCACGAGAAGAGAGGCCGCCTCTATAATAGTGACTGACCAGTCGGTCACCGACATGGCAACCGGTCCAGCTGCCGTCGGCCAGCGGGCCGCTCGCAAGGACCGCACGCGGGCCCGCATCGTGGAGGCGGCCAGGCGCGCCTTCGCCGCCAGGGGGTACCACGGCACGCTCGTGGACCACGTGGCGCGGGAGGCGGGGGTGTCCAAGGGCGCCGTGTATGTGCACTTCCCCAGCAAGGAGGAACTGTTCCTGACGCTTCTGGAGGACGCCGCGGCCACCCTCGTGGACCGGTTGACCGCGGCCATCGAGGGAGCCCGGGGTGCGCGGGCCAGGGTGTCTGCGGCCCTGGGGGCGGCCCTGGGGGCGTTCGAGGAGAACGAGGCGCTGACACGGCTGTTCCTCGTGGAGTCCGTGGGCGTGAGCCCGCAGGTGGAACGGCGGCGGTGGGAGCTGCGGGCGGCGCTGACCCGGCTGGTGCAGGCGTACCTGGACGAGGCGGTGGCGGACGGGGACATCCCTCCCCAGGACACCGCCCTGGCGGCCACCGTGTGGATGGGAGCGGTGAGCGAGGTGGTGGCCCGCTGGCTGCACGAGCCCGCCACCCCCCTTAGCGTCTGCGTGCCCGAACTGACCTCGCTCCTCCTGCGGTCCGTGGGCTTCCCGGAGGCTGGCTGATGGCGCAGGTGGCGGCTTTTCCCACGCAGCTGGTGGGCTGGTTCGTGCACCTGGTGCGGGAGGCCAGGTCGACGGCGAGGCGGGCCGGCGGGGTCCTGGTGTGGGCCAGCCAGCGGGCCGAGCCCGGGAGCCGCGGGTGGGCGGTGCCCCGTCCGGGCTGGGTGTGGGCGAAGCCCGCGGCACGGGTTTGGGCTTGCGGGGCGGGCGAAGCCTGGAGGGTTGAGGTGGCGGGCCCGAGCAGGTTCCGGGAGGCCGGCCGCGCCTGGGGGCAGCTCGCCCGCCGGGTGGTGGCGGCGGGGCCCCTTAGGCCGGTGGCCTTCGCGGGGTTCGCCTTCGGCCGCTCGGACACGGAGCTGTGGGAAGGGTTCCCCGAAGGGCTCCTCGCAGTCCCGCGGGTGCTGCGGTTGCGGGTGGGGGGCGCGGACTACCTGGCCCTGGCGTGCGTGCTCGGACCGGGCGACGAAGAGGACCAAGTGGACCGGACCCTCCGGGCGCTGCACGAACCGGACGAAGCTGAACCGACTCCCGCGGTGGCTCACCCGATCCGGCAGTTGCCCTCCGCAGGCCGGTGGATGGCGGAGGTGGCCAGGGCGGAGGCGGCCTGCCGCGCGGGCGCCCTGCAGAAGGTGGTCCTGGCCCGCTGCGTGGAGCTGGCCACGGAGACATCCCCGGAGACCGTGCTCCAGAGGCTGGCTCAGCGTTACCCCACCTGCACGGTCTTCGCGGCGGCCCACCCGGACGCGGTGTTCCTGGGAGCTACGCCGGAGACCCTGGTCCGGGTCCGGCGGGGCGTGGTGTCCGCGCAGGCCCTGGCGGGCACCGCGTGCCGCGGCGCCACCGCCGAGGAGGACGCCCGGCTCCGCAGCCAGCTGTGCGCCAGCGCCAAGGAGGCGCGCGAGCACGAGCTGGTGGCGCAGCACGTCCACCGAGTCCTCCGGCCCGTGTGCGCCCAGCTGCGCCGGGGGTCGCGGGAGGTGGTCACCTTGCCCAACGTCCTGCACCTGCGCACCCGGTTTTCCGGGCGCCTCCTGGAAGGGACGGGCGTCCTGGACGTGGCGGGCCGGCTGCACCCCACGCCCGCGGTGGCCGGCCTTCCGGTGGAAGCGGCCGGGGAGTGGGTACGCCGGCACGAAGCCATGCCCCGGGGGTGGTACGCGGGGGCGTTGGGCTGGGTGGACGCACAGGGGGACGGGGAGCTGGTGGTGTGCATCCGGTCCGCGGTGCTACGGGCGGGCCGCGCCTGGGCCTTCGCGGGGTGCGGGATCGTGGGGGGCTCCCAGCCCGACCGGGAGTACGAGGAGTCCCAGGCGAAGCTGCGGCCCGTGCTGGAAGCTTTTGGCGTGCAGGAGCCGTGAGGGAGCCGGAGAACGCCACCTACGCCTTCTGCTCCGCCCTGGTGGACGAGCTTTGGCGCTGCGGGGTCCGGGACCTGTGCCTGTGCCCCGGCTCTCGGTCCACACCCCTGGCGCTGAGCGCGTGGCGGCACCCCGGCATCCGCACGTGGACCCTCCTGGACGAGCGGGGCGCCGGCTACTTCGCGGTAGGCGCTGCCCGCACGGCGCGGCGTCCCGTGGCCGTGCTGTCCACCTCGGGCACCGCGGCGGCGAACCTACACCCCGCGGTGGTGGAGGCGTACCTGGCGCGGGTGCCCCTGGTGGTGCTCACCGCGGACCGGCCCCCCGAAGTCCGGGGGTTCGGAGCCCTGCAGACCATAGACCAGGTGAGGATGTTCGGGACCCACGTGAAGTGGTGCGCAGACCTCCCCATGCCCGAGGCCGACGAGCGGGCCCTCCGGTTCGCCCGCAGCCTGGCGTGCCGGGCGGTGGCGGAGGCCTCTAGCCCTCCCCCCGGGCCGGTCCACCTGAACGTCCCCCTGCGCGAGCCCCTGGTCCCCGTGCCCGGCCCGGTCCCGCCGGCTTCCCCTGAGGCGTCGCAGGGCAAGCCCGAGGGCACACCGTACACGGAGCTCGCGGCCCCCGTGCTGGAGCCCCCTGAGGCTGTGCTGGCGGAGCTGGCAGAGGGGCTTTCCAGGTGGGAGCGGGGGCTGGTGGTGTGCGGCCCCCTGGACCGGCCCGATTTCCCCGAGGCGGTGACCCGCCTGGCGCGCCGCGTCGCTTACCCCGTGCTGGCTGAACCCCTTTCCCACGTGCGGGCGGGCCCGCACGACTCCTCGGTGGTGGTGCAGGCGCACGACGCGGTGCTGCGCACGCCTGCGGCCGCGCACCTCAAGCCTCAGGTGGTGCTGCGCTTCGGCCTCCTGCCCACCTCCCGCGTGTTGCAGACCTACCTGCTCAACCACCCTGACGCGCTGCAGGTGGTGGTGCACGAGGGCGGAGACTGGCCCGACCCCGACCACGTGGCGGGCCGAGTGGTGGTCGCAGACCCCGTGCGGTTCTGCCAGCGCCTGGAGGAGCGGGTGGCTTCGCGGACCGGAAGCGAGTGGCAGGACACGTGGCACCGCCTGGGCCGGACCGCGCGGGCGGCGTTGGAGGGGTTCTTCGAGACCGTCCGGGAACCCTTCGAGGGCCGGGTGGCGTGGGAGCTGGAGGCGCTGCTGCCGGACCCCTGCGTGCTGTACGTGGGCAACAGCATGCCCGCGCGGGACCTGGACAGCTTCCTGCCGCCCTCGCGGAAACGGCTGCGGGTGCTGGCCAACCGGGGGGCGAGCGGCATCGACGGCCTGGTCAGCAGCGCCCTGGGTGCCGCGGCGGTGAGCCCGGAGCCCGTGGTGCTGGTGGTGGGCGACCTGTCCCTGTACCACGACCTCAACGGTCTCATGGCGGCCCGGCGGTTCGGGTTGGACCTGCTGGTGGTGCTGCTGCACAACGACGGGGGCGGGATCTTCTCCTTCCTCCCCCAGGCGGACCACGGGGAAGCCTTCGAGGAGCTGTTCGGGACCCCCCACGGCCTGGACTTCCGGCCCGCGGTGGAGATGTTCGGAGGGTGCTTCCGGCCTGCGGCCACCTGGGAGGAGTTCCGGGCTGCCGTCCGGGAGGCCCTGCGGGCGGGAGGGCTCCAGGTGGTGCAGGTGCGCACGGAGCGGCGGCGCAACGCGGAGCTGCACCGGCAGGCCTGGCAGGCGGTGCGGGAAGCGCTGGAAGGGGTTTGACTCTTGAACGGACGGAGGTGACCACGGTGCGTATCGCGTGGAGGAAGGTGCGGGACTACACGGACATCCTGTACGAGCACGGCGAGGAGGACGCGGCGGGCATCGCCAAGATCACCATCAACCGGCCGGAGGTGCGCAACGCGTTCCGACCGGAAACGGTGATGGAGATGATCGACGCTTTCAGCCACGCCCGGGACGACGGGTCCATCGGGGTGGTTCTCCTCACGGGCGCGGGCCGGGAGGCCTTCTGCTCGGGTGGCGACCAGAGGGTGCGGGGCCACGGGGGCTACGTGGGAGCCGACCGCATCCCGCGGCTGAACGTGCTGGACCTGCAGCGGCTGATCCGCACCCTTCCCAAGCCCGTGATCGCCCTGGTGGCGGGCTACGCCATCGGCGGGGGCAACGTGCTGGCCACCGTGTGCGACCTCACCATCGCCGCGGACAACGCCATCTTCGGCCAGACCGGCCCCAAGGTGGGCAGCTTCGACGCGGGATACGGGTCCACGTACCTGGCCCGCATCGTGGGCCACAAGAAGGCCCGGGAGATCTGGTATCTGTGCCGGCAGTACACCGCCCAGCAGGCGTTGGAGATGGGCCTGGTGAACGCCGTGGTGCCCGTGGACCAGCTGGAGGAGGAAGGGGTGCGGTGGGCGAGGGAGATCCTGGAGAAGAGCCCCCTGGCCATCCGGCTGCTGAAGGCGGCCTTCAACGCGGACACCGACGGACTGGCCGGGCTGCAGCAGCTGGGCGGGGACGCCACCCTGCTGTACTACCTGACGGACGAGGCCAAGGAGGGCCGGGATGCCTTCCTGGAGAAGCGCAAGCCCGACTTCTCCAAGTTCCCCCGCTTCCCCTGAGTTGCACCGCCCGTCCGGCTGGAGGGTTTGGTGGTGGGCCGCCCGGCCCGCCACCTTGCCCGCCGCGGTGGCGCCCGTGCTGGTGGGCAGCGCCACCGCGGCCCGCGCGGGCAGTTTCCACCTGCCCGCGACCCTGGCGGCCCTGGCGGTGGCCGTGCTGGTCCAGGTGGGCACCAACCTCAGCAACGACGCCCACGACTTCCTGCAGGGCGCGGACCTGAAACCGCGCAGGGGGCCACTGAGGGTGACCGCGGCCGGGCTGCTGACGCCCCAGCAGGTGCTCGGTGGTGCGTGGGTGGCCTTCGGCCTGGCGTGCGCCGCGGGGCTGTACCTGGTGTGGCTGCGGGGCTGGCACCTGGTCCTGGTGGGCCTGGCGTGCGTGGCCGCGGGGCTGGCGTACACCGCGGGCCCCCGGTTCGGCTACCGCGGGCTGGGAGACCTGTTCGTGTTCGTGTTCTTCGGGCTGGTGGCGGTGGCGGGCACGGACTACGTGCAGACGGGCAGCCTCCGGCCGGAGGCGGTGTGGGCCGCGGTGCCCGTGGGGCTCACCTGCACGTCCATCCTCGTGGTGAACAACCTCCGGGACATCCCCACGGACGCCGAAGCGGGCAAGCGCACCCTGGCGGTGCGGCTGGGGCCGGTGGGGACCCGGGTGGAGTACACCGCGTGCTGGCTTGGGGCGCTGGTCTGGCCGTGGGTGTTGAGGTCGCAGGCGGGCTCCGCCTTCTGGCTGCCCTGGCTTTCTGCGCCGCTCGTGGCGCGCACCGCGTGGCGAGTGTGGACGCAGGACGGTGCCAGCCTGAACCCGGCCCTCCGGGACACCGCCCGCCTGCACCTGTTTTACGGGAGCCTGCTGGCGCTGAGTTACCTGGTATGACCTTCCCCGACCCCCTGGCGCACCGCGCGCGTGTGGAGCCGGACCGGCCCGCGGTGGAGTGGCGCTGGGTGCGCCTGACCTTCGGAGAGCTCCACGGGCGTGCGGGGGCGGTAGCCCGCAGGCTCGCGGGGCTCGGGGTGCGGCGGGGAGCGCGGGTGGCCCTGCTGCTGCACAACGGAGTCCCCTTCGTGGTGCTGGTGCACGCCCTGGCGAGGCTGCAGGCGGTGTGCGTGCCCCTCCACGCGAGGCTGGCTCCGCCGGAGCTGCGGTGGCGGCTGGAGGACTGCCGACCCGAGCTGGTGGTGACGGAGCCCGACCTGTACCCACGGGCCCAAGAGGCCGGGTGGCGTGCGGTGGTATGCGTGGACCCCGACCACCCGGAGCTGCTCCCCGAAAGCCCGCCGGAGCGGGTGATGTTACGGGAGAACTACCCGCAGGGCGCGGTGCAGGGGATCCTGTACACCTCCGCCACCACGGGCGAGCCCAAGGGAGTCCAGCTCACCTTCGGCAACCACCTGTGGAGCGCTCTCGCCAGCCACCTGCACCTGGGCTGCGGCTGTGACGACCCGTGGCTCGCGGTCCTGCCCTTCTACCACGTGGGGGGGCTGGCGGTCCTGTGGCGGGCGGCCCTGTGCGGAGCCCTGGTGGTGGTGCACGACCGGTTCGACCCGGAAGGGTTCAACCGCGAGGTGGATCGCGGGGTGGCGTACACTTCGTTGGTGCCTACCGTGTTGCGGCGGGTGCTGGAAGCCCGGGGAGGCCGTCCCGTCCCCCCGACCCTCCGGGCCGTCCTGGTGGGCGGCGGGCCCGTACCCACGGACCTGGTTCGCGAGGCCGCGGGGGCCGGCTGGCCCGTGGCTCCCACCTACGGCCTCACCGAAGCGGCGTCCCAGGTGGCCACCCTCCACCCGCACCTGGCAGCGGGCCGTCCGGACTGCGCGGGCCGGCCCCTGTGGCCGGTGCGGGTGCGCGCGGGCCGCAGCGAGGCCGAGGCGGCGGAGATCCTGGTGGCCGGGCCCACGGTGATGAAGGGCTACTTCCGCAGGCCCCACGCTACCGCGCAGGCCCTGCGCGGGGGCTGGCTGCACACGGGGGACGTGGGCTACGTGGACCCGGAGGGGTACCTGCACGTGCTGGACCGGCGGGAGGACCTGATCGTCACCGGCGGGGAGAACGTGTACCCCGCGGAGGTGGAAGCCGTGCTGCGCGGCCACCCCGCGGTGGCGGAGGCGGCGGTGGTGGGGGTGCCCGACCCGCAGTGGGGACAGCAGGTGGTGGCGTTCGTGCGGCCGGCTCCAGGCCCGCCCCCTGCGGTGGACGAGCTGGTGGCCTTCTGCCGGGCCCGGCTGGCGGGCTTCAAGGTCCCCCGCCGCGTTTGGCTGGTGGACCAGGTGCCACGGTCCGGCCTGGACAAGGTGAGCCGGAAAGCCTTGCGGGAGGAGGCGGCCCGACGGCTCGCGCAGGAGCTCGCGGGTTGACCCATGGTAAACTACGGGCACGAAAAACCACCGGAAAGGAGCGTCACCATGCCGGAGTTGAGCCGCACCGCCAGTGCCACGTGGCTGGGAGACCTACGCACGGGAACCGGGCGGGCCAGCACGGGCTCCGGGGCCCTGCGGGAAGCCGTGGTCACCTACCCCTCCCGGTTCGAGTCGGGCGAGGGCAGCAACCCGGAAGAATTGCTGGCGGCAGCCCACGCGGCGTGCTTCAGCATGGCCCTAGCGGCCCGGCTTTCTCGGGAGGGCGCCACGCCGGAGCGCATCGACACCAAGGCCACCGTCACCCTACACGTGGGCGAGGCAGGCCCCCGAATCACCCGGGTCCACCTGGAGACCCAGGCCAGGGTCACCGGGGTGGACGAGGGGAAGTTCCGGGAGGTGGCCGAGGCTGCCAAGGAAGGCTGCCCCGTCTCCCAGCTGCTCAAGCCCGGACTGGAGTCCCTCACCTTGGACGCCCGCCTGGTCCGGTAGTTGAGGGCTTCCCTTGCCGTCGGTTTGACCTTTCCGGAGACGACCCCTAGAATGGGGGTTGGTTGTTGAGCGAAGGCGTCAAGAATTTATGGGCACCGAAAGCGGAGGGGGTCATGAACCGCACACCCGACCTGGTGATCCGCAACCTGCGGGCCAAGGTGGAGGAGCTGGACCGGGAGATCCTCAAGGGGGTCAACCTGGAGGTCCGCAAGGGGGAGATCCACGCCATCATGGGGCCCAACGGTTCCGGCAAGTCCACCCTGGCCAACGTCCTCATGGGCAACCCCTTCTACGTGATCACGGGAGGGGAGATCCTGTACAAGGGCCGGGACCTGTTGGAGATGACCCCCGACGAGCGGGCGCGGGAAGGCCTCTTTATCGCCTTCCAGTACCCCGTGGCCATCCCCGGGGTGAACTTCGCGTCCTTCCTGCGCACGGCCCTGTCCGCCCGGCGGGGCTACCAGAACGAGCTCATCCCCGTGGCGGAGTTCCAGAAGATCCTCCGGGAGAAGCTGGAGCTGTTGAAGCTGGACCCCACCATCGTCACCCGCTACGTGAACGAGGGCTTCAGCGGCGGCGAGAAGAAGCGGGCGGAGATCCTGCAGATGGCCGTGCTGGAGCCGGAGATGGCCATCATGGACGAGACGGACTCCGGGCTGGACATCGACGCGGTGAAGGTGGTGGCGGAGAACGTGAACCAGCTGTTCGAGAAGGCCGCGGGCAACATGGGGATCGTCCTCATCACCCACTACTCCCGCATCCTGCACTACATCCGCCCCCATCACGTGCACGTGATGCTGGACGGCCGCATCGTCATCTCCGGCGGCCCGGAACTGGCGGACGAGCTGGAGCAGACGGGGTACGAGGGGCTGCAGGCGCAGTTCGCGGAGGTGGCCGCGGCCACGCCGGGCGATCAGCCCGTGCGGCGCGCGGGCAAGGTGTTCTGGGTGGCGCACTGAGGGAGGTGGACCATGGCGCAGGCGAACCCCCTGGGGATCGACCTGGACCAGTACAAGTGGGGCTTCCGGATGCCCGAGAACTACGTGTTCAAGTCCCGCAAGGGCTTGAGCCGGGAGGTGGTGGAGGAGATCTCCTACCTCAAGGGCGAGCCGGACTGGATGCGGGCCTTCCGGCTCCACAGCCTGGAGGTGTTCCTGAAGAAACCCATGCCCACGTGGGGGCCGGACCTGTCCAGCATCGACTTCGACGACATCTACTACTACATCAAGCCCACGGACCGGCAGGCCCGCAGCTGGGACGACCTGCCCAAGGAGATCAAGGACACCTACGAGCGGCTGGGCATCCCGGAGGCGGAGCGCAAGTTCCTCGCGGGCGTGGGGGCTCAGTATGAGTGCCTCAGCGGGGAAACCCGGGTGTACACGACGAGGGGTCCCGTCCCCATCCGGGAGGTGCAGCCGGGGGACGTGGTCTTCTCCTATGAGGAGGAGACCGGCCGGTTGATTCCTGCCCGGGTCCGAGCCACCGCCTACAAGGGAGAGCGGGAGGTCTTCGAGGTCCGGGTGGGCAGCCGCGTCCTGCGCGCTACCGCCAACCACCCGTTTCTTGTCCTCCAGCGCCACCAAGCTCCCGGCAAGCAGCGGGGCCGGTACCGGGTGACGTGGAAGTACCTGCACGAGCTCAAGCCGGGCGACCTGGTGGGGGTGGCGAAGCGGCTGCCGGACCTGGGACGCCCCGCGGCCCTGCAGCGGCCGGACCCTGCCTCCCGCAGGTGGAGGCCGGTCCGGTTGCCCGAGCAGACGTCCCCGGACCTCATGGGGTGGTTGGGCCTGTACGTGGGGGACGGGTTTACGCGCCTGGAGCGGGGCGGCCGCAAGGGCCGGGTGGAGTTCGCCATCCCCGAGACCGACGGCGCGTTGCGGCAGGAGCTCCCGCGGACCACCGCCCAGCTCTTCGGGGTCGAGGCGCGGAACGGAGACCCCTACCGCCTAGCCGTTTACTCGACCGCCCTGGTCCGCGACTTGTGGGAGAACGGCTTCCGCGGGAAGGCTCGGACCAAGCGGATCCCCGCTTGGGTCTACACGCTGCCCGAGGAACAGCGGTTGGCCTTCCTCGGAGGCTACGTGGACGCGGATGGCTACGTGCGCAACGGTGCCCGCAACCACGACGTGGTGCTGACCAGCGCCAACGACGCCCTCCTGGAGGACGTCCGTGCCCTGGCTCAGACCTGTGGGATCCGCACCTCCGCGGTCCACCGGTTCGAGTCGAAGCATCCCCACGACCCCACCCGCAGCGTGACCGGGTACCGTCTCCAGCTGGCGGGCGACTTCGACCGGCTGGGGTGTCGTTCTCCGGAGCGCTTGGCCCGGTTGGGCGGGAGGAAGTACGCTCAGGATTTCTCGAGCGCCCACGACACCAGCTTCCGGAAGCACACTACGGAGTTCGTGGGCTTCGCGAAGATCGACCACATCGTCCCAGCGGGCGTGGAAGGGGTCTACGACATCGAGGTGGAGGGGCCGCACAACTTCGTGGCCGAGGGGTTGATCGTGCACAACTCCGAGGTGGTCTACCACAGCCTCAAGGAGGAGTGGGAGAAGCTCGGGGTCATCTTTGTGGACACGGACACCGCGGTACGGGAGTACCCGGACCTCGTGCAGGAGTACTTCGGGACCGTGGTGCCCCCCGAGGACAACAAGTTCGCGGCGTTGAACTCCGCGGTGTGGTCGGGGGGCTCCTTCATCTACGTGCCCGCGGGGGTGAAGGTGGACATCCCCCTGCAGGCGTACTTCCGCATCAACGCGGAGAACGTGGGCCAGTTCGAGCGCACGCTCATCATCGTGGAGCCCGGGGCGTACGTGCACTACGTGGAGGGGTGCACCGCGCCCATCTACACCACGGACTCCCTGCACAGCGCCGTGGTGGAGATCATCGTGAAGGAGGGCGCCCGGTGCCGGTACACCACCATCCAGAACTGGTCCAAGAACGTGTACAACCTGGTGACCAAGCGGGCGGTGGCGTACCGGGACGCCACCATGGAGTGGGTGGACGGGAATTTGGGCTCCAAGATCACCATGAAGTACCCGTCCGTGTACCTGGTGGAGCCGGGAGCGAAGGCGGAGATCCTGTCCGTGGCGTTCGCGGGGGCGGGCCAGCACCAGGACCCGGGCGGGAAGGTGATCCACGCGGCCCCGTACACCCAGTCGTCCATCGTGAGCAAGTCCATCAGCAAGGACGGGGGGCGGGCGGGCTACCGCGGCCTGGTGAAGGTGTACAAGGGGGCGAAGGGGAGCAAGTGCGCGGTGCGCTGCGACGCCCTGATCCTGGACGACCGGTCGCGGTCGGACACCTACCCCACCATGGAGATCGACGAGGAGGACGTGCAGATCACCCACGAAGCCACGGTGTCCAAGGTGAGCGACGAGCAGCTGTTCTACCTCACAAGCCGGGGCATCCCGGAGGACGAGGCCATGAACATGATCGTCCGGGGCTTCATTGAGCCCATCGCCAAGGAGCTGCCCCTGGAGTACGCGGTGGAGCTGAACCGGCTCATCGCCCTGGAGATGGAGGGCTCCGTGGGCTAGGGGTCGGTCTGCGAGTGGTGCCCGGAAGGAGGACGGGTTGGACGCGGTGTCGGTGCGCGAGGAGTTCGGCGAACAGGCCCTGCAGCGTCTGGCGGGCGTGTGGGAGGACCCGCCCTGGTTGTGGGAGCGCAGGCGGGCCGCGTGGGAGCTGTTCCGGTCCCTGCCCCTTCCGCCTGCCACCGCGGAGGCGTGGCGGCGGACCCCGCCCGAGCGGCTCGGTTGGGACGGACTCGCTCCCGTAGTACAGGCCCAGGCCGCGCCGGAGGTGGGCTCCCAGGCTGTCGAGGGTCTGGCGGAGGGATCGCCCGCCCTGGTGCTGCACAACGGGGCGGTGGCGTGGGCCCAGGGCATGGAAGGGCTCCGCCGGGCCGGGGTGGTGTTCTGCGACCTGCGGTCGGCGGTGCGGGAGGTCCCTCACCGGGTGGAGCCCGCGTTGTTCAGCACGTGCCGGCCGGAGGAGAGCGCGTTCACCGCCCAGCACGCGGCCTTCCTCACCGGCGGGGTGTTCGTGCACGTACCCTCCGGGGTGGAGGTGGAGGAACCCCTGGTGGCCGTGGACTGGGTGGACGGGGAGGGGTTTGTGGCTCCCCACCTCCTGGTGGTCCTGGAGCCCCGCAGCCGGCTCACCCTGGTGCACCGGCGGACGGGGCTAGGCGGAGGCCTAGTGAACCTCGGGGCGGAGCTGGTGGTGGGGGACGGAGCCCAGCTGCGTCTGGTGCAGCTCCAGGACCTGCCGCGGCAGGTGCGGGAGTTCGGGGTGGTGCGCGCCCGGGTGGGGCGGGACGCCACGGTACACACCCTGGTGGCCAGCTTCGGCGCCTCCGTGGAGAAGCTGTTCGTGGAGTCGCTTTTGGACGCGCCCGGGGGCTCGTCGGAGATGCTGGGGGTGTTCTTCGCGGACGACGCCCAGCACTTCGACGTCCACACCCTCCAGGAGCACCAGGCCCCCCACACCGCCAGCGACCTGCTGTACAAGGTGGCCCTGCTGGGCTCCGCGCGGTCGGTGTTCGCGGGCCTCATCCGGGTTCACCCCGGAGCCCAGAAGACCAACGCCTTCCAGTCCAACCGGAACCTCCTCCTGTCGGGGGAGGCGCGGGCGGACAGCAAGCCGGAGCTGGAGATCATGGCCAACGACCTGCGGTGCACCCACGGGTCCGCGGTGAGCCGGCTGGACGAGCAGCACCTGTTCTACCTGCAGACCCGGGGGCTCACGCGCCAGCAGGCGGTGCACATGATCGTGGAGGGCTTCTTCTCGGAGGTCCTGGACCGGCTGTCCCTGGAGCGGGTACGGTTGTGGCTGGAGCAGGAGGTGGCGGAGAAGATGGGCGCGGAGGCTCCCCTAGGCCGCGTGGCGGCCCTGCGGGGGCTGCTGGAGGAGGTGGCCAGGGGCCGGTGAGCCAGTTCGTGGCGGTGGCCAGGGTGGAGGAGATCCCGGACCGCAAGGGCCGGGCGTTCGACGTGGCGGGCCGGCGGATCGCGGTGTTCAACCTGGGCGGGCGGTTCTACGCCATCGACGACACCTGCACCCACGAGGAGGCGTCCCTGTCCGCGGGTCCGGTGATGGGGGAGATGGCCGTGTGCCCCCGGCACGGTTCCCGGTTCCACATCCCCACGGGCCAGGTGAAGTCCCTGCCCGCGGTGCACAACGTGGCCACCTACGCGGTCAAGGTGGAGGACGGGGTGGTGTACGTGGACCCCACGCCCCGGGTCCACGCGGGCCGCATCCACGGGGGCTCCTGAAGCGGAGGAGGGGACGGTGCCCATTCCCTCGGACGTCCGGCGGGACTTCCCCCTGCTGCAGCGTCCCGTGGACGGCAAGCCCCTGGTGTACCTGGACAGTGCGGCCACGTCCCAAAAACCCCGGGTGGTGTTGGAAGCGCTCCAGCGCTACTACGAGGAGTACAACGCCAACGTCCACCGGGGGCTGTACCGGATCGCGGAGCGCGCCACCCTCGCGTACGAGGAGGCCCGGGGCAAGGTGGCGTCCTTCGTGGGCGGCCGCCCCGAGGAGCTGGTGTTCACCCGCGGGACCACGGAGGCCATCAACCTGGTGGCGTACAGCTACGGGGACGCCCACGTCCGGCCCGGGGACGAGATCCTCGTCACGGAGATGGAGCACCACAGCAACCTGGTGCCCTGGCAGCTGCTGGCCCAGCGCCGGGGCGCTAAGCTGCGGTTCCTCCCCGTGCGGCCGGAGGACGGCACCTTG
Source organism: uncultured bacterium (assembly GCA_964437095.1). Classification (GTDB taxonomy): domain Bacteria; phylum Sysuimicrobiota; class Sysuimicrobiia; order Sysuimicrobiales; family Sysuimicrobiaceae; genus Tepidifontimicrobium. The sequence continues at coordinate 224,874 of CAYTFH010000001.1, read as the reverse complement.
GACCTGGACGCCCTGGACCGGTGCCTGACGGAGCGGACCCGCATTGTGGCCGTCACCCACCAGTCCAACGTGGTGGGGACCATCAACCCCGTCCGGTTCATCGCGGAGCGGGCCCACGCGGTGGGCGCGGTGGTGGTGGTGGACGGCGCCCAGAGCGTGCCCCACATGCCCGTCCGGGTGGACGAGCTGGGATGTGACTTTTTGGCCTTCTCGGGCCACAAGATGTGCGGGCCCACGGGCATCGGCGCCCTGTGGGGCCGGCAGGACCTCCTGGAAGCCATGCCGCCCTTCCACGGGGGCGGGGAGATGATCGAGCGGGTGGAGCTGGAGCGGTCCACCTACAAGCCGCCCCCGCACCGGTTCGAGGCAGGGACTCCCAACATCGCGGACGCCATCGCTTTGGGGGTGGCGGTGGACTACCTGCGGTCCCTGGGCATGGAGGCGATCCGGGAGCACGAGAAGGTCCTGGTGCGGTACGCCCTCGCCCAGCTGGCGGAGGTCCCGGGTGTGCGGGTGTACGGGCCCAAGGACCCCGAGAGCCGGGGCGGTGCGGTGGCCTTCAGCCTGGAAGGGGTGCACCCCCACGATGTGGCACAGGTCCTGGACGGGGAAGGGGTGTGCGTGCGGGCGGGCCACCACTGCGCCCAGCCCCTGCACCGGGCCCTGGGGGTGCAGGCCACCGCCCGCGCCAGCGTGTACCTGTACAATACTCCGGAGGACATCGACGCGCTGGTGCGGGGCCTGGAGCGGGTGCGGGCGTTCTTCGGCCTGTCCTCCTAGGCCCGGGAGCCCTGGGCATGCTGGAAGAACTGTACCGGGAGATCATCCTCGACCACTACACCCACCCCCGGAACCGCGGGAAGCTGGAAGGAGCGGACATCGCGGTGGAAGGGGTGAACCCGTCCTGCGGGGACGAGATCAGCCTGTACGCCCGGGTGCGGGACGGCCGGCTGGAGGAGGTGCGGTTCGAGGGCCGGGGCTGCTCCATCAGCCAGGCGTCCGCGTCCATGATGACGGAGGCGGTGCGGGGCAAGACCCTGGCCGCGGCCCAGGACCTGGTGGACCGGTTCAAGGGCATGATGCACGGCCAACCCGCGGACGAGCAGCAGCTGGGGGACCTGGTGGCCCTGCAGGGAGTCCGGAAGTTCCCTGTGCGCATCAAGTGCGCCACCCTGGCGTGGGTGGCCCTCCAGCAGGGCTTGCGGGAGTACCAGGCCGGCCAGCGCGCCCGCGTGGTAGCCTCCTCCGAGGACGAGCTGTAGCCCCCAGCCCCGTGGGCTAAACTGGAGGCGCTGTGCGGCGCCTGATCTGGTTCGCCCTACCCCTCCTGGCTCTGGCCCTGGTGTGGGTGTTCAGCCAGCCCCGCGCGCCTGCCCCCGACCGGGTGACCTCCGCTAAGCTGCCCGCAGCCCCCAGCTTCGTGCTGGACACCCTGGACGGGAAGGAGTTCCACCTGGCGCAGCTCCGGGGCAAGCCCGTGGTGCTGAACTTCTGGGCGTCCTGGTGCGTGCCGTGCCGGGCGGAGATGCCCGTGCTGGCCCGGGCGTGGGAGCGCCACCGAACGGACGTGCACTTCGTGGGGGTCAACGTCCTGGACGACCTGGAGGACGCTTTGCGTTTCGTCCGCGAGTTCCGCGTGCCGTTCCCCTCGGTGCACGACCCCAAGGGGGACACCTTGCGCTGGTTCCGGGTGGTGGGGTTGCCCAGTACTGCCTTCGTCACCCGGGACGGCGGCCTGTTGCGGGTGCACGCGGGTCCGTTCTTGGGAGACAACGGCGAGCGCGAGCTGGAGCGAGCCGTGCGGGAGGTGCTGGCGCGGTGAGGCTGCAGGGCTTTTGGGCCGCGGCGCCACCGGGCGAGACCTCCCACCGGGCCGTGGTGGCCCTGCGGTGGGCGGCGGTGGCCATGCTGGGCCTTCTCGGGTTCTTGATGGTGACCCAGGTCCGGGCCAGCCGGCACATCCGGGAGCAGCCGGAGGTGCGGACCCGCAACCTGTACGCCCTGGCCACCATGCTGCGGCAGGAGCGGGAGGCGCGCCGGCAGCTGGAGGAGCAGGTGGCCGCCCTGCAGGAGCGGGTCCGGGAAATGGAGCAGGCTGCCGCCAGCGGGCGGACCGCGGCGCAGGCCCTGCGGGCTCAGGTGGAGGAGCTGCGGGTGGCCCTGGGCCTCGTCCCCGTGGAGGGACCCGGCGTGGCGGTCCGGGTGGCGGAACCGCGGCAGCCGCCCCCGCAAGGACCCGTGGTGGTGCAGTACCAGGACCTGGTGGTGCTGGCCAACGAGCTGTGGGCCGCGGGGGCGGAGGCGGTGGCGGTGAACGGCCAGCGGGTGGTGGCCACCAGCGGGTTCAGCCAGGTGGGCGGGACCATCCTGGTGAACATGCGCAGGCTGTCTCCCCCGTACGTGCTGGAGGCCATCGGCGACCCCGCGACCCTGGAGGGCGCTCTGAACATCCGGGGGGGCGTGGTGGAGGCGCTGAGGGGGCTGGGTCTACAGATCCGGGTAGAACGCCGGGCCCGGGTCCGCCTGCCCGCCTTCCAGGGAACGTGGAAGTTGGAACACGCGCGCCCGGTACCGTGAGGTACGACGTGCTGGTGGCCGGAGCCTCCTTCGCGGGGCTCGCGGTGGCCCAGGCGGTCAAGGGCCGGGTGGTGGTGGCCGACCGCCTCGCCCTGGGTGAGGGTCAGACCTCCGCGTGCGCGGCTCCCGTGTCCGTCATCTCCAGGGCCGGGGCCGCGGCCGCAATCCAGCAGGTGCACGCCGCTCTGGTGGTGCACACCCGCCGGCGGGAGTTCGTGTGGGAGCTGGACGAGCCCTTCTGCACCTTCGACTACCGACGCTTCTGCCACCTGGCCTGGCAGCACACCGCGGCAGAGTTCGTGCAGGCCACCGTGTGGGCGTTCGACGGCCGGTGGGTGCACACCTCCGCGGGACGGTTCGAGGCCGGGCTGGTGGCGGACTGCACCGGCTGGCGTGCCAGGCTCGGCCGCCCCTCCGGTCAACCGGCGGTGGCAGCGCGCCCGCGCCGGTCCGTGGCAGGCCCCCGGTGGAGGTGGTTCGGGCTCGAGACCGAAGTCCGGGCGTCGTTCCCACCGGGCCTGCACTTTTTCTTCTGGCCGGACGTGGTGCCCGACGGGTACGCTTGGGCGTTCCCGTGCGGGGACCGGCTGAGGCTGGGGGTGCTGTCCTACCGCGCCCGAACCCAGCTGGGGCCGCATCTGGAGCAGTTCGCGGCGCGCTTCGGGCTGCGCCCCGAAGGCTACCACGGCGGGTTCCTGGGCGTGGGCCCCGGCTGGCTCGGAGCGGGGCGGGTGTTCGCCGTGGGCGACAGCGCGGGCTTGTGCCTGCCGCTTTCGGGTGAGGGGATCCGCAGCGCCCTGCACGCGGGATGGCTCGTGGGATCCCTGCTCACCGCGGTGCTGGAGGGCCGCGCGCCCCTGGAAGCTGCGCACCGCCGATACCGGGCGTACGTGCGGGCGCAGACGCGCAGGGTGGGCTTCCTGGCCGCAGCCACCTGGTGCGCGGTCCACCTCCCGCACCCGGGGCTGGAGGCCGCGCTCGCGATTTGGTCCCGCCCGCGGTGCCGGCGCGTCTTCCTCCGGGAGTACCTGGGCACCTTCCCCCTCCCCGAGGAGTTAAAATGAGGGCGCGTCGGAGGCGTTCGGGACGCCGGCGCCGGAGTGGCGGAACTGGCAGACGCGCCGGACTCAAAATCCGGTGGGCGCAAGCCCGTGTGGGTTCGACTCCCACCTCCGGCACCACGGGCGGATAGCTCAGGGGCAGAGCACGTCCCTTACAAGGACGGGGCCGCAGGTTCGAATCCTGCTCCGCCCACCAACGGACCTGGAGGGAGTGGCGTTGCGCGTGGTGTTGCCCTTGGAGGTGCGGTACGCGGAGACGGACCAGATGGGCGTGGTCCACCACGGCGTGTACGTGGTGTGGATGGAGGCGGCCCGGGTGGAGTTCCTGAAACGCCTGGGCGTCCCGTACCACGAGCTGGAGCAGGCCGGGGTGCGGCTCCCCGTGGTGGAGCTCGGGGTCACCTACCGCGCTCCCGCGGCCTTCGGTCAGACGGTGGAGGTGACTTGCTCCCTGGAGGACGTGTCCAGCCGCGCGGCCCGGTTCCGGTACGCAGTCTGTCGGGACGCCCAGCTGCTGGCGGAAGGGTTCACCCGGCACGTGTGCTGCGACCGCCAGGGCCGGGCGGTGGCCATGCCCGACGACCTGCGCCGCACTCTGGAGGCGGCCCGGGAGCCCCTGTCGGTACCGCGGCAGCGGCGGCGCGGCCGGGAGCGTGTCCGAGAGACGTTCGCGAATCGGAGGCCCGGTGGTCTAGAATAGGGCTCGCAGGGCCTCGAACGCCTAGACCGCTGGCGGCGAGGAGGTGATGGAGGTGGCCGTACGGACAGCCGTTCGAGACGCTGCGCTGAACTGCTACCGGGAGTTGGTCCGGATCCAGAAGGAGCTGCAGGGCCTGGGCGAGTACCCCAGCACCAAGGACGTCGTGAAGCAGGTGCAAGCGCTGGTGGAGGCGCTGCAGCGGTTCATGCGGGAAGCGGGAGACTGACCCGGATCCTGAGTCTCTCCTTCGGAGGCGCCGCGGCTGGGACGTCACCGGCCGCGGCCCTCCGCACTCCCCCGCGGGCACACGGTCATCGCCCACAGTTCCCGGCAGCCGGAGCCCTGGAGGTCTTGGCGCGGCTGCTGCGCCTCCAGCAGGGGCCGGAAGGCGCCCCACAGGAGGGACGCGGCCTGACCTCGGGTGAGGGCGCGGGAGTCGAAGGGTCCCGGCGCGGGCAGGCCGAGGGCGCGGAGCAGGGCCACGGCGGACGACGCGGGCAGGGGGTAACCCAAGGTGGGGTAAGAGGCCAGGCGGACGGCCTGGATGGTGTCCAGGGCCGCGTCCGATCCCTTCGCCCTGAAGAAGTGCTCCAGGTTCTCCAGCCACTCCCGCACGGAGATCCACCGGCGAAGGTGGAGTCCGCCGCGGATGGAGTACGAGCCGTTGAACAGCCCCCTGCGCAGTAGCTCCACCGCTTCCGGGTAGGCGGGGTCCAAAACGTCCTCCGTGGCGACCTTCCGCGGCGCGTCCAGCCGCAGCCCGGCCAAACGCAGGGCAGCCCGGAGCTGGTGCAGGGCAGGCGCGCTCTCTACGAACACCGAGGGGGGCCGTCCCAGCCCGTGCGCCACCGCCACGACGATGCCCGCAGCTTCGCCTAGGGCCATCTGCAGGGGTACAACCCGTGTGGAGAAGGCGGCCACGGAGTCGAAGGAGGCCGCCTGGGAGACCACCAGGAGGTTGTCGAGGCGCTCGGGCAGCAGGGAGCGCAGGGGAACCCCGTACGGGGCGGGGACGCCGGGCAGGTAGGGAGACTCGCCCGCATAGTAAGCCTGGCCATCCAACGGGTAGCCACCCACGGCCACGGTGTCGGGGAAGTCGCGGCCGTACAACACGTCGTCCGCACGCAGCCGGTAGCGGCCCACCAGGTGCCGGCTCTCCCGGATGTACAGGGCCGGAGCCGTGGCCACCAGCTCCGCGCTTCCGAACAGGTGCGGCGCAGCCATCCGCAGGAACCTCACGGCCCGCGCCGCTTCTGCCTGGGCCTGACGGTAGGCGGCCGCCACCGAGTCCGGGTCCGTGGCGTCCACCCCGAACACCTGCAGGCCCTTGAGGAGCACGCTGCCGTCTCCCTGCAGAGCGAGCTCCAGTCCGCGGAGGGTGAACCGGGCGGGGTCGCTGGGCACGTACCGGGTTAGCAGCGCGTTGAACCCCCACACCAGGTGAGGCCTCCGACCGCTGCCCTGGGGGC
>CAYTFH010000001.1:40415-218967 GCA_964437095.1 uncultured bacterium | reverse complement strand
AGCAGCGCGTTGAACCCCCACACCAGGTGAGGCCTCCGACCGCTGCCCTGGGGGCAGGGCCTCGCGGGGCACGCAGCGGCGGACAGGTCCGCCCACGACAGGCCCCGCAGGCGTACTACCAGGCCGGCTGCCATGGACCTTCGGTCGAGCCCCGTGTCCTCCCGGCCCGCGGTGAAGCGGGCGCCCGCGGCCGCGGCCAGCTGTGCCAGGTCGGTGGCGTCCACGAAGGCATCCGCAGCCACCACCACCCGCCCCTCGGGCGTGGAGAACGACGCGGACACGATGCGGTTTCGGCCCACCTCCACGTCCTGCAGCCGCCAGTGGAGCTTGGGGCTCACGCCCGCGGCGTGCAGCAGGTCGCGCAGCACCCGCTCCGCCCTGCGCACGTCCACCCCGTCCGTGGACCCCATCCTGCGGACGAACTCCCGGGTGAGTCCCCCGTACAGCAGCTCGCCTGCGGAGTCCCAGCTCAGGTCGAAGGTGTTGAGCCAGCTCTGCGAGAAGCTCCCGCCCACCCACGGGGTGGGTTCTGCCAGGACCACCCGCAGGCCCCGAAAGGCTGCGGCTACCGCGGCCAGAACCCCCTGGGGGGTCGCCCCATACACCAGGAGGTCCGCGGACAGCACGTGGGGCTGCGCACGGGCAGGGACGGCCGCTGCGAGCAGGGCCGCCACGCAAAGCCACGCCATCCAGCCCGCCTTCCGGATGCCCATGGCGACTCCCTCCCGGTCACGTTGGTGGACAGATACGCGGTGCTCCTTCCGGTTCCCTGCGCTCCTCCTTGACCGAGCACTCATCCACTAGGCTACAATGCCCACACGAGGCGAGGACGGGGACGAGTAGCGCCGCAGGGAGGTCCTAGAGCGAGCCGCGGCGGTGGGAGGCGGTGGGCTGGGCGGCGTGAAGATCCCCCCGGAGCTTCCCGGCGAAACCGGCGGGAGTAGCCGAGGACGGAGCCTCCACCGTGATCCGGAGGGCGGAATCGGAGGCTAGACGGCCCCAGAATCGCTGGCGCGATTTTGGGGACGCGCCTAGCCCTCCTGTTCCGACAGAGAGCAGGCAGTGGCCTGAAGCGGGGTGGTACCGCGGGCAGAGGCCCGTCCCGGAGAGGACGGGCCTCGAGCTTTCAGGAGGACAAGGGCCATGGGGTTCGTACCGGCTTCACCCCGGGTGAGCTTCCCGGAGATGGAAGAGCGCATCCTGCGCTTCTGGGCCGAGCACGACGTCTTCCGCAAGACCCTCGCCACGCGGGAGGGGCGTCCCCAGTTCACCTTCTATGAGGGCCCGCCCACGGCCAACGGGCTTCCGGGCGTGCACCACGTCCTGGCCCGGGCGTACAAGGATGCCATCCCCCGCTACCGGACCATGCGCGGGTACTACGTCCCCAGGAAGGCGGGCTGGGACACCCACGGGCTGCCCGTGGAGATCGAGGTGGAGAAGGAGCTCGGCCTAAACAGCAAGCGGGACATCGAGGCCTACGGGGTGGCGGAGTTCAACCGCCGGTGCAAGGAGTCGGTGTTCCGCTACGAGCGGGAGTGGGTCCGCCTCAGCGAGCGCATCGGGTTCTGGCTGGACTACGACAACCCCTACGTCACGTACTCCGACGAGTACATCGAGTCCGTGTGGTGGATCCTGCGCCAGCTGTGGGACCGAGGGCTCCTGTACCAGGGGTACAAGGTGGTGCCCTACTGCCCCCGGTGCGGCACGCCCCTGAGCAGCCACGAGGTGGCCCTGGGCTACCGGGAGACGGACGACCCCTCGGTGTACGTGCGGCTGCGCCTGCGGGACGACCCCCGCACCGCGCTTCTGGTCTGGACCACCACCCCGTGGACGTTGCCCGCCAACGTGGCGTGCGCGGTCCACCCCCAGGTGGCGTACGTGAAGGTCCGGCAGGGGGACGAGGTGCTGGTGTTGGCGAAGGATCTCGCCGACGCCGTCCTGCAGGGTCCCTACGAGGTGGTGGAGGAGGTGCGCGGGGAGGACCTGGTGGGGATCCGGTACGAGCCCCTGTTCCGCTTCTACCCCGAGCAGGAGAACCTGTGGCGGGTTTGGGCCGGGGAGTTCGTCACCACCGAGGAGGGGACGGGCGTGGTCCACATGGCCCCTGCGTACGGCGAGGAGGACATGGCGCTGGCCCGCAAGCACGGGCTGCCCGTGTTCCACCCCGTGGGGCCGGACGGCCGGTACACGGAGGAGGTGCCGCCCTGGGCGGGGCGGTTCGTCAAGGACGCGGACCCGGACATCATTGAGCACCTCCGGGCCCGGGGCTTGGTTTACCGGTCCGGCACCTACCGACACACCTACCCCTTCTGCTGGCGGTGCGACAGCCCCCTTCTGTACTACGCCCGCACGAGCTGGCACGTGGCCGTGACACGGTGCAAGGACCGGCTGCTCCGGGCCAACGAGGAGATCCGGTGGGTGCCCGAACACATCCAGCGGGGCCGGTTCGGCAACTGGCTGGAGAACGTGGTGGACTGGGCCCTGTCCCGGGAGCGATACTGGGGCACGCCCCTGCCCATCTGGGTCTGCGAGGCGTGCGGCCACCAGCACTGCGTGGGCAACCTGGCCGAGCTCCGGCAGATGGCCGTGCACCTGCCCGAGCCCCTGGAGCTGCACCGGCCCTACGTGGACGAAGTCCTGCTCCGATGCCCCCGCTGCCAGCAGCTCATGCGGCGGGTCCCGGACCTCATCGACGTGTGGTTCGACTCCGGGGCCATGCCCGTGGCGCAGTGGCACTACCCTTTCGAGAACCGCGAGTGGTTCGAGCGGTCGTTCCCCGCGGGCTACATCTGCGAGGGCATCGACCAGACCCGGGGCTGGTTCTACAGCCTGCACGCCATCTCCGTTCTTCTGTTCGACCGGCCCGCCTACCGCAACTGCGTCTGCCTGGAGCTGGTCCTGGATGAGCACGGCGAGAAGATGAGCAAGAGCCGGGGCAACGTCCTCGACCCGTGGAGCCTCATCCAGCGGTTCGGGGCGGACGCCCTGCGGTGGTTCTTCTTCTCCGTGAGCCCTCCGGGGATCCCCAAGCGGTTGGGGCCCGCGGCGGTGGAGGAGGTGGTGCGGCGGTTCTTCCTGACCCTCTGGAACACCTACGTGTTCTTCACCACCTACGCCAGCCTGGACGGCTTCGACCCCTCGCGTTGGCCCGCCCCTCCACCGCGGGAGCGCCCGGCCCTGGACCGGTGGCTGCTGTCCCGCCTGAGCGCGGTGGTCAAGGAGGCCACGGACGCCTTCGACAACTACAACCCCACCGACGCGGCCCGGGCGGTGGAGCGTTTCGTGGAGGACCTGTCCACGTGGTACGTCCGCCGGGGTCGGCGCCGGTACTGGAAGGCAAGGGACGCCCAGGATCAGGCCAGCGCCTACCACACCCTGTACGGAGCGCTGGTCACCACGGCCAAGCTCATGGCGCCCCTCGCGCCCTTCTTGTCCGAGGAGCTGTACCAGGGTCTGGTGCGCGCGGTGGACCCCGAAGCCCCGGTGAGCGTGCACCTCGTGGACTGGCCCGAGGTCGCGGAGGAGTGGCAGGACCCGGACCTGGAGGGGGCCATGGAGGAGGCCCGTTGGGTGGTGAGCCTGGGGCGGGCCGCCCGGGCGAGGGCCCGCATCCGGGTCCGCCAGCCCCTCCCTGCGGCGGTGGTGGTGGGTCCTGCCTCGGGGCTGCACCGGTACCCGGAGCTGGTGGCGCACGTGGCGGAGGAGCTCAACTGCAAGAAGGTGGAGTTGGCCCCGCAGGACAGCCCCCTCGTGGACTACGAAGTCCGGCCCCGGTTCGACGTCCTGGGACCGCGCTACGGTGAGAGGGTGCACGCCCTGGCCGCGGCCCTGCGGGGGCTTCCTGCGCAGGAAGCCCGCAAGCTGGCGTCCCAGGGTCGGGTGGTGGTGCACCTGGACGGGCAGCCTGTGGAGCTGGGGCCGGACGAGGTGGAGGTCCGTGTCCGGGAACCGGAGGGGTTCGTGGCTGAAGCGGGCCGGGGCTTCGTGGTGGTGCTGGACACCCACGTGACTCCGGAACTCCGGCGGGAGGGGTTGGCGCGGGAGCTGGTCCACCAGCTGCAGCAGGTACGCCGCCAGGCGAACCTCCGGGTGGACCAAAGGATCGCCCTGTTCCTGTCCGCACCGCCGGAGGTGGCAGAGGCGGTTCGAGAGCACCACGCGGCCATCGCGGAGGAGGTGCTGGCGCAGTCCCTGGAGCTGGGGGAGGGGGTGGGCGACTTGCGGACCGAGGTCGCGGTCCTCGGCCACCGGGTGGGGGTGACCCTCCGCCCCGTATGCTGACGCCCCTGGGGGGCTCTTGCGGGTTTGTGCTAAGATGAAGCGCCAGGGCCCGCCGGTACCTGGCTCCCCGAGTACGTCCCGGAAACTGTGTGGGCGGGAGGGCTCCGGATGGCGCGGACTGTAGGCGTCCTCGGCGGGATGGGGCCAAGGGCCACCGCAGACTTCTTCCAGAAGCTGGTGGACCTCACCCCGGCGCGCCGGGACCAGGACCACCTGAGGGTGATCGTGGACTGCAACCCCCAGATCCCGGACCGGTCCCAGTGCATCCTGCATGGCGGGGAAGACCCGACCCCGGCCCTTGTGGCCACCGCCCGGAACCTGGAGCGGGCGGGTGCGGACTTTCTGGTGATTCCGTGCAACACGGCGCACCACTTCCTCGACAGCATCCGCCGCAGCGTGCGCATCCCGGTCCTGGACATCACGGAGGTGGTGGCGGAGCGGGCTGGTCGGTTCTCCCGGGTCGGCCTGCTCGCCACCCGTGCCACGGTGGTGGCGGGGCTGTACCAAAGGGCCCTGGGCCGCCGGGGATGTGAGGTGGTGGTGCCCTCCCCCTCCCGGCAGGAGCTGGTGGATCGGGCCATCTTCGCGGTGAAGGCGGGCGACCTGGGCGCCCGGGTGCGCGGGTGGGTGCGGGAGGCGGGCCGGGAGCTGCTGGAAGGGGGCGCGCAGGCCCTGGTGCTGGGGTGCACGGAGGTCCCCCTGGTGGTGGAGGCCAGGGAGTGGCCCGTGCCGGTGTTGGACTCCACGGCGCTCCTGGCGGAGGCTGCGGTGGAGGAGGCGTTGAAAGAAAAGCCGGCGGGAATGGGAGCGGTGTCCGCGGCGTCGGGAGACTAGGTACGTCGGGTCGGTGACGACGTACGGGGGCGAGGATGGCGAAGAAGAAGACGAGCACGGCGAAGCGCAAGGAGGTCCGCAAGGGGACGGCCGGCAAGGCAGCTCCTCGGTCGCGCACGGCCACCCGCCAAGCCGCGCCGAAGGCCACCAAGACCGCCCGGGCGCAGGGCGAGTCCGGACGGACGCCGCAGCGGCAGCCCGCTCAGGTCTCCTCCCCGGCGCGGGCCTCGGGAACGGCTCCGGCGGGGTCCGTGCTGCTTCGGCCTCCGCGTCTGGACCTGCCCTCGCCCACCCCGTCCCCCCCGCCCTCCCGCACGCCCGTGGCGGGACCGGAGGACGTGCAGGTGCAGCCGGTAACCCGGGCGGACTACCCGGAGTTCCGCCAGCTGTTGCTGGCGGAACGGGAACGGCTGCTGCAGGAGCTGGCCACGCTGGGCGAGCGGCTGCAGCAGGTGGAGGAGATCGGGCTGGTGGAGGCGGCCAACGAGGACGACTACGGCGACGTGGCGTCGGAGGCCTTCGAGCGCGAGAAGGGCTTCGCCCTGGAGACCTCCGTGCAGGGCATGCTGCGCATGGTGGAGGACGCCCTCCGCAAGCTGGACGAGGGCACGTACGGCGTGTGCGAGCGGTGCGGACGCCCCATCGGTGTGGAGCGGCTCCGGGCCCTCCCCTTCGCCAGCCTATGCATCCGTTGCAAGGCGGAGCAGGAGCGGGAGAGCGGCTCCGGGAACGGCTGGTCCGGCTGACGGGTCACCTTTCCCGGACCCTGCGGCCGGACTCCGTGGCCGCCGGTCTGCTGGTGGTGGCCGCAGACCAACTGTCCAAGGCCGCGGTCCTGAGCTCCATGGACTTCGGGGCTTCGGTGGCCGTGCTCCCTCCGGTGCTGCGGCTCACCCTGTGGCGCAACACCGGGATCGCCTTCGGGCTGTTCAGCGGCGCCAACGAGGTGGTGGGCCTGGCCGCGGTGGTGGCTGCGGCCTGGCTGGTGGTGCACCACCGGGACCGCTGGCACACGTCCGCCCTGGTCCGGGTGGGCCTGGGGATGGTCCTCGGCGGGGCGGCGGGCAACCTCGCGGACCGCATCCGGTACGGGTACGTGGTGGACTTCCTCCAGCTCCCCCACTGGCCCATCTTTAACGTGGCGGACGCGTGCATCGTGGCGGGCGGGGTGCTGTTGGCTCTGGGCAGCCTGCGGTCCTCGGGGCGGTAGGAGGTGCGGTGGGCTCTACCCTGATCCAACTCGGGCCCGTGGGAGTTTCCTCCTACGGGCTCTTCCTGCTGTTGGGCTTTGCGGCCGGGCTTTGGCGGTTCGTGCGCAGCGGTTCCCGACTGGGCTTGTCCGAGGCGCAAGCCCTGGATCTGGGTCTGTCCCTGCTGGTGGCGGGGCTGGTGGCCGCCCGGGCCGGCTACATCCTGGCGCACCCGAGCGCCTACGTCGCGGAGCCGTTTCGGGCTGTGGCCGTGTGGCGGGACGGCGGTCTGGCCTTCTACGGAGGGGCAGGCGGGGTTGTGGTAGCGTGCCGCGTCCTGCGGGGCAGAAACTGGGTGCGGACGTTGGACGCCCTGGCCGCGCCCGCGGCCCTGGGGTACGCGGTGGGATCGCTCGGTGCCCTGTGGGGAGGGCTGTTCGTGGGCAGGCCCACGGACCTGCCGTGGGCGGTGGAGGTGGCGGGCCGGTTGCGCCACCCCGTGCCGGTGTACCTGGCGGTGGCGTCGCTGGCGGCCTACAGGCTCCTGGAGCACGGCGACCGCGCAGGTACCGGACCGGGCCAGCTGGCCCTCACGTACCTGCTGCTTCACGGCGTGGCCCGGTTCGCAGCGGAGTTCTTCACCGAACCCCACGTGGCCCCCGCGGTCCTGGGGACGTTCTCCTGGGGTCAGGTAGCCGCGGCGGTGGTGGCGGCGGCCAGTGCGGCGGGCCTGTGGCGGGCCCGGCAGGGGCAGGCCGCAGGGGGCCACGCGTGGACCAGTCCCGCAGAAGAGGACGGGTGACTCACGCACTGTGGAGACCGCGGCCGAAGGCACCGTCCTGACCTGCCGGGTGCCCGCGGAAGCCGCGGGGCAGCGCCTGGACGTGTACGTGGCCCGCGTGGCGGGGATCACCCGGTCCAAGGCCAAGGAGCTCGTGCTGGAAGGGCGGGTGACCGTGGACGGGGCGGTGGCGAAGCCCAGCCGCCCCGTGCGGCCCGGGGAGCTGGTGCGCGTGGAAGTCCCACCCCCGCCTCCGCCCGAGGCGGTGGTGCCCGAAAACCTGCCGGTCCCCGTGGTGTACGAGGACCACGACCTGGCCGTGGTGGACAAGCCCCCGGGGCTGGCGGTGCACCCGGGAGCCGGCCGACCCCGGGGGACCCTGGTGAACGCCCTGCTGGCCAGGCTGGGGAGGCTGTCCCAGGTGGACCCTTCCCGGCCGGGGATCGTACACCGCCTGGACAAGGACACCTCGGGTCTGGTGGTGGTGGCGAAAACGGAAGCCGCGCACCGGGCGCTGGCCGCGCAGATCGCCCGGCGCACCGCCCGCCGCACCTACCTCGCCCTGCTGCGCGGTGCGGTACCGTGGGAGGAGCGCACCGTGTCCGCTCCCATCGGCCGCCACCCCGTGCACCGGCAGCGGATGGCGGTGCGCCCGGAAGGGAGGCCGGCCGTCACCCGCTTCCGCGTGGTGGAGCGCTTGGGGGACTACACCCTGGTGGAGTGCCACCTGGAAACCGGCCGCACGCACCAGATCCGCGTGCACGCCCGCTTCCTCGGTCACCCCGTGGCGGGCGACCCGGTGTACGGGCGGCGCGGGGAGTTGGGACTGGCGCGGCAGTTCCTGCACGCCTGGCGGTTGAGCTTCACCCACCCCCGCACGGGCCAGGTGGTGGAGTTCACCGCCCCGCTGCCGGAGGACCTGCAGCAGGTGCTGGACGGCCTGCGGCGAACCCACAGCAGCGGGAGGGACCGGCGTTGATGCGGCCCAAGGCCAAGGTGATGGACGCCCAGGCCATCGCGCGGGCGGTGGTTCGCATCGCCCACGAGATCCTGGAGCGCAACCGCGGCATCACCAACCTGGCCCTGGTGGGCATCCGGACGCGAGGCGACGTGCTGGCCCGACGCCTGGCCGGCGCCATCGAGCGCATCGAGGGAGCTCCCGTCCCCGTGGGGGTGCTGGACATCACCTTGTACCGGGACGACTTGGACCGCCTGCCCGACCGTCCCACCGTGGCTCGGACGGAGGTCCCCTTCGACGTGGAGGGGAAGACGGTGGTCCTGGTGGACGACGTCCTGTACACGGGCCGCACCGCGCGGGCGGCCCTGGACGCCCTGATGGACCTGGGTCGGCCTGCCGCCATCCAGCTGGCCGTGTTGGTAGACCGGGGCCACCGGGAGCTGCCCATCCGGCCCGACTACGTGGGCAAGAACCTCCCCACCTCGTCCCGGGAGCGCGTCACGGTGCGCCTGGTGGAGACCGACGGCCTGGACGAGGTGGTCATCGAGGAGCCCGCCTAGGGTTCGCGAGCCTCGCCGGGAGGCTCGTGGTCCACGGCTCCGACCTCCTCCGGTGGGCGCGGGGGGACCCGCAGGGTGCGCTCCTCTCGGTACGTGACGAAGCCGGGAGGGCTCCCCGGCGGCTTGCGGACGTGGCGGCGCTCCGTGCAGTCCACGTCCACCGCGGTGGCGTGGCGGCCCGTGCTGTAGTACGCGGCCAGGGAGGCCACGCGGCGCACGGTCTCCTCCGGGGGAGTCCTGCCAGCTGTCTTGAGCACCACGTGGGCTCCCGGAAGCCCGCGGGCGTGGAACCACAGGTCCCGAGGAGAGGCCAGCTGGAAGGTCACCCGGTCGTTGTCGCGGTTGGAGCGGCCCACCAGGACTGCGAAGCCGTCCACGGTGAACGTCCGCGCGGCCCGAAGAGCCGGCGGGGCTCTGTGGTCCCTGCGCGGCCCGGGCAGATCCAGCTCCACCGCGTCCAGCTCCTGGTGCGTGGAGGCGGTCTCCGCGCACACCTGCAGGGTGTACAGGGCCGCGAGCTCCTTTTCCAGAGCGTGTGCCCGCTCCGGCAGGGACCGCCAGGCCGCCCGGAGCTTGGCGTAACGGCGGAACAGCTCCTGGGCGTTCTCCACCGCGCTGCGGGCGGGGTCCAGGGGGATGTGCACGGGCTCGCCGTGGTGGCCGGGGAGGGTGACGGAAGCGGCACCGCGGGGAACCTGGTGGGCGTAGGCCAGCAACAGCTGGCCCCACTCCCGCAGCCGGTCGGCCTCCTGCGCTTGCTCCCATTCCCGCCGCACGGCTTCCAAAGCGGACGCCTTCCGGGACTGCAGGGTGCGGATGCGGCTGAGCAGACTGGACCGACGCGCGTGCAGGTGTGCCGCCTGCGCCCGGGCGTCCAGCACCCGCTCCACCGCCTCGCTCATGGACACCGCCGAGCACGCGAGACCTTCCAGGCAGCGGTACGGGAAGGGCGAGAACGCCACCGGCTGCAAGGGGGTCCCGTACACGCGCGGGTCGAACCGGCCGGAGGCCACCCTTGCGGCCAACGCCAGCAGCTCCTCGCTCAGTTGCCTGATCCGCTGGGAGTCCCACTGCGCCGCCTCAGGGTTTCCCGTGCGCCAGGCCAGCTCGTAGCTCAGCAGGGGTCCGATGCCCGCCACGCACCGCAGCATCCCTTGCCACAGCGGCCCGCCCGCGGCCGCAAGACACGCTTCCAGGGAGGCCGGGTCCACCTGGGCGGGCGTGGGCCGTGGGTCGCGGGGTGGCGGTTCGTAGGGCAGGCCGGGGAGGAGGGGCCGCACGCGGGATCGGTGGTGGGGCACCGGCCGCGCCACACCGACCACCCGGCCCTCCCGGACCAGGACCAGGTTGGCGTGCTTGCCCATGGGTTCTGCCACCAGCCGCCACGGACCGTCTGGGGCTTCCAGGTAAAGTTCCAGGACGCGCTCGAAGGCGGGCTGGTGCACGCGCACGATCCGGGCCCCGACCAGGCGTGCCCGCAGGAGGTCCGCGAAAGAGGAACTCCGTACACCCTGCGGCCGGCGGCGGGTGAAGTGCACGCGGGCCCACTGCGGGTCCGCGCTGAGCAGCAGCAGTCCGCATTCCGTGCGCAGCAGCACCTCGTGGGGGCCGCCCGGCTCCGCCCGCAGCACCCGCAGGGGCAGGCGCTGCGCCAGCTCCTGGGCCACCGCGGCCAGGACCACGCTGTCGAAGGTGGAGGGAGGAGGGGCGGCTGGCATCCGGGGCTTATCATACTAGTGCCGGCGGCAGCGCGCGGGAGGGGCCCAGTGGTCCGCAGCATGACCGGGTACGGAGTGGCGGAGGTGGACGCCGAGGGCGGGCGGTGGTGGGTGGAGGTGCGCTCCACCAACCACCGGTTCCTGGAGGTGACGGTCCGGCTGCCCAAGGATCTGGGAGCCTTGGAGGAAAGGGTTCGGGCCGAGGTGGCCCGCCGGGTACGCCGGGGTCGGGTGGACGTGGTGGTGCGGGAGGAACCGGGGCGGCGCGCCCGCACGGTGGCGGTGGACGTGGAGCTGGCGCGGCGCTACGCGCAAGCCCTGGAGGACCTGCGGCGCACCCTGGGCTTGGAAGACTCGCCGACCCTGGCGGCGCTGCTGTCCCTGCCCGAGGTGGTCCGCGTGGAGGAGGCCCGGCCCGACGCGGACGCCGCGTGGCAGGCCCTGTACCCGGGGCTGGAGCGGGCCCTGGAGGCTCTGGTGGGGATGCGGGAGCAGGAGGGGGCGAGGCTGGCGGAGGATCTACGGGAGCGGGTGGCCCGGCTGGAGGAGTGGGTGGAGGCGGTGCAGCGGCGGGCCCAGGCGCTCCCGCAGGCGTACGCGGAGCGGCTGCGGGAGCGGGTGGCGGCCCTGTTGCGGGGCCTGAACGTGGACTCTCCGCCGGACGAGGCGCGGCTGGCCATGGAGGTGGCGGCGTTCGCGGACCGCTGCGACGTGCGGGAAGAGTTGGTGCGCCTGCGCAGCCACCTGGAGCAGGCCCGCGGCCTGCTGGAGTCCCGGGACGGCGCGGTGGGGCGGAAGCTGGAGTTCCTGCTGCAGGAGATGCAGCGGGAGGTGAACACGGTGGGGTCCAAGGCCGCGGACCTGGAGGTGACCCAGGCGGTGCTGGAGATGAAGTCGGAGCTGGAGGCCATTCGGGAGCAGGTGCAGAACCTGGAGTGAGGCCGTGGAACCCAAGCTGATCCACATCGGGTTCGGCAACGTGGTGGCCGCGCACCGGATCGTGGCCATCGTGAGCCCCGACAGCGCGCCCATCAAGCGCATCATCCAGGAGGCGCGGGAGAACGGGTCGCTCATCGACGCCACGTACGGCCGGCGGACGCGGGCGGTGGTGATCACCGACAGCGGCCACGTGGTCCTCTCCGCGGTGCAACCGGAGACCGTGGCGCACCGCTTCCTGTCCCGGGAGCCGGCGGAGGAGGCGGAGGAAGCGTAGCGGTCCCGGAGGGTGTGGTGATCATCACCGTCAGCGGGCTCATCGCCAGCGGCAAGACCACCCAGGCCAAGGCCCTGGCGGCGCGGCTGGGCCTGCGGTACCTGTCCGCGGGGGAGGTCATGCGGCGGTGGGCCCAGGAGCGGGGCGTGAACCTGCTGCGGTTCTCGGAGATGGCCGAGCAGGACCACTCCATCGACCGGGAGCTGGACCGCCTGCAGGTGGAGATGGCGCGGGAAGGGGACGCGGTGGTGGACTCCCGCCTCAGCGGGTGGTTCGTGCCCGCCCACATGAAGGTGTGGCTGCGGGCACCCCTGGAGGTGCGCGCCCAGCGGGTGGCGGAGCGGGAGGGCGTGGACCCGCGGGTGGCCCTGGAGGAGCTGCAGCGGCGGGAGGCCAGCGAGCGCCGGCGGTACCGGGCCATCTACGGCATCGACCTCGACGACCTGTCCCCGTACCACGTGGTGGTGGACACCCACCGGTGGGAGCGGGAGGAGGTCACCCAGGCCCTGTGCGGGCTTGCCCGGGCCCTGATGGAGCGAGCCCGGTGAGGGACCGCACGGTGGTGGTGGGTGTGTGCGGCGGGGTGGCCGCCTTCAAGGCCGCGGCGCTGGTGAGCGCCCTGAGGCGGGAGGGGGCTTCGGTGTGGGTGACCCTCACCCGGTCGGGCCGCAGGTTCGTGGGCGAGGCCACCTTCCGGGCCCTTTCCGACCACCCGGTGCTGACGGACCTCTGGGACCCCCACGGCGCTGACGCGGAGCCCCACGTGGCGTTGGGCGAGCGCGCGGATTTGGTGGTGGTGGCACCCGCCACCGCCCACACCCTGGCCAAGCTGGCCGTGGGTCTGGCGGACGACCCCGTGTGCGCGGTGGTGCTGGCCACCCGGGCCCCTGTCCTCTTGGCCCCGGCCATGGCGGAGCCCATGTGGCTGCACCCCGCCACGCGCCGGAACGTCCAGACCCTGAAGGACATGGGCTACCGCTTCGTGGGGCCCAACTACGGCCGGCTGGCGTCCGGCCGCGAGGGCTGGGGCAGGATGGCGGAGCCGGAGGAGATCCTGGAGGCCGTACGGGGCCTGCTGCAACCGTTGCCCCACGCGCCCTGACCGCGCCGGCGGCCTCGGGGTGATCTCGGTGTTCGTCCTGGTCGTCCCCGACCTGCCCGCACCCATCACGGGCCCTCTCCACTACCTCCGACCCCCGGAACTGGAGCCTCTGCCCGTGGGTTCCCGGGTCCTGGTGCCCCTCGCGGGCCGCACCGTCCCCGGTTTCGTGGTGGGGGAGGAAGCGCGGGCCCCGGTGGACAGGGTGCTGCCCGTGCGGGAGGTGCTGTCCCGCACGCCCCTGTTCGACGGTGAGGCGTGGGCCCTGGCGCGGTGGGTGGCGGACCGGTACTTGGCCGGGCCCCGCGACGCCCTGCGGGCGGCGTTTCCGTCCGAAGCGCTGTCGCGGCTGGCGCGCCGGGTCCGCCTGGTGCGCGAGCCCGCGGCGGCAGACCCCGGGGTGGCGCGGCTGGTGGAACGGCTGCGGCAGGGCCCTGCCACCGAGGCGGAGCTGGCGTGCGGGCTGGAACCACATGAGCTCAAACGTGCTTTGGCGCGGCTGCGCAGGGAGGGCTGCGTGGAGTGGGAGCTGGTGGGCCTGCCGGCTCCTGCGAGGCCGGCCCGCCGGAAGGTGGTGCGGCTTGCGGTGCCCGCGGAGCGCGCTTGGGAACTCGTGGACCTGTGGCGCCGCCGGGCGCCCAAGCGGGCCGCGGCCCTGCAGCGGCTCCTGCAGCAGGAAGAGATGGTGCGCTCCGACCTGGTGGGTCGCGTGGGAGAGGGCGCGGTCAAGGCCCTGGTGCGAAGGGGGGTCGTGGAGGAACGAGTGGTGGAGTTCACCCGGGACCCCCTGCGGGGGGCGTACCGGGAGGACGCGCCGGCCCCGCACCTCACGGAGGAGCAGAGGGCCGCGTACGAGGCCGTGCGGGGGTCGCTGCTCGCCCGACAGCACCGGGTGTTCGTCCTGCACGGGGTCACGGGGAGCGGCAAGACGGAGATGTACCTGCGGTGCGCTGCGGACGCGGTGGCCGCGGGAGGGCAGGTGCTGGTGCTGGTCCCCGAGATCACCCTGGCACCCCAGACGGTGGCGCGCTTCCTGAGCCGGTTCGGCGACCGGGTGGCGGTGCTGCACAGCCAGCTGGGCGCCGGGGAGCGGTTCGACACGTGGCGCCGCCTGCAGGCGGGGGACTACGACGTGGTGGTGGGCACGCGCTCCGCGGTGTTCGCGCCGCTTTCGCGGCTGGCCCTGGTGGTGGTGGACGAAGAGCACGAGACCGCGTACAAGCAGCCTCAGGTCCCCCGCTACCACGCCCGGGAGGTGGCGGTGGAGCGGGCCCGCAGGGCGGGCGTGCCCGCGGTGCTGGGGAGCGCCACCCCCTCCGTGGAGACCCTGTGGTGGGTGCAGACGGGCCGCTGGCAGGGTCTTCGGCTAGCGCAGCGGGTGGCGGGTCGCCCCCTGCCCGAGGTGAAGGTGGTGGACATGCGGGGGGAGCCGCCCCAGGCGGTGTTCAGCAGGACCTTGCAGGAGGCGCTGCGGGCGCACCTGGAGAGGGGAGACCAGGTCCTGCTGTACGTCAACCGCAGGGGATACGCGGCCTGCGTGGTGTGCAGGGAGTGCGGTTACGTGCCCCGCTGTCCCCGGTGCGCGGTCTCCCTGACCTTCCACCTCACCACCCGCACCCTCCGCTGCCACTACTGCGGCCGGGCCGAACGAGCGCCCAGCACGTGCCCGGAGTGCGACGGCTTCCAGCTGCGGACCTTCGGCCCGGGGACCCAACGGGTGGAGGAAGCGGTGAAGGCCATGTTCCCCGGGCTGGCGGTGGCCCGCGCGGACCGTGACACGTTGTCCCGCAAAGGCGCGCACGTGCGCTTGGTGCAGGCGCTACGGGCCGGAGAGGTCCGCGTGGTGGTGGGGACGCAGGTGGTGGCCAAGGGCCTGGACCTTCCGGAGGTGGGGCTGGTGGGCGTGGTGGCCGCGGACGTGGCACTCTCCCTGCCGGACTTCCGGGCGGGGGAGCGGACGTTGCAGCAGCTGGTCCAGGTGGCAGGCCGCGCGGGCCGCGGGGACCGTCCGGGGCAGGTGGTGGTGCAGACGTACCAGCCCCAGCACCCGGCCATCCGGGCCGCCGCGTCCCACGACGTGGTGGGCTTCTACCAGCAGGAGTGGGAGGAGCGCAGGCGCTGGGGGTACCCGCCCTTCGCCAGCCTGGTGCACGTGGTCACCAGCTCCCGGCAACCCGACCGGGCCGCCCGCGCAGCCGGCGAGCTGGCGCAGCGGGTGCGCGGCGCGGAAGTCCTGGGACCTTCTCCCGCGCCGTACAGCCCGTTGCGGGGATGGTTCCGGTGGCGGCTGCTGGTGAGGGGGCCAGACGGCGGGCAGGTTCGGGACGCCCTGCGGGAAGCCGTGGACGGCTGGCGCAGGCCTCGGGACGTGCGGGTGGCGGTGGACGTGGACCCCGTGGAACTGCTGTAGGCGCGGTGTTTGGGCCACGCTATCCTTAGGGACGGGTCGAGGCGAGGAACGCCATGCGCATCATCACCCTGGACAGCCCGGGAGGCGCCATCCTCCGGAAGAAGGCGAAGCCCGTGGGTCGCGTGACCCCGGAGGTGGTCCGCCTCATGGACGAAATGGTGGAGGTCATGCGGCGCGCGCCGGGGGTTGGACTGGCGGCCCCGCAGGTGGGGTACAGCCTGCGGGTGATCGTGGCGGAGTACGACGGACGGCTCATCCAGCTGGCGGACCCCGAGATCACCTCCGCGGAAGGTTCCGAGGTCGCCCAGGAAGGCTGCCTGTCCCTCCCGGGGATCCTGTGCCACGTGCCGCGGGCCAGCAGGGTGGTGGTGAAGGGGAAGAGCCGGAAGGGTCGAGGGGTGACGGTGCGGGCGGAGGGCTGGCTGGCCCGCATCCTGCAACACGAGATCGACCACCTGGACGGAATCCTCATTACCGACCGCGTGCAGAGCCCCGCGGACATCCACACCGCAGGCTCCGAGCTGGTGGGCGAGGTGGTGGGCTGAGGGACGGGATGCGGGTGCTCTTCCTGGGCACGCCCCGCTTTGCCGTCCCCTCCCTGGAGGCCGTGGCAGGGGCCCACCCCGTGGTGGCGGTGGTGACCCAGCCCGACCGGCCCGCGGGCCGAGGCCGGCGCCTGAGCTCCCCGCCCGTGGCGGTGCGGGCCCGGGAGCTGGGCCTCCTGGTGCTGCAGCCCGAGAGGCTGAGGGACGTGCGGGAAACCCTGCAGGCCCTGGCTCCCGAGGTGGGCGTGGTGGTGGCGTACGGCCGCATCCTGCCCGAGTGGCTGTTGGAACTCCCGCGCCTGGGGTGCGTCAACCTGCACCCGTCCCTGCTCCCCAAGTACCGCGGGGCTTCCCCCATCCAGGCGGCCATCCGTCACGGCGACCCCACCACGGGCGTGACGGTGGTGCGGGTCACCCCGGAACTGGACGCAGGGGACGTCCTGGGCCAAAAGGAAGTCCCCATCCTCCCCGAGGACACCGCGGGCAGCCTGGAGGAGAGGCTGGCGCGGGAAGGTGCTTCCTTGTTGCTGGAGGTCCTGGAGGCCCTGGAGCGCGGCCGGGTGGAGCCGAAGCCGCAGGACCCCGCGCAGGCCACGTACTGCGGCAAGCTCACCAAAGAGGACGGCCTGGTCCCGTGGGAGCGCAGCGCGGAGGAGGTGGACCGGTTCGTGAGGGCCATGGACCCCTGGCCCGTGGCCCACACCTTCCACCACGGCCGCGCCCTAAGGGTCTGGAGGGTGCGGGTGGTGGAGGGGGAAGGACATCCGGGAGAAGTGCTGCAGGTAGGAAGAACAGGGTTCGTGGTGGCCACGGGCCGCGGGGCCGTGGAGGTGCTGGAGGTCCAGCCCCCGGGCGGAAGGAGGATGTCGGGAAGTGAGTACGCCCGGGGCTACCGTTTGAAGCCCGGTGACCGGCTCCATTCGGGCGGGAGGGAAGCCGCGGATCCGGACGGTTAGAATAGATCGGGAGGTGACGCGATGCTGTTCTACGGGGGTCCTCTGTTCTGGCTGGCCCTGGCGGCCTTCGGGTTCGCCCTGTGGGCGCAGTTCAAGGTGATGAGTACCTTCCAGCGGTACAGCCGCGTGCCCGCAGGTGTGGGGCTGTCGGGCGCGGAGGTGGCGGCCCGGATCCTGCAGCTCGGCGGGGTGCGGGACGTGCGCATCGAGCCCGTGCGCGGGATGCTGTCGGACCACTACGACCCGCGGACCCGCACCTTGAGGCTGTCCCCGGAGGTGTACAGCACGCCGTCCGTGGCGGCCCTGGCGGTAGCGGCCCACGAGGCCGGCCACGCCCTGCAGCACCACGAGAACTACGCGCCCCTGGCGCTGCGCAACGCCATCGTGCCGGTGGCGGGCATCGGCTCGCAGCTGGGGATCTGGCTGTTCATCATCGGGATGTTCCTGGGCCGGGCGGGCGGCTGGCTCATGGACCTGGGGATCCTGCTGTTCCTCGGTGTGGTGGCCTTCACCCTCATCACCCTGCCCGTGGAGTTCGACGCCAGCCGCAGGGCGGCTCTGGCCCTTCAGGCCCACGGGCTGGTGACACCGCGGGAGCTGGCGGGTGTGCAGGCGGTGTTGGGGGCCGCGGCCCTGACCTACGTGGCCGCGGCGGCCAGCGCCATCGTGGAGCTGCTGCGCCTGCTGGCCATCCGGCACATGTCCCGGGAGTGAGCGGGAAAACTCAAGCGCCAAGGTCCGGGCCGCGCACCCGCGCGGCCCGGACGGTCTATGAGCCCCCGCGCACCGGAAGGGAGCTGGCCCTACGGATCCTCCAGCGGGTGGAGCTGGAGGGAGCGTTCAGCAACGTGGCCCTGCAGGCGGCGTTGGCGAGGTCGGACCTGCCGCCCGGGGAGCGGGAGCTGGCCACGGAGCTGGTCCTGGGCGTGCTGCGGTGGAGGGGACGTCTGGACTGGACCCTGCAGCACCGCTGCGACCACGACCTGGCCGCCCTTCCCCCGGCGGTTCGCCAGACTCTGCGGCTGGGTGCCTACCAGCTGCTGTTCCTGCGGGCGGTCCCCGGGGCGGTGGCGGCGAGTTCCAGCGTGGAGCTGGCAAAGCAGTACGGCCACCGGGGCACCGCCAACCTGGTGAACGCGGTGCTACGCCGGGTCGCGCGGGAAGGGGAAGCCCCTCCCCCGGAGGAGGCGGACCAGCGGTTGGCGGTTCTGCAGAGCCACCCCCTTTGGCTGGTGCGGCGGTGGCTCCACCGGTGGCCGCAGGGGGAGGTTTGGGCTCTGTGCGAGGCCAACAACACGCCTCCGCCCGCCCACCTACGGGTGAACACCCTGCGGGCGTCGCCCAGCACCGCGGCCCAGCGCCTGCAGGAGGCGGGTCTGAACGTACAACCCGGGGCGTTGCCGGAGTCGGTCCGGGTGCGGGGCTCCCTCGGGCCGCGTCTCGCGATGGCCGGAGAAGGGTGGGTGGTGGCCCAGGACGAGGCGGCCATGGTGGTGGCGTACGGCGTGGACCCGAAGCCCGGTGAGCTGGTGGTGGACGCGTGTGCGGCCCCCGGGGGCAAGGCCACCCACCTGGCAGCCCTCATGGGCGACCGGGGCCGGGTGGTGGCGTGCGACGTGCACCCGGGGAAGGTCCAGGTGCTGACCCGCCGGGCGCAGGTGCTGGGCGTGACGTGCCTGGAGGCGAGGCGGTGCGACGCCCGGAAGCTGGACGTACGGGGGGCGGACCGGGTGCTGGTGGACGCGCCGTGTACCGGTCTCGGGGTGGTGCGGCGGCGTCCGGAGATCCGCTGGAGGGTGCAGCCCGAACACCTGCCCAAGGCGGCGGCGTTGCAGCGGGAGATCCTGGAGGGCGCCAGCCACGCGGTGCGGGAGGGCGGGGTCCTCGTGTACAGCGTGTGTTCCACCGAGCCCGAGGAGGGCGAGGAGGTCGTAGAATGGTTGTTGAGCTCCGGGCGGTTCGTCCCCGACCCCTTCGCGGTCCCGTGGGCGGGAGGGACCCTACAGGCCCCGGACGGCACCCTCCGCCTCTGGCCGCACCGCCACGGCACGGACGGGTACTTCGTGGCGAGGCTGCGTCGGCGATGACGCACCACCTTCCCGACCTCAGGTCTCTGGACGAGGAGGAGCTCGTCCGCTGGGTGGAGGAGCTGGGCGAGCCCGGCTACCGCGGCCGCCAGCTGGCGCGGTGGGTGCACGGCCGCGGCGCCCGCGGCTTCGAGGCCATGACGGACCTGCCCCTGGCGTTGCGGCGGCGGCTCGCGGAGCGGGCGCGGCTTAGCTGCCTGCGGGTGCTGCGGCGCACCACCTCCGCGGACGGCACCACCACCAAGTACCTCCTCGCCTGCGAGGACGGCAGCACCGTGGAGAGCGTATGGATGCGGTACGCGGACGGTCGGCGCAGCGCGTGCGTGTCCACCCAGGTGGGCTGCGGCATGGGCTGCACCTTCTGCGCCACCGGGCTTCGCGGGCTGGGCCGCAACCTGACTGCGGGGGAGATCACGGACCAGGTCCACGTGATGCAGCAGGCCCAGGGGGAGCGCGTGACCCACGTGGTGTTCATGGGCATGGGGGAGCCCCTGGCCAACCTGGACGCCACGGTGGGCGCGGCGCGCTTGCTGAACGCGCCGTACGGGCTGCACGTGGGCATCCGCCGGATCACCGTGTCCACCGTGGGCTTGGTCCCGCAGATCCGCCGGCTGGCGGAGCTGCGCCTGGG
The DNA here is from genome assembly GCA_964437095.1 of uncultured bacterium. Classification (GTDB taxonomy): domain Bacteria; phylum Sysuimicrobiota; class Sysuimicrobiia; order Sysuimicrobiales; family Sysuimicrobiaceae; genus Tepidifontimicrobium. The sequence goes on along the minus strand of CAYTFH010000001.1, from coordinate 199,704 downwards.
GTTCACCTTGGCGGTGTCCCTGCACGCGCCGGACGACGACCTGCGCAGCCAGCTGGTCCCCGTCAACCGGCGTTACCCTCTGGCGGAGTTGCTGGACGCCTGCCGGGAGTACGTGGCGCGCACCGGGCGGCGGGTGACCTTCGAGTACGTGTTGCTGGAAGGGGTGAACGACACCCCCACGCACGCCCGGGCCCTCGCGGAACGCCTGAAGGGAGTGCTCTGCCACGTGAACCTGATCCCCTGGAACCCGGTCCCCTCCCTGCCCTATCGCAGGCCGGGCGTGGAACGGGTGAGGGCGTTCGCGCACGCCCTGCGCGCCCAGGGCGTCCCCGTGACGGTGCGGGTGGAGCGGGGAGTGGACATCCTCGCCGCGTGCGGCCAGCTGCGGGAGGCCACCAGCCCCGGCCGGGAGCCCTCCCGGCTGGCCTGGCACGAGGTAGCCGCGGACTAGCGTGGAACCGGGCACCCGGGTGTACAGCGTCGGTGTGGCACCCGTCCTGCGGGTGGTGGACGGGCCGGGAGCGGGCGCGGTGCTGTTGGTGCGGCAGGGGGTGTACGTCCTGGGGCGCGCGCATGGCTGCGACCTGGTGGTGCCGGACCCCGGCGTGTCCAGGCAGCACGCCCGGGTGCAGCGGGGGCCGGAGGGGACGGAGCTGGTGGACCTGGGCTCCACCAACGGCACGTACGTGAACGGCCGCCGGGTGGTGCGGTGCCGGCTCCGCCACGGCGACCGCGTGCAGCTGGGCGGGGCCGTCCTGGAGTACCGGGAGGCGCCGTGACCGACTGGCTGCAGGCGCTGCGGTACCTGCTGTTGGCGGGGCTGTTCCTGTTCCTGTACCGGGTGGTGCGAGCGGTGGGCGAGGACGTGCGGGCGGCCTCCGGGCGCGGGGTTCCCGTGGCGCTGCTGGTGGTGGAGGCGGGACCGGGCCCCGAGATAGGGCGAGCCTTCCCGGTACAGCCCACCACCGTGGTGGGGACGTCTCCGGACAGCGACGTGGTGCTCCACGACACCGCCGCCAGCCCCCGCCACCTGCGCCTGGTGACGCGGGCGGACGGCTTCTGGGCGGAGGACCTGGGTTCCGCCGCGGGCACCTACCTCAACGACCGCAGGCTCGAGGTCCCGGCGCCCCTCCGGCACGGAGACCGCCTGCGCCTGGGGTCCACGGTCCTGCGGTTCGTGGAAGGGCGAAGCGCGGTGTAAGGAGGACCGGTGGGCGCCCGGTGGGAGCTGCACGGCCTCGTGGTGGGGATCGGGCTCGTGGGGACGGCGGTGGTGCACGGGGCCAGGGACGTTCAGGACCCGCCGGTGGCCCTGCTGTGGGTGGCCGCGGCGCTGTTGAGTTTTGCTGCGGCGGACAGAGCCGCCCGCGCGGCGGACAGGGTCCTGGTCCCCCTGACGGGCATGCTGGTGGCCCTGGGCCTGGTGAACACGTACCGGACGCAGCCGCAGCTGGTGGCCTACCACGCGGCCTGGGCGTGCGCGGGCCTTGCGGCCATGTTGGTGGCATCCCGCCTCAGCGCTTCGCCCCCACGCCTGCGGGCTGTCGAACCGGCTGCCGCGGCTCTGGTGGCCGTGCTCACGGCCTCGCCCTGGGTGTGGTCGGGAGCCGCCCGGTGGTTGGGCCCCGGGCTGCCGCCCTCCCGCCTGCCGTGGGAGCTGGCTTCGGAGCCGGTGCAGGTGGCTCTGGTGGTGTGGGCGGCGGTGCAACTGCAGCACGGTACGGTGCGGCCGCTGACGGCACTGTTGTGGGCTTCCACGGTGGCCCTGTCGGCCGCCCGGGCGGACGTGGGCACCGCGGCCGTCCTGGCGTGGACCGGGCTCGCCATGGCGTACTGCGCCACGGGCAAAGCCCGCCCCGTGCTGCAACTGGCCGGGGTGGTGGCGGGGCTGGGTGTGGTGGCGTACCGGAGCTTCCCGCACCTGTGGGAGAGGGTGGTGGGATGGGCGGACCCGTGGGCGGACCCCGCGGGCGCGGGCTACGCGGTGGCCCAGGCGCTGTTCGCCCTGGGCGCGGGCGGCCTGTTCGGTGCGGGCCCCGGGCTCGGGCATCCTGAGCTGGTACCCGGCGCCGTGGGGCCCATGGCCCTGGCTGCCCTAGGTGAGGAGTGGGGCTTTGCCGGGGTGGCGGCGGTCCTGTCGGCGTACGCGCTGTGGGTAGGCCGGACCTTTCGGATCTGCCTGGAGGCAAAGGACCCCTCCGGAAGGCTGCTGGCGGCGGGTGCGGCCACCGCGGTGGCGGCCCAAACCGTGCTCGCCGCGGGCGGCGCCACGGGCCTGGTTCCGTCCTCAGACCTCGTGCTGCCCTTCGTGAGCTACGGCGGGGTGGCCCTGGTAAGCCACTTGTCCATTCTGGGGCTCGTCCTCGGACTGCGCAGGCAGGAGGGCGAGCGGTGACCCGCTGGGTCTGGAGACTGGCAGCGCTCCACGTGGGACTTCTGTGCCTGGTGGCGGCTTGGGCCGCGTACTGGCAGGTGGTGCGGGGCCCGGACCTCGCGAGCCACCCCTCCAACCCCAGGGTCCTGCTGGCGGAGGAGCAGGTCTACCGCGGAAGGATCCTTGACCGCAACATGGCGGTGTTGGCGTACTCCTTCCGAAGAGGAGGACGGACGGTCCGGGTCTACCCACAAGGGGACGTGTTCGCGCACCCGGTGGGCTACCGCAGCCTCCTCCTGGGCAAAGCGGGCCTGGAGGCGTCCGCGGACAGCTACCTGCTGGGGATCGCGGAAGCCGGACCGTGGGAGGACCTGGGACGGCGCCTGGGACGGGTGCGGAGGGGTCTGGACGTGGTCACCACCCTGGACTCCTCGGTGCAACGCGCCGCGTGGCGGGCCCTGGGCCCTGGCTCCGGAGCCGCGGTGGTGGTGGAGGTGGACACCGGCGGGGTGCTGGCCGCAGCGAGCCGGCCATCCTTTGACCCGAACCGGGTGGAGCAAACGTGGGGGGAACTCAGGTGGTCGGCGGCCCTGGTGGACAGGGCTCTCAGCGGCCTGTACCCGCCGGGCAGGCCCTTCGGCGTGGTGGTGCTGGCTGCGGTGCTCAGCCGCGGGATAGCCGAGCCGGCCACCCCCTTGGAGTGCCGCGGTCCTCACGGGCTCCGGCTGGTGCGCCAGGTGCTGGTGCCGGACTGCGAGGGAGCCCTCGCGCGGCTCGCTGCGGCGGTCGGGGATCTGGTCCTGCGGCAGACCGCGGAGGCCTTCGGTCTGGGTCAGGTGCCCACGCCGGAAGCTCCCGCCGCAGCCGGACACCTGCCGCCTGCAGACCGGCTCCGGGCCGAACTGCCGCAGGTCCTGGCCGGGGCCGGCAGCGTGCTGGTCTCGCCCCTGCAGATGGCGTCGGTGGCGGCCACCGTGGCCCGGGGCGGTCAGTGGGTTCAGCCCCGCTTCGTGGAGGCCGTGCGGACGGCGGACGGACGCCCGGTGGACCGGCAGGTCCCGTCGGCGGCCGTGCAGATCGTGGCCCCGCCCGTAGCGGCTTCCCTGCAGGAGGCCATGCGGGAGCCTGTGGGGGGCACGGGTGCGGGGGTCACCGGCACGGTCAGGCTCCCGGAAGGGAGGAGGGCCGCCTGGTTCGTGGGGTTCGCGCCGGGTCGGTCGCCGAGGGTGGCGGCGGCGGTGGTGGTGGAGCAGGCGGGCGAGGAGGTAGCGCGGGCGGTGGGCCAGAAGGTCCTGCAGGCGGCCGTCCGCGTGGTACGGTAAGGGCAGCGTCGGGAGGAAACCGTGGCGGTGGCAGTGGGGACCGTGCTCGCGGGCCGGTACGAGCTCCTGGAGACCGTGGGCCAGGGCGGGATGGCCACGGTGTACCGGGCCCGGCGCGCCTCCGACGGGAAGCTGGTGGCGGTGAAGATCCTGCGGGAGCCGTACGCCCACGACCGCGAGTTCGTGGAGCGCTTCCAGCGGGAAGCCGTGGCCGCCGCCTCCTTGTCCCATCCCAACGTGGTCCCCGTGCTGGACAGCGGAGAGGACGGTGGGGTGCGGTTCCTGGTGATGGAGTACGTGGAGGGGGAGGACCTGAAGAGCCACCTGCGGCGCACGGGCGCCCTCCCCGCTGCCCGGGCCGCGGCCATCGCGGCCGCGGTGTGCGAGGCGCTGCAGTACGCCCACGCCCAAGGGATCGTGCACCGCGACATCAAGCCCCAGAACATCCTCCTGACGCCCACGGGCCAGGTGAAGGTCACCGACTTCGGAATCGCCCGGGCCCTGAGCGCCGCCACCATCACCGAGACCGGCACCGTGCTGGGCTCCGTGCACTACCTGTCCCCGGAGCAGGCGCGGGGCGAGCCCGTCACCGCGGCCTCGGACCTGTACGCCCTGGGAGTGGTCCTGTACGAGATGCTGACGGGCCAGCTACCCTTCGACGGCGAGTCGCCCATCGCGGTGGTCCTCAAGCACTTGTACGAGGAACCGCCTTCGCCCCGCGACCACAACCCGGAGGTCCCCTCGTGGTTGGAGGGCGTGGTGCGGCGCGCCATGGCCAAGCGCCCGGAGGACCGCTACCCCTCCGCGGCACACATGAAGCTGGACCTGGAGGGCCGGGGACAGTACTGGCGGGAGGGCCCCACGGTGGTTCTGGGGCGGGCCGCCCCGCGCAGGCGCTGGCCCAGGCCGTCGCCGGTGGCCGTGGCGGCGGCCCTGCTGGTGGTGCTGGCCTCCGGGATGGTGGCCGCGTGGCGCGCCCTGGAGTCGTACGTGAACGTGGGAGAGGTCACCGTGCCGGACTTCCGGGGACGGCCGTTCCCCGAAGCGCAGGCCTTGGCCGCGGACTCGCGCCTGCAGCTGGTGGTCTCGGGCCGGCAGCACCACGAGCGCTACCCTCCGGACGCGGTGGTGGACCAGGATCCACCGCCGGGCCAGAGGGTGCGGGAAGGACGTTGGGTCTCGGTGGTGCTGAGCCTGGGGGCCGAACGCGTCCAGGTGCCGGACGTCACCCGCAGGGCCCTGGCCGAGGCCACCCTGCTCTTGGAACAGAACAAGCTCCGGGTGGGGCGGGTCCGGGAGGACTTCGACGACCAAGCCCCGAGGGGCCTGGTGGTCTCCCAGGAACCCGCCCCCGGGTCGGTGGTGGCCCGCGGGGCTTCCGTGGACCTGGTGGTGAGCAAGGGCCCCGAGACGGTGACGGTACCCGGGCTGGTGGGCCTGACCCTGGAGCAGGCGCGGGACGTGCTGCAGCGGGTGGGGCTCAGCCTGGACCGGGTGGGGTACGTGCCGCGGGCGGACGCAGCACCCGGGGTGGTGGTGGAGCAGACCCCGCCTGCAGGAGCCCGGGTGAGGCGCGCCGAGCGGGTGAGCCTGCTCCTCGCGGTGCGGCCGCAGCAGCCGCAGCCGGGTCCGCAGCCCACCCCGGCCCCTTCGCTGCCCCGCGCCGAGCCCACACCCCTTCCGCCTCCCGCGGTCCAGGCCACCTCCGAACCCGCGGGCGGTGCTGTGCGCCGGGTGCGGCTGGAGGTGAACGTACCGCCCGGAGAGCCCGAGGAGGTCAGGATCGTGGTGATCGACCACCGTGGGGTCCGGGTGGTCTACCGGCAGGTGCACGAGCCGGGGGACCGCGTGGTGCAGACCGTGGAGGTGGAAGGGTACGCCATCGTCCAGGTGTACTTCGGCAGCCGGTTCGTCCAGGAGGTGCGGCCGTGATCCGGCTGGCGCCGTCGCTGCTGTCCGCGGACTTCGCGCGGCTGGGCCAGCAGGTGGCCGAAGCCGAAGCCGCAGGCGCGGACTGGATCCACGTGGACGTGATGGACGGGCACTTCGTCCCCAACCTCACCGTGGGCCCGCTGGTGGTGGAGGCGGTGCGGCGGTGCACGGCCCTACCCGTGGACGTCCACCTCATGGTGTCGCACCCCGACCCGCTGCTGGAGCCCTTCCGCGCCGCGGGCGCCGACCGCATCTCCGTGCACGTGGAGGCCTGCCCCCACCTGCACCGGACGCTGGCCCGCATCCGGGACCTGGGCGCGTGCCCCGGGGTTGCCCTCAACCCCCACACCCCGCCGCAGACGGTGGAGTGGGTGCTGGACCAGGTGGACACCGTGGTGGTCATGACCGTGGACCCGGGGTTCGGGGGGCAGCAGTTCCTGCCCCCCATGCTCCAAAAAGTCCGGTGGTTCGCCCGCGCCAGGGAGGAGCGGGGACTTCATTTCGAGCTGGAGGTGGACGGCGGGGTGGATCCCACCACGGCACTCCAGGCCGCGGAAGCCGGGGCCACGGTCCTGGTGGCCGGGCACTTCGTGTACCGGCACCCCCAAGGCGTGGCCGCCGCTTTGGACCAGCTGCGGGAGGCGGTGTCCGCGAGGCCCATCCGGACGTGACGTGCCTGGTGCTCCACCACCCGGACTGCCTGCTGCACGCCCCGCCGCGTCCGCACCCGGAGAAGCCCGAGCGGGTGGAGGCGGTGCGGCGGCGCTTGGAGGAGGCGGAGCTGCAGGACCGGCTGGTGCACGAGGAGCCGGAACCCGCTCCCGAAGAGCTGCTGGAGTTGGTGCACCCCACCCGGTACCTGGAGCAGCTCCGGCGCGCGAGCCGCGACCCAGGGGTGTGGCTGGACCCGGACACCTACGCGGTGGGTGGCACGTGGCGGGCCGTCACCGCGGCCGCGGGCGCGGCGCGGCGGGCGGTGGACGCGGTGGTGCGGGGGAACTTCCCGTGCGCCTTCGCCCTGGTCCGGCCTCCCGGGCACCACGCGGGTCCGCAGAAAGCCATGGGCTTCTGCCTGGTGAACCACGCGGCGGTGGCTGTGCAGTACGCCAGAGTCTCCCTGGGCGTGAGGCGGGTCATGGTGGTGGACTGGGACGTCCACCACGGCAACGGGACCCAGGAGATCTTCTACCGCGACGGCGGTGTGCTGTTCGTCTCCCTCCACCAGGAGGGCTGGTACCCGGGCACCGGAGCCCTGGAGGAGATGGGGGAGGGGGAAGGCGAGGGGCTAACGGTCAACGTCCCGCTGCCCCCCGGAGTGGGGGACGGGGGGTACGCCACGGTTTTCGAAGAGCTGCTGCTTCCGTTGGGGGACGCCTGGAAGCCCGAGCTGGTGGTGGTCTCCGCGGGCTTCGACGCCCACCACGCCGACCCCCTGGGCCGCATGCAGCTCTCGGAAGCGGGTTTCAGCCGCCTGACCCGCATGCTCCGGGAGGCCGCAGGGCGTTGGTGCGGGGGACGGCTGGCCCTCGTACTCGAGGGCGGGTACGACCTCAAGGGCCTGGCGGCCTCCGTGGAAGCGGTCCTGAGGGCGGCCTGCGGCCTGGAGGTCTCCTCCGCCCATCACAAGCCGCCGGAGGTGCCCTACGGGGTGGTGCGGGAGCGAGTCCGCCAGGCCCGGCGGGTGCTGACCCAGTACTGGGCGGTGTAGCGGGCGTCCGTCGCCTTGCTCCCCGGGCGGGGGCACGGGTATAATGGCGGAGCACCTGGGCGGAAACGCCCTTTTTTCGCGTGTAGGCTCGCGTAGGAGGCCCGTATGTCCGAGGAAACCCGGACCCCCGCGGAAGAGGTCAGTATGGAGAGCGCCTTCCCGGAGCTGCAGGAGCGGCAGATCGTCCGCGGCACGGTGGTGCGCGTGGACAGCGAGGGCGTGCTGGTGGACGTGGGGGCCAAGTCAGAAGGCTTGATCCCCGTGCGGGAGTTCCGGCCCGGGGAGTCACCCACGGACCTGCGGGTGGGCGAGCAGATCGACGTGTACGTCATGCGGGTGGAGCAGGAGGAGGGGAACATCCTCCTCAGCAAGAAGCGGGCGGACGTGCAGCGGGCGTGGGAGCGCTTGGAGACCGCCTTGCGGGACGGCCAGATCCTGCACGCCATGGTGGTGGACCGGGTGAAGGGTGGGGTGGTGGTGGACGTGGGGCTGCGGGGCTTCGTTCCGGGCAGCCACATCGACCTCACCCGGGTGAAGGGACGGCGGTTCGAGAACCTGGTGGGCGAGAGCGTGCCCCTGAAGGTCATCGAGATCGACCGCGAGCGCAACCGCGTCATCCTGTCCCACAAGCAGGCCGTGGAGGAGGAACGCGCCCGGCGGCGGGAGGAGTTGTTCCAGACCCTCCGGGAGGGGGACGAGGTGGAGGGCGTGGTGCGCCGGATCACCGACTTCGGCGCCTTCGTGGACCTGGGCGGGGTGGACGCGCTCCTGCCCATCAGCGAGATGGCGTGGACGTACATCAGGCACCCCTCGGAGGTGGTGCGCCGGGGCCAGACCCTGCGCCTGCGGGTGATCCGGGTGGACCCCGCGGCGGGGAAGATTAGCCTGAGCCTCAAGCAGGTCCTCCCCGACCCCTGGGTGGACATCCGCTCCCGGTACCGGGAGGGCGACGTGGTGCGGGGTAAGGTGGTGCGGCTGGCGGCTTCAGGGGCCTTCGTGCGGCTGAAGGACGTGGACGCCTTCCTGCCCCTGAGTGAGCTGGCGGAGCGGCGCGGCCAGAAGGTGGAGGAACTGGTGCAGGTGGGCAGCACCGTGGAGGCCGTGGTCACGGAGATCAAGCCGGAGGACCGGCGGATGGTCGTGAGCGTCCGCCGTCTGCGTCAGCAGAGGGAGCGGGAGGAGTTGGCCCAGCACCAGCAGGCTCAGGAGCGCAGCAACGCCTTCACCATCGGGGCGGTGGCCGGGGACCTGTTGCGGCAGGCGGTGCAGGGGACCGGGTCGCAGCCGGCCAGCTCTTCTGAAGAGGAGGGCTCCGGCTAGTCCTTTGTGGTAGTCTGTGGGGTGCGGGGCGTGGCGCAGCTTGGCTAGCGCGCAGCGTTCGGGACGCTGAGGTCGGCGGTTCAAATCCGCCCGCCCCGACCAAGTTTCAGCAGAGGGATCAAGCTTCGCGTTCCCGGTGTTGACTTCGAGGGGGAACCGCCGACCTCGGGCCGGGGTCTCCAGCAAGTCCTCTATGGGGCTTCAGGGAGGACGAGCGGGTGTTGGACTTGCTGGGGTGGCCTCGGCGGTTCAAATCCGCCCGCCCCGACCAGGGGGTGGCGAAGATTGACAATCCTGTGTCGGCTCAGAGACCATGGTTTCGGAGCGCACGGGGTGGTCGGCGGATTGGCCGGCCTGAGAGACACCCGTCGAACCTGATCCGGGTAATGCCGGCGGAGGGAATGCGCAGGACGTGTTCTTCGACTCCGCCCGCGGGATTGCGCTTCTTGCCTTCGGCCAGGGCTCGCGGCTGACCCGCCCGTTCCCTTTCACGGGGGCGTGTTGCGGCTTCGGGAGGTCGCAGGCGTGACGGAAGTCGTGGTGGTGGGCGGAGGGATCATCGGCCTGGCGGTGGCGGAAGAGCTGGCCCGCCACGGCCACCAGGTGGTGGTCCTGGAACGGGATCGGGTGGGCGAGAGCTGTGCGGCCTCGGCAGCCGCGGGGATGCTTGCCCCGGCGGCGGAGGCGGACACCACCCCCGAGGTCACCACGCGCCTGGCCCTGGAGAGCCACCGCATGTACCCGGAGTGGGTGGCCCGGCTGGAGGAAGAGTCAGGCGTCTCCGTGGGATTCGACCGGTCCGGGACGGTGGTGGTGGCCCTGGACGCGGACGACCTGCGGGAGCTGGCGCACCTGGAGCAGGCGCAGAAGCGGTTCGGACTGCAGACCCGGAGGCTTTCCCCGGAGGAAGCCCGGGAGCTGCAGCCCTCGCTGGGTCCGTCCGTGGTGGGCGGGCTGCTGCTGGAGCACGACTGGCAGGTGGACCCGCGTCGCCTCCTGGAGGCCCTGCGGCGCTGCGTGGAGCTGCACCGCGGGCGGGTCCTGGAGAACTCCCCCGCGGAAGAGGTGCGCAGGCAAAACGGCGCGTGGGCCGTGCGGCTGCGGGGCGGAGAGGAGCTCGTGGCCGAAAAGGTAGTGGTGGCCGCGGGTGCGTGGAGCCCTTCCCTGCTGCCACAGGACGTGTACCCGTTGCCCGTGCGGCCCGTGCGCGGGGTGGTGCTGCGGTTGGGTGCGGGGCTGGAGTCGCCCAGGGTCGTCAGGACCCCGAGGGTGTACGTGGTCCCGCGGGCGTGGCAGGAGACCGTACTGGGCGCCACAATGGAGGAACGGGGCTGGGCCAGGGAGGCGCTGGCCGGAGGGGTGTACGAGCTCCTGCGGGAAGGCCGGCGGCCGCTCCCCTGCGTGGACGAGATGCCCTTGCGGGAAGTCGCGGTGGGCTTCCGGCCCGCCATCCGGGACAACGTGCCCGCGGTCGGGCCTTTGGACGACCGGGCGAGCCTGGTGGTGGCCACGGGCCACTACCGCAAGGGCGTGGAGCTGGCGCCCCTCACCGCAGTGCTCGTCCGGCACGCGGTGGAGGGGACCGGCCACCCCATGCTGGCGTCCGTGGACCCCAGGCGGTTCCGGGAGGGTTGAGCCGGTGGAGCGTGTGGTGCAGGTGCGGGTGAACGGCGAGCCGCGGGAGGTCCGGGAGGGCACCACCCTGGCAGAGCTGCTGGGCGAGCCCGTGCCGGGTTCGGCGGCCGCGGTGAACGGGCAGGTGATCCCCGGATCCCAGTGGGCTCAGTACCGGCTCCGGGCAGGCGACCGGGTGGAGTTCGTGCGGGCAGTTCAAGGAGGCTGACGTGGGCGACGTTCGAGGGCTTTGGGACACGGACCCCTGGGAGCTGGCGGGCCGCACGTTTCACTCGCGGCTCGTCCTGGGCACCGCCCGCTACCCCAGCTACCAGGTCCTGGTGGACGCGCTGAAGGCCGCGGGGGTGGAGATGGTGACCGTGGCCCTGCGGCGGGTGCGGGCGTCTGCGGAGGGCGAAGACCTGTACCGGCTCCTGCGGGCGCACGGCATCGACGTCTTGCCCAACACCGCGGGCTGCTTCACCGCCAAGGAGGCGGTGCTGGTGGCGGAGCTGGCCCGGGAGGCCCTCGGCACCAACTGGATCAAGCTGGAGGTCATCGCGGACGAGGACACCCTGCTGCCGGAGCCCGTGGAGCTGGTGGCCGCGGCGCGGGAGCTGGTGGCCCGGGGGTTCGTGGTGCTGCCGTACACCAACGACGACCCGGTGCTGGCCAAGAAGCTGGAGGACCTGGGCTGCGCCGCGGTCATGCCCCTGGGCGCTCCCATCGGGAGCGGGCTGGGGATCCGCAACCCGCACAACATCGCCCTCATCGTGTCCCGGGCGAGGGTCCCCGTGATCGTGGACGCCGGAGTGGGGACGGCGAGCGACGTGGCCATCGCCATGGAGCTGGGTTGCCACGCGGTCCTCCTGAACACCGCGGTGGCCCGGGCCCACGACCCCGTGACCATGGCGCGCGCCATGCGCCACGCGGCCATGGCGGGACGCGCCGCGTACCTGGCGGGCCGGATGCCCAAGCGGTTCTGGGCGGAGCCGTCCTCGCCTCTGGAGGGCCGGGTGGAAGCGCCCGCGTGGCCGTAACGGTCCCGCGCCTGGTGGTGGTCGCGGACGTGGACGCCGCGGGCGGGGAAGAGCCGTGGCGGCGGGTGCTCGCGCGCCTCAGAGGCGCACAACCCGCATTACCCGTAGCGGTACAGGTCAGGGCCAAGGGCAGACCCAGGGAGTCCCTCAGGGAGCTGGCCCGGCAGGCGCGGGAGATCCTCAGTCAGGCCTTCCCCCTAACCCTCAACGGTCCCGCGGACCTGGCGCGGGAGCTGAATTTCGACGGGGTCCACTGGCCGGAGTCCCGGATCCCGGGGTCCGTACCCCCTGAAGCGGCGCAGCTAGTGAGGTCCGCCAGCGTGCACCACTTCGCTGCGCTGCGGGCGGCCGAGCGGGTCGTCCACTACGCGGTGTTCGGCCCGGTGTTCGCGCCAGGGTCCAAGCCGGGCGAGGGCGTGGGGGTGGAGGCGCTGCGCGACGTCTGCCAGCAGGCACGGGTACCCGTGTTGGCCATCGGGGGCGTCACCCCGGACAGGGTGGAGGTCTGCCTGCGGGCCGGTGCTGCGGGGGTCGCGGTGGTCTCCGCGGTGCTGGGCGCTCGCGACCCCGCCCGGGCGCTGGAGGAGCTGGGCGGGCGCCTCCGAGAGCCCTGAACCGGGGCCAGGAGGGGTGCGGCGGGAGGGTGGGGAACACCTCTGGTATGAACTCCGGGGAGGCGTTGTGGAGCCTTCACCTCCTGGACGTGGCCATCGCGGAACGCCAGGCGGCCGCGGAGGCCCTGGCCGCGGATCCCAACACCGCGCAGCGGCTGGCGGAGCTGCGCCAACGGCTGGACAGCCTTCGGGCGCGGGCGCAGCAGGTGCGGGCCGCACAGCGCGCCGCGGAGCTGGAGCTGCAGTCCCTCCGGGAGAAGCGCCAGCGGTTGGAGCGGGAGCTGTACAGCGGCCGGCTTAACCCCAGGGAGCTGGTGAACCTCCAGCGGGAGCTGGACGCGCTGGCACGGCAGCACGCCGAGCTGGAGACGTGGATCCTGGAGCAGATGCAGGAAGCCGAGTCCGTGGAGGCAGAGTTGGAGGAGCTGGACGCGGAGCTGCGGGACCTGGAGGCCGCGTACCGGGCCGCGGTGGAGGACCGGAGGGCCAGGTCCAAGGCCCTCGAGGCCGAGCTGCAGACGCTCCGGCAGCGCCGGGCAGCTCACGTGGCGTGCATGGACCCCGCCGTGGTGGAACGGTACGAGCGTCTGAGGCAGCGGCTGCACCCACCTGTGGCGAGGCTGGTGGGGGACGCGTGCGGGGGCTGTCACGTGAGCCTGGCCCCCGCTTTCCGGGAGCGCCTGCGGGCGCACCGGGACCCCGGACCGCTGCCCTGTCCAGCCTGCGGGCGCCTGCTGGTCCCGTGAAGCTGGTGGTGCGGCCTGACGGAGCCTCCCGGGGCAACCCGGGACCTGCAGCCATCGGGGTGGTGCTGGAGGACGCGTCGGGCCGTGTGCTTCGGGAGCTGTCCGAGGCCATCGGCACCGCCACCAACAACGTGGCGGAGTACCGGGCGGTACTGCGGGGTCTGGAGGAGGCGGAGAAGCTGGGCGCCCACGAGGTGGAGATCCGTACGGACAGCGAGCTCGTGGCCCGGCAGCTGACCGGTCAGTACCGGGTTCGGGACCCGGAGCTTCGGGGCTGGTTCGACGCCGTCCAGCGGCGCATGCGGTCCTTCCGTCGGGTGGAGGTGCGGTCCGTGCCGCGGCCGGAGAACGCGCGGGCCGACCACCTGGCGCGGTCGGCCCTGGTCCGAGGCGCCGACCCCGTGGGGGAAGTGGTGCGGTGCGCGGTGGCCGGACGGGTCCAGGAAGCCCTCCGGGCCTTGCAGGGCCTTTCCGCGGAGCAGGTGCGGGCGGCGGCGCAGCGGCTGGTGGTGGAGGTGGCCCGGCGGAGCGGGGGGCTTTCCCAGCCGTGAGAAAATGGAAACGGGAGCGGGCCGGGCGGCCGCGCCGCCAGCTGGCGGTGAGGAAAGTCCGGGCTCCACAGGGCAGGGTGGTGGGTAATACCCACCCGGGGCGACCCGAGGGAAAGTGCCACAGAAACATACCGCCGGCTGAAAGGCCGGTAAGGGTGAAAAGGTGCGGTAAGAGCGCACCGGCGGCGTGGTGACACGCCGGCCAGGCAAACCCCACCCGGAGCAAGGCCAAGTAGGGGGAGATGAGGTGGCCCGCCGATCCCCGGGTAGGCCGCTAGAGGCCCTCGGCAACGGGGGTCCCAGAGAGATGGCCGCCGCACCGGGCCGCCGCCCGGTGTACAGAACCCGGCTTACAGGCCCGCTCCCCGACTGAACTCAGGTGCGCGGATGACCTGCCCGTACTGCAACAGCGAGAACGTGGTGTGCAACGTCACCATCCGTTGGAACCAGGTGCGGGGGGTGTTCGTGCCCAAGAGGGGCCACTACTGCACCACGTGCGGCAAGTCCTTCGACCCACCTCCGGAAGACGGCCTGAGCCTGTCCGCGGTGGTGCTGGAGGAGATCACGCCCGCCATCCGCAAGCTGCAGGAGAGCGGGGACGTGATCGTGGTGCGGCACCGGGACGGCGTCCACGAGGTCGTGTACTGACCTTCTCCTGACGCCCCACATTCGAACACACGTCCACATCGTTCGCCTCCGGAGAAAGAAAGTTGCGCGATTCCCTTGCCAACCGGCAGGATTCGTGCTCACTTGGGAGGTAAATGGGGATCAATGGGGAAAGTGGGGATAGAAACCCAACCTGTGGGGCTACATGCTGAAAGGCGAGTACGAGTACACCCTGGACGATCGGGGCAGGCTGGTGATGCCGCCCCGGTTCCGGGGCCCCATGGGCGAGCGGTTCGTGGCCACCCGGGGGTTCGACGGGTGCGTGGTCCTCTACCCCTTGCTGGAGTGGCAGCGGGTGGAGGCCAAGCTGGGTGCCGAACCCTTGGAGAACCGGCGGCTGGTGCGGTACCTCTTGGGTTCCGCGGTGGAGTGCGAGCTGGACCGCCAGGGCCGCTTCCTGTTGCCCCCACCGTTGCGGGAGCACGCGGGGATCGCCCGCGACGCGGTGGTGGTGGGCTTGGGGAACAAGGTGGAGGTGTGGAGCAAGGAGCGCTGGCAGGCCTACCTGCAGAGCACTGCCCAGGACGAGGCGGTCCTGCTGGAAGGCCTGAGGGGGCTGAACCTGTAGGAGGAGGGGAAGCAGGCGCGCGGAGGGACCGGGGCCCGGGCGACCACAACACGCAGCGACCAAGCCGCGCGCACACACCGTCGCTCGCTCCAACCCCCCTGCTCCACGCCCAGCCGACGCAGCGCGGATACAGCAACACCGGGCCCCGGTCCCTCCGCGCGCCTCAAGGCCTGGCCGGCCCGGGTCACGCCGTGCACGTGCCGGTGCTGGCGGGGCAGGTGGTGGAATACCTCCGGCCGGCTCCGCAAGGCCTGTACGTGGACGCCACGGTGGGAGGGGGAGGACACGCGGAGCGCATCCTGGAAGCCGCAAGCCCTACCGGCCGGCTGGTGGGCGTGGACCGGGACCCCCACGCCCTGGAGGTGGCGCGGGCGCGCCTGGCCCGGTTCGGAGACCGGGTGCAGCTGGTGCGGGGGAACTTCGCGGACCTCCCGGAGCTGCTGGCGCGCCTCGGGATCCGGGAGGTAGACGGCGTGCTGTTCGACTTGGGGGTTTCCAGCCTGCAGCTGGAGCAGGCGGAGCGGGGGTTCAGCTTCCAGCTCCCGGGCCCGCTGGACATGCGCATGGACCCGGACCAGGAGCAGACCGCCGCGGACGTGGTGAACCGCCTTCCGGAGGGAGCGCTGGCGGACATCCTCCGGCGCTACGGAGAGGAGCCCTTCGCCCGCCGTATCGCACGGTCCATCGTGCGCCGGCGGCCCCTGCGGACCACCTTGGACCTGGTGGAGGCGGTACAGGCCGCGGTTCCCCGGTCCCGCTGGCCCCGCAGGCTGCACGTGGCCACCCGTACCTTTCAGGCCCTGCGCATCGCCACCAACCGAGAGCTGGAGTGCCTGGAGAAGGCCCTCGAGGGCCTGCCCGCGCTCGTGCGTCCCGGAGGGCGGGTGGTGGTGATCTCCTTCCACTCTTTGGAGGACCGGTTGGTCAAGCGGGCCTTCCACTCAGACCCCAGGTGGCGGCCCCTGGTCCGCAAACCCGTACGGCCCAGGGCGGAGGAGGTGCGGCAGAACCCCAGGGCCCGGAGCGCCCGGATGCGGGCCGCGGAGCGGACGGAGGCGTGAAGTGAGCCCGGCACCGCAAAGGCGCACCTACCCGGTCCTCCTCCCCACGGACCTGAGCGCGGGTCGCGTGGCCCGTAAAGCTCGGCGGGCGCATCCCGTGGCCCGTGGGCTTGTGGTGCTCTGCCTTCTGGCGTTCCCCCTTTTGGGCCGGGTTTGGCTGGAGGCGGAAGCGGCCCAGGCCGGGTATCGGCTGCGGGCCCTGCGCCAGGAGGTGGCGCAGCTGGACCAGGAACGGCAGCGGTTGCGTAGCCAGGTGGCGGCCCTGAGGGCCCCACAGCGGCTGGAGCAGGTGGCTACGTTGCTAGGCCTTCGGCCGCCCGCGCCCGACCAGTTGGCGGCGGTGCAGCTACCCGCCTCCTTGAACCGCAAGGCCGCCTCCGTCCCGCAGCTCGCGTGGTGGCAGAGCCTGGCGCGGGCGCTCCAGGACCTGCCCGCGTCCGCGGCGGAACCCCAGCGGCCATGAGCCGCCGCCGATCCGCGCCACGGGGGCCGGCCGGAGGGCGCCCCCAGGTACTGGCGCTGTCCCGCCGCAGGATGCGGGTCCTGGCCGCGGCGTGGCTGGCGTGCCTGGGGGTAGTGCTGGGCCGGGTGGCGCACCTGCAGACCGCGGCCTCGGAAAGGTTGCGGAAACTAGGGCTGCAGCAGCAGGTGGCCACCGTCAGCATCCCCGCTCCCCGCGGCCGCATCTACGACCGGGCCGGCCAGGAGCTGGCGGCCAACGTTGTCCGAGACTCGGTGTACGCGGTGCCCAAGGCCATCCAGGACCCACAGGGGTTCGCCCGACGGGTGGCGCCCGTTTTGGGCGTCCCCCCGGATGAAGTAACGCGCCGCCTGCGCGGAGGGGAGTACTTCGTGTGGCTGGCCCGCCAGGTGCCTCCTGAAACCGCCGCGCGCCTACGGGCCCTGGGCCTGTCGGGCCAGCTCGGGTTCGAACCGGAGGAAAAGCGGGTGTACCCCGCGGGGCCCCTCGCCGCGCACGTGCTGGGCTTTGCGGGCGTGGACAACCAGGGCCTGGCGGGCGTGGAGCTGCAGTACGAGCAAGCCCTGCGGGGCAGGCCCGGCCGTGCGGTGCGGGTCCGTGACGCCCTGGGCCGGGAGATCCTAGAAGGACGCCAGCTCCTCTCCCCTGCGCGGCCGGGGGCGGACCTGGTTCTGACCCTGGACAGCGTGGTGCAGTACGTGGCGGAGCGGGAGCTGGCGCGCGCGGTCCAGGAGCACCGAGCGAAGGGCGGCGCGGCGGTGGTCATGGACGTCCACACCGGGGAGCTGTTGGCCGCAGCCAGCGTGCCGGGCTTCGACCCCAACCGCTTCGCGGAGGCGCCCCAGGCGTGGCGCAACCGTGTCCTGGAAGCCTACGAGCCGGGGTCCACCCTGAAGCTGGCGGTGCTGGCCGCGGCGCTGGAAGAGGGCGTGGTGCACGAGCGTTCGCGCTTCCTGTGCCAGGGTACCCTTTCGATCCCGGGTGGTTACACTATCCGGGACGCACACGGGCAGGCCCACGGCCGCGTGGGCGTGGCCGACGTGGTCCGGCTGTCGTGCAACGTGGCCTCCGCGCAGGTGGGCGCGGCCCTGGGGCCGCAGCGGCTGTACCGGGCGTTGGTGCGGTTCGGGTTCGGCCGCCCCACCGGGGTGGACCTGCCGGGGGAGTCCCCGGGGATCCTCCGGCCAACCCCCGAGTGGTCCCTCACGGACCCGTACGTGGTGGCCATCGGCCAGGGCGTGGCCGTGACACCCCTGCAGCTGGTGCGGTTCGCGGCGGCGGTGGCCAACGGAGGGTTCCTGGTGCGGCCCCACGTGGCCGCGGCGTTACGCCAGCCGGACGGGACCGTCCGCCAGCTGGGCCAGGAGGCTGGGGTGCGGGTGTTGTCGGGTTCCGTGGCCGTGGCCATGCTGCGCATGATGGAGGGCGTGGTCACCGACGGCACGGGCACCGCGGCCGCGGTCCAGGGCTACCGGGTGGCCGGCAAGACGGGCACCGCGCAGAAACCGTCGCCGTCGGGCGGCTACCAGTCCGGCCGGTACGTGGCGTCCTTCGTGGGCGTGGTCCCCTCGGATCGACCCAGGCTGGCGATCCTGGTGGTGGTGGACGAAGCTCAGGGTGCGTACTACGGAGGTGTGGTGGCCGCACCCGTCTTCAGCCGCATCGCTTCCCAGGCCCTGTGGGTCCTGGGGATCCCGCCCACGGAGTCCGGCCCCCAGGTCGTCCGGCACCGGGGCGGGGACTGAAGACGGACGCCTATAATGGGAACGGTCTGTCACGCGCTGGGAGGCCGCGTTGCGTCTTCGGGAGCTTCTGTCCCACCTCTCCGCTTACCAGGTGCGCGGCCGAGACGACGTGGAGGTGTGCGGCATCGCCTACGACTCCCGCCGGGTGCGGCCGCAGGACCTGTTCTGCGCGGTACCGGGCGGCAAGCACGACGGCCACGCGTTTGTGGGCGAGGCGTGTGAGCGGGGAGCGAGCGCGGTGTTGGTGGAACGGGCGGTGGACGTCCCGGTCCCGCAGGTGGTGGTCCCGTCCGTGCGCGGGGCCATGGGGCCCGTGGCCTCCGCCTTTTGGGGCCACCCTTCCCGGAAGCTGGAGGTGGTGGGGGTCACGGGCACCAACGGCAAGGGTACGGTGACCTTTCTGGTGCGGGCGGTCCTGGAAGCCGCGGGGGTGCGGTGCGGACTGGTGGGCACCCTGGGCGCGTGGACCGGGGACGGCTGGCAGCCACTGGAGCGCACCACCCCGGAGGCCCCCGACCTGCACGCCCTCCTGGCCCGCATGGTGCGCTCCGGCCGGCGGGCCGCAGCGGTGGAGGTGGCGTCCCACGCCCTCGCGCAGGAACGGGTGGGCGGGGTGCACTTCCGGGTGGCGGCGTTCACCAACCTCACCCAGGACCACCTGGACTTCCACGGGACGTGGGAGGCGTACCGGGACGCCAAGGCCAAGCTGTTCGAGCGTGTAGATCCCGGGGGGCTCACGGTGGTGAACCGGGACGACCCCCACGGCGCGTACATGGCGTCCCGCAGCAGGGCTCCCGTGGTGACCTACGGCCTGCGGCCGCAAGCCGCGGTCCGGGCCGAGGACGTGAGGGTGGACCCTGAGGGGTGCCGGTTCCAGGCCATCACCCCCGCCGGGCGGGCCACGGTGCGACTGCGGCTTTCGGGCAGGTTCAACGTGTACAACGCCCTGTGCGCCATGGCCGTAGGCCTGCACTGGGGGATCCCTCCGGAGCAGGCGGCGGAGGCGTTGGCGCAGGTTTCCGCCATCCCTGGCCGGTTCGAGCGGGTGGACGCAGGGCAGCCCTTCCTGGTGGTGGTGGACTACGCCCACACCCCGGACGGTCTGGCGCACGTGCTCGGCACGGCTCGGGAGATCAGCCGCGGCCGGGTGATCGCGGTGTTCGGGTGCGGCGGGGACCGCGACCGGGGCAAGCGGCCGTTGATGGGCCGGGTCGCCGCGCAGCTGGCCGACCACGTGGTGGTCACCTCCGACAACCCCCGCAGTGAGGACCCCCTGCGCATCGTGCAGGAGATCGTGGAGGGCGTGCGCGCGCCGGGCGCGCACGCCACCTACGAGGTGGAGCCGGACCGGGCCGCGGCCATCCGCCGGGCCGTGAGCCTGGCGAAAGCCGGGGACGCGGTGCTCATCTGCGGCAAGGGACACGAGACCGTCCAGATCTTCGCGGACCGCAGCGTCCCCTTCGACGACCGGGAGGTGGCGCGGGAGGCGCTGCGGGAGCTGGGGTGGGAGGCCCCGTGCAGCGGGCGCCCGTGCTGACCGTGGCCGAGGTGGCCCAGGCGGTGGGAGG
Source organism: uncultured bacterium (assembly GCA_964437095.1). GTDB lineage: Bacteria > Sysuimicrobiota > Sysuimicrobiia > Sysuimicrobiales > Sysuimicrobiaceae > Tepidifontimicrobium. Next base: position 180,394 of record CAYTFH010000001.1, on the reverse strand, counting down.
CCGGGTGGTGGCGGGCGAGCCGCACGCGGTGGTGACCCACGTGTGTACCGACAGCCGGCGGTGTGGCCCGGACGCCCTGTTCGTGGCCTTACGGGGTCCCCGGCACGACGGGCACGACTTCGCCGCGGACGCCGCCCGGCGTGGGGCTTCCGCGGTGCTGGTGGAGCGTCCCGTGGACTGCGCGGCCGCCCAAGTGCAGGTCCCGGCGACCCGGAGGGCGCTGCTGCCCCTGGCCGCGGCGTGGCGCCGGAAACTCCCGGTGAGGGTGGTGGGCGTGACGGGCAGCGTGGGCAAGTCCACCACCGTGCAGATGGTGGCCGCGGTCCTGAAGACCCGCTACCCCACCGCCGCTTCCCGGCCCGAGTGGAACGCGGAACTGGGCGTCCCCCTGGCGGTGTTCAGTCTGGGAGGTGAGCACCGCTACGCGGTGCTGGAGATGGCCATGCGGGGGCTGGGCCAGATCGCCTCCCTGTGCGAGGTGGCCCGGCCCGCGGTGGGCGTGGTGACCCGCGTGGGCGCGGCCCACACGGAGCAGCTGGGATCCCTCGACCAGGTGGCGCGGGCGAAGGCCGAGCTGGTGGCCGCTTTGCCCCGGGATGGGGTGGCGGTGCTGAACGCGGACGACCCCAGGGTACGCGCCATGGCCAGCCTGACCGTGGCGCGGGTGGTGTATTACGGGACCTGTGGGGACGCCCACGTGCGCGCCGAGGACGTGGCCGCGAGCGCCGAGGGAGTACGGTTCCGGGTCTGCACGCCCGCAGGCTCCGCCCCGGTCTTGTTGCGGGTGCCGTCCGCGTCCCTGGTGCTCAACGCCCTGGCGGCGTTGGCCGTGGGGCTGGCGGAAGGGGTCCCCTTGCAGGACGCGGTGGAAGCCCTGGAGGGCTTCACCCCTCCGCCCATGCGGTTGCAGGTGGTGTATCTCGCGGGTGACGTGCTGCTGCTCAACGACGCGTACAACGCCAGCCCCCTGTCCGTGGAGGCGGCGCTGGAGGCCGTGCGGGCCTTGCGGGCAAGCCGCCGGGTGGTGGCCGTGTTGGGGGAGATGCGGGAGCTGGGCCCCCTGCACCACGAGGCGCACCAGCTGGTGGGGCGGAGGTGCGCGGAGCAGGGCGTGGACGTGCTGGTGGCGGTGGGGGAAGGGGCGCGGGAGCTGGCGGAAGCCGCGCAGCAGGCGGGCCTGCCGGAATCCTCCGTGGTGTGGTGCCCGGACGCGGAGGCCGCCGCCCGCTGGGTGGCGGGCCGGGTCCGCCCGGGCGACCTGGTGCTGGTCAAAGGCTCCCGGGCTCTGCAGCTGGAGCGCGTGGCGGAGGCGGTGGCGCGGCGGTGAGCGTGGTGTGGAACGCGCTGGCGGGTGCGGCGGTGTGCGCGGGGTCGGTGAGGTTGCTGCTGCCCTGGCTGCGGCGGGCGGCCCGGCAACCCATCCGGGAGGACGCTCCACCGCGGCACAGGCAGAAGGCCGGCACGCCCACCCTGGGAGGGCTCGCCATCCTGGCCGGGGGGGTGTTGCCGGCGGTGGTGACCTCCCGGGAGCCGGCCCTGGCGGTGGCGGTGGCCGCCACCGTGGCGTACGGGGCCATCGGCCTCGTGGACGACTGGCTGAGCCTGCGCCGCGGCCGCAACCTTGGCCTGCGCGCCCGAGAGAAGCTGGCCCTGCAGGTGCCCGTGGCCTTGGGCGTGGGCTGGTACGCGGCCCGCACCACGCCGCAGGGGACCGCCCTGGCGCTGCCGTGGGGTGGCAGCTGGGAGCTGGGCTGGCTGTACGTGGCCTTCGCCGCGGTGTTCGTGGTGGGCTTCGCCAACGGCGTCAACCTCACCGACGGCCTGGACGGCCTGGCCGCGGGCTGCGGGGCGGTGGCGTTCGGGACGTACACGGTGGTAGCCCTCCGGAGCGGACGGCCGGAGCTGGCCGCGTTGGCCGCGGCCCTGGCGGGCAGCTGCCTGGGCTTTCTGTGGTTCAACGCCCACCCGGCCCAGGTGATCATGGGCGACGTGGGCTCTCAGGCCCTGGGCGCCGCGGTGGCCACCCTGGCCGTGCTCACCCGCACGGAGCTGCTGCTGGTGCTGGTGGGTGTGGTGTTCGTGGTGGAGGCGGCCTCCGTGGTAGTGCAGGTGGCGTACTTCAATGCCACGGGCGGTCGCAGGGTGTTCCGCAGCTCGCCCCTCCACCACCACTTCGAGCTGGTGGGCTGGGAGGAGCCGAAGATCGTGACCCGGTCGTGGCTGGTGGCGTGCCTGGCCGCCCTAGCCGGGTTGGGAGTGTGGTGGTGAAGGTGGCGGACGGAACGCTCTGGCCGGCCCGGATCCACCACCCCGCCGTGGAGGCGCTGCGGGGTCGAGCGGTGCACGTGCTGGGGATCAGCGGCACCGAGGGGTCCGCGGTGGCGGAGTTCTTGGTGGCTCAGGGAATGCAGCCCGCCTGCCACGACCTGCAGACCCCCGAGTCGTTCCCGGAGACCTTCCGCCGCACGCACCCGTGGATGGAGCCCTCCCAGCAGGCCGAACGGATCCGGTGGTGGCTCCAACAGCCCGTGCGGTGGCGGGACCGGTACCTGGAGGGGATCGGGGACGCCCAGGTGGTGTTCCTCCCCCAGGCGTGGTTCCGCAGGCCGGAGAACGCAGCCGTAAAGGACGTCCTGGGCCGAGGGGTCCGCGGCCACAGCCTCACCCAGCTGGTCCTGGAGTTGGCCCCGTGCCCCGTGGTGGGGGTCACCGGCACCAACGGCAAGTTCACCGTGGTGACGTTGGTGCACCGCATGCTGGCCGCCTCAGGACTGCGGGCGTACGCCAGCGGCAACGACCGCAGCCACGTCCCCGCGGTGTACTTCCTGCACCACCTCACCCCGGAAGACCGGCTGGTCCTGGAGCTCAGCAACCGGCAGCTGCTGGGCGTCTGGCGCAGCCCTCACGTGGCGGTGATCACCAACCTCAGCCCCCACCACCTGGACGACCACGGCAGCTTCGAAGCGTACGTGTCCTGTAAGGCCAACGTGTTCCGCCACCAAAGGCCGCAGGACGTGCTGGTGGCCAACGCGGATGACCCCGTGGTGTGGGCGCTGGCGCGGCAGGCGCCCTCCCGGGTGGTGCCCTTCGGCCGCGCGGCCCGGGAGGGCGCGTGGCTGGACGGGGGGTGGATCCGCTGGCGGGACCAGACCGTGGTGAACGTGGGCGAGCTGCAAGTCCCCGGGCCCCACACGGTCGCCAACGCCCTGGCGGCGTGTACGGCCGCGGGCGTGGCGGGTGCCACGGTGGAGGCCATGGCGCGGGTGCTGAGGGAGTTCCGGGGCCTTCCGCACCGGCTGTGGCTGGTGGACCAGGTGGCGGGCGTGCGCTTCTACGAGGACTCCCTGGCCACCAACCCCGCGGCCGCCGCAGCCGCGGTGCGGGCCATGGACCGACCCTTCGTGCTCATCGCGGGCGGGCGCAGGCCCCGGGCCACAACCGACGACTTCTCGCCCATGCGGGAGGCGCTGGCCGCGAGCCCCGTGCGGGCCGTGTACCTCATCGGAGAGTGCGCCCCCCTCCTGCGGGAAGCCCTGCGGGGCATCCCCGCGGAAGTCCTGGAGACCAAGACCCTGACCCAGGCCTTCCGGCGCGCGGTCCAGCTGGCCCGGCCCGGGGAGGCGGTGCTCCTGTCCCCGGGCTGCGAGTCCTTCGACCAGTTCGCGGACTACCGGGAGCGCGCGGAGGTGTTCGCGGCGCTGGTGGCCCAGCACGGGAGGCGGAGGCGTTGACGCGGCAGGCTCCTCCCCACGAGATCCACCGGGGATGGCCGGACGGCTGGCTGGTGGCCAGTGTGCTGGGTCTGTGCGGTGTGGGGTTGGTGATGGTGTACAGCTCCAGTTCCGTGGTGGCCTTCGAGCGGTTCGGCGACGCCGCGTACTTCCTGAAGAGGCAGCTGGTGTGGTTCGTGTTGGGCTGCGGCGCCATGACCGTGGCCTCCCGCATCCACTACACCGCCTGGCGAACCTTGGCCCTGCCTCTTTTGGGCACCGCCCTGGTGCTCATGGCGGCGGTGCTGGTCCCCGGGGTGGGGGACGTGGCGGGGGGCGCGCGGCGGTGGATCGTGGTGGGTCCGTTGAGCGTGCAGCCCGTGGAGCTGGCCAAGTTCAGCCTGGTCCTGTACCTGGCGCACTTCCTGGCCAACCGCGGCGAGCGCGTGGGCCGGTTCCTGCAGGGGCTCGGCCCGCCCTTGCTGGTCACCGCGGGGTTTTCCGCCCTGGCGCTGCGGCAACCGGACATGGGCAGCGCCGTGGTGCTGGCGGGCGTCACCGGAGCCGTGCTGTTCGGTGCGGGGGCTCGGCTGCTGCACCTGGTGGCCGTGGCGGCGGCCGCCGCGCCCGTGGCCCTGTGGGTGGCCCTGGGGGAGGCGTACCGGCGCCAGCGGCTGTTGGCCTTCCTGGACCCCTGGCGGGACGCCCTGGGCAGCGGCTTCCACATCATCCAGTCCTTGGTGGCCGTGGCCTCCGGGGGTGTGGTGGGCGTGGGCTTGGGCCAGAGCCGGCAGAAGTTCTTCTACCTGCCCGAGCGGCACACGGACTTCATCTTCGCCATCCTCGCGGAGGAGCTGGGCCTGGTGGGCGTGGCCGTGGTGCTGGCCCTGTATGGCGTGTTCGTGGCGCGCACCTTCCGTGCCGCCCTGCGGGCTCCGGATCGGTACGGCGCCCTCCTGGCCACGGGTGTGGGGTCTTGGGTGGCGGGGCAGGCGGTGTTGAACATGGGCGTGGCCACGGGCCTCCTGCCCGTCACGGGGGTGCCGCTCCCCTTCGTGAGCTTCGGCGGTTCTTCCCTGGTGGTCCTCATGGCCGCCTCGGGCGTTTGCCTGAACCTGTCCCAGTACGCGCGGGCGGTGCGTCCGGCGGACGTGTACGCCCGCTGGCCCGCTTCCCCCGCGCCCCGGGGGGCAGGGTGATGCCGCGGGTGGTGCTGGCGGGAGGCGGCACGGGCGGCCACGTGTACCCGCTGCTGGCGGTGGCGGAGGTGGCCGGCGGGGAGGCGGAGTTCGTGTTCATCGGTTCGGATGGTCTCGAACGGGAACTGGTGCCTCGGTGTGGGATCGCCTTCCACCGCGTCCCCGCAGGGGGGGTGGTGGGCAAGGGGCCCTTGGGGGGTGCCCGCAACCTGCTCCGGGTGGCGGCGGGCGTGGTGCGGGCGCGCCGCCTGCTCTGCGCTCTGCGGCCCCACGCGGTGCTGTCCACGGGCGGGTACGCGGGTTACCCCGCGGCCCGGGCGGCCCAGAGCCTCGGAGTGCCCGTGGTGCTGGTGGAGCCGAACCTGGTTCCGGGTCTGGCCACCCGCGCTCTGGCGCACCGGGCCCGGCTGGTGTGCGTGGCCTTCTCCAAAACGGTGGACCTCCTGGGGAGCAAGGCGGTGTGGACCGGAGCCCCGGTGCGCCGCGCAGCCCTGGGAGGAGACCCCCAGCGGGCCCGGAAGGCCTACGGGCTGGAGGCAGAACGTACCACGGTGCTGGTGGTGGGCGGAAGCCAGGGCGCGCGGGCCCTGAACCGCGCGGTGCAGGAGGCCGTGGCGCGCCTGGCGCACCGCCAGGACCTGCAGGTGCTCCACGCCACCGGCCGGGCGCGGGCGGGGTTGAACGGCACCGCGCCCTCGGGATCCGTGCTGTACCGCGCGGTGGACTACCTGGACCCCGTGGGGGACGCGTACGCCGCGGCGCACCTGGTGGTGGCGCGGGCCGGCGCTTCCACCTGCGCCGAGCTGTTGGCCAACGGGCTGCCCTCGGTGTTGGTCCCCCTCCGGTTGGCGTCCGGCCACCAGCGCCACAACGCTCAGGCCCTGCAGGAAGCCGGTGCCGCGGTGGTGCTGGAAGAGGAGCAGCTCACGGGAGAACGTCTGGCGGATGTGCTGGAACAGCTGTTGGACAACCGGCCGCGCCTGCTTCGCATGGCCGAGGCGGCCCGGTTCCTGGGCCGTCCGGACGCGGCCCGGGCGGTGTGGGGGCACGTCCTGGAGGCGGCCCAGGAGGGCACCCGTGGCTGACCTGCACTTCGTGGGCGCGGGCGGCTCAGGCATGGCTCCCCTGGCGGAGGTGTACGCGCGGCGCGGGGCGCGGGTGTCCGGCTGCGACCGGAGGGACGGCGGCGGAGTGCGGCGGCTGAGATGGTTGGGCGTGGAAGTGGCGTTGGGGCACTCCCCCGACCACCTGGCCGGGGTGCGGCGGCTGGTGGTCTCCCGCGCGGTGCCGCCCACCACCGAGGAACTGACAGCCGCGCGGGGCCGCGGGATCCCCGTGTCCCACAGGGCGGAGGTGCTGTCGGAGCTGTTGGCGGGTGAGCGGGACTCCGTGGGCGTGGCCGGCACCCACGGCAAGACCACCACCACCGCCCTGCTGGCCGTGGCCCTGGAGGCCGCGGGGTTGGATCCCACCGCGGTGGTGGGTGGGGAGGTGAGGGAGTTCGGAGGAGGTGCGCGGGTGGGCCGCGGGGTGGCGGTGGCGGAGGTGGACGAAAGCGACGGGTCCCTGGTGCACGTCCAGGTACGCTCCGCGGTGGTCACCAGCCTGGACCTCACCGACCACGCGGACCACTACGCGGACCTGGACTCCTTGCTGGTGACCTTCGGCCGCTTCCTGTCCCGGACCCACCCGCAGGGTGTGGTGCTGCTGTGCGCGGACTGCCCCAACGCCCGCCGCCTGCGCGGCTGCGCTCCCGGCAAGGTCCTCACCTACGGGCTGGAGGCGGGGGACTACCGAGGCCGAGATGTCCGGGTGCACGGTGCCGGTTGCACGTTCGTGTTGGAACGCTTCGGCCGCCCCGTGGGCGAAGTGCGGTTGCAGCTGCCGGGCCGGCACAACGTGGCCAACGCCACCGCCGCGGTGGCCGTGGGGCTGGAGCTGGGCGCGCCCTTCGAGGCCATGGCGAAAGCCCTGGAGCGGTTTTTGGGGGTGCGGCGGAGGTTCGAGGTCGTCTGCCACGCGCCCCTGGTGGTGGACGACTACGCCCACAACCCCGTGAAAATCCGCGCCCTTCTGCGGGCGCTGCGGGAGGCGTGGCCGGGCCGGCGCATCGTGGCGGTGTTCCAGCCGCACCGGTACTCCCGGACCCGGACCACGTACCGCCAGTACGCGGACGCCTTCGCGGACGCGGACGAGGTGGTGGTGACGGAGCTGTACCCCGCGGACGAGCCGCCGGAGCCAGGGGTTACGGGCAAACTCATCGCGGACTGCCTGCGCCACCCCCGGGTGCGGTGGGTCCCGGAGCTGGACGACGTGGTCCCCCTGCTGCTGCGGTCCGTGGGGCCGGAGGACGTGGTGGCCACCTTGGGTGCGGGCGACGTGTGGCGGGTGGCCCGGCGGCTGGCGGAGGAGGTGGGCGGGTGAAGGCCGCGGCGTCCGCGTCCGTGGAACGCTTGGCCCAGGCCCTGCGTAGACTCTGCCGCGACGTGCGGTGCGGTGAGCCCCTGCGCCGCCACACCACCTTCCGCATCGGCGGCCCCGCGGACGTGTTGGTGGTCCCGCGCAGCGGGGACGAGCTGCGAGCGGTGGCGGCGTGGCTGTACGAGCGCGCAGAACCCTTCGTGGTGCTGGGACGCGGCTCCAACGTGTTGGTGTCCGACCGGGGCGTGCGCGGGGTGGTGGTGAAGGTGGCGGGAGGGCTGGACCGCGTCCGGTGGGACGGAAGCCGCGTGGTGGCGGAGGCGGGCGCGGGCCTGCCGAGGCTGAGCCTGCGGGCCGCCAGCCGGGGCCTCGCCGGGTTGGAGTTCGCCGCGGGGATTCCGGGCTCGGTGGGCGGCGGCGTGGTGATGAACGCGGGCGCCCACGGCCACAGCCTGGCGGAGGTGGTGCGGGCGGTGCGGGTGGTGCGGCCCCGGGGAGAAGAGCGATGGCCCGCGGAGGCGCTGGGGTTCGGGTACCGGACCAGCAGGCTGCAGCGGGAAGCGGGCGTGGTGGTGGAGGTGGAGCTGGAGCTGGGGGCGGCTTCGGCGCAGGAGGTCCTGGAGCGCACCCAGCGCTGGCTGGAGCAGCGGGGCGCCACGCAGCCCGTAAAGCTCCCGTCCTCCGGGTGCGTGTTCCGAAACCCGCCGGGGGACGCGGCGGGGCGGCTGATCGAGCTGTGCGGGGCCAAGGGCATGCGGGAGGGCGGGGTGGAGGTGTCCACCCTGCACGCCAACTACGTGGTGAACACGGGGGATGGGCGGGCGGAGGACGTGCTGCGCCTGGTGGAACGGATCCGGGAGCGGGTGCGGCGGACCTTCCAGGTGGAGCTGGAGTTGGAAGTGCAGCTGGTGGGGGAGTTCTGAGTGGGTACCGAGCGGAACCTGCCCACACGCGGGGGCGCCGGCGGAGGCCCGCGGGAGGACGGGGTCCTGCCGTGGGTGCGGGTGCTGCGGCTTTGGACCCTCACCAGCGCCCTGTGCGCCGTGGCGAGCCTGCCGGCCTCCTCCGCCCTCTCCGTGCGGGAGCTGGAGGTGCACGGCGCGCGCGCGTTGGACCCGCAGAGGCTGCTGGCCTCCGCAGGGCTCGCGCCGGGCGTGCCCCTGGCGTCGGTGGATCCGGAACACGCCCGAAGGCGGCTGCTGCGCTGGCCGTGGGTGGAGGAAGCTCAGGTGGAGGTGCGGTGGCCGTCCCGGGTGGTGGTGCGGGTCTGGGAGCGGACACCTCGGGCGGTGCTGCGCCTGCAGGACCACACCCAGGTCCTGGTGGACGGCAGGGGCGTGGTCCTGGAGAGGACTTCCCGCCCGTGGAACCTGCCCGTGGTCTTCGCCCCTCCACTGCCGTGGGTGCTGCCCGGGGAAGCGGTTCCCTCGGCCGGGGTGGTGCAGCTGGTGGCGGAACTCGCAGCCCTCCCGGAAGGAGAACGGGCCCAGATCCGGTGGGCGCGGTGGCTCCCGGGCGGGGACTACGCGGTGGGGACCCAGCAGGGGCTGGTGGTGCGGGTCTTGGCGGGCGACCTGGCGTGGGGCCTGCCCGCGGCGCGGGAGGTGGCCCGCGCCCTGCACGTCCGGGGGGTACGGGCGGCGGTGGTGGACGTGCGGTTCCGGGACCGGGCGGTGGTGCACCCGGCACCGTGAAGGGAAGTCCGGGGACTCCGCACGTTCCCGGCAGGAGTCGGCAGCCCACCGCAGAAGACCTTGGAGAAGCAAACGGCCATTTCCTTGCACGAAGTTGCGCGGGGACGGGAGGTCGGAGGTGCCGAAGAAGGGTTCCCTGGTGGGGCTGGACATCGGCACCACGAAGGTGTGCGCCCTGGTGGGTGAGGTGGACGAGGATGGCGAGGTGCACGTGGCGGGCGTGGGCACCGTGCCGTGCGCGGGCGTGCGCCGCGGGGTGGTGACGGACCTGGACGCCACCACCCGCGCCCTGACGGAAGCGGTGGAGCGCGCGGAGCGCATGTCGGGCCAGACGATCCGGTCCGTCTACCTGTCGGTCTCGGGGGAGCACATCGCTTCCCAGAACAGCCGCGGGGTGGTGGCGGTCTCCCGCAGCGACCGGGAGATCAGCCCGCAGGACGTGGAGCGGGTGGTGGAAGCCGCGCGGATGGCCGCCATTCCCGCGCCCGACCGGGAGATCATCCACCTGTTGCCCCGGGGCTTCGTGGTGGACGGCCAGGACGGGGTGCGCAACCCCGTGGGCATGTACGGCACGCGCCTGGAGGTGGAGGCGCACATCGTCACGGGCACCAGCACCTTCCTCGCCAACCTGGTGAAGTGCGTGCACCGGGCAGGGCTGGAAGTGGAGGAGATGGTGCTGGAACCCCTGGCGTCCGCGGAGGCGGTGCTGTCCCCCGCGGAACGCGAGCTGGGAGTGGTGGTGTGTGACGTGGGAGGGGGGACCACCAGCCTGGGGGTGTTCCACGCGGGCGGTCTGGTCCACACGGTGGTGCTGCCGGTGGGCGGAAACCACATCACCCACGACATCGCCTTCGGCCTGCGCACCCCCCTGCCCGAGGCGGAGAAGCTGAAGGTGCGGCACGGAGCCGCTTCCGTGCACGCCGCCAGCGAGGGTGAGCTGGTGGAGGTCCTGGGGGTGGGCGAGCGGGAGCCGCGGGTGCTGCCCCGCCGCCACCTGTGCGAGATCATCCAGCCCCGGGTGGAGGAGATCCTGAGCCTGGTGGCCGCGCAGCTGGGACGTCCCGAGCTGGCACGGCGGGTGCCCGCGGGGGTGGTGCTCACGGGCGGGACCGCGCTGCTGCGGGGCTTCCCCGAGCTGGCCAGCGAGCGGCTGGGGCTGCCCGCCCGGGTGGGCTACCCCGCGGGTGTGGTGGGCCTGGCGGACGCGGTGGCCAGCCCCGCCTTCGCCACCGCGGTGGGGCTGGTGCTGTACGGCGCCCGCCAGGACCGGCGCGGGAGCACGCGGCCGGAGCGGAACGGCGCCCTGTGGGGCCGGCTGCGGGCGTGGGTGCGCGGCGTGTTGCACGGGGAGTGAAGGAGGGCAGGGCGACGCCTCCGAAGGAGGGGTGGTGAACACGGCAGGCGAGGAGGGGGTCATGGCGCACTTGGACCGAGACCTGCGGCGGTTCGCCTCCATCAAGGTGGTGGGGGTGGGCGGGGCCGGGAGCAACGCGGTGAACCGCATGATCGCCGCGGGCCTGCGCGGGGTGGAGTTCATCGCCATCAACACCGACGTGCAGGCCCTGGCCCTGTCCCAGGCCGAGCGCAAGATCCACATCGGGGCCAAGCTCACCCGCGGCCTCGGGGCCGGAGGGAACCCCGAGGTGGGACGCCAGGCGGCGGAGGAGACCAAGGACGAGCTCTACGACGCCCTGGAAGGCGCGGACATGGTGTTCGTCACCGCCGGGATGGGCGGGGGCACGGGCACGGGGGGAGCGCCCGTGGTGGCCCGCATCGCCCGGGAGCAGGGCGCCCTCACCATCGGGGTGGTGACCAAGCCCTTCTCCTTCGAGGGGCGTCGCCGGGCGGCGGCGGCGGAGGAGGGCATCCGCAACCTAAAAGAGCAGGTCAACACCCTCATCACCATCCCCAACGACCGGTTGCTGCAGCTGGTGGACCGCAGCGTGAGCATGATCGAGGCCTTCCGGGTGGCCGACGACGTGCTCCGGCAGGGGGTCCAGGGCATCGCGGACCTCATCACCGTCCCCGGGCTCATCAACCTGGACTTCGCGGACGTGCGCACGGTCATGGCGGAGGCGGGCTCCGCCCTCATCGGCATCGGCGTGGCCTCCGGGGAGGACCGCGCGGTGCGGGCGGCCCGGACCGCCATCAGCAGCCCGTTGCTGGAGACGTCCATGGACGGCGCCCGGGGCGTCCTGCTGAACGTCACGGGCGGGCTGGACCTGGGCCTGGTGGAAGTGAACGAAGCGGCTCAGATCATCGCGGAGGCCGCGGACCCCGACGCCAACATCATCTTCGGCGCGGTCATCGACGAGGGCCTGCGGGACGAGGTGCGGATCACCGTCATCGCCACGGGCTTCGACGCGGCCCGGCCCAAGCGCGCCCCGGAGGCCCCCGAACGGGCGGTCAGCGGGCCTTCCCAGGCCGCGGAGGTGCCCGTGAAGATGTTCATCGACGACCTGGACGTGCCGGCCTTCCTGCGCAAGCGCTGAGCCGGCGCACCACGGGACCGGCGGCGCGGACCCGCGCGCCGCGGGAGGCAACGTGACGTACGCGGACGACCCCCTGGAGCTGGTGGTGCGGCGCCACTTCCCCGTCCGGGAAGTGCACCGCGCGGACGGGGCGGTGGGCTTCGTGGTCTCCGACGGGCCCCACGTGAGCGCCAGTTTCAGGGCCCTGCGCCGGGAGCTGGGGACCCTCGGCTACTCGCCCCTGTTGCGCCGCCGCCAGGGGCGGCTGTGGTTGCACCTGGTTCCCCGGCCCCGGGCGGGCGGGGACCACCGGTGGCTGGTGGCCGCGCTGTTCTTGGCCACCGTGGCCACCACCTTCGCCACGGGCTACCTGGCCTCGCAGCGGTTCAGCCAGGTCCTGCGGGAGGTGCCCCACGCGGTGCTGCGGGCGGGCTACTGGCCCAACCCGTGGCTGGACGGCCTGACCTTCAGCGCGGCCCTCATGGCCATCCTGCTGGTGCACGAGTTGGGGCACAAGCTGGCGGCGCAGGTCCACGGCATCGAGGCCAGCGGGCCCTACTTCATCCCGTTCCCTCCCCTGCTGGTGGGTGGCGAGATGTCCCTGGGGACCATGGGCGCGGTCATCTTCTCCAGGGAACCTGCCCCGGACCGGGACGGGCTGTTCGACCTGGGGGCTTCAGGGCCCATCGCGGGACTGCTGGTGGCCGCGGCGGTGCTGTGGCTGGGGCTGGAGCGCACCGTGCTGCTGGACCTGCACGCCCTCTGCCCGGGCCTGAGGCCGGAGAGCTGCGAGCCGCTGTTGGCCCTTCCGCGCTTCCCCTTCGGGCTCCCCTGGGTGGTGGACCGCGTGGTGAGCTGGCGGTTCGGCGCGTCCCCGGAGGTGGTGGCGTACCTGGACCCGCTGCTGGACGCCGCGGTCATCGGCGTGTTCGTCACCGCGGTGAACCTGTTGCCCGCCAGCTCCCTGGACGGCGGCCACGTCACCCGCGCCCTGCTGGGCGAGCGCTGGCACCGGTGGGGCTCCTACCTGGCGGTGGTGTTGCTGTTCCTCATGGGGTTGTGGCTGATGGCGGTGCTGCTCCTGTTCCTCCTGTCCCGCGGCCACCCCGGCCCCATGGACGACGTCACCCCGCCTTCTACCGTCCGACGGTGGGCCGGCGTGGCGCTGGCGGGCGTGTTCCTCCTGTCCTTGCCCTGGAGCAACTTCCTCCTGCTGGTGCGGGTCCTCACGGAGCTGTTCGGCCAACTGTGGTGAGCGTGGAGCTGGTGCAGGTCCGCAAGCGCTACGGCGCCGCGGAGGTGCTCCGGGGGGTCAGCTTCCACGCCCGGGCGGGAGAGGTGGTGGGCCTGCTGGGCCCCAACGGCGCCGGGAAGACCACCACCCTGCGGGTGGCCGCGGGGCTGACCCGCCCCACGGGCGGGCAGGTCCGGGTGTGCGGGTGGGACGTGGCCGCGCACCCGCAGCGGGTCCGCAGGTGCGTGGGCGTGGTGTTGGAGCAGGCCGGCACGTACGGACGGCTTTCCGCGGTGGAGACCTTGCGGTACTTCGGCGCGCTGTACGGCCTGGACCCCGAGGAGGTGGAGCGCCGCACCGACGAGCTGGTGCGGTGGCTCGGCATGGAGAGCTTCTGCCGCAAACCCACCTCCACGTACTCCAGGGGGATGCGGCAGCGGCTGCACCTGGCCCGGGCGCTGTTGCACGACCCCGCGGTCCTCCTGTTGGACGAGCCCACCTCCGGTCTGGACGCGCCCACCGTGCGAGCGGTGCGGGATGTGGTGCGCTCCCTGGCGAAGGACGGCCGCTGCGTGCTGGTGGCTACCTGCTCCCCCTCCGAGGCCCGCCAACTCTGCGACCGGGTGGTGCTCCTGCGGGACGGGAGGGTTTGGGCGGAGGCTGCCGCGGAGGAACTGGCGGCGGAGGGAACGAGGGGTTGAGACCCCTTTGGGCGGTGGCGACCAAAGAACTCGTGGACCTAGCGCGGGACCGCCGGGCTCTGGTGCTGGGGTTCTTGCTGCCCGTCCTGGCCGTACCCGCCATTTCGCTTTTGCTGGAGGCCAACACCACCCGCCGGCTCCACGCTCCCGCCCGGGTAGCCGTGGTGGGCCGGGACGCGCACTCCCTGTTGCGCCACGCGGAAGGCCTCCTGGATCCCGTGCGGGTTCCCGACCCCGGCGGGGCCCTCAGGACCGGGCGGGTGGCTGCGATCCTGGAAGTGCCGGAGGATTTGGACCGGCGAGCGGAGCGTGGCGGTGCGGAGGTGGTGCTGCGGTACCGCAGCGACGACCCCGAGGGGCTGTTGGCCCGGCAGAAGGTGGTGCAGCTGGTGGCGCGGTACACCCTGCCCCTGGTGGACCGCACCCTGCACGCGCGCGGGCTGGACCGCGAGGCGCTGACTCCCGTGCGGCTTCGGGAAGAAACGGTACCGGGGGATGGCGGGTGGGCGGGCATGGCCATCCCGCTGTTCGCGGTGGTGTGGAGCTTCGCGGGTGCCGCCCTGGTAGCCGCGGACCTCACCGCGGGCGAGAAGGAGCGGGGCACGTGGGACGTCCTGCGCTCCGCGCCCGTAGCCAGGCTGCAGCTGGTGGGGGGGAAGTGGGTGGCGTGCTGGGCCGCGGGTGTTGCCCTCGCTTCCTTGGGGATGGCGGCGCAGTTGGCGTTTTCCAGGAATCTGTCGTTGGGATGGGCGCAGGGGGCGGGTCTAATGGCGTCCGCGGCGAGCGCCAGCGCGGTGGCCGCCGCGGCGGCGCTGGTGGTGGGGCTCGCGAGCCGCAGCGCCCGGGAGGCCAACCAGTGGTCTCTGCCCCTGTATCTGGCGGCGCTGGCCACGGCCTCCGGGGCGGACGCAGCACGAGGCTGGGTTCCGGCACCGTACGTCCCCGTCCTCAACGCCTTCCTGTTGGCCCAGCAGGCGGTCCACGGCCCACCGGAGCTCTGGGACGGCTTCACCACGGTGGTGTCCTCCGCTCTGGCTGCGTGCGGCCTGATGGCCGTGGCGGCCTGGCTCGTGGATCGCGACTGAGGTGCCACCGGGAATTCAGCGCGCCAGCCGCGGCAGCAGCCACAGCAGCAGGAGGACGGCGCCCGCGGCCACCCACATCCAGGTCTGCACCGACCGCCCTCGGGCAGGGCGGGACGCTCCTTCCGCGCAGGACCGGCACAGGTTCCCCGCCGCGGCCCGCACCACGCACCCGCTGCACACGGGCTTGCCGCACCGGTTGCAGTAGTGGAGGGCGTCCCGGTCCGGGTGGTACGCACAGCGGATGGGGCTCACCTGGATCCTCCGTCCCGCAGGGCGAACAGCCGCCGCAGGTTGGCCCTGTCCGGGCCCCGGCGGTCGAACCCCGGGGTCTCGATGACCCCCGCCAGCCTGCGGAGCCTGGGGTGCTGGACCCACGCGGCGAATCCCTCGAGGCCGATGCGTCCCTGGCCGATGTTCTCGTGCCGGTCCACCCCACTCCCCAGCTCCGCCCGGGAGTCGTTCAGGTGCACCAGCTTCAGCCGGCTGAGCCCCACGCACTCGTCGAACGCGGACAGGGTGACGTCCACACCTTCCGGAGTCCGGAGGTCCCAACCCGTGGCGAACAGGTGCGCGGTATCCAGACAGACCCCCACCCGAGGGTGTCCGTCCATGGCGTCCAGGACCATGCGCAGCTCCTCGAACGTCCCTCCCAGGGTTCGGCCCGCACTCCCCTCCAGCAACACCCACGCGCGCTGGCACGCCTCCAGGGAGCGCCGCACCGCCCGCGCCACCCGCTGCACGGCCTGCGGCAAAGGCAGGTGCCCGCGGCTCCCCAGGTGAGTGACCACCCCCAACCCGCCGGCTTCTTCCACGGTCCGAAGGGCGTGGGCCAGGTGGACGACGGACTTCTCGTAGACGTCGCCCTCCGCGGCCAAATTCACCAGGTAGGCGGCGTGGGCCACCAGGGGCCGAAGTCCGTAGGCGCGGCACCGCCGCCGCAGCTCCCGGAGATCGTCCGCGGCGTATGGGACCGCACGCCAGGTGCGGGGGCTGCCCACGAAGATCTGCAGGCACTCGCACCCCAGCCGGGCCGCCCGGTCCGCGGCCTCGTAGATGTGTCCGCGGATGGACACGTGGGCGCCGAACCGCACGGTCCTACTGTACTCGACCCGGGGCGCGGTATCCTGGTGCCGTGCCCGCAGCCCTACGCAGACTCCTGGCGGACCTGGCCCTGATCGGGGTGGCCGCGGTTTGGGGGACCACCTTCCCCCTGGCTAAGCGGATCCTGGAAGAGGTACCGCCCTTCTGGTACCTGGCGGTCCGGTTCGCGGTGGCTTCCTGCGCGCTCGCCCCCTTCGCCTGGACGGAGCTGTCGCGGTTGCGTGCCCGGGTCTGGGTGTGGGGCGGCCTGGCGGGGCTGGCCCTCGCCGCGGGGTACGGCCTCCAGACCCTAGCCCTGCTGACCTCGCCCGCCACCAACGCCGCCTTCATCACTGGCCTGTTCGTGGTCCTGACTCCCGTGCTGGCATCCCTGGCAGGCCGGAGGCCCACGCGGTGGGAGTGGTTGGGGGTGGCTTCGGGTACCGCGGGCCTAGCCCTGCTGACGGGCGGGGTCGCCGGGATGGGGAGGGCTGAGGTACTGCTGGTGGGGTGTGCGGCCAGCTTCGCCCTGCACATCCTCCTCGTGGACGTGGCCACCTCCCACCTCCCGCCCTTGGCCCTGGGGGCCCTCCAGATGGCCACGGTCACCGCGGTGCTGGGCGGGTTGGCGGCGGCGGAGACACCCCCCGCGGGGGTGGGGTGGACGGTGTGGGGCGCGGTGGCCGCCATGGGGCTGGTGGCGAGCGCGGTCGCGTTCTCCGTGCAGTCGTGGGCGCAGCGGTTCACCCCGCCCACCCACGTGGGCTTGGTGTTCACCGCGGAGCCTGTGGCCGCGGCGTTGGTGGCCCGTTGGTGGCTGGGAGAAGTGCTCACGCCGGCGCAGGCGGCCGGCGCGGTCCTCATCCTCGCGGGCATCAGCGTGGCGCAGTTGGGCTCCCCCCGCGCCGCGGTGGAGGTGGCCGGACGGTAGGAGGGTGTCCGAGAAGGAGGAGACCGGGGTGGTTGAGGAGGGGAAGGTGGTGTCCAGGAAGCCTGGATTCAACACGCTCGCGGCCCATGCCGGCGAACTGCAGGACCCGTACGGGGCCGTCTCGCCGCCCATCTACCAGACGTCTACCTTTGCCTTTCCCACCGTGGAGGAGGGCGCCCGGAGGGCCAGCTCCTACTCGGAGGCGTTCTACACCCGCTGGGGGAACCCCACGGTGCGGCTGGCGGAGCAGCGCGTGGCGGCCCTGGAGGGTGCACAGGCCTGCGTGCTCACCTCCTCCGGCATGGCCGCGGTGGCGGTGGCGGTGCTGTCCGCGGTGGGATCGGGGGACCACGTGGTGTGTGCGGACTGCGTGTACTCCGGCACCTTCGAGCTGTTCCAAAAGACCTTACCGCGGTTCGGGGTACAGACCACCTTCGTGGACCCCACGGCCCCCGACAACTTCGCGCGGGCCATGCGCCCCAACACCCGCCTGGTGTACGTAGAGACTCCCGCCAACCCCGTGCTCACGGTGACCGACCTCCGGGCGGTGGTGGAGGTGAGCCACGCGGCCGGGGCGGTGTGCGTGGCGGACAACACCTTCGCCACGCCGTACAACACGCAGCCCCTGGAGCTGGGCGTGGACGTGGTGGTGCACAGCGCCACCAAGTACCTGGGAGGCCACCACCACCTCGTCCTGGGAGCGGTGGCGGGCTCCGAGCGGTGGTTGCCCGCGTGGAGGGAGCAGCTTCGGGTGGTGGGCGGGTGTGCGGACCCCTTCTCCGCGTGGCTCCTCCTCACGGGGGTTCAGACCCTGGGCCTCCGCGTCGAGCGGCAGAACGCCACCGCCCAGCGGCTGGCGGAGTTCCTACGGGACCATCCCGGGGTGCAGCGGGTGTACTACCCGGGGCTTTCGGACCACCCGGGGCACGAGGTGGCGCGCCGGCAGATGCGGGGGTTCGGCGGCGTGCTGAGCTTCGAGGTCGCCGGCGGGCTGGAGGCGGGCCGGCGGGTGGTGGAACGCCTGCGGTGGATGAAGCTGGCGGTGAGCCTGGGCGGGGTGCACACCCTGGTGACCCACGCGGCCAGCACCACCCACGTGCACGTGCCCCGGGAGGAACGCCTTCGGGCGGGGATCTCCGACGGCCTCATCCGCATCGCGGTGGGCATCGAGGACCCCGAGGACCTGTTGGAGGACCTGCAGCAGGCTCTGGCGTGATGGACCCCAAGCTGGCCGAAGTCCTGGCCCGGATGCGGGTGGTGCTGCAGCCCGAGCCCCTGGTGGTGGTGAGCCTGCCGCCCTCCGAGCGGGGGCGGTTGCAGCGCCGGGCGGACCAGTTCCACTCGCCCTTCTGCCTCACCTTCACCCCGCAGGAGGTGTCCCTGGTCTGCCGGGAGGTGGAGTGGGACCGGGCGGGCAAAGGGCTGCGGGCGCGGGCGGTGGAGCGCGGGTACCGCATGGTCACCCTGGACGTGGAGCTGGACTTGGAGGTGGTGGGGTACCTGAAGGTAGTGACGCAGCGGCTGGCGGAGGCGGGCGTTCCCGTGTCCGTGATCTCCACCTTCCACCGCGACCACCTCCTGGTCCGGGAGTCGGACGTGGAGCGGGCCCGCGAGGTCCTGGAAACCCTGGTGCGGGAGTGCGCGCAGGGAATGGCCGTGGTTCCCCGGCCGTTGGACCGGCCGGAAGACCGCGGGTGAGGAGACCCATGGCTCGGGAGGCGGACGTGGTACTGTTGGAAGAAGCCAGGGCCATCCTGCGGTCCGCGCGCAGGATCGCGGTGGTGGGCCTTTCGGACAAGCCGCACCGGCCCAGCCACGGGGTGGCGCGGTACCTGCGGGATCAAGGCTACGAGATCGTGCCCGTGAACCCCCACGTGCGGGAAGTCCTGGGGCTGCGCAGCTACCCGAGGCTCCGGGACGTCCCTGGTCCCGTGGACGTGGTGCAGGTGTTCCGCAGGAGCGAGCACGTGCCCGCGGTGGTGGAGGAGGCCCTGGCCGTGGGGGCCCGGGCGGTGTGGATGCAGCTGGGCGTGCGGCACGAGGAGGCGGCCCGGCGGGCCCGGGAGGCGGGCCTGCGGGTGGTGATGGACGCCTGCATGGCGGTGGTGCACCGCCTCCTCCGGGCCCGGGGAGAGCTATGAGGGGCTTCACCTGGAGGGGGTGGGCATCCTTGCCCGGCAATTGCCCGGTGACGTGGGGGCTGATGGCGGCCAACGCGGGGACCTTCCTCGCCTCCTTCCTCGGGTTTCCCCTGCCGCTCGCGTTCTTCTCGTACGCCTTCCCCAGGTGGCCGTGGACCGTGCTCACGTACGCCCTGGACGGAAGCGGCTCGGTGGTGTCCCTGCTCCTGTCCAGCTACGCCCTGTGGCTGTTCGGGGGGAGCCTGGAGCGAGCCTGGCTGGTTCGCGACTACGTCCGGTTCCTGCTGTTGACCACACCCGCGCCGGCCTTGAGCCTGTGGGTGGCACAGGGCCTGGTGGGGCGTGACTCGGGACTTTCGGGCCTGTGGCTGCCCGTGGCCGCGTGCGCGGTGGCGTGGTCGGTGATCCACCCGGGGCAGCGGCTCCTGGTGTACTTCGCCGTCCCCGTGGAGGGTCGGTGGATGGGCTGGCTGGCCGCGGCTTTGGTGTTCTTCTCGTTCCCCTTCCCCCTGGGTGTCTTCGCCCTGGCGGGCTGCGGGGTGGCCTGGTGGTACGCTTCCGGGGGCCGCTACGGGTTCCGCGGTCCGCGCGCCGTACGCCTTCCCGACCCTTGGGCCGCCTACCGGCGCTGGCGGCGCCGGCGCGAGTTCCGCAGGCTGATGCGGCGCAGCGGCCTGGACGACCTGCACTAGGCAGCCCGGTTTCTCCCAGAGTCGGGAGGGGTTCCCGGATACGCTCCTTGGGCTTCACAGTCGGGTGACGAGCCCCGCGGATGCTGGGGGCGGAGGGGGGAGGAGCAGGGAATGAGGGGAACGGTGGTCGCCAGCTGGCTGGCGCTCGCGGTGCTGGTCTCTACGGGCCTGGCGGACGCCCACCACGGGTGGTCCTGGTACGACGAGGACCAGACGGTGACCGTCTCAGGGCCCGCAGAGGAGGTGAGTTTCGAGCACCCCCACGCCACCCTGCGGGTGCGGGGGGAGGACCGCGTGTGGCTGGTGGTCCTGCCGCCACCCACCCGCGCGGTGGGCATGGGTCTCACTCCTCAACTGCTGCGGGCCGGACTGGCGGTGGTGGCCACGGGCCACCCGCACCGGCAGCAGGCCGGCGAGCTGCGGGCGGTCCGGCTGACCGTGGGCGGGCGTACCTTCCGGCTGCGGTGAGCCACGGCACCGGCTGGGCCGCGGAGTTGGAGCGCACGCCCTTCGCGGTGTGGATGCGGCAGGCCCTGTGGGCATACCCCGCGGTGGAGGTGGGCCACGTGGTGGGCGTGGTTCTGCTCGTGGGGTCCGCGGTGGCCTTCGACCTGCGGCTGCTGGGGCTTTCCCCTCACGTGCCCGTCCGGAAGCTGGCGGTGCACCTCCTCCCGTGGGCGTGGCGCGGGTTCGTCCTGGTGGTGGGCACCGGGATCCCCATGTTCGTCGCCCACGCGTCGCAGTGGTGGGAGAACCCCCTGTTCCCCGTGAAGATGAGTTTGGTGGCCGCGGGCGGGCTGAACGTGTGGGCCTTCCACCGCGGCGTGTACCGGTCCGTGGACTCCTGGGACGTGGGCCGGCCTCCCCTGGCGGCCCGCCTGGCGGGGGCGGTATCTCTGGTGGTGTGGGTGGCCGCGGTAGCGTGCGGCCGGCTGCTGGCGTACCTATGAAGCGGGCGGTGCTCCTCGCTGCGGTGGCGGTGCTGGCCGCCGCCTCTGCGGCGGCCTCCCAGGCCTTCTCCCCTCAGGCCCTGTACGAGCGGGCGGCGCCGGCGGTGGGCCTGGTCCGCACCGTCCAGGACGACCGGCAGGGCACGGGCAGCGCCTTCGCGGTGGCGCGGGACGGTCTGTTGGTGACCGCGGCCCACGTGGTTCGGCGCGCGGAGCGGGTGACGGTGGAGCTGGAGATCGGCAGGCGCCACCCCGCCCGGGTGGTGGGTTACGACGCCCGCCGCGACGTGGCCCTGCTGCGGGTAGACGCACGAGACCTGCCCTTCCTGCGGTTGGCGGAGCCTGTTGCCCTGCAGGTGGGAGAGCCCGTGGCGGTGATCGGAAACCCGCGGGGCCGACCGAAGGTGCTCACCACGGGCGTCCTGCTGGACGTGGGGCTCACCCTGCCGGGCCTGGTGCCGGGCATCCTCATCCGCGTGAGCGCCCTGGTGGCCCCCGGCAGCTCGGGAGGGCCCGTGCTGAACAGCCGCGGCGAGGTGATCGGCGTGGTGGTGGCGGTGTCCGCCCGTCCCGGCGCAGAGGGCGGGCTGGCGGTGAGCAGCGCCGCGGTGGCGCAGGCGCTCCCCAGCCTCATGGCGGGGGCGCGGATCGAGCGGGCGTGGCTCGGCATCGTCGGCACCACCGTTACCCCGGAGCTGGCGCGGGAAAGGGGACTTTCGGTGCAGCGGGGAGTGCTGGTGGTGGACGTGGTCCCGGAGGCGCCCGCGGACCGGGCAGGGCTGCGGCCGGACTCCGCCAACGGCATCCCGGGGGACGTCATCGTGGCCGTGAACGGTCGGCCCGTGGACACCATGGAGGATCTTCTGGCCCTCCTCGCAGAACACCAACCCGGGGACCGGGTGCGGGTGCGGGTGGTGAGGGGCGGGGGGGTGTGGGAGGTGGACGTGGTCCTGGGAGTCCGGCCGTGAAGAAGGCCCCTGTGGCCACCGCCCTGGTGGTGGAGGACGAGCCCGACATCGCGCGGCTGGTGCAGCAGTACCTGGAGCGGGACGGCTTCCACGTGGCCCTGGCGTCCGACGGCCCGCAGGCCCTGGAGCTGTTCGGGCGGCTGCGGCCGGACGTGGTGGTCCTGGACCTGATGCTGCCGGGCCTGGACGGCTGGGAGGTTTGCCGGAGGATCCGGGAAGGGCCACCCACCGCGGTGGTGATGCTCACCGCCCGGGACGCGGTGGAGGACCGGGTGGCGGGCCTGGAGCTGGGCGCGGACGACTACGTCACCAAGCCCTTCAGCCCCAGGGAGCTGGTGGCGCGGGTGAGGGCGGTGCTGAGGCGGCAGCGCTGGGGCGGGCGGGAGACCCTGCGGGTGGGCGACCTGGTGGTGGACTTCCGCCGCAGGAGGGTCCGCAGGGGTGGCAAGGCCGTCCAGCTCACGGCCACGGAGTGGAAGGTGCTGGAGGCCCTGGCCAGCCAGCCCGGCCACGTGCTGACCCGGTGGCAGATCATCGACCGGGTCTACGGGGAGTCCTTCGAGGGGTTCGAGCGCACCGTGGACGTGCACGTGAAGAACCTGCGGCAGAAGCTGGAGCCGGAGCCCCAGCAGCCCCGCTACATCCTCACGGTGCACGGGGTCGGCTACAAGTTCGCGAGGCCCACCCATGGCCCCGAACCCTGAAGGCCCCCCGGGCACCGCACGGCAGCCCGGCGGCGCGGGGACCGCCAGGGGCCGCGGGCCGTGGGGCCGTTTGCAAGGACTGCGCGCCCAGCTGGCCCTGTCCTTTGCGGTGGTGGCGGTGCTGGCGGTGGCGGCGGTGGGGCTGTGGGCCCAGCACCTGACCGCGGTACGGTTCCACGCGTACATGGAGCGGGTGCGGCGCGGCGAGGTCCCGTGGGTGTCCGAGCAGCCTCCGCAGGTACGGGAGCTGTGGATGCAGAGCCTCAAGCCCAGCGCCCGCCTGTTCCGCGCCTCCCAGCGGAAGTTCCTCGCGGCCTTCAACCAGTCCCTGTGGTTGGGCGGCCTCACCGCGGCCGGGGTGGCGGTGCTGGCCGGTCTGTGGCTGGCCGGCCGCATGGCGCGGCCCCTGGCGGAGCTGCAGGCCGCGGCCCGGGCC
Organism: uncultured bacterium; assembly: GCA_964437095.1. GTDB lineage: Bacteria > Sysuimicrobiota > Sysuimicrobiia > Sysuimicrobiales > Sysuimicrobiaceae > Tepidifontimicrobium. The sequence continues at coordinate 157,977 of CAYTFH010000001.1, read as the reverse complement.
ATCGCGTCCGGACGGCTGGACTACCGCGTGCGGGTCTCGGGAGGGGAGATCGGGGAGGTGGCGGAGGCGTTCAACTCCATGGCGGCCCGCTTGGAGGCGGACGAGCGCCTGCGGCGGGAGTTCTTGGCCGCGGTGGCGCACGAGCTGCGCACGCCTCTCGCCAACGTGCAGGCCCACCTGGAGGCCATCCTGGACGGCGTGGCGGAACCGACCCCGGAGCGGGTGGCGGCTCTGCACACCCAGACGGTCCTGCTGAGCCGCCTCGTGAGCGACCTGCGGGACCTCACCCTCGCTCAAGCGGGAGCGTTGCCCCTGCAGCGGTCGCGGGTGGACCTGGCCGCGGTGTGCCGGGAGGTGGTGGAGGCGCTGCAGCCGTGGCTGGATGAGCGGCAGCTCCGGGCGCAGCTGGAGGCTGAAGGACCGGTGTGGGCGTGGGCGGACCCCCAGCGGGTGCGGCAGGTGGTGCAGAACCTGGTGCACAACGCGGTGCGGTTCAGCCCGCCCGCGGGCACCGTGCGGCTCGTGGTGGCCGCCCGGGGTGAGTGGGCGGAGCTGGCGGTGGAGGACCAGGGCCCCGGAATCCCCGCGGAGGACCTGGAGCGGGTCTTCGAGCCCTTCTACCGTGCGGACCCTTCCCGCAGCCGGCAGAGCGGGGGAAGCGGCCTGGGGCTGGCGGTGGTGAAGCACCTGGTGTTGGCCCACGGCGGGACGGTGCGCGCGGAACGCCGGCCGCAGGGCGGGAGCCGGTTCGTGGTCCGCCTCCCCGCGCCACGCCGTGGAGCGGACCCTCCGTGAGCTTCCGGTGGCCCGAGGTGCTGTGGGCTCTGGCCCTGTGGCCCTTCTTGGCCCTAGGCGTCCGTGCCGTGGTGCGCCGCAGGGCCGCCCGGGCGTTCACCTTCCCGCAGGTGGCGTGGTTGCCGCGGGAAGCCCCGCGGGGCGCCATGGGCCCGTTCCTGGCGGCCCTGGCCCTGGCCACCCTGGGTGCCGCGCGGCCCACCTCCCCGTGGCCCGCGCCCGCAGGCTGGCCCGTGGTCCTGGTGGTGGACGTGAGCCGGAGCATGGAGGAGACGGACGTGGAGCCCTCCCGCCTAGAGGCCGCCAAGCGGGCGGCGGTGGAGTTCCTGCAGCGCTTGCCCCGCGGCGTGCGGGTGGGGTTGGTCACCTTCGGCAACTTCGCCAGCGTGGTGGTCCCCCTCACCGCGGACCGGGACAGGGTAGCGCGGGCGGTGTCCGCGCTCACCACCCAGCTGCGCACCCAACTGGGGGCGGGGCTGCTGGAGGCGGTCCGCCTGGTGGAGGCGGAACCGCTGCACGGGGAGGTGCGGGGGGTGGCGGTGCTGCTGTCGGATGGCCGCTACAGCGACGGCCCCACGCCGGAGGAGGCCACGGAGCGGGCGGTGCAGGCAAAGGTGCGGCTGTACACGGTGGGCGTCGCCACCACCCGGCCCGCGCACCTGCTCCGCAGCGGCACCTGGGGGCTGTTGGACGAACCGACCCTGCAGCGCATCGCGGAGCGCACCGGCGGCAGGTACTACCGCACCACCAACGCGGCGCAGCTGCGCCGCGCCTACCGCCACCTGGCCCGGCGCAGCGGGTGGCGGTGGACGGAGCAGGAGGTGGGAGGGTTGTTCGCCGTGGCCTCCGCGGCGCTGCTGGCGGCCAGCGTGTGGGCCTCCCTCCGCCGCGCGCCCCTCGCAGCGTGACGGGCTCCTTGACGCCGTCTTCGCTTCCGCCTATGGTCACACTGCGACCGGAGGCGACAGGGTGGCCCAGCTAACTCTGGCGGTGTTGTACGGCGGCCGTTCGGGCGAACACGAGGTGTCCTGTGTTTCGGCTCGCCACGTGATCCGCGCCGCGGACCCCGAGCGGTTCTCCGTGGTGGAGGTGTTCATCGACCGGGACGGCCGCTGGTGGGTGGAGGGCAAGCCCGTGTGGCTGCGCCTGGATCGCGTGGGCAAAGCCAACCTGGTGGTGGACGGCCGCGAGGTGGTGTGCGACGTGGTCTTCCCCGTGCTGCACGGGACCTATGGGGAGGACGGCACGGTGCAGGGCTTGCTGGAGGTGGTGAACGTGCCGTACGTGGGAGCGGACGTGCTGGGCTCCGCGGTGGGCATGGACAAGGGGGTGCAGAAGGCCCTGTTGCGGGACGGCGGGCTGCCCGTGGTGCCCTTCGTGGTGGTGGAGGCAGTTGAGTGGGAACGGGACCCGGCGGCGGTAGGGGCCCGGGTGGCGTCCTCCGTGGGCTACCCGTGCTTCGTCAAGCCCACGCGCCTGGGCTCCTCCGTGGGCGTGCACCGGGTGGACGGCCCCACCGAGCTGGCGGGGGCGGTGGCCGACGCTTTGCGGTACGACCTCGCGGTGATCGTGGAGCGGGCAGTCCCCGAGCCCGTGGAGGTGGAGGTGAGCGTGCTGGGCAACGACCACCCCATCGCCTCCGTGCCCGGCGAGATCCGGCCCAGGCGCGCGTTCTACGACTACGAGGCCAAGTACGTGGACCCGCATGGGGCGGACCTCGTGATCCCCGCGGACATCCCCCCGGGACGGGCGGAGCAGGTCCGCCGCCTGGCTCTCCAAGCGTACCGGGTCCTGCGGCTGTGCGGGATGGCCCGGGTGGACTTCCTCCTGGAGAGGAACGGGGCCACCTACGTGAGCGAGGTGAACACCATCCCGGGGTTCACCCCCATCAGCATGTACCCCAAACTGTGGGAGGCTTCCGGGATCCCCTACCGGGAGCTGGTGAGCCGGCTGGTGGACTTGGCCCTGGAACGGTGGCGTCGGCGCAACGCGCTGTGCACCACGTACGAGGGCGGCCGCCGGATCCGCATGGAGGGTGCGCAGGGATGAACCGGTTCGTGAAGTCCCACGCCCTGGGCAACGACTACATCGTGGTGGACCCCGCGGACCTGGACTTCCCCCTGACCCCGGAGGTGGTGCGGCGGTTGTGCGACCGCCACTTCGGGGTCGGCTCCGACGGGGTGCTGGCCCGAGCGCGGTCCGCGCGGGCGGACTTCGGCGTGCGGATCTACAACCCGGACGGAAGTGAAGCGGAGAAGAGCGGCAACGGGCTGCGCATCTTCGCCAAGTACCTGTACGAGCACGGGTACACCCGCAGCCGTACCTTCACCGTGGAGACGGTGGGGGGAGTGGTGCGGTGCGACCTGGAGGTGCGGGACGGCCGGGTGGTGGAGGTGACGGTGGACATGGGGGAGGCCACCTTCCGCAGCGATCGCATCCCGGTGGCGGGACCCCCGCGGGAGGTGGTGGACGAGCCCGTGGAGGTGGACGGGGTCGGGTTGGCCGTCACCGCGGTGAACGTGGGCAACCCCCACTGTGTGGTGTTCACGGAGGACCTCGGACGCGTGGACCTCCCGCGCCTGGGGCCGGCTTTGGAGCGGCACTCCCTGTTCCCCCAGCGCACCAACGTGCAGTTCGCGCAGGTGCTCGGCCCGGACCGGGTGCGGATCCGGATCTGGGAGCGGGGGGCGGGGCACACCCTGGCGTCGGGCTCCAGCGCGTGCGCGGTGGCCGCCGCGTGCGTCCGCCGGGGGGTGACGGGCCGGAGTCTGTGGGTGGAGATGGAGGGCGGCGTGCTGCGGGTGTCCGTGGACGGGCAGTACCGGTTGCGGATGACGGGTCCCGCCTCGGAGGTGTACGCGGGACAGCTGGCCTTGGAGTTCGTGGAACGGCTGCCGTGGGAAAGCCCCGCATGATCCAACTCCGCGGCGTGGTTTTGGACCTGGATGGTGTGGTCTACCGGGGCAGGGAGCTGTTGCCCGGGGCCGCGGAGTTCCTCGCGTGGCTTCGGCAGCGGGAGCTGCCGTTCGCCTTCGTCACCAACAACTCCACCCGCACCCCCGGGCAGTACGTGGAGTACCTGCGGAGGTTGGGGATCGCCGCGGAGGAAGCGCAGGTGATCACCTCCGCCCTGTGCGCCGCCGCCCTGCTGCGGCGGTGGGAGCTGCGGGGGCGGGTCCTGGTGGTGGGCGGGGAGGGCCTGCGGCAGGCGGTGCGGCAGGCGGGCTACGCACTCGTGGACGAAGGGGAGGCGGAGGCCGTGGTGGTGGGGCTGGACACCCAACTCACGTACGCGCGGCTCCGCGCGGCCTGCTCGGCGCTCCGGCGCGGGGCGCGTTTCGTGGCCACCAACCTGGACGCCAACCTGCCCGTGGAGGGGGAGCTGTGGCCGGGCGCGGGGGCCATCGTGGCGGCCATCCGCACGGCCACGGGCCGCGACCCGGTCTGCGTGGGCAAGCCGGAACCCTACCCCTTCCAGATGGCCCTGGAGCGGCTGGGCACGCGGCCGCAGGAGACCCTCATGGTGGGAGACCAAATGGCCACGGACGTAGTGGGCGCCCGCAGGATGGGCATGCCCACGGCCCTGGTGCTCACGGGGGTGGCCTCCGAAGAGGACGCCCGGGCCGGGGACGTGCGGCCGGACCTGGTGGCCCGGGACCTGGGGGAGCTGCTGCGCCTCCTGCAGGCGGGTTGAGGAGGTGGACGGTGCGGAAGGTCCTGTACCTGATCCTGGACGGCCTGGCGGACCGGCCGGTGGCGGCGCTCGGCGGGCGCACACCCTTGGAAGCGGCGCACACCCCGCACCTGGACAGCCTGGCGGCGGAAGGGCGGCAGGGGCTGGTGGTGACGGTGGGTGCGGGCATCGCCCCGGAGTCCGACGTGGCGGTGACCGCCATCCTGGGCTACGACCCCTTCCAGTACCACGCGGGTCGCGGCCTGCTGGAAGCCCTGGGCATGGACATCCCCTTCCAGGACGGCAACCTGGCCCTGAGGGGGAACTTCGCCACGGCCGGGGAGGGCCGGCGCATCGTGGACCGGCGGGTGGGACGCAGCCTCCGCAGCGAGGAGGCCAGGGAGCTGGCCCGGGCGGTGCAGGAGCACGTGCGGCTTTCGGGTGCCACCTTCCGGTTCGAGGCCAGCGTGGGGCACCGCTGCGTGCTGGTGCTGTACGACCCGCAAGTCCGGCTTTCCGCCCGCATCTCCAACACCGACCCCGCCTACGGCCGCGTGGGGGCCTTGGGCGTGGCGAAAACCGTGGTGACGGACGAGGTGGAGCCCTGCGTGCCCGTGGACGGCGAACCCGGGGCGGTGCGGGCCGCGGAGCTGGTGAACGAGTTCACGGAGCTCAGCCGGCGGGTACTGGAAGACCATCCCGTGAACGAGGGCCGCCGCCGCCGTGGCGAGCCTCCCGCCAACCTGGTCCTGCTCCGGGACGCCAGCGACCACGTCCCGCACCTGCCGTCCTTCTCGGAGCGGTTCGGAGCGCGTTTCGCGTGCTTCGTGGAGATGCCCGTGGAGCGGGGCATCGCGCGGCTCTTGGGGATGGGCGTGGTGGAAGTCCCGCCCAGCCGCCGCGACCCTCAGGTGTACGGGGCGTGGGCGGAGGAGGCCCTGCGCCAACTGGACCGGTGGGACGGGCTGTACGTGCACCTGAAGGGCCCGGACGAACCCGGCCACGACGGCGACTGGGAGGGTAAGCGGGCGGTGGTGGAGGGCATCGACCAGCACTTCTTCGGGCCGCTGCGCCAGGGGCTGGCGGGACGGCAGGACGTGGTGGTGGCCGTGACCGCGGACCACGCCACCGTGTGCGAACTGCACGCCCACAGCGACGACCCCGTGCCCTTGCTGGTGTGGAGCCCCGGGTTGGACCCGGACGGAGCGGGCGGCTTCGGGGAGTCCGCGGCGACCGCGGGCGGGCTCGGGAAGCTCCGGGGCGTGGACGTCCTCCCCCTGGTGCTGGAGCTGGCGCGCCGGCCCTGAGCCAGCAGCAGCGCTCGGCGGCATGAAGGAGCTGCCCGGCGAGGCCTGGGACTACCGGGCGGTGCGGCACGCGGTGCGGGCCCTGTTGTGGTGGGTGTTCGGATTCCGCACCGCGGGCCAGGAGTTCTGCCCGGTGGCGGGTCGCGTGGTGGTGGCCGCCAACCACCGGTCGTGGCTGGACCCCGTGGTGCTGGCCGCGGCCCTGCCCCGCCGGGCGGTGTTCCTGGGAGCGGAGGAGCTGTTGGGCCGCCGCCTCACCCCGGGGTTCGTGCCGTGGGAGCCCCTCATCCGCGTCATCGCCCCCGTGGTGCGGTGGTACGGGTTTTTGCCCGTGCGGCGCACGGAGCTGGACCCGGGCGCGTACACCGGCGGTGGGTTCCGCGCGGCGCTGGACGTGCTGCGGGCGGGAGGGGTGCTGGCGCTGTTCCCGGAAGGCGGCGTAAACCGCACCGAGCACCCCCTGGCACCCCTGCGCCGCGGCGTGGCGGCCCTGAGCCTCCGCAGCGGCGCGCCCATCCTGCCCGCCTGGCTGTACGGCACCGACCGCGCCCTGCCCCTGGGCAAGGTCATACCGCGGCCGCGAAGGGTGGGGGTGCGCTTCGGGCCGCCCGTGTGGCCGGGCCAGGAGAGCGAGGAGGAGCTCTTGAGCCGGCTGCGGTCCGCCCTGTTGGCCCTGCGGGAACAAGGACCCCCGTGAGGACTACGGGGTCGCCACGGGGCCCAGCCCCGCGGCCCGTGCCCGCGCGTCCGCCTCTCGGGGGCGGTGGGTCACGTACAAGCCCAGCCCCGTGAACACGAGTCCGCCCACCAGGTTGCCCAGGGTCACGGGCAGCTGGTTCCACAGCCACCAGTCCGCCACCGTGACGCGAGCGCCGAGCAACATCCCCGCGGGGATCACGAACATGTTGACCACTGCGTGCTCGAACCCCTGGGCGAAGAAGGTCAGGATGGGCAGCCACATGGCGGCCATCTTCCCGCCCGTGGACTCCGAGCTCTGGGACAGCACCACACCGAGGGTCACCATCCAGTTGCCCAGCACGGCCCTGACGAACGCCGCCCGCAGCCCCGCAACTCCCACGCTCGCGTAGCCCGCCGTCTTCGCCTCGGCCACCGCGGCCAGCTGCCGCGCGAGCCCCGAGTCCGGGGCCACGGCCGCGGTGAGCAGGAGGGCGTAGGTCGCCGCGCCCAGCAGGTTCCCCGCGTAGACCCAGCCCCAGTTCCTCCATACCCGCGCGGGTGCGATGCGCCGTTCCCACGCCGCCAGGGGCAGGACGGCGAAGTTCCCCGTCACCAGCTCCATGCCCAGGAGCACCACCATCACGAACCCCGCGGGGAACAGGGCCGCTCCCACCAGGGGGAAGCCGGTCTGCAGGGAAGCACTGGCGGCCAGGGTGGTGGCGAACCCCAGCAGCGCGCCCGAGAAGAAGCCGCGCACCAGCAGGTCACGGTCTGCCAGGGCTGCCTTGGCCACCCCTGCGTCCACCAGCCTCCGCACCACCTCGTCCGGCTTCACGTACGCCATCTCAACCCTCCTCCGACTCTTCCACCACCACGGCTTCCCCTTCCCGTCGCACGAAAAAGGTCCGGACGGAGAGGCTCGGGTCCGTGAGCCCGCGCCCGGTGCGCAGACAGAAGCGGTAGCCGTGCTCGGGACAGATCACCTCCGTACCGTCCACCACGCCTTCGGCCAGGGAGGCTCCGGCGTGGGGGCAACGGTCCTGCACCGCGTACACCGTCCCGTTGCATCGGAACACCGCCACCTCCTCGCCCCCCAGGCGCACCCGGACTCCCTTCCCGTCGGGGAGCTCCGATACGGGGACGGTGGGGCCGCGAAGCGGTGCGGGCCCTGATCGAAGAAGTTTTCCCGGGAGCCAGGCCCGCAGCTGCGCGCGCAGCCCCTCGAAGTCGCCGTACCGCATCAGGGCCTCCAGGATGGGCTCCAGGGCGTCGCACGGCACGTCCTCCAGGAGCTTCAAGGCAGGCAGCGGCTCGGGGCCAGAACAGCCGCCCACGTACACGTCCACCGCCTCCACCACCCGGCCGTCCACCCGGACCCTCTTGCCCACCAGCCCCACGTCCGCCACCCCGTGGTTGCCGCAGCCCGCGGGACATCCCGACCAGTGCACGGTGACGGGGCGGTGGATTCGGGGTTCCAGCTTCCGGCTCAAGTCCAGGGCACGCCGTTTGGTGTCGATCAGGGCCAAGTTGCAGTAGTCCGTGCCGGTGCAGCTCACCAGCCCGCGCAGCGCGGGCGGAGGGTCGGGCCGGAGCTCGCGCAGCAGGGGTTCTTCCAAGAGCCGCTGCAGCTGGCTTTCGGGCACGTGGGGCAGCACCACGTTCTGGCCTGTGGTGAACCGGACTTCTCCCGCTCCGTACACCTCCGCCAGGCGCGCTAGCTCCAGCAGCTGCTCAGCCCTGAGCCGGCCCACGGGGACCAGCAGGCCCACCGCGTACAGCCCGGGCTCCTTCTGCCGGATCACGCCCAGGTGGTCGCACGCAGCGGGTCGACGGGCGTCTTCCCCGGCCGGTAGCAGGGGACGGCCCAGGCGCCTCTGGACGGCTTCCCGGAACCGGTTGACCCCCCAGGCGTCCAGCAGGAAGCTCAAGCGGGCCCGGCCGCGAGCTTCCCTCGGCCCCCAGTCCCGGAAGACCTCCACCACGGCCACGCACAGCTCCACGGCCTCTCCCTCGGTGACGAAGACGTCCAAGGGGGAGGCCACGCGGTATCCGCCGGAGCCCATCTTGCCGCCCACGAGGACGTTGAACCCCACCTGACGGTACCCGCGGTGGGATCGCGTGGCGGGCACCAGGGCGAGGTCCTGGGTCTCCGCGTGGGTGCAGTTCTGCACGCAGCCGGTGACGGTCACGTTGAACTTCCGGGGCAGGTTGGTGTAGGCGCGGTTCCCCACGATGCGAGCGGTGAGCTCCCGCACCACCGGGGAGGCGTCCAGGAGCTCGGTGGACAGCAGCCCTGCGAGGGGGCAGCCCACCACGTTGCGCACGTTGTCCATGCCCGTCTGAAGGGTCGTGAGACCCGCCCCCCGCAGCCGGTCCAGGACCTCCGGGACGTTCTCCATACGGATCCACCGCATCTGCACCTGCTGCCGGGTGGTGACGTCCAGCACCCCGCGACCCAGGTCGCGGCTGAGGCGGCCCATCTCCCGGGCCTGGGCGGCGGTGGCGATACCGTTGGGGATGCGGATCCGGAGCATGAAGTACCCGGGTTCCCCCTCGCTCTGGCGGCGGAGGAAGACCCCCCACCACTTGAGCCGCTCCACGTCGTCCTTGGGGATGGCCTGCCAGCCCAGACGCGCGTAGCGGGGGATGTCCTCGCCCACGTCCAGCCCGTCCCGGGCGGCCTTGAGGCTTTCCACGAAGTTGGGCGCCGAGCTGTTTTCGGCCATGGTGACCTCCTTTCCCGGATGGGGTGTCCGGGAACGACGGGGTTCCCACGGCGACGCGGCCGGAAAGAGCTCCGCGGCTATTGGGTGGACTGCGGCGGGGCAGGGAAGAGGGAACTGCGGGGCCCAGACGGACTGCGTGGTCTTGCCGTTTGTTTACGGCAGAGCTCGTGGAATTGTCAAGAGGGTTTGACGCGCCCGGCGGAGCCGCGTACACTGCTGCGCCGTAAACCCGAATCGGAAGGGGGCACGCGTGCGTGAGGGATCAGTGAAGATCTTGGGGTTCGCGGGCAGCCTGCGGGAGGGATCCTACAACCGCGCCTTGCTGCGGGCGGCGGCGGAGGTGGCCCCCGAAGACGTGGAGGTGGTGGCCTTCGACCTGAGGGGCATCCCCCTGTACGACGGGGACGTGGAGCAGCGAGGGCTCCCGGAGGCGGTGGTGGCCTTCAAGCGCGAAATCCGCGACGCGGACGCGGTGCTGGTGGTCACCCCGGAGTACAACTGGTCCTTCCCGGGGGTGCTGAAGAACGCGCTGGACTGGGCCACCCGCCCCGCGGGGGACAACCCCTTCCGGGGCAAGCCCGTGGCGGTGATGGGCGCTAGAGCGCCCCAAAAATCGCTGGCGCGATTTTTGGGGACCCCGGTTTGCAGGGAGAAGTCGTACGACGTCCGACGCCGGTCCCCGTGGGCGCGGGGGATGGCCGGATGTGCTCCGAACGATGGGGGCCTGGGGCACGCTGCGGGCGCAGCTGCACCTGCGGCAGGTGCTGGCGTCGCTGGAGGCCCGGCAGCTGCACCGTCCGGAGGTCCTGGTTACCCACGCCCGGGACAAGTTCGACGCGCAGGGGCGCCTGGTGGACGAGGCCACCCGCGCCCGGGTGCGGGAGTTGCTGGCCGCGCTGCGGGACTGGGCCCGGGCTGTGCGGTCCGCGGGCTGAAGTGCTTTCGCGGACCGACGCCTCCCCTCTTGACGCGCCACGTCCGCGGGGCTAAAGTGTCACGCGAAGCCATGGAGTCCGGAGTCGTACGTCCGCTCCTGCTGGCCCGCCCTCGGCAGTGCATCTGTCCTCGGCGGGAGGTAGCCCTGGCCTGAACCGGGCGGGGCTCCTTCCGCGGCTTCCGGTTTTTCCCTAGCCAAGGTTCCAAGACGAACGACGCGCCGCGCAGCGCATGGGCGAGCGCGTGGGAGGTGTGCTATGGTCGCACCCCACGGGGGTCGCTTGGTGCACCGGGTGGTGGATGGCAAACAAGCGGACGCATGGAGAGCGGAAGCGCAACGGCTGCCGTGCGTGCTGACCAGCGCCAAGGAGGCCGCGGACGCGGTCCTGCTGGCCACCGGTGCGTACAGTCCGCTCGAGGGCTTCATGGACCGGGAGACGTACCGGTCGGTGCTGTACACCCTGCGGCTGCCTGGAGGCCTGCCGTGGACCATCCCCGTGACCCTGCAGCTGCCCGCGGACCGCGCGCGGCAGCTCGGCCGCGGGGACCGGCTGGCCGTGCGGGGGCAGGGTCTTCTGGCGGTGGTGGAGGTCACGGAGGTCTACCGGCGGGACCTGGAAGAGGAAGCGCAATGGGTGTTCGGCACCACGGACCCTGCGCACCCGGGCGTGGCGCGGCTCCTGCAGGAGTCCCCGTGGGCCGTGGCGGGGCCGGTGTGGCTGGTGGACCGGCCCCGGGGTCCGTGGGCGGACCGGGAGCTGGACCCAGCCCAGACCCGGGAGCGGTTCCAGCGGGCCGGGTGGCGGACGGTGACGGCCTTCCAGACCCGTAACCCCATCCACCGCGCCCACGAGTACCTGCACAAGGTCGCCCTGGAGACCACGGACGGGCTGTTCCTGCACCCCCTGGTGGGGGAGACCAAAAAGGACGACGTGCCCGCGGACGTGCGCATGCGGGCGTACGAGGTGTTGGTGGACCTGTACTACCCCAAGGACCGCGTGCTCCTGGCGGTGTTCCCCGCCGCCATGCGCTACGCGGGGCCGCGGGAGGCGGTGTTCCACGCGGTGGTCCGCAAGAACTACGGGTGCACCCACATCCTCATCGGGCGGGACCACGCGGGCGTGGGCGGGTTCTACGACCCGTACGCGGCGCACCGCATCTTCGACCGCTTCGACGCGGCCGAACTGGGGATTACCCCGGTGTTCTTCGGGGAGGCGTTCTACTGCCGCCGGTGCGACGGCATGGCCACCGAGCGCAGCTGCCCTCACCCCGCGGACGCGCGGGTGAACCCCAGCGGGACCTGGGTGCGCAAGCTCCTGCGAAGCGGCCAGCTGCCGCCCCCACAGGTGATGCGGCCCGAGGTGGCGGAGGTGTTGCGGACGTACTTCGCGGCCCCGCCCGCGGAGCAGGCCGGCTGAAGGGAGGGGAGGGGGATGGCACAGACGGTGACCTTGGAGCCCACCTGGGAGTTGGTGCTGAAGCGGAACTCCATCGAGCGGCTCAAGCAGGAGAAGTTCCCCCTGGACATCGTGGACGAGCTCCCAAGCCTCATCGCGCGGGGGTATGAGGCCATCCCGGAGGAGGACATCGTGCGCCTCAACTGGTGGGGCCTCACCCACGACAAGCCCAAGGTGGGGACCTTCATGGTGCGCATCAAGGTGCCCGGAGGCCGCATTACCCCGGCGCAGCTGGTAGGGGTGGGCGAGATCGCCCGGCGGTACGGGCGCAACTACGGCGAGCTCACCACCCGCCAGGGGATTCAGCTCCACTGGGTCCGGCTGGAGCAGCTGCCGGAGGTGCTGGCCGCGGTGCAGGCCACGGGACTCACCACCGTGGGCGGGGAAGGGGATACGGTACGCAACGTGACCAGCTGCCCGGTGGCGGGCGTGGACCGGGCGGAGCTGTTCGACGTGCGGCCCGTGGTAGAAGCGGTGGCGCGGTTCTTCTACGGCAACCGCGCCTACAGCAACCTCCCCCGCAAGCACAAGTACACCATCAGCGCCTGCCCCGCCCAGTGCAACGCTCCGGAGATCCACGACGTGGCCCTGGTGGGCGTGGTGCTGGACGGGGTCCCCGGGTTCGCGGTGCGGGTGGGCGGGGGGCTTTCCGCCACGCCCCGCCTGAGCCGGGATCTGGGGGTGTTCGTGCCCGCAGAGCCCGTGGAGGGCGTGGTGGAGGTGCTGCGGGCGGTGACGGATACGTGGCAGGACGACCTGCGCTACCGCCTCAGCCGCGCCAAGGCCCGCATCAAGTTCATGGTGGACGACTACGGCCCCGAGGGCGTACGGGCTCGGGTGGAAGCCCGCCTGGGCCGGCGGCTGGCGGATGGCCGTGCGCCGGAGCCCACCCACGACACCGACCATTTGGGCGTGCACCCGCAGAAGCAGCCGGGGCTGGTGTACGTGGGCGTGCCCGTGCCCATGGGCTGGATCACGGGTGGCCAGCTGGTGGCCCTGGGGGAGCTGGTGGGGTCCTTCGGAGGGGACGTGCGGTTCACCCGCATGCAGAACCTCATCGTCACGGGGGTTCCCGAGGAGCGGGTGCAGGAGGTGCGCCGGGAGCTCGCCCGCATGGGGCTGGACCCCTCCCGCAACCCGGTGTACGGCCGATCCACCGCGTGCACCGACCACCGGTTCTGCAACTACTCCGTGGCGGAGACCAAGGGCAAGCTCAAGGAGATCCTGGAGGAGCTCGAGCGGCGCTTCGGGGAAGCGGTGGCGGACCTGCGGATCTACACCGACGGCTGCCCCCACGCCTGCGCCCACCACTGGGTGGGGGACATCGGCCTGCAGGGCACCACCGTGGTGCACCCGGAGAAGGGCGTGCGGGTGGAGGCCTACGACGTGTGCCTGCGAGGCGGGTTGGGCACCCGGGCCGCCATCGGGAAGCCCCTTTTGCGCCGCATCCCGGAGGACCGGATCACGGAGGTGGTCTGCCGGCTGGTGGAGGGCTGGCTGCGGGAGCGGGCGCAGCGGGAGGGTGGCTGCACCTTCCGGGACTTCGTGGACGCCCGCACGGACGACCAGCTGCGGGCCCTGGCCCTGGGCGAGGCGGTACGGGAAGAGGAGACGCCGCGCCGCCCGGTGGTGCGAATCCCCGGCATGCTGCTGCCCTACAGCGGGGGCGCGGACCGGGTGGAGGTGGACGCCCGCACGGTGCGGGAGGCTCTGGAGGCGCTCAGGCGACAGTACCCGGAGCTGGTGGCCCACGTGCTGGCGCCGGACGGCGGCGTGCACCCCAGCATCAACCTGTTCGTGGGCGAGGAGGACGTGCGGGGCCTAGGAGGCCTGGACGCGCCCCTGCGGCCCGGCGAGGAACTCACCATCCTGCCCGCCCTGTCGGGAGGCGCGGGCTAGGAGCGGGTCCGAAGAACCGCCCGAAAGCACCACGACCGGGATGGTCCAAGGCGGAGGAGGGAGGCATGGCGCGGACGGTGGTGTTCGACGACCTGGAGATCGGCGAGATCGCGGTGGAGCTCGATGACCGGGAGCCCCAGGAGGTCATCGCCTGGGCCCTGGACACCTTCGGCGACCGAGTGGCGGTGGTGACCGCCTTGCAGGCGGAAGGGATGGCCATCCTGGACATGGCCACCCGGATCCGCCCGGACGTCCGGGTGCTCACCGTGGACACCGGACGGCTGCCCCAGGCCACCTACGCCTTCCTGGACCAGGTGCGGGAGCACTACCCCCACGCACGCTTCCAGGTGCTGTTCCCGGACCACCGGGAGGTGGAGGCCATGGTCCAGCGGCACGGGGTGAACCTGTTCTACAAGTCCGTGCCCCTGCGGCTGCTGTGCTGCCAGGTCCGGAAGGTCCGGCCCCTGGTGCGCGGCCTGGAACAGCTGGACGCGTGGATCACGGGCCTGCGCCGGGAGCAGTGGGCGTCGCGGGCCAACATCCGCAAGGTGGAGCTGGACCACGACCACGACGGCATTGTCAAGGCCAACCCCTTGGCGGACTGGACCAAGGAGGAGGTGTGGGAGTACCTGCGCACCCACGGGGTCCCCACCCACCCCCTGTACGAGCACGGGTACACCAGCATCGGGTGCGACCCGTGCACGCGCCCCATCCAGCCCGGCGAGGACGACCGCGCGGGCCGGTGGTGGTGGGAGGTGGGCGCGCCCAAGGAGTGCGGCATCCACTGCCCCATCGAGACCGGTGGGTTCGAGCACGAGGCGCACGCCATCCTGGGGCACGCCGTGGAGGAGGTCCGGCGGTGACGGAGTTGCCCTTGCAGCTGGACCCGGAGTCCGCGGCGCTGGTGGCGGAGGAGGTCCTGGCGTTGGCCCAGGTCCTCCCCGACCCACAGCAGCAGCGCGCGGTGCAAGCGGCGGAGCTCGTCCGCCGCGGGGAGCTCGCGACGGAGTTCGTGGACGTGGTGGAGTCCGCGGTGGCCCTTTCCCTGCAGACCGGCCGCGCGCGGCGCCGGCACCGGGCGGAGGGTGAGCGGCTGCTCACGGAGGTGCTGTGGCACACGCCGCGGGGCCAGGCGCTGCGGGCGAGGCTGGAAGCCACCAACCGCGCCCTGCAGGCCTTGCGCGGCCGCCGGCTGGAGGGAGTGCGGGTGGCTGCCCGCACCCTCGGCGACTACACCGTGGCGCTGCGGGCAGACGGCCTGGTGGTCACCCTCGCGGCGCGGGCGGACGGGGTGGAGGTGGAGAGCCTGTCCACGGAGGGGAGTCCCCGGGCCGCGCGCGGGGTGTGCGTGTGGCTCACGGGGCTTTCCGGAGCGGGCAAGAGTACCCTGGCGCACCGGGTGGCGGAGGCCCTCCGCGGCCAGGGCGTGCCGGTGGAGGTGCTGGACGGCGACGAAGTCCGCCGCCACTTCTCGAAGGGCTTGGGGTTCTCCCGGGAGGACCGGCTGGAGAACGTGCGGCGGGTGGCGTACGTGGCGGGGCTGCTGGTGCGCCACGGCGTGGTGGTCCTGGTCGCCCTCATCTCCCCATACCGGGAGGCACGGGCGCAGGCGCGGGAGCTGGTGGGCGACTTCCTGGAGGTGTACGTGCGATGCCCCCTGGAGGTCCTGGTCCAGCGGGACCCCAAGGGGCTGTACGCCCGCGCCCTGCGGGGCGAGGTGCCCAACTTCACCGGGGTGAGCGACCCGTACGAGGAGCCCGAGTCCCCCGACTTGGTGGTGGACACCCACCGCACCGCGCCCGAGGAGGGTGCGGCGCAGGTCCTCCGGTTGCTCGCGGAGCGCGGGTACGTGCAGGCGGGCTCGGGAGAGGCGTGAGCTGGACGGTGCTGGTCCTGGAGTCGCGCTGGCCGCAGGTCCTGGCGGACCTGGTGCGGCAGCAGGGCTGGGAGCCCGTGTGCGCGCCCGCGGTGGAGGAGGTGGCGGTGCCGGCGTCCGAAGTGGCTCAGCCCCTGCAGCGCCTGTGCTCCCGGGAGGTGGACTGGGCGGTGTTCCTCACGGGCGTGGGGGTGCAGCGGCTGTACGAGGCCGCGGTGACCTTGGGCTTGGGTGAAGCCTTCGTCCAGGCTCTGCGGGAGATCCCCGTGGCCGTGCGGGGCCCCAAGCCGGTGGCGGTGCTGGGCCGCTGGGGCGTGCGGCCGCAGGTGCAGGCACCCAGCCCCCACACCACCGCGGAGCTGTGCCGCGCCCTGGACACGGTCCCGCTGGAGGGCCGGCGGGTGTTGGTGCAGCACTACGGGGAGCCCAACCCGGCCCTGCGGGACTACCTGGCCCGCCGCGGCGCCGAGGCGGTGGAGGCGCTTCCGTACCGGTGGGCGCTCCCCCAGGACGTCGGCCCCCTGGGGCGAGCCGCGCACGCGGTGGTGGAAGGACGAGTGGACGCGCTGCTGGTCACCAGCCGGCCCCAGGTCCTGCACCTGTTCGCGGTGGCCGAACACGAGGGGCTCACGGCAGCGCTGCGGGAGGCCCTCAACACGAGAGTGGTGGTGGCCGCGGTGGGGCCCACAAGCCGCGCGGCCGTGGAGGCCTGTGGGGTGCGGGTGGCGGTGAGCCCGGACCACCCGAAGATGGCTCCCCTGGTGGATGCCCTGCGAGCCTACCAGGTCAGGGCCCGGGAGTAGGAGCGTGTGCGGGAAGACCCTGGCGGCTGAAGGGACCGGGGTCCCCAAAGATCGCTTGAGCGATTGTTGGGGTGGTCTAGCCGTGTACTACCCGCTGTTCGTGGACCTGCGCGTCCGGCGGTGCGTGGTGGTGGGCGGCGGCCCGGTGGCGGAAGCCAAGGTAGCAGCCCTGCTGGAGTGCGGGGCGGAGGTGGTGGTGGTGAGCGGTCAGGTGACCGAACGGCTGCGGGCGTGGGCCGCAGAGGGCAAGCTGCAGTGGCTGTCCCGCCCGTACCGCCCAGGCGACCTGGAGGGCGCGTGGCTGGTCATCTCCGCACCCGAGGACCGAAAGACCAACCACGCGGTGTGGCAGGAAGCGCAGCAGCGGCGGATCTGGGTCAACGCCGTGGACGACCCCGCGCACTGTAGCTTCATCGCGCCAGCGGTGCACCGGGACGGGGACCTCGTGGTGGCCGTGTGCACCTCGGGCAAGGCGCCGGCTCTCGCGGTGCGGCTCCGGGACCGGTTCGCGGCCCAGCTGGGCCCGGAGCACGCGGCCTTCCTGGAGCTGGCGGGTGAGGTCCGGGAGCAGCTGGCCCGCCGGGTGCCGGACTTCAACCGCCGCCGGGCGCTGTGGTACCGGATCTTGGACTCCGGCGTCCTGGACGATCTGCGGGCGGGACACGTGGACCGGGCTCGGCAGCGGGTCGCGGAGCTGGCGGAGGAGGCGTGACGGGCAAGGTGTTCCTGGTGGGTGCGGGGCCCGGAGACCCCGAGCTTATCACCGTGCGGGGACTCCGGGCGGTGCGGACCGCCGACGTGGTGGTGTACGACCGGCTCGTGCACCCTGCGTTGGTGGCAGAAGCACCCGTCCGGGCCGAGAGGATCTTCGCGGGCAAGCACCCTTCCGGCCCCCGCACTCCCCAGGAAGAGATCGTGCGGCTCTTGGTGGACCGGGCCCGCCGCGGCCTCCGCGTGGTGCGGCTGAAGGGAGGCGATCCCTTCGTGTTCGGCCGTGGTGGTGAGGAGGTGGAGGCCCTGCGGGCTGCGGGCGTACCGTACGAGGTGATCCCCGGGGTCACCGCGGCGGTGGCGGTCCCCGCGTCCGCGGAGATCCCCGTGACCCACCGGGCGTACGCCTCCGCCTTCGCGGTGGTCACGGGCCAGTCGTGCGACCTCTCCCCCGCGGTGGACTGGCCGGTCCTGGCGCGCATGCCCACCCTGGTGGTGCTCATGGGCCTGCGGCGGCTGGCCTACGTGGTGGCGCAGCTGGTGGAGGCAGGAGCCGACCCGGACCTGCCCGCGGCCGTGATCTCCCGGGGGACGTTGCCGGACCAGCGGGTAGTGGTAGGGACGCTGCGCACCATCGCGCCCCGGGTGGCCGAAGCACAGCTCGAACCCCCCGCCACGCTGGTGGTGGGACGGGTGGTGGACCTGTGCGACCAGACGGCATCGGTGCGCGCTGCGGAGGGCGTGCGGTGAGGGAGGAGCCTGCGTGCTGTTGGTGCTGGTGGGCCTGGCGTTCGCCGCGGGGTTTCTGGACACGGCCCTGGGGATGGGCTACGGCACGGTCCTGGGCCCGCTGTTGCTGGCCGCGGGCTACCGGCTCCCCGAGGTGGTCCCTGCCCTCCTCCTCTCCCAGGTAATGGCGGGCCTGGTGGGCGCCCGGTTCCACCACGCGAACGGCAACGCCTCCTTCAGCCGGGACTCCGCGCACTGCCGGGTCGCCGCGGTGCTGGTGGCCGCGGGCCTCGCGGGCGGCCTGGCCGGCCCCTGGCTGGCCCGGCAGGTGGGTGAAGGTGCGGTGCGGGCCTACATGGCCGGCATGATCGTGGCCCTGGGCGTGTGGCTGCTGCTGGGCCCCGCCGCCCGGGCCTTTTCGTGGCGGCGGCTGGTGGCCCTGGGTGCCCTGGCCTCGGTGAACAAAGGACTCACGGGCGGCGGGTACGGCCCCCTCATCGCGGCCGGGCAGATCGTCTCGGGCCTTGAACCCAAAGCCGCGGTGGCCATCACCAACCTGGCGGAAGCCGTGGTTTCCCTAGCCGCCGTGGCCAGCTACGCGTGGTGGTTCCCCGGTGCGTGGAGGTGGGACCTGTTGCTGGCGGTGACCGGCGGCGCGGTGCTGGCAGTCCCCCTGGGCACCCGCACCGTACGGGAGGTGAGCTCCGCGCGCTTGCGGGGCTGGGTGGCAGGCGCCACCGTGTGCCTGGGGCTAGTGGCGCTGGTGTCGGGCCGCGGCGGGTGACGTTGAATCCGGCCACCCGCGCGGGACCCGGGAAGCCGCATGGCAGGGGTTGGTTGACTCTGGGGAGGTGAGGTGGTACAAACAGATCAGCATGAAAGGCTACCGGTACGCACCCCGCAGCTGTATCTGTCCGTGGCGGAGGCAGGGTCTGCCTTCGCTGCGCCCCACCTTGAGCTAGCTAGCCCGCGAAGTCCAGCCCTGTCTCCGCTCCCCGTCGCCACCGGGTGCCGTGTGTCCAGGGCCCGGCACCGGTGAGTCGCATACCGGAAGGAGGGAGAGAGCATGGGTTACGCGCGCCCCGACGTGCTGGTGGAGACGCAGTGGCTTGAGCAGCACCTGGGGGACCCGGGGCTGCGGATCGTGGAGTCCAACGAGGACCCGGACCTGTATGCCCAGGGACACATCCCGGGTGCGATCCACATCCGCTGGAAGACGGACCTGCAGGACCCGGTGCGGCGGGACTGGATCTCCCGGGAGCAGCTGGAGCACCTGCTGGGGTCCCGGGGCATCGGCAACGAGCACACCATCGTCCTGTACGGGGATAAGAACAACTGGTTCGCCACGTACACCTTCTGGCTGCTCAGCTACTACGGGGTGGGGAACCTGAAGATCCTGAACGGCGGCCGGCAGAAGTGGGTGGCGGAGGGAAGGCCCCTGGCCACCGACGTACCCCAGTACCCGCCCACCACCTTCCGGGCCAAGGACCCTGACCCCGCCCTGCGGGCCTTCCGGGACGAGATCCTCCAGCGGCTGCAGGACCCGAACTTGGCTCTCGTAGACGTGCGGTCCCCGCAGGAGTACACGGGCGAGCTCCTGGCCCCGCCCGCGTACCCTCAGGAAGGCGCCCAGCGGCCGGGGCACATCCCGGGCGCCCGCAACATCACGTGGACGTTGAACGTGCGGGAGGACGGGACGTTCAAACCTGCCGAGGAGCTGCGACAGCTGTACGAGTCGCATGGGGTGACGCCGGACAAGGACGTGATCGCGTACTGCCGCATCGGGGAGCGCAGCAGCCTGACGTGGTTCACCCTGAGGTACCTGCTGGGCTACCCGAAGGTGAAGAACTACGACGGCAGCTGGACGGAGTGGGGCAGCCTCGTGGGGGCTCCCATCGAGCGCACCGCACCCGTGGACGCCAAGCCGTAGGGGGGTGAGGGGCTTGAGACGGGTAGACCACAACGCCCTGCGGACCAACCAGGCGGGCATCGTGCTGTTCACGGTGCTGGCCTTCCTCCTGGACTGGCGGTGGCTGGTGGCCGCGGTGGCCCTGGTGCTCCTGGCGGGTACCGCGGACCCACGCCTGGCCCTGTTCCAGCAGGTGTACCACCGGTGGCTCAAGGGTCGGGTGTTGCAACCCGATGAGCGCGAGGACGACCCGGCCCCGCACCGCTTCGCCCAGGGCCTGGGGGGGAGCGTCCTGCTGCTGGCCTCCGTGAGCCTGTGGGGCGGGTACACCGTCCTCGGCTGGGTGCTGGCCTGGCTGGTGGTGGTGCTGGCCGCGGTGAACTTGCTGTTCGGCTTCTGCGCGGGCTGCTTCGCCTTCTACCAGCTCACCCGCCGCGGCCTGATCCGCCGGCCATCCGCGCACGGGGGCTAGCGAATGGACCGGCTGGTGGCGTTGCTGGTGGTGGCCTTGGCGGTGGCGGCCGCCGTGGGGTGGGTGCGGTGGCGGGACCGCCGGCTGCGTCAGCGGCTGCGGCTTCCCGAAGGCCCCGCGGTGATCGCCTTCACCCACCGGCTGTGCGCGCCCTGCCGCACCCAGCAGCTGCCCGCGCTCCAGCGGCTGCGCCAGCTGGCGGGCCCCGGGGTGCGGGTGGAGGTGGTGGACGTGGAGCAGCAGCCGCACGTGGCACGGCGGTTCGGGATCTTCACCGTCCCGTCCACGGTGGTGGTGGGGCCCCACGGGCGGGTGGTGGCCTTCAACCACGGCTTCGCGGACGAGGTCAAGCTCCTCCGGCAGCTGGGCGCCCGGGCTTACGCCGCGCAGGCGCGGGCCGGAGCGTAGCACGGGCTGACCTCACATCACCTGCCGGACCTGGTTTCCGAGGTAGCCCACCGCCGCCACCAGGGCAGCTCCCAGCACGGACGTGGCCAAAACCCAGCCCCAGGCCCGGGGCGCTTTCAGGCGGACGAGTAGGTTGGCCGCGTAGGTGCCTGTGGCGGCGTACGCGAGGAGGCTGTGGGCGGTGTGGCGCGCGACGAACGCGGCACCCACACCCTCCCGCTGCAGCCGAACGAAGTCGTAGAAGGCCGTGGCCACCGCCACCGGCGCGGCCACCAGCCCCAGGGCCACCAGCCACGTCCCCATGGACCGGTACAGCTCCGAGGGCCGGCGCCAGTACAGCAGGTCGAACAGTAGGGCGGTGACCCACAGGGCGATGGGGAAGTCCGTGACGGGCGGGTGGTACAAGTAGCCGACCATGGCCACCTCCTCAGGGTTCCGGGGAGTGGGTTCGCTGCCGGTGCTGTCCGGCCCTCTTCGCCGCGTTGTGCGCCGGGGGAGCGTGTCGTAGAATGCGGGCGAACTCGGAACGCAGCGCCGGGGCGGCGGCGCCTCCGGAGGGGACATGGGAGCCAAGACCTGGGTCCGGGAGATCCCCCGCAAGCAGGACAGCCTGTCCGACTGGTACACGGCGGTCCTGCTGAAGGCGGAGATGGTGGACTACTCCCCCGTCCGCGGCTGCATGGTGATCCGGCCCTACGGCTGGGCGGTGTGGGAGGCCATCCAGCGGTGGCTGGACGCGGAGTTCCGCCGCACCGGCCACCAGACCGCGGCCTTCCCCCTGTTCGTCCCCGAGTCCCTGCTCCGGAAGGAAGCGGAGCACGTGCAGGGGTTCGCCCCGCAGGTGGCGTGGGTGACCCACGGCGGGGACGAGGAACTGGCCGAGCGCCTGGCGGTGCGGCCCACGTCGGAAGCCATCATCATGCCCATGTACGCGCGGTGGATCCGGTCCTACCGCGACCTGCCGGTGAAGATCCTGCAGTGGTGCAGCGTGGTCCGGTGGGAGAAGGCCACCCGGCCGTTCTTGCGGACCACCGAGTTCTTCTGGCACGAGGGGCACACCGCGCACCGCACCGCGGAGGAGGCGGACGAGGAGTGCCGTCTCATCCTGGATATCTACCGGCGGCTGCTGGAAGAACAGCTGGCTATGCCCGTGCTGGTGGGCCGCAAGCCCCAGAGCGAGAAGTTCGCGGGCGCGGACTGGACCTACACGTTGGAGGCCCTCATGCCGGACGGCCAGGCCATCCAGGCGGGCACCTCCCACTTCCTCGGCCAGAACTTCGCCCGCGCCTTCGACGTCAAGTTCCTCGACCGGGACAACACGGAGAAGTACGTGTGGACCACCTCGTGGGCGGTCACCACCCGCCTGGTGGGGGCCCTGGTGATGGCCCACGGGGACGACCGCGGCCTGTTCTTGCCACCCCGGGTGGCGCCCGTGCAGGTGGTGGTGGTGCCCGTGCGGGGGGAGCGGGAGCCCGCGGTGCTGGAGCGGGCGCGCCTGATCACCGCACAGCTGGAGGAGTACTTCCGGGTGAGGCTGGACGACCGCGAGGAGTACACGCCAGGCTGGAAGTTCAACGAGTGGGAGATGCGGGGGGTTCCCCTGAGGGTAGAGCTGGGGCCGCGGGACCTGCAGCAGGTCCAGGCCGTGCTGGTGCCTCGGGACGCGGAGGGTGGCCGGCTTGCCGTGCCGTTGGACGGGCTCGTGGCTCGGGTGGGCGCGGAGCTGGAGGCCATCCAACGCCGCATGCTGGACCGCGCCCGGGCCTACCTGACAGAGCACACCCTGCGCGCCCGGGACCACGGGGAGGCGGTGGAGCTCATCCGGCAGCGCCGGGGCTTCGTGGGCGTGTCCTGGTGCGGCAGCCCGTCCTGCGAGGACCGCCTGCGGGAGGACACGGGCGGCTCCCCCCGGGTGATCCCGGAGGAGGAGGGCGCAGGACCGTGTGTGGTGTGCGGTCAGCCCGCCGTGGCCCTGGTGTACTTCGCCCGGGCGTACTGAGCGTCGTGGACGTCGGGCTGGTGGGACTGGGCCGCATGGGAGGGGGGATGGCGCGGCGCTGGGTGCGCGCCGGCCACCGCGCGCTGGGGTACGCGCGTCAGGAGGAGACCCGGAGTCGGGCGGAGCAGGCGGGGGTGCGCGCGGTCTCCTCTCTGGAAGAGCTGGCGAAGAGTGTGGCGGCCCCCCGGGTGGTGTGGCTGATGGTGCCCGCGGGAGCGGTGGACAGCGTCATCCACGAGCTTGCGCCACACCTGTCGCCGGGCGACGTGGTGGTGGACGGCGGCAACTCCTTCTACCGGGACACACTACGCAGGGCCGAGTCCCTGCGGGAGAAGGGCATCCACCTGGTGGACGTGGGCACCAGCGGCGGGGTCTGGGGTGAGGAGAACGGGTACTGCCTCATGGTGGGGGGTGCGCCCGCGGCGGTGGAGCGCCTGAGGCCGCTGTTGGAGGCCCTGGCCCCCGCGCCCGACCGCGGCTGGGCGAGGGTGGGGCCCGTGGGCGCGGGTCACTTCGTGAAGATGGTGCACAACGGCGTCGAGTACGGCCTCATGCAGGCGTACGCGGAGGGGTTCGCCATCCTGCGGCGGAAGCGGGAGTTCGGTCTGGACCTGCGCCAGGTGGCAGAGCTGTGGCGGCACGGCAGCGTCATCCGGTCCTGGCTGTTGGACCTCACCGCGCGTGCGTTGGAGCAGGACCCGGACTTGACGGACGTGGCGCCCTACGTGGAGGACTCCGGAGAGGGGCGGTGGACGGTGGCGGAGGCCGTGGATCTGGACGTGCCCGCGCCCGTGATCACCCTGTCGCTGCTGCAGCGGCTCCGCTCCCGGGACCTGGAGTCCTACGCGGACCGGCTGCTGGCCGTGATGCGGGCGCAGTTCGGCGGGCACCCCCTCAAGCGCCGTGGCGACGCGCGCTGAGATCCCGCCGCACGTCTTCGTGGTGTTCGGGGCCACCGGGGACCTCATGCGCCGCAAGCTTCTCCCCGCTCTGGCGCGGCTGGGCGCCAAGGGGACGCTGCGGCGCCAGGTGGTCGTGGGGGTCGCCCGCTCGCCCTGGGACGACGAACGGTTCCGGGCGTGGGCGCGGGATGCCCTAGCGGAGGCTGGACTCCCCTGCGAAGCGCTCCGGGCGTGGTGTGAGGCCTGCCTGTTCTTCCACCCCCTCGGCCCAGGAACCCCCGCGGACTACGAGTCCCTGAGGGCCCGGGTGGAAGGCCTGAGCAACAGTTCGGCCTGCCGCCCCACCGCGTGTTCTACCTGGCCGCCCCCCCGCGCGCGGTCGCCCCTGCAGTGGAAGGGTTGGGGCGCAGCGACCTGAACCGGAGTTCCGGCTGGACCCGCCTCGTGGTGGAGAAGCCCTTCGGGCTGGACCTCGCCTCCGCCCGCCACCTGAACGCCCTGGTCCACTCTTCCTTTGACGAAGGACACGTGTACCGCATCGACCACTACCTCGGGAAGGAAACGGTGCAGAACCTGCTCACCTTCCGGTTCGCCAACCCCATCTTCGAGTCCCTGTGGAACCGGGACCGGGTGGACCACGTGCAGATCACCGTGGCGGAGACCATCGGGGTGGAAGGGCGGCTGGAGTACTACGACCAGGTGGGCGCCCTCCGGGACATGGTGCAGAACCACCTGACGCAGCTGTTGACCCTGGTGGCCATGGAACCGCCCGCGAGCTTCGAAGCCGAGTCCATCCGGAACGAGAAGGTGAAGGTGCTGCGGTCCGTGGCCCCGGTGCGGCGGGAGGACGCGGTGTTCGGCCAGTACCGCCGCGGCCGGGTCCAGGGGCGGGACGTCCCCGGGTACCCGGAGGAGCTCGGCGCCCGCTCCCAGACCGAGACCTTCGTCGCCCTGCGGGTGCAGGTGTCCAACTGGAGGTGGCAAGGGGTGCCCTTCTACCTGCGCACGGGCAAGCGCATGGGGCAGCAGCGAAGCCAGGTGGTGGTGGTGTTCCGGCCGGCGCCCGTGGCCCTCTTCGGCCCCGGCTGTTCTCTGGACCCCAACGCCCTGGTCATAACCCTCCAGCCGGACGAGGGGTTCGACCTGTACTTCTCCGTGAAGCACCCCGGTCAGCCGATTCGGTTCACCACGGAGCGGCTGCACTTCGGGTATGGGCAGGCCTTCGGGGTGCTCCCGGACGCGTACGACACCCTTCTGCCGGACGTCCTGTGGGGGGACCCGTCCTTGTTCGTGCGGGCGGACGAGGTGGAGGAGGCGTGGCGCGTGTACGCTGGGCTGCTCGAGGACCCACCACCGGTCCACCCGTACCCCGCGGGCAGTTGGGGTCCCGGAGAAGCCTGGGAGCTCCTGCGGCGCGACCACCGGAGCTGGTTCACCACGTGACCGGGGAAGTCCGGGTCCACCCGGACCTGGAAACCCTCAGCGCCGCCGCCGCGGCTAGCGTCGCCGCCTGCATCCGGGAGGCCGTGGCGCGGTCCGGCCGGTGCGTGGTGGCCCTGGCCGGAGGCCGCAGGCCGAGGCGGATGTACGAACTGCTGGCGCAAGACCGGGACGTGCCGTGGAGGGCGGTCCGCCTGTGGTGGGGGGACGAGCGGTACGTGGACCGGGACCACCCGGCCAGCAACTACCGCATGGTGCGGACCGCGCTCCTGGATCGGGTCGCCATCCCCCAGGACAACGTCCACCCCATGCCCACTCACCTGGCAGATCCCCATGAGGCGGCGGCCGCGTACGCAGACCGCCTGCGGGCGGAGCTGGGGCCGGACGACCCCGCCTTCGACCTGGTCCTGTTGGGGATGGGAGCGGACGGGCACGTGGCCTCCCTCTTTCCCGGCTCGCCGGCGGTCCTCGAGACCGAGCGGTGGGTGGTGGCGGTGTGGGGCGGGACCCCGCCCACGGTGCGCCTCACCCTGACCCTGCCCGTGCTCAACCGGGCGCGCCGGGTAGACGTGTTGGTGGCTGGGGAGGAGAAGCGGCGGGCCCTGGAAGGGCCGGTGGATGCCCTGAGCTGTCCCGCCAGCGCGATCCGCCCGCGGGACGGCGTGCTGGTGTGGTGGGTGGACGCAGCAGCGGCGGGCCGGTGAACACCCACCGTGGCATGCGGTGAGCGTGCGGTTACGGAGAACGGCGGTGTTCGCCCGCGGCCCGAAGCCGGGCCAGGGCCCGGGCGTAGTCCTGCGGGGTGTTCACGTTCACCAGGCTGTCCAGGTGGGGATCCCACCGGCGGAGCACGGCCTCCGGAACGTAGCGCACCTGCAGACGGTCCAGCAGGTCGCGCAAGGACCCTCCGCCCGCGCGGAGGAGCAACTCCGCCGCGTCCGCCGCCCGGCGGTGGTACACCGCGCACAGCGGGTGGGGCCGGTCGGTGACGGGGACCGCGGCGTCGATGCCCTGCGCCTCCTGTGCGAGCCCGCACAATAGCTCCGGCCTGACGAACGGCAGGTCGCAGGCCACCACCACCGCGTACTCCCCGGGGCACGCGCGCAGGCCTGCATCTAGGCCCGCCAGAGGCCCCAGCCCCGGCCACCGGTCCACCAACACCGGGACCCTTAGATCTGGATAAGCGTCGGGCCGGGAGGCGACCACGAACACCGGGTCGCAGCAGGCCTGGACCCGCTCCACCACCCATTCCAGCAGGCTAACGTTACCGAGGCGCAGGGCCGCCTTGTCCGTGCCCATGCGCCGGCTCTTGCCCCCTGCCAGGACCACCCCAGCCAGCCGCAACCTGCCCCCATGGTGCGCTGGACTTCGGCGCTGCAGCAACCCGGGACAACCGGGGCCGGGTTGCGCCATGCTAAGGAGGGATGGCGGAGCCGGTGGAACAGGTCCTCAGGAGCCTGCTGGAGCGCGCGCGGCCGGTGGGTGTGGAGTGGGTCCCCTCCGCGCAGGCGGCCGGCCGGGTGAGCGCGGAGGAAGTGCGTAGTACCCGCAACGCCCCGGGGTTCCCGCGGGCCGCCATGGACGGCTACGTGTGCCACCACGAGGACGTGCGGCAGGCGTCCTCGGAAAACCCGGTGCGCCTGGTGGTCACCGGGGAGTGCCGGCCCGGCAAGCCGCCTGCTGCGGGGCCCGGCCGCGGCGAAGCGTGGGTCATCAGCACGGGTGCCGCCATGCCCCTCCGGGGAGACCGCGTCCTGCCGCTGGAGCTGGTGCGGCGGGAGGGCGCGGCGGTGGTGCTGGCGGAGGCACCGCCTCGAAAGCGGCACGTGGTACGCCCGGACGAGGAGCTACCCGAGGGCGCCATCATCGTGCGCGAGGGTGAGGCCGTCAGCCCCGGAGCGGTGGCGGCCCTGATCGCAGGGGGTGTGTCCGAGTTCCGGGTGTACCGCAGGCCGCGGATGGTGCTGTTCTGCACGGGGGACGAGCTCACCGAGCCCCCTGGACCGCCGGCGCCGGGCCGCGTGTTCAACACCAACGCGTTCGCGTTGGCCGCGGAGCTTTCCCGGGCCGGCTGCGAGGTGGACTACGGGGGCACCCTGCCGGACCGTCCCGAGGCCTTGCGGGCCGCCTTTCACAGGGCTCTGGCCGGTCCTTACGACGTGGTGCTGACCACCGGGGCGGTTTCCGTGGGACGTTACGACCGGGTTCCCAGGGTGTGGCTGGACCTGGGGGCGGAGAAGGTGGCCGGGCGCGTGGACCTCAAGCCCGGCGGCCCCTTCTTCGCCGGTGTGGTAGGCAGGCGGTGGGCGGTGGCGCTGTCCGGCAGCCCCGCCGCGTGTCTTGCGGCCTATCACCTGTTGGTGCGGCCGCTGCTGCTGCGCTTGGGCGGGCGGCGGCACGTGGTGCGGCCCCTGGTGGTCGTTCCCCTGCAAGGGGAGTTGCCGGCCACGGACCGCATGCGGGCCGTGTGGGCCGCGTTGGCCCCCGCGGGCTCCCGGATGGCGGTACAGCCGTTGTCGGGCCCCGTGCTGGAAAGCCTGGCGCGGGCGCAGGCCCTGCTGTTGCTGAAGTCGAAAACGCCGTACCTGCGGGCCGGTTCCGGGGTCCCCGCGCTGCTGCTGGACCACCCAGAGACCGGCGACGCTCTGGAGATCCCGGACGCCTGTCCGGCACCCCTGGTGGTGGGCGTGGTGGGAGAGTCGGGGGCGGGCAAGACCGCGGTGGTGGAGGGACTGGTGCGCAGGCTGAGGGATCTGGGCCTGAAGGTGGGGGTAGTGAAGCACGCCCCCCACGGGTTCCAGCTGGACCGCGAGGGCAGCGACAGCGAGCGGGCGGCTCGGGCGGGTGCTGCCGCCGTGGTCCTGGCCGGTGACGCGGAGGCGGCGGTACGGGCCTTCCCCGACCACCCGCTGACGTTGCAGGAGGCGGTGGCCCTGTGCCGGCCGGACGGCGTAGCCGCACCGGACGTGGTGGTGGTGGAAGGCTTCCAGCACCCCGCGCACCGCACGGTGCTGGTGGGCAGGCCTAAGGAGCCGTCCCGCGAGCGGGCCTGGTGTGAGCTCCCCGGGTGGGACGAGGTGCCGCGGGCGTCGTGGGAGGCCTTGCTGGACGGCCTGGCCGCCGGCTTGGTCCGGCTCGCCCGGGAGGGCGGATGAAGCCCGGCCGCTGCGGGCTTGCGGGCCGCCAGATGCTCACGTATCCTTGAACACGTGTGCGACCCTGGAGGTGTGAGGAATGCGCGCCGAGCTGATGACGCCGCCCTTCGTGCTGCCGAACCTGTCGGACGAGGTCCTCATGGCCAAGTTCTTCCGGGCGCTGGGGGATCCCACGCGCCTGCGGATCCTGCAGGCGGTGCTGGACGAGGAGAAGAACGTGAGCGAGCTGGTGGCCCTCACCGGTTCCCCTCAGGGGCGCGTGTCGAGCCACCTCGCCTGCCTACGGTGGTGCGGGTACGTCACCGCCCGTCGGGAGGGCCGGCGGGTGTACTACCGGGTCACCGACCCGCGGGTCCGCCGGATCCTGGAGATGGCCGCGGACATGCTCCGGGACCACACGGACCGCATCCGCAGCTGCACCATCATCGACCGCAGGGTGCGCGCCCGCGGCGCCCGGCAGGGCAGGCGGCGCGCCGGCCGCCGCTCCTGATTCCCCTCGGAGCGTCGGCCAGGGACCCGCCCGCCGGCTGCGCTCAGTGCATCCCGCCCGTTCTCATGCTCTCCATCATCGTCTGCACCATCTGGCGGACCGGCGGGGCCAGCTGAGGGAGAACGGCCTCCGTAAGTCGCATCTCCGTCTGGATCATGTCCATCCCTTTTTCCATCACGATGGCCATGTGGGTGCTCATGAGGCTCTTGCGCTCCGAGTCGCTGAGCTCCGCCAGGACCTCGAAGCGGGTCTGAAAGAGCTTCTTCCTGTCGTCGTCCGGGAGAGCGGCGACCCCCTCCATCATGGCGGCCATGGCCCGCTTGCGCTCCGCCTCCGGCATCCGGGCGAACATCCGGAGCCGCTCGCCCATCATCACCTTGCGCTGGGCGTCCGGCATGCGGGCGAGTGCCGCGGCCAATGGCCGCAACACCCACCGCGACGCCGAGGACCACGTCGTTGGCCACGGCTCCCCCCCGCCCGTACCCGAGGATCCAGGGAGCCACCACGAGCCACGCACCCAGAACTACGTTCACCCATGCCCATCCCTTCATGTGGATCACCTCTTTTGTGATCAAGCTCCCGAGGGAGCCGGATCCAGAAGGATCCGGTCCATGGACGCGAGGATCACCTGCCGCTTCTCCGGCGGCAGCTCCGCGAGCACCGCGAGCCGGTCGTCGGTCATGACCTCCCGCACCTCCTCCGGCGACTGGGCGATGGCCTCCTGCATGGCGTGCATGTAGAACAGCCGCTGATCTCCGGGCATCCCGGCGAGGGCGTCCATTACCTTCCGGAGCACCTTGCGCCGAACCTCGGGGCTGTGGGCCGGCAGGACCACCGCCGCCATCTGCTGGACAAGGGCCCGGCGCTGGTTGACCTGGGCTAGGACCCGGAAGGCGGTGACGCAGACAAGACCCCACAGGAAGAAGGGGATACCCACCGCCAGCATGGCGCCACGGTTCAGCTGCCCGAAGTGCTCCTCCACGAGGAACATCACGCCGGGCACGAGGGCGACCACGCCGGGCACGTACAGCAGTTCTTTGATCCACGTCTGGAGGACGGTCTCGCGGAGGAACGGCTCGCCGATGCGCATCTTGTAGCCGCCCCGGACGAAGACGAGCCAGACGTACCCGAAGGCCATGAGGAGGAGACCCCGCCACACCCCGCGGTGCTCGATGGCCTTGCGGGCTTCCT
This sequence comes from uncultured bacterium, assembly GCA_964437095.1. Classification (GTDB taxonomy): domain Bacteria; phylum Sysuimicrobiota; class Sysuimicrobiia; order Sysuimicrobiales; family Sysuimicrobiaceae; genus Tepidifontimicrobium. The sequence goes on along the minus strand of CAYTFH010000001.1, from coordinate 128,421 downwards.
CCCAGAACCGCGCATCGAAGGGTACCCACCCCTTGAACGCGTGGTGGAACCCCAGGGCGATCCCCAGGATGGTGACCACCAGGAACGTCTCCTTCAGGATGACGCCCCACCAGCCGTACCCCTCATCGCGGATGAGCCGCGCCGTGCGCATGAGGAGCTTGGTCATCCCCCGGAGGGGGATCAGGGGGATGAAGCCGAAGGCCATGGCGAAGGCGATCCCCCACCAGTTCCACCGGGGCGGGGCCACGGGAACACCCTCGGGCGGGTGCGGCCCGATGAGGTACCGGATCCCGAACAGGAGCGCCACGGTCCCGCAGCACAGGACCCGGCCGTCACCGAAGAGGAGATCGGGCCGGAAGAACATGCGGATGGGGCGGCCCATGGCCGCCCGCAGGCTCGGCAGGATGGCGAACACCGTGAGGTCCAGGGGGAGCAACAGCCACAGGATGAGCTTCGGGGTGTACGGAAGACCCGACTGGAGGATGAAGCCGATGGCAGGGGTGTAGGCCATGCTGAGCACCCCGAGGATGAACAGGGCGGTACGGTACGAAACGTAAGGACGACCCAGCCGCCGGCCGACCGGCCAGAGCATGATGGTGGTCACCGTGGCCCAGATGGCCACCGCCACCCCCACTCACGACCGCCCCCAGCCAAGCGCCGAGGAGCGCCAGCCACAACGCCACGAGCACGAGCAGGAGCTCGTCCGCGAACCCCACGAGGATCGACAAACCCGGCGGGAGGATCGGGGGCCGACCCACGCGGGTCGTTGGCACAACGTGGTCAGTTGCCATGGTTCTCACCTCCGAGCGCAGGCCCGTTCCACGAGACGCGCCGGCCGGGGAGGCAAAGCCGTCAGGGGCGGCTTGGCTTGTGCCCCGCGTGCGCACGAGCCTCCCCGACCGGGCAGGAGCTTCACGGGAGCACCCTCCCCACCAGGCTCGCGCGGTGGGCCTCCCGCGATACGAGGAACGCGAAGTACCCGATGGGGCCGGCCATGACCACGTGGGCGATAAACAGGACCACCAGGAAGCGCGGCATGGGGAACCGGATGGTGGGCATCATGATGGGCATGGTGACCATCATCCCCGCCCAGATAAATAGCCCCCAGGCCAGCGCCAGCGCCCAGGTCCCATGCCCGAAGAGCAGGGTGTACGTCACCCCGAACCCCAAGCCGTTCAGGAGGTGCCAGCCGTACCCCGCCAACAGGACGGCGGCGCGAGGGACGCCCGCTTCGGCGAGAGTCTGGGGCAGGGCCTCCGCCAGCAGCTCCCTCGCGGTGTACATGGGGACCTTGGGCATGCCGCGGGGCTGCTGGTACACGGGTTGGGCGCGGTCGGCCATGGCCAGGTCCATGACCCGCATCACCGTCTGGCGGGCCTCCGACGGGAGCGTTGTGAGGAGGGACATCTGGGTGGCCATGAGCTCGTGGCGCTGGGGTTCAGGGAAAGATGCGAGGCCCTTGCGCATGGCACGGATGACGGCCACCCGCACGGGCTCAGGGAGCCGCCCAAGGCCCACCAGGCGCTCTGCCAGGAGCTCCTGCTGTGCTTCAGGGTCCTGGCCGGCGAGGTGGCGCACCATGGCGATCACGTTCTTTTGCAGGTGCGGACCCAGACCGAGGGCGAGCACGCCGAAGACCTGAGGCATGTCCACGGGAAACGCGCGGAAGACATGGAGCCCCGTGAACCGGACGACGTCCAAAGCCACCGTGGCGACGAACCCGCCCACCGCGCCCCACACCACGAGGTCGAGAACCGGCTGACGTGTGGCGGCGGACCAAGCCAAAACCCCAGCCAGTACGAACGCGCCGGGCAGCCAGCCGAACCGGATGAGCTGGGGTGCAGGAACGCCGAAGATGCGGTCCAGGAGGAGCGTGGCGATGGGGAGGTTCGCGAGGACGAGCAGGACAGCCCACCAGATCCACTCCACGGTCCACCCCCGGCCCGGCGCCCGGGACCCCCGGCTGCACCCGTTTCCAAGGTCAAATTACGGAAAACCGTATGTTAACTACTCCGCGACTCCCGGGGGGCAAGGGTCGTCCCCTCAGAGGAGCTGGGCCAGGCGGTTCAGGCGGGACCGCAGGGAACGGGGGAGGCGGGTGCGCTGGAGGGTTTCACGGATGGTGGCTTCCAGACGCCGGTAGAACTCCAGCCGGTCGCAGCACCGGCGGCACACGGCGAGGTGTTGCTCGACCGCGGTGAGGCTGGCTGGGTCCAGGTAGCCGTACAGGTGTCGGCACGCCTCCGCACACGGGGCGGGCACGACGGCAGGCGTGGGCTGGGGTCGGCAGCGGCCGGTGCGGACGCAGTACTCCCACAGGCTCTTCTGCAGGAGGGTCCTGGTCCGATGGGAGCGGCTTATCACCGTCCCGATGGGGAGGTTCAGGATCTCGGCGATCTCGTGGTAGGAAAACCCCTCGCAAAGAGGAGGAGCACCTTCCGGTAGTCTGTGGGCAATCCGCGCAGGGCGGCCTGGATCTCATCGCCCACCAGACGGTCGAAGAACACCACAGCGGGATCGCCGGAGGTCTCCAGGTCCTGGGAGCTCACGATATGACGGTAAAGGTACAGGTCATCTACGGATTTCCCTCCGATAGGTCGAGGCTCTCGGGCCGGCGCTTCCCGCGACGCAGGGAGTCGACGTACAGGTTCAGCAGGATCCTCAAGAGCCAACGGCGGGCGTTGCCGGCTGGATCGAAGCTGTGGAGGAAGCGCCAGGCCCGGATGAACGTCTTCTGGACGAGGTCCTCGGCGTCGTCGGCCCGACCGGTCATGTGGTCGGCTGCCCGGTACAGGGCCGCGCTGTGCTCTTCGATCATCCGCTGGAGGAACTCTCGGGTGTGGCGGGACCCTTCCGGTGCAGGCGGCCCGGTGCCAGACTCCATGACTTACCCCTCCTCGAGGATACACCGTCCAACCGGGCACCGGAACCCCCGCATAATTACTGCAGGCGTACCCCGAGATCCGGTACCTCCAGGGCCAGGCGCGGCTGACGCCGGGCGGCGGGGTGTCCGTGAACGGGTCCGTCTTCCGACCTCGCAAGGTGATCGTGGCCACGGGCGCCCGGCCTTGGGCACCCCCGATCCCGGGGCTGCACGAAGCCAAATTCCTCACCAGCGACCACGCCCTCTCGCTCCGGGAACTGCCACGGTCCCTGGTGGTCATCGGGGCCAGCGCCGTGGGGCTGGAGTTGGCGCAGGTGTACCTGCGCGCCGGTAGCTACGTCACGGTCCTGGAGGCTTTCCCGCGGATTGTGCCCATGGAGGAGCCGGAGGTGGGGGAGGCGTTGCGGGGCTACCTGGAGGCCGAGGGGATGGGGGTGCGGCCGGGCGTGCGGATCACCCGGGTGGAGCGCGTCCTCGGCCGCTACCGCGTGACGTTCACCGAAGGGCAGGACGAAGAGGTGGTGGAGGCCGAGCAGCTCCTGGTGGCCACGGGGCGGCGCGCCCGCATGGCGGGCCTCGGGCTGGAGGAGGTAGGGGTGGAGCTGGGGCCCAAGGGGGAGATCCGGGTGAACGAGTACGCCCAGACCACGAACCCGGACATCTACGCGGCGGGCGACTGCACGGGCGACCCCATGTTCGTGTACGTAGCCGCCCACATGGGCACGGTGGCCGCCGAGAACGCCCTCAATGGCAACCACCGGAGGGTGGACCTGGAAGCCCTCCCCAGGATCACCTTCACGGACCCGCAGGTGGCCAGTGCCGGGTGGACGGAGGCCCAGGCGCGCGAGCGCGGCTTCGAGGTGAAGACCGCGCTCCTGGCCTTGGAGCACGTGCCCCGCGCCTAGGTCGCCCGGGACCTGCGGGGCCTCATCAAGCTCGTGGCGGACCGCAGGACAGACCGGCTGTTGGGTGCGTCCATCCTGGCGGCCGAGGCCGGGGAGGCTATCCAGACGGCGGTCCTGGCCATCCGGGAGGGGTACACGGCCCAGCGCCTCGCGCAGCTCGTCTTCCCCTACCTGACCCTCGTGGAGGGGCTGAAGCTGGCGGCGCAGACGTTCCAGAAGGACGTGAGCAAGCTGAGCTGCTGCGCGGGCTAGGGGAGGTGAGAACGATGGACTGGCTTACCAGTTTGGGGATCGTGGGGGTGATCGCGCTGTGCTGCGGGGGGAAGCTCCTGGCCCTCCTCCTCGCCGCCCGGGCGGGGTCGAGCGAGCCTGCGACCCCTGAAGCGGATGTCCCCGAGGCGGGCACCGAGGAAGGAACCGCCGTAGCCCGCCGGGGCGGGTGTCCCTTCTGCTAAGGGGCGTGGGTATGGAGGCGGTGCTGCGGATCCTGGAGGCGGACTGGCAGGAGCCCTTCCGGTGCACGAACCTCGAGCAGGCGATGGACCGTGCGGGGCTCCCGTTCCGGGACGCCGACCGTCGCCGGATCGCCCGGGCGATCCTGGAAGACCCTCGCCTGGCGGACCTCCTGCGGTGGCACCCCTCGGCCTACTTCCTCACCAACGACGAGCGCCTCGTGGCCCGCGGGGTGCTCCGAACCCTGCAGGGCTCGGCGGAGGAGGATCGCCTCGCCCGTGGGGTCTCGGAGACCCTCTTGCTCCCGGAAGCGGGGATCCGGGCCGCCCTCGACGCCCTGATCTGGATCGGGTTCCTGGAGCGGGACAGGAGCCACGTGCACCTAAGCCCGGAAGCGCCGCGGTTCCTGGAGGGCGTAGGGTTCTACTTCCACGAGGTGGTAGCCGGAAAGGAGCGGTTCAACATGAACTGCTTCCACGACTTCGCGCTGCTCACAAGCCCCACCTACCGGGCCAGGCGCCTCCAGAGGCCTTCGCGCGGTGCCCCGGACGCGCCCGGCATGACCCCGAAGATGCTCGCGTTCCTGGCGAGCCTGCGGCCCGAAGACCTCTTCCGGCGGACCTACGACCGGGGAACCGTCCACCTGTACGACGCCTGTGCCCAGTGCATGCGGCGGATCCGCCTGATCGTGACGGACGGGAGGCTGGTGGGCGCCGAACCGACCGGCGTGTGGCACGTGCGGGGCGGAGGCTGCGGGGTGAACAACCTGTTCTGCGGCGCGGGCTGTGCGGAGCAGTGGGTCCGCGCCAACCCCCGGCTCGGAGACCCGGAGCGGGGCCCGGTGGAAGCCCTGTGGTGACGCGGGCGCGCTACAGGGCCAGGGGTTCCCCGTTGAGCTCGTGGTGGACCGCCAAGGGGACCTCCGAGCGCAGGCACGCCTCCGTGTAGCAGGTGGCGTGGGCGAGTTGCAGCACCCGACGCACGGCCTCGGGCTTGGCCTCAGACCGCAGCCGGACCCGGATCTCGAAGCCCGCGCACTCCCCCCGGGCGGTGCCCTGCAGGACGGACCCGGTGCGGCGGAACCGTGCCACCACCTGCGCCCGGGCGTCCTCCAGCGGTACCTTGAGGTCTCTCGCGCACCGCGAGAGCTGGGTCAGGATTCAGAAGGCCACGCCGGCCACGAAGTAGGTGAGGGGGGTGGGGGCGCTGCCTTCCCCCCCGAGGTGCGCGCCCTCGTCGCAGACGAGGGTGTACGCTTCCGCAGCGCCCCCGGTCCGGCGGACCCGGACCACCGCCAGCTTGCGCATCCCCTCAAGGGCGTGTGCCTCTGCTTCGAAGGTAACCTCGTACGCGCCCGGACCGGGCACTCCCTCACCTCCCACGAACGCTGCTGGCGGGAATTATAGCGTGATGGGCGTCCAGCCGTCCCGCAGGTACGCGGCGAGGCTCGGGTGCCCTTCTGCGGTGCCCACCAGGGGGACGCCTGCGGCCCGCACCGCCTCCGCGACGCCGAAGGCGTTGGCGCAGTAAGCGCAGGCGGCGTCCACGAGTCCGGCGTCCAGAACCTGCCGGAACACGGCGTGGTACTTGTGCTCGGGGTTGCTGAACTCCCGCAACCACACCGTCCCGGCGCCGTCGAACACCACCTTGGCGGGGATTCCCGACCGCTGCAGCTCCTGCGCGTACAGCAATGCGTGGAGCGCCCGCGCCAGCTCCTGAGGCCCCGCGTGCACGAACACCACGTACTTCGAATCCGGCATCCCGTATCACCTCCTCCTCTCCGAGGTTAGAGGGGGCCGCCGGGACTTTCGGTGAGGGACCTTACAGACGCGGGACAGCGGGGCGGCGAGCATGGGGCCTGGACAACGTACGCGGAGGTCGGGGATGTCCTGGAGCGGGGTGGTGGGTGCCGGGTTGGTGGGGACCGGGGTCATGACGCTCCTCATGGCCCTCGGACCGAGCATGGGGATGCCGCGGATGGACATGCTCGGGACGCTGGGGACCATGTTCGTCCCCGAGGGCGCCGCGGCCAGGACCCTGGGCGGGGTGCTGCACTTCGGGATGGGGGTGGTGTTCACGGCGGTGTACGGGTTGCTGTGGCGCTCTGGCGTCGGCACGGTCTCTCCGGGCTGGGGCTTGGTCTTCGGCGTGGTGCACGGGATCCTGGCGGCGGCCGTCATGCCCGCCATGCGGGCCATGCACCCGCGACGCCCTGAACTCCCCACCGGCCCCGCCCCCGCCATGGGGATCGTGCTGGGACACGCGGTGTACGGGTTGGTGGTGGCCTGGGTCTACGGGTGGGTGGCCGGTGTGTGAGGTCCCTCACGGACCGGTGGCGGGAGACGGGGCAAGGTGGAGGAGGGGATGCGGGTTCTCTGGCTGTCCGTGGTGGTGTTGGGGGCTCCTGGTGGGCGGTCTTCCGTCCCGACACGCGGGTGGCGCAGCCGTGGACCGAAAGGAGGGGAGAACGTGGCCAAGTGGCAGTGCTGCGGCAGGGAGTTCGCCAGCGAAGAGGAGCTGATCCGGCACGACGTGGAAGCCCACGGAGCCGTGCGGGAACCCGTGGGGTCCTGCTGCGGCGTGCAGTTTTTCACCGCACGAGGGCTCGAGGAGCACCGGCAGGCGCACGCCGGAGCGGACCGACCGAAGGTGCGTGACCGCGGGCGAGTGCGCGAAGGGAGGAGGGGAGCCATGGAGTACGGGATGACCCGCCGGGAGTTCCTGCGGTGGTCCGCCCTGGCCGGGGCTGCGCTCGTGGGCGGCCGGTTCCCAGGGGGTGCGGCGTGGGGTGCACCCGCAGCCCGCAAGAACGTGGGCGACGTGTTGCGGTTCTCCACCCGGCCCCAGGGGTGGAGGGGGCTGTTCGGCTTCGTGACGTTCCGCCTGCACCCGGTCTTCTTCGACGGGAAGCTCGCCTACCACATCCGCACCGACGCCTCGGACCAAGCCTTCGCCCAGGCGCGCGGGCTGGTGTTCGTGCCGAAGCTGGCCTTGGCGGTGCGCCAGGACGCCACCGTGGACTACTATCTGTTCCGAGGCGGCGCTCCGGGCCAGCTGCCGGTGGTCAGCACCGTCCCGGGGCGGGACGACTTCACGCCCGCGTACCGGGTCCACTGGGTGACCTGGAAGACCTCCCCGCGGCTGCTCCGGTCCGCGGAGCAGGTACGGGACGCGCAGAGCGCGGGCCAGGTGGAGGTGGAGTCCACGCCGGTGGTGGTGAACTACCCCATGGTGCGGTGGCCGGACGGGCAGTTGGCCGTGGACCGGCGGCGCACCGAGTACCTGGGGGACGGACAGCTGTTGGAGGACCCCAAGGTGGACCGCCGCGAGGTGACGTTCAAACTGCACCAGTGCTTCCCCAACCACTGGTACATCGTCACGGACACCTCCGCGGCCCCCATGGCGCCCATGATGAAGGTCGCGGCCTCACCCAAGACGGCGGCCCTGACCAAGGCAGGGGCGACCGCGAAGATCCTGGTGTTCGGGAACGGGATCAAGGGGCCGGGGCCCATGGGCTTCCAGCCGTCCGTGTTCGACTCCAACCCCGGCGACGCCATCTGGAGCCCCTTCTGGGACCACTACACCTTCACGTGGGAGGCCGGCGCCCGGCCCCGGGTCCTGCGCAGCGAGCGGGAGATCGTGGCGGAGGAGCAGGCGGGGCGGCTCAAGCGGTGGCCGGGGACGCCGGACACCAAGGGCGAGCTGTTCGTGGTGAACTGCCCCGCGCCCGTGAGCGCCCCGCCCACGTGGAGGGGAGGCTGAACGGGCCGGAGGCCGTGGACAAGACCGCGTACCTGAACCAGATCGACCTGTTCCGGCAGCTGTCCGCGGAGGAGCTGCAGGCGGTGGACCGCCTAGCGGCCCTCAACGCGTTCCCGCGGGGAAGCGTGTTGCTGGACCCCGCGCGCTGGGAGCCGGTGCTGTACCTGCTGAAGCAGGGGTACGTGCGGCTCTACCGGGTGAGCCCGGAAGGGCGGCAGCTGACGGTGAGCCTGTTGGGGCCCGGGAACGTGTTCGGGGAGCTGGAGGGGTTGTCCACGGGAACGCGGCACAGCTTCGCGGAGGCCCTCACGGACGTGCTGGTGTGCACCCTGCGGGAGGCCGACCTGGAGCGGTTGATGCGTGCCTACCCCGAGGTGGCGCTCCGCATGGTGCGGGTTCTGTCCGCGCGGCTGCGGGAGCTGGAGGACCTGCTGGAACGGCTGGCGCTGTCCACCGTGCGGACCCGGCTGGTGCACCTGTTGGCCAAGCTGGCGGAGCGCTACGGGACACCGGACGGCCGGTTCTGGCGGCTGGACGTGGGGCTGAGCCAGCAGGAGCTGGCGGACATGGTGGGCGCCAGCCGGGAGACGGTGACCCTGACGCTCGGCGAGCTGGCGCGGCTGGGGGTGGTCCGGACGGCCCGACGGCGGGTGTGGGTGGACCTGCAGCAGGCGCGGAGGTTGCTGGAGGCGGAGTGACGTCCAAAAGGGGTTGAACTCAAGGGAGGCGTCTGAGGACTTCCGGAGGAGTCAGCGCGGCCAGGCCAGGGTACCTTCGGAAGTCCTCGACATCGTACGTGCACAGCGTTGCGATGCCGTGGGCCCGCATTTGCGCCACCAGGAACACGTGGGACACTTCCTGGGCAACGGGCTTGTGGAGGGCGACGAGTTCCGTGAGCGCCTCCAGGGCCTGGAGGTCCGCCGGGAACACCCGCAAGCCGACCCGCAACAGCTCAAGCGCGTCCCACGCCTCCTCCGGAGTCAGCGGGCGTTCGACCCTACGCCGGTCCGTGAGGACCGCGAACGCCTCCAGGAGCACCTGGGGCACGAGCACACCCGGGAGGCGACCTCCCAGGGCTACCTCCACAACGGCGCGGCTTTGGGGGTGATGCGGGGAGTCGGCGTTGAGCGCGTAGACGAGGACGTTGGTATCGAGGAGGATCACCGCCGACGCCCGTACAGGTCGGCCCGCTTCCACTCCCGGACCGCACCGAGGTGGTAGCGGCCGAGGGACGGGCGCAGCTTCCGCAGGAACCGCTCCAGCGCCTCCAGGACCAGTTCGTTCTTGGGACGGTGGAGTCGCTTGCTCACCGCCTCGAGTTCCGCCACAATCCCCTCCCGGTCCGCGGGAACGTAGATGTTCAGCTGCATCTGCCGCTCACCCCACAGAGCACGAGCCTGATCAATAGGGCTCGTCAACCGCGCCCCGCCGCTCACTCCGCGCAGCAGCTGAGGCGGCTGGGGTCCTTGAAGAACGACAGGGCCACGATCTTGAGGGCCTCGGCCATGGTGGGGTAGACATGGACCATGTCGATGAAGTCGTGGACCGTCGCCCCCAGCCGCAGGGCCATGGCCGCCTCGTGGATCACCTCCCCGGCATCGCGCCCCACCATGGACACGCCCAGGACTCGCTGGGTGTCCGCGTCCAGGACCATCTTGACCACCCCGCGGGGGCCCCGCACGGCGCCCGCCCGCGGGACGAGGTCCATGGGCACCGCAGAGCAGGTGCACCGGTAGCCGCGGGCGTGGGCCTCCGCTTCCGTGAGCCCGACCACCGCCACCGGCGGGTCCGTGAAGATGGTCCGGGGGATCACGGTGTGGTCGGCCTTGCGCGGTTCCCCGCTGAAGGCGTTCATGGCCACCAGCACCCCGTCGTGGGCGCCCACGGGGGTAGCCATCTGGCTTTCGGTGTAGCGGTCGATCACGTCCCCCGCGGCCCAGACGTTGGGCGCGGTGGTCCGGAGGTAGTCGTCCACCACCACGAACCCCCGCTCGTCCGTCCGCACGCCCACGTGCTCCAGCCCGATGCCGTCGGTGTTGGGGGCGCGGCCGGCGGCCACGAGGAGCCGCTCGGCGCGGAAGGTCAGGGGTACGCCCTCCCGTTCGCCGGTGGCCTCGATTCCGCCGTCCGCCGGGCGCACGCGGTGGACCGTGACCCCGGTGACGATTTGCACCCCTTCATCCGTGAGGGCCTTGGTGACGGCTAGGGAGACCTCCGGCTCGTAGGCGGGGAGCACCCGCCGGCTCCGCTCCAGGATCGTCACCTCCACCCCAAACCGACGGAACATCTGGCCCAGTTCCAGGGCGATGTACCCGCCGCCGAGGATGAGTAGGGACCGGGGGAGTTCCCGGAGCTCCATGGGCTCGGCGGAGGTCAGGAGGTCGGAGGTGAGGTACGGTACGTCCTCCAGGCCCTCCACGGGTAGGATGGCCGGTCTAGACCCGGTGGCGATGAGGGTGTGCGTCCCGCGCAGCCGCACCCCACCCACCTCCACCGCACCGTCCGCCGTGAACCGCGCATGCCCTTCATAGACCCGGATCCGATCGGACCCCTGCACGATGGACCGGTACCTCTTCTCCCGGTAGTTCGCCACCAGCCCGTCCTTCTGGGCCACGAGGGCCGCGAAGTCCAGCTCCATGCCCCGGGGCCGCAGGCCCGGAAAGCGCGGGTGCAGCGACTCCCAGTACACCCGCGCGGCCTCGATGAGGTTCTTGCTCGGGAGACACCCCCGGTTCACGCACGTCCCGCCCAGAGTCCGGGCCTCGGTCATGGCCGCGGTCTTCCCAAGCTCCGCGGCCCGGATGGCGGCGGCGAAGGCCGTGGAGCCCGATCCGAGGATCACCAGGTCGAACGCCTGTTCCACAGCCCACCCCCATCCAGATATCGAGATATCCGAATTCTACCATTACGCGGGCCCCTCGAGCACCCGATGCAGACCTGAAAATCCGGTGTTGACGGGCCAGGCACCGACCCCTATACTCGGATACGAACATGCGGAACGGTACGCCCCGCCGAGCCTCCGCCGCGCCGTTCCCGCGGGCGTTCTCCTCTTGGTGGTGGCCGTGGGGCTCCTCCTGGGCGGCGCAGTCCTGCTGACCCGTGAGCCCCATGACCACGCGCTCCTCGGGGGGTGCCTCCTCTTCGTGGCGGTGGCCCTGACGGTGTTCCCGAGCCTGTGGTAGGACACCGACGACGGGGAGCGCCTCGAGGCGGAAGGGGGGATCGGATCGTTCCGCTTGACACCGCCTCCCCGGCCGCGGCCCGCAAGCCTCCCCCCACCCCTCCGGAGTCTCCGGACCGTCCTCCTCTGCTAGTCCCCCTTTCCGGTTCCCGCCCCCGAGGGAGGGGATAGGGTTCCTCATTGGCTCCTCGAGGAGGATCGAGCGGAAAGGAGTCGGACATGCAGGGCGCAGTTGAACCCAACGGTCGTCTATGGATCCGCCGCGGAGGGGCTCTGGGGGCCGCACTGGCGGCCGTCTCCCTGGTGGCCCTTGCCGCCCTCCAGCGGTGGGGTAGTGCCCCAGCAGGGGCCCTACGCGACGCTCCCCCTCCCGGCCGGCGTGACCGATCTCGTTCTCTCCGCGGACGGCACCCGGGCCGTGGCCACCAGCGTCACCTACAACCTGAAGCGGAGCGTGCTTGAGCGGATCGTCACCGCCGTGGACACCGGGTCTAGGCGCGTCCTCTGGCAGCGGGCCCTTGCGGCCGTGAGCTGCTGCGCGTTCCCGGTGTTCTCCGCCACCCCGGACGTGGAGTGGGTGGCGGTGGGCGGGGCCAACGACGTGGACGTGTTCCGGTTCACGGGGACGCACGTCGCCCGATGGAGCCTTGGGCCGGGTCCTGCCCTCAACAACGTCGTGCGCATCGACCGCGGCGGGCGCCGGGTCGTGGCCGGCCAGACCGACGGATGGATCGGGGCGTTCGCCCTGGGTGAGGTCGGTCCTGTGTGGCGCGCCCACGCAGGCGCCGACCTCCTGGACCTCGCGCTGGGGACGGACGGAGAGGTGGCCGCCTCCACCCTGGAGGGTGTCGTCGTGCTCTCCGGCACGCCTCCTGCGCCCCGCTACCGCGTCCAGATCGGTCCTGTTCCCGTCGTGGTCCTCGCAGGGGTGGAAAGGGGGTTCGCGGTGGCCTGGCGGGGTACGGACGAGCGGCTCCACATCGGGATCGTGGACGGCGGCCGGTGGCGGTGGCGCCGCGTGCTCGGCAGGGCGAGGGTGCCCGTTCTGCACGCAGACCGTTCCGGTCGGTGCATCGCCATCTCCGACTTCCTCGGGGAGGGGGCGTGGCTCGCGTCCGGGGACGGACGGATCCCTTGGCAGGCGCAGCATCCTCCCGCCGCGGCCACCGTGGCCCCGGATGGCCGTGCGGTCCTCGTCAGGCAGGACCGCGTGGAGGTCGCCTCCGCCGGTGCCCGGCAACTCCTCTGGCAGGGTAGACTCCCCGGCCGGGCGCACGGAGTGCGTCTGGGCGGCTCGGTGCTCGCGGTGCTGGGCTCAAAGGACCTGCGCTCCGTGCTCCCCGACCAGCTGTGGCTGTTCCGGGTGACGCCATGAACGACCGTCCGCAAGACCGAAACGGCGAGAGGACGAGACTCCGTGCGGGAGAGGTGGTCCTGGCGCTCCTCATGGTGCTTTCCGGGCTCGGGTTCCTGGTGTGGAGCGTGGCGTGTGCAGGCCTCTGTCCGATCCCGCGATCGGAGAGCACACGGAAGGAGGGAGGAGGAGTGAAGAAGGAACGCAGACCCCGCCGGACGCTGCCGGTCCTCCTCGTGGCGGCCGGCGCGGCAATCCTCGTGGGTGTGAGTCTGTGGAGCGTTTTGAGGCCGCGGGAGGCACCGGCCGTCGTGCCCTCGGGCGTGGTGGGCACCCGGCCGGGGGATACAGCCCCGGAGTTCCGCCTGGTGGACATCGAGGGGCGCGTCGTGACGCGAACGGGTCTCGTGAGCGGCGGGAAACCCGGTCTCCTCTTCTTCACGACCACGTGGTGCCTCCCGTGCGTGGAGGGTCTGCGGCAGCTCCAGCGGTTCCAGCAGGAGCTCGGGGCGCCGGATCCGTTCCGCGTCCTCATCGTGTTCGTGGACCCTCGGGAGGGCGTGGATGAGGTGCGGGCCTACTGGGACCGCTACGGGTTCCCCCGGAGTTGGTTCTACGCGCTCGACACGGACCGGATGATCTGGAAGTACGGGGTGCGCTACCTGGACACGAAGTTCCTCCTCGACCCAGAGGCGGTGATCCGGTGGGCCGACGCCTCCCCCGCGGGCTACGACACGTGGCGGCGGGCCTTGGCCACCGTCGGCGTCGGACGTTGATGTCACTCCCATCCTGCTGCGGAGGTGTTGCCGTGGTTCCCGTCTCGACCCTCCTACCGTTCGCGTTCCTGGCGGGTGCGGCCGCCTGCCTCAACCCCTGCGGGTTGGCGCTGCTACCGGCCTACGTCGCGTACTTCGTGGGCCGGGACGAGGACGCGTCCACCGGCGGGTTGGTGGCCGGCGTCCGGGCCGGAGCCGGCATGACCGCGGGCGTGCTCGCAGTCTTCGGCGCCGTCGGCGGACTTCTTGCGGCCGTTGGGTACGCGTTCATGCGGTTCGTGCCCCTCGCGGCGATGACGGTCGGTGCTCTCGTGGCCCTCGCGGGTCTTGGGATGCTGCTACGGCCCGCCTTCACGGTGGCGCTTGGGGTGGGGAATCCGCTTCCGGGACAGGTTGCGGACCGGACCTGGCGCAGCTTCCTCCTGTTCGGGGTGGGCTACGGGATCGCCTCCCTCGGGTGCACGCTCCCCATCGTGGTGGTGACGCAGGCCCTGGCCGCCGGAGGAGCCCTGAAGGGGTTCGGCGTGTTCGTGGCCTACGGGCTCGGGATGGGGGTGGTCCTCGCCGCGCTGTCCGTGGCCGTGACCATCGGGAAGGGTGCGGTGATCCGATGGCTGCGGGGATGGACCGCCCACCTGCGGACCGCCGGCGCCCTCGGCATGGTGGTGGCCGGAAGTTACCTCATCTACGTCCAGCTCTCCCTGGGCGGCGTTGGCCTGAGGGTGGGTCCGTAGAAGGGTCAGACTTCGGGGCCCTTCCGTTCGGGAGCGGCAAGCGAGGCGCGTTGGGCTTCCCGCTCCAGCAGCATCCGCTTGCGCCAGGTGCCCCACCGGTACCCGCCTAGACTCCCGTCCGAACGCACCACCCGGTGACACGGAACCAACAGGGCCACGGGGTTGGAAGCGCACGCCCGCGCCACGGCCCGGGCCGCGCCCGGCCGGCCCAGCCGCCGGGCCACCTCCGCGTACGTCCGGGTCTGGCCGCGGGGGATGCTCCGCAGGACCCGCCAGACTCTGCGCTGGAAGGGGGTGCCGCGGACGTCCACGGGGACGTCCGCGGCGTCTCCGTCCACACAGGCACGGACCCACGCCCGTAGGCGCCGGTCGCCGCGCCGGAGGTCGGCTTGTGGGAACTCCCGCCGGAGTCGGTGGAACAGCTGGCGGGCGCGGTCACCCAGGTACACCGCGCAAACGCCTCCGGGCGTAGCCGCGACCAGCACCACCCCCGCGGCGCACCGCAGGGTGGTGTAGCTCACGGGACTACCGCCAGAGATCTTCCTCCTCTTCCTCCTCCTCTTCCCAGAGGGGCTCGTCGAACTCGCCCTCCTCTTCCTCTTCTTCCGGGAACTCCTCTTCCTCCTCGTCCTCGGGCTGGAGGCCCACCTCGTCCTCTTCCTCGGGTTCCAGCACGTCCTCCACCCGCTCCTTGGCCTGGTAGCCGCACTCCACGCACTCGTAGACCAGCACGGCCCCGACCTCGTCCGAGGCCAGAAGCTCCATCTCCGCGCCGCACTGCGGGCAGGGTCGGTTGAAGGGTACCGTCATGGCTTCCCCGGTCCTACTGATGCAGGTGCAGTTGCGACGGCATGTCGTCGTCCAGGGACCGGAGCCCGTGGGGCTCCACCCGGTGCCCGCAGATGGGGCACTCGTACCATGAAGCCTCCTCCGCCCTGGGCTCGTAGCACGTCACCATGACCGTCTCGCAGTACGGACACGTCAGGACCGGCTCCCGCATGGTTCCCCCACTGCCCCAGGTCTCCCGTGTCCCCTTTCCTTCGACCCCCTCACCGTTCCTCCTCCTGCCCGCGGGGTGGTCCCGGCCGGGCTAGACCTTGGCGTGGGTGAAGATGCCGTACGCCTCCGCCCGCTTGGCCACCGCCCGCCAGTCCAAATTCCGGAAGAAGGCGTCGATGTACCCGCCCTTGTTGGTGCCGAAGTCCATGAAGTACGCGTGCTCGAACACGTCCAGGGCCACCAGGGGCGTGCAGTTCCACACGGGGTAGGTGTTCTGCTCGTCCCCGATGTAGTTGAACAGCTTGCCCGTGTCCCAGTCGTACGCCGTCCACGCCCACCCCCGGGCCGCGATGCCCGTGGCCTTCAGGTCCCTCTGCCACTCCTCGAAGGAGCCGAAGTCCCGCTCCAGAAGGGCCAGCAGGGCGCCCTCGGGCTTGCCCCCGGGGCCGCCCAGGTGGTCGAAGTAGATGTCGTGGTTCTTGATGCCTCCCAGGGCCCGGGTCAGCTCCACCTTGAGGACCCGGATGTCGGAGTACGTGGGGTTGGCCTTCGCAGGGTCCTTGTCCATGGCCGCCAGCTTGTCCAGGATCTCGTTGGCCTTGTTCACGTAGCCCTGGTACAGCTTGTAGTGCTCCTCCATGGTCCGCTTGCTGATGCCGTCCAGCTCGGTCTCGAAGGACTTGAACTTCTTGGCCTCGTACCTCACGGCAAGACCCTCCTTTCCGCGGGTTTTCTGTCCGAAGGGTTCCCGGCGAGCTCGACCCCAGTATACCACCGGGGCCGGCTAAACCCCGCCCGGCCCCCGCACGTCAGCTACCATGGGGCGGGATGGACGAGGACGAACGGCTGGTCCGGGCCTTCCAGGGCGGGGAGGAGAGCGCGTTCGCGGCCCTGGTCATCAAGTACCGGGAGCCCGTGTACCGGTTCCTGCGCCGGATGACGGGCAACCACGAGGACGCCGCGGACCTCACCCAGGAGGTGTTCCTGCGGGCCTACCGCGGCCTGAGCCGGTTCGAGGGACGCGGCTCGGTGCGCACGTGGCTGTTCCGGATCGCCACCAACGCCTGTCTGGACCACCGGGAGCGGCAGCGCCGGCCGCTGCCTCTGGAGGCCGCGGCCGCCCTGGCAGCCCCGGCCGAGGAGGAGCCGCACCTGCTGGCCGAGCGGAAGGAGCGGTGGCGACGGATACAGGACGCGGTCCAGGCCCTCCCCCCGAGGCAGCGGGCCGCGGTGGTCCTCCGGCTGTACGGCGGCTACCCGTTCGGGGAGATCGCCCAGATCCTGGACTGTTCCGAGGGCACGGTGAAAGCCTCGGTGTTCGCCGCTCTGCGGAAGCTGCGGAAGGCCCTGGCGTCCGTTGCGGAGGGCTGACGTGAGCGGGCGGGACTGCTGGCAGTACCGGGATCGGATGGTGGAGCTGGCCACGGGTCCCGCGGACCCGGAGGGGCGCCGGGAGCTGGAGGGTCACCTGGAGGTGTGTGCGGACTGCCGGGCGGAGTGGGAATCCCTGCAGGAAGTGGTGGCCGTGGTGCGGGAGGTGCGCGAGCCTGCCGTACCCGCAGGGTTCTGGGACGAGCTGGACCGCGCCCTGGCCCGGCACCCGGCGGTGCGCCGTCGGACCGCCCCGTGGGCGCTGGGGTTGAAGGTCGCTGCCCTGGCCGCGCTGGCGGCCCTGGCAACGCCGCCGCCCGCCCGCGTGACGCAGTCCACAGTGGTGAGCCCCGCGGTGCATGCCCTCTTGCCTCACGTGGAGGACCTGGCGCAGGCGTGGGGCGCGGCACTGGAGGTGGAGGTGGACCGGTGAGGGGCGTGGTGCGGGCCGGTGTGTGGGCGGCCGTGGTGGTGATGGCAGCGGCGGGGTTTGCAGCGGCCCAGCGGCCGCCCGGAGCAGAGAGAGCGGAGCGGGTGCTGGAGGCCCTGCTGGTGTGGCGGTTGGTGGACGAGCTGGATCTGTCGCAGGAGCAGGTGTGCCGCATCCTGCCTGCCGTGCGGGCCCTCAAACACGCGCGGTTGACCTTCGGCCACAAGCGGATGGAGCTGGTGCGGGAGATCCGTGCCCTCCTCAGGGAGCGGCCCGTGGACCGGGAGCGGGTGGAGGCCAAGGTGCGGGAGCTGGAGGCCGCCCGCAGGGAGTTCCACAGGAGGCGTGGGGAGGCCCTGGACCAGATCCGGGCGGCCCTGACCGCGGAGCAGCGGGTCCAGTTCGCCCTCATCCAGGACGCCTTCGAGCGGGAGACGTTGAGCCTGCTGGGCGACGTGGAGCGCTTCGTGCGGGGCGGGCCGGCCCGCCCGTGACGGGTCGGCAAGCCCCGTGTCCTCCACGGTCTACCGTGGCGCCGGTGGGGGGATCTCCCGGCCCGTCCGGGCGTCCACCAGCCGGTAGTCGGACTTGCGGTAGGTCTCCGTGGTCCCGCACCGGGGGCAGGTGTGATAGTTGGCGGCGAAGGTCCCCCGGACGAAGGACGTGGTGTCGGTGCGAAGGCCCGTGTCGAACACCTCCCCGCAGGCCCGGCAGGCCACGTGTAGGGCTACCCTCGCCATCCGCGCCCCTAGACCCGCCAGCCCTCCAGGGCCTGCCGACGCCAGATGACGCGGGCCCCGTCCCGGAACTCGGGCTGGGGGAGTTGCCCCTGCTCCAGGAGCTCCAGCAGGTGCGCGGGGTCCGTGCCCAACAGGTTCGCGGCTTCCCACGTGGTGACCACCGCGACCCCCTCGGCCACCAGCTGGCACAGCCTCCGGAGGAAGCCTTCAGGACCCGGCCGGTGTATGATCAACCCGCAGGCGGACCGGCCGTGCGGGTGGGCGTGCTTGACCAGGTTGGCGTAGCGCTCCAGCTCCCCGGGGAACCCGCGCAGGTGCGCGAGGACCTCCCGGTCTAGGTCGAGGGGAAGGTGGGAGGGCTCCACGCGGCTCGGGCATGCGGCGGTGGTGCCGGAGGAGGGATTTGAACCCCCACGGGCTTGCGCCCACTGCGCCCTGAACGCAGCGCGTCTGCCGTTCCGCCACTCCGGCCTGCATCTCCTCATGCTATTGGAGGGAGGTCGCGGAGGTCAAGGTGACCGTGGACGTGGAGCGGGTGGTGGCGGAGCTGCAGCGCGCTGCGGGCAGCCGGGTGGTCCACGTGCAGCGCGTACCCCCGAGGCCCGCGCGGTTTTCGGACCCCACCGCCCCCCTCCCGCGGGCTCTGGCCGATGCCCTGGAGGCGTCGGGCATCCGGCGTCTGTACACCCACCAGGCTCAAGCTCTGGACCTGGTGCGGGCGGGGCGGTCGGTGGTGGTCACCACCCGCACCGCCAGCGGCAAGACCCTGTGCTACAACCTTCCCGTCCTGGAGACCCTCCTACAGGATCCCAAAGCCCGGGCTCTGTACGTGTTCCCCACCAAGGCCCTGGCCCAGGACCAACTGGACACCCTGCAGGCTTTGGGACTCCCCGTACGCTGCGGGGTGTACGACGGGGACACGCCCACCGCCGAGCGGGCCCGCATCCGGGAGGAAGCGCAGGTGGTGCTCACCAACCCCGACATGCTCCACGTGGGCATCCTCCCCCAGCACGGGCGCTGGGTACGGCTGTTCCGCGGGCTCCGGTACGTGGTCCTGGACGACCTGCACGTGTACCGGGGCGTGTTCGGAAGCCACGTGGCGGGTGTGCTGCGGCGCCTGCGGCGGGTCTGCCGCGCCTACGGAGCGGACCCGCAGTTCGTGTGCACCTCCGCTACCCTGGCCAACCCGGGGGAGTTCGCGGAGCGGCTGTTGGGCACCTCCGTGACCGTGGTGGACGACGACGGCGCGCCCCAGGGGGCCCGCTGGTTCGTGCTGTGGAACCCCCCACCCGTGCGGGGAGGAGGGCGCCGGAGTCCCTACCGCGACGCCAGCTGGCTGCTGCGGTGGCTCGCTTCCCGGGGCGTGCGGACCATCGTGTTCACCCAGGCCCGGAAGGTCACCGAGCTGGTGTACCGGTACGCGGTCACCGCTTCCCCGGAGCTGGCGCCCAGGCTGCGGGCGTACCGCGCCGGCTACCTGCCCGAAGAGCGCCGGGAGATCGAACAGGCCCTGTTCTCGGGCCGGCTCGTGGGGGTGGTGTCCACCAGCGCCTTGGAGCTGGGGATCGACGTAGGTGGGCTGGACGCGGCGGTGCTGGTGGGGTATCCGGGGACGGTGGCCAGCACCTGGCAGAGGGCGGGGCGGGCGGGACGGTCGGGGACGGACTCCCTGGCCGTGCTCATCGCCCTGGAGGATGCCCTGGACCAGTACCTCATGCGCCACCCCACCTACCTGTTCGAGCGGCCGGTGGAAGCCGCGGCCCTGGACCCCGGCAACCCGTACGTGCTGACCTCCCAGCTGCGGTGCGCGGCGGCTGAACTCCCCCTGCGGGAGGAGGACATCGAGCTGTTCGGCGAGCCCTCCCGCGTGGTGGTGGAGGTGTTGGCCGAGGGGGGAGAGCTGGTACCCGACCGCGGCCGGTGGGCCTGGCGCGGGGCCCGCTACCCGGCCTCCCAGGTGGGCATCCGCACCGCCAGCGAGGTCCAGTACACCATCGTGGACGAGGATCGGGGGCCCTTGGGGACCGTGGACGAGGCCCGGGCGTTCGAGCAGGTGCACCCGGGCGCGGTGTACCTCCACCAGGGCGAGACGTACCTGGTTCGGGAGCTGGACGTGGAGGGTAAGGTGGCCCGGGTCCGACGCCGCGACGTGGACTACCACACGGAAGCCCGCACGGTGACCGACCTGGAGGTGCGGGCGGTGCGGGCCCGCCGGCCCCTGGGGCCTGCGGAGGCGTTCTTGTCGGAGGTGGAGGTGACCACCCAGGTGGTGGGCTACGCCCGCAAGCACCTGTCCGGCGACCACGTGCTGAGCGTGGAACCCCTGACGCTGCCCGCGCAGACCCTCTCCACCGTGGCCGTGGGCTTCCACCTCCCCCGCGAGGTGGAAGCGGCGCTGGGCGAGGAGGTGCTGGCAGGGGCGTTGCACGCGGCGGAGCACGCCAGCATCGGGCTGCTGCCCCTGTTCGCCATGTGCGACCGCTGGGACCTGGGAGGGGTGTCCTACCCGTTGCACCCGCAGACCGGCCGGCCGTCGGTGTTCGTGTACGACGGGTATCCGGGCGGGGTGGGGATCGCGGAGCGGGGCTACCACGTCCTCGAGGAGTGGCTGCGCGCCACGTGGGAAGCCGTACGCACCTGCCCGTGCGAGGGCGGTTGTCCTTCGTGCGTGCAGTCGCCGAAGTGCGGGAACGGCAACCAGCCCCTGGACAAGGACGGGGCGGTGCGGTTGCTGGGTCTCCTGCTGGGCTTGGCCTCCCGGGAGGAGGCCGCGGGCGTCCGGCGTCGGAGGCGGTGAGTGCCGGGCACCCTGTACGTGGTGGCCACGCCCATCGGCCACCTGGAAGACGTCACCCTCCGCGCCCTGCGGGTCCTCCGGGAGGTGGACCTGGTGGCGGCGGAGGACACGCGCCAGGTCCGCAAGCTGCTGGACCACTACGGCATCCGCACGCAGGTCACCAGCTACCACGAGCATAACGAGCGCGCCCGGGCAGCCCAGCTGCTGGCGGCCCTGCAGGCCGGACGGTCCGTGGCGCTGGTGAGTGACGCGGGGACCCCCCTGCTCTCCGACCCGGGCTACCACCTGGTCCGGGCCTGCGCGCAGGCGGGGATCCCGGTGGTGCCGGTCCCCGGCCCCAGCGCGGTCACCGCAGCCCTGGTGGCCTCGGGCCTGTCCACGCACCGCTTCCTGTTCGTGGGCTTCCCGCCCCGCAGAGGTCCGGCGCGCCGCAAGTTCTTCGCCGAACTCCGGGACCAGCAGGCCACCCTGGTGCTGTTCGAGTCGCCGCAACGGCTCGCCGGGTGCTTGCGGGACCTCCTGGAAACCCTGGGAGACCGGCAGGTGGCCGTCTGCCGGGAGCTCACCAAGCTGCACGAGGAGGTCCGGCGCGGCAGCGTGAGCGAGGTATTGGAGTCTGTTAAGGCCCAGCCCGTGCGGGGAGAGGTGACCGTGGTGGTGGAAGGGGCGGCAGCCTCTCAGCCCGACACAGGCCGGGTGGAAGACGCGCTGCGGGAGCGGCTGGCTCGGGGCGAGGGAGTCCGGGAGGCGGCGGAGGCGGTGGCCCGGACCTTCGGGCTGCCGCGGGGCCGCGTGTACCGGCTGGCCGTTTCCCTGCGCGAGGGGTGCGAAGACGGTGGCTGAGGGACGTTCGCTTTTGTTCGTGTACGGCACCCTGAAGGACCCAAACCTGATGCGATCCCTGACGGGGCGGGAGTTCCCGGCGCGGCCCGCGGAGCTGGCGGGCTGGCGCCTGGCCCCGGCCAGCCGATCCGAATCCGGTTACCCGGAGATCGAGCCCAGCCCCCGAGATCGCGTGGCGGGTCTGCTGCTGTCCGGGCTGGATGGAGACGCCCTACGGGTGCTGGACCAGTACGAAGAGGGCTACGTGCGGCGGCGCGTCCAGGTCCGGGTGGACCAGGGTTGGGTGGAGGCCGAGGTGTACGTGCCGCGGCGGTGGGCCGGTGTTCCGTGAGTGGCTGAAGCGGTGGGTGGGCGGCGGGAGCCTGGAGGTGGCCTGGCGCGCCAAAGACCCGGTGGAGGCACAGGTGCTGGCCTCGGTGCTGCGGCAGGCCGGGATTCCCGTGTGGGTCCGGCCCCGGGGCGTGCCGGGCTACGAGGGGGCGGTGGAGCGGGCACAGGGGGTGTTCGCGGACCTGGTGGTGGCCGGCCGAGACCTGCACCGCGCCCGGGCGGTGCTGGCCAAGTTCCTGGAAACACCCGCGGAGCCGTAACCGGTGCAGGAGGGGCCGGGGACGCGGAGAAAACCTCCCCGAAACCCCAGGAGAGCGGAGGGTTTCCATGATCTGGAATCCCCAGGCGGAGACCATGCCCCGGCCGGAGCTGGAGCGGCTGCAGCTGGAACGGCTGCAGGCCCTGGTGCGGTACGTGTACCAGCGGGTGGAGCCGTACCGGCGGCGGATGCAGGAAGCCGGGGTGTCCCCGGACGACATCCGGCACCTGCAGGACGTGGCCAAGCTCCCCTTCATGACCAAGCAGGACTTCCGGGACCACTACCCCTTCGGCCTGTTCGCGGTCCCGAGAGACCAGCTGGTCCGCATCCACGCGTCCTCGGGCACCACGGGCAAGCCCACGGTGGTGGGCTACACCCGCCGTGACCTGCAGGTGTGGGCCGAGGTGTGCGCGCGGTGCCTGGCCGCGTCGGGGGCGCAGCCCGGGGACGTGTTCCAGAATGCGTACGGCTACGGACTGTTCACCGGGGGGCTGGGCATGCACGCGGGCGCGGAGCTCATGGGGCTGGTGGTGGTTCCCGCCTCGGGAGGCAACACCGAGCGCCAGGTGTTGCTGCTGCAGGACTTCGGGGCCAAGATCCTGGCCTGCACGCCCTCCTACGCCCTGACCCTGGCGGAGGCCCTCCTGGACCGGGGAATCCAGCCCGGGCAGCTGCCCCTGCGGTTCGGCGTTCTGGGAGCGGAGCCGTGGACGGAGGCCATGCGTCGCCAGATCGAGGAGAAGCTGGGGATCGCCGCGGTGAACATCTACGGCCTCAGCGAGGTCATCGGCCCCGGAGTGTCCAACGAGTGCGTGGAAGGGCGCAACGGCTCCCACGTGTTCGAGGACCACTTTTTGGTGGAGGTGGTGGACCCGCGCACGGGCGAGCCTCTCCCGTACGGGCACCAGGGGGAGCTGGTGTTCACCACCCTGACCAAGGAAGCCCTCCCCGTGGTCCGATACCGGACCGGGGACGTGGCGTCGTTGAACCCCGAGCCGTGTCGGTGCGGCCGCACCTTCGTCCGCATGTCCCGGGTGGTGGGCCGGACGGACGACATGCTGGTGGTGCGCGGGGTGAACGTGTACCCCTCCCAGGTGGAGGCGGCCCTGGTGGGCATCCCGCAGCTCAGCCCCCACTACCAGATCGTGGTGACCCGGCAGCGGACCCTGGACGAGCTGGAGGTCCGCATCGAGGTGGACCCCTCCACCAACCAGGCGCTGGGCGGGTTGGACCCGGACCGATCTGGGGTGCAGGAGCTACGGCGCAGAGCGGAGCAGGCTTTGTACGGGGTCCTCAACCTGCACGCGCGGGTCACCTTGGTCCCGCCGGGCAGCTTGCCCCGCAGCGAGGGCGGCAAGCTGCGCCGGGTGGTGGACCAGCGGCAGCTGTGAGCGGCGGCGTTCCCCACCACCTGGTGGAGGTCTTCCGGACCGACCCCTTCGGGCGATGGCTGGGGGTCCAGGTGGAGGAGGTCCGGCCCGGTTACGCCCGGGTGACCCTCGAGCTGCGGCCCGAGCACCGGAACTTCCACGGGGTGGTGCACGGCGGCCTGCTGTTCGCGCTCGCGGACTGCGCCTTCGCCGCCGCCAGCAACAGCCACAACCAGCGGGCGGTGGCCATCTCCGCCACCATCCACTTCCTGCGGGCGCCCGGTCCCGGACGGTTGGAGGCGGAGTGCGCGGAGGAGCACCGCAGCCGCAGCCTGGGGTCCTACCGCGTGGGAGTCCGGGACGGGACCGGACGACTGGTGGCCAGCATGCAGGCCCTGGTGTACCGGACCGAGGATCCGGTGACGCCCGCGGGCTCATGAGGGGGGACGCCCTCTCCGGACCCCGCAGCGCCCTCCGACCCCTCCGGCACCGCGACTTCCGGCTCCTGTGGACGGGGCTGGTGGTGTCCAACACGGGGACGTGGATGCAGTTCGTGGCGGTGGGGTACCTGGTGGACCGGCTGACCCTTTCCCCCTTTTACCTGGGGGTGTTGGCTTTGGCCCAGGCGGTGCCCCGGTTCGTGTTCGCGCCCGTGGGGGGAGCGTTGGCGGACCGGCAGGACCGCAAGAGCCTGCTGTTCTGGACCAACGCGGCCCTGGCGGCCAGTGCCGCCCTGCTGGCCCTGCTCACCTTCACGGGCTGGGTGCGGGTGTGGCACGTGATCCTGCTGGCCGCGGTGAACTCCGCCCTGCAGTCGTTTGACATGCCCGCGCGGCACTCCTGGATCCCCAGCCTCGTGGACAAGGACGAGGTGCTGCAGGCGGTGACCCTGAACTCCGTGGCCTTCAACGGAGCGGGCATCGTGGGCCCTTCCCTCGGGGGCCTGGCCATCGCCCTGGGCGGGGAAGGCACGTGCTTTGCGGTCAACGCGCTGTCGTACGCGGCGGTGCTGGTGGCCCTGGTGCGCATGGGCGCTCCACCCCCGCCCGCGGACGCGGCGGGCTCGGTGTGGGCGGAGATCCGGGAGGCGGTGGGCATGCTGCGGAGCCACCGGACCGTGGCCGCGGTGCTGGCCGCGGTGGCCGCCATGAACTTCCTCGGCCGCCCGTACTTCCGGCTGCTACCCGCCTTCGCCCGGGAGAGCCTGCACACGGACGCGGTGGGGCTGGGGCTGCTCCAGGCGGCCCCGGGAGTCGGCACCCTGCTGGCGCCGTGGTACGTCTCCGTGGCGCAGAGGCAGGGGGAGGGTAAGCTGCTGCAGCGGTCCATGCTGGCGTTGGGCGCGTGCGTGGTGCTGTTCAGCGTGAGCCCGGGGTTCGGGTGGGCGTTGTTCTTCCTGGTGGCCGCGGGGCTGTTTCAGTCCGCGGCCCTCTCCAGCGCCAACGCCCTGGTGCAGACCACGGTGGACCCGGGCATGCGGGGCCGCGCCATGGGCTTGTACTCCGTCACCGCCTTCGGCATGTTCACCTTGGGTAGCTTCCCCTTCGGGGTCCTGGCGGAGTGGACGGGGACCGCCCTAGCCCTGGCCGTCGGGGGAGGGCTCACCGTCCTCGCCGCGTGGCTTTTGGGCCCCAGGCTGCGGGAGGTGGGCTGAAGCCGGGTGGAGTCGGCGGAGGTGGTGGGAGCGGCCAGTCCGGTGCGCGTGTGGGTGCGGCCCGCGGGGGACGCAGACCGCGCCGCGGTGGGGCGGGTGCTGGCGGAAAGCTTCCCGGAAAAGTTCGACCCCATCTTCGGCCGGGACCGCTGCCGGACCGCGGCCCTGCTGGCGGACCTGCCGCCTTCCGGCGTGGTGTACGTGGCGGAGCACGCGGGGCAGGTGGTGGGGACCTTCACCCTGGTGCTGGAAGAACGCGTCCCGCCGGCGGTCTGGCCGGCCCTGCGCCGGCACCTGCCGTTCCCCGCCGCCCTGCGATCCCTGCTGTTGCTGCAGCTGCTCGGCACCGGTCGGCCGGAGCCCCACGCAGCCCTGGTGGAGGCGGTGGCGGTGCTCCCGGAGTGGCGGGGCCGCGGGGTGGGCCGACAGATGATGACCGAGGCCCTGACCCGAGCCAGGCAAGCGGGGCGGCGGCGGGTGGGGCTGTACGTGGTGGAGGGGAACGAGCCCGCCCTTCGCTTGTACCGGTCCCTGGGCTTCCGGGTGCAGCACGGGCAGGCCCTTTGGTGGCAGAGGTGGCTCTTTGGAGCGCGGCGCGTGCTGTACATGGCCGTGGATCTCTCGCCCCGGTAACAGCAGCCGGCCACCGGGGTCGGCGTGGGCGGGGAGCCGTCACTCGTCCCCGGGCAAGGGGCGGCGCTCCAGGGTCAACTCCACTTCTCGGTTCGGGAGCTTGTGCGGGACCACCTCGAAGTCCTGGTACAGGTGCGGGGCCAGGGGCCGGGCCACTTCCTGGAAGATGCGTACTGCCACTTCCCGGATCTCCGCGTCGGCGTGGATGCTTCCCCGCTTTTCGAAGAACTCCCTCCAGGCGCGGTGGTTGCCGGTCACGACGATGTGGGTTTCCGTCATGTTGGAAAGCACGCACCGGGCCGCTTCCCGGGCCCGCTTGCGCCGCATCCGTCGGTCCGGTATGCTCGTCAGCTTGCGCTGGGCCAGCTCCACGAGCCGGCGGTAGGCCCGCTGCGTGGTGGCGTACACCTCCTCCAGGATCTGGAGGGCCTCCGGGTCATCCCGGAACAGGGGCGGGACCACCACGGCGGCGTCCTCCTCGTTGTAGAAGCGCTGGCTCAACTGGGAGAAGGAGAAGTGCCGGTGCCGGACGAGCTCGTGGGTGCAGCTCCGGGACACCCCGACAAGGACCACGGTGAACCCCGCGTGCTCCAGGACGCTGAAGTGCTCCTGGGCCAGGATGTTCTGGAGGTACTGCTGGTTGGTCCTTCCGCTCGGGTTGGACCAGGACTGATAGCAGAGCCGGCCCGCGAACTCGCTCAGGATCTCCGCGTCCCGGGAGGAGTCCGTCTGCCACACCGCCCACGGCGTCCCCTCCCACGCGTCCAGGGAGAACACGGTGTGGGCAGCCTTCCAGATCCGCAGGGTGGCCACCCGGAATCCCGTCGTCGCTTCGCTCACCGCTGACCTCCGCCGTCCGTCTGATCCCTGGGTTTCGGGTCGGGGAGCGGGAATCCTGCCGGGGGGGTCTGCTATCATGGGGCCCGGAGGTGGAGTGTGTTCCTGTTCTGGCTCGTGGTGGCGTTGCTGCTCGTAGGCTTGTACGCGGGCCTGGTGGCCGCGGGCCTCATGGACCTGAGCCTGGGCCTCCGCCCGGACCACTCCCTGCGCCGGCTGGCGCGGGCCCTGGCAGGCCCCTTCCGGCGGGGCGCGCCGGACGAGGAAGCCGTGGACGAGATGGCGCGGCGGCTGCGCGGAGGGCCCGGCTCCTGGCCCGCGGCGGGGGCGTGAGGCTCGCGGCCCGGTGATCGACCGTCCTCCCGCGCCAAATCCCCTGGACGACCTTCGGCGGCGGCTCGCGGGCTACACGGCGCGGCGGTTGCCAGAGACCGGGCTGGTGCTGGCCGGCGTGCTGGTGCCCCTGTACGTGGACGGGGGAGAGGTGTACGTGCTGCTCACCCGCAGGACGGAGCACGTGGCCACGCACAAGGGGCAGATCTCGTTCCCCGGTGGCGCCGTGGAAGCCGAGGACCGGGACGCGCGGGACGCAGCGCTCCGGGAGGCCTGCGAGGAGCTGGGCATCCGTCGGGAGGACGTGGAGCTCTTGGGGGCGTTGGACGACGTGTCCACGGTGGTGTCCGGGTTCCTGATCCGGCCGTACGTGGGCCGGATCCCCCACCCGTACCCGTTCAGGCCCGCTCCAGAGGAGATCGCGGAGGTGCTGGGGATCCCCCTGCGGTTCTTTTTGGACGAACGGAACCTGCGGGTGGAGTGGGTCGGGGAGGGAGCGGGCCGGCGGGAGCTGCACTTCTACGACTACGGACCCTACACCGTGTGGGGGGCCACCGCGCGGGTCATCCGCAACCTGGTGGAGGTGCTGCGCTGAGGGAAGCCCACTCCCACGTCCGACGTCCGGACTACCACACGCACCTGGAGAACTACGGCCTGGACCGCGACAGCCTACTCAGGATGGTGGAGGCGGCGCTGGCGGCGGGTGTGGACGAGATCGCGGTCACCGAGCACGCTCACAACTTCACCCAGTGCCGGGACGTCTACCCCGAGGACAACGCGTGGGTGCACGGCCGCCACGCCCCCGAGCGGCGCAACTGGGACCTGGAACGCTACCTCCGGCTGTTGGAGGACGTGCGGGCCGAAGGGCTGAGGGTCCGGGTGGGGGTGGAGTGGGACTACTGCCCCGGCAGGGAGGCGCAGCTGGCGCGGTGGGTGCGGGCCTACCCCTGGGACCTGGTCCTGGGCGGGGTCCACTGGCTGCCGGGCAGGGACGGCGGGTGGTGGGGCTTCGATATCCCCGACCAGCGGGCGGAGTGGGAGTCCCGGTCCGTGGACGCGGTCTACGAGGAGTACTTCCGGCTCCTGTGCGAGGCCGCCCAGACGGGCCTGTTCGACGTCATCGCCCACCCGGACGTGGTGAAGGTGTTCGGCCACCGGCCTTCCCGGGACCCCCAGGAGTGGTACGAGCGCGCGGCGCAGGCCATGGCGCGGGCGGGGGTGTGCGCGGAGGTGAACACCGCGGGCTGGCGCAAGCCCGTGGGAGAGCTGTACCCTGCACCCGCCCTCCTGGAAACCCTGTGCCGGCACGGGGTCCCCATCGTGATCAGCTCTGACGCTCACTGGGCTGAACACGTGGGCTTCGAGTTCGCCCGGGCGGAACGGGAAGCCTACCGGGCCGGCTACCGGACCCGCTGCGTGTTCCGGGGTCGCCGGCGCGCAGAAGTACCTCTACTCCAGCAAGAAGAGCGAACGTAGGTTCGCAGTTTCGAACGCACGTCCACTGTTGACGGGCGCCAGCCCCTGGTATACTTGGGGCCGAACCTCCTTTGACCTCTGGAGCTGGCGATGCCCAGTCCCTCGGAGCTGTTTCCGATTGGCGTCGTTTCGGTCCTCACGGGGCTCAGGCCCCACGTGCTCCGCCGGTGGGAGGAGCAGGGGCTGGTGGCGCCGGTGCGGGTGGGGAAGGCCAGGCGGCGCATGTACTCCTGGCGGGACATCGAGCAGATCCAGCTCCTGCGGCACCTCATGGAGCACGAGAAGCTGTCCCCCCTGCAGGCACGGGCCGCGGTGCAGGAGGGGTGGCCCAGGTTCGTGGGTTGGGAGCGCAGGCTCTGGGGCCGGCAGGGAAGGAGCCCGAGGAGGGGCGGGGCCCGGTACGTGGTGGCCATCGCCAGGCCCAGGCTGGTGGAGGAACGAGAGGACTAGGTTTCAGCCAGGTCCGGAACGGCTCGGCTCGGACGTTCCGGCGGCTGGGGAGCGGGCGCCCAGAGGTGCCCGCTCCTTCTTGTTCGTGTCCTTCGCCGCGAGGGCGGCACCCTCAGACGGGGCTTGTGTCGAGCTCCGGCCCGAACACCTGGCTGCGGTTGCGGCCCAGGGCCTTGGCCCGGTACATGGCGGCGTCGGACCGTCGGAGGAGTTCCTCCGCCCGCTGGGTGTCGGGGCTGGAAAGGGCGATGCCCACGCTGGCCGTGGTGCGCACGGGCTGGCCCGCCACGGTGAAGGGCTCCCGCAGGGCCAGCTGCAGGCGCTGTGCCACCTGCTCGGCCTCCTGGAGGTCGGCCACGTCTTCCAGGAGGATCGTGAACTCGTCGCCGGCCAGCCGGGCCAGGGTGTCCGAGCTGCGCAGGCACGAGCGCAGCCGCTCGGCCACCTGCTGGAGCAACGCGTCGCCGGCCTCGTGGCCGAGGGTGTCGTTCACTGCCTTGAACCGGTCCAGGTCCACGAACAGTACCGCCACCCGGCGGCCGGTGCGCTTGGCCCGGTCCAGGGCGTGGGTCAGCCGGTCCATGAACAGGGTCCGGTTCGGCAGGCCCGTGAGGGCGTCGTGCAGGGCCAGGTGGGCCAGTCGCAGCTCGGCCCGCTTGCGGTCCGTGATGTCCAGTCCGTACCCCACCACGCGGACCACCCGACCTTCGTCGTCCAGGACGGGGCACGCCCGCCGCAGGTACACCCGCTCCTCCCCGGAGGACGTCACGATGGTCTCCTCGTGCTCCACCACGCGCCCCTCCTGGATTGCCCGTCGCAGGCTCTCCTGACGCCGGGCCGCCAGAGACGGGTCCCGGCCCTTGCGCAGGCAGTACGCGTAGTCGTCCCGACCGATGATCCAACGCCGCAGCTCCGGGTCCCGGATGGCCGCGGGGTTCACGTACACGTACCGCAGCTGAGGGTCGAAGACGGCGATCTCCGACTCCAGTTGGTTGAGGATGTCCTCGTAGAACGCGCGCTGCTCGTCCAGCCTCCGGGCCGCGTCGTGCGCCTGCTGGACCAGCTGGGCGTTCCGCAGGACCAGGGAGGCCAGCTGACCGAACCGGACCGCGGTCTCGATTTCGTCGGCGGTAAATGGGGGCGCCCCGCGGTCCCGGGCCACGGAAAACGCGCCCACGAATTGGCCCCCGGACCGGAGGGGCACGCACACCGCGGGGCCCAGGGGGTCGAACCCGGGGTGGGGCAACCGGCCCGGCCAGGTGGCGTAGTCCTCCACCACCGCGGTCTGCTGCGTCTCCCACACCCGGCCGGTGAGGCCTTGCCCCTTGCCGATGACCAGTTTCCGTTCCGCCGCCCAGGCCATGGCGCCGGCGGCGGCGCGGCAGTGCAGAGCGTCGTCCTCCACCACGTAGAGGATTCCGTGCGCGGTGGAGAGGAGAGCACACGCCTGGCCCACCAGGGTCTGCAGCAGGGCGTCCGGGTCCGGCAGGCCGGCCAGAAGGGCTTCCGTGGTGGAGTACAGGGCCTGGAGGAGCTCCTGGCGCCGGCGCAGCCGGGTTTCGGCGTCCCGGCGCCGGTCCAGCTCCTCCCGTGTGGCGCGGTGCAGGGAAGCCTGGTGCAGGACCAGGGACGCCAGGTGGCCGAACCGCCGCGCCAGCTCCAGCTCGTCCTGGGTGAAGGGGGAACCCCCGCGGTTGCGGGCCACGAAGAAGGCGCCCACCACCTCCTGACCGGCCCGTAGGGGGACCGCGACGGCGGGGCCCAGGGCGTCCACCTCCGGGAAGGGGAGACGGCCCGACCAAGCGGCGTAGTCTTCCACCACCAGGGGCTGCCCGGACGCCCACGCCCGCCCCACCATGCCTTCGCCCGGCCGCAGGCGCACGTTCTGGCGCACGGCCCACTCCGCCGCACCCACCCCCACCGTGCACCGCATCACCTCGCCCTCCCGCAGGTACAGGTTGCCGTGGGGGGCCCGCAGGAGGGCGCAGGCCCGGCGCACCACGGCGGCCACAAGGCTGTCGAAGTCCGTCCCACGCAGCAGCTCTTCCGTGGTGGCCTGCAGGGTGCGCAGCAGGTGGTGCTGGCGCACCAGGTCCTGCTCCGCCTGCCTGCGGCGCTGGAGCTCCTCCCGGGCGGCACGGTACAGGTGGGCGTTCTGCACCACCAGGGACGCCAGCTCCGCGAACCGCCCCACCACCTCCACCTCTTCGGGGGAGAAGGGCCGGTCCGCCTCCGCCCGCACCACCACCACCACCCCGATGACCCGGCCGTGGACCTTGAGGGGCATGGCCGCGGCGTGCCGGACGAACCCCAGGCGCGGATCCTGGATCCGCTGGGGCCAGCTTTGGTAATCCCCGACCACCACGGGCCTTCCCGTCTCCCACACCACCCCCGACAGACCCTGCCCGGGAGCCACTTCCAGCCCCTCCTCCTGCATCCACCGGGTAGCTCCCAGGGCCAGCCGGCACCGCAGCCGCCCACCTTTCACGAGGAAGAGGTTGCCGTGGGGTGTTCCCAGCAGCTGGCAGGCGCGGCGCAGGAGGTTGTCCAGCAGGTCCTCCGCGTGCCCTCCCTCCAGGAGGCCCACGGCGGTGGCGTGCAGGGCGTCCAGGAGGTCCGCGCGCCGGCGCAGCTGGTCCTGCGTGGCCCGGTGGGACCGGTTGAGCCGGAACACGGTCTCGGAGGCGGCCAGGACGGTGACTCCGAGGCCTGCGAGGGCCACCAACGCCTCAGGCAGGTCCGACGCCCGCAGCAGGATGGCCGCGAGCGCCGCGGCACCCGCCATGGGCAGCATGGCCAGGTAGACCCGCTGCTCGAACCGGGCGGACGCCACCAGGGGAGGTGCGGCCAGCAGGACCACGGTGGAGTACGGAAGCCCAAGCGCAGCGACCGCCCACACCACCGCGAGGCACACCGCACCGTAGCCCGCCACCAGGGCGGCCCGGCGGGTCAGCAGGGGGCGGGGCCGCAGGGTCTGCCTCCGCATCTCGCCCAGGCCACAAGCAAGCCTCGTGCCACGTTCCCCGGAGGGGACGCGTACAATGGAGGCGTGCGCGTCTACCTGGACTACGCTGCCACGACCCCTACGGACCCCAGGGTGCTGGAGGCCATGCGGCCGTACTTCACGGAGGTCTTCGGCAACCCCAGCAGCGTGCACGCGTTCGGGCAGGAGGCGAGGGCAGCGGTGGATCGGGCCCGCCGGACGCTGGCGGAGGCCCTGGGCTGCCAGCCCTCAGAGGTGGTGTTCACCAGCGGCGCCACGGAGGCGGACAACTGGGCCGTGGTGGGGATGGCCCTGGCCCACGGGGAGCGAGGCCGGCACCTGGTGGTGTCCTCCGTGGAGCACAAGGCGGTGCTGGAACCCGCACGGTGGCTGGCGGAGCGGGGCTGGGAGGTGACCTTCCTCCCCGTGGACCGGTACGGCCGCGTGGACCCGGACGACGTCCGCCGCGCCCTGCGGCCCGACACGGTGCTGGTGTCCGTCATGCACGCCAACAACGAGGTGGGCACCATCCAGCCCGTGGCGGAGGTGGCCCGCGTGGCCCACGAGCGGGGCGTGCTGGTGCACACCGACGCCACCCAGACCTTTGGGGCGCTGCCGGTACGGGTGGACGAGCTGGGCGTGGACCTCCTGAGCGCGTCCGCGCACAAACGCTACGGCCCCAAGGGGGTGGGGCTGCTGTACGTGCGCAAGGGGACCCGCATCCTGCCGTGGCTGCGGGGCGGGGCCCACGAGCGGGGCCGCCGGGCGGGCACCGAGAACGTGCCCGGGATCGTGGGGTTCGCCCGGGCGGTGGAACTGGCGCTGGCCGACCGGCAGGCGGAGCAGGCACGGCTGGCCGCCTTGCGGGACCGGCTGGTGGCGGGCCTGCTGGAGGTGGAGGAAGCGGTGCTCGCGGGCCACCCCACGGAGCGGTTGCCCAACAACGCCCACGTGTGCTTTGCGGGCGTGGACAGCGAGTCCCTCCTGCTGGCCTTGGACCTGCGGGGGCTCGCGGCCAGCAGCGGATCCGCCTGCACCGCGGGAAGCCTCGAGCCTTCCCACGTGCTGCAGGCCATGGGGATCCCCTCGGAGCTGGCTGTGGGAGCGTTGCGGCTCACCGTGGGCCGGTGGACCACCGGGGCGGAGGTGGACACCGCGGTGGCGTGGGTTCGGGAGGCCGTAGAGGAGATGCGGCGTGCCTCTCCCCTGTGGCGCCGGGGGCGGGCGGCAGCCCGCGGTTGAAGGCCGGCTTTGGGTCTGCCATGATGGACCCGTGGCCGGGCGTGGGGTGGGTTGGGGCCTGCCCGCGCTCGGCGTTCGTGTGGACGGCGGAGGGAGCATGACCCAGTACGTGCCCATCCTGGTCCACCTGGCCACCTCCCTGGCCTTGGTGTTGGCCTTACTGGCCGCCCACGTGTGGCTCGGGGGTCGCCGGCCCAACCCGGACAAGCTGATGCCGTACGAGTCTGGGGTCTGGCCCGTGGGGTCCGCGCGGGAACGGGTCCCCGTGCGCTACTACCTGGTGGCCATGCTGTTCATCCTGTTCGACGTGGAAGCGGTGTTCCTGTACCCCTGGGCGGTGCTGTTCCGGGAGCTGGGGTGGCTGGGCCTTTGGGAGGTTCTGGCCTTCGTGGGGGTTCTGCTGGTGGGCTACGTGTACGCGTGGCGGAGGGGGGCGTTCCAATGGCAAGCGTGACGCGGGAAGACCTGGCGGGGTTGGAACGCAACGTCCTGACCACCACCGTGGAGCGCATGCTGGCCTGGGCCCGCAGCTCCTCCGTGTGGCCGGTGCAGTTCGGGCTGGCGTGCTGCGCCATCGAGATGATCGCCACCACCACCTCCAAGTTCGACATCGCCCGCTTCGGGATGGAAGCCTTCCGGGCCTCCCCACGCCAGTCGGACCTGATGATCGTGGCGGGCCGGGTGAGCCAGAAGATGGCCCCCGTACTCCGGCACATCTACGACCAGATGCTGGAACCCAAGTGGGTGCTGTCCATGGGGGACTGCGCCTCGTGTGGGGGGGTGTACAACAACTACGCCCTGGTGCAGGGGGTGGACAAGATCGTGCCCGTGGACGTGTACGTAGCCGGCTGCCCCCCGCGGCCCGAGGCCCTGCTGTACGGCCTCATGAAGCTGCAGGAGAAGATCCGGGAGCGGGCCCGGCTCGGGGGGGGCCGGTGACGGACCTGGCCCCGGTCCAGGAGTTCCTGGTGGAGCGGCTGGGCGAGGACGCCCGAGAGGCCCACGCCTTCCGTGGCGACGCCACCGTGGTGGTGGCCCGGGAACGGGTGGTGGACGTGCTGCGCTGGCTGCGGGACGAGCCCTGGAGGTTCGAGGTGCTGG
Organism: uncultured bacterium; assembly: GCA_964437095.1. Classification (GTDB taxonomy): domain Bacteria; phylum Sysuimicrobiota; class Sysuimicrobiia; order Sysuimicrobiales; family Sysuimicrobiaceae; genus Tepidifontimicrobium. The sequence continues at coordinate 94,524 of CAYTFH010000001.1, read as the reverse complement.
TGGACCTCACCGCGTGGGACCGGTACCCGGAGGAGCCCCGCTTCGAGGTGGTCTACCACCTGCTGAGCTTGTCCCGGCGGGAGCGGCTGCGGGTGAAGACCCGCGTCCCCGGGGACGACCCCACGGTGCCCAGCGCGGTGTCGGTGTTCGCGGGGGCCAACTGGTTCGAGCGGGAGGTGTGGGACCTGTTCGGCATCCGGTTCACCGGCCACCCCAACCTGGTCCGCATCCTCATGCCCGACGACTGGGAAGGCCACCCCCTGCGACGGGATTACCCCTTGACGGAGGAGCCCGTGGAGTTCCGAGGTCACGTGCCGAAAGTACCCAGCCAGATCGTGCCCCAGGTGCCGCCAGGCCGGCGGGATCCGTAAGGAGGTGCCCGTGGCCCTGGTCCGGGAGGCCCTCACCATCAACATGGGGCCCCAGCACCCCAGCACCCACGGGGTGCTGCGTCTGGTGCTGGAGCTGGAGGGGGAGGTCATCGTGTCCTGCCAGCCGGTGATCGGCTACCTCCACACGGGCATCGAGAAGGAGATGGAGTACCGCACCTACCACCAGAACATCCCCCTGGTGGACCGCATCGAGTACCTGTCCAGCTACCACGAGGAGCTGGCCTACTGCATGGCGGTGGAGAAGCTCCTGGGGGTCGAGGTCCCCAAGCGGGCCCAGTACATCCGGGTGATCCTGTGCGAGCTCAACCGCATCGCCAGCCACCTGGTGTGGCTGGGGACCACGGGGATCGACCTCAACGTGAGCAGCCTGCTCATGTACTGCTTCCGGGACCGGGAGCGGATCCTGGAGCTGTCGGAGATGGTCTCCGGCCAGCGCATGATGCCCGGGTACTTCCGCATCGGGGGCGTGGCCGCGGACCTGCCGGAGGAGTTCTTCCCCGCGGTGCGGCAGTTCCTGGAGGAGTTCCCCCGACGCCTGGACGAGTACGAGGCCATGCTCACGGACAACCTCGTCTGGCGGCGCCGCCACGAGGGCGTGGCGGTGTTGAGCCGGGAGGACGCCCTCAGCTACGGGGTCACGGGGCCCACCCTGCGGGGGTCCGGGATCGCCTACGACGTCCGCAAGGCCTTCCCGTACTCCTCGTACGACGAGTTCGAGTTCGACGTGCCCACGGGCGAGCACGGGGACGCCTTCGACCGCTACCGGGTGCGGATGGAGGAGATCCGGCAGTCGCGGCGGATCGTGCTGCAGGCCCTGGACCGCCTGCCGGACGGCCCCGTCCTGGTGGAGGACCGCAAGGTGGCGTTGCCCCCCCGCCGGGAGCTGGTACGGTCCATGGAGGCCGTGATCCACCAGTTCAAGCTGGTGAGCGAGGGCATTCACCCGCCCAAGGGAGAGGTGTACGCCGCGGTGGAGTCCCCCCGCGGGGAGAAGGGCTACTACATCGTATCCGACGGCTCCAACCGCCCCGTGCGGGTGCGGGTGCGGGCGCCGTCGTTCTCGAACCTGCAGGCGTTGCCCGCCATGGTCCGCGGAGGCATGCTGGCGGACGTGGTGGTGGCCATCGCCTCCATCGACATCGTGTTGGGGGACGTGGACCGCTAAAGGACACGTCCCGCGAACACGGGCGGCCGCGATGGGGCCGCCCCGTGGGAGGGCGCGTTGCTGTCAGAGGGTGCAAAGCAGGACATCCGAGCGCTGCGCGCACGGTACCCCGTGGCCCAGTCGGCTCTCATCCCGGCCCTGCTGCGCGCCCAGGAGGAGCTGGGGTGGGTCCCGCCGGAGGCCATGGCGGAGGTGGCCGACCTTCTGGGGCTGCCCGTGGAGGTGGTGGCCGAGGTAGCGTCCTTCTACAGCCTGCTGTTCACCCAGCCCGTGGGGCGGCACGTGGTGCAGCTGTGCACCAACGTCTCGTGTATGCTGTCCGGGGCCGAGGCGGTGCGGCAGCGGGTGGAGGAGGAGCTGGGGATCCGCGCGGGCCAGACCACCCCCGACGGGCGGGTGACCCTGCTGGCGGTGGAGTGCCTGGCCGCCTGCGACCACGCTCCGTGCATGATGGTGGACGAATGGCGGTGTGGCCCCCTGACCCCGGAGGAGGCCGCGCGCCTGCTGAGGGACCTGGACTAGGGATGGTCCAGCCGGTGTTGTTGCGGTACGTCCGTGAGCCCGACCAGGGCGACATCCACGCCTACGAGCGCCGCGGCGGGTACGCGGCCCTGCGGCGGGCGGTGCGGGAGCTCACGCCCGACCAAGTCACGGACCTGGTGGACCGCGCGCAGCTCCGGGGCCGGGGAGGTGCGGGTTTTCCCACGGGCCGCAAGTGGAAGTTCGTGCCCAAGGACGCTCCGGTGAAGTACCTGGTGGTGAACGCGGACGAGGGCGAGCCCGGGACGTTTAAGGACCGCACCCTTCTGGAGCGCGACCCGCACCTGTTGGTGGAGGGGATCGCCCTGGCCGCGTACGCCAACGGCGTCCGCACCGCCTACGTGTACATGCGGCGGGAGTTCTACCAGGCGCGCCGGCAGCTGGAGCGGGCCATCGCCCAGGCCTACCAGCGGGGCTACCTGGGCCAGAACATCCTGGGGACCGACTTCTCCCTGGACGTGTACGTGCACCCCGGCGCGGGGGCGTACATCGCGGGCGAGGAGACGGCCCTGCTGGAGTCCCTGGAGGGCAAGCGGGCCATGCCGCGCCTGAAACCTCCCTACTTCCCCGCGGTCATGGGCCTGTACTCCAAGCCCACGGTCCTGAACAACGTGGAGACGTTGTGCTGCGTGCCGTGGATCGTGCGGGAGGGCCCGGAGTGGTGGCTGGATCAGGGCCCGCCACAGCTGTACTCCGTGAGCGGGCACGTGAACCGGCCCCAGGTGGTGGAAGCGCCCCTCGGGACGACCGCCCGGGAGCTGGTGGAGCGGGCAGGCGGCGTGCGGGGCGGGCGGAGGGTGAAAGCCTTCTACCCCGGCGGGACGTCCAGCCGCCCCCTCACGGCGCAGCACCTGGACGTGCCCCTGCGCCACGAGGAGCTGGCGAGGCTGGGTTCCATGCTGGGCTCCGCGGCGGTGATCGTCATGGACGAGACCACGGACATGGTGAAGGTCATCGCCCGGGTGTGCGAGTTCTACCGGGAGGAGTCCTGCGGCAAGTGCACGCCCTGCCGCGAGGGGACGGTGTGGGTCACGCAGATCCTGGACCGCATCCTGCACGGCAGGGGCCGGTGGGAGGACCTGGACCTGCTGGCGAGCCTGGCCCGTAACATGACGGGCACCTGCTTCTGCCCCCTGGGGGAGAGCGTGCCGCCCAGCCTGCGGGCGGGGCTGGAGGACTTCCGGGAGGAGTTCGAGGCGTACATCCGGGCAGCCCGGCAGCCCGTGGAGATGCCCGTGCGGCTGCACCTGGGAGCCCCTGCGGCGGGAGGGTAGGCGAGGCAGACCATGACGGAAGTCACCCTGACCATCGACGGACGGACGGTGACCGTACCCTGGGGGACCACGGTGTACCACGCGGCACGGCAGCTGGGGATCGAGATCCCCATCTTCTGCTACCACGACCGCATGCCGCCGCTCGGTGCCTGCCGGATGTGCTTCGTGCAGGTGGAGAAGATGCCCCGCCTGCAGACCTCCTGCACCCTGGAAGCCCAAGAGGGCATGGTGGTGTGGACCGAAAGCCCGCAGGTGGTGGAAGCCCGCCGCGCCATCCTGGAGTTCCTGCTCATCAACCACCCTTTGGACTGCCCCATCTGCGACAAGGGCGGGGAGTGCCCCCTGCAGGACAACACCTTCAAGTACGGGCCCGGCGTTTCGCGGTTCGTGGAGCCCAAGCGGCACTTCCCCAAGGCGGTGCGCCTGAGCCCGGTGCTGACCTTGGACCGGGAGCGGTGCATCATGTGCTGGCGGTGCACCCGGTTCGGGGAGGCGGTGGCCGGCGACCACGCCCTCAAGGGCCACGACCGGGGCTACCGGACCCACATCGACACTCCGCCCGTGACCCAGGAGCGGCCCAGCAAGTTCATCGGGAACACCATCGCCATTTGCCCCGTGGGAGCCCTCACCAGCGGGGTGTACCGGTTCCGGGCCCGTCCCTGGGACAACCGGCCTGTGCCCAGCGTGTGCACCCACTGCGGGGTTGGCTGCGCCACGTGGGTGGACGCCCGGGGTGGGGAGGTGGTACGGGTCCGGGCCCGGGAGAAGCCCGAGCTGAACGACATCTGGCTGTGCGACGTGGGCTTCTTCGGCTACGACTACACCAACCACCCGGAGCGCCTGACCACCCCGTACGTGCGGGAGAACGGCGTGCTGCGGGAGGCCACGTGGGACGAAGCCCTGCGGACCGTAGCGGAGGCGCTGCGCCGCGCTGCACCCCACGTGGGCGCTGTGGGCGGGGCGCGGCTCACCATGGAGGAGGCGTACCTCCTGGGCCGGCTGTTCCGAGCTTTGGGGTCCAACCACGTGGACGCCCGCGCGGACACCTTGTTCACGCCCCTTGCCCACGAGTGGCCGTGGGGCACGGGGCCCTTCCAGGCCCTGGACGAGGCCGCGGTGCTGGTCCTGGTGGGCTGTGACGTGAGCGAGGACTACCCGGTGCTGTGGCTTCGGGTCAAGCGGGCTCTGGACCGCGGCGCGGTGGGGTTGGCGGTGGGGCCCAAGCGGCTGGAGGTGGAGCCCTACCTGCAGGCCGCGGTGCTGTCGGCGTACGGCGCGGAGGCGGACGTGCTGTACGCGCTGGCCCGCCTGGTGGCCGAGCGGCGCGCGGCGCTGGATGTGGGTCTGGCAGCGGTGGACGTCCAGGCCTGCGCCACCCGGGCACGGGTCCCTGCGGAGGCGCTGTGGGCCCTGGCCTCGCGGCTCCAGGAACACGGGCCCGTGGTGTTCCTCGTGGGGCGCTTGGTGCTGGACGGCCCGGAGCCCGAGCGGGCTCTGGCCGCGGTGCAGACCCTCCGGAGCTTGGTGGGCGGGCAAGTCTGGCTCCTGCACGGGAGGGGCAACGCGGCGGGGGCTGCCCTCGCAGGGCTTCTGCCCGACGCCTTGCCCGGGCTGGCGTCCGTCCAGGATCCGGAAGCGCGGCAGCGGGCGCGGGACGTCTGGGGCTTCGAGCCGCCCGCCCAACCCGGCCTGGCCGCACCCGCCATGCTGGAAGCCGCGGCCGCGGGCCAGCTACGGGTGCTGTACGTGGCCGGCAGCGACCCCGCCCGGGACTTCCCCGACGGAGCCCTGTGGCAGCGGGCCCGGGAACGGCTGGAGCTGTTGGTGGTGACGGACCTGTTCTGGAGCCAGACCGCCCGCCAGGCGGACGTGGTGCTGCCGGTCCTCAGCCTGTTCGAACGGCCGGGTACCGTGGCCAACCTGGAGGGCCGGCCCCAGCGCCTGGCCCAGGCCCGCGTGGGGCCAAAAGGAGCGCGGGCGGACGGGGAGATCCTGCAGATGCTGGCAGCTCACCTGGGCCGTCCCATGGAGTACGCCTCCGTGGAGGCGGTGTGGGCGGAGCTGCAGAGGCTCGCGCCGGACCTCCAGCTCGACGTGCCCTACCCCTGGCCCCGGCCGCAGCCGCAGGTGGACGTCCGGCCGCCCGGTGCGGTGCACGAGGCGCAGGGTCTGGTGGTGGTCCCCGCTCCACCCCTGTTCCGGAAGGGCGACATGAGCAGCCGGTGCAGGGGGCTGCCGGAGCTGGCCGGTGAACCCTGGGTGGGGGTAAACCCCGAGGACGCCCGGGCGTTGGGGCTGCGGGACGGCGACCAGGTGGAAGTGGAAGCCGCGGGGGCGACGGCGCGGGTGAAGCTGCGGGTCACGGAGGACGTGCTGCCGGGCCAGTTGCTGGTGCCCGTGGGGTTCCCGGAGTTCCCCAGGGCCGCCTGGGCGGGTGGCAGGGTGTGGGCGCGGGTGCGGGCGTTGCAGCCTGTGGGAGGGGAGCGGCGGTGACCGCGCGGGTGGCGGAAGCCTTCGTCAAGAGCGCGGTGCTGCTGTTCGTGCTGCTCACCGCCACCGCGTACGAGGTGCTGCTGGAGCGCAAGCTCCTGGGCCGGTTCCAGGTGCGCTACGGCCCCAACCGGGTGGGCCCGTGGGGCCTGCTCCAGCCTCTCGCGGACGGCATCAAGCTCCTCACCAAGGAGGACTTCGCCCCCGCGGGGGCGGACCGGGTGGTGTACGTGGCCGCCCCGGTGCTGCTGATGACCGTGGCGCTGTTCGTGTACGCGGTCATCCCCTTCGGGCCGGAGGTGAAGGTGTTGGGCCGAACGGTGAGCCTGTACCTGGCGGACGTGAACACCGGCCTGCTGTTGGTCCTGGGGGCGTCGTCCATCGGGGTGTACGGGCTCATCCTGGGAGGGTGGTCCTCCAACAGCAAGTACTCCCTGCTGGGCGGCCTGCGCAGCAGCGCCCAGGTCATCAGCTACGAGCTGAGCCTGGCCTTGGCGGTGCTGGCGGTGGTGCTGGAGGCCGGCAGCCTCAGCCTGGTCCGCATCGTCCAAGCGCAGGAGCAGGGCTGGTTCGTCTTTCGCCAGCCCGTGGCCTTCGTGGTGTTCTTCCTGGCGGCCCTCGCGGAGACCAACCGGGCGCCCTTCGACCTGCCGGAGGCGGAGCAGGAGCTTATCGCCGGCTACCAGACGGAGTATGGCGGCTTCAAGTTCGTGATGTTCTACATCGCGGAGTACCTGGCCATGATCACCCAGGGGGCTCTGGCCGCCACCCTGTTCCTGGGCGGGTGGCACGGTCCGGTGCTCCCCCCGGTGGTGTGGTTCGGCGTGAAGGTGTTGGCCTTCGTGGTGGTGCTCATCTGGATCCGCGCCACCGTGCCCCGGGTGCGGTATGATCAGTTGATGAGCCTGGGCTGGAAGGTGCTCCTCCCGGTGGCGCTGGGAAACCTCCTGGTGAGCGCCATCCTCCTCCTGTAGCCGGGCGGGTTCGGAGGCGCGGTGCGGAACCGCAACGGTTGGCGACGTGTGGTCGTGGAGGGCGCGGCCGTCCTCAAGGGGATGGCGGTGACCCTCCGTCACCTGTTCCGCCCGCCGGTGACGGTCCAGTACCCGGAGCAGCGGCCCCGCATCGCGGGCCGGTTCAAGGGACGGCACTGGCTGACCCTGTACGCGGACGGCACGGAGCGGTGCGTGGGCTGCGAGCTGTGCGTCATCGTGTGCCCGTCCCAGGCCATCTACGTGAAGGCCGCGGAGAACACCCCCGAGAAGCGGGTGAGCCGCGGGGAGCGGTACGCGGAGGAGTTCCAGATCAACATGCTCCGGTGCATCTTCTGCGGGTTCTGCGAGGAGGCCTGCCCCACGGGCGCCATCGTCCTGGGCCGGGACTTCGAGCTGGCGGACTACGGCCGGGAGGCCCTCATCTACACCAAGTCCATGCTGCAGGAGCCCTATCCCGGCGCCTCCGGAAGGGACCCCCACCGGGAGGTGTAGCGCGGTGGAGGTGCTGCTGTTCGCGGTGGGTGCGGCCCTCAGCGTGGCGGGAGGGCTGGGGGTGGTGGCGGCGCGGCAGCCCGTGCACAGCGCCCTGAGCCTCCTGGTGGTGCTGGGGTCGCTGGCGGTCCTGTACCTGACCCTGGCGGCGGAGTTCCTGGCGGTGCTGCAGGTGATCGTGTACGCGGGCGCCATCGTGGTCCTGTTCCTGTTCGTCATCATGCTCCTGCACGCCCGCAGCCCCGAGGGGCTGCCGTCCCGGGTGGGAGGGCAGTGGTCGGTGGCGGTCCCCCTGGGGCTCGCCCTGTGGGCGGGCCTGAGCTACGCGGCCCTGCAGCTGCCCGCCCAGGCGCCTGCGGTGGCGGAGGGGTTCGGCAGCACGGAGGCCGTGGGCCGGGAGCTGTTCCGGACGTTCCTGCTGCCCTTCGAGGTGGCCTCCCTGCTGCTGCTGGTGGGCATCGTGGCCGCGGTGGTGCTGGGCAGCAGCCCCACCCCGCAGGAGCCCGGGAGGAGGGAGCGGTGACCGTCCCGCCGGCCGCGTACCTGCTGTTGAGTGCGGCCCTGTTCACCCTGGGGACCGTGGGGGTGCTGGTGCGGCGCACCGCCCTGATCCTGTTCATGTCCATCGAGCTGATGCTGAACGCCGTGAACCTGGCCTTCGTCACCCTGGCCCGCGTCCACGGGGACCTGGCGGGCCAGCTGGCGGCCTTCTTCGTGCTGGTGGTGGCCGCGGTGGAGGTGGTGGTGGGGCTTAGCATCCTGGTCTACATCTTCCGCACCCGGGACACCGTGGACGTGGACGAGGTGGACCTGCTGCGAGGCTAGGAGCATGTGTGAGAAACCGTCGCGGTTGAGGGAACCGGGGTCCCCGAAAATCGCGCCAGCGAGTTTCGGGGTGGTCTAGCCGTGGACCGGTGGGCTGTTCCGTGGATCGTGGCCTTGCCCCTGGCGGGAGCCCTGGTGAACGGGCTGTGGGGCGGCCGCTTGGGCCGGCGGGGCGTGTCCCTGGTGGCCTGCATGGCGGTGCTCGGGGCGTTCCTGGTGAGCGCCGGTGCGGCCCGGGAGTTGGCTTCACCGGAAGGAGCCGCCCGCACGGTCCGGCTGTTCGACTGGATCGCGGTGGGGGACTTCCGGATCCCGGCAGCTCTCCTGTGGGACCGCCTCTCCGCCCTGCTGGCCCTGGTGGTCACCGGGGTGGGGTTCCTGATCCACGTGTACTCCGTGGGGTACATGGCGGACGACCCCGACGTCAGCCGCTACTTCACGTACCTGAACCTGTTCGTGGCCTCCATGTTGGTCCTGGTGCTGGGGGCCAACCTCCTGGTGCTGTTCGTGGGCTGGGAGCTGGTGGGGCTGTGCTCGTACCTGCTCATCGGGTTCTGGTTCGAGCGCCCGGCCGCCGCGGCCGCAGGGCGGAAGGCCTTCGTGGTGAACCGGGTGGGTGACGCGGCCTTCCTGTTGGGGATCCTGTCCGTCTGGGGGTTGCTGGGGACCCTGGACTTCCGCGAGATCTCCCGCCTGCTGGGTGAAGGCGGGGATGCCCTGCGGGGGCACCCGGCCCTGGCGACCTCCGCGTTGCTGTTGTTCGCGGGTGCCACGGGCAAGTCGGCCCAGCTCCCCCTGTACGTGTGGCTGCCGGACGCCATGGAGGGCCCCACCCCGGTTTCCGCCCTGATCCACGCCGCCACCATGGTCACCGCGGGCGTGTTCATGGTGGGAAGGCTGTGGCCGCTGTTCGAGGCCGTAGGTCCGGTGCTGGCCTGGGTGGTGGCGCCCGTGGGTGCCCTCACGGCCCTGTTCGCGGCCACGGTGGCGGTGGCTCAGTACGACCTCAAGCGCGTGCTGGCCTACTCCACCATCAGCCAGCTGGGCTACATGTTCCTGGCTCTGGGCGTGAACTCCGCCCCCGCAGCGTTCTTCCACCTCACCACCCACGCCTTCTTCAAGGCCCTGCTGTTCCTGGCCGCGGGCAGCGTGATGCACGCCCTGCACGGCCAGATCGACCTCCGGCACCTGGGCGGCCTGGGGAGGGCCATGCCGCTGACCTTCGCGGCCTTCGTGGTGGGAGCGCTGAGCCTCAGTGGCATTCCGCCCTTCTCCGGGTTCTGGAGTAAGGAGGAGATCCTGCACGCCTCCCACGCCCGCACGGGCCTGTGGCTGGTGGCCCTGGCCACCAGCTTCGTCACCGCGTACTACGCGGCTCGGGCGGCCACCCTGGCGTTCTTGGGCCCGGCCCGCTCCCACGGCCACCCCCACGACCCTCCGCCCGCCATGGCGTGGCCCTTGGTGGGGCTCGTGGTGCTGTCCGCCCTGGGAGGCTTTTTGGGCGCCAAGTGGTTGGCTGCACCCTTCCACGCCTTCCTGGCGCCCGCCTTCCCCGCGCACGAACTCAGCTCGCCGGACCCCGCGGAGGTGGCGCTGGCGGTGGCGGTGGCCCTGGCAGGGATCGCCGCGGGGTGGTGGGCGCACAGGGCCGGCCGGGAGCCTGACCTGGGGCCGGTGCGGGAGGCCTTGGAAGCGCAGTGGGGCGTGGAGGCCCTGTACCAGCGGCTGGTGGTGGCGCCGGCGCGGGCGGCCGCGCACGCCCTGTCGGAGGCGGTGGACCTGCGGGTCGTGGACCGGGCGGCTTCCGGCCTGGCGGAGGCGGTGGCGCGGGCCGGCGCGGTGGTGCGCACGTGGCAGACGGGCAACGTCCGCCAGTACGCCGCGGGCCTGCTGGCGGGAGCGGTGGTGCTGTTGGCGTACTGGGTGCTGCGGTGAGGACGGCGTTGCTTTCCTCCATGGTCTTCGCGCCCGTGGTGGGAGCGGTGGTGGTCGCCCTGCTTCCCCGGCGGGACGGGCTGCTGCGGGGGGCGGCCCTGGCCTGGCATGCTGTGCCCCTGGGCTTGGCGGCCTGGCTGTTCGTCTGTGCCCCCCTGGGCGAGGCGGGTTTCTGGCTGGTGGAGCGGACGGTGTGGGTCCCCGCCCTGGGCATCGGGTACCACCTGGGGGTGGACGGCATCTCCCTCCCCTTAGTGATCCTCACCGCTTTCCTGTTCCCCGTGGCCCTGGTGGGCACGTGGGACGCGGTAACGGTGCGGGTCAAGGAGTACCTGGTGCTCCTGCTGCTGCTGGAGGCAGCGGTGCTGGGGACGTTCTTGGCCCTGGACCTGGTTCTGTTCTACGTGTTCTGGGAAGCGGTGCTGATCCCCATGTACTTCCTCATCGGGCTTTGGGGGTCGGAGCGCCGGGCGTACGCGGCCCTGAAGTTCTTCCTGTTCACCATGGCGGGCAGCGTGCTCATGCTCCTGGCCATCGCGGGCCTGTACCTGGCCACGGGCACCTTCGACTTCCCGAGCCTGGCGGCGGCGGGGGTGTCCCCGGGACTGCAGGGCTGGCTGTTCGCAGCCTTCGCGGTGGCCTTCGCCATCAAGGTGCCCCTGTTCCCCCTGCACACCTGGCTTCCGGACGCCCACACAGAGGCGCCCACCGCGGGCAGCGTGATCCTGGCGGGCCTCCTGCTGAAGATGGGGACCTACGGGCTGCTGCGCTTCGGGCTGGGCCTGTTCCCGGAGGCCGCGCGGGCGGCCGCGCCCCTGTTCCTGGCCCTGGCGGTGGTGGGCATCCTGTACGGGGCCGCGGTGGCGTACGCGCAGCGGGACGTGAAGCGGCTGGTGGCCTACTCCTCCGTGAGCCACCTGGGGTTCGTGGTCCTGGGGATTTTCGCCCTCACGCCTCAGGGCCTGGCGGGCGCCCTGCTCCAGATGGTCAACCACGGGATCTCCACGGGAGCTTTGTTCCTGATGGTGGGGGTGCTGTACGAGCGGGCCCACACCCGGGCCCTGGACGCTTTCGGAGGGGTAGCGCGGGTCATGCCCACCTTCGCGGCCCTGTCGCTGTTCGTGGTGTTCTCCTCCGCGGCCCTGCCGGGGACCAACGGGTTCGTGGGGGAGTTCCTGGTGCTCCTGGGCGCCTTCCGCAGGGACCCCCTGTGGGCAGCCCTGGCCGTGGGCGGAGTGATCCTGTCCGCAGCGTACCTCCTCTGGATGGTGCAGCGGGTGTACTTCGGTTCGGTGTCGCCCAAGGTGCGACAGTTCCCGCCCCTGCGCTTCCATGAGGGGCTGGCTCTTTTGAGTCTCGTGGCCGCGGTCCTGTGGATCGGGCTGTACCCCAAGCCGTGGCTGGCTCGCAGTGAGGCGGCCCTGCACGCCGTGCTGCAGCGGGCAGCACCCGCGGCCGTCCAGCCGTGGTCGGGAGGGTGGCGGTGAGTTTGGACCTTCGGCCTCTGTTTCCAGAGCTGGTGGTCACCGCCGCGGCGCTGGTGGTCCTGGTGGGCGACGTGTTCGTGCGCGGGCCAAGGGCCCGGCTGAGCTGGCTGGTCCTGGGGCTTGGCGCCCTGGCGGGAGCCGGGGTGGCCGTGTGGCGGGCCGGGGAAGCTCACTTCGGCACGATGTACGTGCGGGACGGCCTGGCCAACGCGGTGCACGCCGTGGCCCTGGCGGTGGCCGCGGTAGGCCTGCTGCTGGCCCGGGACTACCTGGTGCGCACGGGGTTGGAGCGGGGCGAGTACTACAGTTTGCTGCTGCTGTCCACGGTGGGCGCCATGCTCATGGCCTCCAGCCAAGACCTGCTGTTCCTGTTCGTGGCCCTGGAGACCCTGTCCGTGCCCCTGTACGTGCTGGCAGGCTTCGCCCGGGACAGCCGGCGTTCTCAGGAGGCGTCCCTGAAGTACTTCCTTCTGGGTTCGTTCGCGTCGGCCTTACTCCTGTACGGCGTGGCCCTGGTGTACGGGGCGGCGGGCGGGATGGGCCTTGACCGGCTGGCCGCAGCTCCCGCCTCCTTCCCCTTCCTGGTGGGCCTGGGCCTGGTGGTGGTGGGCTTGGGGTTCAAGGCCGCGGCGGTGCCGTTCCACGCGTGGGCCCCGGACGTGTACGAGGGAGCGCCCGTGCCCGCGGTGGCCTTCATGTCCGTCCTGGCCAAGGTGGGTGCGGTGGGGGCCCTGCTTCGGGTGCTGCCCGTGACGGTGCCCCACCTGGCTTCCGCGTGGCAGCCGCTGTTGGCCGCGGTGGCCGCGGCCACCATGGTGGTGGGCAACCTGGCGGCCTTGCGCCAGACCAACCTCAAGCGCATGCTGGCCTACTCCAGCGTGGCCCACGCGGGCTACCTGCTCATCGGGGTGGCCGCGGGCAACGGAGCGGGCGTGTGGAGCGCGGTGTACTACCTGGCGGTGTACGCGGCCACCAACCTGGGCGCCTTCGGGGTCCTCACGGTGCTGGAGCGGGCGGGCGTGGAGGCGGACGAGGTGGAGGACCTGCGGGGCCTGAGCGACCGGTCCCCCGCGGCGGCGGCGGCCTTCGCCGTGTTCATGGCCTCCCTGACGGGCCTGCCGCCCACCGCGGGATTTCTGGGCAAGTTCTACCTGTTCACCGCGGCCCTGCAGGCGGGCCTGCTGTGGCTCGCGGTGGTGGGGGTGCTGACCAGCGTGGTGTCCGTGGCGTACTACCTGCGGGCCGCGTACGTAGCCTACCAGGGCCCTGGGCGCGCCGGGGTGCGGGTGCACCGGGCTCCCTGGGCGGGGGTGGGGCTGGGGCTCAGCGCCGCCGCCACCTTACTGTTCGGCCTGCTGCCCGGCCCCCTCACCAGCTGGGCGCAGCGGGTGGCGGTGCTCCTGCGGTAGGGAACGTGTCGGCGAACCCCTCGGGCACGAGCATAGGGAGGTAGACCGGGGGGTCTACGGGAGGTGCGCGGTGGAGAAGTTCGACGCCATCGTGGTGGGCGCGGGCCCCGCGGGCGCCGCGGCGGCGGCCACCATGGCCAGGGCGGGCCTGAGCGTGGTGCTGGTGGAACGCGGGGAGTACCCGGGCGCCAAGAACGTCATGGGTGGGGTGATGTACGGCCGCATGGTGGCGGACGTGGTGCCGCAGTTTTGGGCCCAAGGCGCTCCCGTGGAGCGGGTGGTGGTGGAAGAGCGGGTGTGGCTGGCCACGGAGGACGGGGCGGTGAGCGTGGGACACCGCAGCCCGCACGGTGCCTTCCACCCCGACGGCTGCCCCAACGCCTTCACGGTGCTGCGGGCCAAGTGGGACCGGTGGTTCGCGCAGACGGCGGAGGAAGCGGGGGCGTTCCTGGTGCCCGCCACCACCGTGGAAGACCTGCTGTGGCAGGACGGGCGGGTGGTGGGCGTGCGGACGGGGCGGGAGGAAGGGGACCTGTACGCGGACGTGGTGGTGCTGTGCGACGGGGTGAACTCCGCCCTGGTGCAGCGTGCCAAGCTGCGGGACCACCCCGTGGAACCGCACCACCTGGCCCTGGGGGTGAAGGAGGTGGTGGGCCTACCCCCTGAGGTGATCGAGTCCCGCTTCAACCTGGAGCCCGGCCAGGGAGCCACCATTGAGATCTACGGCGCCGTGACCCGGGGCATGTCCGGCTACGGGTTCATCTACACCAACCACGACTCCCTGTCCGTGGGGGTGGGAGTGCTGGTGTCCCACCTCATGCGGACCCGCATCACCCCCTACGACCTGCTGGAAGGGCTCAAGCGACACCCCCTGGTGAAGCCCCTGCTGGCGGGGGGCGAGACGTTAGAGTACAGCGCCCACGCCATCCCCGAGGGAGGCCTGCGGGCCATGCCCAAGCTGTACGGGGACGGCGTCCTGGTGGCCGGGGACGCGGCCATGATGGTGAACGGGCTGCACCGGGAGGGCAGCAACCTGGCCATGACGGCGGGTCGGCTGGCCGGGGAGACGGTGGTGGAGGCCAAGCGCCGCGGAGACTTCAGCGCCCGCACCCTGGCCCTGTACGCGGCCAAGCTGGAGGAGTCCTTCGTGCTGAAGGACCTGCGCAAGTACCGGAACCTGCCGGACCTGGCGGAGCGCCGGCCGGACCTGTTCGGCACGTACGCGGAGCTGGCCCACATGGCGGCGCACGAGATGCTGACCGTGGACGGGGTGTCCAAGCGGGACAAGCAGCGCAAGATCTGGCGGGAGGCGACCCGGCGCAGGCCTCTGTGGGCCCTCGCCCGGGACCTGTACGAGGTCTGGAAGGCCGTGCGCTAGGAGGAGCCATGGACGTGGGGCGGCAAGTCGCGAGGGTCGAGGAGAAGCTGTTCACCCTCCGGTGGAAGCACGACCGGACCAGCCACATCACCATCACCGACCCCCGCGTGTGTGCGGATGTGTGTGGGGACCGGTGGCGGAGGCCGTGCACCACCTTCTGCCCCGCCAAGGTGTACGAGTGGGATCCCGAGCAGGGCCGCATCGTGGTGGCGTACGAGAACTGCGTGGAGTGCACCACGTGCCTGGTGGGCTGCCCCTACCGGGTCATCGACTGGAGGCCCCCTCGGGGAGGCTTCGGGATCCAGTACCGGTACGGCTAGCCGTAGACCGTGGGGCGGGTGAGGGCAGCGGCGGTGGTCAACCCCGTGGCGGGGCGCGGCCGCGCCCTTCGGCGGTGGCCCGGGGTGCGGGCCAGCCTGGTGGACGCGGGCTGGTCCGTGGAGGAGGTCCGGTCCGAAGCCCCGGGCCAGGCTGTGAGACTGGCGGCCGAGCTGGCGCGTTCCGGGGCGCAGGTGGTGCTGGCCGTGGGCGGCGACGGGACCGCCAACGAGGTCGCGAACGGCCTGGCGCAGGCGGGAGCCCTGGAGGCGGTGACCCTGGGGGTGGTGCCTCTTGGGACCGCCAACGACTTCGCCACGTGTCTGGGCATCCCCAGCGACCTGCGAACGGCCACCCAGGTGCTGGTCCGCGGGCAGCGCCGGCGGGTGGACCTGGGCCGCGCCAACGACCGGTGGTTCGTGAACGTGGCGGGGGTGGGGTTCGACGCGGAGGTGGCGCGGTGGGTGAACCAGCGGAGCAAGGTGGTGCGGGGGACCGCCATGTACGTGCTGGGCATCTTCCGGACCCTGCTGCGGTACCGGCCCACGGAGGTAGACGTGTTCCTGGACGGGGTCCCGTGGAACGCCCGGGCGTTTCTCGTGGCCGTGGGCAACTCGCCGGCGTACGCGGGGGGCGTCCGCATGTGTCCGGACGCCCGTCCGGACGACGGTCAGCTGGAGGTGGTGCGCATCGGGGACATCCACAAGCTGGAGGTGTTCCGGATCCTGCCCTTGCTCTACGCGGGCCGTCACCTCAGCCACCCCAAGGTGGCCCGTGCCGCCGCCCGGGAAGTGGTGGTGGACAGCAGGAGCCCTCTGGCGGTGCACGTGGACGGTGAACCCGTGGGCACCACCCCCGTCCGCTTCCGGGTACAACCCCGGGCCCTGCAGGTGCTGTGCCCGTCGCCGGTGCCGGAAGACCTTGAAACCGCCCGGTATCGTATGTAAGGGAGGGTGCCGACGGCACCCGCAGACGTCCCTGTGACCCCACGCTCAAGACGCGAGGAGGTGCCGGATGCGCGCAGTTGGCTGGATCGGACTGGCGGTGATCCTGGCGGTGGCCGCGCCCACCGTGGCAGCCCCGGCGTTCCGGGGGCTGGCGGTGTACACCCAGTACCCCGCGCAGACCGTCCGGGCGGGAGAGCCGGTGTCCGTGAGCCTCACCGTGCGCAACTTCGGGCTGCCCCCGCAGGTGGTGAGCCTGCGGGTGGCGGAGGCACCCGCAGGCTGGCGGGCCAGGTTCCTGGCGGGCGGACGCGTGGTCCAGGCGGTGTCCGTGATCCCCGACGGGGAGGCCACGGTCACCCTGCGCCTGGAGCCGCCCAGGGGAATCCGGGCGGGTACGTACCGGTTCCGGGTGCTGGCAGCCGGGCAGGAAGCCTCGGCTTCCCTGCCCCTGGAGATCACCTTGGGCCAGGTGCTCCCGCCCCGGTTGAGCCTTGAAGCGGAACTGCCCACCCTGCGGGGTCCGTCCACCTCCACCTTCCGCTACCGGGTCACGGTGCGGAACGACAGCGACCAGGACCAGCTGGTGCAGCTGGACGCCGAGGCCCCGCGGCGGTTCCAGGTGAACTTCAGCCTGCTGGGGCAACAGGTGACCAGCGTGCCCGTGAAGGCCGGGGAGTCCCGGGAGGTGGAGGTGGAGGTGAACATGCCCCAGGACACCGCCGCGGGTACGTACCCCATCACGGTGCGCGCCGCCAGCGGAGGCACCAGCGCCACCCTGCGGCTGGTGGCGGAGGTCACCGGGCGTCCGGAGCTGCGGGTGACGGCTCCGGAAGGACGGCTGTCGGGCCGGGCGTACGCGGGGTCCACTGAGCCGCTGAAGGTGATCGTGAAGAACGAGGGCTCCGCTCCCGCCCGGAACGTATCCCTGTCCGCCTCCCCGCCCTCGGGGTGGGAGGTGACCTTTGAACCCGAGCGTATCGACGAGATCCCGCCCCGGGGCGAGAAGGAGGTGACCGCCCGGGTGCGGCCGTCCGCCCGGGCCATCGCGGGCGACTACATGGTCACCATCACCGCCAGCGGCAGCGACGCCTCCGCCTCCGCGGACTTCCGGATCACGGTGCTGACCCGGACCCTGTGGGGGATCGTGGGCGTGATCCTCATCGCGGCGGCCCTGGTGGTGGTGGGCCAGGCGGTTTCCCGGTACGGACGGAGATGAGCGTCGCGGTCGAGACCTTCGGGCTCACCAAGCGGTACGGGGACCTGGTGGCGGTGCAGGACCTGAACCTGCGCCTGAACACCGGGGAGGTGTTCGGGATGCTGGGGCCCAACGGCTCCGGGAAGACCACCACCATCCTCATGCTCCTGGGCCTCACGGAGCCCACTGCGGGGAGCGCCCGGGTGCTGGGGTGGGACCCCACGCGCCAGCCCCTGGAGGTGAAGCGTCGGGTGGGCTACCTGCCGGACTCCGTGGGGTTCTACGACGAGCTCACCGCGTGGGAGAACCTCCGGTACACGGCCTCCCTCAACGGGCTGTCCTCCGCGGAGGCCAACCGCCGCATCGGGGAGGTCCTGGAGCGCATGGGGCTCCAGGACGTGGCCCACCGCAAGGTGGGCACCTTCTCCCGGGGGATGAAGCAACGGCTGGGCTTGGCGGATGTGCTCCTCAAGCGGCCCCAGGTGGCCATCCTGGACGAGCCCACCCTCGGCCTGGACCCGGAAGCGGCCCTGGAGTTCCTGGAGCTCATCCGCACCCTCAAACGGGACGGCCTCACGGTGCTGCTGGCCTCCCACCTACTGCACCAGGTGCAGAGCGTGTGCGACCGGGTGGGGCTGTTCCACCGGGGGCGCATGGTCTTGGAGGGGACCGTGGACGAGCTGCGAGAGCGGGTGCTGGGCGGCGCGTACCGCATCCACGTGCAGGCCCGGGGCGCGGGGATGGAGCGGGTGCTGGCGGAGGTACCCGGGGTGAGCCGGGTGGCGCGCACGGACGGGGACACCTACCGGGTGGAGGCCCGGGTGGACTGCCGGGCGGAGATCGCCCGCAGGGTGGTGGCCTCCGGGGAGCTGTTGGCCCTGACCGTGGAACGCCCCGGACTGGACGAGGTGTACGCCCGGTACTTCCAGCAGCTGGAGGCGCAACAGGCGGGAGGTGCCGCATGAGCACGCGGGTGGCGGAAGCCGGCGCGCAGGCGGTGCGGCGGGAGGGCTCGCCGTGGACGGGGCTGTGGGCGGTGGTCTACAAGGAGCTGGCGGACCACCTCACGGGTGTGCGCATGCAGATCCTGGAGACCCTGATGCTGCTCACCGCGGTGGGCACGGTGTACGCGGCCACCCAGAGCATCCGGCAGACCATCGGCGAGGACCCCTTCCTGTTCCTGCGGCTGTTCACCACCGCGCGGGAACCGTTGCCGTCCTTCGTGGGCTTCCTGGGCTTCCTGATTCCCCTCACCGCCATCGCCCTGGGCTTCGACGCCATCAACGGCGAGTACAACCGCAGGACGCTGAGCCGGGTGCTGAGCCAGCCCATCTACCGGGACGCCCTGATCCTGGGGAAGTTCCTGGCGGGGCTCGCCACCTTGACCATCACCCTGGTGGCCCTGTGGGTGGTGGTCACGGGCATGGGGCTGTTCGTGCTGGGAGTGCCGCCCGGAGGGGAGGAGGTGGCCCGGGGGCTGCTGTTCCTGGTGGCCACCCTGGCCTACGCGGGCATCTGGATGGGGCTCGCCATGCTGTTCTCCGCGGTGTTCCGCCAGCCGGCCACCTCCGCCATGACCGCCATCGCGGTGTGGCTGCTGTTCGCGGTGTTCTGGGACATGCTGGCGGCCCTGGTGTCCCAGGCGGTGCGGCCCACCCAGTACGGCGGGGTGGCGGAGGAGCTGGCCCAGGCGCAGCTGCACCTGCTGTTGGCTCGGTTTTCGCCCAACACCCTGTACGCGGAGACCGTGATCGCCCTCCTCAACCCGTCGGTGCGATCCCTGGGCCCCGTGCTCATCACGCAGCTGGAGGGCGCGGTGCTGGGCACGCCTCTGCCCCTGGGCCAGAGCCTGCTCATCGTGTGGCCGCAGTTCACCGCCCTGGTGGCGGTGGTGATCCTGTTGTTCGCGGCCACCTACGTCCTGTTCCAGCGGCAGGAGGTTCGGGCGTAGGCGCCCCGGTCCCGTGCGCCTTATTCCAGCCACTCCGTCCCGTACGGGTCGGTGCGGGGCACCACGCACAGGAACGCCGCGGGCTCCGGGCTCAGGTTCTCGTACCGGTGCGCCAGCCCCGCGGGGATGAACACCACGTCGCCCGCGGTCACCTCCCGAACCTCTGGGCCCAGGGTCAGGCGGATGCGGCCGGATAGCACGTACTGCTCGTGCTCCACCTCGAGGTGGCGGTGCAGGGGGATGGTCCCGCCCGGCTCCAGGGTGAACTTGCGCAGGACGAAGTTCTCCGCCCCTTCCGGAGCTCCCACCAGCACCTGCACCCAGGCGCCCTTGGCCCGCTCCACGGGGCGGCGCGGTACGTCCGTTTCGGGTCGGACCACACCGGTGGTCATGCGGCACCTCCGCGCGTGTTCACGAAAACTCGAAGACCACCTTGAACGCCCGGACCCGGGCCTTGCCCAGGGCGGTGTGCAGCGCCTCCGCGTACCGGGAGATGGGGAACCGGTGGGTCACCAGGCCCGACAGGTCCAGCCTTTTCTGCTCCATCCATCGTAGCACCAGCTCCAGGGTCCGGACCTTCTGCCCGGACCACTCGTCCACCGCGTACGCGTAGCTGCCCACCACCCGCAGCTCCTTGAGCCACACGGGGGTCCAGTCCACTCGCCGGGGGAGGGAAGCCAGCCCCAGCACCACCACCGTGCCCCTGGGGCCCGCCAGGCGGAGGCTGTCGTCCAGACTGCGGCCGGAGCCCACGCAGTCCACCACCCACCGAGCCCCGCCCACCACGGACCGCTTGCCTAGCATGGGCTTCACGAGCCGCGCCCCCAGAAGGTCTGCCACGGCGTCGTAGTGTCCGTCCTGTCCGTCCAGGCGCACCGCGTGGTCGGCGCCGAGCTGCAAGGCCCGCTCCGCCTGGAACGGGTGCTTCACCAGGGCCACCATTCGGGCGCCGCAGCCCATGGCCCGCAGGCACGCTACCACCGCCTGCCCCATCACCCCTCCGCCCACCACGAGGACAGTGTCGCGATCCCCGGGCCGCCAGCGCAGCAGGGCGTGCAGGGCGCAGGCCGCGGGCTCGCTCAACAGGGCGTTGTGGTCGCTCACCCCTTCCGCCACGGGCAGCACCTGGGAGCGGTGCGCCACGAAGGTCTCGCCCCAGCTCCCTCCCGTGTCCCGGCAGGCCCCGATCATGAGCCCCGGGCTCACGTGCCCCTCCGTGGTCCGCAGGCACAGGTGGTAGTCGCCCGCCCGGCACGGCGGACACGGGTCGCGAAAGCCCCGGGCCCGGCAGGGGAGCGGAGGCTCCACCACCACCCGCTGGCCGGGCTGCAGGTCCTGGACTTCGGGCCCGGTTTCCACCACCACGCCCACGTTCTCGTGGCCCGGGACGAAGGGGAAGGAGGCAAAGGGGGACGTGGAGGGGCTTGCGTCGAGGGTCACCAAATGCAGGTCGCTCCCGCAGATGCCGCCCAGCCGGGTGCGCACCCGGACCCAGTCCGGCCCGGGCAGGGGGGGCTCGGGCAGGTCCACGAGTCGCAAGGGCGACAGCCTGCTCCAGTAGGCGGCCGGCCACACGGTGCCCGCGGCCCGGGTCAGGAGGTAGCGGGGCACCGTGGGGTGGAAGGCCAGGGCCCGCATGGGGGCTATTCCATGGGCACCTGGCGGATGAAGCCGCGTTCCAGCCGGTCGAAGATGTCGCGCAGGTTGGGTCCGGTGATGGTCAGCCCGTGGTTCTTCAAGCCCACCACCGCGCGGCCGGGGTTGGGCGCCTGCCGCACCAGGTCGGCCACCGCCTGCGCCAGCTGCAGGGTGCCGCAGGGGTAGTTCACGGGGGTAGAACGCACACCCTCCATCCACGCGTGCACGTGGACGATGGCGCCCACCTGCGGGTGCTCCGTGTAGATCATCCAGTGCTCGATGGCGTCCACCGACACGCGCCGCGGCTGCACGTGAGGGGGCACGCTGAGGATCATGGCACCGCGCTCCGGGTCGAAGCCCTTCACCAGGAGCATGTCTCGGCCCACCACCCGCATGTTGGCCTTGTTGACCCCGCTGGCGCTCATCCAGAACCGCGTTCGGTCCTTGCGCACGCTGAGGTTGCCGTAGCTGAGGCCCCCGATCCCGTACAGCAGCTCGATGTGCCGAAGGTCCCGCGCGGACAGCAGCTGGTCGATGGGGAAGGGCGCGGGCAGCAGCCCCAGGGCGTCCAGCCGGCGCCCCGCCTCTGCCAGCTCCCGGGTGAGCTCGTCCCCGTCCCACAGCTCCGGCGGCAGGTCGGGTTCGAACACGTTGTCGATCACGAGCTGCGAGCACGCCAGGGGCTGCAGCCGACGGTACACCTCCTCGAAGTACGCCTCCTCGCCGAAGGTGCCGCCCACGGGGTAGTAGCCCTGTTCCAGGGTCACGAAGTACGTGCGCACCCGGTCGCTATCCCGGACCAGGTACACGCACAGGTTGGCCAGGGACCGCACCAGCAAGGGATACCCCGCCCGCAGCACGTCCTCCGGTGGTGCCGGGGCGAGGACCACCGCCACCACGAAGGTGGCCTTGGCGCGGCGGCGGTACGCTCGCGGCTTGGCGGGGTTCACGAAGTTGAACACCAACCGCAGGTCGCCATCCCCCTCTTCCAGGAAACGGTGCCCGTGACGCTCGAAGACCGCCTGGATCCCCTCCCGGAAGGTCTGCAGCGCTGGGTCGTAGGGATGTCCCGCAAAGCCGAACAGCAGCGGCCGACCCTCGTGGGCCTCCCGCATGGCCCGCAATCGTTCCCGGACGGCGCTCAGGTCCATGGACACCACGCTCGCACGTTCCTGGGCGTTGACCTCGTGTTGATCTTCGGCACGGCGGGCGGGAATCCCTACCGGCGGCCGGCGGCTCGCGTGTGAACCCACAGGAACGCGGCCGAGGCCACCAGCAGTGCGGCAGCCGCCAGCTGTCCCAGGGCGAAGGGCCCGAGAACGCGCACCTCCGACCGCAGCAGGTCCAGGGCGAACCGCACCGCGGACATGGTCCCCACCGTCTTCCAGAACACCTCCCCGGGGAATCGCCTCCGGCGCAGCCATCCCTGGACCAGGGCGAACAGCACGAGGGAGGTGGCCATCTCGTACAGCTGCAGCGGGTGGCGCGGGGCGTCCGGCGCGGTGGGGAACACCACGCCCCACGGCAGGGAGGTGGGGTCTCCGTACAGCTCGCCGTTCATGAAGTTGCCCCACCGCACCAGGGCGTTGGCCAGGGGGATCCACGTGGCGCAGGCGTCCGTGAACGACCACATGGAGACCCCTTCCCGCCGGGCCAGCCACCTCGCGTACACCAGTCCCGCGGCGATGGCCCCGTGGGAGGACAGGCCTCCCCGGTCCACCCGCA
Source organism: uncultured bacterium (assembly GCA_964437095.1). GTDB lineage: Bacteria > Sysuimicrobiota > Sysuimicrobiia > Sysuimicrobiales > Sysuimicrobiaceae > Tepidifontimicrobium. The sequence continues at coordinate 72,368 of CAYTFH010000001.1, read as the reverse complement.
GGATCTCCACGGGATCCGCCAGGTACGGGGCCGGGTGGGATAGCACGTAGCCCAGGCGGGCACCCACGAACAGCGTGACCACGAAGGACAGGGCCACGCGGTCGGGCAGGTCCTCCGGCAGCCCCACCCCTGGCGCCGCACGCCGCGTGAGCCAGATGCCCAGCAGGATGGACGCGGCCATCATCACCCCGTACCAGCGCACGGCCACGGGGCCGAGTTGGATGAGAACCGGGTCCACGGGCTCATTGTACGATGGAGCAGAACACCGAAGCGGAGGCGTGGGATGCGTGCGACCCACTGGCGCGTGGAGCTCATGCGGGTGGCCCAGGGCAAGGCCCCGGCGGACCAGCTGGTGGTGGGGGGTGCGGTGCTGGACGTGTTCACCGGGGAAGTCCTGCAGGGCTGGGTGGTGGCCGTCAAGGGCGCGCGGGTGGCGTACGTGGGCCCGCCGGCCCCCGGCCTGGAGGGTCCGGAAACCCAAGTCCTGGACGTCAAAGGCCAGGTGGTGGTCCCGGGCCTGGTGGACGGCCACACCCACCTCTTCGGCGCGCGTTACAGCCCTCACGCCGCGGCCCCGTACATCGCCGCGGGAGGCACCACCTGCGTGGTCACGGAGGTCTCCGAGCTGGCGTACGTGGCGGGCGAGGTGGGGCTGCGGGCGGCCCTGGACGCCCTGCGGGACCTACCCGTGAGGACGTACGCCACGTTGCCGCCCCTTGCGGCCACGTTGCCACACCTGGAGCGGGCACCGGAGCTACACGTCTACCGGGAGCTCCTGCAGGACCCGAGGGTGGTGGGGCTGGGTGAGGTGTACTGGGGGAACCTAGTGCTGCGGGAGGACCCGCGCCTGGTGGAGCTGGTGGAGGCCGCCCACCGGGCCGGGAAGGTGGTGGACGGCCACGCCGCGGGCGCGCGGGGCGGCCGGCTGGCGGCGTACGCGGCCGCGGGCGTGAGCTCTTGCCACGAGCCCATCACCGCGGAGGAGGTGGTGGAGCGTCTTCGCCTCGGCTACCACACCATGGTGCGGGAGGGCAAGATCCGTCAGGAGCTGGAGGCGGTGGCGCCCGTGTGGCGGCAGGGACGCGCGGACCTGCGGCGCCTCAGCTTGGTCACGGACAGCGCGGGAGCCCGGGAGATCCTGGAGGAGGGCTACCTGGACGCGGTGGTGCGCAAGGCCGTGCGGCTCGGCATGGACCCCGTGGTTGCGGTCCGGGCTGCCACCCTGGCGCCCGCGGAGCGGTTCCGGCTGGACGGAGAGGTGGGCAGCCTCGCTCCCGGGCGGTACGCGGACTTCAGCTTGGTCCCCGACCTCCGGGACTTCCGCCCCAGCGTGGTGGTGGTGGGCGGCCGCGTGGTGGCCAGGGACGGGCGGCCCGTGGGGACGGCACCGGCCCACGCCTACCCGGAGGCCCTACTGAACGGCGTGCGCACGGAAGTACCCTCCGGGGAGGCGTTCCAGGTTCGGACGCCCAGGACCCGGGGGCGGGTTCGCGTGCGGGCGGTGGAGCTGGTCACCCACCTGGTGACCCGGGAGGGCGAGGCGGAGCTGCCGGTGCGGGACGGCGAGGTGCACCTCGACGGCGACACCAACCTGGTGGCGGTGCTGCGGCGGGACGGTGAGGGCCGGTCCTTCGTGGGGTTCCTGCGGGGGTTCGGCTTACGGCAGGGTGCGTGCGCCACCAGCATGGCGTGGGACAGCCCGTTGCTGGTGGCCGTGGGTGCGTCCGCGGAGGACGTCCGCGCCGCCCTGCTGCGCCTGGTGGCCCTGGGCGGGGGCGTGGTGGTCTGGGCGCAGGGGAAGGTGGCCGCGGAGCTCGCGGCGCCGGTGGCGGGGGTGGTGTCCACCGATCCCCTGGACGAGGTGGCGCGGCGGGAGACGGAGGTGGACCAGGCCCTGCGGGAGCTCGGGGCGACAGGTCCGCGGCCGTCCTTGACCGTGGACGTGCTCACGGCCTTGGCCATCCCCCACTTCCGGGTGTCCGACGTGGGGTACGTGCACGTCCGGGACGGCACGGTGGTGGGCGTGTAGCCCGAGGGCGCTTGACACCCCGGGGCGAACCTGGTAGCGTTCAACAGGACAAGTGAATAGCAACACCCTTATCCAGAGTGGGCGAGGGACGGGCCCGATGACCCCCGGCAACCTACCGGCGCAGAGCCGGCAAGGTGCCAACTCCCGCGGAAGGCATTCCGAGAGATAAGGGCGGTTGTTGCCCTCCGCGGCTGGATTCCGGTGGATGTTCCGTTCGCCGGTGTCGGCGCCGGAGGGTTTCTCATTGTCTGGAGGGTCCATGCGCGTGCGGGTGACGGTGCCGGCCACGTCCGCCAACCTCGGCCCCGGCTTCGACTGCCTGGCCCTGGCCCTGGGGCTTCGGAACGAGGTGGAGGCCACGCTGTCGGACGAGCCGAAGGTGGACGTGCGAGGAGAGGGAGCGGGCGTGTTGCCCGACGGCGAGGCCAACGTGGTCTACCGGGCGGCCCAGGCCGTGGCCGAGCGGGCGGGAGCCAAGGGCGCGGCCTTCGCCTTCCGGTGCACCAACCGCATCCCCCTGGACCGGGGCCTGGGCAGCAGCGCGGCGGCGCGGGTCGCGGGGATCGCGGCCGCCGACCAGCTGTTGGGCAACCCCCTGGACTTCCCCTCCCAGGTGCAACTCAGCGTGGAGCTGGAAGGTCACCCGGACAACGCGGTGGCGGCGTGGCTGGGAGGGCTCACGGTGGCCGTGCGGGACTCGGACGGCCGGGTGTGCTGGCAGCGGGTGGTGCCCGAGCGGTTCCCGGAGGTGGTGGTGTGCGTGCCTGAGGTGCGGGTGTCCACCCACGAGGCGCGGGCGCGGCTGCCCGAGCGGGTGAGCCTTCAGGACGCGGTGTTCAACGTGGGCAGGGCCGCCTTACTGGTGGCCGCCCTGTGCAACGGCGACCCGCAGGCCCTGGCGGTGGCGACCCAGGACCGGCTGCACCAGCCGTACCGGGAAGCCCTGGTGCCCGGCCTCGGGGAGGCCCTGGCCGCGGCCCGGGAAGCCGGTGCCTGGGGTGCGGTGCTGAGCGGCGCGGGTAGCAGCCTGCTGGCCTTCTGCCCCTCGGAGCGTGCGGGCGAGGTGGGGGAGGCCATGCGGGCGGCGCTGGCGCGGCGAGGCGTCCAGAGCCGCTGGCTGTGCTTGCCCCTGGCCCGAGAGGGCGTGGTGGTGGAGCGACTTCCGGATGGAGGAGGTGGAACGTGGGACGGGTAGCGAGCCTGCGATGTCGGGCGTGCGGGACGGCCCACCCGGTGGGCCCCGAGTACGTGTGCGAGCGGTGCTTCGGCCCGCTGGAGGTGGAGTACGAGGAAGCTTCCCTGAAGGAGGCCACGCGAGAACGGATCGCGTCCGGCCCCCGGTCCATCTGGCGGTACCGGGCTCTGCTGCCCGTGGAGCCTCCGGAGGACGACTTGCAGCCGGGCTTTACGCCTCTCGTCCGGGCGCGGCGCCTGGGCGAGCGGCTGGGCCTGCGGCGCCTGTACCTGAAGAACGACACCACCAACCCCACCTGGTCCTTCAAGGACCGCGTGGTGGCGGTGGCGGTGGCCGCGGCCCGGGCCTTCGGGTTCGAGGTCCTGGCGTGCGCCTCCACCGGGAACCTGGCCAACGCCGTGGCGGCCCACGCCGCGCGGGCGGGCATGCGGGCGGTGGTGTTCGTCCCGCAGGGGCTGGAGGCCGGCAAGGTGCTCACCACCTCGGTGTACGAGCCCACCGTGGTGGAGGTAGAGGGGACGTACGACGACGTCAACCGGCTGTGCACGGAGATCGCGGGCGAGCACCCGTGGGCCTTCGCCAACATCAACGTGCGCCCCTTCTACTCGGAGGGCTGCAAGACCCTGGGGTTCGAGGTGGCCGAGCAGCTGGGGTGGAGGCTGCCCGACCACGTGGTGGTGCCGGTAGCCTCCGGCAACCTGTTCGTCAAAACCGAGAAGGCCTTCCGCGAGCTCCTGCAGTTGGGCCTCGCGGAGGGCAGCATGCCCCGGTTGCACGGTGCCCAGGCCGCGGGCTGCGCGCCCATCGCGGAGGCCCACCGCCGAGGTGCGGGGCAGGTACAGCCCGTGCGGCCCAACACCGTGGCCAAGTCCCTGGCCATCGGGAACCCCGCGGACGGCTTCTACGCCCTGCAGACCGTGCGGCGCACCGGCGGGGTGTTCGAGGTGGCCACGGACGGGGAGATCGTGGAGGGGATGAGGCTGCTGGCCCAGACGGAGGGGATCTTTGCGGAGACGGCGGGCGGGGTGACCGTGGCGGTCCTCCGGAAGCTGGCGGACGCGGGGGTGTTCGGCCCGGACGACGTGGTGGTGGCCCTCATCACGGGCGCGGGGCTGAAGACCCTGGAGGCCGTGTCCGAGCCAGGCCGACCCGCCATCCGGATCCGCCCCAGCCTCCGGGACTTCGAGCGCCAGGTCCTGGCCGCGGTGTAAGCTCGAGCAGGAGAACGGGCCGAGCCGGCGAACTCCGCCCGGGGTGTGTGATGAGTCTGGTGGTGGAACCGGCCAAGCCGCAGGACGAGCCGGAGATCCAACGGCTCGTCAAGGCGGTCCTGAACGAGTTCGGGCTTCCCTACGACGCCTCCGTGGCGGAGGAGCTTACGAACCTGGAGGCCCACTTCCCGCAGCTCAAGTCGGTGTTCTTCGTGGCCCGCTTAGATGGCCGCATCGTGGGCACCACCGCGGTGCGGGAAGCGGACAAGGGCAAGGCGGTGCTGAAACACCAGTACGTGCACGCGGACTACCGGCGGCGGGGCATCGGGGCCAAGCTCCTGGACGCGGCCTTGGTGTACTGCCGTGTGTGCGGCTACCGGGAGGTGGAACTGGAGACCGCCCCGTGGATGCAGCAGGCGCAGCGGCTGTACCGCTCCCGGGGGTTCCGGGAAGTCGGGCGGGACGACCGCGCGGTCCGCTACCACCTCCTGCTCGCTCCCTGACGTGGCCTCCTCGGCCCCGGACCCCGCCCAGGCGCTGGAACGAATCGCCCGGGAGATCCGCTCGTGCACCCGCTGCCCGCTGCACCAGCACCGGACCCAGGCCGTGCCCGGGGAGGGCCCCCCGGACGCGCCGCTTCTGTTCGTGGGGGAGGGCCCCGGGGCCGAAGAAGACCAGCAGGGCCGGCCCTTCGTGGGCGCCGCGGGCCGGTTGCTGGACCGGTCGCTGGCCAGCATCCGGATCCCGAGGGAGCGGGTGTTCATCACCAACACGGTGCGCTGCCGGCCCCCGGGCAACCGGGAGCCCCAGCCAGACGAGGTGGCCAGCTGTCTACCTTACCTGGTGCGGCAGATGAGCGTGCTGCAGCCCCGGGTGGTGTGCCTGCTGGGGGCCACCGCCACCCGGGCCCTGCTGGGCACCGACCAGAAGCTGAACCAGGTGCGGGGCCGGGCGGTGCGGGAGGCGGGCCGGTGGTGGTTCCCCACCTACCACCCCGCGGCGGCGCTGCGCAGCGCGTCCTTGGCCAACGCCCTGCAGGAGGACTTCCGCCGGCTGCGCAGGCTGGTGGACGTGGAGTGGGGCACGGAAGATCCCGCGCGCTGGAAGCCGGCAGTACTCCAGAAAATCTTCTCCGGGGAGGAAGCCACCGAGCCCGTGGTGGTCTCCGGGGACGCCACGGTGCGGGTCACGTGGGAGGTCCGGGGCGTGCACCCCACCTTCCGAACGGACTCGGCCCTCGCCGAGCTCCTGCGGCGGTTCTTGCTCCGCCAGCGGCCGGCCGGCGGGCTGGAGGTGTTGAAGTTGGCCACCACGGACGCCGCGGGGCGCCCGGTGGCCCCGCAGAGCTCGGAGTGCACCCATCTGCACGCAGAGGTACGGTTGCAGGGGCGTTGAAAGGCTGGGGTTGGTCCCCGCGGACGGCGCGGGAGATCCCTCAGGGCCTGAAGAACAGGCCCAGCACGTACACGACGATGCTCGCCCTCTGTCCGGGCCGTCGGTCGAACAGGCGGGAGTGGTAACAGACGTAGCGGCCCCCCGGGAAAGGCGGTGCGGGTGTCGTCCCGGAGCCTGCGCCGTCTGCCCCGCTCACGAGCTGGCTGCTGCCGCACGCCGCCGCTAGAAAGCCGGCGAGCAGGCCTGCCACGGTCTCCCGAGGACGTGAACCGGCCGCACGGTAGGTCGGGGGGGCGCGGGTTGACCCCGCGCCCCCCTTTCAAGGAACCCTGACGACCGGGGTGGTCTAGCCCCTTGCGCGTTCCAGGGCCCGCAGCAAGCCCCGCTTGGTGTACACCACCGCCAGGTGGCGCTTGTACTCCGCGGACGCGTACAGGTCGTCCGTGGCGTCCAGCCCGTCCGAGGCGAGCTTGGCCGCCTCGGCCACCGCGGCCTCGTCCAGCCGCTTGCCCACCAAGGCCTGCTCCACCTTGGACAGGCGCACGGCTTTGGGGCCCACCCCCGTGACCGCCACCCGGGCCTCGCGGCACACCTCACCGTCCAGGGTCACCAGGCACGCCAGCCCGATCAGGGAGTACCCGGAGGCGGGGTGCGGGAGCTTGGTGTACGACCAGCCTTGGCCCTTGGACTGCACCGGCACCCGGACCCGGCACAGGATCTCGTCCGGGCCCAGGGCCGTGGTGAGCATGTCCACGAACCACTGGGAGGCCGGAACCGTGCGGGCGCCGGTGGAGCCCTCGCACTCCATCTGGGCTTCCAGCGCCAGGACCGCGGCGGGGTAGTCCGCGGCGGGGTCCGCGTGGGCGAGGTTGCCGCCGATGGTGCCCCGGTTGCGCACCTGTACGTCCCCGATCTGCGCGGCGCACTCCGCCAGAAGCGGCACCCGCTCCCGGACCAGGGGGCTTGTGGCCACCTCGTCGTGGGTGGTCATGGCCCCGATCACCAGGGTGTTGCCCTCCTCCCGGATGCCCCGCAGTTCCTCCACGGGGCCCAGGTCCACCAGCATCTCCGGCTGGGCCAGCCGGAGCTTCATGAGGGGGAGGAGGCTGTGGCCTCCCGCCAGCAGCTTGGCACGGCCCGCGTGCTGCTGCAGCAGGGAGACGGCCTCCCGGATCGTAGAAGCCCGGACGTACTCGAAGCTGGCGGGGATCATACGGCACCTCCCTTGGCTTGCTGGATGGCTCGCCACACCCGCTCGGGCAAAAGCGGCATGTCCAGATGCCGGATCCCGAACGGGCTCAGGGCGTCCATGACCGCGTTCACCACGCACGGGGTGGCCGCGATGGTGCCGGTCTCCCCCACGCCCTTCACGCCCAGCGGGTTCACGGGCGTCGGGGTCTCGGTGCGGTCGCACTCGAACCGGGGCAGCCAGGCCGCCTTGGGCACCGCGTAGTCGGCCATGCTGCCCGTGAGGAGGTTACCCGCGTCGTCGTAGTGGGCGAACTCCCACAAAGCCTGGGCGATGCCCTGGGCGATGCCCCCGTGCACCTGGCCGTCCACGATGAGGGGGTTGATCACCCGGCCGCAGTCGTCCACGGCCACGTAGCGCAGGATCTTCACCCGCCCGGTCTCGGGGTCCACCTCCACCACGCACGCGTGCGTGCCGAAGGGGAACACGAAGTTGGACGGGTCCCAGTTGGCCTGACCCTCCAGGCCGGGCTCCATCCCCTCCGGCAGGTTCCACGCCAGGTACGCCTGGAGGGCCACCTCCTGGATGGTCATGCCGCGGTCGGGCGCCCCGCGCACGTGGAACCGGCCCCCTTCGAACACCAGGTCGTCCGCGCTCACCTCCAGCTGGTGGGCGGCGATGCGCTGCGCTTTCTCCTTGACCTTCTGTGCCGCTAGGTACACCGCGGTGCCGCCCACGGGGGTGGTGCGGCTGCCGTAGGTGCCCCAGCCCATGAGGATGCTGTCCGTGTCCCCGTGCAGCACCTCCACGTCGTCCAGGGGCACGCCCAGCTCCTGGGACACGATCTGCGCGAAGGTGGTCTCCTCCCCCTGGCCGTGGGGACTCGTGCCCGTGAACACCGTGACCTTGCCTGTGGGGGAGAACCGCACCACCGCGCTCTCCCACAGGCCGCCCGCGAACCCCGTGGACCCCACCACCTTGGAGGGGCCCGCGCCGCAGATCTCCACGTACGTGGAGAGACCGATCCCCAGGTACCGGCCCTGCTGCCGCGCCGCGGCCTGCTCCGCGCGGAATTTGGAGTACTCCACCAGCTCCAGAGCGCGGTCCAGGGCGCGGGCGTAGTCGCCGCTGTCGTAGGTGATGCCCGTGGCCACGGTGTAGGGGAACTGGTCCTTGGGGATGAGGTTCTTCCGCCGGATCTCCGCGGGGTCCGTGCCCAGCTCCCGGGCCGCCAGGTCCATCATGCGCTCCAGGACGTACGTGGCCTCGGGCCGTCCCGCACCCCGGTAGGCGTCCGTGGGCGCGGTGTTGGTGAACACCCCCGTGACCTCGCAGTCGATGTTGGGGATGCGGTACGGGCCCGACAGGATCAGCCCGTACAGGATGGTGGGGATGGCCGGAGCCGCGGTGGACAGGTACGCGCCGAAGTTGGCCAGGGTCCGGACCCGCAGTCCCACCACGGTGCCATCCGGCCGTATGGCCATCTCCGCCTCGGTGATGTGGTCGCGGCCGTGGATGGTCCCCAGGTAGTTCTCCCGCCGGGTCTCCGCCCACTTCACGGGCCGCCCGAGGTGCCTGGCCAGGTGCGCGATCACGGCCTCCTCGGGGTACACGGGGATCTTGCTGCCGAACCCGCCGCCCACTTCCGGCGCGATCACCCGTAGCTTGTGCTCGGGGAACCCCAACACCCCGGACAGGATGACCCGCGCGATGTGGGGGTTCTGGCTCGTGAGGAACAGGGTCAGCTCCCCCGATCCAGGGTTGTAGTGGGCCGTGGCAGCCCGGGGCTCCATGGCGTTGGGGATCAGCCGCTGGTTCACCAGGCGCTGACGCACCACCTTGACGCCGGGTTCCCGCACCGCGGCGTCGAAGTCCCCGCCCTTCACCGACCAGAGCAGGACGCGGTTCTGCGGCACGTCCTCGTGTACCAGGGTCGAAGAGCGCAGGGCCGCCTCCATGTCCACCACCGCGGGCAGCACTTCGTACTCCACGTCCACCAGGGAGGCCGCGTCATAGGCCTGGCCGCGGGTCTCCGCCACCACCACCACCACCGCGTCACCCACGTACCGGACCTTCTCCTTGGCGAGGGCCGGGTGAGCCGGGGTCTTGAGGTCGCAGTTGGGCACCTGCCACCCACACGGGATGGAGTTGACCTTGCCCTCCAGGTCCTGAGCGGTAAGCACCGCCAGCACCCCCGGGGCCGACCGCGCCCGGGACGTGTCCACCCGCTGGATGCGGGCGTGGGCGTGGGGGCTACGGACGAAGGCCGCGTAGCACTGGCCCGGCAGGGTCACGTCGTCCGTGTAGGTGGCCGTCCCGCGGATCAGGCGTGGGTCCTCCCGACGCCGGACTCTGGCTCCGAACACCTGGGTGACCGCCATGGCTACTCACCTCCCGCAGGTGCACCCACCGCGCTGCCCATGAGGCGGGCCGCGGTCTTCACCGCGTTCACGATGTGCTGGTAGCCCGTGCAGCGGCAGAGGTTCCCCTCCAGGGCGTGGCGGATCTCCTCGTCCGTGGGGTCGGGGTTGCGCTGCAGGAGGTCCACCGCGGCCAGCATCATCCCCGGGGTGCAGAACCCGCACTGTAGCCCGTGCTCGTCCCAGAAGGCCTGCTGGATGGGGTGCAGCTCTCCGTTGCGGGCCAGGCCCTCCACGGTGGTGATCTGCGCCCCTTCCGCCTGCACCGCGAGCACGGTGCAGGACTTGACGGCCTTGCCGTTCATCAGGACGGTGCACGCCCCGCAGGAACTGGTGTCGCAGCCCACGTGGGTGCCCGTGAGGCCCAGGTGCTCCCGCAGGAAGTACACCAGCAGCGTGCGGGGCTCCACGTCCCGCGTGTACGACACGCCGTTCACGGTCATGGTAACCTTCACACCGCCTCACCTCCCTTCGTGAAGACTCGGCGTGGCAGTTCGCGAGGAACGGTCTCCATTCCCACCCCCTCCGGACCCGAAGAGGACCCGGTCTCGCGTGCGAAGGCGAGGGGTGTAGTTCCCCCTCGCCGGGGCGTTCTCCTGCTGCCCACCTGTTCGATGCAGGCCCACCCCGGTGCGGAAGCGAACTCCTCCCGTGTGCACGGTCGTGGTCGGGCGCTCCTTCTGGCCTGCCTGCTGCTCCTGCTCGCCGGCTTGGCCCTGGCGGTGTGGGCGTTCTGGCCCAGGCCCGAGCCTGCCCTGGTGTACTTCGTGCGGTGGGACGAGGTCCGGAACCGGGGTCACCTGGTGCCCGGGCTGAGGTGGGTCCGGGGCCGCACCCGGGCCGACCGGGTGCGGCAAGCCATCCAGGAACTGCTCAACGGCCCCAACGCGGAAGAGCGGTCCCTGGGCTACGCCACGGAGATCCCCGAGGGCACCCGGCTGCTGGGGGTGCGGGTGCAGGGGCGGACCGCCTTCGTGAACCTGTCCGGGGAGTTCGAGCGGGGGGGCGGGTCTTCCAGCATGCTGGCGCGGGTGTACCAGGTCCTGCACACCGCCACGCACTTCCGGGGGGTTGAGGAGGTGCGGATCCAGATCCAAGGAAAGTTCCGGGAGTCCCTGGGGGGCGAGGGGGTCCTGGTGGACATCCCCCTGCGCCGGCCTCCCAGGGCCCCCGAGCTGTGAGGGCAGCGGGCGTCGTATCCTGACACGGGGCGGGTGCGCGGAGGAGGGAAGCGCGTGACGGACGATCTCCGCAAGGTTCGCGAAGCCAGGGAGCGGTGGGAGAAGGGAGCGGGGCCCGAGCACCGGCGGTCCTTCCAGACCCCCAGCGGCATCCCCCTGGAGAGGGTGTACACGCCCGAGCACACCTCAGGCCTGGACTACCTCCGGGACCTGGGCTTCCCGGGCGAGTACCCGTACACCCGGGGCATCTACCCGACCATGTACCGCGGCCGCCTGTGGACCATGCGGCAGTACGCGGGCTACGCCACCGCGGAGGAGTCCAACCGCCGGTACCGCTTTTTGTTGGAGCAGGGACAGACGGGACTCAGCGTGGCCTTCGACCTGCCTACCCAGATGGGCTACGACTCCGACCACCCGGCCGCGGAGGCGGAGGTGGGGAGGGTGGGGGTGGCCGTGGACTCCCTGGCCGACCTGGAAGTCCTGTTGGACGGCATCCCCCTGGACAAGGTCTCCGTGTCCATGACCATCAACGCCACCGCCCCCGTGCTGCTGGCCATGCTCATGGCGGTGGCCGAGCGGCAGGGTGTTCCGTGGGAACGGCTGGACGGCACCACCCAGAACGACATCCTCAAGGAGTACGTGGCTCGGGGCACGTACATCTTCCCCCCGGAACCCTCCCTCCGGCTGGTGGCGGACGTGGTGGAGTTCTGCGCGGACCGCCTGCCCCGGTGGAACCCTATCTCCATCTCGGGCTACCACATCCGGGAGGCGGGCGCCACCGCGGTCCAGGAGCTGGCCTTCACCTTCGGCAACGCGGTGACCTACGTGCAGACCCTGGCGGACCGGGGGCTGGGGGTGGACCGGTTCGCGCCGTCCCTTTCCTTCTTTTTCAACGCCCACCTGAACCTGTTCGAGGAGGTGGCGAAATTCCGGGCCGCCCGCCGGCTGTGGGCCCGCCTGATGCGGGAGCGCTTCGGGGCCCAGGACCCCCGGTCGTGGCGGCTGCGGTTCCACGCTCAGACCGCGGGTGTGGCCCTGCAGGCCCGAGAACCGGACAACAACGTGGTCCGGGTGACGGTCCAGGCCCTGGCCGCGGTTCTGGGGGGCGCGCAGTCCCTGCACACCAACGCCCGGGACGAGGCCCTGGCCCTGCCCACGGAGGAGGCGGCGCTGCTGGCCCTGCGCACCCAGCAGGTGCTGGCCTACGAGACGGGGGTGGCGGACTTGGTGGACCCCTTGGGCGGTTCGTACTACGTGGAGTGGCTCACGGACCGCTTGGAGGCGGAGGCGCGGGCCTACCTGGACCGCATCGAGGCCGCGGGTGGCATGCTGCGGGCCATCGAGACGGGCTGGGTCCAGCGGGAGATCGCGGAAGCCGCGTACCGGGAACAGCAGCGGGTGGAGAGCGGAGAGCAGGTGGTGGTCGGGGTCAACCGCTTCGCGTCGAAGGAGGCTTCCCCCATCCCCGTCCTGAAGGTGGACCCGGGCGTGGCCGAACGGCAAAAACATCGGCTACAGGAGGTCCGGGCGCGCCGGGATGGCCGGGAAGTGCTGGACAGCCTGCGGGAGCTGCGGCGGGCTGCGGCCGGATCGGAGAACCTGATGCCCTACCTGTACCGCTGCGTGCGGGCGTACGCCACCGTGGGCGAGGTGTGCGACGTGCTCCGGGAGGTCTTCGGCGTCCACCGGCCCGCGGTGGCTGTGTAGGATGGCCGCGGACGTCCGGGACCTGGCTCAGCGGGTGGTGCGGGGGGACCACCTGGCCGCGGCGCGGGCCATCTCCCTGGTGGAGGACGGTCATCCGGAGGCCCCGGCGCTGTTGCGGGAGCTGGGGCCTCACGCGGGCAGGGCCTACGTGGTGGGGCTCACGGGCCCTCCCGGCGCGGGCAAGTCCACCCTGGCGGACGCCCTCACGCGGAGGTTGCGCCGGAGGGGCGAGCGGGTGGGCGTGGTGGCCGTCGACCCCACCAGTCCGTTCTCCGGCGGGGCTCTGCTGGGCGACCGCATCCGGTTGGTGGAGCACAGCTCCGACCCCGGGGTGTTCGTGCGATCCCTGGCCACCCGGGGCGCTCTCGGGGGGCTGAGCGAGGCTGTGGGCGACGTGGTCCGGGTTCTGGACGCCATGGGCTGCGGCGTGGTGCTGGTGGAGACGGTGGGGGCAGGGCAGGCGGAGGTGGACGTGGTGCGGGCCGCGGACACCGTGGTGGTGGCGGCGGTACCCGGACTGGGGGACGCGGTGCAGACCCTGAAGGCGGGCATCCTGGAGATCGCGGACGTGTTCGCGGTGAACAAGGCCGACCACCCCGAGGCCGACCGCACCGTCCACGAGCTCCGGGCCATGCTGCGGCTGTTGCCCGTCCAGGGCTGGGAGCCGCCCGTGGTCCCCACCGTGGCCACCACCGGCCAGGGCGTGGACGAGCTGCTGGACGCGGTGGACCGCCACAGGGCCTACCAGGAGTCCTCGGGGCTGTTGGCCAAGCGCAGGAGGGAGCGGGTGAGGGCGGAGATCGTTCGCGCCGCGGAGGCTCGCCTGCGGGAGCACCTGCTGGGCACCGCCGCCGGGGAGCTGGAGGAGCTGGCGCTGCAGGTGGAAACCGGCCGCCTCACGGCCCGCGAGGCCGCACGGCAGCTGCTCCACCGGGCGGGTGTGGCGGGGTGACGGAACTCCGCCTGGACCACGTGGCGGTGGCCGTGCGCAGCCTGCAGGCGGCGGTGCGGGCCTTCGAAGCCCTGGGCCTGCGGTGCACCCACGTGGAAGAGGTCCCCTCAGAAGGCGTACGGGTGGCCTTCCTGCCCCTGGGTGAGGCCAACCTGGAGTTCCTGGAGCCCACCACGCCTGCCGGGCCCGTGGCCCGCTTCCTCGCGTCCCGAGGGGAAGGAGTCCACCACGTGGCCCTGCGCGTGCCAGACCTCGAAGGAGCCCTGCAACGCGCCGCGGCCGCGGGGCTGGAACCGGTACCGCCCGCTCCCAGACCCGGCTCCCGCGGCACCCGGGTGGCCTTCCTACACCCCAGGGGCACGGCGGGAGTGCTCGTGGAGCTGGTGGAGTACCCGCGGCCATAGGCGGCCTTGCATTGAGTTCTCTTTATTTGCTACCATCCAGCCGCGGACTGGGCTAAATAAGGCGGACCGATCGCCTCCTCTTCGCTCACCCGTCCGTCGAGTTGTCTACAGGAGGGAGTGAATGGAGGTGGCGCGCGCGCGGCGGGGCCGGGCTGTCTGCGTGGCTGCCGCGCTGGTTCTGGTAAGCCTGAGCGGAGCGGGTGCCCAGCCCGCAGGCGCCGTCCAGGTGGAGCTGGTTTGGGACGGCCACACGGAACGCGTAACCACCGCCGCTCGCACGGTGGCCGAGCTGTTGGCCGAGCGCGGGGTGGCGGTGGGCCCCTTCGACCTGGTGGTCCCGTCCGTCGAAGCGCCCCTGCAGGACGGCATGCGGGTGACGGTTTTCCGCGCGGTGCCCGTCATGGTCACCGCGGACGGCGTGACCCGGGAGGTCCCCGTGGTGGGCAGGACGGTGGCCGACGCCCTGGCGCGGGCGGGCGTGTCTCTGGGCGAGCGTGACCGGGTGACCCCGGGGCTGTGGGAGGAGATCCGGTCGGGGGACCACGTGCGGGTCGTACGGGTTCGGGAGGAAACGGTGGTGCGCAGACAAGCTGTCCCGCACCGTACCGTAAACCGCCTCGTCCCCGCTTACGTTCCGCACCCGCCCAAGGTTCTGCAGGAAGGGCAGGACGGGCTGGTGGAGCACGTGTACCGGCTGGTGTACGAGGACGGGCGGTTGGTCCGCAAGGAGAAGGTGTCCACGCGCGTGGTCCGACAGGCCCGCCCCCGGGTGGTGCGGGTGGGCAGGGGGTACGTGCCGTCCCGGGGAGAGCTGGCCCGCAGGCCGTCCCTGGTGGTGCTGGCCACCGCGTACGCGCCACACCACGGCCGCGGGGTGGACGGGGTGACGGCCACGGGCCTGCCCGCGCGCCGGGGGGTGGTGGCGGTGGACCCCAGGGTGATCCCCCTGGGATCCGTGGTGTACGTGGAGGGGTACGGGGTAGCCCTGGCCGCGGACACGGGCGGGGCCGTCCGGGGCAACCGGGTGGATCTTTGCTTCGACACGCCACGGGAAGCGTACCGGTGGGGCCGCCGGACGGTGCGGGTATACATCCTGCAGAAGCCTTCCGAGGGGCGGTAGACCCCGCGGCCTGCGGCCGCTACGCTTCAGGCGTGGCGGCCGCAGAGTTCATGCGCCTGCTCAAGAGTCGGGGCATCCGGCCCCGCAGGGCCCTGGGCCAGCACTTCCTCGTCAGCGACCGCCACCTGGAGCGCATCGTGCAGCTCGCGGATGTGGGGCCCCAGGACGCGGTCCTGGAGGTGGGCGCGGGCACCGGGCAGCTCACCCGGCGGCTCGCGGCCCGGGCGGGCGCCGTGGTGGCGGTGGAGGTGGACGGCCGGCTGGCGGACGTGCTGGAGGAGGCCACCCGGGACTGCTCGGGCGTGCGGGTGGTGCGGGCCGACATCCTCGAGCTGGACCTTGCGGGTCTGTTCCCTCCCGGGATGCGCCGGAAGGTGGTGGCCAACCTTCCCTACGGCATCGCCTCGCCCCTGCTGGTGCGCTTGCTGGAACAGGTCCCCGACCTGGAGCGGCTGGTGGTGACCGTCCAGGAGGAAGTGGCGCGGCGTCTGGTCGCCAGGCCCGGGACCGCGGAGTACGGCCTGCTCACGGTGCTGGTCCGGTTCCACGCGGACGCCCGCCTGGCCCTGCGCATCCCGCCCGGGGCCTTCGTGCCCGCCCCCAAGGTGTGGTCCGCGGTGGTGGTCCTCACGCCCCGGCCGCGTCCGGCGGACGTGGACTACGGGTTGTTCCGGTCCCTGGCCAAGAGGGCCTTCGGACAGCGGCGCAAGCAGCTCCGCAGGGCCTGGACAGGGCTCGCAGAACCTTCGGAGTTAGAGGAGGCCGCGAGCAGGGCGGGCGTGGACCTGGGCCGCCGTGGGGAAACCCTCGCGGTAGACGAGTTCGTGGCGGTGGCCAGGGCCCTCGCGAGGGCTCACGGCGAGGAGGCAGGAAGTCCCGACAGCACCCGTAGCCGTCGGGCGTAGTCGGTGCCCACCCGCACCAGCAGGTCCGCCTCGGCTCCGGGCACCGGGCGAGCCGCGGTGGCGCCCACGCCCAGCATCTCGCGCACCGCGCGCGCCAGGGCCCGGTCGCCCCGGGTGGAGATCACCGCGGTGACCGGCTGCGGCTCCGGGTCGGCCTCCACCCGCACCACCTGGAAGCCCATCTGGCGGAGCCGCTGCGCGGCGCCCAGTCCCGTACTCGGGACTCCGCTGGCGTTGCGCACCTCCACCGTGGTCCGGGCCACCTGGTCGTCCCGCAGGCCGTAGAACAGCTCCAGCACCAAGGCCCGCACCCGGTCCGGCTCCGGTTCCCAGAACAGGGGCGCGAAGTGGCCGGGCAGCAGCTCCCTGCGGACCTGCTCGGGCCGCCGCCGGCTCAAGAACCAGCCCAGGGTGGCCACCTCGTGGGGCGTGAGGTTGGTCTCGGTGTTCTCCTGTACGGCGCGCAGGATGTGCGGCGCCCGCAGCCACGTCTGCGGCTCCTTCAGGCGCTCCAGCAGGGCCTGCACCACTTTGTGCTGGCGCTGGATCCGAGCGATGTCCCCCAGCGGGTCGTGCCGGAAGCGCGCGTAGCCCATGGCCTGCTCTCCCGACAGCAGCTGCCGCCCCCTCTTCAGGTCAATGCGCAGGCCCGCCCACGAGTCCTCGTAGTGCAGGTCCCGTTCCACGTCCACCCAGATGCCCCCCACCGCGTCCACGAGCCGGGCGAAGGAGTGTGGGCCCAGTTTCACGTAGCGGTGCACCTGAACTCCCAGAAGCTGCTCTACGGTGCGGATGGCCAGGGGCGGTCCGCCCAGGGCGAAGGCCGCGTTGATCTTCCACCACCCCCGGTGGCCGGGGATGGCCACCCGGGTGTCCCGGGGGATGGACAGGAGGCTGGCGGTGCCCGTGGCCGGGTCGAAGCTGGCCAGGAGGAGCGCGTCCGACCGCGCGAGGTTCACCACCTGCCGCCGGTTGTTCAGGGTCACGTCCACGCCCATGACCAGGACGTTGAGCCGCTGCCGGAGCTGCAGGGGGAAGCCCACCCGCCCGTCCCCGGTGACCCAGCCCGTTCGGGCCAGCACCGCCCCCACCGTGGCCAGCAGGGAGGCCGCGAACAGGCCGAAAAGGGCGGGCACGGCCCACCGCAGCAGGCGGACACGCCACGGCCGGCGGACGGGGACAGCGTCAGGCGTCTGCAGACCCTGCACGGCCTTCTAGCATACCCAAAAGGGCCGGGAAGCTGAAGGGCGGACGAGCACCCGTTCGGAAGGATTCCCCCGGCCGGGTGGGGAACCCACCTAGCGGTGCACCGCACCACGGAGGGCCAGGCTTGACCAACGAGCCGCCGCGGGTGGCAGGCGGTGGGGACTGGGCGGCTTCCGGTGTCCGGCGGACCCGGAAGCCGCCCCCGTTTGTGGGGGAGGAGTGAGAGGCCTTGAAGGAGCTCAAGCTGAACGCGTACGCCAAGGTGAACCTGAGCTTGGACGTGCTGGGCCGCCGGCCGGACGGCTACCACGAGGTGGAGACGGTGCTGCACACCCTAGAGCTGCACGACACCGTGGTGCTGCGCGAGTCCGACGGCGGGGTCCGGGTGGTGTGCGACCACCGCCGGGTGCCCTCCGACGAGCAGAACCTGGTGTTCCGCACCGCGCAGCTGCTGCGCGAGGCCGCAGGCACCGACCGCGGGGTGGAGATCGAGGTCCGCAAGCGCATCCCGCCCGCCTCCGGGTTGGGCGGGGGTTCCTCGGACGCCGCGGTGACCCTGTTGGGGTTGGCGCAGCTGTGGAAGTTGCGGCTGGACCACAGTCAGCTGCTGGAGCTCGCCGGACAGGTGGGCTCGGACGTGCCCTTCTTCCTCGTGGGCGGCGCCGCCCTGGCCACGGGGCGCGGGGAGCGGCTGCGCTACCTGCCCACCCTGCCCACCACGTGGGTGGTGGTGGCCTGTCCGGAGGTGGAGGTGTCCACCGCGTGGGCGTACGCCCACCTGGATCTCTCGCAAGTACCGCGCCGTCCCGACACCCAACGCCTGGTGGACGCCCTGCGGGCCGAGGACGTGGCCGCCGTGGCCCAGCAGCTGTGCAACGTGTTCGAGCCGCTGGTTTTCGCCCACCACCCGCAGGTGGCGGACCTCAAGCGTCGGCTGGCGGAGCTGGGGGCTTTAGGGGCCAGCATGACCGGAACAGGGCCCGCGGTGTACGGCCTGTTCCCGGGGGAAGCGGAGGCCCGGAAGGCCACGGAGGCCCTGCAGCAGGAGCAACCGGGGCAGGTGTTCCTGACCCGCACCTTCGCGGAGCTGGAACGGTGAGGGGAGGCGCGGGCTTTCCACCCGTGGACGCCGCGGTACTCGCCGGAGGCGGCCCGGAGGGCGGGCTGCCTCCGGGCGTGCCCAACAAGGCCTTCCTGAGCGTGGCGGGCCAGCCCCTGGTGCAGCGGGTGGTGGAGGCCCTGCGGCGCACCCCGCAGGTGGGGCGCGTGGTGCTGGTGGCCCCTCCGCAAGTCCCCCCGCCGGTGGCCGGACTGTCCGACGCGGTGGTCCCCGACCGGGGAGACCTGCTGGCCAACGTGCAGGCCGCTTTGGACGCACTGGAGGGGTCGGCCTGGGTGCTGCTCTGTGCCGGGGACCTCCCCCTGCTGTCGGCTCGGGCGGTGTCCAACTTCCTGGACGCCTGCGCGGCGAGGGAGGCGGACTTCTACTACGGGATCGTGCGGCGCGAAGACCTGGAAGCGCGCTTCCCCGGCGCCCGCAAGACCTTCGTGCGGGTTCGGGAAGGCACCTTCACGGGCGGGAGCCTGGTCCTGCTCAAGCCCGCGGTGCTGGACCGCGCCCGGCCCCTGCTGGAGCAGGCGTTACAGGCCCGGAAGAACCCCGGACGGCTGGCATCCCTTCTGGGTGCCAGCACCGTGGTGAAGTACATGATGGGCCGGCTGTCCGTGGCGGACGTGGAGCAGCGGGCCTGGGAGCTCACGGGGCTGCGGGGAGCGGCGGTGGTGTGCCCGGACCCGGAAGTGGCGCTGGACGTGGACGTGGGCAAGCCGGAGAACCTGTTGGTGGCGGAGCGGGAGCTCCGGGGCGCGTGAGGAGCCGGGAACGCGAGCGGACGAGGGAAGCGCGGGGGGAGCGGCTGCGGCGCGGGGAGCGCATGATCGCCATCGCCCACGCCCTGCAGGCGCAGCCGTACCGGGTCCACCGGCTGAGCACCTTCGTGGACGCCCTGGGAGCCGCGAAGAGCACCGTGAGCGAGGACGTGGCCAGCCTGCGCCGGGTGTTCGAGCGGTTCGGGTGGGGCCGCATCGAGACCCTGAGCGGAGCCGCGGGGGGCGTGCGGTTCGTGCCCCACCGGGACCCCGGCCGCGTCCGCAAACTGGCGGAAGAGCTCGCGGCCCAGCTCTCCGTCCCCGGCCGCGTGCTGCCCGGAGGCTTCCTGTACACCTCGGACCTGCTGTCCACTCCGTCCGTGGTGGAGGAGGTGGGGGAGGCCTTCGCCGCCTACTTCGCGGACCGCCGGCCGGACGCGGTGCTGGCCATGGAGGTGAAGGGCATCCCCATCGCCTTCATGGCCGCGCGTGCCTTCCACGTCCCCATGATCACCATCCGCCGCGCGGGGCGGGTCACGGAAGGGCCCGCGGTGACGGTGAACTACGTATCGGGGTCCAGCCGCATGCTGCAGCAGATGACCCTGCCCCTGCGATCGGTGCGGGAAGGGCAGCGGGTGTTGTTCATCGACGACTTCCTCCGGGGTGGCGGGACGGCGCGGGGCGTGGTGGACCTCATGCGGGAGTTCCGTGCGGAGGTGGTGGGCGTGGGGGTCCTGGTGGCGTCCCGGGAGCCCCGGAACAAGCTGGTGGGCGACTACTTCGCCCTGCTGGTGTTCGAGGGCACGGACCGCCGAGGCCAGCCCGTGGTCCGGCCCAGCGAGCAGGTGCTGGCCATCCGGTAGGTCCCCCGCACGGCGGGCTTGACCCGCGCCCCGCGGCGTGCGTATAATGAACGAGCGTTCACTCAGAGTGAAGGAGTGCTCGGATTGCCCAGGCTCCCCGCCCGGGCCCGCGAGGCCCTCGTCCAGGAACGGCGCCAGCAGATCGCCCGGGCGGCCCTGGAGGTCTTCTCCGCCCGCGGCTACGACGAGGCCACGGTGCGGGAGATCGCCCGCCGCGCGGGCCTGGCGGAGGGCACCGTGTACCTGTACTTCCGCAGCAAGCGCGACCTGCTGCTGGCCGCGTGGGAGCGGCTGGCCACCTCCGCGCTGTTGCCCACCCTACGGCGGGCGGAGGCGGTGGCCCCGGGCGCGGAGGAGGACGTGCTGACCAGGATGTTCTCCGACCAGTTCCACACCCTCCTGCGCCACGGCGCGTTCTTCCGGCTGGTGATGCACCGGGCGGACGTGGACCCGGAGTTCCGGAGGCGGGTGCGGCGCCGCGCGGCGGAGTTCCTGGCGGAGGTCACGGGGATCGTCGGGCGGGCGGTGCAGCGGGGTGCGCTGGCGGACCTGGACGCCGAGGTGGTGGTGCGGGCCCTGAGCGCGTTGATCCGGGGCCTGGTGCTGTTCGACCGCTACGACCCCAAGCCCCTGTTCGCCCGTTACCGCGTGGAGACGGTGGCCCGGGAGGTGGCGCGCTTCGCCCTGTACGGGCTGCTGCCCCGCACCCGGACCGTGGGAGGGAAGCCATGAGGTACCTCGTGCTGCTTTTGGCCGCGCTGGTGCTGTGCACGGCACGCCCGGCGGCGGCACAGCCCGCGCCCCGCAGGCTCTCCTTCGCGGAGGCGGCGGCTTTGGCGGTGCAGCAGAACCTAGCGCTGCGGGCCGCAGCCCTGGACGTGGCCGTGGCGGAAGCCCAACTGGCGCAGGCGCGGGCGGCTGCCGCACCGCAGCTCAACCTCACCGCCTCCTACACGCACCTGCAGCAGCCCGGCCAGACGTTGAGTTTCCCCAATCCCTTCGGACCCACCCCGCCCACCATCACCGTCCAGCTGCCTCCCCCGGAGCCCAACGTGCTGCTGATGCGTCTTTCGGCGCAGTACCCCCTGTACACGGGGGGCCGGCTGGAAGCGCAGGTGGCGTTGGCGGAGGCCAACCTGCGGGGCGCCCGTGCGGTGCTGGAGCGGACCAAGCAGCAGGTGGTGTTCCAGGTCCAGCAGGCGTACCTGCAGCTGCTGCTGGCCCGGGAGAACGAGGCCGCGGCGCGCCGGGCCGTGGAGGCCGCGGAGGAGTCCGTCCGCGTGGCGCGGGCCCGCCTCAGCGCGGGGGCTGCGGCTCCCTTCGACGTGTTGCAGGCGGAGGTGAGCCTAGCCAGCGCGCAGCAGGCCCTGGCCCGCGCCCAGACCCGGGTGGGCACCGCCCAGGCGGCCCTGGCGGCCCAGGTGAACCTGCCCCTGGACACCCCCATTGAGCCCACGGACGCACTGCAGCCGCGGCCGGTGGAGGGAACCCTGGCGGACGCCATCCAGCAGGCGCTGCGGCAGCGGCCGGAGCTGGAGGAGCTACGGGCCCGGGCCCAGGCGGCGCGGGCCAGCATCGATCTGGCCCGCAGCGGAGGCCGACCCAACGTGGCTATGGCCGCGCAGTACGACTGGTCCGGTTCCACCTCCAACCTGACCAGCTCCTGGTCCGTGACCCTGGCGGTGACCCTGTCCCTGTACGACGGCGGCATCACCCAGCAGCGGGTCCGGGAGGCGGAGCTGCGGCTAGAGCAGCTGGCCGCCTTGGAAGCGCAGACCCGGCAGCGGGTGGAGCTGGACGTGCGGCAGGCTTGGCTCGCGCTGCAGCAGGCCTCACCGGAGTTGGTGGCCGCGCAGCGGGCGGTGGACCAGGCCCGGGAGGCTCTACGGATCGCCCGGGTGCGGTTCGAGGCAGGGGTGGGCACGTCCTTGGAGCTGGTGAGCGCGCAGGCCCAGCTGGCCCAGGCGGAGGTGGGCTTGGCCGCGGCGCGGTTCAACCAGAACCTGGCTCGGCTGCAGCTGCTACTGGCCACGGGATCCCTGTGAGGAGGTCGGCGATGGCACGTCACGCGTGGTGGGTTCCCTGGTTGGCGTTGGCCGTAGGGTGCGCGGGACCGGCGCCGAGCCAGCCGACGGCCACCGCGCAGGCCGTGGCCGTACAGGTCCAGGCGGTGCAGCGGCGCACCCTGGAGGAGGTGCTGGAGGCATCCGGCAGCGTGCAGGCTGCAGCCAGCGCGGACGTGGTGGCCAAGCTCCCCGGCCGGGTGGTCCGCGTGACCGTGGACGAGGGCAGCCGGGTGAGGCGGGGGCAGGTGGTGGTGCAGCTGGACCCCTCCGACCTGGAAGCGCAGGCGGCGCAGGCGCAGGCGAACCTGGAGCTGGCCCGTTCGCGGGTCCTGCAGGCGCAGGCGGCGGTGCAGCTGGCTGCGGACACCGCCCGGCACCAGGTGTCGCAGGCCCAGGCCGCGGTGGCCGCCGCCCGGGCTCAGGCCGCGGCGGCGCAGGCCCAGGTCCAGGCCGCGGCGAGCCAGCGGGCGCGGGCGGAGGCGGACCTGCAGCGGGTCCAGCAGCTGTTCGCTCAAGGAGCGGTCCCCGCCCAGCAGGTGGACGCCGTCCGGGCCGCGGCCGAGGCCGCCCGGGCGCAGCACGAGGCGGCGCAGGCCCAGTGGCGGGCGGCTCAGGACCAGCTGCACGCCGCGGAAGCCGCCCTGCGCCTGGCGCAGACCGCTACCCAGCAGGTGGCCATCCGCCAGCGGGACGCGGAGCAGGCACAAGCCGCGGCGCGTCAGGCGGAGGCTGCCCTGAGGCTCGTGCGGCTGCAGCTGGAGCAGACCCAGGTCCGCGCGCCCCTGGACGGCGTGGTGGTGGAGCGGCGGGCAGACCCTGGCGAGTATGCGGCGCCGGGCGTACCGTTGCTCACGGTGGCGGACGTGTCCACGGTGCGGGTGCACCTCGCGGTGTCGGAGACCCGGATCCGGATGCTGCGGGTCGGCCAGCCGGTCCACGTGACCGTGGACGCGCTGCCCGGCCGGGACTTTTCGGGGCGGGTGGAGGGCTGGACGCCCGCCGCGGATCCCCGGACCCGCAGCTTCCTGGTCAAGGTCCGGGTCCCCAACGCCGACGGGGCGCTGCGGCCCGGCATGTTCGCCCGTGGGAGGGTCGTGCTGCAGTCGAAGCCCCAGGTACCCGCAGTCCCCTCCGAAGCCCTGGTGTACGAGGGCGGTCGGGCCTTCGTGTTCGTGGTGGAATCCGGCCGCGCTTGGCGCCGGCCCGTGGCGGTGGGGCTGACCTCCGCGGGGTGGTCGGAGGTCCGCGGCCTCGCCCCCGGAACCCCGGTGGTGGTGGCTGGCCAGGGCCTGCTGCGGGACGGCGACCCCGTGACCGTGGCCCGGTGAGGATGAGGCCGTGTGGCTGACCAAGCTTTCCATCCGACGGCCGGTGTTGGTGTTGATGGCCTGGGCGGCCTTGGGCGTGGTGGGGCTGCGCCTGCTGTGGGCCATGCCCGTGGAGCTACTCCCCAACATCGAGTTCCCCGTGGTGTCCATCGTCACCATCTACCCCGGCGCGGGGCCTCAGGAGGTGGAGAGCACGGTCACCAAGCCCATCGAGGAGGCGGTGGGGACCGTCTCCGGGGTGCGGGAGATCCAGGCCACGAGCCAGGAGGCCCTGTCCCTGGTGTTGGTGGAGTTCGCCCTGGGCACCAACCTGGACGCGGCCGCGGGCGCGGTGAGGGAAAAGCTGGAGGCGGTCCGTGCCCAGCTCCCCCGGGACGTGCAGGCACCCGTGGTCCAGCGCTTCAGCTTCTCGGCCCTCCCCATTCTCTCCCTGTCCCTCACCAGCACCGCCCGCTCCCCGCAGCAGCTGCGGGACCTCGTGGACGACCGGATCCGCAGCCGGCTGGAGCAGGTGCCCGGGGTGGCCAGCGTGGAGGTGATCGGCGGCCAGGTGCGGCAGGTCCAGGTGGACGTGGACCGCGACCGGCTGCAGGCGTACGGGCTCAGCCTGGCCCAGTTCACCGCTGCCCTGCTGCAGGAGAACCTGAACGTGCCCGCGGGGTCGTTGCGGGAGGGAGGGCGTCAGCTGTCCGTACGGGCTCTGGGCGAGTTCCGCAGCGTGCGGGAGCTGGAGGACTTGCGGGTGGCCCTGCCGGGCGGGGGCTCCGTGCGGGTGGGGGACGTGGCGCGGGTGCGGGACGGGGTGGCGGACCGGACGCAGCTCAGCCGGCTGAACGGCCAGGAGAGCGTCACCCTCCTGGTCCGGAAGGCTGCGGACGCCAACACCATCGCGGTGGCGGACGCGGTGAAGCGCCAGCTGAAGGAGCTGGAGCAGCTGTACCCCGACCTGCACGTGACCGTGGCCAACGACGCGTCCACCTTCACCCGGGAGGCGGTCAACGACGTGTTCTTGGCCCTACTGCTGGGGGTGGTGCTGGCCTCCGCCATCGTGTTCCTGTTCCTGCACGACGCGATCAACACCCTCATCGTGTTCCTGGCCATCCCCACGTCTTTGCTGGCGTCCTTCGTGGTCATCGCGTCTTTGGGCTTCACCTTGAACTTCTTCACCCTCCTGGGGCTGTCTTTGGCCATCGGGATCCTGGTGGACGACTCCATCGTGGTGCTGGAGAACATCCACCGGCACCTGGAGGGCGGTGAGCCGCCCGGGGAGGCAGCCCTGAACGGCCGGGGCGAGATCGGGCTGGCGGCGGTGGCCATCACCCTGGTGGACGTGGTGGTGTTCGTCCCCCTGGGGCTCTCGGGAGGGATCTTCGGCCAGCTCCTGCGGCCCTTCGGCCTCACCGTGGCCACCGTGACCCTGTTCAGCCTGTTCGCCGCCTTCACCCTCACGCCCATGCTGGCCGCCCGGTGGCTGCGGCGGCGCACGGGGCACGAGGAGCGCCGGGGGATCTCCAGCCGGCTGTTCGCCCCCGTGGACCGCTTCTACGGCTGGCTGGATGCCCGCTACGAGGGGCTGCTGGCGTGGGCTTTGCGCCACCGGGGCACGGTGGTGTTGCTGGGGATCCTTTCCGTGGCCGTGGCTTTCCCCCTGGCGGGCCGCCTGGGCTTCGAGTTCGTGCCTACGGTGGACCAGGGGGTGCTGAGCGCCCGCATCGAGCTGCCCGCGGGCGCGAGCCTGAGCCGGACCGCGGCGGTGGCCTCCCGAGTGGAAGCTCGGCTGCGCAGGGTGCCGGAGGTGGAGGACGTCATCGCCAACGTGGGCACCGCGGGCCAGTTCGCGGAGACGGGGCCCCAGTACGCCAGCCTCATCGTCCGGTTGCGGGAGCACCGCCGGCGCAGGGACACAGACGTGCTGCGGGAGCTGCAGCAGGACCCCGACCTCACCCGGATCGCCGGAGCCAAGGTGGTGTTCTCCACCGCGCAGGTGGCGGGCCCGGTGCGGCCGGTGGAGATCCGGGTCCTCGGGGACGACCTGGGCTTGCTGACCCGCACCGCGGACCGGATCGCGCAGCGCCTGCAGCAGGTCCCCGGCACCCGCGACGTGGACGTGAGCGTGCGGCTGGGCCGGCCCGAGCTGGTGGTGCGCGTGGACCGGGAGCGGTCGAGCCAGCTGGGCCTCACGGCCGCCGCGGTGGCCGGGACGTTGCGGAACGCGGTGGAGGGCAACACCGACACCAAACTTCGGGTGGACGGGGACGAGGTCCCCATCCGGGTCCGAATGGTGCGGGACGGGCGCCCCCTGCGCCCGTCTGACCTCCCCGACCTCCTGGTGGCCACCGCGGGCGGGCGCCCCGTGTACGTGCGGGACGTGGCGTGGGTGGAGCCGGCCACCGGACCCACCCAGATCCAGCGGCGGAACCGGCAGCGGGTGGTGACGGTGTCCGCCAACCTGCAGCCGGGCGCGTTCGCGGGCAACGTGAACCAACTCGCGGCGCGGGCTATCGCGGACCTGCGGGTGCCGGGGGTGACCGTGGAGTTCGGGGGTCAGGCGCAGCAGATCGCGGAGGCCGGTGGCACCTTCGTGTTCGCCCTGGTGCTGGGCGTGGTGCTGGTGTACATCCTGTTGTCCGCGCTGTTCGAGAGCACCTTCACGCCCTTCTCCATCATGCTGGCCCTGCCCTTGGCCTGGGTAGGGGGGATCCTGGCGCTGCTGGCCACGGGCAAGAGCCTCTCCATGGTGAGCGCCATCGGCTTCATCCTGCTCACCGGGCTGGTCATGAAGAACTCCATCCTGCTGGTGGACTACACCAACACCCTGCGGGCGCGGGGCCTGGACCGCACCTCTGCGGTGCTGCGGGCGGGCCCCACGCGGCTTCGGCCGGTGATCATGACCACGCTGTCCGTGGTGCTGGGCAGCCTGCCCGTGGCGTTGGAGTTCGGCAAGGGGTCGGAGCTGCGCTCGCCCCTGGCGTGGGCGGTCATCGGCGGGCTGGTGTGGTCCACCCTGCTCACCCTGCTGGTGATCCCGGTGACCTACACCCTCCTGGACGACCTTCGGGCCTGGGTAGGGCGCCTGCGCGCGCCCAAGCCCGCGGCGGTGGCGGAGGTGGCGGAGGAGGCGGGGAAGTGAAGCTGGTCCTGGTGGTGTTCGAGGCCGGGGTGGACGACTCGGTGATGGAGCTGGTCCGGAAGCTCCAGCTGCCCGGCTGGACCAAGCTGGAGGGAGCCACGGGGTTCGGGCGCAAGGGGCTGCGGTTGGGCACGCCCATCTGGCCCGGCACCAACCACGTGCTGTTCGCCGCCCTGGACGACGGCGCGGTGGAGCCCTTCCTGAAGGCCCTGGACGAGCTCAAGCAGGGCTACCTGCGGCCGCCCGCCATCCAGGCCTTCGTCCTTCCCCTGGAGGGCTGACGTGCAGCGGCGCGTGGTGCTGGCCGCGCTGGTGGCCGTGGCGGTGGCGGGGTTGGTGTGGAGCCTTCGGCGGCCGGAACCCCCTCAGGCTGAAGCGCTGGAGGTCTCCGGAACCGTGGAGGCCACCCAGGTGGACGTGACGCCCAGGATCTCCGGCCGCCTGGTGCGGATGCTCGTGCGGGAGGGGGACCGGGTGCGGGCGGGGCAGGTGGTGGCGGAGCTGGAGCCGGACGAGCTGGACGCCCAGGTCCAGCAGGCGGAGGCAGCGCTACAGGTGGCCCAACAGCGTTGGGAGCAGGCCAGGCTTGCCCTGGCCTTGCAGCGGGAGCAGCTGCAGGCCGCCCTCCGCCAGGCCCAGGCGGTGCTGGGGGCCGCGGAGGTGAGAGTTCCGCAGAGCCGGGTGAGCGCCCGGACCCAGCGGCAAGCCGCAGACGCGCAGCTGGCGCAGGCCAACGCACAGGTGGCGGCGGCGGAGGCCGCGGTGCTGGCGGCGCAGGCGCAGGCGCAGGCGGCGGAGGCCAGCCTGCGCGCGGCCCAGGCCCAGCAGGAGCGGGCGGAGGCGGACTACCGGCGCGCCCAGCAGTTGCTGACCCAGGGGGCCATCAGCGCGCAGCAGCTGGACGCCGCGCGGGCTGCGGCCGAGACCGCCCGGGCTCAGGTGGAAGCGCTACGGGCGCAGCACGCCGCCGCCACCCGGCAGGTGGAGGCCGCCCGCTCCGCCCTGCGGCAGGCCCAGGCCGCGGTGGCCGCGGCCCTGGCGGCGCGGGAGGGCGTGCAGGTGCGAGAGTTGGAGACCCGTGCCGCGGAGTGGGGAGCGCAGCAAGCGCAGGCGGCCCTGGAAGCGGTCCGGGCGCAGCAGCGCCTGGTGCAGCAGCGGGCGCGGGAGGTGCTCCTGGCGCAGGCGCAGGTGGAGCAGGCCCGGGCGGCCCTGGGGCTGGCGCGCATCACCCGCGGCCACGCGGCCCTGCGCGCCCCCCTGTCCGGCGTGGTGGTGTCCCGCACTGGAGAGGTGGGCGACGTGGTGGTGCTGGGCACCGTGGTGCTCACCGTGGCGGACTTGGACCGGCCGTACCTGCGGGTGTTCGTGTCCGAGGTGGACTTCGGCCGGGTGAAGGTGGGCCAGCGGGCAGAGGTCCGGGTGGACGCCTTCCCGGACCGGACCTTCTCCGGCTGGGTGGCGGAGGTGAGCCAGAAGCCGGAGTACACCCCCGGGAACGTACAGACCAAGGAGGAGCGGACCAAGCTGGTCTTCGGGGTGAAGCTGCGGCTTGAGAACCCCGAGGGGCTGCTCAAGCCCGGACTGCCCGCGGACGCCCGGATCCTGGTGGCGGGCCGGTAGGCGGCAGCGCCGAAAACGTGGCGGACCAGACACGCCAAAGTGCAGAGGAAGCCGCGCGCCTCGCGGTGCGCTGCACGGGCCTCGTCCGGCGCTTCGGCACCCGGGTGGCCTTGGACCGGGTGGATCTGGAAGTAGCCCGGGGGGAGATCTTCACCCTGGTCGGGCCGGATGGGGCGGGCAAGACCACCTTGCTGCGGGTCCTGTGCGGCCTGCTGGAGCCCACGGAAGGTGATGCGCGGGTGCTGGGGCGGTCCGTCCGGGAGGAAGCCGAGGCCATCCGGGAGCAGGTGGGCTACGTGCCGCAGCAGTTGGGGCTGTACGGGGACCTCACGGTCTGGGAGAACCTGCGGCTGTTTGCGGACCTGTACCGCGTCCCCCGCAGGGAGTTCGAGGACCGGGCGCGGGCCCTGCTAGCCATGTTGCGGCTTTCGGGCGTGGAGGACCGGCGGGTGGCGGCGCTCTCGGGGGGCATGAAGCAGAAGCTGGCCCTGGCCTGCGCTCTGGTGCACCGGCCGCAGCTGCTGCTGTTGGACGAACCCACCACGGGTGTGGATCCCGTGTCCCGCCGGCAGTTCTGGCGGACCCTGTACGACCTGCACCGGCAGGGCATCACCCTCCTGCTGACCACGCCGTACGTGGACGAGGCCGAGCGGGCGTCCCGGGTGGGCTTCCTGCACCGGGGGCGGCTGGTGGCGTGCGACGACCCGCGGCGGCTTCGGTCGGAGCTCCCGGGTGTGGTGGTGGAGGTGGTGGCGCGGCCCCGGGCCCAAGCGCGGGCCTTGCTGAGGGGGCACCCGGAGGTCCGGGGCGTGCACGTCTTCGGCGACCGGGACCACGTGTGGTGGACGGGCTCCGAGGACGCGGGGGCCCTGCGGGAACTGCTGGAGCGGGCAGGCGTGCACGTCGACGTGTTCCGGCCGGTCCCGCCCTCCCTGGAGGACGTGTTCGTGGCGCGGCTGGCGGAGGGGCCGTGAGCGAGCTCGCGGTGCGGGCGGAGGGCTTGACGCGCCGGTTCGGGGACGTGGTGGCCGTGGACCACGTCACCTTCGAGATCCGGCGCGGCGAGATCTGGGGCTTCTTGGGGCCCAATGGCGCGGGCAAGTCCACCACGGTTCGGATGCTGTGCGGTATTCTGGACCCCACCGAGGGCACCGCGGAGGTCCTGGGGTTTGATGTCCGCCGGCAGCGGGAGGCCATCAAGCAGCGGGTGGGGTACATGTCCCAGCGGTTCAGCCTGTGGGCGGACCTCACGGTGCGGGAGAACCTCCAGTTCTACGCGGGGGCGTACGGGCTTCGGGGCGGGGAAGCCCGCCGGCAGGTGGAGCGGTGGCTGGAGCGCGCGGGCTTGCAGGACCGCGCGGATGACCTCGTGGCCACCCTGCCCGGAGGGTTCCGCCAGCGCCTGGCCCTGGGCTGCGCGGTGCTCCACCGGCCCGCCCTGCTGTTCCTGGACGAGCCCACCTCCGGGGTGGACCCCCTCTCCCGGCGGCAGTTCTGGGAGCTCATCCACCGGTTCGCGGAGGAGGGGACCACGGTGCTGGTCACCACCCACGCCATGGACGAGGCGGAGCACTGTGACCGGCTGGCCTTCCTCTACGGCGGGCGCATCATCGCCCAGGGCTCCCCGGAGGAGATCAAGGCCACCCGCGTGGACGGGGTGGTTCTGGAGGTGCAGACGGACCGGCCCGTGGACGCCCTGCGGGAGGTGGAGGCTCACCCGCGGGTGCGGGAAGCCGGGCTGTACGGAGCCGCGCTGCACGTCCTCGCGGACGAACCGGAGGCAGCACCGTCCATCGTGCAGTTCCTGCACGCCCGGGGCATCCGCGTCCACGACGCCCGCCCCGTGCTCCCGTCCTTGGAGGACGTGTTCGTGAGCCTGGTGGAAGCCCTGGAGGGGTCGCGGTGAACGTCCACCGGTTGTGGAGCGTGGTGCGCAAGGAGGTAGCACAGCTGCGCCGCGACCGGCGGACCCTGGCCACCATGCTGACCCTGCCGGTGGTGCAGCTGGTCCTGTACGGCTACCTGAACAACGAGGTCCTGCACCAGCCCACCGCGGTGTGGGACCAGTCCCAGTCCCAGGAGAGCCGGGCTCTGCTGTCGGCCCTGGAGAACACCCGGTACTTCTCCGTGCGCTACCGGGTGGGCAACCTCCGGCAGGTGGAGCTCCTGCTGGACTCCGGCCGGGCGAAGGTGGGCGTGGTGGTGCCCCGGGACTACGGGGAGAACGTACGGGCGGGCCGCAGCGCCCGCGTGCTGGTGGTGGTGGACGCCTCGGACGCCACCAGCGCCCGGGTGTTGCTGCAGGTGGCGCAGGCCCTGGGCGTGCGGCTGTCCCAGGACCTCCAGGTCCGGGCCCTGGCCCGCCGGGGCCAGCGGCCCCCGCCCCAGCCCGTGGAGATCCGCACCCGGGCGTGGTACAACCCCGACCTGCGCAGCCAGGTGTTCATCGTGCCCGGCGTACTGGGGGCGGTGATGCAGTTCGTGACCACCTTCCTGACGCTGGGCACCATCGTGCGGGAGCGGGAGCTGGGGACCTTCGAGCAGCTGGTGGCCACCCCCGTGCGGCCCGTGGAGCTCATGCTGGGCAAGCTCCTGCCGCTCGTGGGCCTGGCGTACCTGAACCTGACCTTCATCTTGGTGGTGGCGTGGGCGTGGTTCGGGGTGGCAGTGAAGGGGAGCCTTGTGCTCCTCTACGTCCTCACCTTCGCCTTCTTCTTCTCCTCCCTGGGCCTGGGGACCCTGATCTCCACGGTGTCCCGGACCTTCCTGCAGGCTGCCCAGCTGGCGCAGCTGATCCTCCTGCCCAGCATCCTCCTGTCGGGCTTCCTGTTCCCGCGGGAGAGCCTGCCGCCCTTCCTGCAGTACGTGGGCCTGGCCATCCCCCTCACCTACTACGTCACCGTGATCCGGGGGATCACCATCAAGGGCGTGGGGTTGGAGCACCTGTGGCCGCAGGTGGTGGCACTGCTGGTGTTGGGGATTGTGGTGTTCGCCGCGGCGATTGTACGGTTCCAGAAGAAGCTGGACTAGACGGGAGGTGCGAGGTGGCGGACAAGGAGATCGTGTTCACCGAACAGGCACCCCGGGCCATCGGGCCCTACTCCCAGGCCGTGAAGGCCGGGGGGTTCGTGTTCGTCTCCGGGCAGATCGCCCTCGACCCCGCCACGGGCCAGCTGGTCCTGGGGGACGTGCGGCTGCAGACGCGGCGCGCCCTGGAGAACCTGCGGGCCATCCTGGAGGCCGCGGGTTCGTCCCTGGACAAGGTGGTGCGGACCACCGTGTACCTGAAGGACCTCAACGACTTCAACGCCATGAACGAGGAGTACACCCTCTTCTTCCGGGACGCCCGACCCGCCCGGGCCACGGTGCAGGTGGCGAAGCTGCCCCGGGACGCCCTGGTGGAGATCGACGCCATCGCCCTGGCGTGACGTCCTGGCGGCCACCGGAGCGGCTCCACACGGAGCGCTTGGTCCTGCGCCGGCCCCGGTGGGAGGACGCGGAGGAGATCTTCTGCGGGTACGCCCAGGACGAGGAGGTGGTGCGCTACCTCACCTGGAGGCCCCACCGCACCGTGGACGAGACCCGACAGTGGCTGCGGCGGGCGGCGGAGGATTGGGAGGCGGGCAGGTGCTTCCGGTGGGTCCTCACCCGTCGGAAGGAGGGCCGGGCCATCGGCATGGTGGAGCTGCGGCCGGACGGCCACCGGGTGGAGCTGGGCTACGTGCTGGCGCGCCGGTACTGGAATCGCGGGTACATGACGGAGGCGGTCCAGACGGTGGTGGCGTGGCTGCTCGCTCAACCTGGGATCCACCGGGTGTGGGCGGTGGTGGACGTGGACAACCGCGCCTCCGCCCGGGTGCTGGAGAAGGCGGGGATGCAACGGGAGGGGGTGCTGCGGCGGTGGTCCGTGCACCCCAACATCAGCCCGCTGCCGAGGGACTGCGTGTGCTACTCCGCGGTGCGGGAGGACTGACGGCCCGCCTCGCTCGTGCGGCCGGTGGTAGAATGGGTCCGGTCTGGGGGGTCGTCTAGCGGTAGGACCCCGGACTTTGGATCCGGCGACCCAGGTTCGAATCCTGGCCCCCCAGCCAGGGACTGCGGCTCAGCGTCTCTCTTCGGGCGGTGGGCCGGCACCGCGCGGTTGCGCGGCACCGAGCCTGCAG
>CAYTFH010000001.1:27959-40315 GCA_964437095.1 uncultured bacterium | reverse complement strand
GAACTCTACGAGGCCGCCCTGGAGCTGGACAAGGCCTACATCCCCGCCCGGTACCCCAACGCCCACGCGCGGGGAGCCCCGCGCAGGCTGTACACGCGGGGCGAGGCGGCCAGGCTGGTGCCGCATGCGGAACAGATCCTCGCCTTCTGTGAAGGTCTTCTCGCCTCCGTATAGCCGGGAGGGGGTAATCCAGCTCCTCCGGCAGCGCCTGGCCACCCTGCACCGTCAGCTGCCCCTGCGGAAGGCCGTGCTGTTCGGCTCCTACGCCCGGGGGGACTACACCGCGTTCAGCGACGTGGACCTCCTGGTGGTCTACGCGGGAGGTGCTCGGGAAGACACCTTCGCCCTCACGGTGAAGACCCTCGGGCTGCCGAGCCTCCAGGCCCACGTGCTCAGCGAGGAGGAGTTTCAAGGGGTCCAGCGGGTGTGGGAGCGGATGCTGCGGGGCGGGGTGCCGGTGTGGCCGGAGGGGGTGCGGAGCCCTGACGAGGGAGAGGATCCGGGTGCGGGACGCACGTGATGCGCTCGGCCCGGTTCAGTCTTGGAGAGCCGACGGGCAGACGGCGGACCGCAGGCTCAGCGCTTCCCGAAGCTGCTCGGCGCGGTCGGCGGGGATCATGTGGCGCAGCCGGCGGGCCCTCACCCACCCGGCACCCAACACGTCCTCCCGGTAGGCCAGGGCCACGAACCCGTCTGGCTCGGACACCGTCAGCTCTTGACCGCTCAACAGCCGCTCCCACTGGGCCAGGTCCAGATCCACACGACGCTGCACCGCCCGGCCCAGCCACTGGACCAGCCAGCTGGTGGGCCGCTCGTGGGCCCGGCCCCAGCGGGCGAAAGCCCGCAGACCGCAGCCGCTGAGTTCCCAGGTGCGGGAAGGCTTCCACAGGGCCGCGGGCCACGCGGCGCACCGGTGCAGCCAGAGGTGCTTGCGGGCGGCCATCCACCGCAGTCCTTCCAGGTGTTCGCGGGGCACCCCCAGTTCGTCCACCAGCAAGGCCACGGCCCGCTGCACCCGCCGCTGCGCCTGCCCTTCCGAAATCCCCGCAGCCGGGTGCACCGGGGGAGGCTCGGACCATTCCGCGGACTCGCTGCCTGCCTTCCGCAGCCGCACCAAGAACAGCCCGCCCGAGTCCATGTGGTGGGGGTACACCCGCCAGGCGTGCTGGAGCCGCGGGTCGTACGGACGTCCCGCGAACTCTATCACCCCTCCCGCGTGGGGGACGGGCAAGGACGGTGCCTCCACGTCCAGGTCGGGGTGGTCGGACAACACGCGGTCCACCACTTCCTCGTTCTCCTCCGGAGCGAAAGTGCAGGTGGCGTACACCACCACACCTCCGGGTCTGGCCAGTCGGACCGCGCGGCGCAGCAGCGCCTCCTGCAGGCGGGCCAGGCGCCGGCGGGTGGCGGGAGGCAGCTCGCGTCGGACCCGGGGGTCGTCCCGCACGTTGCCCTCCGCGGAACACGGCGCGTCCACCAGGACCGCGTCGAAGGCCGCCCCCAGGGGGAAGGTGCGGCCGTCCGCCCGGAAGGTGGTGACGTTCAGGCGGGCGGTGCGCTGGAGGTTGGCTCCCAGGGCCCGCAGCCGGCGCTGGCTGGTGTCCGCGGCCACCACGGTGGCCTGCGGGAGAAGCTCGGACAGGTGCGTTGTCTTGCCCCCGGGGGCTGCACACAGATCCAGCACCAGCCGTGGCCGGTCCGACTCTAAGAGGGCGTGGGCCACCACCGCCATCACCGACTCCTGCACGTACACGTAGCCCAGCCAGTGTTCCAGGGTCTTGCTGACGGGGAACGGCTCCCGCACCACCCGGTACACGTGGGGTGGGAACGGGAGGGGCTCCAGGACGAACCCCTGGTGGGTCAGCCGGCGCAGCAGCTCGGGTTCGGGTAGCCGCGAGGGAAAAGCCCGGACCGTGCGGGGCGCGGGCGTGCTGCACGCGGCCTCGCACCGGTCCCACTCGGGGAGCACGCCGCGGTAGCGCTCCCAGGGCATCAGCGGGAATCGGACAGCAACGCCGTTAGGCTGGTCTCCGCCTGGTGCTCTGGCCGGTAGCCCAGCTCCGACCGGGCTCGCGCGATGCTGAAGTGGTGGGGTGCCGTCATGGCGCGCAGGTTACCCGCGGTCAGCATGTCCGCACCCGGGGCTCCAACGAGGCGCGCGGCCAGCCGGAGGGAGGCGGCCGCCACCGGAATCGACCAGGCGGGGATGGGGATCTCCCGCACCCGCACGCCCAGGGCCCGCGCCGCCATGCGCACCAGTTGGCCGACGGTGCGCCGGGTCCCGTCCGTGACGTTGTACACCCGCCCCGCCGCCTGGGGGGTCCGTGCCGCGAGGAGGTGGGCCTGCACCACGTCCTCCACGTGGACCACGTCCAGGGACGCGACGCCCCCGCCCACCATGGGGAACCAGCCCCCTCGCAGCACCCGCACCGCGTTGGGGGTGAAGTGGCGGTCCCGAGGCCCGTAGATGAAGCACGGCCGCAGCGCCACCGCCTCCACCAGCCCTCGGGCGTGGTACCGGAAGCAGGCGTCTTCGGCCCGCACCTTGGACTCCCCGTACGCGTGGCTGGGCCTCGCAGGGGTGTCCTCGTCCGCGCCGTCGGGGGCGGCTTCGCCGTACACCGCCACGGAGCTGGTGAACACCACCCTACGCACGCCCGCCTCCACCGCCGCCTTCAGCATGTTCTCCGTGCCCTGGACGTTCACCGCGAAGATGTGGTCCCGCGGGGCCGATCCGTCCAGCTCCGCGGCCACGTGGAACACCACCTCACAATCCCGGCAGCCGGCCCGCAGCACGTCCAGCTGGTCCAGGGTGCCCACCAGGGGCTCTACCCCTTCGGGCACCGCGGACAACTCCCGGCCCGGCCGGACCAGCCCCCGGACCTGCCAGCCCTCCCGCACCAGGCGTTGGGCCAGGTGGCTGCCCACGAACCCCGTCACTCCCGTCACGAACGCCCTCACGGGGTCCAGTTTAGGCCACGGCGCAGGGTTCGCGGCGGCGGTGCCGAAAATCCGACGCGGGATGCGGCTGGCCAAGACCGTGGTGCGGCTGCTGGAGCGGGTGTGTCGGGTGGCCACCACCGACCCGCAGGGCCAGCCCCACGTGGTCCCCGTGTGTCACGTGTGGGACGGGCGCAAACTGTAC
Source organism: uncultured bacterium (assembly GCA_964437095.1). Lineage (GTDB taxonomy): Bacteria > Sysuimicrobiota > Sysuimicrobiia > Sysuimicrobiales > Sysuimicrobiaceae > Tepidifontimicrobium. The sequence goes on along the minus strand of CAYTFH010000001.1, from coordinate 37,170 downwards.
TTCGCCGCGGACGCCGGAAGCCAGAAGGTCCAGAACCTGAAGGCCCACCCCCGCGTGGCGGTGGTGGCGGACGTGTACACGGGGGACTGGGGCCGGCTGGCCGGCGTGCTGGTGCAGGGGAGGGCCAGGGTGCTCACCGGTGGGCCCCACTTCCGGCGGGCCCGGGTACTCCTCTACGGCAAGTACCCCCAGTACCGGCAGGAGGCGGCCATCGAACCGCCCTCCACGGTGATCGTGGAGGTGACCCCGACCCGCGCAGCTTCGTGGGGCGTGGACTAGATGCAGGTCCGGCAGGGCCGCGCTGCGCGGGAGGTCGCAGGGTGGACCGGTGTCGCGGTGGCGGTGGCCGTGGTGGCTCTGTACGCGGACGCCTGGGCGCACAACCACCTGGTGCGGGACGCGGGCTGGTGGGGGACGTTCCCCTCCCGGCCCGGGCCACCCCACTTCCCCGCGGGTTTGAGCCTGTGGCACCTGCCGTACCTCCTGGCGCTGTTGGCGACGGCGGCGGGCGCTGCCATGGAAGCGTGTCGGGCGCGCGCTGACCCCACGGACGCGCGGGGGCGGGCGGCTGCGGGGGCGGTGGGTTTGGTGGGGTGGTTGGTGAGCACCGCCACCGCCGGAGCCCGCACGCCGGCGGCCGGATTCGTCCGGCTGGAGTCCCTGCCGGGCCTGTTGGGTCCGGGAGCGCTGCTGCAGGCGGGGGCGCTGGTGTACCTGGGCTGGCGGGCGGCTTGTTCCGGGGCGGGGTGGCACCGGGTGCCGGGGGTGTTCGCGCTGCTGTCCACCTTCGCCTTCCTCACCCAGTTCGCCCACCCGTACGTGGACCCGTGGCCCTCCGCGGGCTTCTTGCGGACGGGGCTGCAGACCTACCGGTACGGGCTGTTCTACTTCGGTGAGGCGGTGGGAGTCCTGAGCCTGCTCGTGCAGGCGAGCCTGGTCGCCGGGATCCTGGTGGCGGTCCACCGCGTGGAGCCGTTGCCCGCGGGCGGGTGGACGGCGGTGTTGGGCGCCAGCGGCGCCTTGCTCGCCAGCCTGCGGGACCACTACGGGTTCGTAGCCGCTGCTCTGCTCACGGGTCTGGTGGCCGACCTGCTGGCGGCCCGGGCGCGGGCACGTGACGGTCGCGAACTGCAGGCGGTGGCGGCCGGGGTCGCGGCGGCCTTCTGCGCCGCCGCGTTCCTCGTGGTGGGCCAGATGGGAGCGGTGGACGTGCTGTACGGCACGGGCGGCGGTTTCGCCCTACCGCAGGTCTCTGGTCTGGGCTGGTCGGTGCAACTCTGGATGGGGACGGCCCTGGCTGCGGCGGGGGCCGGCTGGCTCGTGGCCTGGCTGGCGGCTGCGGGTCGGTGACGCCATGGCCTGGTACTGGGAAGGTCTCGTGGTCCTCGCCCTCGTCCTCATAAACGGTCTGTTCGCGGCCGCGGAGATGAGCGCGGTGACCGCCCGCCCGGGGCTGCTGGAGAGGCGCAAACGCGCGGGGGACGGGCGGGCCGAGGTCGCTCTGGAACTGGTGGTCCACCGCGACCGGTTCCTCGCCGCGGTCCAGGTGGGTATCACCCTGGTGGGCACCCTGGCCGGCGTGTACTCGGGCGCCCGGCTGGCCGAGCCCCTGGCGCAGCTCCTCCAGGTCTGGCCGCCTCTCGCTCCGTACGCGGGCCCCCTGTCGGTGGCGGTGGTGGTGGTCGGGGTCACCCTCGCCTCCCTGGTGCTCGGGGAGCTGGTGCCCAAACGCCTGGCCCTGACCCGGGCGGAGGACCTCGCGGTCACCTTGGCGGTCCCCATGAGCTGGTTCGCCCGCGCGGTGGCTCCCCTGGCGTTCCTGTTGGCTGCCGCGGTGAACGCCGCGCTGTGGCTGCTGGGCCAGCGGGGCGCGGGCGCGAAGCGGATGACCGTGGAGGAGTTCGGCAGCCTGGTGGAAGAGGGCCTCCGGGCGGGCCTCATCGAGGAGAAGGGGGCGCGGGTGCTGGAGGGCGTCCTCAAAGCCACGGGCCGGGTGGTGGCGGAGGTCATGACGCCCCGCACGGAGCTGGTGGCGGTGCCTGTGGAAGCCACGGTGGAGGAGGCCATCGCCCGGGTGCGGGCGAGCACCTACTCGCGCTTCCCCGTCTACCGGCGTGACCTCGACCACATCGTGGGGGTCCTGTTCGCCCGGGACCTGGTGGGCGCGGACCGGCACGCCAGGGTGGAGGACCTCATGCGGCCGGTGCTGGCCATCCCCGAGACCGTGCGGGTGCTGGAAGCCCTCCGCCGCTTCCAAGAGCAGGGCCAACACGCGGCCGTGGTCTTGGACGAGTACGGCGGGACCGCGGGCTGGGTCACCCTGGAGGACTTGCTGGAGGAGCTGGTGGGCGAGATCCCCTCCGAGCACGGAGAGGAGGAGCCGGGCGTGGTGGTGCGGCCCGACGGCTCCATGCTGGTGGACGGACGCCTGCCCTTGCACCAGCTCCTGGACCGGTTGGGGCTGCGGGAGGAGGACGTGGACGCGGAGGGCGCCACCACGGCGGCGGGGCTGGTGCTGCACCTGCTGGGCAGGATCCCCGCGGTGGGCGACCGGGTGACGGTGGCGGGCTACGAGATCGAGGTGGTGGACCTGGACGGTCCCCGCATCGACAAGCTGCTGGTGACCCGGTTGGGGGCGCCCCCGGCGTAGCGCCGGCAGGACCGCGGCGGACCGAGGCGGAATGCTGCCTCAGGACGCTTCGGGAAGGGGACGGCCGTGGACGCCAGGGACGTGCTGCGCTTCGCCCTGACCGCCACCTTCGAGCGCGTCCTGCGGTGCCTGCAGGACGTCTCCGAGGAAGAAGCCCGCAGGGTGGTGGGTGGGCTTTCACCCGTGATCTGGCAGGTGGGACACCTGGCCCACGCGGACGGGGTGCTGCTGCGCAAGGCGGGCTTGAACGCCCCGGTGCCCGACGGGTACGCGGCCCTGTTCGCTCCGGGGACCGGAGGCCAGGCGGACTACCCGCTCCTCGCGGACGTGCGGGCGGCGTTCGAGGCCACGCACCGGGAGCTGCTCCAGCTGCTGGCCAGCGGCGACCTGGAACGCCCGGTGGACGCCTCCCCCTACCGGACGGTGGGCGAGATGCTGGCCTTCAGCGCCTACCACCGCGGCTACCACATCGGCAAGATGACCACCCTGCGGGCCCTGCTGGGCAAGCCGCGGCTGTTCGGCTGACCGTACCGGCAGCGGTCAGAAGAGCGCGGTGAGGGGGACTCCCAGGAGGGTGTACGCGGCTCCCATGAACACCCCTGCCAGCAGCCGGTCTTCCTCCGGCACCTGCAGCAGGTGCAGGGACAGGTGGGTGAGGGAAGCGCTCCAGGCTACGAGGAGTGCGGCCGCGTACACGAGGCTGTGCATCCAGCGACCTCCCGTGAAAGCTCTCTATGGCACGGGATGCTAGCACATCGCGTGCCAGGCGCTCCAGGGAAAACGAAAAGGCCGCCCGGGCCCGCAGGCCCGGGCGGCCCCAGAACCGGCCGCTCACTTGGTGGCCGCTTCCTTCGGGAGCACGCCGAAGGCCAGCCACGCGGACAGCACCACCGCGATGGCGCCCCCGATGAGGGACGTCCACATAGCCGCGGGATCCTGCGTGAACGCCAGCACCCAGGGGCTGATGACGAACCAGATGCCCACCAGGCCGTTCACGTACTGGATCCACACCTTGCGGCGTGCGTCCTCGTTGCTGGCCGCCCACGCGCCGAGGATCAGGAGGATGAGGCCGCCCACGATGCTGGTGGCAGTCCGCCCCGCGTCCGCGGAGTAGCCGAGCACGAAGGGCGACAGCACGAACCACACGCCCACCAGGGCGTTGACCCAGTTCGCCCACACCATATGCCTTCACCTCCTTTCCGGGCAGACTCGGAGGCAGGGCGCCTCCACCTCCACGGGATAGCACGCCCGCGGCCGTTGTCAAGGCAATCGCTTTGACGCCGGGGGCCGGTTAGTCGGGCCGGGCCACGGCCCCCCGGGGAGCGAACCGGGTGGCCACGTAGGACTCCAGGATGCTGCAGAACTCCTGTACGAGGCCATCTCCCCGCAGGGTGGTCAGCAGGCGGCCGTCCACGTACACGGGCGCGCGGGGCTCCTCGAAGGTGCCGGGCAGGCTGATGCCCACGTGCGCGTGGCGGCTCTCCCCGGGCCCGTTCACCACGCAGCCCATGACCGCCACCCGCAGCTCCTCCACCCCTGGGTAGCGCTCCTTCCACTCGGGCATGCGGGTCCGGATGTACGCCTCCACCTGTTGCGCCATCTCCTGGAAGAAGGTGCTGCGGGTGCGGCCGCAGCCGGGGCAGGCGCTCACCTGGGGGAAGAAGGTGCGGATCTCCAGGCTCTGGAGGATCTGCTGGGCCACCCGCACCTCCTCCGTGCGGTCGCCCCCGGGCGCGGGGGTCAGGGAAACCCGGAGGGTGTCGCCGATGCCCTCGTGCAGCAGTACCGCCAGCGCCGCGGTGGACGCCACGATGCCCTTGAGGCCCATCCCGGCCTCGGTGAGGCCCAGGTGCAGGGGGTAGTCGCACCGGTGGGCCAGGGCGCGGTTCACCTCGATGAGGTCCGGAGGGTGGCTGGCCTTGGCGCTCAGCACGATGCGGTCGTGCGGGAGGCCGAAGGACTCCGCTAGGCGGGCGGAGCGCAGGGCGCTCTCCACCATGGCCAGCCGGGTGACCTCCCGGGCGTCCAGGGGTTCGGGCCTGCGGGCGTTCTCCTCCATCAGCTCCGTGAGCAGCTCCGGGTCCAGGGAGCCCCAGTTCACCCCGATGCGGACGGGCTTGTCGTAGCGCAGGGCCACCTCCACGATGGCCCGGAAGTTCTCGTCGTGGCCGCGGGGCCCCACGTTGCCGGGGTTGATGCGGTACTTGTCCAGGGCCCGGGCGCACTCGGGGTAGCGGGTGAGGAGCAGGTGGCCGTTGTAGTGGAAGTCGCCCACCACGGGCACCTGGACCCCAGCCTGCCGCAGCCGGTCCACCATGCGGGGGACGGCGCGGGCGGCCTCCTCGGTGTTCACCGTGGCCCGGACCAGCTCGCTGCCCGCCTCCGCCAGCTGGCGGATCTGGCGCACGGTGGCGTCCACGTCCGCGGTGTCGGTGTTGGTCATGGACTGCACCGCAACCGGGGCGCCCCCTCCCACGGTGACCGAGCCGATCCGCACGGGTACCGAGCGACGCCTCTGGGCCAGGACCTGCATGGATCCTCCTCGGGAACTGCCGCTTCGAGGATACCACCGGAGGGAAAACCAAAACGCCAGCGGACCGCTCGCTCCGAGTTAGGCCGGGTTACTCCTTGCGGAGCACCTCCTCCCACCTCGGTGCCGCGCTTCCGCTGGCAACTCGACCCTAGCACCACAAGACCCGGTTGGCAATCCGGAAAGTTCGTGCGCTAAAAATTTCACCCCTTCGACTGGTGCAGCCGTACCGGGTATCCTGGACCGTAGTGGGACCTCCAGGAGGCGGACATGGCGCGCATCGTGGTGGCGGGAGGCGGAGTGGGCGGGGTGACCGCGGCGGCGGCACTGGCCCCCGCGGCCCGAGCCGGGCACGAGGTGTTGGTGGTGGACCGCCGGGACAGCTTCTTCCTGGGGCTGCGCAAGCTGTGGGTGCTGGCGGGGTCCGCGGACCTCGCCTCGGGAAGCCGATCCCTCGCGGGGTTGTCTCGGTACGGGGCACGGTGGGTGCAGGACGAGGTGGTGGCCGTGGACCCGGACGCCCGGCGGGTCCGGACCCGAACCGGTGCGCTGGCGTACGACTACCTGGTGGTGGCCCTGGGCGCCCAGCCTCGGTCCGATCTGGTGGAGGGCATGTCCTGGGCGGTGAACCTGTACGACCCGGACGACGTGGTTCGGCGGGGGGCGGACGTGCGCGGGGTGCGCGGGGGCCGGGTGGCGGTGGGGATCCTGGGCCTGCCGTACAAGTGCCCGCCCGCGCCGTACGAGGCGGTCATGTTGTTGGACGACTTCTTCAGGCGGCAAGGGCTGCGGGACCGGGTGGAGCTGGTGGCCTTCACCCCTCAGCCCACCTCCCTCCCGGCCGCGGGCCCTGCCGCGTGCGGTGCGGTGGAGGGGCAGCTGGCGGCCAAGGGGATCCGCTTCGAGGCCAACCGGAAGACGGTCCGAGTGGAGCCCGGGAGGGTGGTGTTCGAGGACGGGGAGCTGGAGTGCGACGTGCTCGTGGCCGTTCCGCCGCACCGGGCTCCGGAGGTGGTGGTGAAGAGCGGCCTGGCGGAGGGGGGCTGGATCCGCGCGGACCCCAAGACCCTGCGGACCCGCCACGAGCGGGCGTTCGCGGTGGGGGACGTGGTGGAGATCCCCATGGCCAACGGTATGCCCTTGCCCAAGGCAGGGGTGTTCGCGGAGGCCCAGGCCCGGGCAGCGGCCTCCCAGATCCTGCACGAGCTGGGCCTGGGCCAGCCGTGGGAGTTCGACGGCTACGGCTACTGCTTCGTGGAGGTGGGGGGGCAGATGGCCACCAAGGTGGTGGGCCACTTCCTCGCCCGTCCCGGCCCGGAGGTGCGGGTGTCCGAGCCCACCCGCGAGGCGTGGGAGGAGAAGCACCGCTTCGAGCAGGAGCGGCTGGGTTGGCTGTGAACGTGGCCCTGAGCTGGTCGGGCGGGAAGGACTCGGCCCTGGCCCTGCACCGCCTCCAGGCGCAGGGCGCCGCGGTGCGGTGGCTGGTGAACCTGTTCGAGGCCAGCTCCGGCCGGGTGCGCTTCCACGGGGTGCGGGCAGAGCTGGTGCGGGCCCAGGCGCAGGCCTTAGGCGTGGAGCTGGTGCAGCGGCCGGTGACCTCCGACGGTTTCGAGGCCGCTTTCCTGGAGGTTCTGGAGGACCTGAAGCGGCGAGGGTGTGGGGCGGTGGCCTTCGGCAACGTGCACCTTCAGGACGTACGCGCTTGGTACGAGGAACGGGTGCGGCGTGCGGGCCTAGCGCACGTGGAGCCCCTCTGGGGAGGCGAGCCCGCACGCCTCGTGCGCGAGTTCCTGAGTCTGGGCTACGGGGCGGTGGTGGTTTCCGTGGACCTCGCCCGCGGCAGGCCGGAGTGGGTGGGTGCGGAGCTGGACGAGGCCTTCCTGCAGGCCGTCCACGCCGCGGGCGCCGACCCCTGCGGGGAGTTCGGGGAGTACCACACCTTCACCTTCCGCGGTCCTGCCTTCCGCTTCCCCGTACCCTTCCGGTGGGGCCCGCGGGTAGAGCGGGACCGCCACCGCTTCGTGGACCTGTTGCCGGGGGAGGCGGCGTGAAGCCAGGACTCCGCCCGGGCGCCACGGCCGAGCTGGACGTGCGGGTGGACGAGTCCATGGTGGCGCACTTCGACAGCCTGGGCTTGGTGCACCCGGTGTACGCCACGTGGGCCATGGTGCGGCACATGGAGGAAGCAAGCCGCAGGCTGATCCTCCCGTACTTGGAACCCGACGAGGACGCGGTCGGCTGGTCGGTGGAGGTGGTGCACCTCGCCCCCACCCCGGTGGGGATGCGGGTGCGGGTCCGCGCCACCCTGGAGCGCCTGGAACGGCGGCGGGTGTACACCCGGGTGGAGGCGTTCAACGAGAGGACCAAGGTGGGCCAGGGGAGGCACGTGCAGGCCCTGGTGCGCCGGGGCTGGCTGGAGTCGGTCGTCCGGTGAATCCCCGGGAGGGTGTCCCACAAACCTTAGACCTTCGCGACGAGGGGGCGGAGTGGTCTAGGCGGTCCCGCCGAGGTAGGCCACCTGGACCTGCGGGGTGGCCAGCAGCTCGGCCCCGCTGCCCTTCAGGGTCACCGTCCCCGTTTCCATCACGTAGGCCACGTCCGCCACCCGCAAGGCCTGGTGGGCGTTCTGCTCCACCAGCAACACCGTGTACCCCTGGTCCCGCAGCCGGCAGACCACCCGGAACAGCTCCCGCACCAGCAAGGGCGCCAGCCCCAGGGACGGCTCGTCCAGCAGCAGCACCTGGGGTCGGGCCATGAGGGCGCGTCCGATGGCCAGCATCTGCTGCTCGCCCCCGGACAGGGTGGCGGCCACCTGCCGCCTGCGCTCCCGAAGCCGCGGGAACAGCTCGTACACCCTCTCCAGGTCTTCCTCCACCCGGCGCCGGGGCTCGCGCCGCAGCCGCAGGTAGGCGCCCAGGAGGAGGTTGTCCTCCACCCGCATGGAACCGAACAGCTGCCGCCGCTCGGGCACGTGGGCCACCCCCGCGGCCACCACCCGCTCCGCCGGCCATCCGGTGATGTCCTGACCCGCTAGGCGCACCCGGCCGGAGCGGGGCGGCAGCAGCCCGGAGATGACCCGCAGCAGGGTGGTCTTGCCCGCGCCGTTGGCGCCGATGACCGTGGCCACGCGGCCTGAGGGCACCTCCAGGGACACGTCCCGGAGGGCCACCAGCCTGCCGTAGCCCGCGCTCACCCCTTCCAGCTCAAGCATCGTCCCCTTCCCCCAGGTAGGCGGCCACCACCCGTGGGTCCCCCTGCACCTGGGACGGCGGGCCCTCGCACAGCAGCGCCCCGTGGTCCAGGACCGCCACCTCGTCCGCCAAGCCCATCACCATGGTCATGTCGTGCTCCACCAGGAACACCGTCATCCCCTCGTCCCGGAGGCTGCGCACCAGCTGGCTCATGGCCTGCTTCTCCGTGGGGTTGAGGCCGGAGCCGGGCTCGTCCAGCAGGAGCAGCTTGGGGCGCACCGCCACCGCCCGCGCCAGCTCCACCCGGCGCAGCAGGCCGAAGGGCAAAGTCTCCACCGGTACGTCCACCCACGGAGATAGCTCCAGGCGGTCCAGGATGGCTTCCGCTTGCTCCCGCAGCTGGACCTCCGTACGCCGCAGCCCCACCGTCTGCAGGGCCGCGCTCACTAGACCGGCCCGCGCCTGCCGGTGGAGCCCCACCAGCACGTGCTCCAGGACCGTCATGCCCGGGAACACCTGGACGTTCTGAAAGGTCCGCGCGATCCCCAGCTCCGCGGCCCGGTGCGGGGACAGGCCCACCAGGGACTGCCCGCAGAACACGATGTCCCCGTGGGTGGGGACCAGGCAGCACGCGATGACGTTGAACAGGGTGGTCTTGCCCGCGCCGTTGGGACCGATGAGCCCCTTGATCTGCCCGGCTCGCACCTGCAGGGACACCTCCGACAGGGCCACCAGGCCGTCGAAGGCCTTGGTCACCCGGTCCACCTGGAGGAGGACGTCCCCACTCACGACCCGCTCCACAGGGGGGCTTGCGGCCTGCGGGCGCTCACCAGCCCCGCG
>CAYTFH010000001.1:7159-27859 GCA_964437095.1 uncultured bacterium | reverse complement strand
GGGGCTTGCGGCCTGCGGGCGCTCACCAGCCCCGCGGGCCAGAACATCATGACCACCACCAGCATGGCCCCGAACACCACGGGCTCCAGCTCCCCGGACACCGCGGGCACCAGGCCGAGGACGTGGGTGCGCAGGAGCTGCTCCAGAAGGAGCACCACCAGGGCGCCCAGGGGCGCGCCCCAGATGCTGCTCATGCCCCCCACCGCGGACATCACCACCAGCTCCAGGGACGGGACGAACCCGAAGGTGTCCGGGACCACCGCGGCCTGGAAGTGGGCGTACAGACTGCCCGCCACGGAGGCCAGGGCCGCGCTGAGGGCGAAGATCTTGGCCTTCAGGCGGGCCACGTCCACGCCCACGCTCTCCGCCGCAAGCTCGCTGCCGTGCAGGGCCCGCAGGGCCCTACCCACGGGCGAGTGCACCACGTTCAGGCCCAGGGCCATGGCGGCCAGCGCCGCCAGCCACACCACGAAGTAGTACACCTGCACCGGCCACAGCTCCGCGCGGCCCACCCGCAGCCGGGGCACACCCACGATGCCGTCGAACCCGCCGGTGAGGTTGAGGTGGGGCATGCCGAGGTTCTCCCGCAAAACGATGTACACGATGATCCCCAAGCCGAGGGTCGCCATGGCCAGGTAGTGGCCCCGCAGGCGCAGGATGGCCAGCCCCACCACCAGGGCGAAGCCGCCCACGGCCACCGCCGCGGCCGCCATCACCAGCCACGGCCACCACCACGCCCCGGCCACCGCCGCGGGGATCCCCAGCACCGAAGCCCGCACGGTGAGCACCGCGGAGGCGAACGCGCCCATGCCGTAGAAGGCCGCCTGGCCGAGGGACGCCTGGCCCGCGTAGCCCATGAGCAGGTTCAGCCCCACCAGCACCACGGTGAACAGCCCTGCCCGGATGAGGAGGTCGGTGCTCACGAGGCCGAAGGTGACCCGGGACACGGCGCCGGGCTGGGATAAGTTCCAAAGCCCCACCGCCACCACCACGGCCGCGGCGGCCAGCCACGTGCGACTCCAGGACGGCCGCCTCATTCGTGGCCCCCTTCCAGCCAGCCTTGGGGACGGGCCAACAGCAGGAGGATGAGCATCACGAAGGCGAACAGGTCCTTGAAGCCCGCCACGGTGACCCCGGCCCACAGGCCCTCCAGCACCCCCAACGCCAGCCCGCCGGCCACCGCACCCGGGACGCTCACCAGCCCGCCCGCGATGGCGGCCACGAACCCCTTCAGCCCGAGTTCCAGGCCCATGTCGTACGTGGGCCGCGTGGACGGTGCCAGGACGATGCCCGCCACCGCGCCCAGCACACCCGCCAGGCCGAAGGCCAGGGTGGCCATGCGGTCCACCCGGATCCCCATGAGGCGGGCCGCGGTGCGGTTCACCGCGCACGCCCTCATGGCCTTGCCCACCACGGTCCGCTCGAAGAACAGGGCCAGGGCCGCCACCGCCAGAAGCCCCACACCCCACACCCACAGGCTCTGGGCCTGCACGGCCACGGGGCCCAGCTCCAGCAGCCGGTCCGCCATCTGCAGGGTGGTGAAGGCGGGCATCACGTACGGCCTCGGGCCCCACACCCGCAGCGCCAGCCCCTGGAGGCTGATGTACACGCCCACGGTGATGATGATGCGGGTGAGGGCGGAAGCGCCCCGGGCGGGGTGTAGGGCGAACCGGTGGACCGCCATGGCCAGGGCAGCGGTGAGGGCCACCGCGGCCAGGGCACCCGCCAGCAACGCCCCCGCGCCGGCGCTGCCGAGAGCCTGGTAGAAGGTGATGGCCAGCATGGGCCCCAGCATCACGAAGGCGCCCTGGGCGAAGTTGATGATCCCCGTCACGCGGTACACCACGGTGAAGCCCACCGCCACCAGGGCGTACACCGAGCCCGTGACGGTGCCGTCCAGCAGCAGCTGCAGGTACTCCCCAGCGCCGTAGCCCAGGCGGCTGCCCAAAAGCCAAACCCCCACAAGGATGGCCGCACCGCCCACGGCCAGCGCGGCCCGGTACGACAACCGGCGGGCCGCGGGGGAAGCCGGCTGCCCCCGCGGCCCGGGCGCCCGCTGGGCGGGCAGCTCCTTGGTGGCGGGCTCCGCCACGGACCTCACGGCACCTACTTCCACCGCTCGGGGGGCAGCAGCACGAACCGTCCGCCCTGCACGGTGACGATCACGAAGTCCTTGGGGTTGAAGCCCAGGTGGTCCTCAGGGCTCAGGCTCATCACCCCGTGGGTCCCCACGTAGTTGCGGATGCCCTCGACCGCGTCCCGCACCAGCTCCCGCGCCCGGGCGAGGGGCTGGCCGTCGGGGACCGCCCGCAGGCCCAACAGGGCCCACTGCAGGGCGTCGTAGGCGTGGCCGGCGAAGGTGCTGATGGGCTGTCCGCCCGTGAGGCGGCTGTACTCCGCGATGAGCTCCTGGTTCACCCGGCGCACCGGGTCGTTGGCGGGCAGCTGGTCCGCCACCAGGATCTTCCCGCACGGCATCACGGTGCCCTCCGCCGCCTGGCCCGCGGTGCGGATCAGGTCCGGGCTGCACGCGCCGTGCCCGTGCACGATCTTGCGGGGGCCCACCCGCCCGGCCACGGCCACGTTGATGACCGCCGCCGCGGGCGGGATGGAGCCGATCACCACCGCCTGGCAGCCGCTGGCCCGCACCCGGGTGACCTGCGGGAACTCCGTGGCGAACCGGTCGAAGGAGTCCCCGTACAGGATTCGGATGCCGAGCTTCGGGAACTCCGCCTTGGCGCTGGCGAAGGTGTCCTGTCCGTAAGCGGTGTTCTCGTACAGGTGGCAGACGCGGTTGATCCCCGCCGCCTTCAGGTACTCCGCCTGCTTGGCCGCGGAGTGCAGGTTCTCCGGCACGGGCTTGAAGATCCACGGGCGCATGCGCTTCGTCTGCGGGTCCTCGATGATGGCCCGGGCGGAGGCCATGGAGATGTTGGGCGTCCGCAGCTCCGTGGCGATGGGCACGATGGCCAAGCTGGGCCCGCTCAGGGTGGTGCCCACCAGCACGTGCACCTGGTCCTGCTCGATGAGCCTCCGGGCCAGGCTGGCCGCCACGTCCGCGCGGCTCTGGTCGTCGTTGATGAGGATCTGGACCTCGTGGCGGACCCCGTCGGGGCCGGTCAACCCGCCCTCCCGGTTCAGCCGCTCCTGCACCAGCCTCGCCACGTCCCGCTCCGGGGTGCCCAGGCTGGCACCGGGACCGGTGACGGAGGCGATGAACCCGATTCGGTACGGGGCTCCCACCCGGGCCGCGGGCGCGGCCAACAGAGGATACACCAGGACCCCCGCGAGGACCGCGGCCACCCCCAGGCTGAGGGCGGCCCGCCCACGCCGCACGCGGAACGGACGCCTCACTGGACCCACCTCCCTTTTTTGGAGTTCGAGCGGCGCACCGCAGGCGGGAAGCGAACTGGAGAGGGTCGCGAGTTGCCCGCTCGGCCCCACCGTCCGCCACCTCCCGCACACTATGATACGCCGCGCGGGGCCGACCGACCTTCCGGTCGCCCGGCCTATTTGTCCTCCGGGCGGATGGGGCTGTCAATGAAGCGCCCGCGCCAACCCGGCTGGCCCGCCTGTCCTAGCCAACCCGGGCGGCTGGTCCGCTTGCACCAGAAGAAACCCTCAGGTGGCTCATTGAAGCGGCCGGGCGGGCGCAAGACCCTGGAGTCGACCGAACGGTCGGGCAGCCTATGGGGCACACCCTCGCGGAAGCCATCCTGAGCCGGGCCGCGGGCCGTCCGGTACGGGCCGGGGAGTTCGCCACGTGCCGGGTGGACCTCTGTCTGGTGCACGACATCTTCGCGAGCACCCTGTTCGACACCCTGGAGCGGCTGGGGATCCGCCGGCTTTGGGACCCGGATCGGGTGGCGGTGGTGCTGGACCACTTCTCCCCGCCGCCTTCGGCCGCGGTGGCCAGCCTGCACCGCCGTATCCGTGAGGGCGCGCGGCGCTTCGCCGTGCGGCACTTCTTCGACACGGGCCAGGGGATCTGCCACCAGCTCCTGGTGGAGACGCGTCTGGTGAGACCCGGGATGCTGGTGGTGGGCACCGACTCCCACTCCACCACCTACGGGGCGGTGGCGGCCGCGGGCACGGGGATCGGCACCTCGGAGATGGCGTACGCGGTGGCCACGGGGACCCTGTGGTTCCAGGCCCCCCCCACCATCCGTTGTGAGCTCACGGGCTGGCTGCGCCCCGGGGTGAGCTGGAAGGACCTCATCCTGCACCTGCTGGGCTCGTACGGGTCGGAGTTCGCCCAGTACCGGGCGTTGGAGTTCGCGGGGGAGGCCGTGGCCAGGGTGGACCTGGCCGGACGCATGAGCGTGGCCAACATGGCCGTGGAGGCCGGTGCGAAGTTCTGCTTCTTCCCCGCGGACGGTGTCACCCGCCGGTTCTACGGAGAGGACGGAGCGGACTGGCCGCAGCCGGACCCGGACGCGGCCTACGAGCGCACCGTGGCCGTGGACCTGTCGAGCCTGGAGCCCCTCGTGGCCTTGCCCCACCGGGTGGACCACGTACGGCCGGCGCGGGAAGTCCGGGGGGTGCCCGTGGACCAGGCCTTCCTCGGGTCGTGCACCAACGGCCGCGTGGAGGACCTGGAGGAAGCCGCCCGCTACCTCCGGGGCCGCAAGGTGCACCCGCGCACGCGGCTGTTGGTGGGGCCGGCCTCCCGGGCGGTGTACGAGGAGGCGAGCCGCAGGGGGATCCTAGCGGACCTGGTGGCCGCGGGCGCGGTGGTCCTCCCGCCGGGTTGCGGGCCGTGCTTCGGTGGCCACCTGGGGCTTTTGGGCGACGGCGAGCGGTGCATCGGCACCCACAACCGCAACTTCCAGGGCCGCATGGGCAGCCCGCAGGCGGAGATCTACCTGGCGTCCCCCGCCACCGTGGCGGCCAGCGCGGTGTGCGGCCACATCGCAGACCCCAGGGAGGTGCTCGGCGGTGGGTGAGGGGTGGCTAGCGAGACCGTTGGTGGGCCGGGTGTGGAAGTTCGGGGACGACATCAGCACCGACCTGCTGGCTCCAGGGGCGTACGCGGTGGCACCCCTGGAGGAGCGCAAGCGGCACGTGCTGGAGTCGGTGCGGCCGGAGTTCCCCCGCGAGGTGCGGCCCGGGGACGTGGTGGTGGCGGGCCGGAACTTCGGGTGCGGCAGCAGCCGGGAGACCGCGCCCGAAGGGCTGCAGGCCCTGGGCGTAGCCTGCGTGGTGGCGGAGTCCTTCGCCCGCATCTTCTTCCGCAACGCGGTGGCGTTGGGGCTTCCGGTGCTGCCCTGCCCGGGCGTGTCCGACTTGTTCGAGGACGGCGACCTGGCCGAGGTGGTGGTGTCCGAGGCGCGGGTCCGGAACGTCCGCACAGGGCGGGAACTCCGGGGCCGGCCGTTGCCCCCGCTGATGCTGGAGATCCTGCAGGCGGGAGGGATCTTGGAACGGTTGCGGGCTTGGAGTGCGCAGCGGGACCTGGAACGGCCCGCGGTCGGGGGTGATGGAGGATGATCTGGAACCCGCAGGCGGAGACGTTGCCCCGCAGGGAGCTGGAAGAGCTCCAGGCGGAACGCCTACGCCAGCTGGTGGGGCGCCTGTACCACGCCTCGCCCTTCTACCGGAAGAAGCTGGAGGCCAGCGGCGTGCGGCCGGAGGACGTGCGCACCCTGGACGACCTTCGCCGGTTGCCCTTCACCACGAAAGCGGAGGTGCGGGCGGCCTATCCCTTCGGGATGTTCACCGTGGCGCAGGACCAGGTGCTGGAGCTGCACTGCTCCTCGGGCACCACGGGATCGCCCATCCTCGTGGGCTACACCCGGGCGGACTTGGACCTGTGGGGCGAGGTGATGGCCAGGGTCATGGGCTGCGCGGGTGTGGGGCCCGGGGACCGGGTGCACAACGCGTACGGCTACGGGCTGTTCACTGGTGGGCTGGGCTTCCACTACGGCGCCATGCGGGTGGGCAGCACGGTGCTGCCCATCTCCTCGGGCAACACGGCCCGCCAGGTGAAGCTCATGACCGACCTCGGGTGCACCGTCCTGTGCTGCACCCCGTCCTACGCCCTGCGCATCGCGGAGGTGATGGAAGAGAGCGGCGTCCGGCCACAGACCCTGCGGGTAGGCATCTTTGGGGCCGAGCCGTGGTCGGAGGGGATGCGGGAGGAGATCCAGCGGCGGCTGGGCCTGAGCGCCGTGGACATCTACGGCCTCAGCGAGGTCATCGGCCCGGGCGTGGCGTGCGAGTGCCAGGAGGCTAAGAACGGCCTGCACGTGAACGAGGACCATTTCCTGGTGGAGGTGGTGGACCCTCGCACCGGCGATCCCCTGCCGGACGGAGAGCGTGGGGAGCTGGTGTTCACCACCCTCACCCGGGAAGCCACGCCGGTGCTGCGCTACCGCACGGGCGACCTGTCGGCCCTGTACCGGGAGCCGTGCCGGTGCGGCCGAACCCTGGCGCGCATGTCCCGAGTCACGGGCCGCACCGACGACATGCTCATCGTCCGCGGGGTGAACGTGTTCCCCTCCGACGTGGAGGCCGTCCTCACGCGGTTCCCCGAGCTGGAACCCCAGTACCAGATCGTGGTGGACCGCGAGCGGGCCCTGGACGTGCTGGAGGTGCGGGTGGAGGCTCGGGAGGGCTTCTACCGGGAGGAGTCCGTGCACGAGCTGGAAAGCCGGGTGGCCGCGCGGCTGCGGGAGGGTCTGGGAGTGTCCGCCCGGGTCACGGTGCTGCGCCCCAAGGAGCTCCCCCGCACGGAGGTGGGGAAGGCCGTGCGGGTGGTGGACCGCCGGAGCCTGTAGGAGGTGGTGGTGGTGCGGGAGGCTGTAGACCGAGGGCAGGGGTGGATCCACGACTGGAACGTGGGGCCGGGTACCCCCAAGAAGCCTCCGTATCCCGTGGAGCTCAACGACGAGACCTTGCGGGACGGGCTGCAGAGCCCGTCCGTGCGGCATCCCACGGTGGAGGAGAAAAAGGAGATCCTGCACCGGATGGCCGACCTGGGCATCCAGCGCGCGGACATCGGTTACCCGGGCAGTAGCGCCCGAGCGCTGGCGGACGTGGTGGCCCTGGCCCGGGAGATCGACCAGGCCAAGCTGCCCATCCGTCCCAACTGCGCGGGCCGCACCGCGGAGCCGGACATCGTGGCCATCGCCGAGGCCCAACAGCGCTCGGGGGTGGCCATTGAAGCCGCCCTGTTCTTGGGCAGCAGCCCCATCCGGCAGTACGTGGAAGGCTGGGACCTGGACTTCCTCCTGCGGACCACGGAGCAGGCGGTGCGCAGAGCGCGCAGCCTGGGGCTGGAGGTGATGTACGTCACCGAGGACACCACCCGCGCCCGCCCCGCCCACCTGCGGGCCCTGTACCGGGCCGCGGTGGGCGCCGGCGCGAGCCGGGTGTGCCTGGCGGACACCGTGGGCCA
This sequence comes from uncultured bacterium, assembly GCA_964437095.1. Taxonomy (GTDB): domain Bacteria; phylum Sysuimicrobiota; class Sysuimicrobiia; order Sysuimicrobiales; family Sysuimicrobiaceae; genus Tepidifontimicrobium. The sequence continues at coordinate 20,460 of CAYTFH010000001.1, read as the reverse complement.
CGCCACCCCGTGGGGGGTCCGCAGGCTGGTACGGTTCATCCGCCGGGAGCTGGGGCCGGAGGTGAGGGTGGACTGGCACGGACACCGCGACCGCGGCCTGGACCTCATCAACTCCCTGGCGGCCCTGGAGGCGGGGGCCAACTGCGTCCACGCCTGCGGCCTGGGTGTCGGCGAGCGGGTGGGCAACACCCCCATGGACCTGCTGCTGGTGAACCTGAAGCTGTTGGGCTGGATCCAGCAGGACCTGCGGAAGCTGCCCGAGTACTGTGAGGCGGTCTCCCGGGCCGTGGGGATCCCCATCCCGTGCAACTACCCCGTGGTGGGCAAGGACGCCTTCGAGACCAGCACGGGGGTGCACGCCGCGGCCATCGCCAAGGCCTTCCGCAAGGGCGACCACTGGCTGGCCAACCGCGTGTACAGCGGGGTGCCCGCGGACGAGGTGGGCCGGGAGCAGGTGATCACCGTGGGGCCCATGAGTGGACAGGCCAACGTGGCCTTCTGGCTGGAGCGGCACGGCCTGCCGGTCACGGAGGAAGCGGTGGACCGGGTGCTGGCGGCGGCGAAGGTGGGCGAGCGCGTGCTCACGGACGACGAGATCCTGGCGGCGTTGCGGCCGCTGGAGTTGAAAGTGGGGTGAACCGTGGACGCTCGGGTGGAGGAACGCACACAGCTGGCCCTGCTCACGGGCAACGAGGCCATCGCCCGGGGAGCGTACGAGGCGGGGGTGGCCGTGGCCACGGGCTACCCCGGAACGCCCAGCACGGAGATCCTGGAGTTCCTGAGCACCCTACCGGACGTGTACGTGGAATGGTCCGCCAACGAGAAGGTGGCGCTGGACGTGGCCGCGGGCGCGTCCATGGGAGGGGTGCGGGCCCTGTGCACCATGAAGCACGTGGGGCTTAACGTGGCCGCGGACACCCTCATGGTTGCCAGCTACACGGGGGTGCGGGGCGGTCTGGTGGTGGTGAGCGCGGACGACCCCGGCATGCACAGCTCGCAGAACGAGCAGGACAACCGGCTGTACGCCAAGTTCGCCGGCGTACCCCTGTTGGAGCCTTCCGACAGCCAGGAGGCCAAGACCTTCACCGAGCTGGCGCTCCAGCTCAGCGAGGAGTTCGACACTCCGGTCCTTTTGCGCACCACCACCCGCATCAGCCACACCCGCGGGGTGGTGCAGCTAGGGCCGCGGCGGTCCGTGCCGCCGCGGCCCTTCCAGCGGGACCCCGGCAAGTACGTGATGCTGCCCGCCTTCGCCCGGCAGCGCCGGCCCAAGGTACTCGAGCGGCTTCCTCGGCTGGCGCAGGCCGCGGCCCGGCCGGAGTTCTTGCGGGTGGAGATGCGGGACCGGGCGGTGGGCGTGGTCACCTCGGGCGCCTGCTACCCCTTGGTCCGCGAGGTGCTGCCGGAAGCCAGCGTCCTCAAGCTGGGCATGAGCTACCCCATCCCCACCGACGCAGTCCGCGAGTTCGCGCATCAGGTGCGGCGGCTGTTCGTGGTGGAGGAGCTGGAGCCCTTCCTGGAGGAGGCGTTGCGGGCCGCGGGGATCCCCGTGGAGGGCAAAGCGTACTTTCCGCAGCAGGGCGAGCTCACGCCGGAACTGGTGCGCCAGGGGTTCGTGCGGGCGGGGGTGCTGCCGGAGGAGCGGGCAGGGCCCGGAGTGTCGTTGCCCACGGCGCCACGTCCCCCGGTGCTGTGCCCGGGCTGCCCCCACACCGCTCCCTTCGTGGCCCTACGGCGCCTGGGCGCGGTGGTGTGCGGGGACATCGGCTGCTACACGTTGGCCGCTCTGGAGCCCCTGCGGGCCATGGACTCGTGCCTGGCCATGGGGTGCAGCATCGGCATGGCCACGGGGCTGGCCCTGGCGGGCACCGCCCCGGGTCCCGTGGTGGCCGCCATCGGCGACTCCACCTTCCTCCACGCGGGCCTGCCGGCCCTGGTGGACGCGGTGTACAAGCGGGCCAAGATCACGGTGCTGATCCTGGACAACGGCACCACGGCCATGACCGGCGGCCAGCCCCACCCGTCCACGGGGACCTCCATCCGCGGCGAACCTGCGCCCCGGGTTAACCTGGAGGCTTTGTGCCGGGGGATGGGCGTGGAGTTCGTGCGGGTGGTGGACCCCTACGACCTGGGGGCCACCTTCGTGGCCCTGGAGGAGGCCGTACGGTACCCGGGGGTGAGCGTGGTCATCACCAACCGGCCGTGCGTGGAGGCGCCGGTGAAGGTGCGGGACGAGCCCTTCCGGGTGGTGTCGGAACTGTGTACCGCCTGCCAGCTGTGCATGGAACTGGGCTGCCCGGCCATCGTGTGGACCCAGGAGCTGTACGAGGGCCGTCCCAAGGTCACCATCCGGCCAGACGCGTGCACGGGGTGCACCCTGTGCGCGCAGATCTGCCCCACCGACGCCATCGTGCGCGTGGGGCCGCGAGGACGGGAGGCGTAGCCGTGCGGACCCGCAACGTGCTGGTGGTGGGCGTGGGCGGCCAAGGGGTGTTGTTGGCCAGCAACGTGCTGGCCGCGGTGTGCCTGCGCCGGGGTCTGGACGTGAAGAAGAGCGAGGTCAAGGGCATGGCCCAGCGGGGTGGGGCCGTGGTGAGCTTCCTCCGGTACGGGGAGAAGGTCCACAGCCCCCTGGTGGAGCGGGGCCGGGCGGACCTGCTGGTGAGCCTGGAGTGGGCGGAGGCCTTGCGGTGGGCTCCGTACCTGCGGCCGGGCGGAGTGTTGGTGGTGGACCTGGTGCAGATCCTGCCGCCCGCGGCCCAGCTGGATCACCGCACCTGGCAGGCGGCTTACCCTCCGGTGGAGGTGGAGCGGCTGAAGGAGGCGGGCTGGGACGCCCGGCCCTACGAGGCCGGCCGCACGGCCGCGGAGCTAGGGGACGTGCGCATGGCCAACACCGTGCTGCTGGGCGCTGCCAGCCGCCACCTGGAGTTCACCGTGGAGGAGTGGGAGCAGGCCATCCGGGAGGTGGTGCCGCGCCGGGCGGTGGAGGCCAACCTCCAAGCCTTCCATGCGGGCAGGGCCCTGCCCGTGGCCTCCGTGACGCCGAGCACCCGGCCGCAGGGCGTGCCGCGCCGCTTCCGGGTGGAGGTCACCCCGAGCTGGTGCAAGGGACGCAGCTGCGGCATCTGCGTGCGGGTATGCCCAGAAGAGGTCCTGGCCTTCGGGCCCGACGACAAAGCCGCGGCGCTGCACCTGGACCGGTGCACGGGCTGCCAGCTCTGCCAGCTCCTGTGCCCGGACTTCGCCGTGGTGGTGCGGGAGGAGGTGGCGGCGGTTGGCTAGGATGCAGCTGGTGCGGGGCAACACCGCGTGCGCGTACGGGGCGCTAAGCGCGGGCTGCCGGTTCTACGCGGGCTACCCCATCACGCCGTCTTCGGAAGTGGCGGAGGAGATGGCGCGGCTGCTGCCCCGGGTGGGCGGGGTGTTCGTGCAGATGGAGGACGAGATGGCCAGCCTGGCAGCATGCATCGGCGCCTCTTTGGGCGGGCTGCGGGCCATGACCGCCACCAGCGGACCGGGCTTCACCCTCATGCAGGAGCACCTCGGGTACGCGGCCCTGGCGGAAGTGCCGTGCGTGGTGGTGGACGTCATGCGCATGGGGCCCAGTACGGGGTTCCCTACGGCTCCGGCGCAGGGCGACGTGCTGCAGGCCAAGTGGGGCAGCCACGGCGACTACCCCGTGCTGGTGCTCAGCCCCGCGGGCGTCCAGGAGGTGTTCGAGCTCACCGCGCGCGCCTTCGAGCTGGCGGACGCGTACCGCACGCCGGTGGTGGTGCTGTACGACGAGGTCATCGGGCACATGATGGAGCCCGCCGCCCTGCCCAACCTGGCGGAGCTGGCGCGGGCGGGTACTTGGCGCAGGCCCAAGCCCCCGGTCCAGGAGCCGTACCTGCCGTACGGGTATACGGATGGCACGCCTCCGCCCCTGGTGAGCTTCGGGGACGGGGTGCGGTACCACGTCACGGGCTTGATCCACGACGAATCCGGATTCCCCACCACCGACCCCCCCAAGGTGGGGGAGATGCTGCGCAAGTTGGTGAGTAAGCTGCCGGAGCTGCCCGCCCCGGACCTGGAGCCCGAGCTGTTCTGCGCGGAGGACGCGGAGGTGCTGGTGGTGGCCTACGGCATCACCGCCCGGGCCGCCCGGGCGGCGGTCCGGCAGGCCCGGGCGCAGGGCGTTCCCGTAGGGCTCCTGCGGCCCCGGATGCTTTGGCCTTCGCCGGAGAGCTTCCTGCGGGAGCTCGCCGCGCGGGTGGGGGCCTTCGTGGTGGCGGAGATGAACTTCGGACAGTGGAGCCGGGAGGTGGAGCGGGTGGTGGGCCGGTGGGCGGAGGTGGTGGCGGTGAACCAGGTGGACGGGACGCCCATGGACCCGGAGCGCATCCTGCAGGCGGTGCTGCGGGTGGGAAGCCCCGGCGCCTTGGCAGGGGCGGGGAGGACGGTATGATCGCGGACGTGCGCGGTTACCTGCGGGAAGCCCGGATGCCCCACATCCTGTGCCCGGGCTGCGGCCACGGGATCGTCCTGGGCTCGCTGCTGCGCGCGGTGCACGCCCTGGGGATCTCCCAGGACCGGCTGGCGGTGGTGGCGGGCATCGGCTGCAGCAGCCGCCTGGCGGGCTACGTGGACGCCTGCACCCTCCACACCACCCACGGCCGGGCTCTGGCCTTCGCCACGGGGCTGAAGCTGGCCCGTCCTGAGCTCACCGTGGTGGTGCTCACGGGGGACGGGGACGGGCTCAGCATCGGCGGCAACCACCTCCTCCACGCGGCGCGCCGCAACGTGGACCTGACCTGCGTGCTGTTCAACAACGCGGTGTACGGCATGACGGGAGGGCAGGTGGCGCCCACCACCCAGCCGGGATGGCTGGCCTCCACCGCGCCGTACGGGCACCCGGAGCCGGCCTTCGACGGCTGCGCCGTGGCCCAGGGCGCGGGGGCGACCTTCGTGGCCCGGGGCATGGCCTACGACCCCCTGGGGCTCGAGGCGATCTTTAAGGAAGCCTTGGCCCACCGCGGCTTCAGCTACGTGGAGGTCCTCACGGATTGCCCGGTGTACTTCGGACGGTACAACCGGCTGGGCGAGGGGCCGGAGCTGCTGTGGAGCCAGAAGGCCCGGTTCACGGAGGTCGGGCAGATGCTGGCCCACAAACGGTTCGTGACCCCGGACGGCGCGGCTCCCCCGGGACACGTGGATGGTCTGCGTTTTGGGATCCTGCACCGCAGCCAGCGGCCGGAGTTTGCGGAGGCGTGCTGGAGTCGGGCGAGGAAAGGGGGGGCGGAGTGAACCGCACCGCGGTACGTTTGGCGGGCTCTGGGGGCCAGGGGGTGGTGCTGGGCAGCGTGCTCCTGGGGGAGGCGGCCCTCCGCCAGGGGAAGTGGGCGGCCTGCTTCCACGCCTTCGGGCCGGAAGCGCGGGGCGGGTCCGCCAGGGCCGACGTGGTGATCGCGGACGAGCCCCTGGACTACCCTGTAAGCCGGGAGGTGGACGTGCTGGTGGCCCTGACTCAGCAGGCCGCGGACCGGCACGCGAAGGCCGTGCGGGCCGGGGGCCTGGTGGTGCTGGACACCAGCCGGGTAGCGCAGCCTTGCTCCGGCCCGTACCGTACGGTGTGCGCTCCGGTGTTCCGCACCGCCCGGGAGGTGGTGGGGACGGAGACCGTGGGCAACGTGGCGGCGCTGGGGATGCTGTGCGCCCTCACGGGCGTGGTGTCCCCGGAAGCCCTGGAGGAGGCGGTGCGGCAGCGTTTCCGGGGTAGCGCGGGGCCCCAGAACCTGAAGGCCCTGGAGGTGGGCCTAAACCTGGGCCGCAGGCTGCAGGAGGAGGCGGGGTGAGGAGCACGCGGGGCCGGGGCAGCGCGGTGAGGGCGCCCCAGGCGCCGGAGCTGGCCCGCCTGGACGGGGAGAAGCGCCGGGAGCACATCCTGCGGGTGGCCGCGCACCTGTTCCGGACCAAGGGGTACAAGGGCACCAGCATGCGGGACATCGCGGAGGTGGTGGGGCTCACCAAGAGCAGCCTGTACCACCACATCCGGGGCAAGCAGGACCTGCTGCTGGAGATCCTGCAGCACACCGTGGACCGTGCCATCCGCCGGCTGGAGCGCATCGCCCGCAGCAGCCTGTCTCCCTCGGAGCGGCTGCGCCTGGCGGTGGAGAACCACATCGTGCACCTCATCGAGGATTTGGACAACGTGGTGTGCTTCATCGAGGAGGGCAAGAACCTGGCCCCCGAGCGCATGCGGGCGTACGTGCAGCAGCGGGACCGGTACGAGCGCTTCTTCCGGGACATCGTCCAGGAAGGGATCCAGGCCGGCGAGTTCCGGTTGACGGACGTGCGGCTGGCCGGCTGGGCCATCCTGGGCATGTGCAACTGGGTGGCCAAGTGGTACCGGCGGGACGGGCCGTACACTGCGCAGGAGATCGCCACCCACTTCGGAGAGTTCGCGGTGCGGGCCCTCAGCCGCGGCTACCCACCCTGGCCTGCGAACCGACCCGGGGAGGAACAGCGCGATGGCCCTTCCCCTTGAGGGCGTACGGGTGGTGGACCTGAGTCAGGGCGCCGCGGGCCCCGTGTGCACCCAGCTGCTGGGCGACTTCGGCGCGGACGTGGTCAAGGTGGAACCTCCCGGCGGGGACTGGGGCCGGCAACTGGGACCGCCCTTCTACCCGTTGCCGGACGGTAGCAAGACCGCGGCCGCGTACGTGGGCATGAACCGCAACAAGCGCAGCGTGGTGGTGGACCTCAAGCGGTCGGAGGGGCTCCAGGCGGTGCTGCGGCTGGTGGACGCAGCGGACGTGTTCGTGGAGAGCTTCCGGCCCGGGGTGGCCGACCGCCTGGGCCTGGGTGCGGCCGCCCTGCTGCAGCGGAACCCGCGCCTGGTGTACTGCAGCATCTCCGCCTTCGGGCAGCGCGGCCCGTGGAGGGACCGCCCGGGGGTGGACGGGGTGGTGCAAGCCATGAGCGGGCTCATGAGCGTCACGGGCACCGAGGACGGGCCTCCCGTGAAGGTGGGCGTCCCCGCCGCGGACATGGTGGGCGGCTTTTTGGCCGCGGTGGGGATCCTCCTGGCCCTGGTGCACCGGCAGCGCACGGGCGCAGGTCAGGTGGTGGATCTCAGCTTGCTGGATGCCCTCCTGGCCTTCCAGACCGTGCCCCTGGCCATGTTCTTCTGCGCCGGCGAGCCTCCCAAGCGCAGCGGCAGCGCCGCCCCGTACGCGGCGCCCAACGAGGCGTTCCCCACCCGGGACGGGTACGTGATGGTGGCGGCGTACAGCCCGGACCGGTGGCGGCAGCTGTGCCAGGTGCTGGGCCGTCCGGAACTGGCCACCGACCCGCGGTTTTCCACCAACGACCTTCGGGTCCGCCACCGGGCGGCCCTGCGGGAGGTGCTGGAACCCATCTTCCGCACCCGCACCACGAGAGAGTGGGTACAGGTCTTGGAGGAGGCGGACATCCTGTGCGCCCCGCTCCTCACGTACCCCGAGCTGGTGGACTCCCCGCACGTGGCCGAGCGGCAGATGGTGGTGGAGGTGGCGCACCCCCTGGCGGGTGCTGCGCGGGTGGCGGGGATCCCCATCCGGCTCAGCGAGACTCCGGGACGGGTGCGGCGGCCCGCGCCCCTTCCGGGCGAGCACACGTGGGAAGTCCTCCAGGAAGCCGGCTACTCCCGGGAAGAGGTGGAGGAGCTGGTGCGCCGCAGGGCGGTGGCCGCCTGGACGCAACCCGTGGAGGTGTAAGCCATGGCGGACGTGGTGCTGTACCAACGCGAGGACCGGCTCGCGGTCCTCACCCTGAACCGGCCGGACGCCCTCAACGCCCTCACGGTGGAGATGCTGGACCTCCTGAACCGGTACCTGGACGAGGTGGAGTCCGACCCCGACGCGCGGGTGGTGCTGCTCACCGCCGCGGGGGACCGCGCCTTCTGCGTGGGCGCAGACCTGCGGGCGAGGGCGCAGGAGTACGAGGCCGGGGTGGTGGAGGATCCCATGGGCCGGCAGATCCGGCGGCTGCTGCGGCGTCTGGAGACCCTGGACCGCCCCGTGGTGGCCGCGGTCCACGGCTACTGCCTGGGGGGAGGGTTGGAGCTGGCGCTGGCGTGCGACCTGCGGGTGGCGTCGGACAAGGCGCAGTTCGGCCTGCCCGAGGCCAACGTGGGCAGCATGCCGGGCGCGGGGGGCACCCAGCGTCTGACGCGGCTCGTGGGGCCCGGGTGGGCCAAGGACCTCATCTTCACCGGCCGGCGCATCGACGCCCACGAGGCGTACCGCATCGGGCTGGTGAACCGGGTGTTCCCCTCAGACGGCTACCTGGAGGAAGCCAAGAAGCTGTGCGGGGAGATCGCCCGAAAGGCTCCGCTGTCCCTGCGGTACGCCAAGTGGGCGGTGAACACCAGCCTGGACGTGGACCTGGAGTCCGGGCTGAACTTCGAGGCGCGCTGCCACGCCCTCCTGCGGCACAGCGAGGACCGTAAGGAGGGCATCCAGGCATTCTTGGAGAAGCGCGAGCCCCGGTTCGTGGGTCGCTAAGGAAGGGAGGGGAGGAAGGTGGGCGTGCGGGACCGAGTGGCCATCGTCACAGGGGCGGGCCAGGGCATCGGCGCGGGGGTGGCGGAGAAGCTGGCCGCGGAGGGTGCCCGGGTGGTGGTGAACGACGTGGTGGCGGAACGCGCGGAGGCCGTGGCCGCCCGCATCCACCAGGCGGGGGGCCAGGCGGTGGCCGTGGTGGCGGACGTGAGCCGCAAGGAGGGCGCCGACCAGCTCGCGGCGCGGGCGCTGGAAACCTTCGGCCAGGTGGACATCCTGGTGAACAACGCGGGCATCGCCCGGGACCGGTGGCTGGTGAAGATGAGCGAGGAGGATTGGGACGAGGTCCTGCGGGTGAACCTCAAGAGCCAGTTCCTGTGCTGCCAGGCGGTGGTCCCCCACATGATGGAGCGCCAGTACGGCCGCATCATCAACATCTCCTCCCGGGCGTGGCTGGGCGGTCCCGGGCAGGCCAACTACGCCGCCAGCAAGGGCGGGGTGGTGAGCCTGACCCGCACCCTGGCCCTGGAGCTGGCCAAGTTCGGGATCACGGTGAACTGCATCGCGCCCGCCCTCATCGATACACCCCTGTTCCAGAGCCTGAAGGAGGAAGTGCAGCAGAAGCTGGTGCAGACCGTGCCCGTGGGCCGCGTGGGCACGCCCGGGGACGTGGCGCACGCGGTGCTGTTCTTCGCCTCCGAGGAAGCCAGCTACATCACCGGGCAGCTGCTGTACGTGTGCGGGGGACGGAGCCTCTCCAGCGCGTGAGGGGGTGAGTTCCGTGCGTGGGGTGAAACTCCTCTTGGTCCTCCTGGCCCTGGCGGCGGCTTCGGCCTCCGCGGGGCCGGCGCGCAGGACCGTGCAGGTGGCCATCGGCCCGCCGAGGGTCATCGGGTACCTGCCCGTGTACGCGGCCCAGGGTCTGGGGTACTTCCGGGAGCTGGAGCAGCAGAAGGGGATCCAGGTGCAGTTCGTGGACTTCCGGGGAGGGACGGAGGCGGCCTTGGCCCTCATCACGGGCAACGTGGACTTCGCCACGGTCACCCTCACGCACGTGGTGAAGGCCCACGAGCAGGGCAAGGACCTGAAGTTCCTGCTGACCTTCTTCAACGCCCAGGCCATGGCCCTGGTGGTGCAGCCGGACCTGGGGGTGCAGACCCCCGCGCAGCTCGTAGGCAAGCGGATCGGCGTCACCAGCTTCGGGTCCGCCACGCACATGCAGGCGCGCCACATCCTCCGGTACTTCCGGGCTGACCCGGACGCGGCCCAGTATGTGGCCGTGGGCGGCCCCGCCACCGCCGTGGCGGCCTGGCGGCGCAAGGCCGTGGACGCCTTGGTGTACCTGGACCCCGTCGTCACCACCCTGGTGTCCGAGGGTTCCGCGCGGTTGCTGTACGACGTGCGGACCGTGGAGGGCACGGTGCGGCTGTACGGAGCGCCGTACATCAGCAGCGGCCTGCTCACCCGGGCGGAGGTGACGCGGCGGGATCCAGAGCTGGTGCAGGACCTGGTGAACGTGTTCGTCCGGACCCTGCGGTGGCTGCGAGCCCACCGGTCCCGCCTGGACCGGGTGGCGGAGATCCTGCCCAAGGAGCTGGACTGGAGCCCGGAGATCCTGCGGGCCAACCTGAGCGGGCTGTCCGCGGACGGGCGGGTGCTGCCCGACGCGGTGAGGGCGGTGGTGCGGTCGTTGTGGGAGGACGGCCTTCTCAGCCGCGACTTCCGGTCGGGCTACGACCAGATGGTGGAGGCCCGGTTCGTGGAACGGGCCGTGGTGGGAGCTCGGTAGGAGGGAGCATCATGTCCGAGGCCAGCGCAACGACCGAATCCTACGTGCCTTTCCGGCCCGGCCTGCTGCGGTTCGTGGACGGCCGGGGCGTGCTGGTGGGAGGCCGCTGCCGCGGTTGCGGGGCGGTGTACTTCCCCGCGCCCGAGGTGTGCGCCCGGTGTCAGGGCCTGGACCTGGAGCGGGTGGACCTCAGCGGCCGGGGCGTGGTGTACACGTACACCGTGGTGAGACAGTCCACCCCGGAGTTCCAGACCCCGTACGTCCTCGTGTACGTGGACTTCCCCGAGGGCGTGCGGGTCCTGGGCCAGCTGGTGGGCTGCGACCCCGAGGCGGTACGGGTGGGGATGCCCGTGGAGGTGGTGTTCCAGGAAGTGGGCAAGGACCCGCAGGGCCGGCCCGTGGTGGGCTGGCGGTTCCAGCCGGCGGAGCGCTAAGGAGGGAAGGGCCATGGACGTGTACGTGGTGGGCGCGGGGATGACCAAGTTCGGTAAGCACCCGGACCGCGACGCGGTGGACCTCGCGGTGGAGGCGGTGAACGAGGCCATCCGGGACGCGGGGGTGGACCGCCGCCGCATCAAGGCCGCGTACTGCGGGCACGTGTACGGTGGGATGGTCCTGGGCCAGAAGGTGCTGGCGCGGGTGGGGCTGGCGGGGATTCCCCTGGCCAACGTGGAGAACGCGTGCAGCAGCGGAGCCACCGCCATCCGCGAGGGGTACCTGGCCATCCGGGCGGGAGAGTACGACCTGGTGCTGGCCTTCGGGGTGGAGCACCTCACCACCCGCTTCCGCGGCGCCCTCACCCCCGGGGAGGAGGACCTGGAGGGCGCCCTGGGTCTGACCATGCCCGCGGTGTACGCCATGCGGGCGGTCCGGCACATGCAGGAGTACGGCACCAGCCGGGAAGAGCTGGCCTACGTGTCCGTGAAGAACAAGCGCAACGCCAGCCTGAACCCGTACGCGCAGTTCCAGAACCCCGTTACCGTGGAAGACGTGTTGAACTCCCGGCCCATCGCGGACCCCCTGCGTCTGCTGGACTGCTGCCCCGTGAGCGACGGGGCCGCCGCGGTGGTGCTGGCCAGCGAGCGGGTGGCCGCGCAGCTGGACCGCCGCAGGGCTATACGGCTGGCGGCCGCGGCCCTGCGGACGGGGACCGTGGAGGTGGGGCTGCCGTCCATGGCCTTCGAACCCCTGACCCGGGCCACGGCCCAGGACGCCTACGAGCGGTCGGGTGTGGGGCCGGAGGACGTGGACTTCGCGGAGGTACACGACTGCTTCTCCATCGCGGAGGTGTTGCGGGTGGAGGGGCTCGGCCTGTACCCGGTGGGCGAGTACCCCAAGCGGGCGGCGCGGGGCGAGGCGGACATCGGCGGCCGGCTGCCCATCAATCCCAGCGGGGGGTTGCTGGGCAAGGGGCACCCTTTGGGCGCCACGGGCGTGGCGCAGGTGGTGGAGCTGGTGCGCCAGTTGCGGGGCGAGGCCGGGCCGCGGCAGATCGAGGGCGCCCGGGTGGGCTTGGCCCACTGCCGGGGCGGCAAGGCCGCGGGCGTAGAAGGCGCGGCGTGCACCGTCCTGGTGGCCACGCGCTGATTTTTGAGGAGGTCGAGGGTGGAGCAGCTGCCGGTCCGTTGCGTGATCATGCGGGGAGGGACCAGCAAGGGGCTGTTTTTGCGCTTCAACGACCTGCCCCAGGACCCCGCCCTGCGGGACCGGCTGATCCTGGCCCTGTTCGGCAGCCCCGACCCGCGCCAGATCGACGGCCTGGGTGGCGCGGACATCCTCACCAGCAAGGTCATGATCGTGGGCCCGCCCTCGCGTCCGGACGCGGACGTGGACTACCTGTTCGGGCAGGTCAGCATCACCGAGCCCGTGGTGGACTACGACATCAACTGCGGAAACCTGTCCGCGGCGGTGGGCGTGTACGCCATCCAGGAAGGGTTCGTGCGGGCCCAGGGACCGGTCACCCGGGTCCGCATGTTCAACTGGAACACCCGCAAGGTCCTGGTGGCGGAGGTGCCCGTGAAGGACGGCGCGCCCCGGGTGGAGGGCGACTGCCGGATCGACGGGGTCCCGGGCACGGGCGCGGAGGTGGTCCTGGACTACGCGCAGAGCGTGGGAGCCACCACGGGACAGCTGCTGCCCACGGGCAGGGAGCGCGACCCGCTGTGGGTCTCCGAGCTGGGCCGCGAGGTCCCCGTGAGCGTGGTGGACGTGGCCAACGCGTGCGTGTTCTTCCCCGCGGAGGTCTTGGGCTGGAAGGGGACGGAGGGGCCGGGGGAGGTGAAGGCCAGCCACCTGGAGGCCGCGGAGGCCGTCAAGCGCGCGGCTGCCGCGCGCCTGGACCTCCCGCCGGACGGGCTCGTACCCATCCCCGTGGCGGTGGCGCCGCCCGCGGAGTACCGGACCCTCCAGGGCGTGGTGGTGGGCGAGGACCAGACGGACCTTTCCGTGCGGCTTTTGGGTGGACGTCCTCTGGCGCTGCACAAGGCCTTCGCGGCCACCGCGGCCGCGGCCACAGCGGTGGCGGCTTGCATCCCCGGGACCGTGGCCCACGAAGCGTGCCCGCGGCGGGCGGAAGACGAGGTGGTGCTGGCTCACCCCAGCGGGACCTTCCCGGTGCGGGTCAGGGTTTCCGGCGAGCCCGGCTCCTGGAGGGTGGAGCGTGCCAGCTACTCCCGCACCGCCCGCCGCCTGATGGAGGGTTACGCCTTCGTCCGGACCTCCCTGCTGCGCAGCTGAGCTTCCCGTTAGGGGTACAATCAAAGCACCATGGGCGCCAGTCAGGACGCCGGAGTGGGTCAGGAGCGCGCGCCCACGGGGCGCGAAGAGTTCGTGGCCTGGCTGCGGGAGGAGCTCCCCAAGCTCCTCCGGGAGGACCCTCGGTTTGCCTCGGAGGTGGTGGGGGTGCTGGCGCAGACCCTCAGCCCCCGCGCGGAGCTGGTGCAGGTGCTGCAGGAGATCCGGGCGCTGCGGGAGGACATGGACCGCCG
>CAYTFH010000001.1:0-7059 GCA_964437095.1 uncultured bacterium | reverse complement strand
TGGAGGAGCGGTTCCGGGCCCTGCAGGCGGACATGGACCGCCGGTTTGAGGCTGTGGAGGAGCGGTTCCGGGCCCTGCAGGCGGACATGGACCGCCGGTTTGAGGCTGTGGAGGAGCGGTTCCGGGCCCTGCAGGCGGACATGGACCGCCGGTTCGAGCTGCAGGCGGCAATCCTCGCGGAGCACAGCCGCCAGCTCCGCCGGCTCACGGTGGGCTTGGGAAGCCTGGGACACCGGTTTGGGCTGGGCTTCGAGGAGGCCGTGCGCGCCGTGGTGGAGGAGTTCGCGGGAGTGGGGCCCCTCGTGGCGGAACGGCTGACGGTTCCCGACCCCGCGGGGGAGCTGTACGGCGTCCCTGGCCAGCTGGTGGAGTTCGACGCCTTTGTGCACGACAGCCGGCGGTTCCTGGTGGAGGTGAAGGGCTTCGCCCAGCCGGAGGACGTCCTGAACTTCGTCCGCAAGGTGGAGTTCGCGCGGCGGCACCTCCCGGAGCCCTTCGAGCCGGTGCTGGTGGCGCCCTTCGCCCACGCGCGGGCGCTTCGGCTGGCGGCAGAGCTGGGGGTCCGGGTGGTGGGCGTGGAGCCGGAGGAGGGTTCGGGCGGAGGGTGAACCTCCCGGGGCCCGCGACCGTCCGTTCTGGTAGAATACCGCTGCACGCCAGCCCGTGGAGGTTCGGGTGCGCCGCACTGTGACCGTGGTAACCGTGCTCGCCGTGACTGTAGCGCTGGTAGCGGCCGCGCCTCCGGACCCCCGGCGCGTCACGGTCACCGTAGAGCTGGAGGGCACCGTCCAGCCCGAAGGCTACTATTACGTGGCATTCGGAAACCAAGAAGGTTTCCTGCGGGGTCCGGAGCCCGACGGGGAGGGCTGGGCGGCCTACGTGCTCCTGCACGGGGACCGTTTCTTCCTGGCCAGCGTGGCCAGCTCCGACCCACCGCCGCGGCTGTTCCGGTTCACCCGGCCTCCCGAGCCGTACAACCGAGGGTCGGTGGCGCGGGATCGCCGAGGCTGGCAGGTGGAGGTGCCCTTGAGCCTCCTGGCCGTGGATGGGCGGCCGCCCCGACAGGTCAAGGTGAACGTGGTGGCCGCAGACCCGGACCGCAGGATCGTGGACGCCCTGGGCAAGGGCTTCGAGGACCGCGTGGGGTTCGTGACCCTGGACCTGCAGCGGGAGGTGTACCGCGCCTTTTCGGACCCGAAGGGCGACGCGCCGCCGGGGTACGACGTGGTGGGCGGGACGGTGGCGGTAACCGTCCCGTAACCGGGATTCTTCGGAGTGCTGGAGGAGGGTCGCATGGTGCGCGCGTGCGTGGTGTTGCTGGTGGCCGCGCTGCTGGCGGGCTGCGCGGAGTCCAACCTGGTCCGCACCACCGCCACGGACACCACCCCCCCCACGGTGCTGTCCACCCTTCCCGCCAATGGCGCGGAGAACGTGACGGAAGCAAGGGTGGTGGTGACCTTCAGCGAGCCCATGTCCACCGCCACGGTGCGGCTGGAGGCCACGCCCGGCGTGGACTGGGGGACAGCCACGTGGTCGGACGGCGACCGCACCGTCACCTTCGTGCCCAAGGACCTGCGCCCCAACACCCGCTACACCGTGCGGGTCGCGGGCCGGGACCGGGCGGGCAACAACCTCACGGGCACCGCTTCCTTCGCCTTCACCACGGGTGCCCTCGTGCAGGCGGGTGTGGTAGCGGAGAACCTGGTCCAGAACCGGGTGTCGGCAGGGGTGGACGAGCGGCTGTACGCGGTGTTCCTGGCATGGGTGGCCTCGCAGCCCGACCGGGTCCTGCAGGCCGCTCCCGAGGAGCACCGGAGGCTGCGGGAGGTGGTGGCCCAGCGGGCCCCCGAAGCTGCGCGCAGAGCTCGGGAGTTCTTCGAAGCCAGCGCGATTTCGCCCGCGCAGCTGGTGGAGGCGGCCTTCTGGCTCACCCCGGACCTGGGCGAGGGGAGCAGCGCAGCCCCCGTGGCCACCCTCCCGGACCAGGTGGCAGGCCCCGCCCCGCAACCCGCGCCGTCGCCCACGCCACACCCGACGGCCTCGCCCGCCAGGCCCAGTCCCCCGCTCTCTCCCAGCCCCTCTACCACCACGGCGCCTCCCCAGGGGGGCAACGGCCCGCAGCCGTCGCCGGGTGCCACGGGAGCGGCGAGCCCCGCTCCCGAGAGGGGGGCGACGTCCCCCGCACCGCGAGAGGCGAAAGCCGCAGGCCCCCTGCCCCAGGGCCTGGCGGAGGTGGTCCGGGAGGTGTACGAGAAGGCGCAGGGACGCGAGCTGTGGCTTGCTGCGCGGGCCGAGCACGAGCAGCTGGCCCGACAGTACCGCGTGCCCACCCAGGAGCGGGTCCGGCAGGCGGCCACGTACTTGAGGCTGTCGAGCTTCCCCTTCCAGCGCCTGGTGGTGGTGCCGAACCTGCTGTCTCCCCGGGATTTCGTGAAGGAGGTGCAGGTGGGTGAGGTCCTGCACGTGGTCGCAGGTCCCTCCAGCGCGCCCAACGTGCGGGGCGTGCTGCGGGTGTTCCTCCGGGCCGTCCTGGAGCCACCCACGGCGGCGGCGAAGGACGAGGTGGAGAAGCTGGTGGGCCTGCACCAGCTGGTGCGGGACGAAGTGAGCTCCCGGGGCTTCAAAGAGTGGGAGCAGGTGGTGCGGGAGAGCCTGGTGCGGGCGGTGGAGGCCCGGCTGTTCCTGCCGGGCCGGGACGAGCAGGACGCCTTCCTGGACGCGTCCTTCCAGGAGGGGTTCGTCCTCACCCGCCACTTCGCCGACCGGCTGGACGCCCTGGAGCGGGGCGAGGTGAACCTGCAGCAGTTCGTCCGGCAGGCCCTCAGTTCCGCCAACGCGGACCAGCTCCGGCAGCAGTGGCTGGGACGGAGCAGGAGGTAACCTGGGCTTGGTCCGGACCCTGGACCGGTACGTGGTCAGCGAGCTGATCCCCCCCTTCCTCATGGGGGTCTCGGTGTTCCTCGTGCTGCTGGTAGGCGACATCCTGTACGTGCTGGCGGAGTACCTCGCGCGCGGGCAGGTGCCCCTCGGCGCACTGTTGAGGCTGCTCTTCTACAAGCTGCCCGCCATGCTGGTCCTGACCTTCCCTGTCTCCACCCTGTTCGGCACTCTGCTCGGCGTGGGGCGGCTGGCCCGGGACAACGAGATCACCGCCCTGCGCATGGCCGGCCTTCCCTTCGTCCGCATCTTCCTCCCGGTGGCCGCCTTCGCCCTCGTGGTCGCAGGGCTGTCCTTCTGGGTCAACGAGTACCTCGCCCCGTGGGCCAACCAGCGGGCGGACCAGCTCATCCGCCAGAGCATCTTCCGGGAGATCCTACCCCGGGTGCGGGAGAACGTGTTCTTCCGGGGGCCCCAGAACCGGTACTTCTACGTGCGCCGGGCGGACGAGACCAACCGCCTGCTGGAAGGGGTCATGATCTACGAGGTGGGCGGGGCCTTCCCCCGCCTGATCACCGCCAAGCGGGCCCGCTACGGTGAGGGCTGGTGGCACCTGGAAGAAGGGGTGTTGCGGGAGTTGGACAACAACGGCTTCACCACCTACGAAGCTGCCTTCGCCCGGCTCGACATCCGGGTGGAGGGGGACCTACAGGGGTTCTTGCTGCAGCAGAAGACCCCCGACCAGATGTCCGCCGCGGAGCTCCGCCAGCACCTGAAGGAGCTGGAGCGCAGCGGCCTGGAGGTGCGGGCCGCGGCCGTGGACTACTTCTTCAAGTTCGCCGCGCCCTTCGCGGTGTTGGTGTTCGCATTGGTCGCCGCGCCTTTGGCCCTGCACGGCGCCCGGGGCGGGCGGTTCACGGGGGTGGCGGCGGCCATCGTGCTGGTCTTCGTGTACTACGTGGTCATGTCCACCGCCCGTGCGTGGGGCCGCGCGGGCGCCCTGCACCCTTTCCTCGCCGCGTGGGCGGCCAACGTGCTGTTCCTCGTGGGCGGTGTGGTGGCGTACCTGTGGGTGGAGGGGGTCTTCTTCCGGCCTGCGGAGCTCATGGGCCGGCCCCCGCGGGTCGGCGACGCAGCTTCCGGCGGTGCAGGCTAACCTCCGGCGGGTTCTGTGGGCGTTGGCTGGCCTCGGGCTGCTGGCCACCGGGTACCTGTGGGCCGCCCGGTCGGACCGCGCAGAGGCGCCAGCTCCGCAGTCCGTGGCCGTACGCCTGGAGGCGGAGGAGACGAGACTGGTTATCCGGCACCAGGGCAAGCCCCAGGTGGACCTGCAGGCCCGCCAGGTGGCGGTTTCGCCGGACCTCACCCGTGCCACCCTGGAGGACGTGCGGCGGGCGGTGGTGTACCGCGAGGGGCAGGAGTTCCTGGACGTGCGGGCCCGGCGCATCGTGTTGAACCGCCAGACCCAGAACTTCGTGGCCACGGGCGGGGTGGAGGTAACCTCGCCCAAGGGCGACTGGCTGCGGGCTCCGGAGCTCGTGTACGTGAACGACCGCGCGGTGTTGAGCTTCCCCAAGGGCGTGGAGTTCCAGCTGGGCAAGACCCGTGCGAGGGTCAAAACCTTGCGGTACTTCGTGAAGCAGGACGTGGTGGAGATGGAAGGAGGCGTGGACCTGCAGCTGGACGTGCGGGAGCTGCAGACTCCTCCTCCCCGTCCGGAGGGGCAGCCGTGAGCCGGTGGCCCGTGGTGCTGGCCGCGGTGGTGGCGTTGGCGGCCCAAGCCGCCGCCCAGCAGCCGGTCCCGCCCCCGCGGGCGGAGCGGGGCCGGCTACAGGCCGAGCGGGTCCGCTACGACGCCCGCAACGGGGTGTTCGAAGCCCGGGGGAACGTGCGGCTTCAGCTGGACGACGCCACCATCACGTGTGAGGTCCTCATCTACCACGAGCGCGAGCGGGTGGCGTGGGCGGAGGGTCGGGTGGAGGTGGTGCAGAAGGGCACCACTTTGCGCGCCCCCACGGTGAAGTACGAGGCCAACCCGCAGATCACGTACGCCTCCGGGGGGGTCACCGTCCTGCAGGAGGACCTGGAGCTCTCCAGCCGCGACCTCAAGTACCGCCACCGGGACGAGGTGGCGTTCGCGGAGGGCGACGTGCAGCTACAGACCCGCAACGGGCAGCTCTCGGCACCGTCCCTGTGGGCGGACCTGAAGAACAAGCTGGCCGAGGCTGAGGGGCCCAGTCGGCTCGTGCGCAAGGGCGGGCCTCCACCCCGCGGCCGGGAGGGCGACCGGATTCTGGCGGCGCTCGCGAAGGAGGACACCACCATCACCTCCCAGGGACCCATGAAGTACGCGTGGCTGCACAGCGAGGAGGCCAGCGCGCAGGGAGGGGTCCAGCTGCAGCAGGTGGACAAGAACGCCCGCGCGGAACGCATCGCGTACTCCGAGTCGCAGGACCGCGTGGAGCTTTCCGGGTCCGTGCGGCTGGAGCAGCGCAGCGGGCAGTGGCTGGTGCGGGAGAGGCTGGTCCGCCCGCCCCGAGACGAGGAGGAGCGCAAGAGCCTGGAAACGCCGGCGGTGCTCACCGCGGACCGGGTGGTGATCACCCTGAGCACCCGCAACGCCGTGGCCACCGGAAACGTCCGGGTCGTCCAGGAAGGCCGGTCCGCCGCAGGCGACCGGGGGGAGTACGACGACGCGGAGGGGCGGATCGTGCTGTCGGGCCGTCGGGTGCGCCTGGAGCGGGAGGACGGCAGCTGGCTGGAGGCGGAGCGGGTGGTGGTGTCCCTGCGGGAGGACACCTTCGAGGCCCACGGGGCGGTGGACACTACCTTCCACGTCCGGCGCTGACCGCAATCGACTGAACCCGACCGGCAGCCGCCCCGACTAACCGGGCGGAGGGCCGCACGGCGCGGAGGAGGGGCCGGGGGGGGCCGTCGAAGGGTAGGCGGGACGCCGAGCCATGACGGACCGGGAGCTGTTGCGGCTCATCGCCCAGGGCGATACTACTGCCTTCCGGGAGTGGTATGACCGGTACAGCGGCCCTCTGTTCGCATACCTCCTTCGCCTCCTGGGCGACGCGCACCTGGCCGAGGACGTGCTGAGCGAGACCATGCTGACGGTATGGACGGACGCGCGGCGCTTCCGGGGCGACAGCAGCCCGCGGACCTGGCTGTACGCCATCGGCCGGAACAAGGCCACCGACCGTCTCCGCCAGCGGGTCGCCTGGCCCCTGGAAGTCCTCGACAGCCAGCGGACGGACGGTCACGCGGATCGGGTGGACAGCCGGGTGGCCGTGGAGCAGGCCCTGCAGCGCCTTCCCCGGGACCAGCGGGAGGTGGTGGAGCTGGCCTTCTTCCACGGGTGCAGCTATAAGGAGATCGCCCGCATCATGCGGTGCCCGGCGAACACGGTAAAGACCCGGATGTTCCTGGCGAAGCAGAAGCTCCGGGCCTACCTGGGAGGGACCCAGGAGGCTGGGGAGGCAGGGCGGTGAGCGAAGGTGGATCACCACGAGGCGCAGCAACTGCTCCCGTGGTTCGTGGGCGGAACCCTGTCCGAGCCGGAGCGGTCGGCGGTGGCCGAGCACGTGCGGACGTGTGAAGCCTGCCGCCGCGAGGAAGCGTGGCTTCGGGGGGTCGCGGACGCGGTGCGCTCGCGGCCGGTGCCGTTGGCCGCTCCGGAGCTCGGGGCTCGGGTCCTGGCGCGCCTAGCCTCGCGCGAGGTCCGGGGGGCGTGGTGGGCCCGGCTGTGGGGCGTGCGGGAGGCCAGGGCGGTGCTGGCCGTGGCCGTGGTGGAAGCCGTGGTGATCGCTGCCCTGTTAGGTTCCTGGGCTGTCCCGCGGGCCGACTTCCGAACCCTGGGTAGGTCCCAGGCGGCCCACGTGCAAGTAGTTTTCCGGTCGGACGCTACGGAGTCGGCCATCCGCGGCGTGCTGCAACGGCTGGGCGCCACCGTGGTGGATGGGCCCGGAGCCGGCGGGGTGTACCGGCTGCGGCTCGCCCCGGGCGCGGACCCCAGGTCTGTCGCGCAGCAACTTCGCAAGCACAGCGTGGTGGAGTTCGCGGAGCCTGAGCCGTGACGTACAGGTCTGTTCGCGCCGCGGTGCTCCTGGCGGCAGCCCTGCTCACCGCGGTGATCCCCGGGCACGCGCAGAAGCCCGAACCGCCCGCTCCTCCGGGCAA